>SVOB01000003.1 GCA_015066565.1 Oscillospiraceae bacterium | reverse complement strand
CTAAATTATCGTTTATACTATTATTTATCGCTATCTTTTCTTCAATAGGTTCAATCACTGACAGTATTTTAAGCTGAGTTGATTTAGCTGGTATTTTAATATCTATTCTATTAAGTGTTTCTGTTCTTAAGCTGGGAATGGTTGTTCCTTCATTATATCTATCAAAATCTATTAGGGACAGAGCATAATAAAAATAGTGGGGATAAACAATATCATCATTTATCTCAGTATAAAATAAAGTATCAACAGTCCAAAAAGGTGTCTTGATATAGTAAATATTCTTAATTGACCCTTTTCTACCAATCAAAACGGATGGCTTGTTATATAAATAATCATTGGCATATCCCATTAACCCACCTGTTCCTAAGATTGGAATTTTGCCATTGACATCAATCACTTTTGCTTGATTTTTGCCATATTTGATTTTAGCTAATTCACCCAATTTGTAAGTATTAAGATCCATTTTTTCACCTTACCAAAGATACAATTAATGCTACCAACGAAACAATCGCCGAAAACATGGCAACAATGTAATTTCTGTCCTTTTCCTTAAATATGCTGATACCAAGCGCAATACAGACAAACGAAAGCAGAATCATAAAAATGACTGCTACATTCTGCACTCCGCCAATCCAGTAAGTTTTCCAATTTGAAAACAAGAAATAATCAGCAAGTACACCTATACCAACAAACAATGCTGCTAAAAGGAATTTAACTATACCTGAAAAAATCTTTTCTTCTTTTTCTTTTATCTGTATTCCTGGGCCATAGCACGCCGGCTTTGACTCATCGACAATTCTGTTTGTTGACCACTCGACAAGATCAACAACATCTTGCTTAAACTCCTCAACCTGTTCGGGATTGATAGTTATAGGTTTTTCCGTTTCTTTTTCTTTGTATATTTTCGCTGTAATATTCTTATATCTCATATCCTATCGCACCAAGTTTGTTTCTTATTTCATCTTCCAATTCATGTGATTTTTTGAACATATCCGATAGCTCAGATGTGAGACGTTTCATTTTTTCATCAAACGGTTCACCATCATTCTCTTGTTCTTCAATTCCAACATACCTGCCGGGAGTAAGAATGTAATCCTGATTTGCAATCTCCTGAATGGTTGCAACTTTGCAAAATCCCTTTTTCTCTTCTAATTCATCGTTTTGGAATTTTGTAAATGTATCGGCTAATAGCTCTATTTCCTCGTCTGTAAAATCACGATGAGTTCTGTCAACGAGATGTCCCATCTTTCTTGCATCAATGAAGAGTGTTTTACCCTTTTGCTTTTTGTTCCTTGAAATAAACCAAAGCGTAGCAGGAATGGTAACGCTGTAAAACAACTGCGGAGGAAGTGCAACGATACCCTCTACTAAATCCGCTTCAATAATATTCTTTCTGATTATATTTTCATTACCGCTGGTAGTGGACAGTGCGCCGTTTGCAAGAACAAGTCCGATTTTGCCGTTCGGAGCAAGGTGATGAATCATATGCTGAATCCAAGCATAGTTTGCATTAGATGCCGGCGGCAAGCCGTATTTCCATCTGACATCATCCTGAAGCTTGTCCTGTCCCCACGGATTATAGTTAAACGGAGGATTCGCCATTATAAAATCTGCTTTTAAAGTAGGATGTAAATCATTTGTAAAAGTATCCGCTTTATAAGGGCCGAAATCAGCGTCAATACCACGGATAGCCATATTAATTTTAGCCATTTTCCATGTATCAGGGTTAGCTTCCTGACCATAAACGGAGATTTCTCCGCGCTTACCGGAATGAGCTTCAATAAACTTTGCCGACTGTACAAACATACCGCCCGAACCGCAGCAGGGATCGTATACACGGCAATTCGAGAACGGCTTTAATATAGCAACAAGCGTTTTAACAATGCTTGAAGGCGTGTAGTATTCACCACCGCCTTTACCTTCTTTTTCTGCAAATTTCGCAATGCAGTATTCATAAGTTCTGCCTAAAAGATCCTGGCTGTTTTCTGTGCTATCCATATCGATATTTGAGAAAAGGTCAACGACATCACCAAGGATATTTTTATCTAAATCTTCCTGAGCATAGTTTTTGGGAAGAACATTTTTCAGCGATTTGTTCTCGCTTTCAATGGCTCTCATGGCATTATCTATAACCTTACCGATTTCAGGTGTATGAGCTGCATCTGAAATCACAGACCACCTAGCCTCAGCAGGAACGAAGAAAATATTGTCTTCTTCGTATGCATCTCTGTCATCTTCGAATCCATCGCCTTCAGCGACAAGCTCGTTATACTTCTTATCGAATGCATTTGATATATATCTTAAGAAAATCAATCCAGTAATAACATTACGATATTCGGTAGCCGGGATGTGTCCCCAAAGAAGACATGCAGCATCCCAGAGTTTATTTTCAAATCCTATATTTGCCTGTGTTTTTTCAGCCATAATGTGCCTCCAATGAACTATAACTTTTCAACTTATTATAATACCATAATTTTCAACATTTTACAACACGAAAATCGCTTAAGCCCTTGCTATGTACCAATTGTCGGACTTTACACCGACTTTTAAACTACCAGTGATTAATTTATTGTCAAGTGTTATTGCAAAATTCGACATAATTAGGTACAAAAAAAGACAAAACCCCACCCCAAATTGTGTAATTCGGGGTGGGGATCATTTATTTTTATTAAGTTTTCCGTTTGATTTTCACATCTCAAATCCGTCTGTTATGCCGACTAATCGGGAGGTGTCTTTGCGAACATAGTACATTTCGGTTATCTCCGATGTGGTGTGTCCGAGAATGTCTGCCACCTCTTTTGGTGAGAGGGATTTGATTGTTCCGTCAGGTTGTTTTATGCCGTTTATGAGCGTAGTTGCGAAGGTGTGTCGCAAAGCATGTAGTCCTTTCCTTTCAATACCTGCCTGTTCAAGGATTCTGCCGAAACGCTTTCTCAGGTTGACAGGTCTTGTGTATCCGCCATTATTATCGGCTACAAGAGGAGCGTTCTCTCCGAAATACCGTTCTGTGCGGATTTCATTTATTGCCTTAATTGCAGCATCATTTAACGGAACTGTTCTTATGCTCGTCTTTGTTTTCGGTCTCCCGACTGCAAGTTCTCTGCCGTCGATTTTCTTTGTGCCTTCACGCTTATTCTGCTCTTTGACAGCCTGTTCAATATGCAGCACTTTGTTCGCAAGGTCTATGTCACTGTTGCGCAGTCCAAGCACTTCGCCCGTTCTCAAGCCTGTATTCAGCATCAGAATATATACGCCCGGTAATTCGTGTTTCGGCGTTCCCGTTGGATAACACTTGTACGCTTCCGCCTTAAACAGTTCTATTTCTTCGTGAGTAAACACTGTAACCGTTTCACAAGTCGGCTGATACTTCTTGCCCTGTGAGGATAGAAAATTCTGTTTCTTCGGCATATTCACATGCCTCATAGGATTCTTTGCAAGCAGCTCCTCATATTCAAGATATCTGAAGAATTCTTTCAGAAGATTATGCGACTGTTTGACAGTTGAGTATGAATAACCTTTGTTCGTAAGCTCTGTAATGAGTTTTTTGATATCTGCGGCAGTTATATTCGATACGATTTTGTTTCCGAGATACGGTTCAATCTGATTTTGGAATATCTGTTCGCATCGGTCATATGTTACACGCTCAACGGCAGGAAACTTAAATACTTCAAGCCATTCGGTTATTGCAACTGACAGCTTTTGGTTTATCACTTTGGAGTTTTCAAGCTCGGCTTGAAACAGTGCTATATAGTCGGTTATTTTTCCGTTGACCTCTGATTTGGTTGTGCCTGAGAACGATTTTCTTTTGCGTTCTCCGTCTTCGTCCAGATACCATACAACACCTCCCCAGCGACCGTCTGTCCGTTTGAATACATTTCCGCTTGTCAGTAGTTTTCTTTGCATTTTATCACCCCTTTCAAGCACACACAATACCACACGTTTTTGAGAATATCCAGACAAATATTATTTAATTTACATTGACATTGTAAACCCATCATCTTCGTCCTCGTCTTTCGGGTGATGCCCCATTGCCATTTTCTTTTCCCGTATCTTCTGTCTCTGCTTTTTATCGGTGCTGTGCTTTCGGCTCTGAAGACCGAGATTTTTCAGTTTATTCGAGGCACTCGAAGCAATAATGCCCATTATCATACCGATTATTCCTGTTGTAATACGCTCGGAATAATCATAACCTTCACTTCCCGTATGATACTCTTCCCACCAATAGTCTTTTGACATATCGGTACTCAAAGCAAGTTTGATTATTGCATTCTTTACCGAACGGAATTCCTTATTCTCGGTTATCGGGATATCCTCATCCTTACTGCTGTCGTAGTAGAGTGAGAGCTTTTCACGGTTTATTTCATTCCACTTATGATAAAGATTCTTCAAATTCTCATTGCTTTTTAGCACTTCATCAAGGATTTCGTCAACCGTTTTCTTAACACTTTTCGGAAGATAACCGTAGCTTTTCTTGCCGTCAAGCTGTGATAACTGTTCTTTGAGAATCGGAAACAGTTCCTGCAGTTTCGGGGTGAAATATGTGTAATCGGGATTGTGAAGTATCTTATCAATATACTCGTTTGCTTCATCCTTAAGTTCATCACGAACCTGAGTCTGATCAACAAACAGCTTGTGTTGCTCTTCTCTGAAAATGTCATTTGCAAAGAGCTTTTTCAGTTTCTTTATATCGTCCTTTTTCAGGAATCCCTGACCGTCTTTTGAGAAAACAATCAGATGCACATGCGGATGATAGGCTGTGCCATGATACGCCGCATACCACTCAAGGTCTGTCGGCTTAATCTGATGCGCTCTTGCAATCTCAATCATATTTCTTCGTAACATTCTTTTCCACGCTTGTGCTTTGTTGTATCCCAATCGCTCTGCATCTTCACGGTTAAGACTCAACACATGACTCCAGACAATACCGTTATGCTCGGCGACTCTTTCGGCGGTCTTTTTGAGATCAATCTTCTCATCCCTCTGTGAAAACAAACCGTGAGAACCGAGTTTTTCAACGCCCGGTCGCTCTGCAATATAGTTCATAAGCCCTTTGAGATTTTCCGCGCCTTCAAAGTCATTTTCTATCACCGTTTCAATGAACTCGGCGGCGTTTGACTTTGTGCTTTTCAGTTTATACTCAGCGTATTCGGGATACTTTTTTGTTTCGGGGAAACGATTCACAATGCTGTTAACAAGCTCCTGCTGTTTCTTTGTCGCAGGATTCATATCCTTGCCCTCAGGCAGTTTCTCAACGCCCTCCCTCGTACCGATATACTGAACGAATTTACCGAAGGAAGAATGGTTCCTGTAGTACAGAGTTTTCAGAATAAACTTTGCCATCAGTCATCATCTCCGTAGTAATAAAACGCATTTTCATAATCAAGGATACCGTTGTTTTCCGATACAACTTTGCACGCTTCCTTGTTGATTTCTTTCCGTTCATCGTAACTGAATTCGGCTGCACGGGCGAGTGTAATATTCTGTTTTGAGACCTCAACTGCCACCTTGAAAAGCATTTCACTCATATTTGTTTCAAAGTAGTTAAGATTGTTTTTAATCACATCATTTATGAGAGGCGCTATGAAATCCACGCTCTCATTCACCCGAAGATAGTTGATGTAAAAATCAATCGCCTTTCTGACAAAACTTGCTTTATCTTCCACTCCCGCTTTTTTGAGATAGTTTCCCATATCTTCATAAACCGAGGGTTCGATATTGTATGTTTTTCTTATTCTCTTTTCATACATTTTGTAAAACCTCCTTTTTCTTAGTTGAAATACAGAGACTCACTTTTGTCGCTTTCGGAACCCCCGTAACAGTCGGCTCTGCCGTCTGATGTGATGCGGAAAGGTGTCGGCACAGACGCCTTGCCTTTATCCTGCTTCCGATAATATCGGAGAATGCGCACATCCGTCCGTCTGTAGAGCCGTGAAACGATTTTCCGTAAAACGCTCACAAATGCCCCTGTAATAGATTTTTCAGCTTGCACGGGTGTTATCTCTTCCGACAGGATTAAATCTGAAATACCTGTCCCAGACTTCCTCAAACGGCTGAATATAATATCGGTTATTACTTGTCCGAATTTTACCGTTTTTGCACAAGCTTGTGGTTCCTTCCTTTTCTATGAAGCCCTTGCGTATGAGCAAATCAATTTTACGGATTACGGTATTGGTGGACATACCGAGCAGCCCTGCGATTGTATTTAAGCTGGGCCAGCAAACCGCATCCTTTCCTGCACATGAAACGAGGTAGGAATAAATCTGAAATTCATACGCATCCAGCCCCAAATTAAAAATGTTATTATCCATCGTATAAAAGTTTTTCACTTCTTTTTCTCCTCCAGTTTTCTGTTCTTCCATTTGATAAGTTCATCACGGAATATCACCGTGCGACCTTTTATTTTTATACTCGGAAAATCTTTTTCTTCTGTCAGCTGATAGGCGCTTGTTCTTGAAATGGAAAGCGCCTTCGCCAACTGAGAAACCGATATCGTCATCGGCATATCTTCGAAGGAATTAAATTCCTGTTCTTTCATCTTTATCACTCCTGTTTTTATTTCTCACTTTTTAAAAAAGGACAGACTACTTTGGGGACCTGCGCTAATTCGACGCTAAACCCTCCGTTTACCAACGGCACTATTAAATTGTCTCGGCTTTTTATTTAACTTAATTCATTAATCATCCTTTATCGGTTTTGTTTTTCACTCGGTAAATTCGGTTTGAAGGAATGCCGAAAGCCACCTTCACAAGCGCTTTGTTTACGCTCGCTCAAGTGGCTTTCATCTTTCCGTTATTATTCTCTTTTTTTCGGGTACAATAAACCCCTCGTCCGAAACGGATAAGGGGTTAATATTTCCGTTAATACAACGGACCGATATTCACCTTGTGTGTTGATTATAACATAATAGAATTATTTGTCAAGGGTTTTTGACCGTGCTTGTGTTTTTATTCATTCGGGACTTCTGTCATAATCTTTATTCCGAGACAGAATCCTTTTCTGAATGCGGCTCTTTCAAGTACAGTTGATAACAATTCGCTGTCTTTAATAAACTTATCACAAAGTGCTTTCTGTTCATCTGTCATTGATTTCGTTAGTTTTTCCTGTGATTCCCCATAGCAGAACAGTGCGTGATCATATTCGGGATCTCCCTTGACTTTGATTTCAGCACACGGAATTATATTGCCGTTCCAAAGCTCATCTATAATACTCATTTGCATTACCTCCTTTGTAACACAAACAAATACCACACAAGTTTGCAAAAGTCCAGAAGAAATTCTGCCCAAGTAGAACATGCTGAATTTGTTAATCTTCATCTTGTTATTATATATCCCCAGCGACTGAATAAAAGGGCTATTGATTTAATTTAATATTTAACACTATGTATGAAATCCCAAGCACGCGGTCCATGAGACAGCGGTATCCCGGATCGCTTATCGTGTATCAACAGATCGCATACCGTCCACCGATAATCTGTCACGGGTTTATTTGCTTATCTTATAAGCACCGATTATATGTTGAAGAATAATGCATTTTATGGTATAATATAAATGCAGATTTAATTCAAAAAAGGGAGTAAAAAAATGTCCGGAAACAGATACTGGCAGAATGAATTGGATGAGTATATTAAGCAAGGAGAACCGTCAAAAGCCGAGCGCAGCGATGCCTGGAAAACAGCCATCGGGTTACAGGATGTTGACGGGCTGACAACCTCTGACTATCTGCTTGATACTGCCAAAGAGCATATTGAAGGTAAAATCAATATTGCCGATGCTCAAAAGCGAATTGAGAGTTACTATCAACAAAGTGACAGTCGCAAGCAGATTGAACAGAATACCAAGGAAGCTGATATTGTTTCCGCAAGAATTGCCGCATTGCTCGGTGAAAAGACATTTCAGTTTTCTCCCGCTGAATACAAGGAAATTCACCGTCGTCTGTTTGAAGGCGTATTTGACCATGCCGGTAAAATAAGGACATACAACATTACAAAAAAAGAATGGGTGTTAAACGGGGATACCGTAACCTATGCTTCATTCGACAGTATAAACGCAACGCTTGACTACGATTTCGGAGTTGAAAAAGGATTTGATTATTCCGGCATTTCCGTTAAAGATTCCGTTAAGCATATCGCAAAATTTGCTTCGGACATCTGGCAAATTCATCCCTTTGGAGAAGGCAATACGAGAGCAACTGCGGTTTTTGTAATCAAATACCTTAAGTCATTTGGTTTTGATGTCAGCAATGATATCTTTGCTGATAACTCATGGTATTTCAGAAATGCACTTGTAAGAGCAAATTACAACAACCTTAAAAACGGAATAGTTGCCACAACAAAGTATCTCGAACTGTTCTTTGAGAACCTTTTGCTTGGCAGTAGCAATGAACTAAAGAACAGATATCTGCATATAGATTTTGACCAAAGTGCAATTCAAAGTGACAAAAGTGACATTTCAAAGTGCCAAAATGTCACTTTGGAGGAACTGGCTATTGTTAATGCTATAAAAACCAATCCTAAAATTACACAAATGCAACTTGCAGGTATTATTGGAAAGTCAGACAGAACAGTAAAAAGATATATGGACGAAATGCAAGAAAAAGGTCTTATAAGGCGCAAAAACGGCAAGCGTAATGGCGAGTGGGAAGTACTGGTTGAGGCGTTTTAGATTTTTTTGTATATATGGTAAGAAAATCTCTCAGCCTCAAAAAAGCATCAAAAACAACAATTATAGTAAAATTTTCAAGAGCATCAAAAAAGCATCAAAGCGATTTTGATGCTCTGTTTTTATATTCACAAAAGGCTCTAAATCCCAATAGTATCAAGGGTTTTCAGGCTTTTCATTATCGCTCCAAAACCGCGTGCCGAGGGTTCAAGTCCTTCTGCCCCTGCCAAAATAAAGACGGGTACCGTAAGGTATCCGTCCTTTATTTTTGTATGAAATATTAAGAAGGACTTGAACCGAAGGATTTGAGCGTTAAGAAAACAGTTCGGTGGACTGTTTTCAGCTCAAATGTGCGAAGGCGTAAGCCGAGCACGCAAAGAATTGTGAAACAATTCTTTGTCAAGTCCGTGGTTGGATTTATATGTCAGTTGTTGAGGGCGTTATTACAATCCCTCCGTCAGCCTGACGGCTGCCACCTCCCTTTGCACAAGGGAGGCTGTTTCGGTCGACGAGCACCCAAAGAATTGTGTAAACAATTCTTTGTCAAGTCCTTCTGCCCCCGTAAAAAGCGAAATCAGGCAGATAACTGATCACGTTTTTCGAGTTATAGATGAACTCCCTGAAATCCGATTGTTGACTTTTTTAGTGCGTAGGTATAAAATTTCTATATCTATTGTATAATTAGGAGTACACTTATGATTTGTCCCGAATGCAATAAAGAGTTTACTAATAACAACTCTTTATCCGTTTGTCCATATTGCGGCGCAAAGATTATATCCCCAAAAAAAAGCTCAAATCATAATATTCCAAACCCGGCCGACAACAGCAAATTAAACGGCAAAAGGGTATTAAGGGGAACCGTCGCCGCAATTATATCAAGTATTATACCGTGTGCGATTTGTTTTATTAGTTTATCCTTCAGTAAGCATCCGGTAATTATTTTCGGTATCTCTGTTTTATGGTTCTATTATATTGCCGCTGTGTTTACAGGCTTTTCAAACCCTAAAAACAGCAGTTTTGAAATATCACTCAAAGGACTTGTCATATCTGCCGTTATTACAGTACTAAATCTTGCCGTCACGCTCTGGCTTTCAAAGGCTGTGGTTATTCAAAAAGGCTTAAAAGTACAAGGTGTTTTAATCGATTTCAAAAAGGCCTTTACTCTTGTTCCCGAATACATAAGAACAAATCCAACTGCGAAAGAAAATGCAGTTACCGAATTCATCGGTATTTTTCTTCCGGTCATAGTCGTAACCATAATTATTGCAATCATAAAAATAAAGAATAAAAAAGCTAAGCCTTGAAACGACTGCGTTTCAAGGCTTTTTTCGTTGTTTTGAGCATCAATTATTCAAGCATCTTTTCCGACTGGATTTATTGAAAATTGCCCGTTTTGTGGTCAATAATCCGACGAATTCGGACCGTACAGCATCATAAAAGCATCACGCTTTTTCAAATCCCCTCAAAATCGTTAGTTAAAGAATTTGAATTCCCGTAACATATATTATTTCACACGAGCCGCCTCCCACATCCTCGCGCGAGGTACTTGTTTTCCAGATTTTATAGTCACCGTTATCTTTTTCCGCCCTGATATCGACAAGGTAGCCGGTTATTATGACATGGTCGCCGGTTTTTATTTTTGCAATCTGTTTTCTGATTTCGTCATTTGACGGAACAAGATGATTGTTTGCAGACTGTCTGCCGACATCCGATTCGTTGCCGACAGGCGAAAGCTCGGAATAACTGTTTACCTTCCAGAAATACCATCTGCCGCTTTGCCGCCAATGAAAATTTATTCTGTCGTTATATTCGGCAACAGTACCCCACCCTAATGCCACATCCTTTGGCATAAGCTTGCCGTCGATATCTATCGGGCTGTATTTTCGGCTGCTGAGCACAAGCGCCTCTACCGTATATGCCGCTTTATAATCAATCGTAATCTTATAGCCGTCCTTTTCAAATGAAGTGCTGCCTGTTGCCGCAGTCTGTGTCGGCGCGGGAATTCCGGGCACACTCCTGTTTGAACTGCCGACATTGAGTTTTATAAATATGAGTATTGCCACACTCAGCACGATAACTCCGACAAGAACCTTTTTCATTTTCACTGTCTCCCTGAAACAAATTAAAATATCGTTTAAATATTAACACATCTTTTGCTTGTTTTCAAATCCTCTGAAAATCTTTAACCGTGTCAGATTTTATTGCTGTTATTCAGCCCATTTATAGCTATAGAATGTTTCATCACTCTCAGCCTCTTTAATAAATACTGTCATAGAAATAACTTTACTCGTTTCCGAAATAGCGGCAAAAAAGCATCAAAAGCAATAATTATAGTAAATTATTCAAGAGCATCAAAAAAGCATCAAGGGCTTTCAGGGTTTTTTTAAAACGGTACATCTAAATCTATACCCCTAAAAAATCTAAAGCAAATTTAAATATTGTTTAATTGTAATCATTTATTCAACAGCGTTTTTCAGTATCGGTACTTATTCCGCACAAATAAAAAGAATTCCCGTTGCATCACCGGATTATGCCGGTGATTTTTTTGTTGTATTGAACGCTCGGTTACTGTATAATAAAGAAAAACCGGTTTATTATTTTCCTGTTCTGCTTTATGGGCGGGCGCAGTTGCCGTGCTGGCGTTGATTCCCCTGTATTTCCTTGTCAGAAAGGGCGTTGATTTAATTGAAAAGCCGCAGGAAGTCGCAGATGAAGCCGTATGATTTTTTAGCAGTTGAAAGTTGAATGACGCTTGAACAAATCCGAAATAAAAAGGTGATAAAATGGATAAATGGAAATTTTATACATCAAAAGAAATAAAGCCCGAGGGCTGGCTTAAGCGTCAGCTTGTTATTCAGGCGGAGGGTTTAAGCGGTAATCTTCATAAGGTATGGCCCGATATCCGTGACAGCAAATGGATAGGCGGTGAGCGTGAGGGCTGGGAAAGAGTTCCTTACTGGCTTGACGGTTTTATTCCTCTTGCTTATCTTCTTGAACGGGAAGATATGATTGCTACAGTAAAAAAATATATTGACGCCATCATTGACGCTCAGGAGGAGGACGGCTGGATTTGTCCCTGCCCGAAAGAGAAAAGAGAAAGATATGACACCTGGGCAATTGAGCTTATTTGTAAGACCCTGAAGGTTTACTACGATTGCTCGGGAGATGAAAGAATACCCGATGTAATTTACAGGGTGCTTAAAAACTATTACGAACTGCTCAAAAAAGGCGAAATCAGGCTCTTCGGATGGGCAAAATTCAGATGGTTTGAAACCTTTATCTCACTCAATTTCTTATATGAAAGATATAATGAGGAGTGGATAAAAGACCTTGCAAAAATAATAAAAGAGCAGGGGTTTGATTACAATTCTGCGACAGAAAAATGGAAAAAGCCGAGCCATATGTGGCGGTTCAAAACGCATATAGTAAATATTGCCATGATGCTGAAAAGCGAAGCGGTTTCCCACGAATTGCTGGGTGAAGAATATACCGATATGGCGGAAAAACTTCGCGAAATACTTGACCGTTATAATGGAACCGCTTTTGAAGGCTTTACGGGCGACGAGGTGCTTTCGGGACTTGACCCTACAAGGGGCACCGAATGTTGCGCAATAGTGGAGCAGATGTATTCCTACGAAGAGTTGTTTGCCCGTACCGGCGATAATAAATGGGCGCAACGGCTTGAAGTTCTCGGCTTCAATGCCCTTCCCGCAACTCTCAGCGAGGATATGTGGACTCACCAGTATGTTCAGCAGGTAAATCAGATTGCCTGTCAGAAAACAATGCTTATGGCGCCGTGGAGTACTAACGGCCCTTATGCTAACACCTTCGGTCTTGAGCCGAATTTCGGTTGCTGTACCGCAAATTTCAATCAGGGCTGGCCTAAATTTGCGCTTTCGGCATTTATGCACAAGGACAATTCCGTCATAAATTCAGTTATGCTGCCTTCTGTTCTGACTGATAAGGACTTTTCAATAAGGCTTGAAACTGATTATCCGTTCAATAATAAAATGAATTATTACATAGACGCAAAAAAGGATTTTACTTTTAAAATCCGTATTCCGTCTTTTGCAAAAAATCTGAGGGTCAACGGCGAAATTACCGATACAAAAGACCTTGAATTTTCAATCCGCGCGGGTAAAGCAGAAATCGAAGTGGTTTTTGAAACGGCTCCGTATCTTAAAAAAAGGCCTGACGACCTTTATGCTTTACAAATGGGTTCGCTGCTTTTCTCAGTTCCCGTTTCTTTTGAAAAGCAGATGCGCGAATATACAAAAAGAGGCATTGAACGCAAGTACCCTTACTGTGACTATCAGTTCATCCCCAAAACACCCTGGAATTACGGCTTTTCAAGCAATAGCTTTGAAGTCGGTTGGCACGGCTCGGGCGACATTCCGTTTTCACAGAGCCATCCGCCCGTAACGGTAAAGGCTAAAATGCAACAGATTGAATGGGGACTTAAATTCCCTTACAGAACTATCGCAAGAAAAACGCCTAAATCGAGAGCGCCGATAAGCGAAATTCAGGAAATCGAACTTTGCCCTTACGGCTGCGCAAAGCTAAGAATGACAGAAATGCCGTTGCTTTATAAATAGCTTCGGATTGGTTTAACAAGCCGTTTCATAACAGAGAATAAAGAGCATCAAAAAAGCTGAAAAGCGATTTTGATGCTCTGTTTTTATTTTTTCGCCTTTTTCTGACGGCGGATAATATAGCTTAAAGCCCTTGTTCCCCTGACAATGTATTTTCCGAGGTTTCCCTTGAATGAACTCATCAGCGGCGAATGGATTTTGACGTTTTCGGGCTTTTTATCAACCTTACGGACAGAAACGTTTTCGTCCTCAAACGGCGAAAGCAACCTGTCGCTTCCCGTGGCGAAAGCTCCGTCCGAGAAAGCGAGAAGCTCGTTAAGCTTTTCGTCCTTGGGCATTTCTTTTTCAAACGGCAAAAGGCAGATAACTGCACTTTCACGGCTTCCGTTATAAGACGGCGCAAGGCTTTTTCCCTGGGGCGCAATAAGGGTGTAGGTCAGCGGAATCCTGTCGCCCGAGCGATTATTGTGATGACGTTGTTTTCCGAAAAACGTTCCGAAGGGATTCATTGTTACCGAGCCGTCTTCGTATAACCTCATCGGGCAAAACGCCATAGATGAAAGAACATTTCTCGCGTTGAAAACGAGCAGTCCCCTTTTCTCATCCTTAAGTCCGACAAGTCCGGCAGTAAGCTGGTTGTTAAAGGAGTCAAGCGCTTTGTTTTTCTCGTCCGCCTCGCCGTATGACGCGGTTCTGAACGTTGAAATATCGCCCTCGAAGTTCCGTTTTATAACCGAAACCTCGCCCCCGTTTTTAAACGTAATACCGAAGGGCACCGCTTCACTCCACTTCATATCGGTATATCTTCCGAGAGTTGAGTTTTCGGTTGAAATTGCGTCTTTTTCTGGTGTGTAAGGATATTTCACGTCGGTTATGACGAATATGCCCTCAACCGCGTCGGCAGTGAAAAACCTATAACTGAACGAGCCTGCCTCAATTTCATTCGGAAGATTGATTCTTCCTCTCGCCTCGATACATTTTCCGCCCGTAACGGCGACGCGGTAAATTTCTTCAGTATTAAAAACCCAAGGCCAATCTTCGTATGTAATATATGTACTTAATTCACCGAGCAGTTCGCCGTCGTAAAAGAGAGCTATGCAGTCATTTTCCACGGTCAGCTTTGCTTTTCCGCTTTCAAGAAATCTCTCGTCCGATATGTCAGTGTTCTCACATTCGGTTGCCGTTATCTCATATTCGTCCTTAATTTCGGAAAAACGAAGCATTACAAACACGCTGTTATCGCCCAGAGGGACAACCGTCTGTTTTTCAAGCCCGTCGGCAGAAATAACGATACCGCTGTTCGTCTTGCAGGAAAGCTGTAAACACTGAAGACGGCTTTTGGCGGTGTTATGGATAATAAGCTTACCGTTTTTATCCGTTGACGCTTTAATCAGTTTTTGAGAAAGCGCGTTCGCCGCTTCTTCACGCTGAATATTAAGAACGGGCGTTGCAAGTCCGAAATGGGTTGTCGAAAGAAGCTTAACCCTGTTCAAAAAATCTTCGCTGTTTTTATTTATTCTTCCCGCCGTTCTGCTTCGTTCAATCGCAGTCCAGATTTTTCGGTTATAAGGCTTTTCAGCCCACGAGGCGTAACCCGTGAAATTTCCGTCGGCGGTGTCCTGAGTAAACTGAATTTTACCGACGGGCTTATGATTTTTAAGATAGCCGCCGGGAGTGTCGAACACGATAAAATCAAGGTCGGCTATCTCACGGACAAGCCCGTTTATTCCGTCGGTATTTGCTATTCTGTTGCCGATTACGGGTAAATTCAGCGACTCCCAGAAAATCGCGTCCGCGTCCATATTCACAAACAGGAACAGGTCGTTTTTTATTTCACCGGAAACCTGTTTTTTCCTTAAATCCTTAACCCACGCCCTCAGACAGCCTGCGTCGCAGATATCGGCGTTTGAATAGGTCGGAATTACCGTCAGTCCCTCGCCCTTATATTCAAAGGTCAGCGGATTGAACGCCTTTTCGTCGTCAAGAAGAGGAATAAGCGTTTTAAAAGCGTCAAACGGAACGCACGAATAATAAAGGCAAAGCGCCTTAACGCCGAGCTTGTTATAGGTATGGACCTGAGACGGCGTAAACATTACCTCCTGAGGTCTGACTATCATTTCACACCTGCCGAAAATATCCTCAAGTCCCGATTTCTGTTCATTTTTTACTGCAAGCTTAATTGAAGCCTCAAGCTCGTCCTCCTGCATAGCCGAAAGAGCGCCGTTTGAATAGCCCATTATTATATTTTCGTCGCCGTTCTCGTTGGCCCTACGCTTCATTCCCTCAATTATATCGGGCGCATACTCGGGCAGGATTTGCTCAAGCGAGAAAAAGTTTTCGCTGTCCCAGGTGCCTTTGACGGGAATTCCCTCTCTGTTTAACCTGTCGAGCGTTTCTATGATTTTGCGAATTATTCTTAAGTCTGAGCCGAAGCCCTGTTCGTCATTCGTGTCGCCCCTGTAAGAGTGATAACAGTTGACGTGAAATCCGAACGCAATGTGAATTTTATAATCCATTTTTTCCACCCTCTTTATAAAGGTTGCTTTTTTCAGTATAGCATAAGCGTTTGCCGTTGTAAACGGATAAAGAAAGGCTGATTTTATCGGTTGTTTTAAAGCTCTTTTTATTGTATAATGTATAATATAATAAATTATTCTTTTAAAGGGGCATATATGAATTACAGAAAACTCGGTAACACGTCTCTTTCGGTCAGCGAGATAGGGCTCGGCTGCGAGGGCTTCAGTGAAAACAATTATAAAATGGCAAAAGAGCTTTTTGACGAAGCGGAAAAAGCAGGCATAAATTATTTTGACCTCTATGCTTCCGACCCGAAGTTAAGGTCCGCTGTAGGCGAAGCGCTCAAGGGCAGACGCGAAAAATTTATTATCCAGTCGCATATCTGCTCGGTCTGGAAAAACGGTCAGTATTTACGGACAAGAAACCTTGACGAAACCAAAAATGGCTTTGAAGAAATGCTTTCGCTCTTACAGACCGATTACATTGACGTAGGTATGATTCACTATTGCGACGCCCTTGGCGACTGGCAAAAAATAGTTGATAACGGAATTCTTGACTACGCTAAGGAGCTGAAGGCTCAGGGGAAAATAAAGCATATCGGGCTTAGCTCTCACAACCCCGTTGTTGCGGCGAAAGCGGTTGAAACCGGCTTTATAGAGGTTCTTATGTTCAGCGTGAATCCCGTCTATGACCTTCAACCGCCGAGTGAAAACGTTGAGGATTTATGGGCGGACGAAACCTACACTAACACCTATGAAAATATGGATCCCGACAGACAGAAGCTGTATGAACTCTGTCAGACAAAGGGCGTCGGAATAACGGTTATGAAAGCGTTTGCAGGCGGTGATTTATTAAACGCCGAACTTTCACCCGCAGGCGTTGCTCTGACGGCGGAACAGTGTATTCACTATGATTTGACCCGCCCCGCCGTCAGCTGTGTTCTCGCAGGCGCTCATAACGTCGAACAGTTAAGGGCGAGCCTTAAATACGAAACCGCAACAGAAAAAGAAAAGGACTACGCAACGGCTTTAGCTTCCTTTCCGAAAATCAGTTGGAACGGCCACTGTATGTACTGCAGTCACTGCGCGCCGTGTCCCGTAAACATAAGCGTTGCCGACGTTACTAAATTTTTAAATCTCTCGCTTGCCCAAAGCGAAACTCCCGAAACGGTAAGGGAGCATTATAAAGCTCTCGAACACCACGCAGGCGAATGTATCAAGTGCGGCGCCTGTGAAACGCGCTGTCCGTTCGGAGTGGAAATCCGAAATAATATGCAAAAGGCAACCGAGGTTTTCGGGTATTGATATAGGTTATCGGAGTGCGAAATGAAAAGATCAGAAAAAATTAAAAACATATCGGTTATACTTCTTACCGCAATACTGGTTTTCAGCCTTTGCTCCTGTAAGAAAAAGAACGGGGACAAAACTGTTTCAGGTTCCGAATCCGCAACCGTAACGAGCGAAACCGTTAGCGTTACGCAAAGCGAAACTGAAGCGAGCGAAACAGCCGAATCGGTCACCGAAACAACACAGTCCCCCGCCGTTACCGAACAGCCGACTGAATCCACGGTTACCGAGCCGATAACACAGCCCGTCACCGACGCTGTTGTTGTAACGGGAACCCAAACTGTAACTGACGGGAACAAAACGGTTGTTTTTCCGTCCGCATTAAACGCTTCTCAGTCAAAATATCCCGTCATTGTATGGGCTAACGGAACGGGTTGCCCGACCCAAGCCTACCTGTCGCTGCTCTCTGCGCTTGCAAACGGCGGATACATAGTTGTAGCCGACTCGAACGTAATGACAGCCGACGGAACAAGCCAGATTGATTCGATTAACTACATTATAAATAAGGGTAACGATTCATCGAGCGTTTTTTATAACAAAGTCAATTCCTCTGCAATAGGCGCCTGCGGACATTCCCAGGGCGGACGAAGCAGCGTCAACGCCGCTCAGGCTGACAACAGAATACGCTGTATCGTTTCAATTTCGGGCGCTTCAAGCGCCGAAGAAGCAAGAGGGCTTAAAACACCGAGCCTTTTTCTTACGGGTACAAGCGACCTGGTTGTAGTTTCTTCTCAGTGGTGCAAACCGTCCTATGACGCAGTTTCGGGAAGAGCCGCTTACGCTTCTCTCAAAGGCGGAATACATACAACCTGTATGACAAATCCCGAAAAGGTTTCAGGCTATGCGATAAGCTGGTTTGACGCATATCTCAAAAACGATTCAACTGCCAAAGCGGTGTTTGAAAACGGCGGAAAGCTTTCAACCGACGGCAGCTGGCAGGATTTCCAGTGTAAAAACTGAAGATAAAAAATTAAGCTCTGTGGATTACTCCACAGAGCTTTTTATTTTTCAGTCCTCTTTTTTCTTTTTGATTTTAACCGCCGCTAAAACAGAGAACACAGCGAGAGCCGTAACGGGAGCGACAGCGTATTTTCCCGTTCCGCCCGTAGTTTTAGGAATATTTACATTTACTGACGAATTCGTATTTGTCGGCGTTACCGCAGGCGTATTGTTACCGGCGGGATTTGCGTTTTCGCCCGAATCCGACGAACCGTCGTTTTCTCCGGACTGCGAGGGAACAAGGTTTTTAACCATATCCGTATATCCGTTCGCACCGCCGACCGAAAGCAGAGTATCGCTTATGGTTTTTACAATGGGAGAAATTGAATCCAGAGCGCCCTGAGAAGCCTCGACCGCGCCGACCTTTTCGAGAATTGAACGCAGTCTTTGTTCAACCGCGGGAGCCTCGCCCTCAACCGCAATTGTACGCGAAAGCATTTCGTTCGCCTCGTTTACCGCCTGTTCAAGCTCGTTTCTGTCCTCTTCGCTCAACGAGGATTTGTCAACGCCCTCGGCTGCGGGAAGAAGCTCTTCTCTGAGCGTCTTTGTCGCCCTGCCGACATTGAACTGCGGGTAATTTTCATCCGAGAAAACGTCCTTTATTCTGTCGGTTTCAACAAGCTCGCAGCATAGCTTCATAATAATATCGTTCTGGTTTGCCGTAGCGTGGGCCTGATTGTCGAAATAGAACGTATGGTCGGGAAGAAGTCCCGTTGAAGCGTCAACAACGTTGTCGGGTGAAATATGGTTGTGAGTCGGGTCTGTGCACTGGGCAACCGATGCGGACGGAACGCCCATAATTTTATTGAAAAAGCCGACAAGCTTCTTTTTATTGCAGTAGGTATTCTTCTGAACGTAACCGTCGGGAAGCGTTTCGCCGACATTAGCCATATAAGCGCCTATGGACGTAGAATAAGTATGTATAACTCCGTCGGCGTTCTGCTTGTTCCAGGAGTTGCCGACGTTGTAAAGCGGTACGTCATAGCCGAGAACGTCAAAAATTTCAACGCCCTTATCCCTGAACGCAAGAATATTCCTGTTTGAATTAGTCTGAGCTTTATGGTAAATATCTGTCTGACGGCGGATTTCAGCCTTATCCTTACCCGACAGAGTAGCCTTTACGCATTTATTATACTGGTCGTTCGGAACGAGCATCCAGAGTCCCGTGCAATTTGCAAAGACTTTATTTATAAGCATATCAACCGCCTTGTTAAGAGCCGACATAAGCACGTCCTTGGGCAAAACCCTTATGGCGATTTCAATTGCGCTTGCGTTCGTTTCGCCTAAAATCCCGTCAAAGAAATCGCTGTAAAGATAGTCGGCGTCAAGGAAGGTAAGCTCGCGCTGATAAATATCCGAAACTATAAGCGAGCCGTTAAGAGCGGGAACAACGAAAACAATTCTGTGAAGGTCGTTTGCAACCTCGGGATGAAGCTCCATAAGCCCGTTGAAGATAGCTCCGCCCATTGAAATCGGAATGATATTGACCTTATCCTTACCCGTCTGTTCCTTAACGAGCTGAATAAAATCGTAAAGCCCGTTAATCATATCAATCGCGTTTCCGAACGAGTTATAGGCATAGTAATACATATTTTCAAAGCCTACCGTTTCGCCCATACGCTGCATCGGGATACAGTCAAAGATATACTGTCTCTGCTCCTCGGTACATTCGGCGAGCGAATGGGGATAGGTTTCAACGTTGACGTAGCCGCAGGGAACGCCGTTATCGTCCGTTTTGTTCATATAAAACGCCTTTTCAAGCGCGTCGCACAAAGCGTCCGAAAGACCCGCGTCACTCTGGGTAGCAACCGACGTTGCAAGCGGACCCGCAATATCGGAAAGAATTTTCTGAACGTCAAAATTACCCGGGAAGCAGTGAATTTTTTCACCCTTGTCGTTGAGAACATATTCGCCGTTATCATCAACAAGCCACGCTCTCGACTGACCGATACCCGGAACAATTACGCACGGCATATCGTTGTATTCAGCCGCCGACGCCGCTAAAGCGAGCGACGACATTACAATAACAAGCGAAAGAAAAACTGCAAGAATTTTTTTCATCTTAAAACCCTCCTTACAAAAGGAAACTTTACCACATTTAATTTTATAACTTTTACTTTATTCCGTCAATCGTCATATTTTACGGAAAACGCCCTCTGTTTTAGGCGAAAACGCAGTCAGAACCTTTCTATTCCTTTTTCCGCGCACACTGCCGAGCCTTTATTTTCAGGTTAAACAGGCGTAAAGTACAGCGCACTTTCCGTTTACTTGACCGTAAATACTTATTATGTTATTATAACTTATAAGGGGGAATTAAAATGAAAAAGACGATTATTTCAGTTTTAATGGCGATTATTCTGTTATCCTCGTTTTCCGTATTTGCTTTTGCAGAGGGAAGCGAAAACACCTATCGTGACGACAGTCTCGGTATAAGCTTTACTATACCCGACGGCTGGACACGGTATGAAGACTTTACGTCAGACTCAATAAAATACATATTTGTAAAGGATTCAAGCGAAGCGGGAACATATTTTGTTTATTCGGTTTTCGACTTGTATGCAGCCAATATTGAAGGTACCGGCAACTCAGAAATTTCACGTCAGGATATCAACAACTCTTCGATGACGGTTGAAGAGTTCAAAAAGCTCATGAGCGACGAGCTTAAAGAGGAAGACGGCATAACCAACCTTACCGTTGAGGCTGCAAAGGTTGCAAACAACAGCTTTTTCAAGCTCAACTTCAATCAGGATGACGGGTCGGGCGAAATTGAAACCGTTGTGGTTTACTGTCATTTATACGACGGCTACGCAACATATTACAGATACGAAACATACGAGCCCGTACTTGACGAAGAAGACGCTCAATCAATTGTAAGCACCGTTGTTTTTGAAAATGAAAAGGGTTCAAACAAAACGCAGACCGACTTTGAAAAAACGGTCAAAAATGCAGGAAAAGGCATCGGTCAGAGAGTTTTAGTACGTTTTCTTATCGGCGCGGGCGCAGTTCTTGTCAGCGCCATAGGCGGTATAGGAATCAGGAGAAAAAACAAGAAAAAGGGCGTTCCCGTAGCCAATGATCCTAATTTCAACTATATTCCTCAGAACCTGAACAGCGCCCAGGATGTTCCGAATAGTCAGAATCAGGGCTCCGAGCAGGCTGCCGAACAGAATCAGGATAATAACAATATTCCGTATCCGAACACGCAGGATACAGACAATCCTAATAATCAGTAAAAGCAAAAAGAGAGTCGAAAGGGCGACACCGATAAGGATGTTTAAGCCCTAAAGGCTCTCTTTTCTTTTTATGCAATTCTTTTTCTTGACCAAAGCACTTAATTGGTTTATAGTGTATAATATTGAATAATTATACGTAAAGAGGACAAACACCATGGAAATTGAAAAAAGCAATGTCGGCGCAGGCGGGCTCTTAAAGCGATTTATTTCCTACTACAAGCCCCATAAATTAATGTTTTCGCTCGATATGGCGGCGTCAATGCTCATTTCCCTTCTGGGTATGATTTACCCCGTTATGACCAACAGAATGTTGAACGACTATATTCCCAACAAGGCGTACCGTTCAATTATTATAGCGGGCCTGTCGGTACTTGTTCTTTATGTTGCGAGAATGTTTCTTCGCTATTTTGTTCAGTATCAGGGCCATATGGTCGGAACCTATATGCAGGCGCAGATGAGAACAGAGCTTTTCGTTCACCTTGAAAAGCTTCCGTTTTCATTTTTTGACGACCACGAAACAGGCGCAATAATGACAAGAATGACGAACGATTTGTTTGAGGTCAGCGAGCTCGCTCACCACGGCCCCGAAAACCTTCTGACAAGCTCGGTGATGATTATTCTCAGCTTTGTTTATCTTTGTACTATAAACGTTCCGCTTACGCTTATGATTTTTGCGTGCGTGCCCATTCTTATTTATGTTTCGGGCCATTACAGAAGAAAAATGCGCGAGGCGTTTAACGAAAGAAGAAAGAGCAACGCCGTCATAAACGCTTCGCTTGAAAGCTCAATTACGGGCGTGCGCGTGACTAAGGCTTATACCAACGCCGACAGGGAGCTTGAAAAATTCGAGGTCGGCAATAAAATGTTCACAAAGGCGAGCGCCCTTTCATACAAGGCTATGGGTAAATTCCATTCCTCGACCTCGTTTGTAACCGAGGTTTTCAATGTTATTATTCTTATTGCAGGCGGTCTTTATCTTTATTCGGGCAAAATCAATTTCGGCGAATACTCAACCTTTATCGTTTCGGTAAACCTCTTCATTTCACCCGTTCAGACGCTCATAGGCTTTATGGAACAGTGGCAGAACGGCGCAACGGGTTTCAGGCGTTTTATTGAAATTATGGACGTTGAGGAAGAAAAGGACGACCCCGACGCAGTCGATATAGGAAAGGTTGACGGAGAAATCGAGCTTCGCGACGTTTGCTTTTCATATACCGAAGACGACGAAAAGGGCGTTCTCGACCATATTTCGCTCAAAATCGAAAAGGGAACAAAGATGGCTCTCGTCGGCCCGTCGGGCGGAGGAAAAACGACAATCTGTCACCTTATTCCGAATTTCTATAAGCTCGAAGACGGCTCGGGCGAAATTCTTGTTGACGGCAAAAATATAAAAAAGGTCACGATGGAATCGCTAAGAAAGAATATAGGCATTGTTCAGCAGGATGTTTTTCTTTTCTCAGGCACTATCCGTGACAACATCCGTTACGGCTGTCCAGACGCTACGGAGGAAGAGATTATCTCGGCTTCAAAGAGAGCTAATATGCACGAATTCGTCTTGACCCTCCCCGACGGCTACGACACCGAAATCGGCGAACGCGGAATTAAGCTTTCGGGCGGACAGAAGCAGCGAATTTCAATCGCAAGGGTTTTCCTCAAAAACCCCGCCATACTTATTCTTGACGAGGCGACAAGCGCCCTTGACAACAGCACCGAGGTTCTTATTCAGCGCTCGCTTGACGAGCTTTGCGAGGGAAGAACAACTCTTGTAGTCGCCCACAGGCTCTCGACAATAAGAAACGCTGACAAAATCGCCGTTGTCACCGAGGGAAAAATCGCCGAATTCGGCACACATGCAGAGCTTATCGAAAAAGGCGGAATTTACAAAGACCTTTACGATTTACAGTTCAGAAACATAAACTGAATAAAGACAAAAATCCCCTGCGCGCTTTACGGAAGCACGCAGGGGTTATTTTTATTTCCAGTCCTTTGTGTAATCCTTATTCAATTCAAGGTACTGTTTTATCAGTTCCTTTGCGAGCGAGTAGGAATTTACAAGCGGGTGAAGAGTTAAAGCCTCAACTGCCACAGTAACCGATTTTTCCCTGATAGCCTTTGAAGCGAGACGCTCGTAAATCTTAACACGTCTGATAAGCTCAAGGTTTTCTTCGTCAACCTCTTCAAATTTATGGGGAACGGCGCCGTCCTTTGTTATATCGCAGGTTATTTCAACCACATCGGTATCCTTTAAAGAGGGAATAGCGCCGTTATTCGGCACACAGAGAATCATACTGTCTTGGTTGCCGCTTTTTGCAATTTCAATGAATTTGAGCGCAACGCCCGCATACCCGCCGTCATCCTTTTTATTAATATCGAACGACCACGGAACAGTTCTCTTAACGCCCGTTTCGCTCGCCATATAGTTGTTTTCCCTTATTCCGTACCACTTTTCAAAGATTTTCAGGGCGGTATCGAAATCGTTATCAATATCAATCCCCTTTAATTCCTCTGTCATGGATTTGTTTATTTCGCAAATCTGTTCGCCGCGGGTTTTTTCGGCTTTAAGAATATTCGCAAGCGCCTTTTCCCTGTAATAGAAATAATAGAGATATTCGTTTAAAACTCCGCCCCGTTCTCTTAAAAGGTCCTTTTCAAAATAGCGCATATCGGTTTTTTCGTATGCTTCGTCATTTTCAATCAGTTCGGGCATAATCTCTTTTCCGTCAAGAGTTATTGACGAAAAATAAGAGAGATGATTAAGCCCGTAAACCTCGCCTTTTATACGGTTTGCCTCGGCGTTGTAAAGCTTTGCGAACGAGTGAAGCATGCCCGAGGGCGCGTCACAGATTCCGTAAGTGAAATCGTAACCCATATCGCGAAGCGTCTGGCTTACTACGCCTGCGGGATTAGTGAAATTAAATACCTTGCAACCGGGAAGAGCATATTCTTTTATAAGCTCACAGTAAGCTGCGAGCACATTTACGCTTCTTATTGCGAACGAAAGCCCCGCCGCACCGGTGGTTTCCTGACCGAGAACTCCGAGAGAAAGGGCAATTCTTTCGTCCCTGACTCTCATTTCGTCGCCGCCCTCACGGATAGTCGTTATAACGTATGAAGCGCCCTCCACGGCTTCTTTTGCGTCCGTTGTCAGGTTGAACTCAAGCGACGGATTGATTTTCAAAGCCGTGTGCTTAGCCATTTTGCCGTAAATATTGAGCTTCGTTTCGTCGTTATCCATAAAGGCGAGAGCAGTAATTCCAAGCTCTTCCGATTTTTGAGCAAGACTTTTTGCAAGAAAAAGAGAGCGTACTCCGCCGCCGCCGATAACCGCAAGTTTCATAATGAGTTCCCCCATTCGCTGAAAAGTGAAAGAATAAATTAATTATACGCTTAAAATCCCCTCTCCGTCAAGATAAAGCGGGTAATGAAAAAGCAAAAATCCGGTTGAAATAAAACTTGTTTGTGATATAATGATAGCGCAATATTTTAGTTCAAGGAGTTATTATTTATGCCCTGCACAACAGTTTTAGTAGGTAAAAAAGCGACAAACGACAATTCAACAATGATTGCAAGAACGGACGACGGTCATTTTGACGTCAAAAAGCTCATTGTTGTTGAGCCTGAAAAACAGCCGAGAAAATATAAGAGCAAGATTTCTCACGTTGAAATCGAGCTGCCCGATAACCCGATGAGATACACCTCCTGCCCGAGCGTTGACGACGCAAAGGGAATCTGGGCGGCAACAGGCATTAACGAAGCGAATGTCGGCATGACGGCAACCGAAACGATTACCTCAAACCCGAGAGTTCTTGCCGCCGACCCGCTGGTTGAATATAAAAAAGCGACCAAGCGCGGCGAAAAGGACGTTATCGGCGGTATAGGCGAGGAGGACATAGTCGTTCTCGTTCTTCCCTATATAAAAAGCGCAAGGGAGGGCGTTCTCCGTCTTGCCGAGCTGCTTGAAAAATACGGTACATACGAATCAAACGGAATAGCCTTCAACGACGAAAACGAGGTCTGGTGGCTCGAAACAATCGGCGGACATCACTGGATGGCTAAAAGAGTTCCCGACGAAGCGGTTGTTCTTGCGCCTAATCAGTTCGCTATGGATTCCTTTGACCTTGACGACGCTTTCGGCAAAAAGAAAAACCATCTCTGTTCGGCTGATTTAAAAACATTCATTAAGGAAAACAACCTCGATTTAAATCAGAACGGTAAATTCAATCCCCGCGATATTTTCGGCTCGCACAGCGATATGGACCATATCTACAACACCCCGAGAGCCTGGTTTATGGGAAGATATTTAACCCCGTATTCGCACCGCTGGGACGGCGAAAACGCCGAGTTCACTCCCGAGAGCGACAACATCCCCTGGTGTCTTGTTCCCGACAGGAAGGTGTCGGTCGAAGATGTAAAATACCTCATTTCAGGTCACTATCAGGGTACCGAATACAACCCCTATACAAGTAAGGACACGGGCAAAAGAGGTATGTACCGTTCAATCGGAATCAACCGCACGGGCGTTTCGTCAATCTGTCAGATAAGAACTGACGTCCCCGAAGCGTTAAAGGGAATTGAATGGGTGTGCTTCGGCTCAACGGCGTTCAATCCCGTTGTTCCGCTTTACACGGCGGTTTCAAAGGCGCCGAAGTATTTCAGTAACGTCGGTCTTGAAGCCTCAACCGAAAATCTTTACTGGAACAGCCGTCTTATAGGCGCTCTCGCCGACCAAAACTACTCCGACTGCGTTCAGCATATCGAAAGATACGAGGACGCCGTTATGACAAAGGGCAGAGCGATTATCCGCGAATACGACAAAAAGATGGCTGAAAGCGGCGACTGGTCGCTTACCGAAAAGGCGAACGAGGAAATCAGCAAAATGGCAAAGGAACAGACCTCCTTCACCCTGACAAGAGTTCTTGAAGAAGCGAGCAAGAATATGAAAAACGGCTATAAGCTTTCGGATAACTGATAACTAAAAAACAGACCTGCAAAGGTCTGTTTTTTTTGGCTCCTTTGTGTAAAGGGAGCTGTCAGCGCAGCTGACTGAGGGATTGTTTTATTTCATTGTCCAAATATTCACAAACTCCGTAAAAATTCTCGTTTATTTCATTATTTGGAATACGAATAATTTTCATCCCGTATTCCTCAAGATACTTATCCCGTCTGCCATCATATTCCTTTCCAATATCTCCATAATGCTGAGAGCCGTCAAGTTCAATGATTATTTTTGCCGATGCAGAATAAAAGTCAACTATATATTTACCGAGTATCTTTTGACGGGAAAAACGAACAGGATAATCACGTAAAAAGTCATACCACAAATGTCTTTCCTCTTTTGTCATATTATTTCTCAGTTCTCTTGCATATGCCACAAGATTTTTATTGTGTTTCCTATCCATTTGACAATCCCTCCGCCTCGTTCCTCGGCACCTCCCTTTACACAAGGGAGGCTTACTGTTTTTTTAATTCATATCTCCGAAGCCGTCCTCGCCGTAGAGGTCGTCGTCATATTCGTATTCAGGCTTGTCAATTCTCAGTTCATAACCGAGAGCCGAAACAATTTTCAGACGGGCGATTTTTCCCTTTTCATCAGTGTCGATAAAAATCAGATGCTCGGCGATTTCGTTCCCGTAGGAAACGGCGACGCACCGCCTTGTGCTTGTATAATCGACGCTTCCGTCATCAAAAACAACCGAAGCCGAAGCGAGAGCCGTAATAAACCTCTCCTTTGAAGAACAGTATTTTTTCAGTTCCTTAAAGGCTTCGGCTTTTCCGCTTGCCTCAATATTTTCGGAGGAAAATTCAAACGAGGCGTTTTCGTCAAATGCCTCAAATGTCCTGTCAATTTCTCCGCTTACAAGCCCCTGACGGATAAGCCTTAAATCACATTCCTCGTTATATAAAGCGCCGTTTTCAAATTCGTCGAGGACTACGTCGCCGCTCAAGGTACAGACCGTATAAATAACCGAGCCTTCCTTTAAAAGCGGCTTCTGTTCCTCGGTCAGCTGGCTTACACCGACAATAATGTCGATTTCGCCGTAGAGTGTGTCAACAGTGACTGAATAAAAGGTGTGAAAGCTCTGTTCGGGCTCGTCGTCGGTTTTCCACCAGTTAGTCATTCCGCCCCTTGAAATCCTTTTGATTTTTGAGCGAAGAACGACATACAAATCCGAAACAGCCGTATCATTTGAGCCGTCGCCCGTTTCGGCCGAACGGGTATGGTTATGAACAAGTCCCGACGGAAAAATCACGCCGTTGCCCGGCTCGACAACGTTTCCGTTTTCATCCTTTTCACAGGCGGAAAAATAATCTTCCTCGGTTTTGTAAAGGTCAATTGACTCCGCAAACGCAACAACCTGCATTTTTATAATATCGTCGGGAAGAAACGACGGAACGACGTCCGAAAACCGAAGCCCTATTGGAACAAGTCCCTCGCCCGTTTCGGCGTTGCGGAAAACAAGACTTCTTTTCATTTTATGGGCGTTTTTGTCGGTAATGTCGGTTGCAACCGCCATTTCCCATACGTTGTCGCCGCAGATATGGGTTTCCATTGAAGCGAGCTGTAATTCCTTATTTTTCTCGTCGATATCGGAAATGATTTCAAATTCCGGGTCGCCTATGCTTGAATAAAGATAAAAACCGCCGTAGCCGCTTATAATTCTTGACGAATCAAGCACCTTTGAAACGAAGCCCGAAAGCGAGCCCTCCTTATCGAAAAGAAAGGTCAGGTCGATATTTTCAAAATGACTGAACATAGCTTTTTCCTCACAAAAAAGATAATTTATTTTAACATAATCGGCTTATATTTACAATCCGTTAAATCGAACACTTTTATTTTTCGGTATTTTGTGTTATATTAAAACTAATAAAAAACGGGGGTGCTGTTATGAACATTCACAGAAAGCTCATTTTCAAAATGTGGAATATGATACGCGAGGGCGACGCCGAGAGAAAATCGAAGCAGACCCCGACAAAGGGCATTGAAGAAATAAACAACCTCGCCTATATTGACGACGGAGAAAGAATGCACCTGCTTGACATTTATTACCCCGAGGGCACAAAGGAAAAACTGCCCGTGATTATTGATATTCACGGCGGAGGCTGGGTTTACGGCGACAAGGAGCTGAATAAATATTTCTGTCTTGATATTGCTTCACGCGGCTTTGCAGTAGTAAATATAAGTTACCGACTTGTACCCGACGCAACCGTTTTCGGTCAGGTTCAGGATATTTTTGCGGCGCTTCATTTTATCGAAGAAAACGCTTCAAAATATCCCCTTGATATGAATAACGTTTTCCTTGTCGGCGACTCGGCGGGCGGTCATCTCGCTTCGCTTACAACCGCCGTCAATCTCTCAAAGGAATACAGCGCAGTTTATGACGTTAAACCCGTTTTGTTCCCGATAAGAGCCGTCGGCTGTATCTGCGCGGTAACGAATATGGATATGTTCTTAAAATCCCCTGTTCCGCTTCTTCGCCAGTACGGAAAAATGATGTTCGGCAAGAATTTAAGGGACAGAAGGCTCTATTACACCTCGTTCAAGAACCTTGTGTCGGTAAAAAATCTTCCGCCGTTCTATCTTGTGAGCAGTAAGCAGGATATTTATAACTTCCAGTCGCTTCATCTCGACAGGGTTTTAACCGAAAACAACAGGGAGCATATGTTCCGCTATTGGGGTAAAATCAAGGAAAGGGCGCTTCCCCACGTTTTTAACGTAACGAATCCCGAATTCCCTCAGAGCAAGGAAACCAACGACGAAATGACCGAGTTTTTCAGGTCCTATATGGTTGAAAACAAAAAAGAAAAGACGAAAGTGAAAACGGAAAAATGAGTGAATTTTATGTTGACCCCGTGCTTTACGACGGGCGACCCGAAGAAAAGAGAATAGATAAGGAAGAGCGTGTTTACGATTTGCTCGACGAGCTCGGGATTGAATACCAGCGAGCCGACCACTCCCACGCCGACACGATTGAGGACTGTCAGAAAATCGAAGAGGTCATAGGCGTTCAGATTTGCAAAAACCTTTTTCTCTGTAACAGGCAGGAAACTGTTTTCTATGTTCTTCTTATGCCCGCCCTCAAACCCTTTCGCACGGCGGTTGTTTCAAAGCTTTTAGGCGTTTCGCGTCTTTCGTTCGGAAAGCCCGAATATATGGAAGAATTTCTTGATATTACGCCCGGCTCGGTGAGCATTATGGGGCTTATGAACGATAAGAACAACCGTGTTCAGCTTGTTGTTGACAAGGATATTTACGACAGCGAGTTCATCCGCTGTCACCCGTGCATAAACACCTCGACCCTTAAAATCAAAACAAGCGATATTTTTGAAAAATACCTCCCCCGCGTCCACCACAAACCGATTGTGATTGACATTAAAAGCTGGGAAGAATAGAATAATAAAACCGACATTCCGTTTTGGAATGTCGGTTTTTTCGGCTTCCCCTTGAGGGGAAGCTGTTGAGGAGCAAAGCGGCGAAACTGATGAGGTGGAATATATATTATAACGCCACTTCGTGGCTACACCTCATCCGTCGGCTTCGCCGCCACCTTCTCCTCAAGGAGAAGGCTTCTACGGTTATTTTCAACGCTTTAAAAAAATTTATTCAAACAGAT
Organism: Oscillospiraceae bacterium; assembly: GCA_015066565.1. Taxonomy (GTDB): domain Bacteria; phylum Bacillota; class Clostridia; order Oscillospirales; family Acutalibacteraceae; genus Fimenecus. The sequence continues at coordinate 38,288 of SVOB01000003.1, read as the reverse complement.
AAACCCTTGTTTCATACGGATTCATAATAAAGCCATTGTCAATAATCTTTTCGGTTGAATAGTTGCCGAGAACCTTTTTACCCTCTGAAAGATTAAATCCTTCGGGAGCGTCGAAGCGAAGCGCCTTGTCCGAGAACGAGGAAACAACGAGCATTCTCTTGCCCTCATAGTTCCTCTCATAAACATACATCTTATCGCTTGAAGCGTAATGCTCCTTATAATCGCCGTAAATGACAATCGGATTTTCCTTACGGAATTTGAGAAGCTTTCTGTAATAATTGAGAATCGAGTTCTCGTCCGCCTCAGCCTGCTTTACGTTAATCTGCTTATAATTCGGGTTAAGGTGGAACCACGGCTCAACAGTTGAGAAGCCTGCGTATTTGTCGTCCGTCCACTGAACGGGAGTTCTTCCGTTTTCACGGCTGGTCTTATTTGCTACCTTAAGATAGAAATTATCCGAGAAGCCGAGCTTTTTAAACAGCTTATAGTTGTTGAAGGTAACAACGTCCTTGAACTGGTCAAGGCTGTCGAGGTGGAAATTCGTCATACCGATTTCCTGACCCTGATAGATGAAAACCGTACCGCTTTGCATATAGCACATTGTAGCGAGCATCTTAGCGCTCTCAACCCTGTAATTGAGGTCGCCGTAACGGTCAACAATTCTCGGGTGGTCGTGATTTTCAAGGTAAAGCGCAGGCCAGCCCTTGCCGTCAAGTGTCTTATGCCAGCCCGTGAAAGCCTTTTTCATTCTCTTGAGGTTAAAGGGCATATGGATAGTGTCCGTCATAAAGCAGTCCGCTTCCATATGGTCGAAAAGGAACATCATATCAAGCTCCTTATCGCCGTGCTCGTCGGTAAATTCGAGCGCCGTTTTAGCGTTAGTCATAGGTGACTCGCCGACTACGAAGCAATCGTATTTATCAAGCACGTCATGACGGAATTCCGAAAGATACTCGTGAATATGCGGTCCCTTTTTATAGTGCTCAAGTCCCGTGCCTATCGGAAGCGGGAAGCCGTTGGGAAGTCCCTCTGCCTTTGAAATAAACGTAATAACGTCCTCTCTGAAGCCGTCAACGCCCATATCGAGCCAGAAACGCATAATATCCTTAACTTCTTCCCTGACCTTCGGATTATCCATATTTAAGTCAACCTGCTTTTTGGCGAAGACGTGAAGGTAATACTGCTTTAAATCCTCGTTGTATTCCCAGGCGCCGCCCTCAAAAACGCTAAGCCAGTTGTTCGGGGGCTTTTTGCCGTCCTTGCCCTTGCCGTCACGCCAGAAATAGTAGTCGTGATACGGGTTATCCTTACTCTTTTTACTCTCGATAAACCATTCGTGCTCGTCCGAGGTGTGGTTTATAACAAGGTCCATAATGATTTTAAGCCCTCTCTTATGGGCTTCGTCAAGAACCTTTTTAAATAACTCGTTATCGCCGTATTCGGGGCTGATTTTTCTGTAATCCGAAATATCGTAGCCGTAGTCTGCGTTCGGCGAGCAGTAAAGCGGCGAAAACCAGATTGCGTCAACGCCGAGGCTCTTTATGTAGTCAAGCTCTTCAAGAACGCCCCAGAGGTCGCCTATTCCGTCGCCGTTGCCGTCCTTAAATGACCTCGGCCAGATCTGATAAACCGCCAGTTCTTTATACCATTGATTATTTGCCATAATAACGCCCTCCCGAAAATATATTACCTTTTAATTATATAGCAAATCCTGCCATTATTCAAATATCAATATTAATGAAAAAATAAGGCTATTTTTGTTAAAGTGTAACCTAAAGGAACGTTATACATAAAATGTTATTGAAGTTTTTAACTTTGAATATTTTTCAGGAGGAGTTTTAATGCCCGACAACAAAAATTGCGGTAAAAGACAAATCCGCGAAGCGGTCTGTATTGACACCAACAGAGTCTATGACTCCTGCGCCGATAAGGACTGTCTTGCCGATTTAAGAGTCTATTTCACCGAGAACACACAGGGAATTATAAACAACGCAACGAGCATCCGTTGCAGAGGATGCGAAATTCTCAACGCCTTTGTTGAGGTCGAAAGAGTTCCGTTTAACAGGGGTTGTTATTCGGTTGACGTAACGTTTTTCTTCAGGGTTACGCTTGACGCATTTTCTTCGCCCATGGCGCCGCCCGTGACCGTAAGCGGTCTTTCAACATACTCAAAGAAATGTATTCTCTACGGAAGCGAGGGCGACGTAAGAGTATTCTCTTCGGAATACGCCGCCGACGAAATTGACGAGCAGCTGCCCGTTATTTCAAATAACCCGAGAGCCAAGGTTCAGACGGTTGACCCGATTTGTCTTGACGCCAAGCTCTGCTCAAGAAACGAGTGCTGCGATAATCTTTTCTCGTCAAACAGAGCTTTGCCCCGCTCAATCTGCCGTTGCTTTGACGGCGAAATCACACTTCAGGCTGACAGAGCCGTAGCCGTAACGCTCGGTCTTTTCACCATAATTCAGCTTGAGCGTGACGTCCAGATGCTTATTCCCGCTTACGACTTCTGTATTCCGGATAAGGAATGTACCTGCGAAACTGACGACCCGTGCGAAACCTTCAGGAAAATCGACTTTCCGCTTAACGAGTTCTTCCCTCCCAACGAGAGAGAGCTTGACAGAAGCGAGCCGAACAATCCCTCCTGCGGTTGCTCAATGTAGGTTAAAAAGAAAAAAGGACCGTTCTTGTGAACGGTCCTTAAATCTTATGTAATTAGTCCTCTGCAGGAGCGCCTACGGGGCAGACATCAGCACAGTTACCGCAGGAAATGCAAGCATTTTCGTCAATAACGTACTTTGAATCGCCCTCTGAAATAGCCTCAACAGGGCATTCAGCTGCGCATGCACCACAGGAGATGCAATCGTCAGAAATCTTATATGCCATTACAATTACCTCCTCTTTAATAATTTCAAACACATTGTAACAAACACGATATGCAATTGCAAGATATTTTTCGGTTAGCCTCTGCTAATTTTTTTAATCGCTCAAATCCTTGAATTCGGCGATTTCACTGTCGTCAATCTGGATTTTAGCGTCACGGATAATCTTCACCTGGCGTCTGTCATAAATTGCCGGCGCGGCCTCGGGACGTCTTTCAAGCTGAACCTTGACAACGCCTGTAAGCAGGTTGTTCTCAACTACCGTACCCCTGCCCTCCTGAGTTTCGACTATAGCACCGACCTTGGGAGTAACCCTGAGAAGATGCTCATAAGAATCCTGCTCGTATTTAAGACAGCACATAAGTCTTCCGCAGGTTCCGCTGATTTTAACGGGATTGAGGGACAAGCCCTGCTCCTTAGCCATCTTTATAGAAACCGGCTGAAATTCACCTAAAAATGTTTTACAGCAGAACGGTCTTCCGCAAACGCCGAAGCCGCCGAGCATTTTGCTTTCGTCCCTTACGCCTATCTGGCGAAGCTCAATTCTCGTTCTGAAAACCGAAGCCAGATCCTTGACAAGCTCTCTGAAATCGACTCTTCCGTCAGCGGTAAAATAGAAAAGAATTTTGCTGTTATCAAATGTATATTCAACCTCGACAAGCTTCATGTCAAGCCCGTGGTTTTTTATTTTCTGAAGGCAGATGTCAAACGCCTTTTTTTCTTTTTCACGGTTTTCCTCAACGGTTTTGAGGTCCTCTTCCGTAGCCTTTCTTATAACCGTTTTAAGCGGCTTTACGATTGTCTCGTCGTCAACCTCACGGTTAGACAGAGCGATCTCGCCGCACTCGACTCCGCGGGCGGTCTCAACTATGGCGAAATCACCCTCGTTATATTCTTTATCCTCGGGGTCAAAGTAATAAATCTTGCCGACCTGTTTAAATCTTATTCCAACAACCTTGGCCATTTTATCCTCCGATTGAGCGCCTCAGGGAAGCGCTGATTAATGTAATTAAAAGCTTTTCGTTAGCGTTTCTGTCGCACGCCGAAATAATTTCGTCGGCGCTGTTATTAAGGTTCATAAGCTCTTCGCCCGTAAACCTTCCCGAAAGCCCCGTTTCATCCCTGCCGAAGCCCTGACGCGCTTTGAAAGCCGTATTCACGAGCGATTTAAAGCTTTCCATTGTCTTTTTGACAAGCTTTCTGTCCCTGTCAAGCGGGACGGTTGCCCTTATTAAATCAATTTCGTTAATACTCTGTAACGCCGAAACAAGCTCAAGCGCAATCTTTTTCGCTTCTTCGTCGGCTTCGTCCTCTTCGCCGTTGCCTACCGAAAACGTACTCACTCTCGACATAACGGTACCGAGCATAGCGCTCGGATTGGTGCAGAGCAGAATAAAGTAAACATACTCCGGCGGCTCTTCAAGAATTTTAAGCAGAGCGTTCTGCACCTTTTCATCCAGCGTCTGGGCGCTCATTATAATATAGATTTTTCTTTGCGCCTCGTTGGGAAGAACAAAGGTGTCCATAATCATTTCACGGCATTCTTCCATATTGACGCTCTTGCGTTTTTCACGGGGAGATACCGTTTTTATATCGGGGTGAACGTTCTTCATGCTCTTTATACAGTGAGAACAGACCCCGCAGGGCGCGTCCTTATTTTCGCAGACAAGAGCCGAAGCCAATTCGTCGGCGACAGTTTTGAGTTTTCCCTCGTCATTTCCCGTAAGCAACGTCGAATGGGGAAAGGTTCCCGACCCGATAAGTCTTTCAAAAGCCGACAGAGTGCTTTCGGGAAGCGATACATCCTTAAAATTCATCATAATTTATAAAACTGTTCTACATCCATAACGAAAACGGTTGCGCCTCCGACCGTGATTTCATTTCTGGATACTGCGTTCATAAAGCCCTCGCTCATAAAATCCGTTGCGTTTTTAGGCACGGGCTGATTTCTTTTTGAGCTGAACTGGCTGATTATTTCAATCGCCTGGCTGACCTTTTCGTCCTCCGTTCCTATGAGAAGAGTGACGTTTTTGGTCTTGAGGAAGGCTCCCGATGTTGAAAGATTGGTGACTAAAAAACCCGTTCTTGTAAGCTCTGAAAGAACAGCCTGGGAATCGTCATAATTAACTACCGCAATTATTAATTTCATTTTTTATCACCGCTTTATTTAAACTATTTCATCTGCTGAGCCAAAGCTATAATCAGCGGCATAGTGATAACCGAAAGCACGCTGACCGCCGTTACCGTTCTCGAAGCGGTATTGAGATCTCTGTCATACTGGGCGGTAAAGATAACCGTGTTATTCGCCGACGGAGCAGAAGCGGTTATCATCGCCGCAACGAGAAACGCGCCCGAAAAGCCGAAAAGACGGTAAACACCGAAGATTATAAGCGGCATACAGATAAGCTTGACAAACGCCGTAAGAAAAATATTTTTATCCTTGAAAACGCTTTTGAAATCGGCGTTCGCAAGGTAAGTACCGAAAACTATCATAGCCAGCGGAGTGTTACACGCCGCTACCGAATACAACGGGGTTTCAATAATTTCGGGAAGCTTGACCGAAAACAGAAACAGCGGAAGACCGATAAGAACCGAAATAACCCCGGGGTTTAAAACAAGCTTTTTGAATTTAAAGCTCTTTTCGCCCTTTTCCTTTTTCGTCATTATAAACGAGCCGTGGGTAAAGCAGAAAATGTTAAAGGCGATTACGCCTACCGAGCAGTAGAAAACTCCCTCCGAACCGAGAATTTCCTGAGCCAGAGGCAACGCCATATAACCGACGTTTCCGTAAACGCAGGCAAACCTGTAAACTACCCTTTTATCAATTTCGGTCTTTTTGAAAAGGAAGGACGAAATAGCAATGCCGATCAGGTGAATTGCAACCGCGCCGCCGAAGGCTATAAGAAGCTTTATGGCGCCGTCCTTTGAAAATTCGGTTTTGAGAAAGGACTGAATGATAACCGCAGGGGTTGTTACGAAAAACAGAAGCGAATTCGTACCCCTCGCCGTTTTCTCGGTAAAGAGCCCGGTTTTGTCACAGATAAAGCCGACTGCGACCATTATATATAAAATGAGCACCTGCTTCGCCGCAACAAGGGCATTACCTAAAAATAACTCCACTCTTTTCTCTCCAGACCCGATTTTTAAAAATTATTCCGAAAGGAAATTGTCGTCAATAACGGTTTCTTCAAATTCTTCCTGCTTTTCCTCTGCGATTTCCTTATTGCCCATATACATAACCGAAGCGATATAGACTATAAGAAAAACTGCGCTCGAAAGAAGCATTACGTCAAAGCCGTATCCGTCGGCGAGTCTTGAGGACTGACCGATAACGGTAAGAACAACTCTCGGAACTGCGCAGACAAGGCAGAAAAGCGCAGCGGGAAGTCCGAACGCAAAAATCTTTCTCATTTCGCCTTTTTCGCTAAGCTGAGAGGAAATTCTTGCGAAGGAAAGGAACGTAAGCATTAAGAACATCATTGAGAAAAGCTCTAAAAGGAGCTCGCTGACCTTAACGTAGCTTATGGGCTTCATAAGTCCCGTAATCATTCTCGCCACAGCCCAGAGCATAGGCGAAAGAGCGAGCAGCTTGCTGTCCTGGAAGGTGTTTTTGCCCGCAAGGTAAGACATACCGAAAACGATAAAGTAAATCGCCGCAAAAAGAGCGAAAACCGCCTGAAGAATAACGGGAAGATAGCCGTTAGTCGAAATGTATCTCCAGAGTCCGGGTCTTACCGAGCCCGACGCATAACCGACAAAAGCAATCGCGAACGAGCTTATTCTCATTATTGCGTCGATAAGGAAGCATACCGCATAAGCAATCGAAATAACGCCGAGGAGTTTACTTTTTCCCTCGGGCATTTTACTCTGTACCGTTTCGGTTGACAGGAACGAACAGATAATAACAGCGAGTGAAAACACGCCGACAATTATATAGAGCGCATATACCGCCCACGAAAGCGACGTATAGAAGCCCGTTGAGGGCGCAATAACCGTAAAATACTGATAAAGTCTTATCGGAGCCGCAAAAGCGAACGTTATTGCAAACAGCACCAGAAGACCCTTTACTTTAATAAAATCCAATTTACCTTTCATTTTATCTTAACTCCTTATCTTTCGTCCTGCGGAATATAATCTCTCTGATTTAACTCAAAGTCGCTTGTTCTTTCGTTGATGGGAACGTAGTCCCTCGGCTGAGCCACGTTTTTGAACGCGGGGCGGATTATCCTGTTGTTCGTTAACAGCTCTTCAATTCTGTGCGCCGCCCAGCCCGCGCTTCTTGCGCAAAGGAACATAGGCGTAAACAAATCCTCGGGAATTCTTAAAATATCGTAAATAAGCCCTGAATACAGGTCAACGTTAGCGCACATTTTCTTCTTCGAGCCCTTAACCTGTTCAAAGACCTGAGGGGTAAGGCTTTCAATAAGGCTCAAAGCGGTGAATTCCTTTTCAAGTCCGTAATTTCCGGCATATCTTGAGGCGCAGGATTTAAGGATTTTCGCCCTCGGGTCAGACAGGGTGTAAACCGCGTGACCCATTCCGTAGACAAGACCCGAGCCGTCGTTCGCCTCTTTTCTTATCACCTTTGTAAGATACGAAGCAACCTGATCCGCGTCGGTTATGTCCTCAATACTGTTTTTCATATCGTTGAGCATCCTGCGGACCTTTATATTCGCTCCGCCGTGCTTCGGGCCCTTAAGAGCGCCTATACCCGCCGCAAATGCCGAGTATGTATCGGTTCCGCTTGAGGTTAAGCACCTCGTCGAAAAGGTCGAGTTGTTACCGCCGCCGTGCTCGGCGTGAACGATAAGCGCTATATCGAGAAGCTTCGCTTCCTCGTCGGTGAACTTTTTGTCCGAACGGATATAGTGAAGAATCGACTGCGCCGTCGTCATTGACGGGTCAACCTGATGAATATACATACTCTTATGGTCATAAACCCTTCTTTTAACCTGGTAGGCGTATGACACTATTGACGGAATCTGGGCTATCAGCTGAACGCACTGACGCGTTACGTTTTCAATATCCGTCGATTCGGGGTCCTCGTCAAACGAATAAAGAGCAAGAACGCTTCTCGCCGCCTTATTCATAACGTTCGGCGACGGAGCCTTCATAATCATATCCTCAATAAAATCGTCGGGCAGTTCCCTGCACGAGCCGAGAATATCGTTAAACTCCTTAAGCTGATTTTCCGTAGGAAGCTGACCTAAAATCAGAAGCCACGCAACCTCTTCAAAGCCGAAGCGGTTTTCTTTAATACAATTATCAACGATTTCCTCAATATTTATTCCCCTGTAAACGAGCTTGCCCTCTTTCGGAACACGCTCGCCGTCAGAAAGGTAATAACCCTCAACACTGCATATTCTCGTAAGTCCCGCCATAACGCCCGTGTCGTCGGCATTTCTCAGCCCTCTTTTGACGTCAAAACGGGAGTAATACTCGGGATTTATATAGTTATTTTTTTTAATTTCCGACCATAAACTGTTAAGGGAATTACTGGAAATAGGCGCAATAACCGACATATTATTTCCTCCCTGATTTTTTATAATAAACTAAACTTATTCAACTTAATATTTTACTATAATTTAATATCAATGTCAAACGAAAGGACCAATAAAAATGAAAAGATTTTTAAGTTTATGCCTTATTATAGCGATTTTCACCGTATCCGCGCCGCTTATAGCCCTGCCCGACAGCGACGGGCCGCTGATTGAGATAAAAAGCGAGACAAAAAAGGAAGAAGCGGCAGCCGTCTCCGAAGCCGCGTCAAAGGAAGAAAAGGAGGTTACGGTAAAGGTTTTTTCGCCTTCGGACAACAGCGTTTCCTCCGTAAGCGAAAAGGACTATATAATAGGCTCGGTTGCGGCTGAAATGCCGATTACATACGACGAAGAAGCCCTGAAGGCTCAGGCTGTGGCGTGCTACACCTTTCTGAAATGGAAACAGAATCAGAATAACGGCGAAGGTAAAAACGGCGCAGACATTGAAAACAGCGAAAACGACCAGACCTTTATGACAAAGGAACAAATGAAGGAAAAATGGGGCGACGGCTTTGAAAAATACTATAAAAAGCTCTCTTCCGCCGTTGAAAGCGTTTACGGGAAGACAATCACCTATGAAAACGAACCGATAATGGCTGTTTTTCACGCCTTAAGCGCAGGCAAAACCGAGGACGCAGAGGTAGTCTGGGGCAAAAAAATTCCCTACCTCAAAAGCGTTTCAAGCGAGGGCGACAGGCTTTCTCCCGCCTTCTCTTCAACCCTCGTTCTTTCGACCGAAGAATTTGAAAAACTGCTTTCAACCGTTGACGGACTTGAGTTTTCGGGTAAGGCGAAAGACTATATAGGTGAAATAAAACGCTCGCCTGCGGGCACCGTAACCGAAATAAAAATCTGTAACAAGGTTCTCGCGGGAGAACAGCTTCGCGCGGCCCTTTCATTAAAAAGCTCGGCTTTTGACATAGGCTTTAAGGACGGCTCTTTCATAATAACCGCCGACGGTTACGGTCATTTTGTCGGGATGAGCCAGTACGGCGCCGACTATATGGCAAAGCAGGGTTTTAAGTATGACGAAATTCTCAAGCACTACTACACCGACATTGAGATTAAATAAAAAGCGGGATTGTCCTTAGGGCGATACCGATAAGGAGGTTTAAGCCCTAAAACGGACACTTTTCCGCTATAACGGCTTCAAAAACGGGGTTAAGGCACAAAGCATTAACCCCGTTTTATTCATTGTTCTAACGAAAAATTGCCTCATTTTAGGGTGCGAATCAGTTTTGGCAAAGTAGTTTTAGTTCATAAAGTGATTACAAAATCCCCTGCATACTTTCGTATTCGGGGGATTTTTAATTGCTTTAGGGACAAAATGACAAAGCCAAAACCTAAACATCCTTATCGGTATCGCCCTTTATCACAATCCCAGTTTTTTTATCACCTCATCGGCAGTCATTTCGGCTGTCGGCTGACTTTTTATTTTAATGTCCGCCGCCTTGTCATAAAACGGCTTTCTCTTTTCAAAAAGAGCGCTGATGTTCTTTGAAAGGGGTCTGTCAACCGAAACAAGCTCGTCGAGCGGTCTGTCAAGATAGACAAGAACGCCGTTCTGTCTTAATGCGTCAATGTTTTCCTCTTTTAAAACCGCGCCGCCGCCGACTGAAATAACAACTCCCGTATTCCTCGAAATATCGGTTATAACCTCGGTTTCGAGCTTTCTGAAATACTCTTCTCCGTTTTCGGTTATTATCTCGGACGGCTTTTTTGAATACCTTTCTTCAATCAGCCTGTCCGTATCGAAAAAGGCTCTTCCCGTCTTTTCGGCAAAAACCCTTCCCACGGTTGATTTTCCACAGGACGGCATACCGATAAAGACAACATTTTTCATTTTTAAAAGGAGTGCTTTTTCGGTTTTTTCCGCCGTTTCGTCCTCTACCCTTTCACCCGTGAAAAGCTCGGCGCTTTTCTTCGCCTGCCAGACAAGCATAGTAAGCCCGCCCGAAACACGGAGGTTTTTCTTTTCGGCTTCGATTAAAAGCCTTGATTTAACGGGATTATAGTTAATATCTATTACCGCTTCAAGCCCCGAAAAGCCCTCAAGCGACAAAGGTGTTTTCTGATTATCCGGATACTTTCCGACAGGGGTAGTGTTTACTATGAGCGAAGCGTCGGAATGCTTTGAAAGATTTTCGTAATTATCTTCCCCGCTTCTTGAAACGGTAATAACCTCGCCTGCCTTAAGGTCGTAAAGCGCCTGTTTAATACTCAGCGAAGCGCCGCCCGAGCCGAGGACGAGAACTTTTTTGTCTTCCGGCGAAAAGGCGACCTTTTCAAGCGTTTTTATAAAGCCGTAATAATCGGTATTATCGCCGAAAAGATAACCGTTTCGGTTTACAACGGTGTTCACGCTTCCGATTTTTTCGGCAAGGGGCGAAATCTCATCAAGAAAGGGCATAACCGTCTTTTTATAGGGAATTGTCACGTTAAGTCCGTCAAAATCCTTTGCCCTTAATTTCTTTTCGACCTCTTCTTCGTTTTCAAGGGACATCAGCTTATACTCATAGTCGAAAAAGCTTTTATGAATTTTGGGCGACAGACTTATGCTTATATTCTTTCCGATTAAACCGAATTTTCCTTTCATTCGCTCACCGCCTTTCGTTTTTAACTATTTTAGCACACTAAAGCCCTTTTTAAAAGGGATTTTTTATTGACTTTTAGCTTTTGGTATCTTAATATTATAGTATAGGTTTTTTCGGAGGCAAAAAATGGCTGAAAAGAATTTGAAATTCTATCTCATAACCGACCTTCACCACTGGGCAAAGGCTCAGGGAACAGAGGGCAAGGGTTACGAAAGGGTATATAAAGCCGAGCACCGCTGTCTTGCGGAAACAGGCGCTATTATTAATTCGGCCATTGACAGAATAATCGCCGACAAAGAGGTCGGCATTGTTCTCGTTGCGGGCGATATTACCGCCGACGGCGCAAGGGAGGCTCACGACGAAATCATACCGATGCTTCGCCGTCTGAAAGACGCGGGCAAACGGGTATTCGCCATTACCGCCACCCACGATTACCACGACAAGCCCCTTAAATGCGAGGGTGATAACGTCGGAATTGCGACCAGAACCCGAAGGAAAGAGCTTTATAGCCTCTATAACGAATTCGGTCGGAACGAAGCCATTTCGGAAAACAAAAAGAGCCATTCTTATTCCGTTATGCTCGACGAAAAGACAAGGCTTCTTTGTATGAACGATGACGGCACGGGCGGCGGGTCGGATTTTTGCGGCTACTTTGACGACTGTGTTGAATGGATAAAGGGTCAGCTTGAAGAGGCGAAGAAAAACAACGAATATGTTATTGTTATGACCCATCACCCCGCGCTTCCGCCCTCTCCGATTTATCCCGTATTTTCCAAGCGTGATATGCTCGGAAACCATGACGAAATCACAACTCTTTTTGCCGACAACGGCGTAAAATATATTTTCACGGGTCATACCCATATGACAAATATTGCCCAAAAGACAACCGAAAAGGGCAACACGATTTACGACGTAAACACCGGCGCGCTCGTGGCTTACCCCTGCCCGTACAGAAAGGTCGAATTCACTGAAAACGAGGTTAAAATTCAAACCCTTACCGTTGACGATTTTGACTGGGATTTCAAGGGAAAGACCGCAGGCGAATATGTTAAAGACCATTTCAACGGCTTTATGAACGACGTTTTCTACGCCGTTGCCAACGATATTGACCTTGCCGCCGAGTTAGGTCAGGCGGCTTCGCTGAAGAAAGAGTTTTTCTATAAGTATAAAAAGCCGATTCTCTTTTTCGGAAAAAGGCTTAACAGCCGGACTCTCGGCTCACTCGGCAAAAGGCTCGGCGTAGGAAGAAAAATTGACGAAAGCGTAAAGGATATTACCGTTAAGGATTTTCTTCTTGAACTTGTTGACAACGTCTTTTACGGCGACGAGCCTTACACGCCCGACACGCCTATGTATAAATCCGTTTCGGCAATTATTGACAGAATATCGGCTCTGACAAAGCCGATTCCCAAAACCAAAAAAATCCGTGAAATACTCTCGGTCGTTAAAGACGGCGTTCTGTATGACGCCCCGCCTGCCGACTGGAATGTAATTCTTCCGAGGTGATAAAAAAATGAATTTAAAACCGATAAAACGGCTTATAGTCGTCGGAACAGTTGCTTCCGCCGTTGTTTCAGCCGCAAAAAGGAAGCTTGAAAGCGAGGCTTTGAAATCGGCGTATCTTTTGCCCGAATACTTTACCGTCACCGCCCATACGGGCTGTAACGACACCGAAGCGAACACGCTCGAAAGCATTGAAGCGGGCATTAACAGCGGCGCCGACATAATTGAATTTGACCTGCTTGACGACAGTAACGGCACCCTGATTTTATCTCACGATTTTGAAGAGGGAAAGCAGTGTCCGACGTTTGAAGAGGCGCTGAAATTCGTTAAGGAACATTCCGACACGGTTAAAATGAATATCGACCTTAAGCGAAACCATATTTCCTATGCGGCTGACGAAATAATCCGTTCTCTCGGTATGACCGACAGATGCTTTTTCACAGGCGTTGACGAAAAGGACGTTCCCCTTATTGCGTCAACGTCGAGTATTCCGTATTACGTCAATGTTCATCCCTCGTTCAAAGACAGAAACAGCGAGGATTACTGGATAGAAACCGCTTCAAAGGTAAACGCTCTCGGCGGAATAGGCGTCAACTGCAGCTTCAAATCCATCTCGAAAAAGGGAGTTGAAATCTGCAAAAAGAATTCGCTTCTCGTTTCTGTTTTCACTCCCGACAGCGAAACCGAGCTTGATTTTACCCTGACCCTTTCGCCGGATAATATCACTACAAGAAATCCGAATTTCATTCTTTCACAAAGGAGATTTAAATAATGGACTTTTTAATTATTCAGAAAATTTATCTGTCCGTAGTCATTTTCCTCTTCGGAATTGTAATAGGCAGTTTCTTAAACGTGCTTATTTACCGTTTGCCGATAGGTCTTGATTTCAAAAAGGGCTCGTCCTTCTGCCCGAAATGCAACCACGACCTTAAATGGTATGACCTCATTCCGCTTTTCTCATACATTTTCTTAGGCGGAAAATGCCGTTACTGCAAGGCGAGAATTTCGCCCCAGTATCCGATAGTCGAATCGCTTAACGGAATTATGTATGTGCTCGCGTTCCTTTTCCTTTGCGACGGAACCTTAAAGCCCGAGCTTTTAGGCTACTGTATGATTCTTTCGTGCCTTATCGTTCTTTCCTGGACGGACTTTCAGCACAATATCATCCCCGATTCAATGTGGATTTGCATTTTAATCGGCGGCGTTGAAATTTATGTCTGTGACATAATAAAGAACGGCTTTAACCTTGATACGCTTATTTCAAAGCTTATCGGTCTTGTTCTCGTTTCGGGAATTCTTCTTATTCTCGGTCTTATCTTCACCAAGCTCAAGGGCGTTGACGCTATAGGCGGCGGCGACATAAAGCTTATGGCTGCGGCAGGCTTTGTTCTCGGCTGGCAGTCCACTGTTCTCGCCACCGTAGTCGGAACCGTCGTCGGTCTTATTTTCACCGTTATTTATCTTTCAATCATCTATAAAAAGGAACAGAAAGAAAAGGGCGTTGACCCGAAGGCTGAAAAGAAAAAGGCGAAGGAAGAAAAGGCAAAGGCTAAGCAGGAAGCCGCTTTAGCCGAGCCTACGAACAAAATCGCTCAAAAGGTCAAGGCTAAGAGAGCGCTCGAAAACGCAGGCAACGAAGAAACGGCTGAAGAAGCCGCTGAAGAGGCAATTGAAGAAGAGGATACTGGAAGAGAGGTTCCCTTTGGTCCTCACCTCGCTCTCGGAATTGCCTTCGCTCTTTTCTTCGGTCAGAGAATACTCACCTGGTATTTCGATATGGTCGTTGACGGACTTATGAAATAAAAAATAAAACCGCAAAACCCCTGAATAATTCAGGGGTTTTTATTATGCCGATTTTCAGAACAAAAGAAAAAGCCGACACCTCTGTGTCGGCTTTTTCCTGGAAAGAGAAAAATAAAGAATATTTGGATTGGCTTTTAGGAGATCTACATATCTCCTTTTGTCAATTTCATAATATCAACCATTTTTGTCAAACTCTACACAAAAATATGAACAAATTGTGAACAAATTTATTTTTCTCATTTTTATCAGGTAATACCTACCGTTTCAAGTCCGGGCTTTGCGGGAACAACACGCTCGATTTCAAAATAAGCGTAGGTCGCAATAGCCGTATTATCCTCGTTGTAAAGAGTGCCTAAAAGGTCGTGGAGATAGTTATAAATGTCGTCGCCCTCCTTGGCAATCTTAAGCTTACCCGTAACCTCAACCCAGGTTTTTTCCGCGGGAAGCTCGCCGTCGTAAACAACTACGAAGCCGGGTGTTGTTCCGCTTCCGCAGCAACCGGGGCCGTAACGGCAAACCCAGGGATATTTAACCTTGCTGTCAGACGGGTCCTCCTGAGTAAGAACAAAGCCGACATATTTTACATAGCTGTAGTCGTCAATATATTTCTGGGTTTCTCTGTAAATATTGTCAACAGTTGCGACAAAAATCTCCTCACGAATCGAGAAAACGTTTTCAAGCGTTTCCGTTGTTGTTTCCCTCTGCTTTCTGGCGTTATCAATAACGCTCTGCTTATTCCCACAGGAAGAAAACGCAAAAAGCATTACGCCGCAAAGAACAAGAGAAATAATTTTTTTCATAAATACACCTCTTTTAAACCCGATTCAACTGGATTATACCGCTTTTTTTCTTTTAATGCAAGATGCAATCACGCTGAAAATAAGGAACAGAACCAGGTTGCAAAGAACTATCGACGAGCCTGTGGGCGTACCGAGAATGATACCCGCAACAATACCCGCTATACAGCATATAATCGAAATAATCGCCGAAAGGACAACAACTCCCTTAAAGCTCTTACAAAGTCTCATTGACGTAAGCGCAGGGAAAATAATGAGAGCAGAAATAAGAAGAGTACCCATTATCTTCATACCCATAACTATTGTTACCGCCGTAAGAAAAGCTATAAGCATATTGTAAAGTCCGCTTTTAGTTCCCGTCGCCTTGGCGAAGGTTTCGTCAAACGTAACGGCGAAAATGCGGTTGTAGAAGAAAACGAAAATAACAAGAACTACTACCGAAAGAAGAATCGACGGAAGCACCTCTGCCTTTTTTATAGTCAGAAGCGAGCCGAACATAAAGTTACAGACGTCAACGCTTGACGAATTCGTCGAGGTATAGGACATTGTGTAACCGATTGCAAGCGCGCTTGTAGATATAAGCGCAATAGCCGAGTCGCCCTTGATTTTGCTGTTTTCGTTAAGTCTTAAAAGCAGAAAAGCCGAAAGCACAACAACGGGAATTGAAATAAACATTGACTGATTCGTGAGGTTTAACGCTGAAGCTACGGCGAGTGTTCCGAAGCCGACGTGCGAAAGCCCGTCGCCTATCATTGAATAACGCTTTAAAACAAGGCTCACTCCCAGAAGCGACGAACAAAGCGAAACTATAATTCCGACTATAAACGCATACTGAATAAAGGGTAATTTAAAATAATCGAGAAACTGAGCAAAGGTCATATCCATTATTCGTCACCCCCTATGAACGCCCTGCCGATAGGGCTCTGAACATAATCCGAGGTTTTTCCGAAGAAAAGCGGTTTGTGGCTCATATGGAGAATATGACTTGAATACTCAACCGCCGCGTTTATATCGTGAGAAACCATAATTATTGTAATTCCGCTTTTGTTAAGCGAAGAAATAAGCGCATAGAAATCCATTGTTACCTTCGGGTCAAGGCCTGCCGTAGGCTCGTCAAGAAGAAGAAGCTTTTCCGTTGCGCAAAGCGCCCTTGCAAGCAACACCCTTTGCTGCTGACCGCCCGAAAGCTCTCTGTAGCAACGCTTTTTAAGGTCGGAAATTCCAAGTCGCTCGATATTCATTTCGGCTCTTTTCTTATCCGCCTTTGAGAAAAACGGCTTCTTACCGATTTTGTTAAGACAGCCCGAAAGAACGACCTCATAAACCGAGGCGGGAAAATCCTTCTGGGCGCTCGTCTGCTGGGGAAGATAGCCTATTTCATCCTGAGTAAGACCGTCTCCGAAGTTGATTGACCCGTCATTCGGAGTTTTCAGTCCGAGAAGGGTTTTAATAAGCGTACTCTTGCCCGAGCCGTTTTCACCGACTATACAAAGATAGTCGCCCTTATTTACCTCGAAATTAAGATCCGAAACAATTTTCATCCCGTCATAAGCGAGTGAAACGTTTTCGCATTTAACCTGCGCCATCAGTTAAGCGCCTCCCTTAAAGCCTCAAGATTTCTGTTCATCAGTTCGATATAGCCTACGCCGTTGTCAAAATCCTCTTTTGAAACGTTGTGGCACGAATGAAGTTCCAGAGCCTTTGCCTTCGTTGACTGAAGAACAGTGTTCGCAACTGTCTGCTGTGAAAATTCGATATAGAAAATTACGGGGATTTTTTCGTCATTAACCTTGTTTATAAGATATTTTACCGTGTTTGCGCTCGGGTCGGTAGAAGCCGAACAACCCGCAAAAGCCGCTGAATACTTAAGTCCGTATTCGTCGCAAAGATACCTGAACGGGAAACGGTCGGCGACAACAATTCGATCGCGCTTTGAAGAAGAAACCATATCCCTGAACGCCTTATCGAGAGAATTGAGCTTTTCAATATAAGAAGCGGCGTTCTGTTTATAGGCTTCGGCGTTTGCGCTGTCCTTTTCGCAAACCGCGTCGCAAATCGCCTGAGTAATTTTAGCCGCATTTACGGGCGAGGTCCAGACGTGCTCGTCATATTCAATAACCGCGCCGCCTTCTTCGTCTTCTTTCTCTTCTTCCATTCCCTCAACTATTTCCTCTTCCTTAGGGTCAACAATGTCGAGAAGTGAAATGACCTTAACCTTTTTTGAATCAACGGAATCGAGTACCTTTTCAACCCATTTTTCACTTTCTCCGCCGATACAGATAAAAATATCGCAACTCTGAATTGACAGAATATCCTGCGTGCCGGGTTCAAACGAATGTGACTCACTGCCCAAGGGAAGAAGCATTTTGACATCCGCCTTATCCGAAACTATATTCTTCGTGAAATCGTAAGGCGGGAAAATAGTTGTAATTATTTTGATTTTGCCGTCAGAATTATCCGTTTTGCCCTGCTTATTACTGCAGGCGGCAAAAAGCGTAAGCACTAAAGAAAGCGCAAGTAAAACACTTATGATTTTTTTCATTCTTCTTTTCCCTCCCTGCAATCCTTGCATTTTCCGTAAAGAACGGTCTTGCATTTATCAAGCTCGAAGCTGTGGTCAGTCATAAGGTGCTTCGCCAGTTCGTCAAGAAAATCGCATTCAACGTGTATCAGTTTTCCGCATTCGGAGCATTTAAGATGGTAATGCTCGTTACAGTGGGACGAGGAAAGCTGATAACAGGCGCCGGAATTGTCGCCCGTAGCGAAGCGGCGGACCGTTCCGTCGGCTGTCAGTTTTTCAAGGTGTCGGTAGATAGTAGTCTTGCCTACCGCCTTGCCCTGATGAATAAGTTTTAAATAAATTTCGTCAGCAGTTATGTGCTTGCCCTTCGTGCTTTTAAGAACAGAGAGAATAGCATCCTGCTGTTTTGTATTATAACCCATTTCTTCACCCTCATTTTGAAAATGAAAACCGTTTTCAATTTTAGTATAAAAAAACAGTATTGTCAAGGCTTAAAAGCAAAAAAAATAATCCCCGAATTATTATCGGGGATTAAATAGTATAATTATCTGAATATCGCCGCCGTATCGGGCGGAATTTTAACATTACAACCGTCTGTTTCAAGGCCGTTTATCTCGCTTGCGCCGAACCACTCGGGCGGAAGAGTATAGGTTATTTCTTCCCCGTTTTTATTGGCTATAACGAGAAGACGGCTGTTACCGCTTCTTCTTTCAAAGGCGACGCACGAAAGAATATTTGAAACAAAACGAAGCTGACCGTCCTTTAAGGCGGGTATACCCTTTCTTAAGGAAGCGAGTTTTTTATAGAAAGAAATAAGCTCCTTGTTCTCGTTTCCCCAGGGGTAACAGCCTCGGTTGAACGGGTCCTTGTAGCCCTGCATACCCGCTTCGTCGCCGTAATAAACGGACGGAACGCCCGGAAGAGTAAACTGTAAAACAGCCGCCAGCTTTAAAAGCCTTACGCCCCTTTCATACTCTTCGTCGCTTAGCTTATGAGAAGCCTGCCACGGTCTGCCCCTGTTTTCACAGCTTTCGCCCGCAATTTTTGTTATTGCCCTTTCGGTGTCGTGGGTTCCGATATGGTTCATAAGAACATTTATCGCTTCGGGCGGATAGTTTTCAACAACCGAAATTACTCTTTCATAAAATTCCTCGGCATTACCGAAGCGGACAAAGTCAAGAATTGCGTTTGCAAACGGATAGTTCATAACGCTGTCAAGCTGGTCGCCCAAAAGATAGCGCCGTCTTTCGCCGTAGCTTTCCTTGTTTGTTGCGTCCTCCCAGACCTCGCCGATTAAAACGGCGTTTTTGTCTGTCCTTTTAACGCTTTTACGAAGAACGTCCATAAAGCAGTCGGGCAATTCATCCGCAACGTCAAGCCGAAAACCGCTTGCGCCTGCTTTCAGCCACGTTTCTATAACCCCGTTTTTGCCGGTGATAAACTGCTGATAGCTTTCGTTTTCCTTCCTGACCTCGGGAAGAGTTTCAAACCCCCACCAGCTTTTGTATTCGTCGGGGAAAACATCGAATTTATACCAGTCAAAATAGGGCGATTTTTCCGAGTTGTATGCGCCGACGCTTTGATATCTTTTATATTTATTGAAATAAACGCTGTCGTCGCCCGTATGGGAAAACACGCCGTCAAGAATTATTTTTATTCCCTTTTCCTCAGCCTTTTTACAAAGCGAAACGAAATCCGCCTTTGTTCCGAGAAGCGGGTCAATTTTAAGGTAATCGGCGGTATTGTACCTGTGATTTGAATGGGCTTCAAAAATCGGGTTGAGATAAATACAGGTTACTCCAAGCTCGCTTAAATAGCCGAGTTTTTCTTCTATTCCCTTAAGGTCGCCGCAAAAATAATCGTTATTGAGAACCTTTCCGTTTTTGTCGGGCTTCCAGTAAGGCTCAGCCCCCCAGTCGCTTCGGATAATTCTGTCGGAGGGAACGTTTTTCTTCTTCTCGCCCGAAAAATAAAATCTGTCGGGAAAAATCTGATAAATAATACCGCCCTTGAGCCAATCGGGAGTCTTGAAATCGGGCGAATAAACCGTCAGTTGCCAACCCTCGCCGAAATTAACAGCGCATTTATCGTTGCCTAAATTCTTTATTGAAGCGGTTCCGAAATCGGTTGAATACTCAAAGTAATACCAATAAAGCCCCGGCTCGTCAAGGGTGAAATTAATATCCCAGACCTCGCACCCGTCACCGTGCATTCCTGCCCAGTACATCGGAAGCTGTTTTATTTCCTCTCCGTCCTTGTTTATGGCAAGGCTTGCGCTGTGAACAAAAAACGACCTTGGCATAAGAAGACAAAGCCGCAGAGTATCCCCTGCGGCTATAGCACCGAATTTATTCTTATAAAAGCTGTTGCGTGAAGAATAAAAACAAAAATCCATAAAAATTACTTCTTAAAAGCTGATTTTGTGTGCCAGATATTTTCTGCATATTCCCTTATTGAACGGTCTGCGGCGAAAATTCCCGCGTTAGCGGTATTCATAAGTGACATCTGAGCGAATTTCTTTTTATCGTTCCAGAGAGAAGTGATTGTCTGCTGAGCGTTATGATAATCCTGGAAATCGGCAAGTACCATATACGGGTCATTGTAGAGAATACCCGAAGTGATTTCGGGGAAGAACTTACCGTTTACGCCGTTACGGTTAAGGAAATCAAGAACCTTTCTTATTTCCTCGTTGTTATCATAATATGTCTGCGGGTTATATCCCCTGTGCTTAAGCTGTTCAACCTCGGGCGTTGTCATACCGAAGATAACAATATTGTCGTCGCCCACTGCATCGTGAATTTCAACGTTTGCGCCGTCAAGAGTTCCGAGCGTTACCGCGCCGTTAATCATAAACTTCATATTGCTCGTTCCGCTCGCTTCGGTTCCCGCAAGTGAAATCTGCTCTGAAATATCGGCTGTGGGAATAAGTCTTTCGGCCTTTGTTACGTTGTAGTCCTCAACGTAGAACACCTTGAGGTACTTGTTTACATCGGGGTCGTTGTTAATCATTTCGGAGATCGCGCAGATAAAGCTGATAATCTTTTTAGCCATAAAGTAGCCTGCCGCCGCCTTTGCGCCGAAAATATAGGTATGGGGAGTATAGTCTCCGTTCGGGTTTTCCTTAATCTTAAGATACTCGGCAACAATGTTAAGAGCGTTAAGATGCTGACGCTTATACTCGTGAAGTCGCTTAACCTGAACGTCAAATATTGACTCGGGGTCAAGAGAAACACCCGTTGTCTTTTTAATATAGTTAGAGAAATCGACCTTATTCTTATACTTGACCTCGGCAATTTTTTCAAGAACAGCCTTGTCGTCTTTAAACGCCTTTAATCTTTCAAGCTCACTTGCGTTAAGAACATAGCCGTCGCCGATTAATTCCTTGATAAGAGAAGAAAGCTCGGGGTTTGACTGACAGAGCCAACGTCTGTGAGCGATGCCGTTAGTTACGTTAGTGAACTTTGAGGGCGTAAGAGCATAGAAATCGCTGAAAACGGTATTCTTAAGGATTTCACTGTGAAGAGCCGAAACGCCGTTGACGCAGTGGCTTCCCGCTACGCAGAGGTTAGCCATTCTTACTACGCCGTTAGAAATTATAGCCATTCTTTCAACCGTGTCGCCGTTGCCCGTTGCGTTCCAGACAAAAGCTCTGAAGCGGTTGTCAATTTCCTTTGTAATCTGATAAATTCTCGGAAGAAGTCTCTTGAACAAATCCTCGGGCCAACATTCAAGCGCCTCTTTCATAACCGTATGGTTAGTGTAAGCGACAGTGCTTGTGACAATGTTCCAAGCCTCATCCCAGCCGTAGCCGCACTCGTCAAGAAGAATTCTCATAAGCTCGGGAATAGCCATTGTCGGATGGGTGTCGTTAATATGGATAGCGACCTTCTGGGCAAAATTATCAACCGTGTTATAATGACGGAGATGACGTCTTACTATATCCTGAACAGAAGCGGAAACGAGGAAATACTGCTGGCGGAGGCGAAGCGATTTACCCTCGGGATGATTGTCAGCAGGGTAAAGAACCTTTGAAATAACCTCTGCCATAGCGTTCTGTTCAAGCGCTCTGAGATAGTCGCCCTGGTTAAACAGGTTCATATCAAGCGAAGCCGCCTTTGCGGACCAGAGACGGAGAACCGAAATTCCCTTGCCGTCCTTACCTGCAACATACATATCGTAGGGCACGGCCTTAACGGGCTTTGAATTAACTATTTCAACGTGGTGGAACGAGCCCTCCCACGAATCCTTAACCTCGCCCTCAAAGGAGACGTCGAGCGCCCATTCCTCGTGGGGAACAAGCCATACCTCGCCGCCGGGAAGCCAGAAATCGGGAAGCTCGGTCTGCCAGCCGTCAATAAGCTTCTGCTTGAAAATACCCGCTTCGTAAAGAATTGAATAACCTCTTGCGGGATAGCCGTCGGTTGCAAGTCCGTCCAAATAACAGGCGGCAAGTCTGCCGAGACCGCCGTTGCCGAGACCCGCGTCAGGCTCACATTCATAAAGCTTTTCAAGCTTAACGTCATAATCCTTAAGAACATTCTTGAAGGTGTTCGTAAGATTAAGGTTATAAAGCGTGTTCTTAAGAGAACGACCCATAAGAAATTCCATGCAAAGGTAATAAACGGTCTTTGAGCCGTTCTTTTCGCCCTTTTCAAAGAACTCCGTGCGTCCTCTGCTCATTAAATCGCGAAGCACAAGCGCAACTGCCTTATAATACTGCTCGTCAGTCGCATTCTGCGGCTCGACGCCGATAAAATGCGAGAGCTTGTTTTCAAGCAATTCCTTTGCCTGAGCTTTAGTTAAACGATAGTTCATATATATCCTCCGAAAACTTAAAAATCAATCATAAATTATTATGATTATTTTATACCAATTCAAGTTCAATTTCAACCTTTCGGACAGTATTTTGGCTTTTCTCACAGTTTAACATATTGTTAAAACGGAAATTATGTGATAAAATAGCAGTCAGTTGATTTTAAAGAGGTGAAATGATGTATAATCTGTCCGATATTAATACCGTTAAACGCCTGCTTGAGCAAAACGGCTTTCATTTTTCAAAGAAGCTCGGGCAGAATTTTCTCATTGACCCCTCCGTTTGTCCGAGAATGGCTGACGAGGCAGTTTCGGACGGCGAAACGGGTATAATTGAAATAGGCGCGGGCGTAGGCGTTCTCACAAGCGAGCTTGCCGAAAGAGCCGAAAAGGTAGTGTCAATTGAGCTTGACACAAGGCTTCTTCCCGTTCTTTCCCAAACGCTTAACGGATTTGACAATATCGAAATAGTAAACGACGATATTCTCAAGGTTGATTTGCACTCGCTTATTAAAGAAAATTTCGGTGACAGAAAGGTTTCGGTCTGCGCAAACCTCCCCTATTACATCACCTCGCCCGTTATTATGAAGCTTCTTGAAAGCAGGCTTCCGATAGAAAAAATTATCGTAATGGTTCAGAAGGAAGCCGCTGACAGAATCTGCGCTTCAGTCGGCGACAGGGATTCGGGCGCTCTTACGGCAGCGGTAAACTACTATTCAACCGCCGAAAAGCTCTTCTTTGTTCCGAGAGGATGCTTTTTGCCCTCGCCAAAGGTTGACAGCGAGGTAATTTCGCTTAAGCTCTTAAAGGAAAACCCCGTCAATCCCAAGGACGAAAAGCTCTTTTGGCAGGTTGTAAAATCCGCCTTTGCCCAGAGAAGAAAGACTGCCGTCAACTCTTTAAGTTCGGGACTTTCGATTGAAAAATCCGCCGTGTTACAGATTTTAACCGATTTGGGTTTTGACGAAAATATCAGGGCGGAAAAATTCACCTTAAAGGATTTTGAAAGAATCGCCGACGCTGTTTATAACTATAAAAAGGACAGGTAATTAAAATGAATAACTCGTTTTTTGCGTTCTCCTCGAGAACAAAATATATCTACCGCTGGGCGCTTATGAGAAACACCGAACGCGAAAGTCTTGCCGAGCATACGCTCGAGGTCGCCTCTCTCGCCCACGCTCTCGCAGTAATCGGAAACAAGCGCTTCGGCAAAAGCTATAACGCCGAAAGAGCCGCTGTTCTCGCGCTTTATCACGATACTCCCGAAATTATAACGGGCGATATGCCTACCCCCGTAAAATACAACAGCGACGAAATGCGCAAGGAATTTCAGAAAATCGAGGACAACGCCTGCAACCGACTTCTCGATATGCTTCCCGACGACTTAAAGGAAGAGTATTCGCCGATGTTTTTCAAAAAGGACGAGGACGAAGATTTGTGGAAGCTCGTGAAAGCGGCGGACAAGCTGAGCGCTCTTATAAAATGTATTGAAGAAAGAAAAGCGGGCAACACCGAGTTCAAAATGGCTGAAAAAAGCACCTTGCAGAATATAAATAAGCTCGGCTGTGAGGAATGTAGCGTATTTTTAGAGGAATTCATTCCCGCTTATGAACTGACACTCGACCAGCTTTGATAAAAAAGAAAAAGCGGTATGCAGACAATCTGCATACCGCTTTATTATTCAGTTAATCAATAATATCTGAAGTTGCTTACCTCGTTCGCAATTGAGGTGCCGAAAATCGCAAAGAGAATTCCGACAACAGTGCCTATAACAATTGCAAGAACGAACCATATCCAGTAAGAACGGGCGAAGTTACGGCGGTTAATATTGCCGTTATCAACCGAGAAGATTATAAGGCAGATAAAACCTATAACCGGCAAAGAGAAAAGAAGAGTATAGCCGAAATACGCCCACGGGCTCAACGGCTTATTCTCGGGCGGAACGGAACCGCTTACGGGATAAGACGGAGTCTGAGGATAAGTGTTATAGGAGCTCTGCTGAACAGGCTGGGGTGCAACGGGCTGAGGCTGGGGTGCGCTGAAGGAAGCGCCGCAGTTACCGCAGAAGGAAGCGCCTTCGGAAACGGGAGCGCCGCAATTAGGACAATTCATAATAAAACCTCCAAATTTTTTTCATTTTCGTAATTTAATTATAAAACATATATCGAATTATGTCAAATAAAGAAAAACCCCGTCTATAACGGGGTTTTAAATCTCTTTTAAATAAGATTACTGCTCAACAGCGTAAACACTGACCTTTTTACGATCCTTGCCGTATCTTTCGAACTTAACTGTTCCGTCGATAAGAGCGAAGAGTGTGTCGTCAGAGCCCTTGCCTACGTTGTTACCGGGATGGATATGAGTGCCTCTCTGTCTTACGAGAACGTTGCCCGCAAGTACAAACTGTCCGTCAGCGCGCTTAGCGCCGAGACGCTTTGACTCAGAATCACGGCCGTTACGGGTTGAACCCATACCTTTTTTATGAGCGAATAACTGAATGTTAATTTTAAGCATTTTTTACACCTCTTTTATCCTAATATACTCGGGATATTGCTTTACAAGCTCTTTCATCTGCAGATAAAAACCTTTTAACGGAACAAGACATTTTTCTTCTTCGCCGTTTTTAACCTTAAGTGAAATAAAGCCGTCCTCAACCTTAATTTCGGGCGAAGCCTTTATAACCTCGGTCACGGTATTGGCTGTGAGATAAGCCATTGAAGAAACCGCCGCGCATACTATATCGGAACCCTCTTCGGCATAACCCGAATGACCCGATACGGTAAAGCCCGTTAAAACGCCGTCCTTTCCGACGTAAAAATCTGCGTTAATCATAATTAAGCGTTAATAGCGGTAATCTCAACCATTGTGTAAGGCTGACGATGACCCATCTTGCGCTTTTCGTTCTTCTTGGGCTTGTAGGTGAAAACTGTTACCTTCTTCGCCTTGCCGTTCTTAACGACCTTAGCGGCTACAGAAGCGCCTTCAACGTAAGGTGTGCCTGCTTTAAAGCCCTTATCAGTACCAACGGCTACAACCTTGTCAAAGGTGACGTCACTTTCAGCCTCGACAGCAAGCTTTTCGATATAGAGCTTATCGCCCGCTTCTACCTTATACTGCTTACCGCCTGTTTCGATGACTGCGTACATTCTTTTTTCCTTCCTTCATTACGGTCTCGCTAAGTCGGGCTAAACCGGGGTTTATTGTGTGCTTTTTCGCACGCCCTTATTATGCGGCAAATGGCATTATATCACAGTAAATACCAACCTGTCAAGAAAATTTTATTTCTTCCTGTTCTTCTTTTCCTTCTTGGGCTTTTCTTCCTTATAGCCGTAGCCGAGAGTATGTAATTTTTCAATCTCAACAGCCGCCGCCTCGTCGATAGTCGGCTGTTCCTTTTTCTGTTTTGAAAAGCCGACGCCGACAACAATATTGAGTATCATATTAAGTAAGAAAAGGGCGATACCGACAAAGAAAGCGTATTTCATCGAGCCGCTGACAGCGGGAACTCCCGAAACAGAGTTAAGAGCGAAAAACGAATTCATAAAATAGTAACCCGCACCGAAGCACGCCGCAGCAAGCGCGTTGAGAATTACGTTAACCCGCCAGTGAAGATTGAACGCCGCTATAAGAAGCACAAAGAAATTCAGAACGCCGAAGACCACGGCGAGAAGCATACCGACAATTGATAAAAACAGGTCGGTTGTGATTTCGCCTAAAACCTCGCCCTTCATCATGGCGAGCATATTACCTATAAGTGAGGTGTCGCCGAATATTTTTAAAACGATATTAAGAAAGCTGAGCGTTCCGCTTTTTGAAAGATAA
Organism: Oscillospiraceae bacterium; assembly: GCA_015066565.1. Classification (GTDB taxonomy): domain Bacteria; phylum Bacillota; class Clostridia; order Oscillospirales; family Acutalibacteraceae; genus Fimenecus. The sequence continues at coordinate 12,014 of SVOB01000003.1, read as the reverse complement.
GGCAATTCTATCGAAAAGCTCGCAAGCGGAAGCACAAGAGCTATAAGAGGCAAAAACGTGCAGACAAGCCTTACTATACGAAGAGGACTTCCGACGGTTGCGCTTTTAAAGTTCGCCGTCTTGTAATGAAGCCTTGCGAAAGCCATTTCAGCCTGATCCGCGTCCTCCTCAAGACGTCTTTCCCAGTCGTAATTGGGAATATTAACGCCGCACTGAGGACATTCAGCCCTGAAATTGAGTATAGTTAATTCCTTGCCGCATTTAGGACACTTTGCCATAATATCAGTCCTTTACTGTTTTTTGAAACGGATAACATTCCACGAAAGAGGCGAAAGCTTAATCTGAGCCTTGTTGTCTTCCATAACGGGAAGCTCGGTCTTTTCGGGCTTTACGGGCGAAACGTCAAAGCCGTTTGTCGCCTTTAAATCGAAGCCGCACATCTTAATATGCTCAACAGGCTTAAAGCCCTCAAGCTCAACGAGCTTGACCTCATAGAGAACGTCGTCCGTCTCGCTTCTGTTGACGGCGAAAAGAGTAAGCTCGTTTTCGTCGTCGCTGAGAACGGAAACGCCGTCCATATCGGGAACGTCTGAAAATTCCTTCGTGTCGTGCTTCGGGCAGTCAATAACCTGCCTGAGAACCGAACCCCGTCCGAAATTGCTGACGTGAGAGAACGGGTAAAAGATAGTCTGTTCAAACATTCTTCCGCCGTCCTCGGTCATAATCGGAGCGATTACGTTTACAAGCTGAGCAAGGCACGCTACCTTAACCCTGTCGCAATTACGCAGAAGGGTTATGAGAATAAGTCCTACGAGGAGAGCGTCCTCAAAGTTATAAATATCCTCAAGCTGATGAGGCGCCTTCGACCAGCGCTCAACATAGTCGCCGTTGGAGTGATACCATACGTTCCATTCGTCAAACGAAAGATTGACCGTATGATTTGAATGTTTTTTACCCTTTATGTAGTCGCAGATACTGACAACCGACTTAATGAACCTTTCCATATCCATATTTTTAGCAAGGAAGGAAGCCGTGTCGTCACGTCTGTTATCGAAATACTGGTGAAGCGAAACGTAGTTAACGTCGTTATAGGCTATATCGAGAGTTGTGGCTTCCCAGTCGCCGAAGGTTCTCATACCGTAATTTGAACTGCCGCAGATAACGGTTTCGATTGAGCCGTCAACCGCCTTCATCGCCTTAGAAGCTTCCGAAGCGAGAGAGCCGTATTCCGCAGCGTTCTTATGACCTAACTGCCAGGGACCGTCCATCTCGTTTCCAAGGCACCACAGCTTAATGTTGTGAGGCTGTTTTACGCCGTGGCTTATTCTCAGGTCACTGTAATAAGAGCCTGACGGGTGGTTACAGTATTCAACAAGGTTTCTCGCCGCGTCAACTCCCCTTGTACCGAGGTTTACAGCCATCATACATTCAGTATCCGCCTTTTTACACCAGCTTAAAAACTCGTTCGTGCCGAAGGAATTATCCTCGGTAACGCCCCAGGCAAGCTCAAGCCTTTTAGGCCTTAACTCCTTGGGACCTACGCCGTCCTCCCAGTTGTAACCTGAAACGAAATTACCGCCCGGATAACGTACAACGGGAACGTTGAGCCTTTTAATCGAGTCAATAACGTCTTTTCTGAAGCCCTCTTCGTCCGCAAGCGGATGTGACGGGTCATAAATTCCGCCGTAAACCGCCCTGCCGAGATGCTCGATAAACGAACCGTAGATTCTTTTATCAATCTCGCCTATTTTAAATTCCCTGACAAGAGTTGTTTTAGCTGTTTTCATAAAGTTCCCTCCAAAAAAACGGTTATTCGGAAGTTGCCTCTGTCGTTTCCGCAGGGTCAACATATTTACCGCCGTAAATAAAGGAATTAAGCTTTTCCTTATTTGCTTCAAGGTCAAATACAAGCGAGTCGCCCGCGTTTGTCATTTCACTGTGCCACGTCTCGTCGGCGGGAATCTGCATACCGACTATTTCGTATTTAAGGAACGAAAGCGCCTGCTGAGTATAGCTGTTAATCTTTTGCTTTGTAATATCAGTCGTTACAAGGCTTGCGCCGAATTTAGCAAGGTCAAGAAGCTCGGGAATACTCTTGCTCTTTGCCTTCTGAAGCGCGGCGTTAAGTGTTTTGCGCTGTCTTTCGGTACGGTTGAAATCGGAATCAAGATACCTTATTCTGCAGTACCAGAGCGCCTGAGCTCCGGTAAAGTGATTCATTCCGCCCGAAATTGCGTTCGGGAAAGCCTCGCGCTCAGCGCTGGTCATGTGGTCGTGGCTGTTGATATACCTCGCCTCGTTATCCGTTATTTCAACGTCAACGCCGCCGAGCTTGTCTATAACGTCCTTGAACGCTTCAAAGTCAATTGCTATATAGTAGTCAATATCAACCTTGAAGTTATATTCAAGCGTATCCATAAGAAGCTGTGAACCGCCGTTGCTGAACGCCGCATTGAGCTTGCTGTAGCCGTATTCGGGAATTTCAACATAAGAATCCCTTAAGAACGAAGCGAGCTTAATCTGCTTACTCTTTGTATCAAGAGAAAGAAGAATCGTCGTGTCCGAACGGGAGCCGGCAGTATCGTCAGCCCTCGTGTCCGAGCCGATAAGAAGAATATTCGTAATTCCGTCGCCTCTTGTAAGCTCGTTTTCATCAACGTATTTGTTCTTCTCTGATTCCTTATAGTTAAGCTGATTAAGAATATCGTTATAATTAAGTACTACAAAAACGGCAGCGCCGACAACAAACGCGAGCAAAACAGCAAGAATACCGAAAATAACCTTTTTCTTCTTGCCGCCGTTTTTACCGCCGTTACTGTTGCTGGAAATATCTTCAAAATCCTGATTATCCGTTTTCACGCCTTCACCCTTATCCGCCGAGTTTTTTCTGTATTCAGCGACGGAAACGGGAGAGTCGGTAAAATAGCTCATATCAAAGCTTTTTTCCCTTTCAGTCTCGACTGCCGCTGCTTTTTCACTCTTATTTTCAAACGAGGGGAAATCGCTGAATAAATCATTAATCTCTCTCTGAGAATCGCTGAAAATATCCTCAAAATCATCCGACTTGTCGGAATGACTGCTAATGTCCTCAAAATCGTCATTCTTTGGACTGTTGGAAAACAAGTCGTCCATATGCACCTCCGAAAATCCACAAACCGATAAACAAACAGGTTATCGGAAAGTATATGCCAATCTATTTTACAGCAAAACGGGAATTTATACAATGCTTTTTATAAAAAAAGATGATTTTTTTGACCAAAAGCAACTTAAGTCTTGAAACAGAAATCCATTTCGGCTATAATAATGGGTAATGTGTCAGTCGCCCGTTATACCGAGGGTAAATCAGAGGGGCGACAAAGTGATTGAAAGGGAAAACTATGCTCGGAAAAAGTATAAGAGTCAGGGTTACTAACCCCAAGGGCTCTCTGGACGAGGTGTCGGGCAACGAGTTCAAGCTCAATTTCGGCTCAGTCGAAACGCCCGTTGACCCTCACTCCCATATCAAGGGAGCCTACATTATCGGCATTTCCCATCCCGTCAGGAATTTTGACGGCAGGGTTATCGCCGTTGTCAGAAGAAAAAATAAAAAGGGCGTTGTGCTTGTTGTTTCGCCTAAAAGCCAGCGTTTTATTATTAACGACGTAAAAGACGGAATTGACGACACCGAAAGCGTTTACGGTTATTCGGTTGAATGTCTTTATGAAAGAAGCTGCGGTGCAATCGTTTTCCGCGACATTATGGGCGAAAGGCGTTTTCTTCTTATAAAGAACAAGCGAAGCACCAACTGGGGCTTCCCTAAAGGCCACATGGAAAAGGGCGAGGACGAAAAGACCACAGCCCGCCGTGAGGTTCTTGAAGAAACCGGAATACATATCGATATTCTTGACGGCTTCCGCTACAAGAGCGAATACACAATTCAGGGCAGAATCGAAAAAAGCGTTGCGCTTTTTCTTGCGACGACAGACGACGTCAAAACAATTATTCAGCCCGAAGAGATTGAGGACTACGTCTGGCTTGATTACGACAAGGCTATAAAGCGGCTCCGTTACGCAAACGACAAGGATATTCTTTACCGTGCAAAGAGATTTATAGAAAATCATTATACGGAGGAAGTAAATGGCTGAACAGATAGTTAATTTTTTTGTTGAGCTTTTTAAAAACAGAATACCCGAGGAACTGACTATCTTCATCATCTCGCTTTTCCCCGTTCTTGAAATCAGGGGCGGAATGATTGCCGCGAGGCTTCTTGAGGTCGATTTTCTTAAGGCGTTTATTATCTGCTATGCGGGTAATATGCTGCCGATTCCGTTCATTCTTCTTTTTATCAGGCGGATTTTCAAGTTTTTAAGACGATTCGATTTTATGAACAAAATCATTGACCGCCTTGAATCTAAGGGTGAAAAGAACCGTGAAAAAGTTCTTCGCTATAAGGCTTGGGGGCTTCTGACCTTTGTCGCAATTCCTATCCCGGGTACAGGCGGCTGGACGGGCGCGCTCATAGCGGCTCTTCTCGATTTGAGAATGAAAAAAGCCCTGCCGATAATCGCCCTGGGCGTTTTCGTAGCGGGACTTATAATGTCGCTTCTGACATACGGAATTTTTTAATTTTAATAAAACTAAAGGACAGGCAAATTGCCTGTCCTTTTTAATTATGAGCTTCTTTGAGGAAGACAAACCCTCGCTTTAAACAAATCGCCGTCAATCTGTATTTCAAGCTCTCCGTTCTGAAGAGTGCAAAGCTCCTTGGCTATTGAAAGCCCGAGTCCGTTGCCCTCCTGATTTCTGGATTTGTCGCCCCTGACAAAGCGCTCAGTCAATTCGTCGGGCGTAATGTCAAGCGGCTGGGCGGAAACATTTTTAATTTCAAAAACACCTCTGCCGTTTTTCTCATAAACACTCACATATACCCTTGAACCTTTTGCAGAATACTTACGGGCATTTGACAGCAGGTTTTCGATAATCCTGTTCGTCTTTGTTCCGTCAGCATAGACTGCAGTTTGCTTTGTTCCCGACTTGACAACAAGCTCAAGCCCCGCCTTTTCAAAATCGGCTTGGGCGTCAACCGTCGCCTGAAGACACAGCTCGGAAAGATTAATATTGGTAGGGTTCACCGTAACATTACCCGAGGTGACCTTTGAAGCCTCGATTAAATCGTCGATTAGCTTTTTGAGCTTATTTCCCTTTTCGTTAAGCACCTCAATATATTCCTTCGCCTTTTCGTCGTTTATATCGCACTTTGAAAGCATATCGACATAAAGAATAATTGACGTAAGCGGAGTTTTGAGGTCGTGGGAAACGTTAGTTATTAATTCCGTTCTGAGACGCTCATCCTTGACAGCCTTGTTTATCGCCGCCTGAAGCTGAGCGTTAGAGTATTTCATATTCAGCGCGAGTACACGAAGCGAATTGTCCAGCTTTTCAAGCGGGGTTAAAATATCCTCGTGTCTTGAGCTTGCGTCTATAATTTCGTCAAGATACCTGATATATCTGCATGTTCTATAAAGAACATAACCGTCAATAACAACCAACGGGAAGAAGAATATAATAAATAATACAGGCTCTCTGTAAACACCAGCCGAAACTATAATGCTTAAAAACGCAATATTCATTACCGCCAGAAGTATCAGGAGAAGAATAACGTTTCTTTTAAACTTTTTCGGCTTATACGCTACCGCGCTGAAAATCCTTTTTACGGCATTACTGAGCTTTGTTGCGACAAAAACTATGCCGTGCCAGAACGCCAGAACAACCTTGCAAACGCCTAAAAATAACCAATAGATAAGAAAATGTGTTCTCGCCTTTTTATCCGAACGGAAATACCTTGCGTTTGAAGCGCAGAACATAAACAGGCAAATCCAGCTTAATACCGCAACCGCCATAACCGCATAGACCGCTGTTATTGTTATTTCATTGGCGCCCGTATCGTCAAGTATTTCTGCCGTTGCAAACACCAAGCCCGTTATTATTGCCCCGACAACCGTTAGTCCAAGCTCAAACGGAACAAAGTCATATATAAACGTCTTAGAAGGCTCATCCTTGTTTTTCTTACCTGTTATCTCAAAGTATACGAGCGCAAAGGCGATACTGACAATAAGAAGCACAGCGGCGAAGATAAAGCTTCTCGCCGTGTTTTTATATGCTCCCTGCGAGCGTTTAAACATATCGAAAAGCTCGGAATAGGTAAGGTCTTTACCCTTTATTCCGCTGTTTATAATTTCCTCTGCGGTTACTGTCGAAAGCTTGCCCGTATCGAGATAAACATAGAGCTTAAGCCCTTTGAAGCCCGCTAAATCCTTGATTTCATTATAAACCGATTCAACTGCTTCCTGAGAAATGCCCTTCGACTCAAGAACGCCGTCCTTGACTATAAAATAAGTATCTGCCGAATAGGCGTTTTCTTCTGAGAAATCCTTGACAGAGCTGCTCTCGTTTTCCCCGTAGCTTACATAATAATTAAGTTCCGCTGAAATTCTGTATGGGTTATAGGTAAACTCAGCATCTATCCAATTATTTACGTGTGAATCATAATCTGCGGCGATTTCTTCTTCGGTTTCACCCGCCCTAATCAGCATATCGGCGAATGACGAGTTACCTATTTGCACAGGCATTTCAAAGGTATACTCTCCGTCATTAACATAGGTTGTCTCATAATCTTCATAGTATTCGCCGTCTTCGTCGCCGTAATACTCGGTCGAAGTTTCGTGCTCTCTGTATTTTTTCTCATCCTCGGCTTTTTCTTTCGCGAGCCTCTCGGAAATTTCCACCGCCTTATCAATATAATCTTGTCTTGAATCGGCAAGCAGTTTACGCATTTGAGCGACATCCGTGTCATACATTACCGCTTGCCTGACCGAACGGACATCCGAGCTGAAAACGTTCAGAAAACTGTTGTTTGCAGTCCAGTCCACCGCTTCGTTTGCCTCGGAAAAAGTACCGTTTGGAGAATAGGCATTGTTAATATAAATCGCAGTAAAAGCCGCAGTCAAGCCGATTTTCAGCGCAACAAAAAAGCTTGCGAAGCTGATAATAACGCACAGAAGCTTAAAAACTATTGAGTATTTAAATCTTTTCACATTTGTATCCAAGTCCGTACACCACCTTCAAGTATTTCGGATTTTTCGGATTGATTTCAATTTTATCACGGATGTTTTTGATATGCACGGTAACTGTTTTCTCGCTTGAATATGACGGCTCGTTCCATACCGCCTCATAAATCTGAGAGGAGGAAAGCACCCTGCCCATATTCTGCATAAGATATTCGAGGATTTTAAATTCCATCGCCGTAAACTTTACCTCGCTTCCGTCAACCGTTACGGTTTTCGCGTCGGTATCGAGAATTATTCCGCCTGTTATAAGCTGGCTCTTTTTTAATTCGAGCGAGCCGAGACTGACATATCGTCTTATCTGCGACTTAACTCTCGCCACAAGCTCAAGCGGATTAAACGGCTTTGTAACATAGTCGTCCGCGCCGAAGCTAAGACCGGTTATCTTATCGGTGTCCTCGCTTTTTGCAGAAAGAAGAATAATCGGGAAGTTATGCTCTTCCCTGATTTTCAGCGTTGTTTTTAGTCCGTCGAGCTTCGGCATCATAATATCAAGCACAACACAGTGAATTTCGTTCCCGTTTATTCTTTCGAGCGCCTGTTCGCCGTCAACTGCAGTAATAACGTTGTAGCCCTCATTGTCGAGATAAATCCGAATTGATTCAAGTATCGCACTGTCGTCATCGCACACAAGCACATTGTACATATCTTTTTCTCCGTTTCCTCATAATCCGTTATACAAAAAATACCATTCCTTTTCAAATCCAAGGTAAAGGAAAAGTTAAAAGGTGGTAAAGAATAGCGTTTCGCTTAATAATTCATATAATATTCTATCACTTTAACGGTAAATAATAAAGGGAATAAAATAAAAAGGACGGACGGAAGTTAATCTTCCCGCCCGTCCTTTATTATGTCGGCTGTGTTCAGCCTTACAACCCGCTTTAATCCGTCAAGCGTGGTTTCAATCTGATATCCGATTTTCCCCGCGCTGAAGAACAGCCTGTCAAGCCGCTCTGCGCTTATATCTATTGTCGTCTTGAAGCTTTTCTTCATCCCTATCGGCGAACAGCCGCCGTGAACATAGCCCGTAAGAGGTAAAAGCTCGGCTTGTTTAATCATTTCAACGCTCTTTTCCCCTACCGCCTTTGCCGCCTTTTTCAAATCCAGTTCCTCGGCAACGGGTACCATAAAGACATAGTGTTGCTTGCTTTTCCCGACAGTCACAAGGGTTTTGAATACGTTTTCCTTCTTTTCGCCGAGCGCTTCGGCGACCTCAACTCCACCGACAGCCCCGCTTTCAAGATAACAGTGCGAACAAAACTCAACCTTTTTCTGTTCGAGTATTCGCATTACATTCGTTTTTTCTTCTGACATTATATCTCCTTGGGCTTAAACGAGGGCATTAGCTTTAATTTGAACTGATTTATCCTGTGAAGATAGTCAATTCTCGCCTTTTTCTCCATATCGGTAATAACTCCCTCGCGGATATATCTGTCAAGCTCGGCATAGGTGAAGCCGAGGTTATCCTCGTCAGTTTTTCCGCTCAACCCGTCAATCGGGACCTTATCGACAAGCACGTCCGGAAGCCCTAAAAGCCTGCCGATTTGTTTCATTTCCTGAACAGTCAGGTGTGAGCACGGGCTGAAATCGCCTACGCTGTCGCCGTATCTTGTCGAATAGCCGACCCAATCCTCCGAAAGATTACAGGTATTCGCAACCCTGCCGTTATGGCTCTGAGATACGGCGTAGAGGGTTGACATTCTTATTCTCGGCGGAAGATTCACAACGGACTGCTCCGAAAGCTCAAACGGAATATTCTTTTTAAGTCCGTCAACCGCGTCCTTTATATTTATAATGTAATGCTTTATTCCGAGGTGCCCGACAAGAAGCTTCGCCATATCAATGTCAGCCTGCTCGCCGTTCGGCATAAGCACGCCTATGACCCTGTCCTTCCCGAGAGCCTCAACGCAAAGCGCCGCAACAATCGAGCTGTCCTTTCCGCCCGAAATACCGACAACGGCGTTACAGCCCTTTCCGTTTTCCTCAAAAAAATCCCTTATCCACTGAACACAGTCGTTTTTCACCTTTTCAGCGTTGAACATTTTATCACCTGCTTTTATCAATTAACTTTACTAAATCTTATCACAAAAAATTAAAGATAACAATATCATTTTGTATTCGCCCGCATTACGCATGAACCGAATCCCCTGAAAACGGTTTTGAATCCGTTTTTCTTATAAAAGCTTATTGCGGATTTATTAGAACTTCCGCAGGTCAGTTGAACGCTTTTTATACCCTTTTCGGCAAGATGGCTTTTAACTGTGTTCATCAGCGCGGTCCCAACTCCCTGTCGACGGACTGCTTCGGTTAAATCAATGTGAAGATGCGAAGGTGCAAAAATCACACAAAGCCTGTGCAGAAAGATTATTCCGTAAGCCGTTGCGGAGTATCTGAAACCGAGCTTTGTAATTTCGGGAAGAATATTTTTTCTAAAATTTATAAAGAATTCACGTGTATTCAGAGCACAAAGGGTATACCCGACAGGACGGTCGGCTTCATCAACCGCAACAAAGCAATCCGCATATTGCATATACGAATCGCAGAACATAAGAAGCAGTAGCTTCCTGTCTTTATCGTCTCTCAAAGACATTGAAGACGTTTCAATGCAGATTTCCCGCATCGCGTCAAGGTCATCCAAAGTGCATGGGCGGATGGAGTATGATTTGTTGTCCGACATATTTTCACTTCACTTAAATAAAAGATTTCGCAACACGCACCCCTTCGTCAATTCGTCATTTTGAGCATTCTTTGAAAAATAAAAAATGGTTCTTTCCAGTCATCATAAAACCTAAGTATTGTTGAAGAAGATGGTAAACCAAGCGAAGATAATTGCTTTGGATAAGAAGGAATAGGTTTTCCGCTCTTTAAATAAGAAAGTATACTCTCATCCACCTCTTGTTTTGTATATTTTGCTTTTTTGGTATTTAGTATTGTAATATTTGATTCTTTTACAAAAGAGTCAAATGAACCAAATCGATTTAGAATGACAGATAAACTGTAAGGAAATACTTTTAAAAATGAAGCTCTTGATTCGAATGTCGAACCGCTTTGTTTAACAATTACTTCGGTTGCACTTAAAATTTCTTCTTTAGATATAAAATCTTGCTTTTTTGATACTTCAGAACCAACTTCTTTTTGAAATTGTTGCATTGTACCAAAGTAATTATAAATGACCTTTGAAGTAGGTAATCCATTTTCTTTTTTTAAATCCTTTAACGTAATTTTACTATGCGTTTTTAAATAGTCTTTACAAGCATCAACGACTTTTTCTTTTGACCATAATTCACGATTAAGCTCTAACCCTAAGGCAGTTCTTATATCACTAAAGTTTTTATACTCTGGATAATAAGATAAAATGCAAGGAAGAGACGGCAAACCACTTGCCTTTACTAATTCCGATTGTTTGAATTCTGGATTGTCTTTTGAATAAGCAACTAAAGTGTTCCAAATAATATCTCTATTCCAAGCAATATCGACTCTAAGACCAAAAGCTATTTTTAAATCATTCAATGAGCCATAATATTTTTTAACATATGCTACTGAAGGTAAGCCATTTTTATCTCTTGTAAAGTCAACTTTTTTTATACTTCCGTGCTTTGATATAAAGTCTCCAACTATTTCATCGAATTTTTCCTTTGTCATTTTAGAATTATCAGTCATTATATCTTCTTTAGGTTTATTGTCCTCAGCATATATTGTTTCGCCAGACATAAACCTTTTAGCCTTTTCTTCTAAAATGAAATCATGCATTTCCTTGTCACTTTTTGAAAGATTACAGTCTTTGCACAGTATTTGACAATTATCTAATGTAGACTTTCCTCCCTTAGCATATGCTATTATATGATCAAAGTGACATTCTGATTTTGAAACTATAGTTTTACCACACATAGCGCATTTTAGTTGTCCGTTATTCTTTTCTAAATTAGACAAAACTGCCTGATACTGAATAGTATCAGAAAAAAATCTATCGTTCATTTTTTCACACCCAATTTCTATTATATAAATAATTATATTTGCTGTATTTTATATAATATATTATAAATATCATTGGTAAGATTGTCAATGTTATAGTAAAAAACATGTTTTCACTACCCAGCTGATATATAATCCTTACCTCTGTCGGTCAGAAACATGGTCGCCTCACTCGCTTGGAGCACTTCGTGATGCTCCCTGTTTCTTCCTGCTCAACCGTCGCCTTCTTCGTCCACCGGACGCGGCGGCGGTTGAGCCAGTTAACAGCCGCAACGCGTCTGCTGAAACACAATTTTGTTGGTTTGATACAATTAAAGAATAAAAAAGAACAGACATCCAAGGATGTCTGTTCTTTTTGGCTCCCCCAGTTGGACTCGAACCAACGACACCGCGGTTAACAGCCGCGTGCTCTACCGACTGAGCTATGGAGGAATATCTAAACCTCCCGAATAAATCGAGAGGTCTGTGTCGGCGTTACCTATCTTCCCGGGCGGCTGCCCGCCAAGTATTGTCAGCGTGAATGAGCTTAACTACCGTGTTCGGAATGGGAACGGGTGGACCCTCATCACAATCAACACCGACTGATTAACCGTCTTCCGACCGCTAATCTATCTACCCAATAGGGCCTGGAATACAAGCACCGTTTGGTAATGACCCGTAGCGGATTCGAACCGCTGTTGCCGGCGTGAGAGGCCGGAGTCTTAGGCCACTTGACCAACGGGCCAGATATTCTCACTGGTACACCATCAGGGACTCGAACCCTGGACACCCTGATTAAGAGTCAGGTGCTCTACCAGCTGAGCTAATGGTGCTCATTTAATAATCGCACCCAAAAAACTGAACAAAGTGGAACAAGAAAAGGAGAAAGAGAGAAAAAAGAAACCAAGAAATATGGTCAAGCCCTCGACCTATTAGTATCGCTTAGCTGAACACATCACT
>SVOB01000001.1 GCA_015066565.1 Oscillospiraceae bacterium | reverse complement strand
CGCTTGCGCGTCTGTTTCGATTCTTACCGAATCTACTGTGTACTTGAAGTACTTCTTTTAACTCTCTCAACCTTACGATTGAGGAATCTCAGGGTTCCTTTTCGTTCGTCATCGTTGTTTAATTTTTAAGGTTCAAAATCCGCCGCCTTTTGAGGGGTGGACTTTTATAATAACATAAAGCCCGTTACCCTGTCAAGAACTTTTTCACTTTTTTTATTTATAAGTGCCGTTCCTCAAGACAGCTTTGATATAATAGCACACCAAAACCGACTTGTCAACAAAAATTTTCAAAAAATTTCAAAAAAATTTTCGGCTTTTTTCGACATACAACATCTTGAAATTTTACTCAAAAATTACCCATATTTAGAATAATAATTTTACTCTCGGAAACACTATTTTCAGAGAGGTGTCAATATGACTTTTTCAGCTTTAAAAAAAGACAAAAACAAACTGCTGATTCAGATAATCAGCCTTATACTGATTAATATAATTATTCTGTCAGTTGCAACGAATGTCTATTTCAACCGTCAGAAAGCAATTGAAGTTCTTTCAAAGCTCGGCTCGCGTGGCGACGAGGTAAGGCGAATACAGACTAAGCTCAAACAGCTCGGTTATTACAACGGAGCAGTTGACGGAATATACGGTTCCGCCACACGGAAAGCAGTCATCAGTTTCCAGCGAAGCTGCGGGCTGACGGCGGACGGAATTGCGGGACCTAAAACACTTCTATATTTAGGGCTGTCAAATCAGTCAAGCGGGTCATTCAGCAGCAGTGACATTTATCTTCTCGCAAAGGTCATAGCCGCCGAAGCCAGAGGCGAGAGCTACACGGGTCAGGTCGCCATAGGCGCAGTAATTCTCAACAGAGTAAAGCACGCTTCGTTTCCCGACACAATAGCAGGCGTTGTATATCAGAAAGGCGCGTTCACCTGCGTCACAGACAGCAACTGGTCTGTTGAACCGACCTCAACCTCACGAAAAGCGGCGCAGGACGCAATCAACGGCTGGGACCCGACAGGCGGAGCAATATACTATTATAATCCGGCGACGTCAACTTCGGCGTGGATTTTTTCAAGACCGGTTACAACGGTAATAGGCAGGCACAGATTCTGCAAATAAAAAAGAAGCCAAAGGGCGACACCAATAAGGATGTTTAGGTTTTGGCTTTGTCCTTTTGTCCCTAAAGCAATTAAAAATCCCCTGAATACGAAAGTATGCAGGGGATTTTATAATCACTTTATGAACTAAAATTACTTTGCCAAAACTGCTTCGCACCCTAAAATGAGACAATTTTTCGTTAGAACAATGAATAAAACGGGGTTAATGCTTTGTGCCTTAACCCCGTTTTTGAAGCCGTTATAGCGGAAAAGAGTCCGTTTTAGGGCTTAAACCTCCTTTTCGGTGTCGCCCTAAGAGGCTTCTTTTTTTATTACATTATAATTATATATCATCCCAAGCCCGTGCTGTAATCCGTAACAAGATTTGTAAGGTACGGGACAAAGAGCGATAGGATATTCGGCATAAAGAAAATGAACGCCGCGCTTGTGAGAAGCGACAGACCGCATTTTTCAAGCTTTGTGCCGATAAAGAACATTGCGAAAAGCGGAGCAAGAATTATTTTAAGAAAAACGTTCTTACTGCCCTTGCCGTAAAACAGCTCTTTAAACGAAAGGTAATCCTCGGTTGAGGGGAACATATTTGTCAAAAAGCAAAGGCCGAGATAGAGATATAAAAATCCCATAAGATTAATCTGCTCGTTACGTCTGAACTCGCCGAGAGCGATTATATCAATACTTCCCGCCCACGAGAAAATAAGACCGAACACAAGCGAAATAATAAACGGGAAAAAGCAGAGCACGAACGACTGGCCCTTCTTCTCGGCAAGGTCATGCTCAACGTGGCCGCACATTTCGTTGCCCTGATAATAACGGTCGTTATCCATAGCAGTTGAAGTAAGTCTGCAGGCAACGTGCTCAAGGAACGCTTTGAAAAGTGTTCCGGGGAGAGTTACGGTTTTAGCGATAAGATAGAAAATTTTAATCATTTAAATCATAACCTCCCTGCTTTAAAATTTCATCGACAGTCTTTTCCTTATTCTTCAGAGCAAGCACGCCCGAAACAAAATCAAGCTTCTGGTCATCGGACTCAACATCTGCGTTATAATCGGTGAAAACCTTTTCCATTTCATCGAATTTTTTGCTGTCTCCGTTGGCAAGAGCGCTGAACGCAAGAGTATTTATGGTTGTCAGGTCATTTGACATATCATACGCCTTCTGGGCGTTTTCCTGAGCCTTCTTGTAATCGCCGAGAGCAAGATAATTCAAAGCCATCTGACGGTAGAACTCATAGTTTTCGGCGTAGCCGTTGCCCTGTTCACAATATTCAATCGCCTTTTCAAAATCGTTATCAATTATCTTTGCGACAAGAGCCTTAATATAATAGCTGACAACGTCTGTTTCGGACTCCCTGTTAATCAGGTCGGCTAACTCCAGAGCCTTTTCCTTATTTCCGTTTTCGGCGTATTCCATACCGAGCTCGCCCGCATAAAGCCAAATCATTTCCGGAGCATTTGACTTTACATTCTCAAGGAAGCCTATTTTTTCTTCGCTTGATTTTCCGCAGGTCGCCGCAAAATAGTATTTGAAATACTCAAGCATAGCCTTGTCGTAAGTGGTTGTTCTCTTGAAATAGACCTCGCTTGACGAAGACATCTGTCCTGCCTGCTCGGTCGTAGCCTCTTCGGTAATCTCATTGCCGTTTTCGTCTATACCTATATGAAGAGTTCTGTTCGAGAGTTCGTTTATTTTCTTTATGATTTCGTCATAAGGCAATTCCGAAGTAGGCATCTCGCTGTATTCCGAGAAAATCTCATCATTCACGGTCTGAATGGTCGCCGCCATCTCCTGTGACTTCATATAATACTGCTTAAGCGTCTTCATATGGGGAAGATTCATTTCCCATTCATCAAAGAGAGTTGCAACCGAGGTCGGGTAGCTGTTTATTACGTTAAAGCCGCCGAGCTTAAAGCTGTTCTGAAGGTTATGAAGATAAACCATTTTCGGCTCAACCTTCGCCCTATAAAGATAATTCTGGGCATACTGATATTTGTCGGCAGCGTCCTCATACCAACCCGCTTCGGCAAGCGTATCGCCCTCATAAGCGTAAACCCAGCCGTGGTTGATGTCGGCAATTTTTCCTACCGCAAGAACAGCAACATAGACAGCGAGAATTGCGACAAGGAAATAAACCCATTTAAACGGATAGTGGCGCATAGCCTCATAGCAGTCCTCACAGTAGTCGCTGCCTTCCATTCTTTCCTTTTCGCCGCAGCAAAGGCAGAGGTTTTCGCTGTTAATTTCTTCGTTTTCCTCCGACGAATCAGTTTCGGCGTTTTGAACCTCGGCAGTCGCTTTATCAAGCTCCTGCTGAAAAACGTCACGAAGCTCCTCTAATTCTTTATCAAGGTTTTCGCCTTCGTAAGAATCGGAAACTGTTTCGCTTTCATTTTCTGTAACGCTTTCGTTATCGGGTAAATCGGTTTTCTCAGTTTCAACCTCTTCATCCTCAAAAGCGTTGTTATCCTTATTATCACTCAAGGGGAAAACTCCTTTCGTTTAAACTATCTTTGTTATTATACAACTATCAACTCCTAAATTCAATTAAAAAATTGTGAACATACTAATTAAGGTGCGGATGAACACGGTATTTCTTTCTATCACAGTGGTCGTAGTAATGCATTAAGACCGCGGCGGTCTGACGAAGTTCTCTGGACATCTGATAAAGAGTGAGTATGTCAGCTTTCAGAGCGATATAATCGTTTCCGCTTTTGGTTTTAAGCTCGTCGGTCAATCTGTGAATCTTTTCGACAAGAATATCGTTTTGGCGAAGGTAGTCCTCGCCAAGCTCGTAAAGTGTCATTTCTACTCCTTTCTACCGAACAAATGTTCGATAGAAAGAGCATAACATAATCTTTTTTCTTTTTCAAGACCTAAAATCTTTTTTACGGTACTTTTAATCGGACAACAAAAGGCTCCCGAACGGGCGTCCGTTATAAAGAAGGCGGCTGAGTAAAAACTCAGCCGCTCTGTTTTTTATCTCAACAAATCAGAATTTGTTATTCAAACGCAAGCAGATTTCCAAGCATAATTGAGAATCCAAGTGATTGATACATTTGTATATCGCATTCTGCACAACCGACAGTTAAAGAAGAAACGCCGCTTTCACAGTATGCAAACCGTACCAACTGACGTGCCACGCCTTTATGACGGTATTCAGGACGAATATAGAAGTCTTCAAACACACCGCTCGGCATATAATCAAAAGTAGAGAAACCGACTGTAATTGAGCAACATCCTATCAGGTTATTTTTCTCCCAAACGCCATAGAAAACAACCTTGTTGTCTTCTATGGCGTTTGCCAAATGTGCCTTTTCATTGCTTTCCGGTTCATTTTCTCCAATTTCTGCTTTATACAGTTTTTGAAGTTCCCACAAAGCATCAATTTGAGAAACATTGATTTCTTTATAATACATAGCTTCCTCCGTAAATCCCGATTTGTCTGTATCATTATATCACTGTTTTTAGTAAAGAGCAAATATGTGTCATAGAGTACAGCGAGCATAGGATTTGTAAAGACAAATCCGGAAAAGAAAAAGCCTCCCTTGTGTAAAGGGAGGTGCTGAGCGCAAGCGAAGCAGAGGGATTGTCACAACCCCTCAGTCGCATAAATGCGACAGCTCCCCTTGCACAGGGGAGCCTTATTGTTGAAAACTTCTTTATAACGGGCTCCCGAAAGGGAGCCTTTAAATCAAATGTTATTAACTCAGCGATTCCGCCCAGCTTTCAAGCGTTTTTTCAAGCGCTGTTTTTCCGAGGGCTATAAGACAGTCGTCACGGTTTTCTTCGTAGAAAGCCTTATTCTTGAACTCGCCTACTCTCTGAACGAGGAAAATATATTTACCCGCCGTGAAAACTCCCGCCTTGTCCCTTTCGATTTTCACTATTTCGTCGAAGGTTCCTGTCGGAAAAGCCTTTGAAGCTTTTGAAAGGAGCATCGCTTCCGTTTCTTCCTCGGCGTTTTCGCTCGCCTTCGACTGATAAGCCGCGTCAACCTTTTCAAAGCTCGTTCCGCCATCAAGGCTTTTTTTCATCTGGTTGAACTGTTTCTGAATACTTTTGAGCTTCTGGTCGGTTATATCCGTAACAACGCCGTTTTCATCAGTTGTCTGAAGCAGCTCGATTATAGCCTTGAACGCCACATAGTTGTTGCTGAAATACTCTTTAATCGCCTTTTCGGGCATCGGATTTGTTCCGTCCTTATCGTATATGCTTCTGATAATCGCCTTTAAATATTCGTCGCTTAAGGTCACGGAATAAACGTCATTTTTCGTAATTCCCCGTTCTTCATAATAAGACGAAAACAGGTGCCAGTACGAATTAGCGCGTTTTGAAGCGAGCGATTTCTGATTTGCGTTAAGCGAAAGCTTAAGCTCCTCAAATTTAGTATTGACGGCAACATATTTTAGAACTGCCGTTTCAGCCGCTTCCTCGGGTGAAGAGTCCGACTGCTTTTCGGCTTCGCTCAAGAAATACTCATACACTCCCCTGCCGACCTTGACAGAGCCTACCTGAACGAGTTCTTCCTTTTTGGCGCAGGAAGAGAATATACATATTATAATTGAAACGAACAGCAATAAGCTGATAGCTTTTTTCAATTTTTTCTCCTCCCGAAAATTACTTGCCCGTCAGTTCGTCGGGTCTTTCAATAAAATAGCCGTCATTTGAAAGCAGGCTGTTTTTCTGTTCCTTTTTCTCAAGGTATTCCTGCCAGACGCGTTCCTTTTCTTCATACATTTCGTTTTCACGCTGTTTTCTGGCTTTAATCTGATTTTTGTTTCTGCCGATTACGCCGTTACGCTTAAAAGCGGTATAAAGCATTGTAATAACCGCGCCCGCAACACCTATAATCAAATCGACCATAGTATCGACAAGCCCCGAATCGGAAATCGGAACAGACCTCTGAAGATGAAGCCCGTAGAGCCTGTCCATAGTAAACTCGTAAAACTCCCAACCGACGCAGATTGCACAGGCGAAGCCGAGTGAAAACATAGAAGCGAGAGCAGGCGAAAGCCTGCCCTTTTTCCCCTGAATCAAAAACGCAAAATCATAGGCGAAATACGCCGTCAGCGCGCCCGCAAGAAAATGGCTTATCAGGTCGCAGTGTTCAAAGCTCGTTCTGTTGTTGATTGTCGAGCCGATAACCGTTCCGAAGAAGATAAACGCGTTAAGAAGCGTCTGGTATTTATAGTGAACCTTCGTAATGAACGATTTTCCGCCCCAGAGCTGAAACATATCCCACAAATGCGTAAAAGCGATTGCAAAAACAGCCTGAAGAAACTCGACAACAGAGCCGTGGAACAACCCGTAAACACCCCAGATGAGAAGCCCGACCCTCATAAGAATCCAGGCAATTCTCACCTTTTTAGGCAAATATCCGATTTTGTTTGGATTTCTGATTGACATAGTTTATTTTAGCCTTTACTGGAATTTAGCGACAACACCGACCGTCTTTTCGCCGTTGGAAACAACGCTGTTGCCTACAAGGTCGCCGTCAGACGAAAGAGCGTTGCCTACGGCAATAACCCTGCCGTTATTGAGAACGCAAACCGCATTGAATACGTCATCACTGCTTCCGCCGAAGCCTTCAACCGACTGAACCTCGCCGCTTTCGGAATACTTTACAACTATTCCGTCAAGTCCGCCGCGGTTGCCGATTGTAATGAAATCACGGTTAGCGGAATTTGACGAGCCTACAACATAGTAGCCGCCGTTGCCTGCGGTAATATCGTAAAACGAATCGTCATAATAGCCCTTAAAGGTCTTAGCCCAGGCAAGAGAGCCCTTTGAATTAATCTTCGCTATAACCGCGTCGTAACCGCCGTAGTTTTTAAGGTCCTCGAAAGCTTTGTCCTTTGATTCGCTTCTGCCGACAACGATAACGCCGTCGTCCTGTGTTACCGTAAGCGAAGCGAAACGGTCAATCTTGCTTCCGCCGAGCTGATAACTCCAGAGCTTTTCGCCCTTTGAGTCGAACTTGATTATAGCGCCGTCAGCCTTTCCGTAAGGAGTAAACAGGCTGTTCTTTGTATTTGAACTGAAGCTGCCGACCGTATAGATATTGCCCTTTGAGTCAACGTCAATTCCGTAAAGGGCGTCAGCAGTGGAGCCGATTTTCTTTGCAAATTCGAGCTTGCCGTCTGAAGAATACTTCGCAATAACAGCCGCGCTTTCCTTATTGGGAACGCCGAACTGCTTAGCCGTACCGTCGTGGGAATAGCTGAAGCCCGAAACTACAAGCGAGCCGTCGGAATTAAACGCAACGCCGTTGAACGCCTCTGACTGAGTGCCGCCGATGCTTGCAAACCATTTTACTTCGCCGGTTGACTTAAACATATAGACAATCGCGTCGTAGTTTCCGTAATTCTTTTCGCCCAGGTCAGTCGATTTTGAATAACCTGCCGCGGCAATATTTCCCTGGGAGTCAATATCGAGCGCCATAAGCGAAACGCCGTCGTTACCGCCGATAAATTTCTTCCACTGGATTTTACCGTCCTGGTCATACTTGACAAGAACCGAATTCTGTTCGCCGTATTTATTGCTTATGCCCGAAAGACTGCCGTCCTTTGAAGCGGAAACCATAAGCGCAACGAAACCGCCGTCGCTTGTCGCCGCAACGTCAACGAAAGAATCCGTTTCGCTTCCGCCGAAGGTGCTGTTATAGTCCGAAGAGTTCGGAGACGGGTCAACGGGTGAAACGGTTGAAACAGCAGTGTAGGTTATAACCTCGCCCTCGCCGTTCGTAACAGTAGCTCCGCCCGAGTCGGTAAGGGGCATAGTGATAATCGACGAGCTTTCGGGACCCGAGGTAGCGGGAACCCAGATTTCAGTCGTCAGCCAGTTGCCCTTTGAATCGGTATAGGCGTTTCCGTCCTTATCGGTAAGCGGAACTCCGACTAATTTTGAATCATATCTGATAGAGGTTTTAACCTCGCCGTTTTCGTCATAGACCTTTTCGCCCTTAGCGTTGGTTACCTCAACTATTTCACCCTCGGGGATAATAGTCATAACCTCGCCGTTTTCGTCAGTATAGGCGACGCCGTTCTGGTCGGTTACTACAACCGGGTCAAGCTTTTTCGAGCCGTTTTTACAGGCTACGAGTCCGACCATAACCGCCACGCACATAAACACGGCAACAGAGATGATTATTTTATTTCTTTTCATATCAAAACCTCCGTCACTCAGACGTTTATTTCAACCTTTATCCCGAGAAGAGCTTCGTTCTCCTTAAGTATGGGATAAATCTCGTTTTCCAAAAATTCGGTAACCTGCTTATCGGCTCTTCCGATATAGTTCTCAGGTTTCATAACCGAAAGGATTTCTTCCTTTGTCATACCGAAGGCTTCGTCCGAGGAAATTCTGTCAATCAAATCGTTCTCGCCGCCCTCGACCTTGACAACACGGCCTGCGTCCATTGAATGAACGCGGATTTTTTCGTGAAGCGCCTGTCTGTCGCCGCCTCGCTTAACCGCTTCCATAAGGATATTTTCCGTAGCCATAAACGGAAGCTCGCTCATAAGACGTTTTTCAATCATTTTCGGATAAACAACGATATCCGAAACGATATTGATATAAAGCTCAAGAATTGCGTCAGTTGCAAGAAAGCCCTCGGCAACGCTTATTCTCTTATTGGCCGAGTCGTCGAGCGTTCTCTCAAGCCACTGGGTAGCCGCCGTCATAGCGGGGTTAGTCAAATCCGAAATAACATAGCGTGAAAGCGAGGTAATTCTTTCGCTTCTCATCGGATTTCTCTTATAAGCCATAGCCGACGAGCCGACCTGAGTTTTTTCAAACGGCTCTTCAAGCTCTTTCATATGCTGAAGCAACCGCATATCGCACGAGAATTTTGAAGCGCTCTGTGCGATACCGCTTAAAACGGAAAGGACATTAAAATCGACCTTTCTTGAATAGGTCTGACCCGAAACAGCAAAGCAGGAGGCAAAGCCCATCTTTTCGGCTATTTTTTTATCAAGCTGTTTAATCTTTTCGTCGTCGCCGTCAAAAAGCTCAACGAACGAAGCCTGAGTGCCCGTCGTGCCCTTTGAACCGAGCAGTCTCATATTCTTAAGCTGATTGTCAACCGCATAATAATCGAGCATTATGTCCTGAAGCCAAAGCGAAGCGCGCTTGCCGACGGTTGTCGGCTGAGCCGCCTGATAATGAGTAAAGCCAAGGCAGGGCATTTCTTTATATTCGTCAGCGAATTTCGCAAGCTTATCCATAAGGTTCACAAGCTTTTTCTTAACGAGCGAAAGAGCCTCGGTCATAATTATTATGTCTGTATTGTCGCCGACATAACAGCTTGTGGCGCCGAGGTGGATAATCGGCTTTGCCGTCGGGCACTGCTGACCGTAGGCAAAAATATGAGCCATAACGTCGTGGCGGGTTTCCTTTTCTCTCGCCTCGGCGACCTCATAATTTATATCGTCCTTATGCGCTTTAAGCTCTTCAATCTGCTCATCCGTGATATTAAGCCCAAGCTCTTTTTCGCTTTCAGCGAGCGCAATCCAGAGTCTGCGCCAGGTTCTGAACTTGAAATCGGGTGAGAAGATGTATTTCATCTCCTTGCTCGAATATCTTGAATTAAGCGGGCTTTCGTAAATATCTTTCATTATTCTCTTCCTTTTGGTAGGATTTATGTTTTATTAAAGGTTGCCCGAATAGTTAGGCGCTTCCTTCGTAATGAATACGTCGTGCGGGTGGCTTTCTATAAGACCTGCATTTGTAATTCTGATAAATCTTGTCTTTGTCTGTAATTCTTCAATATTTCTGCAACCGCAGTAACCCATACCTGCTCTCAGACCGCCCATCATCTGGAAAATCGTGTCTGCAAGCGGGCCTTTGAAGGGAACACGGCCTTCAACTCCCTCGGGAACAAGCTTCTTGTTGTCCTCCTGGAAGTATCTGTCCTTACTGCCCTGGTTCATAGCGGCGATACTGCCCATTCCGCGATAGACCTTGAACTGTCTGCCCTGATATATTTCGGTGTCTCCGGGCGACTCCTCACAGCCTGCGACAAGCGAGCCTATCATAATTGCCGAAGCGCCGGCGGCGATAGCCTTAACAATTTCGCCCGAATACTTGATACCGCCGTCTGCAATAACGGGAATACCGAACTTGTTAGCAACCTCGGCAGCGTCATTAACAGCGGTAATCTGGGGAACGCCGATACCTGCGACAACTCGCGTCGTACAGATTGAGCCGGGGCCCATACCGACCTTGACTATATCCGCACCTGCGTCAATAAGGGCTCTTGTGCCTTCAGCCGTTGCTACGTTACCTGCCGTAAGAGCAACGTTCGGGAAAGCCGCCTTAACCTTTGAAATTGAATTGAGAATGTTCTTGCTGTGTCCGTGAGCCGAGTCGAGAACGAGCATATCAACGCCCGCCTCAACGAGAGCTGAGGCTCTGTCAAGAACATCGCTCGTAGCGCCGATGGCCGCCGCGCAGAGAAGCCTTCCTCTTTCGTCCCTTGCGGAATTGGGATACTGAACTGTCTTTTCAATATCCTTAATCGTGATAAGGCCCTTAAGGCAGCCGCTGTCGTCAACAAGCGGAAGCTTTTCAATCTTATGCTTCATAAGAATTTTTCTTGCGTCGTCGAGAGTAGTTCCGACGTGACTTGTAACAAGGTTTTCCTTTGTCATAACCTCGGAAATCTTAATGCTGAAATCCTCAAGGAAGAGCAAATCACGGTTGGTGAGAATACCGACAAGCCTTCCGTTTTCGTCGCAAATCGGAACGCCCGAAATCTTATAATGATGCATAAGATTTTCGGCCTCTTCAATAGTGTTGTCGGGAGAAAGATAGAACGGGTTTGAAATAACGCCGTTTTCGCTTCTCTTAACCTTATCGACCTCGCCGACCTGCTTTTCAACGGACATATTCTTGTGAATAACGCCTATTCCGCCTTCACGGGCAATAGCAACAGCCATATCAGCCTCGGTTACCGTATCCATAGCCGCCGTGATAACAGGGCAGTTGAGCTTGATTTTATCGGTGAGCTTTACCGAAATATCAATATCCTTCGGTAAGATGTCGCTTTCCTGAGGGATAAGCAATACGTCGTCAAAAGTAAGGCCCTCTTTAGCAAACTTTTCCTTTGAGAATTCGATTTTCATTTTGTTTCCTCCCTGAACGCAAGATATAATCAGTTAATTATAACATTAAATTACATATTATTGCAATAGAAATTTGTATTTTTATTTATATCAATCTATCGATCCTATCAATCCGTAGGGACGAGCATTGCTCGTCCGTTTTGAATATTGATATTATTAAAAAACGGCGGGAGCAAGCCCCCGCCCTACAGATGAAATATTCCATGGGGATTTGTAGGGAGCGGCGACCCCGACGCTCCGAAATAAATAACATCTGAATTTGCGGGCTGCCGAGGTCGTCAGCCCCTACGAAAAAATTTTATTTTTTACCATACCGTAGGGACGGGCATTGCTCGTCCGCTTTTATTTTTAAATCAAAATGAAAACAGCCACCTCATCTGAGGTGGCTGTTATATATCGGCTTCCCCTTGAGGGGAAGCTGTTGAGGAGCAAAGCGACGAAACTGATGAGGTGGAATATATTATGGTTTAACGCCACTTCGTGGCTACACCTCATCCGTCTTGCCTTCGGCAATCCACCTTCCCCTCAAGGGGAAGGCTTTTTTATACCTTCTTGCAAACGCCGTAGGAATCTGCTCTCCATTTAACTCCGCTTACCGAAAACGTCTTGCTCTTATACATTACGCAATCGGAACCGAAATAGTATTTCTTTCCGCTGAGCGAAGCAAATTTTGATTTATAAGCGATACAATCCTTGCCGATATAATACTTTTTACCGCTTACGGAAATGAGCTTTGACTTGTAGGCTACTCCGTCCTTACCCATATAATACTTTTTGCCGTCAACTGATATGAGTCTGCTTGTATAGGCAACGCCGTCAGAGCCCATATAATACTTCTTACCGTCAACCGAGATAAGACGCTTTGTATAAGCAACTCCGTCCTTGCCCATGTAATACTTTTTGCCACTTACAGATATAAGCCTGCTTGTATAGGCTACGCCGTCAGCACCCATATAATACTTTTTGCCGCTGACTGAAATTAATCTCTTTGTGTATGCCGCGCCGTCAGAGCCGACATAGTATTTCTTACCGCTGACAGAGATAAGGCGTTTTGTATACATCGCTCCATCTTTGCCGAAATAATACTTCTTGCCGTCAATTGTCATCAACTTGCTCTTAACAAGGTTAAGATTGCTGTCATAATAGTATTTTTTGCCGTTTTCCTCATACCAGCCCGGAACGATAGAGCGGTATTCGTCAGCGTCAAAGAAATCGACCTTGTAGCTGAGAGAAACGCTGTTCCCGAAGCTGTCGAGAAGTCCCGAAATCACAACGGTATATTCGCCGTCATAAAGTTCAATTCCATCCGGGCGGAAAATAATGCAGTTCGGCACGGCATAGTTGTTCGTTTCAACATTGAAATACTTTCCCTCGTCGGCGATTGTATAGGACTCCTTGTTTGAGAAAGTCCATTTCTTACCGTCCGAGGTTCTTGTAAGAGTGACCTTTACGTTATCTATATTCGGGGTCTGATAATAAGCGGGGCTTAAGGTTACGCTCCACGCCGTATTGTAATCGAAAATCTGACGCGGGAAATTTCCCGAAGCGGGCCAGCCGATAAACCTGTAATCAAATTCCTCGCCGCTTGTGTCCATACATTTTTCAGCCGAATAATATTTATAAGAGCCTCCGTAATTCGGGTTGTTGAGATTTACCGCAAAGCCGAAGCCGACCTTTGAAAGCGTCGGATTTAACTGCCAGCGGCGGTGACCCATTACGGGAAGATTGTTCGTTCCCTCGTCCTTCATAAAGCCGTCGGGAGTTTCGGTAAGATGGCGTCCTGCGGCGATATTGCTTGAAGAGGTTGCCTCCGTTCCCGTTTCAAAAAAGCTGTCGGTCATATCGGCGGGCTTTGTCGGGTAATGAGAAAATTCAGAAGCGGCAAGAAGCACCGCGCCGTACTGGGCGCTTGTGTTAAGAGAAGCGTCCATAGTTACGGCGGGAAGAGAAGCAATTTTTCTCAAAGCCGAAAGTCTGTCTGTCGCCGCCTGAAGATAGGCTGTCTTTACCGTTCCCGTTTTGTATGTTCCCGAAACGGACGGAGAAACGCTGAAATAGTCACTGTCATTTTCGGGAATAACAAGAGGATTATCCGAAAGAATTTTTGAAATCTCGGCTTTGTTGAGCTTTCCGAGAGCGAGCTTTCCGCTGTTGAGATAGCCGTCATACCCGTCTGCGAGAGCAGAAGTGTCCATAACCTTGCTGAGCGCCGAGGCAATCTGGGAAGCGGACTGTACGCCGCTGATTGAATATCTGATATAATTTTTCGAGTTTTCGCTCGTGATAATTACCGCATAGCAATAGGCGACGTTATAGCCGATTGACCCGTTTATTACGCCGTCATTTTTAATGTAGGTGTAATACCACATCAGAAGGCTGTTGTCCTCGGCGTCATAGTACGCCTTGTCAATAAAGCCGCTTTTGTCGTATTTTTCAAGAAAATCCGAGGAAGCCGAAGCGCTCGCCTTGCTCGACTCAATTGCTATGAAATTAAGCTTTCCGCTTGAAGCCCATTTGAGATTGCTCAACTGAGAAAAAGCCGCCTGAGTCCCGTTATTGGAAGAAGCCGTGCTGTAAAAGAGAAGAACTGTTGCTCCGCCCGACGGAACGGAATAGTTAAACGAAACGCTTTTATTTGTTGATGCGTCAGTCACGGTTCCATAGGTTGCGTAATATGAATTTGACGCGCTTTTATCTTCAATTTTAACGAGGTTATTAACCTCCGAAGCAAAAACAGGTAAAAAAACCGTTAACGAGATGACAAACGCTAAAACTACAGACAGTATTCTTTTCATTTTCTCGCCCTCTCCCTTTATTTTTATTTCATTTTCAATATATCATACTTTCTTTTTTATGTAAATAAAAAGCGTACTCCGAATAATTGAAGTACGCCTTAATTTTACTGTGTGCCGAGCTTTTCGCGCGACTGCATTTTAAGATAAGCGTTGATAAAGCCGTCTATGTCGCCGTCCATTACGGCGTTGATATTGCCCATTTCAAAGCCCGTTCTGTTGTCCTTTGCGAGAGTGTAGGGCATAAAAACGTATGACCTTATCTGGTTGCCCCAACCGATTTCCTTCTGGTCGCCCTTGATGTCGGAAATTTTGTCAAGATGCTCTCTTTCCTTAATTTCAAGCAGCTTTGACTTCAACATTCTCATAGCGACCTCACGGTTCTGGTGCTGGCTTCTTTCAACCTGACAGGAAACGACAATTCCCGTAGGAATATGGGTAAGTCTTACCGCAGACGAGGTCTTGTTAACCTTCTGTCCGCCTGCGCCCGAGGAACGGTAAACGTCCATCTTTATATCCTCGGGGTTGACCTCAACCTCAATACTGTCGTCAATTTCCGGCATAACCTCAAGTGAAGCGAACGAGGTATGCCGTCTTCCCGCCGCGTCAAACGGAGAAACACGCACAAGCCTGTGAATACCCGTTTCGCTTTTAAGGAAGCCGTAAGCGTTTTCGCCCTCGACAAGAATACTCGCCGATTTAATACCCGCTTCGTCGCCGTCAAGATAATCGAGCGTGGTGACCTTAAAATCGTGTCTTTCACCCCAGCGGCAATACATACGGAAAAGCATCTGTGCCCAGTCCTGAGCCTCTGTTCCGCCTGCGCCTGCGTGGAAGGTGAGAATTGCGTTTTTATTGTCGTATTCGCCTGTAAGAAGCGTTGTCAGGGTCATTTCGTCGAGCTTTTTTTCAAAGTCCTCAACGCCCTTGGTGCATTCTTCAAGAAGGCTTTCGTCGCCCTCCTCGTCGGCAAGCTCAATCATAACGAGCGCGTCGTCAAAATCGCCCTTGAGCTTCTGATAGGAAGCGACCTTATTCTTAAGCGAGCTTGTTTTCTGAAGCACTTTCTGAGAATTGGCAAGGTCGTTCCAGAATTCCTCCTGCGCCGCCATATCCTCAAGCTTTTTTATTTCTTCTTCCATTTTGCCAAGGCCCAGAGCCTCCGCCAGATCGTTAAGCGGTTTTTCATGCTCTAAAAGCCTTAATCTCAATTCTTCGTACTGTAACATTTTATCCTCTCATTTCTTAATAAATTTTATTGTTTAAGAAATGAACAGTTACTTGAAGAATACGCTGAAAGCTCTGTAAGCCATATACAAGTCGGTCTTTGCGATTACCTCGAACGGGGCGTGCATTGAAAGAACGGGAATACCCAGGTCAACAACGTCTATATCGAGGTCTGCGATATACTGAGCGACTGTTCCGCCGCCGCCGATATCAACCTTGCCGAGCTCGCCTATCTGCCATACAATTCCGTTTTCGTCAAGCATTTTGCGGATTCTTCCCATATATTCAGCCGAAGCGTCCGAGCTACCCGACTTGCCTCTTGCGCCGGTGTACTTTGTAATAACTACGCCGTGGTTAATCTGAGAAGAATTTCTCTTTTCAAATACGTCCGCAAAGGTTGTGTCATAAGCGGAGTTTACGTCAGCCGAAAGACATTCGCTGTTGCGAAGCGCAACCCAGGGCTCAACGCCCTGCATAGCGGCAAGGTCAGCTATGAAATATTTAAGATATGAAGAATGAAGTCCCGTGTTGCCTACCGAGCCGATTTCCTCTTTATCGGTGAGGATTGTAACAGCCGTGTACTCGGGATTTTCAACGCCTAAAATAGCTTCTGCGGCAGGATATGCGCAGCATTTGTCGTCGTGGCCGTAAGCGCCGATAAGGCTTCTGTCAAAGCCTATGTCCGTAGCCTTGAACGCAGGTACGATTTCAAGCTCTGCGCTTAAGAAATCGGTTTCGGTAATGCCGTACTTTTTATTAAGTATTTTAAGGATATTAAGCTTAACCTTTTCGCTTCCCTCGTCCTTTGAGAACGGACGTGAGCCGACAAGAATATTAAGCTCCTCGCCCTTGATTCCGTCGGGAAGAGAGCGCTTGTTCTGCTCGGAAGCAAGGTGGGGAAGAAGGTCGGTTATAACGAACTGGGGGTCGCCCTCGTCCTCGCCGATTCTGACAAAGACCTTTTCGCCGTCACCCTTGACAACAACGCCGTGAATTGAAAGCGGAATAGCGGTCCACTGATACTTTTTGATACCGCCGTAATAATGGGTCTTGAAAAGAGCCATTTCGCTGTCCTCGTAAAGCGGGTTGGGCTTTAAGTCAAGACGGGGCGAGTCAATATGAGCCGCCGCGATTTTAGCGCCCGAAGCGATACTTCTTCTACCGATAACCGCAAGGATAATCGACTTTCCGCGGTTGTTGTAATAAACCTTGTCGCCCGCAACGTACTTTGCGTTAGCGTCGAACTCAACAAAGCCTGCGTTCTTAGCCTTTTCTTCAAAATAGCAAACCGATTCACGCTCGGTCTTGCCCTCGTTCATATATTCCTTGTAGCCCTCGCTGAAGTCGTCGGCGGCGTTAATCTCGCTTTCGCCGACAGCCTCGCAAACGTGCTTTGAATTGTAAAAAAGCCCTTCCTTAAGGCTTTCTATCGCATTTTTCTGTTCAAACATTACTATTACCTCCAAGAACATTTATTTCAAATATTTAGTATATCATATTTGTATTAATTTAATCAAGTCAATCTTGCAATTATCGGCTTCAATTCTTCTTCGAGAGAGTATTCGCCGTAATTTCTTACCGTATAGGTGCAGTTTTCAATATAAAACCGTTCGTCCTTCTGGGCGTTTATTCTCTCGTTCGCCTGAGAGGAAGAAATATTATCCCTTTTTATAATTCTTTCAAATCTTTCCTCTCTCGGAGCGACCACCGCAACGGTAAAATCGCAAAGCTTATCCTCCCCGCTTTCAATAAGGGCGATAGCGTCAATTATTACCGCCTTTGCGCCCTTTTCACGCTGGGACTCAATTATTTTTTCTATAGCCTTCGTAACGGCGGGGTGAGTTATTGAATTAAGCTTTTCGGTGTTCGCAAAGGAGGAAAAAGCCTTTTTAGCGAGCGCTTTTCTGTCGAGAAGTCCCTTTTTGAAAATATCCGCGCCGAACTCCCTTTTAAGATTTGAAAGCACGGTTTCGCTCGTCGAGATAACGGTTCTCGCAAGTAGGTCGGCGTCAATATGAACGCAACCGTATTCGACTAACATTCCGGCAACTGTGCTTTTGCCCGCGCCCGTCTGACCCGTAAGTCCGATAACTGTCATTTTAATATTCCTTCATTCCATTATTTTCTATATATTCCCATGCCTTTTCAAATTCACTTTGATTTCTGATAATGCGATCATAGAAGCCTCTTTGCCAAAGCAGGTCAACTTCATTCGTTGTTTCTCTGTATATTTTTGTCGTATAAGACTTAATGCTTCCGACAATTTTATGTAGGGGCGGGTTTCCACGCCCGCCCGCATTAAAACTATCCGTATTTTCGTTGTAATTGTTAATTGAAATCAACAAATGAATATGGTTTGGCATTATAATATAATTCTCAATTCTTATATTTTCGTATATTTTCTCAACAAAAAGAATTGATTTTTCTGTTTCTCTGCCAAGCCTTGTAAGATAAACAGCTTCTCTCGGGCGGGCACGGAGACCCGCCCCTACAATATCTGTTTTAGATTTGTAATGTCCTAACAATTGCCTTTTACCCTTTACACACACTGTTACAAAATAACAGCCGTTAAGTGAATAATCGTACTCCTTTAATCTTGTAGATTTTCTTTTAGGCAATTCATTTTTTGTCATTACAAACCTCAACTATATCAAAGCCTGCCGAACGGATAAGGCGGTTATAGACCGCAAGCCCCATTCCCTTTAAATCGGGGCAGCGGGCATAGACCTTTTCGGCGCCCATTTCGTCAAGCTCTCTCAAAGCGTCGAAAAGCCTTTTCGCCTGAGACTGTCCGTCATCAATTCTGCCGTAGGACAGGGCATTGGAAAAATACTTTTCCTCACCGTCGAAGCAAAGCACAAAGCATTCGCCCTTCCGACTTACAAATTCGCAAAAATCCTCAAGACTTCCCTTTACAACCGTAATGTCCGCCTTCGGAGCGTAATGCTTGTATTTCATACCCGGCGAAGAAGCCGTCTGACCCTCCTCAAGCCTGTTGAGAACGGCGTTGTCAACGTCAATTTCGCCTATGGTTTTTTCAATCTGTTCAAGCGTAATTCCGCCGGGGCGAAGAAGCCTCGGTTTCTCGCCGACAAAGCTTATGACGGTCGATTCAACCCCGACCTCGCAAACGCCGCCGTCAATAATAAGCGGAATTCTTCCGTCCATATCGTCAAGAACATATTTGGCTCTTGTCGGGCTCGGAGACCCCGAAAGATTGGCGCTCGGGGCGGCAAGGGGAACTCCGCATCCGGTAATAATCGCCCTTGCGTATTCGCTTTTGGGCATTCTCACGGCAACCGTATCAAGTCCTCCCGAAACAGCGTCGGGAATAACCTGACTTTTTTTCATTATCATCGTAAGCGGGCCGGGCCAGAATTTTTTTGCCATAAGACTGACCTTTTCGGGTATTTCTTCAACCAACGCAGAAAGCTGTGAAAACTCGCTGATATGAACTATCAGCGGGTTGTCCTGAGGTCTGCCCTTGGCGACAAAAATCTTTTTCACCGCCTCGCTGTCGAGAGCGTTCGCCGCAAGTCCGTAAACCGTTTCGGTGGGGATTCCGAC
Organism: Oscillospiraceae bacterium; assembly: GCA_015066565.1. Classification (GTDB taxonomy): domain Bacteria; phylum Bacillota; class Clostridia; order Oscillospirales; family Acutalibacteraceae; genus Fimenecus. Next base: position 1,379,708 of record SVOB01000001.1, on the reverse strand, counting down.
AACCTCGCCCGAAAGAATAAGCCTTTTTGCCTCGCTCAAAGCCCTCTTTTCATCTGTTCTTATGTCAATAAAATCAGTTTTCAAGTTTATTCCTCCGCTTTCATCTTCTGCGCCGTGTCGGCGGTGATGAGCGCGTCTATTATTTCGTCTATATCGCCGTTCATTATCGCTTCGATTTTATAGAGCGTAAGCCCGATTCTGTGGTCGGAAACACGGCCCTGAGGGAAGTTATAGGTGCGAATTCTCTCGCTTCGGTCACCCGTTCCGACCTGGCTTTTTCTTTCACCTGCAATTTCCTCGTGCTGTTTTTCACGCTCGATTTCAAGAAGCCTTGAACGAAGAACGGCGAGCGCCTTGTCCTTATTCTTATACTGGCTTCTCTCGTCCTGACATTCAACGACCATTCCCGTCGGAAGATGGGTTACGCGAATCGCAGACGAGGTCTTATTGACCTTCTGGCCGCCTGCGCCCGAGGAACGGAAAACATCAATCTGCAAATCGGCAGGGTTCAGCTCAAAATCGACTTCTTCCGCTTCGGGAAGCACGGCGACCGTAACAGTCGAGGTCTGAATTCTGCCCTGACTTTCGGTTTCGGGAACACGCTGAACGCGGTGAACCCCGCTTTCAAATTTAAGGCGTGAATAAGCCCCCTCGCCGTCGACAAGAAAACTGATTTCCTTATATCCGCCGAGCTCTGTCGGACTTTCGTTCATTATTTCGGTTTTCCAGCCCTTGCTTTCGGCATACATTGAATACATTCTGAAAAGCGAATTGGCAAAGAGCGCCGCCTCCTCGCCGCCTGCGCCCGCGCGGATTTCAACTATAACGTTCTTTTCGTCATTCGGGTCTTTCGGAAGAAGAAGTATTTTTAACTCCTCCTGACAGACGGCAAGCTTTTCCTTAGCCTGCTCAAACTCCTCCTGAGCCATATCGCGAAAATCCCTGTCGAGCGACGAGTCGGAAACAATCTCCCTCGCCTCGTTCATATCGGCTTCGATTTTTTTATACTCGCGGAACTTTTCAACAACCGGCGTCAGTTGCTTAAGCTCTCTCATAAGCTTTTTATAAAGCTCGTTATCACTTACCGTTTCGGGCCGGCACAAAAGCTCGTTGACCTTTTCAAACCTGTCCTCAACGCTCTGTAATTTATCCGTCATACCTTTTCACCGTCTCTGAAAATCTTTTTTATGTTTTTCTCAACCTTGCCTCTGGGCAGCATTATTTCGTGAGAACATTTTTCACAGCGGATTTTAAAATCCATACCGATTCTCTCGACAACAAATCTGTTACTCCCGCACGGATGCGGTTTTTTCATTTCAAGAATATCGTTAAGCCTTACGTCCATAGCCGCCCTCCTTAAACATACTGAATAGTTATTTTATCATATTTTCTCTTTTGTGTAAACAAAAAGAAACGCCGAAATAATCTTCAGCGTTTCTTAAAATTTTTGAGCTATTTTTTAATTTTCGCTATAAGAACGGTTACCGCCGTCCAGATAATCTGGAAAATAATAAGCTGAAGCGCGCCGCCCTGCATAAGCGCCGAGAAGAACGCCATAAGAGCCATTATAAGAACTCCGAGCCCGACGCCTATATACTGTAAAATCGAGACAATCTGGGCTCTCGCCATAAGTGTATAGGCGGCGTTATAAACCTTGAGGAATGACTTCGGCGTGCCATCGTGAAGAACGCCCGAAGCGTCCTTATCGACAATCTGTTCATAGATATTGCTGAACATTTCGCCCGCCACCGAGCTTATTACCTTGACGGAATTCTTCGGAAGAGCGAAGCTTTCTTCAATAAACTCCTCTGTGATATTCTGGTCGGTTGTTCTAACGAGAATCGGAAGCGAATTCTTTTCGAGCTTTCTGAGAAGAGCCGCCGCTTCCTCGTCGGGAGCATAGCCGACAACGTAAATCGCCGAAAGAACGTGTTCAACGGCAAGATAAATTACCTGTCTTCCGTTTCTCCTGAGCTTTGTTTCGTATTCCTTGTCAAGAACCTCGACATTGTGGTTTATGAGCAACTCCCTGTTGCCGACAAGAACCCTCTTGTTATGCTCAACCCACGCCGAGCAACCGAGCTTATCCTCGTAATTAAGGTTTTCAACAGTCGGGAAAACATCTCTGTCGCCGATTACGGAAAGTCGGAAAAGATTTGCAAGCGGGCCGCCCGCGGCAATCATTACGGCGCCCGTGTAGAGCATAGCCTCGTCGGGTCTCATTGAATTAAAGGTTTTAAAACCGTAGTTCTTGCAGTGCTCGGTGTCAAAGAGCTCGGCGGCGTCAAAGACAACGGCGTTGGATTTCGTAAGCTCATCGGCATTTTCGTAGCCTACAATCATTGAATCCTCAGCCTTCAATTTCTTTGTCATTGACGAGAAGATATATGCGCTCGCAAAGAACGCTCCGACGGGTGAAGCGAAGCAAACCGTACCCGTAAACGCCGCAACGGCAGACGGGATTTCACGGCTGACAACGCCCGTAATAACGCCGATAATAACGGCGAGAATAACGGTTACGGGAACCGCCTTCATAACCGTATACGCGCTCGGCTCATACTTCGAGGAGTTTTCAACGTACTTTGTTTCAAAGCGAGCCATGGCGTTATATCTGATATCCGGGTCGCCGAGGAAAAGTCCCCTGCCGATTTCAAAAGCGGAGTCTTCGTCCTCAATGCTCTTTACCGTATAAAAATCTCTGTCACGGGAGATAAACGCGAAATTGTTTTTAATTCTCGTTGCGTTGATTGTTTTAGCCGCCGTATCAAGCAGAAGCGTAAACACAGCCGCCGCAGTGTAAATATGTACCCTCGTTTCAACGGTATCGGCGAAGAAATAAGTCGCAATATTCTGAATAAGCGCCGCCGCAAACGAAACGAACACAGCCGAATCGGTGCTCGGTTTTCTCGAGAAAACGCCCTTTGCGCCGTTTCTGATAACGTCAAGGCAGGCGCAGGCGGAAACCACAAGCAACGCGCAGTTTATAAGAAGATAGATTTCCGCTCTTCCGCCGAAAACGGTGAAATCGCCGTTAAGCGTTACAAGGCTCATAACGAGGAGAACGGCAAACACACCGGCGGTTATAAACAGCTGGATAAGCGAGCCGCTGCGCTTCTTTTCAAGAATTTCGCCGACAGCCTTTTTATCCTTTTCGCCGTAATATTCTCTCTCGATTATTTCGTCAGAAACTCTTTTTTCTCTCTTCTTTATTCTCTTTTCAGGTCTTCCCTCTTCATCGGGTTCGTTTTCTTCGGCGACAGCGGGTTCTTCCGTTTTTTCGGCAGGCTCTTCCTCTGACTCCTGCTCGGGCTCGGCTTCCTCATCGGAGGGAAGATTCGGGAAAAGCTTAAAGTTTTTGGCCTTTTCCTTACGGCGACGTATAAGCTCGGTTTCGGCTTCGTATTCGTCAACCTTTTCTATCTCTTCGCTTTCGTCGTTAAAGCCCTCGAACGTAATCTGGTCCTCATAGACCTCTTCAACGGCAGGCTGAGTCTTCTCTTTTTCCTTAAGAACATCAGCGGAAACGATTGTCGGAATCGGGTCAAGGTCTGACGTCAGGCTCTTTTCACCCTCTTCAATAAAGAAGCCTGCTCTTTCTATTGTCTTGGGCGGAAGCTTATCTATAATCGCCCTGTGGTCAGCAGTTTTTTCTATATCCTTTACGGGAGGATTAATGAACTTTTCCCTGATTTTGTCGGACTCCATCTTATTTGAACGGGAAACAATATTGTCGTCCTTCGCGGTTGTTGTATGAACAACTCTCTGGTCGGTAATATTATGTTCAATATTGACGTTGTATCCCGCTGAGGTGTCAACCTCGTTGAACACCCTTGTCTTTTCAATCGAAATCTGGCTTTCGGAGGGCTTTTCCTCGGGAACAACCTCCTCGACCTCTTCCTCGGCTTCGGTAGTGTCAACCTCGGCAAAGGCTATCTGACCGCTTTCCTCCTCTTTTTCGGAAATAGCGCCCTTTTCTTCGTCAGAAGCTTTCTCTTCTTCCCTTGAAGCGAGCCTTTTTTCGATTTCAAGCGGCTCCTCGTGGACAATTTCGCCTCTTAAAAGAGCGTCAATTTCGTCAATTGACCAGATTCTGCCGTCGTCGTATTCTTCGAGATCGCTGAAAAAGCCTTTCTTTTTTTCGTCTGACATTGTTTCCACCCCAATTATTTATCTCGCTGATACATTATTTCGTACATAAGAATTCCCGCCGCCACGGAGGCGTTAAGGGAGTTTATTTTCCCCTTTTGCTTAAGAGAAACTATAAAATCGCATTTTTCCCTTACAAGTCTGCCGAGTCCTTTTCCCTCGGAACCGATTACAAGAGCGACAGCGCCGTCAAAATCGATATTCCGGCAATCCTCGCCGCCCATATCGGCGCCGTAAATCCACACTCCTCTTTCCTTTAGCAAATCGAGAGTCGAGGGAAGATTTGAAACCCTGCAAACGGGTACATATTCAAGAGCGCCTGCGCTCGTTTTACCGACTGCGTAAGAAAGAGAAGCCGACCGCCTTTTCGGAATTATCACCCCGTGAGCGCCCGCAAGCTCGGCTGTTCTGATAACGGCGCCGAGGTTGTGAGGGTCCTCCATTTCGTCGCAGACGATTATAAACGGTTTTTCGTTTTTCTCTTCGGCGAGAGAAAAAATATCGTCAATTTCGGCGTATTCGTGAGCCGCAACAAAAGCGGCAACGCCCTGATGATTTTCCCTGCCGCACATATAGTCGAGCTTTTTTCTGTCAACCTGTTTGATTGTAACGCCTTTATCACGGCAGACGGCGACAATATTTCCTACCGAGCCGTTCTTCTCTCCCTGAAGCACATAGAGCGTATCAATCTGCCTGCCCGCCCTTATGGCTTCGGCTACGGCGTTTCTTCCGATTAACAGGTCCTGTCTGTTTTCTTCGCTTTTTTCACGCATATTAGCACCTTGAACGCAATATTTTTGATAATAATCAATTTATTATACCATATTTAGTGTTATTTTGACAATATTTTTAATAAAAAAATATAAATTATTTCGCCGTTGAAAAACAGAGCCGAAAAATATATAATATCCTCGGAGTTGATTTGATGAAAGAAACGAAAAAAATGAAAAAAGCCGTTGTTATTTCGGCGTGTCTTGTTATAGTCGCTTTGTCGGTTTTCTTCGCTTACAGATATAAAACGCCAAAGCCCGAAACACCCGTAATTTCAAGCGAAACCGAAACGTCTTCAACTCAGGCGACTACGGAAGAAATAACGGTTTCTTCAACCGAAGCAACCTCGAAAAGCAAAGAGGAAAAAGCGGGTGAAAATGAAAAAGAAAGCGAAAGTGAAACCCGAAGAACAATTCTCAATTTTATTCCCGACGGCGCCTATACTCCGACTGCGTTTGAAGCGAAGCTGTTCAACGCCGTTAACAGCGAAAGACAGAAGCGGGATATTCCGCCTCTTAACTGGAACGACTGTCTTCACGCCCTTGCGAAAATAAGGTCGGACGAAGCCGTTTCTTCATTTACCCATACACGCCCCGACGGCAGAAAGCCCTCAACCGTTTTAACCGACAAGGGACTTTCGTTCACGCTGTTTTCGGAATGTCTTGCAAAGGGCACAAAAGAGGATGACGAGGGCGTAAATCTTCTTTTAAACGGGCTTACGAAAGAGAGCAGTCAGGCAGACGTAATTCTCAGCAAGGACTATTCTTACGCCGCGGTTGCCGTCACTACCGACAGCGACGGAACGGTCTACGCCTCGGTGCTTTTATGCAATCCTTAAAAATATGCTTTACTTTTACGCTTCAGTGTGCTAATATATGAATACAGCAAAAATACCCGAGGGGGAAAAGAAAATGCCCGCTAAAAGAAAAAAAGATCCAAACGTAGATTTTTTATACGAATGTATTCTTCAACTCCGGTCAAAGCAGGAGTGCGAGGATTTTTTCACCGACCTTTGCACTATGAAGGAATTGAGCGCGATCGCCCAGCGTATTGTTGTCGCGAAAATGCTCTCCGAGGGCAAGGTTTATAAGGATATCGTTGAACAGACGGGCGCTTCGACCGCTACAATAAGCCGAGTCAACCGTTCGCTTATGTTCGGCGAAAGCGGATACGACACTATTTTTGAGAGGTTAAAATGAGTTATTCCTCCTTCGGCAGCGTTTATGACCTGCTGACCGAAAACGTTGACTACGAAAAAATATCGGAAAGAATATGCTCCTTGCTTCGTGAAAACGGCGTAGGCAAGGGGCTTTTGCTTGATAATGCCTGCGGGACGGGTACGCTCGCTTTGCTTCTTTCAAAGGCGGGTTACGACGTAATAGGCGCCGACGAAAGCGCCGAAATGCTTTCGGTTGCGATGGAGAAAAACGCCGAAGAGAACGCAAACGTGCTTTTTCTCAATCAGGGTATGACCGAGCTTGATTTATACGGAACTATTGTCGCCTGCGTAAGCACTCTTGACAGCATAAACCACCTTGAAGGCTTTGACGGGGTAAAAAAAGCCTTTGAAAAGGTTTCGCTTTTTATGGAAAAAGGCGGAGTTTTTATTTTCGACGTAAACACCGTCTACAAACACCGTCACGTGCTTGAAAACAATATTTTCGTTTATGACACCGAAAGCGTTTACTGCGTATGGCAAAACGATCTGGACGGCGACAGCGTAAACATTAGCCTCGACTTTTTTACCGAAAATGAGGATGGCTCATTTGTCAGAACGGGCGAATACTTTACCGAGACCGCCTATGAACTTGACAGAATAAAAAAAGCCCTGACTGACAGCGGCTTTAAAACAGTTGGAATTTATGACGGCTACACCGAAAAAGAGGTTACCGAAACGAGTGAAAGAGCCGTATTTGTATGTATAAAGGAGTAAAAATGAGTTTTCTTGTAAGAATGATTTCAATCGACGGAAGCCTGACCGTTATGGCGGCTGACACAACCGACATTGTCAGCGAAATGCAGAAAATCCACAACACCTCGAAGGTCTGTTCTGCGGCTCTCGGGAGAACCCTTACCGCCGCTTCGCTTATGGGAAGCGCCCTTAAAGGAAAGGACGACACCGTAACAGTCCGCTTTAACGGCAACGGCAAGGCGGGAAGTGTTATCGCCGTTTCGGATTCTTTAGGGAACGTAAGAGGTTGCATAGACGAGCCGAGGGTTGACCTGCCGCTTAATTCCAAGGGCAAGCTCGACGTTGCCTCGGCAATCGGCACGGACGGGTTTTTAACCGTCATAAAGGACCTCGGGCTAAAAGAGCCTTATATCGGTCAGGTTCAGATTGTTACGGGCGAGGTTGCCGAAGACATAACCTCGTATTTTGCAATAAGCGAACAAATCCCGACAGTTTGCGCTCTGGGCGTTCTTGTCAATCCCGAAACCGAAGAGATACTCTGCTCGGGCGGGTTTATTATTCAGCTTCTTCCAACCGCAGGCGAGGACACGATAACAAAGGTCGAAAGGTGCATTGAAAAAATTGAGCCTGTTACGACAATGCTCGCAAAGGGTATGACGCCCGAGGAAATCTGCCGCGCCGTGCTTTCCAAGTTTAAACTCGATATGCTCGACACCGCCTCGCCCGTTTACCGTTGCAACTGCTCTAAAAAAAGGGTTGAAGCGGCGCTTATAAGCACAGGCGAACAGGCGTTAAGAGAAATGGCTCAGGATGAACAGACCGAGGTCACCTGTCATTTCTGCAACAAAAAGTACGTCTTTACCCCCGAGGAGATACTCGCTCTTATCCGCAAATAATAACACTTGTAAAATAATATATTTGTGGTAAAATATACTACTGATAACTTTTAAGAAAGGAAGGTAATTTTCTATGTGTGAATGTAACAAAGAAAAGTACTACATCACAACCGCTATTGCCTACACTTCAAGAAAACCTCATATAGGCAACAGCTACGAAATCGTTTTAACCGACGCAATTGCGAGGTTCAAGCGAATGCAGGGCTATGATGTTTTCTTCCTCACAGGCACTGACGAACACGGTCAGAAAATCGAAAATTACGCTAAAGAAGAGGGCGTTTCGCCTAAGGAATATGTCGACAGGGTTGCAGGCGAAATCCGCGGCATCTGCGATTTATTAAATACAACATACGATAAATTCATAAGAACTACCGACGATTATCACGAAAAGGCAGTTCAGAAGATTTTTAAAAAGCTCTATGACCAGGGCGATATTTATAAAGGCTCTTACGAGGGGCTTTACTGCGTCCCGTGCGAAAGCTTCTGGACCGAAAGCCAGCTTGTTGACGGAAAATGCCCCGACTGCGGAAGAGAGGTAAAGAAAGCCAGCGAGGAAGCCTATTTCCTGCGACTTTCAAAATATCAGAAGCAGTTGGAGAATTATATTGAGCAGAATCCCGATTTCATCTATCCCGAAAGCAGAAAAAAGGAAATGCTCAACAACTTTATCCGTCCGGGTCTTCAGGATTTATGCGTATCCCGTACCTCGTTCAAATGGGGTATTCCCGTCACCTTTGACGACAAGCACGTTATCTACGTATGGATTGACGCTCTTTCAAACTATATAACCGCCCTCGGCTATGACACGGAAGAAAACAGCGATATGTACCGTAAGTACTGGCCCGCTGACGTTCATATTATAGGCAAGGACATAGTCCGTTTCCATACGATTTACTGGCCGATTATGCTTATGGCTCTCGGCGAGCCGCTGCCCAAAAAGGTTTACGGTCACCCGTGGCTGCTTATAGGCAACGACAAAATGAGCAAATCAAAGGGCAACGTTATCTATGCCGACGACCTTGCAAAGCGTTTCGGCGTTGACGCTGTAAGATATTATCTTCTGAGTGAAATTCCTCACGCAGCCGACGGCTCACTGACTTATGAAACTGTTATTGAAAGGTATAATTCAGACCTTGCGAATACAATCGGCAACCTCGTTAACCGCACCGTCGCTATGCAGAAAAAGTATTTTGACGGCGTTGTTCAGTCGGGTGACGTAACCGAAGAAATTGACGCGGATTTAAAGAAAACTGCTCTTGAATCAGTCGGCAGGGTCGCTTCTTCAATGGATAAATTCTGTATCGCCGACGCGGTTGAGGAAGTTGTAAACCTCGCAAAGAGAAGCAATAAATACATTGACGAAACCGCTCCCTGGGCGCTCGCAAAGGACGAAAGCAAAAAGGCAAGGCTCGGCACTGTTCTTTATAACCTGCTTGAAAGCATCCGCTTTATTGCAGTCCAGCTTCAGCCCTATATGCCCGACACCGCAAAGGAGATTTTAAGACAGATTAACTGTCAGGAAAGCTCATACGAAAGCCTTAAAGCTTTCGGCGCATTAAAGGAAGGCACGGTTGTCAATGACCCGACTCCCCTTTTCAACAGAATTGACGCCGAAAAGATGCTCAAAGAAATTGAAGAGGAAATCGCCGCAAACGTCGAAAAGGAAGAAAAGAAAGAAGAGCCCGAGGGCGTTATGATTAATATTGACGACTTCGCAAAGGTTGAATTAAGGGTCGCCGAGGTCAAGGACTGCGAGCCGATAAAGAGGGCTAAAAAGCTTCTTAAACTCACGCTTGATGACGGCAGCGGAAAGCAAAGAACAGTCGCTTCGGGTATTGCAAAATGGTATAAGCCCGAGGACCTTATCGGCAAAAAGGTTGTCGTAGTCGCGAACCTTAAACCCGCCGTACTTTGCGGCGTTGAAAGCCAGGGTATGATTCTTGCGGCTGACTGCAGTGAAGACGACGTTAAGGTCGTATTTGTTGACGGTATGCCCAACGGCGCAAAGATAAGATAATGGATTACAAAAACATTTTTGACTCACACGCTCATTATGATGATGAGCAATTCAATGACGATAAAGAAGCTCTGCTCTCCTCTTTTAAAGAGGGGGGCATTTGCGGTTGTATAACCTGCGGAACAAATACCGTAAATTCGCTTTCGGCAATTGCGCTTGCCGAAAAATATGACTTTATGTACGCCGCAGTAGGACTTCATCCGCTTGATATTGAGGACGAAGAAAACGAAAACTTCATTGACTTTTTCCGTTCTCTTTCAAAGCACGAAAAGGTTGTTGCAATAGGTGAAATCGGTCTTGATTATCACTATGACACAGCGCCGAGGGAAAAGCAGATTGAGGTGCTTGAAAAACAGATTTTACTTGCAAAGGAGCTTGATTTGCCCGTAATTATTCACGACAGGGAAAGCCACGAGGATATACTTAACATCCTCAAAAAGCATAAGCCGAAAGGGGTTGTTCACTGCTTTTCAGGCTCTGTCGAAATGATGAGAGAGGTTGTAAAGCTCGGTATGTATATAGGTCTCGGCGGCGCAGTGACGTTTAAAAACGCAAAAAAGCCTGTCGAGGTGGCTTTTGAAGTTCCTGCCGACAGACTTTTAATTGAAACCGACGCGCCTTATATGACGCCCGTGCCGTTCAGGGGAAAACGAAACTCGTCGTTACTCATTCCCTTCACGGCGGAAAAAATCGCAGAGGCTCGTTCCGCCACGGCGCAGGAAATACTGGATTTGACAAGCAAAAACGCAAAGGAATTATTTAATATAGCTTATTAACGCCTCCCTTGTGCAAAGGGAGAGGGACCGCTTTAGCGGTGGAGGGATTGTAACAACCCCTCAGTCTCACTTTGTTCGACAGCTCCCCTTACACAGGGGAGCCATATTCATACGGAATTTCTATACAAAAAACAACTCCCCTTTTTCAAGGGGAGTTGTTTTAATTATTCTAATAATTATTTATTTTCTTCAAAGAATGCCCTGTGAACAGCCTCGACTGCCTTATCTGCGTCGTTTACGTCAATAAGTACCGAAATTTTAATCTCGCTTGTGGCTATCATTTCGATATTGATATTCTGCTCATAAAGAGCCTCAAACATTCTTGAAGCTGTGCCCGGGTGCGACTCCATACCCGCACCGACTACCGAAACCTTAGCGACGTTTGTGTCGCAGGCGATATTGCTTTCCTCAATGCTGAAAATACTGCCTACAGCTTCCATAGCCGCCTCGGCATTATCCTTTGAAACGGTGAAGGTAATGTCCTTCGTGCCGTCACGGCCGACTGACTGAAGAATAATTCCGACATTGATTTTCTTCTGGGCAAGCTTTGCGAAAAGTTTAAACGCAATACCGGGTGTGTTAGGTATATTTGTAACTGCGATTCTTGCGACGTCCGTATCCTTTGTAACGCCTCTGATGAGCATTTTTTCCATTTTTGTAACCTCCTTGACAACTGTTCCGGGAACCTTTGTAAGACTTGAAAGCACCTCTAACTCAACGTTATATTTTTTCGCCATTTCAACCGAGCGGTTGTTTAAAACCTGAGCGCCGAGAGTGGCGAGCTCAAGCATTTCGTCATAGGTGATTTCCTTGAGCTTGATTGCGTCGGGAACCTTTCTCGGGTCCGCCGTATAAACGCCCTCAACGTCGGTGAAAATCTGACAGCGGTCTGCGTGCATAGCCGCGGCAATCGCAACCGCCGAGGTGTCGCTTCCGCCCCTGCCGAGCGTAGTTATATCGTCATATTTGTTTAATCCCTGGAAGCCTGCGACAACGACAATGTTGTGTCGGTCAAGCTCGGAGATAATTCTCGCTGTGTCAATCTTTTTAATTCTCGCCGTTGAATAAGCCGAGTCGGTCATCATTCCCGCCTGCCAGCCTAAAAGCGAAACAACGGGGCAGCCGAGCTTTTCTATAGCCATGGCGAGAAGCGCTATCGACATCTGCTCGCCTGCGGAAAGGAGCATATCCATTTCACGCTTTGATGCCTTAGGATTAATTTCAGCCGCCTTTTCAATAAGGTCGTCGGTTGTGTCGCCCTGGGCGGAAACAACAACCACAACGTCGTTACCCTTGCGGTATGTGTCCGTAACAATCGAGGCGACATTCATTACTCTTTCGGCGTCCGCTACCGACGAGCCGCCGAATTTCTGAACTATTAATGCCATATTCTTTCCCCCGTATATCAATAATCCGTAACAGGAATAAGCGATTTAATTTCAACTGACCCGATTTTACCGAGCTTCTCTCTGAGGTCCTTTTCAACAATTTCTTCGGTGACAAAGGCGAATTCGTCGGGAGACTGGTTCTTTCTCTCAAGCACCCTTATATTACCGAGAAGCCTGTCAAGCTCGGCAAGCGAGCCGTCATTAACATTATATGCCCTGACGTAAAAGCGTGCGGATATAAGGTCGTTGGGAGCGACGAAATCCTTTTCGTTTTCTCCCCAGGGAAGTATCTTTGTCTTTCCCTGATGCCTTGCGCAGTCAATAACATCGGCAACAACGGCGCTCGCCGTAGGAAGCTTGCCCGCGCCCCTGCCGTAGAAAACGGCGTCGCCCAGAGCGTTGCCCCTAACAAGAATGGCGTTGAACACGCCCGAGGTCGTAGCGAGCTGACTGTTTTTAAGAATGACGGAGGGTCTGACCTGAGCGCAGATTCTTCCGTCCGGAATCCTTTTAGCCGAGCCGATAAGCTTTATTACGCCGCCGAAGTCCTTTACGAATTCAACGTCCTCAAGGGTTATATCCCTTATACCCTGAGTGTAAACCTGGTCGGGAAAAACGTGTTTCCCGAAAGCGAGGTCGGCGAGAATACAGATTTTTCTTCCCGCGTCAATGCCCTCAATATCGGCTGTCGGGTCCTTTTCGGCATAGCCCTTCTGCTGCGCCCTCATAAGCGCCTCATCCATGCTCATACCGTCGTTTATCATTTTAGTGAGAATGTAGTTCGTAGTGCCGTTGAGAATACCCGCTATTTCGATAATCTCGTTAGCGGAAAGGCAGTTGTTTATAGGCCTTATAATCGGAATACCGCCGCCGACGGAAGCCTCGAACATATAGTTCGCCTTATTCTCTTTTGCGAGGTTGAGAAGCTCAAAGCCCTTTTGAGCAACAAGCTCCTTATTTGAGGTTACAACGCTTTTACCCTTTGATAAAAGCTGTGACGTGAACTCAAAAGCCGGGTGAATTCCGCCCATGGTTTCAACGACAACCCCGACCTCTTCGTCGTTGAGAATGTCGTTAAAATCTTTTGTGAACTTTTCTTTATTTGGGTCAAGCGGAAAATCCCTTATGTCGAGAATGTATTTTAGTTCAAGCTCGTCGAGGGAATTGCGTCTGACAATGGTGTCGTGGTTTCTCAAAAGAACCTCGACAACGCCGCTGCCGACTGTGCCGTAGCCTATTACCGCAACCTTCATTTGCTCACTTCCTTGCGTCTTTCATTCCGTCCGAATTTCGCCCTTAATAAAAAGGTACAAAAAAACAAGATATATAATATCACAAAAAATTGATTATTAAAAGATTTTTTTGCGAATTTTCCCCTATTTTTATATTTTTTTACTATAATTCATTGTCTAATTACAAAAAATAGTATAAAATAGATATATTAAGTATTATATTTTCCCTTATATTAAATGCGGAGGCTTTTATGAACGACGTTGAAAGAAAAAGAAAATTTATAATTGACGTGGTATATATCGCAATCCTTATTGCGTTATTCTATATTTTCCTGCATTACGGCTTCGGACTTTTCATGCCGTTTGTGTTTGCGTTTTTCGTTGCAATCTGTCTTCAGAGACCGGTAAACTTTATCGTTAAAAAAACGCCGCTTAAAAGAGGGATTGTTTCAACACTTCTCGTGCTTTTATTAGTATTTCTTGCAATAACGGCCGTAAGCCTTATCGGCGCAAGGATTGTTTCCGAATTCAAGGGCTTTTTCCAGTTCCTTATGTCAAAATTTGAAAACGTGCCCGACCTTATTATCCAGATTAAGAAGTGGTTTGCGGACAATCTCAATTTCCTTCCCGACACGGTTAAAACCTCTATTTCGGACGCTATAACGAATTTCCTTAACAACACCTTCGTTTCGGCTGAGGAGGTTGAAAAATCCTCGTCGTCATTCAGCGTCGGCTCGCTCGTTTCACCGCTTATGTCTATTATCAGCTCCGCAAAGCAGATTCCCTTTGTTCTTGTCGGAATTCTTGTTTCCGTTATCACCTGCTGCTTTATGACCTCGGATTATCCAAATATCCGTGATTTCATTCTTCACCAGTTCCCCGAAGAAAAAAGCAAAAAGATTTCTCAGGCGAAGCACCTTGTTTTCTCTTTCCTCGGCAAAATGGGTAAAGCCTACGCGCTTATTCTTACAATCACCTTTGTCGAGCTTGTTATAGGTCTTTCGCTTCTTTCGGTAATGAATATCTACACCGGCGGTTATATTGTAATCATCTCGCTTCTTACGGCGATTATTGATATTATTCCCGTTTTCGGAACAGGCTCGGTGCTTATTCCGTGGGCAATTATTTCGTTCATCACGGGCAATTATGCTCAGGGCATAGGGCTTCTCGTGCTTTACGCTGTCATTACCGTTATACGTCAGGTTCTTGAGCCGAAGCTCGTCGCGGGTCAGCTCGGTCTTCCCCCGTTCCTTACGCTTATGGCTATGTATATCGGCTCCCAGCTCTTCGGAGTTCTGGGAATTTTCCTGCTCCCGCTTTCGATTATCACTATTAAGGCGCTTAACGACGAGGGCATTATCCACCTCTATAAGCCTATGAAGAAAAAGGAGGATGCCACCGTTAAAATAAAGGAGGGTGACACGAAAAAATGATTGACATTCATTCGCACATACTCCCCGGAATTGACGACGGCGCAAAAACCACCGAAGACGCAATCGACCTTTGCCGTATTGCCGAAGGACAGGGACTTACAAGCGTTATTGCCACGCCGCATTTCGCTTCTTACGACGAGGTTGATATTTTCGTTGAAACACGCGACGAAAAACTGAGCCTTCTTAAAGAGGCTCTTGAATATTATTACATTGACCTGCCCGTTTTCACGGGCTGCGAACTCTATCTTGACGAGGTGATTTTTTCGGCGCCGAGTCTTGATAAGGTAACCCTTAACAACAGCCGATATATGCTCTGCGAATTTTCGCTTCGGCATTTTGACTGTGACGAGGCTTTAAGCTGGATTGACGAGCTTATAAAAAGGGACTATGTTCCGATAATCGCTCATCCCGAAAGATACAGCACCTTTTTACACACGCCCGAATTTATCAACGAGTTTTCAAAAAAGAACGTGCTTTTCCAACTCAACGCCGATTCTCTCACGGGCGGCAACGGCAGAGGGTGCTTTAATCTCGCCTGCGAAATGCTTGAAAACAACTTAATTGATTTCATCGCAAGCGACGCTCATTCAGCCAAGTTCAGACCGAACGATTTACTTAATAAATCCAAGTATTTTCCCGATTTTCTTGAAATTGAAACACTCGAAAGACTGCTTGAGGAAAATCCGAAGCTCGTTCTCGAGGACAGGTTAATCCATATTCCCGAAAGAGGGATTATTTAACATTTTTTCTTAAACGTAAAAAATTGATTTTGCGTTGGTTTTAAAGTATAATTGACGTGAGGTGTAAAAGAATATGCCATCTATTGAAATAATCGATATTTCCCGTGAAATGCTCACCTGCGACGTCTATCCGGGCGACCCTTCGGCAAGGGTTGAAAGGGTTAAGTCAATCCGTAACGGCGACGGTTATAACCTCGGCAAGCTTACGGCGGGACTTCATAACGGAACCCACGTAGACGCTCCGCTTCATTTCTTTGACGACGGCGACTCGATTGACCGCCTTGACCTTGAAGTTTTTATAGGTCCCTGCACGGTTATCGAAACTCCCGCGGGGCTTCTTACGGGTGCCGATGTGGACAGGCTTTTCCCGAGGGTCTGCGACAGAGTTCTCTTAAAGGGAAAGGGCAGGACCTTTATTCACCCGAGCGCCGCAAGCGAAATCGCTTTCAGAGGGTGCCGGCTTTTAGGCACTGACGCTCTTTCAATCGAAAAGACCGATTCCGACGGCGGCGCCCACCGCTTCCTTTTAGGCGAAAACGTAGCCCTGCTTGAAGGACTTAATCTTTCGGATGTCAAAGAGGGTGAATACTTCCTTTGCGCTCAGCCCGTTTTAATCGGCGACGCAGAAGCGGCGATGTGCCGCGCGGTACTTATCAAGGACCATATTTTCTGGAGCGGAAGCCGTTAAAAACAGGAAAAATACACTTTATACGGGAGTTTTTTCATGAAAAGAAAAAATGAGTACAAGGGTATTTATACCTCGATTGCTACTCTTATTCATTTATTAATAATTACGGGTATGTACGCCTATGTCTGGTACACCTTTTACAGACGGATTATGGGTAACAACATATTCAGAGGACCGGGCAACCTGCTTGTAATTGCGGTTTACACGGCGCTTTATTTCATTCTTCAGAATGTTTACGGCGGCTTCAAAATCGGTCACCTGAAGCTAACCGACGTGCTTTTTGCGGGGCTTTTATCTAACCTTATAAATACCGCCTTCGCCTACGCCCAGATTTGTCTTATCGCCCGTGCGCTCGTAAGCCCCATACCGCTTATCTTCCTTTTCTTTGCGGATATTGCGGTGCTTGTTCTCTGGGGTATGTTCGGAGATATGTTTTTCTACAAGCTCTTCCCGCCGAGAGAAATTCTTCTTATCGTCGGCAGCGAGCACTATTCAAAGCTGCGAAGCAAATTTGAAGCGAGATACGAAAAATTCAAGATTGCCGAAAGCGTAGCTTTTGCCGAAACCGACCTTGAAACAATTAAACAAAAGGCTCTTCAGTACGGCTCGGTTATTCTCTGCGATCTCGAAGCGAAAAACAGAAATATTCTTCTTAAATTCTGTTTTGAAAACTCGGTTCGGGTTTATGTTACGCCTAAGATTTCAGACGTAATTATGCGCGGAGGCTCGGTAGTCGACCTTTTTGACACGCCGCTGGTTCTCTGCCGCAATTTCGGTCTTACCTTCGGGCAGAGGGCTGTTAAAAGAGCGATGGATATTCTTATTTCTTCAATTATGATTATCCTCACCTCGCCTATAATGCTTATTGTCGCCCTTGCAATTAAAATTGAGGACAGAGGACCCGTTTTATTCAAACAGAAGCGTTCAACGCTTGATAACACAACCTTTAAAATACTTAAATTCCGAAGTATGGTTGTTGACGCCGACAAGGACGGCTTCCACGGCGCTACAAAGGACGATGAAAGAATCACCAAGGTCGGAAAGATTATCCGCCCGTTCAGAATCGACGAATTGCCACAGCTGTTCAACGTTCTCAAAGGCGATATGAGTATCGTCGGTCCCCGTCCCGAAAGAGTTGAGCATATGAAGGCTTACACCTCGGAAATCCCCGAGTTTCCCTTCAGACTCAAGGTCAAGGGCGGGCTTACGGGCTACGCTCAGGTTTACGGCAAGTACAACACAACGCCGCTTGACAAATTAAAGCTCGACCTTATTTATATTCAGAACTATTCGTTCAGGCTTGACATTAAGCTTTTGCTTATGACAATAAAAATTCTTTTCCAGAAAGAAAGCACCGAGGGCTTTGAAGAAAACGATACCAAAAAGGTATATAACAATTACGTCAAAGCCAAGGGTTCCGAGGAAAAGGAAAACAACAAGGATACCACAAACGGAGGAGAAAAAAATGAGAAGGATTAAACCGGCGCTTTGCGTTATTTTAGTGCTCTGTATGCTTATTCCCTTTGCTTCATGCAAAAAGAAAGAGGAAGAGCCGACAACCACTACCGAAGCGCCGACAGTAACAACAACCGAACCTGTGCCCACGAACATAAACATTCTTACGGGCGAGGCCAATTTAAAGGAAGAAGCCATAGGCAAACGCCCGTTTGCAATTATGGTTGAAAACCACCCGGACGCACGTCCTCAGTGGGGACTTACCACTCCCGACATTGTTGTCGAGGGACTTGTTGAGGGCGGCATTACAAGAATGATGTGGCTTTATTCCGACGTTTCAGACGTTGAGAAAATCGGCCCGTGCAGAAGCGCAAGAAACAACTATATTGAAGTTGCCTGCGCATTTGACGCGATTTACGCTCATTTCGGCGGAAGCTCATACGCCTATAACCTCATCAACGGCGATTCTTCAATCGACAACATCGACTACAAGAACGGCGCGGCGAAATATGACCGTGACTATTCAAGAGGCGTCGCAACCGAGCACACGGCTTATACGACAGGCGAATGGATTACCGAGGGTATAAGCAAGAAGGGCTACAGAACAGATATCAAGGAAGAATATTCTTCACCCTTCACCTTCGCTAAAAGCAAGGTAACACTTTCGGGCGGCGAATGTAACGAGGTTAAGACCTCCTTCTCATACAGCTATAACCACACCTTCAAATATGACTCTTCTGACGGTCTGTACTATAACTATATGAATTCAAACCGTATGATGGACGCTAACGGCGAACAGATGGCGGTTAAGAACGTTCTTATTCTTTCGTGCAACGTAACTATCTACGGCGGAAAATACGCCGAGTGGCATCTCTCAAGCGGAACGGGTTATTACATAACAAACGGCACCTACGAAGAGATTAACTGGGAAAAGGGCGACACCCACGATATGTTCAAGTTCACCGACAAGGACGGCAATGAAATCGAGTTCAACACAGGCAAGTTCTGGATTGGCTTCGTTCCCAGCGGAAACACAACAATTTCATAATTCAATGAAAATAAAAAACGCTCAGTTTTAACAGCTGAGCGTTTTTCTTTATGTAAATATTTTTTCTACGCCTCGTCAAACACGCCGAGAATAACTATGCCGACAACGGCTAAGGCAATAGCCGTATAGTGCTTCCACGAAAGCTTTTCCTTTAAGAAAATTCTTCCCCATAAAACCGAAACAACACAGTAAGCCGAAATAATCGGAGCCGACATTGCAACGTGCTCGCTGTCGGCAAGCGCGTAAATATAGGCGAACTGACCCGCAGTTTCAAAAACAGCGCCCGCATATTTCGGAGCTTCCTTTTTGGGAAGATATTTCTGTCTCTTTATAAACTTGACATAGATAAATGCAACAATACCGCAGGCTAAAAACGTAAGCTCATAAGCGACGTTTGCCGAATCCTCGTCAAGAGTTTCAAGCACCTTTGAGTCGGCAAAGGTTCCCAGAGCGTCAAGAAGACAGTAAACCAGCGGGAGAATAATCGCCAAAGCGCTCTTTGAATACTTGTAATTAGCCTTTTCCTGCCTTTTTGCCCTTAACTCTTCGTCCTCGTTCGACTCAACAAAGCCAAGCCCTATAACGCCCGCAACAACGAGTAAAACCGCTATATACTGGGCGGGAACCATTCCGATTTTTTCTTTATGGATAAGCGCAAGCCCTATTGTCATAATAGCGACCAGCGCGCCCGAGGAATTACAGATAGGCGAGGAAACCGAAAGCTCGATATATCGAAGCCCGATATAGCCTATCGCCATTGAAATAATATAGAGAGCCGAAACAGGCAAATACTTAAGAATAATTTGACCGTTTATCTCGGTGCCGCCGATAAATATTTCATAAGCCGCGTGAAGACCCATTATAACGCCGACGGCGGTAACCATTTTATAATGGCTGTACTTATCTCTCGAGTCGGCGCAGCCTATTTTTGAAAACAGGTCGCTTCCGCTCCAGCAAAGAAGCGCAATAACCGCAAACCAAAACCACATTTTTCTCTTTCTCCTAAAACCTGAACTATGAAATATAAGGCATCGGATTGACAGCCGAGCCGTTAATTCTTACCTCAAAGTGACAGTGCGCGCCCGTCGAGTTGCCGGTCGAGCCTGCAAGCGCAATAACCTGACCTGCCGAAACATACTGACCCGACGCTACCCTCAGCTGAGAGCAGTGAGCGTAAAGAGTTGAAACTCCGCCGCCGTGGTCAATTGTAACGCAATAGCCGTAGCTTCCGTTCCAGCCCGACGAGGTAACCGTACCCGAGTCAGCCGCAACAATCGTCGCTCCGTATGTTCCGCCGGGTCGGCAAAGGTCAACTCCCGTATGGAAGCCTCTTGACCTCCAGCCGTAAGGCGAAGAAATAATACTTGCGCCTACGCACGGCCATATAAAGCGCCCGTATCTCGCAGTTGAGCCTATATCCGACGAGGTGCTGTAGCTGCCGTAACCGTAGCCGTAGCTGTATCTCGCCTTTGTTCCGACCTCAACCTTTTTGTCAACCTTTTCCTTGGTTGTAACGCGTGAAACCTCTTTAACGGAGGTTCTGACTCCGTCAACATAGGTGATAAGCTCGGTTACAACCTGCTCGCCCTCGACGCCCTCGGTAATTGTTCTCGAGGTGCCGACGTAAAGCGAAGAGTTCTTAACCTCAACCGTATTATACGGAATAGAGACTGTGCGCTTTTCGGTTTTAGTGACCTTTACCCGAAGATAGTTTACCTGATTGGACACAAGAAGCTTCTGCCCCTCGTAAATATCCTCGTTTTCGCCGAGTCCCGGGTTAAGCTCGTAAAGTTCGCTCGTCTTTATTGAGAACATATCCGCAATGCCGGACGTTGTGTCGCCCGCCTTTACGGTATAATATTCCGCCTCTACCTTAGTGGTGTTAAGCCTGTTTTGTAACACGTCGGCGTTCCAGATAATGCTCTCCGTGTCGGGATAAAGTCCCTGAACATACTCAACGTCCTCAACGAAGCCTACCGTCGTGTTCTTCTCATCCGTCTGATACGGCTCAAGAAGCTTATCGAAAACGCTTACGGCGTCAGTTTCGTTTTTTACTGCGCAAAGAAATTCGTTATCAATATAAATTCCGCACGCATTTGTAATATTGCTGTCGGAGCTTTCCATAAGCCTGTCGCAGATTGTTGAAGCGTCGTTGAGAGAATTAAGCGCAACGGGCTTAACGGTGTAGCTTGCCTGCGAAAGGGTTTCGGTCTGGGTAAACTCGTCAATATCGAGCCTTTCCGCCGCCTCGTTCTGAGCCGAGAGATAAACCTCTTCATTGGCTACATGACCGACAGTCTGTCCGTTAAAATCCACCTCAAGCGCAAAGGTCCTGTTTGCAAAGGAACGGATTGTCGCAAGCAGTAAAACAAAAGCGAGGATGGGAAGAACCGTGTTTAAGGCATACTCAAACACGCTCTTATGCTTTTTAAAAGCCTTGGCAACATAAAACCTGAGCTGTTGCTTATAATTCTCCTTCTCCTCTTTTTTTATCTTGCGAAGAGTTCCCGCCGTGTTTGCGATTTCAGCCATAAAATCCTTTGTTTCGCTGAAAACCGAATGGAAGGTCTTTAAAAGAAAGCTGTCAACAGCCTTGAACGCAATTACAAACGCCGCGCCTATAGCGAGAAACGGCTTTACGGCAAGGCGACCCGCCCGCTTGAGAATTCTTTTTGAATACCTTACGAACTGGATACCTAAAAAGTATATGTAGTTGTATAATGATTCGGACATAATATCCTCCTACTTATACGTTTTTGTGTTCGCACAGAACTTTTTTATTTTATCACAAAACCGTTCTTTTTTCAAGTTTGCTAAATACTCGGTTGTGAAAAGAGCCTGTTAACCTGATGACGAATCTGAATATGCTCTTTCTTTTTCATATCAAAATCGTCCTCAAGAAGCTCGGCGGCGGCGGTTCTTGAAAGCATTAAAAGCTCGTTATCCGTCAGAAGCGAGGCGATTTTTAACGACGGCAGACCGTGCTGCTTTGAGCCGAAGAAATCGCCGGGTCCTCTCATTTTAAGGTCCTCATCGGCAATCTTAAAGCCGTCCGTGGTTTTGCACATAATATCAAAACGCTGTTTCGCGTTTTCGCTCTGCGAATCGGAAACGAGAATACAGGTCGATTTTTCGCTTCCCCTGCCGACGCGTCCCCTTAACTGATGAAGCTGGGAAAGCCCGAAGCGTTCAGCGTTTTCAATAACGATAAGCGCCGCGTTGGGAACGTCAATTCCGACCTCGATAACAACCGTCGAAACAAGAAGCTGAATTTCATTTTCGGCGAAGGAACGCATAATTTTTTCCTTTTCGCTCCCCTTCATCTGTCCGTGAAGAAGTCCGAGCCGATAGCCCCTGAAAACAGTTGTTGAGAGCTTTTCGTAATATTCCTTTGCGGGAATAAGGTCGCTTTCGCCCTCGTTAACAAGCGGACAGACTATGAACGCTTGCAAGCCGCTGTCGAGGTGCTTTTTAATAAAATTATAAATTCTTTCGTGATATTCGCCCGTGACGAAATAAGTCTCGGTCTTTTTTCTGTTCAGCGGCATTTCGTCAAGCACCGAAACGTCAAGGTCGCCGTAAATAATAAGCGCAAGCGTTCTGGGTATCGGCGTCGCCGACATTACAAGAACGTGGGGGCTTTCGCCCTTATCGCGAAGAACGGTTCGCTGATTTACGCCGAAGCGGTGCTGTTCGTCCGTAACGACAAAGCCGATATTATTAAATTCAACATCCTGCTGAATAATGGCGTGCGTTCCGATAACGAGGTCGGTTTCGCCGCTTTTCAGCCTTTGCTTAATCTCGCGTTTTTCCTTTGCCTTGGTGCTTCCCGTGAGAAGCTCTACCTTAATATCGGTATTTTTAAACATTTTTTCAAATGTTCTCAAATGCTGTTCGGCAAGCACCTCTGTAGGAGCCATAAGAGCCGATTGCATTTTATTTTTTGCAACCGCGTAAATTAGCGCCGCCGCAACAGCGGTTTTACCCGAGCCTACGTCGCCCTGTAAAAGGCGGTTCATCATTTTTTCGCCCGACATATCGCCAATAGCCTCGGCAATGCTTCGCTTCTGAGCGTTCGTCAGTTCAAAGGGAAGAGTCCTGATAAACTCCCCGGAATAATCTCTTTGCAAAATATGCCTGTTCTCTGTTTCCCTGTTTTTATCCTTAAGTCTGATAAGCCCCATCTGAAGATAGAAAAGCTCGTCAAAAATCAGCCTGCGCCTGCCTTTTTCAAGGTCGGCGTTGTCAACGGGAAAATGAACTGAGAAAAGAGCCTCTTTTAAAGTGCAAAGCCTGTATTTTTTTCTCATTTCCTCCGGCAACGGGTCTTTAACTATTTCGTCGGTATGCTTTAACGCCTCGGTTACGCATTTTTCAATCGTCCTTGACGAAAGCTTCGCCGTTGCGTGATAAATCGGTCGGATTTTTTCGTTCTGTTCAGCCTTTATAAACATAGGCGAAAGCATTTCCTTAACGCCGATACGCGAATAAAGAACTTTTCCGTAGAATAGATATTCCTCGTTTTCCTTTAACATCTGAGGAATATATTTGTTATTGAAAAAGGTCAGGTTTAACATTCCCTTTCCGTCGGTTACCGAAACCTTATAGAGCGTTCTTCCGCCTTTTATAAGGTGCTTTGTCGGGACGTGGGAAACGATAGCCCTTATGCAGCAGTTTTCGTCAATCGGAGCGTCCTTTATTGAAACGATTTTACTCCAATCCTCATAATTTCTCGGATAAAAATGCAAAAGAGCGTCAACAGTATCAACGCCGAGCTTGTTAAACTCGGCGGCTCTTGCACTGCCAACACCCTTTAAATATTTAATATCCGTGTTAATATCCATTTTTGTCAATAACTCCACTGTTCAATGTCGGAATACCATTTATCCGTCTGAATATTGAGATTAACGCCCCGAAGAGAAGCGGCAACGCCCGTCCTGAAGCACAGCGGCGCAAACGGAATATCACGCATAAACACCGTGCTGAACGCTTCAACGGTCATATTACCGCTCAAGACGTCCGTATAAGCGATAGCGCTTTCGCCTTTCGGGTCAATACCCTTTGAACAAAGCCCGCCTTCAAAGAAAAACGTGTTTAAATTCATATCGGCTCCGAGCTTGATTTCACCGATATACATATCGAAATCGCCCTCTGAAATCGCCTTGGCGTAATCTTCAAAATCAACCGCCTTGACGTTTACTCTCATTCCGAGCTCGTTAAGCGAAGAGGCAATCAGCTTCGCCGCGTCAAGTCTGAAGGAATTATCCTTATTGACAAGAATATCAAAATTGAGAAGCGTTTCGCCGTTAGAGCGAATGCCCTCAAAGCCGAGCTTGTTATAGCCCGATTTTTCAAGATATGAAAGAGCCGAAGCGGCGTTGAGAGAAGCGCTTATATCCTTCGATTTACTCCAGTTTGGGTTAAACGGTAGCCTTGTTGCCACCGCATTTCCCCTGTATGCGTTCTGGGCGATTTTTTCAATATCGGTTGCCGAGGCGACAGCCGCCCTGATATTCGGGTCGGCGAACGCCTTATTTTCACAGTTAAAGCCGAGATAGACAAGATTATTCATAAGAACGCTTCTTGTTACGGCGTTGATTTTCGTGTACGAGCCGCCCTGAAGAGAGTCAAAGCAGAAGCTTATATCGCCCGTCTGTAAAACATAGGCTTCGTTTATAGCCTTTGAAACGTCAACAAGCTCGATTTTATTGATTTTTGCGTTCTTGTTGACCTCGCTTTTAACGAGAGTTTTTTCGTCGGAAACCACGAAGGCTCCGCTTCCTACGGGAACGGAATCCCTATCTTCAGCCGTAACGTTTTTCACAATCGGGAACGTCAGCAACGACAGGGCGTACCCGTTATTGCTCACAAGCTCAAAAACGGCTGTCGTTTCGTCGTGAATAAGCGCCGATTTTATAGGCGAGAGCAAGGACGCATAGGCCTTTGACTCGCTCGCCTTTGTGAACGAATAGACAACGTCCTCGGCTGTGACGCGGCTGTTGTCGGAAAAATAAGCCTCGTTAAGCGTTACGGTAATTGTGTTTCCCTTAACCTTGCCCTCTGAAGCGAGAACGGGAATCTCGTTATAATTTGAATCAATTTTGTATAAAGGTTGAAAAAGAACCGCGTCAAGCTGGCTGTTTACCTCGCTTTCGGCGAAGAACGGGTTAAGGCTGTCATTTGCGGAATAGGGAAGCTTGAGAACATTCTGCTCCTTATCGTCCTCCTGAACGCCGACGCCCGAGGGCGCAGTGGTAGGAGCCTCCGGCTTTTTTGAGCAGGAAGCGAGAAGTAACAAAGATAATATGAGCAATAACGCAACAACCTTATTTTTCGTCATAATAAAGTCTTTCAACCTCAACTGTTTTTGTGCTTTTTTTATCGACGGTGAAAATACAGCCTGAAATTTCACAGTCGGTTTCGGGGTTTTCAAAACGTCTGGGCAAGCCGGTTCTGAATTTTTCAATTATTATTTCGGGCGTAATTCCGAGCACGGATCTCTTTGGCCCGCACATACCCAGGTCGGTTATATAGCCCGTTCCGTTTTCAAGAATCTGCCCGTCGGCTGTCTGAACGTGGGTATGAGTTCCGAACACAGCCGAAACTCTTCCGTCAAGGTAAAAGCCGAACGCCCTTTTTTCGCTTGTGGCTTCGGCGTGAAAATCGACGAGGATAATATCGACCTCTTTTTTCAGTTCGTCAATCACCCTGTCGGCACAGTCAAACGGGTTTTCAAGCGGCTCAAGATAAACCGTGCCGAGAATATTTATAACGCCTATTCTGACGTTTCCCTTGTCGATTATTCCATAGCCTCTTCCGTAAACCGTGTCCTTATAATTTGCGGGGCGGATAACCGAAAGCGTTTCGTCATAAAACGAATACATCTCCTGTCGTTTGAAAGCGTGGTTCCCCGTAGTTATAAAATCGGCTCCCGCCGAAAAAATCTCACGTGCGGAAAACGGCGTAATGCCGTTGCCCTTTGCCGAATTTTCCCCGTTGACGATACAGACGTCAATATTCTTTTCCCTTTTAATTATCGGCAGCTTTTTCATTAAATAATCGGTTCCGACGCTGCCGACAACGTCACCGACGCAAAGAATTCTGACAGTTGAATTCATTTTTCTTTTTTCCGTTCTACGAGGCATTACCCTCTAATTTTTAAAGCAGAGGAAAGCGTAAACTAACCTCTGCTTAAAAACAAAATTATTTTGCGTAGTCAACCGCGCGGTTTTCCCTTATGATATTGACCTTAATCTGACCGGGATATTCAAGCTCATCCTCAATCTTCTTAACAATATCACGGGCTACGAGAATCATCTGGTCATCCGAAACAACGTCGGGCTTAACCATAATTCTGACTTCACGTCCCGCCTGAATGGCGAAGGACTTTTCAACGCCCTCGAACGAGGTTGCGATTTCCTCAAGTTTTTCAAGACGCTTAATATAATTCTGAACGTTTTCACGTCTTGCGCCGGGTCTTGCGGCTGAAATTGCGTCCGCCGCCTGAACAAGGCAGGCAACGATTGTTTTAGCCTCAATATCGCCGTGGTGCGCCGCAATTGCGTGAACTATGTTCTCGTTTTCCCTGTATTTCTTTGCGTACTCAACGCCGAGCTCAACGTGAGAACCTTCCATCTCGTGGTCAAGAGCCTTACCTATGTCGTGAAGAAGTCCCGCCCTTTTCGCAGCCTTAACGTCAGCGCCGAGTTCGGCAGCCATAAGCCCTGCGAGATAAGAAACCTCGAGCGAATGGTTAAGTACGTTCTGACCGTAGCTTGTACGGTATTTAAGCTTACCTAAAAGCTTAACAAGCTCGGGATGAATGTTGTTGACGCCGGCGTCGATAACAGCTCTTTCACCCGTCTGCTTTATTGTCGCTTCAACCTCGCGCTTAGCCTTTTCGTAGGTTTCTTCAATCCTTGTCGGATGAATACGTCCGTCCTGAACAAGCTTTTCAAGAGCAAGGCGTGCGATTTCACGTCTTACGGGGTCGAAGCACGAAACGGTAATTGTTTCGGGCGTGTCGTCGATAATAAGGTCGACGCCCGTAATGGTTTCGAGGGTACGGATATTTCTTCCCTCACGGCCGATAATTCTGCCCTTCATATCGTCGCTCGGAAGCGCTACTACCGAAACCGTAGCCTCGGCGGCGTGGTCGGCGGCGCAACGCTGAATAGCGGTAGCGATAATCTCACGGGCAAGGGACTCAGCCTCATCCTTTGTTTTCTGTTCATAGTCATAAATCTTGACAGCCTTGTCGTGAACAAGCTCTTCTTCAAGATTTTCAAGCAAATATGCCTTAGCCTGTTCTTTCGTATACCCCGAAATTTTTTCGAGCATTTCAAACTGGCTCTTTTTCAGAGAGTCGACCTCAACGAGCTTTTCATCAGCCTCACGGAGCTTTTTATTGAGATTTTCCTCTTTCTTTTCCATAGCCTCGACCTTTTTATCAAGGCTTTCTTCCTTTTGAATTATACGTCTTTCCTGGCTTTTAACTTCGTTTCTTCTTTCACGAAGCTCTTTATCCGCTTCGGTTCTTTCAGCCTGAATTTTCTCTTTGGCTTCAAGAATTATCTCTTTACGGCGACTTTCCGCCTCAGTCATAGCCTGGTTAAGTATGCGCGCCGCTTCGTCCTTTGCGGAGCCTATTGCGGCTTCGGCAAATCTTTTGCGAATAATCTGGCCGAGAATAAAACCGATTACGCCGAACACAACAGCAACGACGACAATAATAATCCATGAAAACGGTTTTGCAAAGATAGGCAAATTGCATTCCTCCTTTTTTAAGTTTTTAAGGTTCAATATCTGAAAGTTGTAATCAAATATCATTGATATTGTCGTTTTGAATACAATAAACCACAATATCTTATTTATTTTATAACTATTACATTAAATTGTCAAGTAAATTACTTTACATTTTAAAGAAAAAACGGATGAAAAAACTTCATCCGTAAGTCATTTATGGTATTTTGAGCCGTTGAGAATTGAGAACGCCCTGTAAATCTGTTCAAGAAGCATTACCCTCGCCATCTGATGAGGGAAAGTCATCTCGGACATTGAAAAGCGTTCATCCGAACTCATTTTGATTTTTTCGCTCAGTCCGAACGAGCTTCCGATAATAAATACTACGCTGCTGACGCCTTTAAGAGCAAGAGACGAGAACATTTCGGCGAGCCTTTCGCTTGACTTCTGCTTTCCCTCAATGCAGAGAGAAACAACATAAGAGCCCGAGGGGATTTTTTCGCTTATTTTCTTCGCTTCCTCGTCAAGAGTCTGCGAAATCTGTTTTTCAGAAGGGTTATCGGGAAGAGAAACGGGCGAAAGCTCAATGATATTCAGCTTGCACATAGTTTTAAGTCGCTTTTCATATTCGGCGACAAACTCACGCATATAGCTTTCTTTCATTTTTCCCAAAGCGATAACGGTGACGTTCATCATATATTTATCACCCCTTCGTCGTTAATGGGCTTGGCAACTTTCAGAATATAGTCCCTGCCCTCAACAGCGCCGATCAGGTCAAGCTCCGCTTTCGTTGCCTGATAAGCGAGGGACGGAAGATTATTTTCCCTGCTTAAATGGCCGAGAATAAGCCTTGTCGTTCCGTTTTCGATTAATTCCTTTGCAAATTCGGCGCAACTTTCGTTAGAAAGATGCCCTACGCCCGACATAATACGCCTGATAACGTGGTAAGGGTATGACGAATTCTGAAGCATCCTTATATCGTGGTTGCTTTCAAGAAGAACAGCGTCACAGCCGATTACCGTTTTCTTAACGTCCTCGGTCACATAGCCCATATCGGTAGCGACAGCTATGCTTCTTCCGTCCGGAGTTTCAACGCGGTAGCCGTTACTCTCCCTGCTGTCGTGGGAGGTATGGAACGGCAGAACCTTCATCTCCGCAACCTCGAAGCCGTCAAAATCAATTTCACGAAGGTCGAGCTTTGAACAGTCAAAAAGTCCTTTCATAGCTTCAAGCGTGCCCTTTGAAGCATAGACGGGAAGCGAATGTCTTGAAGCGAAAACCCTTATGGCTTTAACGTGGTCGGTATGCTCGTGAGTAACAAGAATCGCCCTTAACTTTTCAACGTCCTCGCCGATTGAAGAAAGCGCCAGCTCAAGCTGTTTAGCGTTAAGGCCCGCGTCAACCAGAATTGAATTGCCCGAGGAAGATATGTAAAACGAATTTCCTCCCGAGGAGGAAAACAGCGGACATATTCTCGCCATAAAAACCCTCTCTTACTATCAAAAAAGCTGCTAAAAAGCAGCTTTTTGTTTTCCGTTATTTTTTAACCTACGTTCTTTACGAGCGAGTCGCCGTCAGGGAATGTTACCCTGTCAATCTTAGCGCCGAGCGTTGTGAGCTTACCGACAATATTGTCGTAACCTCTGTCGATATATTCAATGTTTTCGATTTCGGTAGTGCCCTGAGCAATGAGTCCTGCAATAATCATCGCCGCGCCTGCTCTCAGGTCGTCGGCTCTGACGGGAGCGCCCTGAAGCTTTTTAACACCCTCAACAACGGCAACCTTGCCGTCAACGTGGATAAGAGCGCCCATTCTTGTCAACTGGTCAACATATTTGAACCTGTTGTCCCAGACGCTTTCGGAAACCACCGAGGTTCCCTCGGCAACCGAAAGAAGAACAGTCATCTGAGGCTGCATATCGGTCGGGAAGCCGGGATGAGGCATAGTCTTTACGTTACAGCGGATAAGGTTGGCGTTTGAAGAAACAACAAGTCCCTCGCCGTCCTCGTCCTCGATAATCGAAACTCCGCATTCCTCAAGCTTAGCCGTAATAGACTCAAGATGCTTCGGGATTATATTTTTAATATGAACTCTGCCGCCTGCCGCCGCAGTAGCTACCATAAACGTACCCGCTTCAATCTGGTCGGGAATAATTGAATAAGTGCAGCCGTGAAGATGCTCAACGCCGCGGATTTTAATTACATCCGTACCTGCGCCTCTTACGTCCGCGCCCATTGTATTCAAAAAGTTCGCAAGGTCAACTATATGAGGTTCCTTGGCGGCGTTTTCGATTACCGTAAGGCCCTTAGCCTTAACCGCCGCAAGCATAACGTTAATTGTAGCGCCGACAGTAACAACGTCCATATAAATAGACGTGCCTATAAGCATATCCGCCTTGACATTAACCATAGCGTTCTTTTCCATGGTAACCTGAGCGCCGAGGGCCTCGAAGCCCCTTATGTGCTGGTCAATCGGACGAACGCCGAAGTCACAGCCGCCGGGCATGGCTACACACGCCTTTGAATAACGGCCTAAAAGAGCGCCGATAAGATAATACGAAGCGCGCATTTTCCTCGTTAAATCGTGCTCAACAATATGAGAATTAACGGGTCTCGGGTCAATTTCAACCGTAGTCGGATTGACCATACGGATTTTCGCGCCCATACCGTGCAATATCTTTATCATCGTTGTAACATCACTGATGTTAGGTATATTTTCAATGCGGCAAACATCATCAGATAACAGAACCGCGGGAAGAATTGCTACTACGGCATTCTTCGCGCCGCTGATTGTCACTTCGCCGGAGAGCCTATGCCCGCCTTCGATAACAAACTTTTCCACTGCGATGCTCCCTTCCTTTTTTTAATCCCAAAAAGAGTTATAACAACTCTAACTATGTTAGTATATCACAATTGGCCCTCAATTAAAAGCCATTTTTTAAATTTCTTTAAATTACTTGTGATAAAGACGTTTATTTTCGTGCTTCGGCTCGCAGGTAACGTTGATGCCGAGACACTTGAAGGTGTTTATATCCACCTCGGAAAGAAGCACTGAGGAATGGACCTCGCTGCCCTTCAATTTTCTCAGTTCGCTTAAAGCCAATTGAACAGTCGGATTTGTCGCGGCGCAGATTGAAAGCGCTATTAAAACCTCGTCGGTATGAAGAAGCGGGTTTTTATTCCTCAGGTGGTCAACCTTCATGCTCTGGATAGGCTCGATAACCACGGGAGAAATAAGCATTATGTCGTCGCTTATGCCCGCAAGATGCTTTAACGCGTTTATAAGCATAGCCGAAGCCGAGCCGAGAAGATTTGAGGTTTTACCCGTAATAATAGTTCCGTCGGGAAGCTCTATTGCGGTTGCGGGAGCGCCCGTTTCCCTCTCTTTTTCAAGGGCGGCTTTGACAACGGGTCTGTCCTCAATTGTAATGCCCGCCTGCTGCATAAGCATTTCGATTTTATGAGCCTCGTCCTCGGCGTTGGGGTCGCCCCGACTAATTGAGCAAAGGGCGGTATAGTATCTTCTGATTATTTCCTGCTTTGCGGCTTCTCTTACCGCCTCGTCGTCAAAAATGCAGTTGCCCGCCATATTTACACCCATATCCGTAGGTGATTTATAGGGTGACGAGCCGTAAATTTTTTCAAACATAGCGTTGAGAACGGGGAAGATTTCAACGTCTCTGTTATAATTTACCGTCGTAACTCCGTAGGCTTCAAGGTGGAACGGGTCAATCATATTAACGTCGTTAAGGTCAGCCGTAGCCGCTTCATAAGCGAGGTTTACGGGGTGCTTAAGCGGAATATTCCAGATAGGAAAGGTTTCAAATTTCGCATAGCCCGCCTTAACTCCCCTCTTGTTTTCGTGATAGAGCTGAGAAAGGGCGGTAGCCATTTTTCCGCTTCCGGGGCCGGGAGCCGTAATAACGACGAGCGAGCGCTGGGTTTCGATATAATCGTTTTTGCCGTAGCCCTCGTCTGAAACAATTTTCGGAATATTTGACGGATAGCCGTCAATGGGATAATGTCTGTAAACCTTTATGCCGAGGTTTTCAAGTCTTTTCTGAAATTCCTTTGCGGCGTTCTGGTTTTCAAAGCGGGTTAAAACAACGCTTCCTACATAAAGTCCGAAATCGTGAAAAGCGTCAATAAGGCGAAGCACGTCAAGGTCATAGGTAATACCGAGATCGCCCCTGACTTTATTCTTTTCAATATCAGCCGAATTTATTACTATAACAATCTCAGCCTGTTCCTTAAGCTGAAGAAGCATTTTTATCTTACTGTCGGGCTTGAAACCGGGAAGAACTCTTGAAGCGTGATAATCGTCAAAGAGCTTGCCGCCGAATTCAAGATAAAGCTTGCCGCCGAACTTTTCAATTCTCTCCCTGATATGCTCGGACTGCATTTTAAGATATTTATCGTTGTCAAAACCTAATTTAAACATTATTATCCCCCAATTTACGACTGTTTTTGACAATTTGAAAAATCAATAACTTGTTTATTTTATCATATAAAATTCACTTTTTCAACTATATATACGCATTGAATAAAATTTTTTTAATTAATGCTTTCCTGTCGGAACCGAAAACGGTAAAAAATCAGAGCGCCCTTTAGGGCGACACCAATAAGGAGGTTTAAGCCCTAAAACGGACATTTTTCCGCTATAACGGCTTCAAAAACGGGGTTAAGGCACAAAGCATTAACCCCGTTTTATTCATTGTTCTAACGAAAAACTGTCTCATTTTAGGGTGCGAAGCAGTTTTGGCAAAGTAATTTTAGTTCATAAAGTGATTACAAAATCCCCTGCATACTTGCGTATTCAGGGGATTTTTAATTGCTTTAGGGACAAAAGGACAAAGCCAAAACCTAAACATCCTTATCGGTGTCGCCCTTTTTGTTGTGCAAATTTGCCATAAAACCTTCTATTATTCAGTAACCTTGAAGAATTGTTTTCAAGACTGATATAATGTATAATAATAAAGATATTAATTAAGATTTCGGTCGTTTTTAAGAAAGGATTTTTTATGGCAAGACAAAAAATTCAGACTGTTTCAAAGGTTGAAGCAACGGTTGACAGGCTTTACGAAGAGCTTGGCAGCCGTGTTAACGCGGTTTCAACCAATTCCTGCCCGATTGACGTTGCGCTGGGCTTTGTGAGACTTTGCCATTCACAGTCGTGCGGCAAGTGTACCCCCTGTCGCGTCGGCTTGGGTCAGCTCGCAACTCTTATAGAGAGCGTGCTTGACGGCGAAGCGGATATGAGCGTTATCGACCTTATAGAAAAGACTGCGGAGTCGGTTTATCTTACGGCTGACTGCGCTATAGGCTATGAGGCGGCGAACATGGTGCTTGTAAGTGTAAGGGGCTTTCGCGAGGACTTTGAGGCGCATGTTAAAAACGGAAAATGTATGTGTCAGTTCGACCGTCCCGTTCCGTGCGTCACAAGATGCCCTGCAAATGTCGACATTCCGGGTTATATCGCCCTTGCGGCTGCAGGCAGACCGGAGGACGCCGTAAGGCAAATCCGTAAGGACAATCCCTTCCCGACAGCCTGTGCTCTTATCTGCGAGCATCCGTGTGAAAATTACTGCAGACGTCAGATGATAGACGACCCGATAAACATCAGAGGTATCAAGCGTTATGTCTGCGACAGGGCGGGCGAGGTTCCCGCTCCCGAATGTATGCCCTCAACGGGCAAAAAAATCGCCGTTATCGGCGGCGGGCCGAGCGGACTTACCTGCGCTTACTACCTTCAGCTTATGGGTCATCAGACAACTGTCTTTGAGGAGAAAAAGCATCTCGGCGGTATGCTTCGCTACGGTATTCCGAATTACAGACTGCCCCGTGAAAGACTGCAGAGTGATATTGACTGCATACTTTCAACAGGCGTTGAGGTGAAGCTCAACACAAAAATTGACTCGCCCGAGGAGCTTAAGAAAATCACGGAAGATTACGACGCTCTCTACATAGCCATCGGAGCCCATAAGGACAAAAAAATCGGACTTGAAAACGAAGACGCCGAGGGCGTTATTTCGGCAGTTGAAATGCTTAAGGCCATCGGTGACGGCGAATACCCGGACTACACAGGCAAAAAGGTTGTAGTTATCGGCGGCGGCAACGTCGCAATGGACTGCACAAGAACTGCCGTCAGAGCAGGCGCCGACAAGGTCAGCGTTGTTTACAGACGAAGAATTGCGGACATGACCGCGCTTGAAGAGGAAATCTTCGGCGCTCAGGCTGAGGGCGCGGAAATACTTGAGTTAGTCGCTCCGTCAAGAATTGAAAAGGATGAAAACGGAAAGCTCAAAGGCCTTTGGGTTAATCAGCAGATGATAGGCGACTTCAAGCGTGGCAGACCCGCGCCGAAAAATCTCGGCGAACAGGAAACGCTTATTGAGTGCGATATTCTTGTAGTCGCAATCGGTCAGGCTATCGACAGCGACCGCTTTGCGGAATACGGACTTCCTATGAAATGGGATCAGATTGACGCCGACGGCTTTGCTATGATAGTCGGTATGGACGGCGTGTTCTCCGGCGGCGACTGCGCAACAGGTCCCGCAACGGTTATCAAGGCTATCGCTGCGGGCAAAGCCGCGGCGGCAAATATTGACGAATATCTCGGCTTTAATCACATTATCGAAAGCGGCGTTGACGTTCCGAAGGCAAGGGTTTATGACCGTAAGCCCTGCGGAAGAGTCAATATGAGAGAAAAGGAAGCGGGCGAAAGGAACAACAACTTCGACCCCTTCGAAAAAGGCATGAGCGATAAAGAAGCGATGCAGGAGGCAAACCGCTGTCTGCGCTGCGACCACTTCGGCTACGGCTGTTTCAGAGGAGGTAGGACACATAAATGGTAAACTTAACTGTCAACGGAAAAAACATTTCCGTAAAAGAGGGAACTACTATCCTTGAAGCCGCTCAGCAGAACGGCATACTTATTCCGACTCTCTGCTTTTTAAAAGATATAAACGAAATCGGCGCTTGCCGAATCTGCGTAGTCGAAATCGAGGGTATGGAACGCCTTGCGGCGGCCTGTAACAATACGGTTGAAGAGGGAATGGTCGTCTATACCAATTCCCCGAAGGTTATGGCTTCGAGGAAATCAACTCTTGAGCTTATACTCTCAGAACACGAATATTCCTGCGCTACCTGTTCACGCTGCGGTAACTGTCAGCTTCAGTCACTGGCTGAGGAATTCGGGCTTTCAACCGATATTTACAAAAAGAAAATCAGAAAGATAAAATGGAACAGGGATTTTCCGCTTATCAGAGATAACGAAAAGTGCATTAAATGTATGCGCTGTATTCAGATTTGCGAGAAGGTTCAGGCTCTCGGCGTATGGGATGTCTGCGGAACCGGCGCAAGAACGACGGTCGACGTTAAGGGCGGCGTTGATATTGACAAGGCAGACTGTTCGGTCTGCGGTCAGTGTATCACCCACTGCCCTGTCGGCGCTCTTCACGAAAGAGACGACAAGAACACCTTATACGAGGCCCTTGCCGATAAAACCAAGGTTAAGATAGTTCAGGTTGCGCCCGCCGTAAGAGCGGCCTGGGGCGAAGAGCTCGGGCTTTCACCCGATAAGGCAACTATCGGCAGAATGGGCGAGGCGCTTCGTCAGCTTGGCTTTGACTATGTGTTCGACACCGATTTTTCCGCGGACCTTACGATAATGGAGGAGGGAAGCGAATTCTTAAAGCGTTTCTCCGATAAAGAAAACTACACCTTCCCCATGTTCACCTCCTGCTGTCCCGGCTGGGTCAGGTTTATGAGAACACAGTATCCCGATATGGTGTCCCAGCTTTCAACCGCAAAGAGCCCTCAGCAGATGTTCGGCGCGGTTGTAAAGAGCTACTTTGCCGAAAAAATCGGCAAGGACCCGAAAGATATTATCAGCGTTTCGATTATGCCCTGCGTCGCAAAGAAGGCGGAGGCGGCATACGGCAATATGGGCTCCGAGGAAAGAGGTCGGGACGTCGATATTGTGCTGACAACACGCGAGCTTATCAAAATGATTAAAGCAGCTAATATCAACGTCAGCTCTCTTGAGGAAAAGCCGCTTGACGACCCGTTGAGCGACGGTACGGGCGCGGCGGTTATCTTCGGCACAACGGGCGGCGTTATGGAAGCGGCTCTGCGTTCGGCGTATTTCCTTGTAACCGGAAGCAATCCCGACCCCGACGCCTTCAAGGCTGTTCGCGGCTATCACAAGGGTTGGAATGAGGCTGAGTTCGACCTTGCGGGAGCTAAGGTGCGTTGCGCCGTCGCCAGCGGACTGGGAAACACCCGTCAGCTTATTGAGGCTATAAGAAGCGGCGAGGTCAGTTACGATTTTGTTGAAATAATGGCTTGTCCCGGCGGTTGCGCGGGCGGCGGAGGTCAACCGATTCACCCGTATGAATCCTATGACTCAAGAGGTGAAATTCTGCGCAAACTCGACACCGACAGCAAGCTCAGGTTTTCCCATGAGAACCCGTCGGTTCAGAAGCTTTATTCAGAATACCTCATAGCTCCGTTGGGCGAAAAGTCGCATCACCTGCTTCACACCGACCACGAGGGCTGGGCAATAAAATAAAAAGAAAAACAGCAGGGCGCTGTCCGCAATAACGGACAGCGCCCATTTCATTATTCAGTAAAATTATAAGTTAAGCCTTTTCAAAAATAACAAGCTCCGATTCGAGCGTGCCGCCCATATCGAAATTCAGACCGACATTCATAAGGTAATCGCCGAAATAAACCCTTTCGTCCATTCCGTATGTCACCTTATATTCTGCGTCCTTTTCAAGTCCGTCAAGGAAAACACGGTAATTTCTTTTTGCAAAGAAGCTGTTCACGCTCTTGCAAACAAAAAGAACAGTCTTGTTTTCGTCTGTATATTCGGTAGCGTAAATGCCGTCGTTTCTGAAATCGGCAAGCCTGTAGAAACGCCCGAACTGAACGGTATTTCTGATTTCTTTATAGAGAGCGATATACTTTCTGTGAATTTCCAGTTCCTCATCAGTGTATTTGAGAAGGTTTCCGCCTATTGAAAGCGAGCCCTGCATACTGACGTTGAAACGGTAATCCCAGTCGGAAGGTCTTGAATGGCGGTTGGTATCCGTAACCCACGCCCTCATACACTTTATCGGATAAAGAAGAGAATAGCCGTTCTGAATATCAAGTCTGTCAACGGGGTCGGTGTTGTCCGACGTCCAAATCATATCGAAGTGACTCAGAGCACCGAGCTCAGCCCTGCCGCCGCCCGAAGCGCACGCCTCAATCTGTAAATCGGGGTGCTTTTCCTTAAGCAAATCGGCTATCTCGTAAACCGCCCTGATATGCCTTAAACGGCACTCCCTCGGGTTTTCAAGATTTTCTGCGCCCGACTCCGAAAACGGTCTGTTGGCGTCCCATTTGATATAGTCAATTCCGTATTTCGTAACGAGAGAATCCATACAGTTAAAGACGTACTCTCTGACCTCGGGAAGAGTGAGGTTGAGCACTAACTGGTTTCTCAGCTCCGACGGAGTTCTCTTATCGAAATGATAAGCCCATTCGGGATGAGTTCTGTATAAATCCGAATCGGGATTGACCATTTCCGGCTCAAACCAAAGCCCGAATTTCATTCCGAGTTTCTTTACGGTATCGACAAGCGGACCGAGTCCCTCGGGGAATTTAACGTCGTTTACATACCAGTCGCCAAGCCCCGCGTGGTCGTCCTTACGCTGACCGAACCAGCCGTCGTCCATAACAAACAGCTCACAGCCGATATCAGCCGCCTTTTTCGCAAGAAGCTGCTGACCCTCGGTGCTTACGTCAAAGAAGGTCGCTTCCCAGCTGTTATAGAGGACCGGAAGCGGTTCCTTTGCATAACGGCGCGGTAAAATGTTTTCAACCGCAAAGGCGTTCATTTCGTTGCTCATCTGACCTAAAGAGCAGGCGTATCCGCAATAGACCGACGGAGTAACGAATTCCTCGTCAGCGTGGAGAATATAGGAAAAATCGAAGTCGCTTAAGCCTATAACCGCCCTTGTTACGCCCGAATAATCCCTGTTGATTTCAACCTTATAGCTGCCCGTCCAGGCAAGAGCGCCGAAATAAACCTCGCCGCTTTTTTCAGTTGCGTCCTGACTTAAAATAAAGCACGGGCTGTAGGTATGCTCGCTTGTGCCCTTATGGGTTTCATAAATGAGAGTGCCGTTTTTAACCTCGGTTTCCTCTCTTCTGAATTCGCTTCCCCACGCTCCGTTGAAATTGGTCGAAAGATAGGGTCTTTTTGACGGCAGGGTAAACTCAGCCGAAGCTATTTTTTCAATAAGAACGTTTTTGTCGGAATTGTTTTTGACTTTTACAAAACGCTCGATTATATCAAAGTTCTCCCTTACGGCATAGCCGAGCGTAACCGAAAGCGAATACGCTTCATCCTCAAGAAAAACCTCAAGAAGAGCTTTTCCGTCTTTTTCGGTAATTTTATAATCCTTATATTTAAGCAAAGCCTCCCTGCAGCCGTCCGAATACTCAACCTTTAAGGCGGGAACACGGTAACAGGTTGAGCCGTAGGGAATAAACTCCGTTCCCATCTCGTCAAGCGAGGTGTGATTTGAGTTCGGCTCCCCCCTTTTCGCAGGTAAAACAAAGCTTTCCCTTTTGCATTTTTTGCCCCAGTGAATATGGCGAAGCCTTCCCGCTTCGTCGGGAGAAAGAACGTACTGGGTGTTTTCGGTTTCGATTATAAAAATGCCATTGTTTTCGGTTATATTCATAATTCACCTCATGAATACTGAAAAACTGTTTTATGCGTTTTCAGAACTGTTTCCCTCACGCATTTTAAGAACTGCGTTGTGCATTTCTTCCTTTCTTTCGCCCGTGAGCTTATAGAAGAAGAAAGGAACGCCCGCAAGGAACATCATAATTCCGTGGAAAATTGTATAGAAAAACAACAGCTTGATTTTAACGTCAATAGTCTGGGTTTCAGCCGCCGGAACATAGTGAATGATTGACGACCAACCCTTTTCGGGGTCATCGTAAAGCACCAGCGGAGCGAGAACGCTTGCGATAGTACCGCTTATCATAGTGAAAATGCCGATAACAGTCGGAAGCGTTGCGTCAAGGCGCTTGCCCGTTTTAAGCTCAATATCCTCAAGCACGTCAGCCTGGAACATAGTCGGAAGAAGGTTTGAAGCGCCGAACTGAAGGCCGATAAGGAAAAGCGTAACGATGAAAACTATCTGAAGAACGCTGCTTCCGTTCTTGAAATATGTATAGCCGATTACAAATGCAATTGTATTGGCAATAACGGAATATACTCCGCTTGCTATATAAAGAACCTTTGAGTTGAATTTCTTTAAAAGGAACTTGATTACAAGCATGCCGACAGCCGTGCCGATACCCGTGGGAAGTCCGAAAAGAAGGAATTTTGAGGTCGAGCCGAGAAGAGCAGCCGCCATGAACACGCCCATGTATGTAGCGATATTTCTGAAGCTTTTAAGGAAATCGGAAATGATAATCGCCCACGCATACTTGTTTCTCAGAACGTTTACATAGCCGAGGAACGGGTTTGTCTTTGACTGAGAATAAGTAACTCTTTCCTTGACTATTCTCATACCGAGAAGCATTGAGATAACGCCGACAACAGAGCAAAGACCTGCGCCGATAATATACTGTGTTCCCTCATCTTTCCAGATTAATCCGATAACGAGAACTACTACAAGAGGTGCAGAGTTGCCGACAGCAGAAACGATACTGCGGAACGACATAACGCTGTCACGCTCTGAAAGATTGGGCGTCATAACAACCGCAACCTTATTGACTGAGTCGCCGAAATTGGTCGAAATTGCCCAGAGAACAGCGATAGTTACAAGATAAATAAGAAGCATTGTTCCGCTTAAGCCCTTAGGCGTAAAGAACGAGAGCATAAGAAGAATTCCCGCGGGAATAGCGGCGATAAGACCGAGAGGTCTGAACTTACCGCCCTTGCCGATTTTACGCGAATCAATAAAAGCGGCAATAAAGAAATTAAGTACAAATGGAATAATGCTTATAAGCGCGTTGTAAGTCGCCGTCATTGTTGACGGAACCTTTAATACATTTACGAGATAAGCGTTTCTGTACGAGCCTATCATACCTGTCATCATTGTATAGAAGAATACTGCGACAAGATAGAGAATAAACTCGCTTTTTCCTACGAACTTTTCGTCCTGAGTGTTAAGACGGGCAGTTTCAACAACGTTTTCCATAAAACCATCCTTTTTAATCATATTTGCCTGGATATGTCAAAAGTATATCACTTTAAAGCGATTAATTCAATTTACTATTCACACGAATTTTTATCGTGTTTTCTGTTAATAAAGTAAACAACAAGGTTTAAAGAAACAACTATAAGATTAAGAAAATAAACCGCGAGAACATAGTTAATCTGATGGGAAACAATTTTAGCGGCTATTCCCGCAACATAGCCGAAGATAATAAGAAGAATGAAAAACAGGCTCATTGATTTAGCCGTTTTAGCCTTAATATTCTTAATAAGATTTATCGGCCACGAAAAACCGAAGCAGATAAGCATAACCGCTTCAAGCGCCTCAGGCATAAAAACACCCCCGAATTATTTTTTGCCTATTATACACCTGCACAAAAAATCTGTCCATAACCGTTTAATTTTTTTCGACTTTTAACGTCATTTTTTCTTGTAAATTCAGTGAGTATATTCTATAATTATTTTGTAATTAATAATTCGGAGGGAACAGAAATGTCAAATGTCAGACCCGAGTCAATGGCTCGTATTAACACTAAGGAATTGGCGGACGCTTTTATCAATGAGCAGATTGCCGCTATAAAAGAACAGGTCGGCGACAAAAAGGTTCTTCTTGCGCTTTCGGGCGGAGTTGACTCTTCGGTTGTTGCGGCTCTTTTAATTAAAGCAGTCGGAAAGCAGTTGACCTGCGTTCACGTTAACCACGGCCTTTTAAGAAAGGGCGAGCCCGAACAGGTTATCGAGGTTTTCAGAAATCAGATGGACGCTAACCTTGTTTACGTTGACGCTGTTGACCGTTTTCTTGATAAGCTTGCAGGAATTGCAGAGCCCGAAAACAAGAGAAAGATTATCGGCGCCGAGTTTATAAGGGTTTTTGAAGAAGAGGCAAGAAAGCTTGACGGAATTGAGTTCTTAGCTCAGGGTACAATTTATCCCGACATTCTTGAAAGCGGTCCCGTAAAGGCCCACCACAACGTCGGCGGACTTCCCGAGGATTTACAGTTTGAGCTTGTTGAGCCGCTTAAATTCCTCTTTAAAGATGAGGTAAGAGTTGTCGGAAAGGCTCTCGGACTTCCCGATAATATGGTTTACCGTCAGCCGTTCCCGGGTCCCGGTCTCGGCGTTAGATGCCTTGGCGCAATCACCCGTGACAGACTTGAAGCAGTCCGTGAAAGCGACGCAATTCTCCGTGAAGAATTCGCAAAGAACGGCCTTGAGGGCAAGGTATGGCAGTATTTCACCGTTGTTCCCGATTTCAAATCAGTCGGCATTAAGGACAACGCGCGCACCTTCGCTTATCCCGTAATTATCCGTGCGGTAAACACAGTCGACGCTATGACCGCTACGGTTGAAAACGTTCCCTTCGAGCTTCTCGAGCATATCACAAAGCGCATAACAAGCGAGGTAGAAAACGTCAACCGAGTTCTCTTCGACCTCACTCCCAAGCCCTCAGCAACGATAGAGTGGGAATAAGAACCTCACCCCGTTTGCAAAATTGCAAACAATTTTGAACGGGTACCCGAGAACCTTGTTACTCGCAAGGCTCGTAATAATTAATTCTTAAATAATTAACTCCCGAAACCCTGCAATAAAGCGGGCTTCGGGAGTTTTCTTTTTGTGCTTGATAACAATTTGACGCCATAAAAAGCCATAATTATTACTTGACTTATTTTTTAGAAATTATAGAATACAATTATAACTTTATAAAGGGTTGATAATTGATATATATTCTTTGATATTGGCTCTACTCTTGTGGACGAAAGCAAGTGCTATGAAATCCGTTACAAAGAAACAACGGATAACACGGATGTTACCTATCAGGAATTCAAAAACAAAGTAATAGAGTTCGCAGCAACATCTGATAATCCGTATAAAGAGGCATTACAATTCTTCAGTTTGCAGAAAACAAAATGGTACACGGAACATGAAAAGCCGTATCCGTTTACAGAAAAGGTTTTAGAGGAACTATCCAAAAGGTACAAGCTGGGCATTATCGCAAATCAGTCTGTTGGCAGCGCACAAAGATTGGCAGATTGGGGTATCGGCAAATACTTTGATTTTGTGATTGCTTCCGCTGAGGAAGGTGTAGAAAAACCTAATCCGGAAATATTCAGAATTGCTCTTAAACGGGCAAACTGTCTGCCCGAAAACTCTGTAATGGTTGGCGACAGGATAGATAACGATATACTTCCCGCAAAGAAGCTTGGAATAAAAACCGTTTGGGTAAAGCAGAGCTTTGCAAAGTACCAACCTAAATCAGATGTACCGAATTATACAATACAGACGCTTGAAACAATAAGTAAAGTAATGTAGTTATATTTTATTATCCATTCTTACAGGAGGGATATCAATGCAACAAAACATATATGATAATAACGAGTTCTTTGAAAACTACAAAAATACTCGTTTGAGCGATAACAGTTTCAATGAACTTTTGGAACAGCCGGCGATGAGAAAACTGATTCCCGATGTACAAGGCAAATCGGTTCTGGATTTAGGTTGTGGGTTTGGTTTCAACTGCCAAGAGTTTGCTCTCGCCGGCGCCAAGCGTGTCGTCGGCATTGATTTATCCGAAAAAATGATTGAGGAAGCCAAAGCGACAAACAATGCAGATAACATCACCTATCAAGTAATGAGCATGGTGGATATTGATACACTGAATGAAAAATTCGATTTCGTTTTCAGCTCACTCGCCTTTCACTATATAGAAGATTTTGAAAAACTCATTTCAAAAATATATAATATAATGAATGACAATGGCGCATTACTTTTTTCTCAGGAACATCCTATTGTAACCGCTGTTAAAAACAACGGCGAAAACTATGTCAAAAAACTAAACGGCAGCGTAAAGGGCTTCCTTTTGAACAACTATGCTGATATGAGTATCAGAAAAGAAAAATGGTTTGTGGATGGAGTTGAGAAGTATCATAGAACATTCAGCTATATCATCAATACCCTTATCAAATGCGGATTTACGATAGAAGCAATTGATGAACCGCTTCCGAGTGAAGAAGCATTAAAAACACGGGAAGGCTTGAAAAAAGAGTTTATTAAGCCTACTTTTTTGATAGTAAAAGCAAAGAAAACACAGTAAATGATATTAGGAAATAAGCATTTAGAAGCCAATTTTGAGGGTAGCAATGATATACCATTGCTACCCTCATTTTGGCATCTTGAAATGTAGTGTTTATGCGGGTTTCAGAGCCTTAAAATGCTGACAT
Source organism: Oscillospiraceae bacterium (assembly GCA_015066565.1). Classification (GTDB taxonomy): domain Bacteria; phylum Bacillota; class Clostridia; order Oscillospirales; family Acutalibacteraceae; genus Fimenecus. The sequence continues at coordinate 1,337,017 of SVOB01000001.1, read as the reverse complement.
TATATACCAAATTTTTAAATGCTTTTTTACATAAAAACGACCTTGAATTTCAACTCTCAAGACCGTTTTGTTATTTGAGCATAGGTCCCGTGAGAACAACTATTTTTCATTTGTCAACCCCCAAATTCCGATTAATTATGTCTTTTTTTGTCGTTTTTTTGTACATTTTTGCAATCTGTATTGACTAATTAATTTCCAAATGATATTTAGATGAGGTGAGGTGTTACATCATTGTTAATATAATTTATTATGCAAGGAAGGATAAAAATGAAACCGAAAGTATTTATTGGTTCATCTGTTGAAGGCTTAGAAATCGCTAATGCAATTCAGGCAGAGTTAGAACATGATTGCGAAGTTACTATTTGGAAGGATGGTATTTTTGCATTATCGGAAGCAACAATAGAATCTTTAGAAAAGACTACTTTAGTTATGGATTATGCAATATTTGTCTTCTCTCCTGATGACATTACAAAAATCAGAGATAGTGAAACAAATGCTATACGTGATAATGTGTTATTTGAATTTGGTTTATTTATGGGTAAGCTGGGTAGAAACAGAGTGTTCTTTATTACGCCAGAAAACACAGGAAACTTGCACTTACCAACAGATCTTTTAGGTATAAACAAAGGTGTTTACTTTGAACGTACAGATAATAACTATAGCTCTGCAGTTAACACTTTTTGTTGTAAAATCAAAAAAATTATTCTGAACGGAAACAATATCAGAAAAGAAAAAGAAAGAATTGAAAGAAGCGGAATGTTTCAGGAGTTTGGCGATGAAATGGACAAGCAATTGTCAACCAGTAAAACCGTAACATTATACTTTATTCATTCTAGAAGTTGGCGGGAGAACCACCAAAATGCAATTGATGAATTTTTGCAAAGAAAGGACAGTGAAAATCTAACGGTTTATTTGCCGGATTTTTTAAACAAACTATTGATAAAAAGCTTTGCAAAAAACTTCTCAGATGGTGCAACAATCCCTAGTCTTATTGAAGACGCACTGACTTATTTTTTAGATTTAAAATCAAAGTATTCAGAAAAAGTTGAAATATATTTATATTCTTTTTATCCATCTTATTCATTTTATATGTTTGATAAAAAGACCATCATTGCTATGTATCCTACAACAGATAAAAAGAAAAATGTTCCAACATTTTTAATTGATAACAATGAAGCCAATGACTATTATAAATTTGTGAAAGATGATTGCTCCGTTTTAAAAAAAGGATCAAAAGAAGTTTCTCAAATTCATATTCAGCACTTGAAGGAGGATTAAAAAATGCCAGAATTACCTGATTTACAAGTTATTTGTAATAATTTGAATAAGAAGTATTCAAATCAGAAGCTAAAATCATTGTATTTTGACGACAAAGCAAAGACAAATGAGAATCTAGATAAATATAACGAGTTACTATTAGGGAAAACAATAGTTGGCATATCTCGTTATGGAAAAGAAATCAAAATAGATTTTGAGAGTGGTCATTATATTATGCTTCATTTAATGAGAGAAGGAGAATTACATGATAATGAATATAATGTAAAAAACGCAGTGTTTAAAATGATTTTTCATAATAACGATGTACTTATTATGAGCGATTTTATGAAACAAGCAAAGATTACATTAGATCCCACATTGCCATTAGTTCCTGATCCCTTTGATGACAGTTTTACATATGAATACTTAAAAGAGCGTTTAAAAAACAAAAGAAAAACGAAGGTAAAAGCATTTTTGATAGATCAAAAAAACATACTCGGTATAGGAAATGCTTATGCAGATGAGATATTATGGGAATCTCGTATTTCCCCAGAATCATTATGTGGAAATCTCCCAGACAATATTATTTATGATTTATTTGAAAGTGTAAAAAAAGTATTAAAGACAGCTGTGGATACAATTAATAGTATATCGCCAAATATTATCTCTGGTGAAATAAGAGATTTTCTTGTTGTTCATAATAAAAATTTGCAAAATTCACCCACAGGACACAAGATTATTGTACAAAAAATTGGAGGCAAAACAACATACTTTACTGACGAACAGATAAAATACTAAAAAGTTCTCAAGTAATTATTATATTGATAATAGAATTATCTTAAATAAAACAACATAAAGGCAAGGTAATATAATGGGCACAAAAACAAGACCAATCGAAATGACGGACATTGAAAGTATATTGGAAAAAAACATTGACGTTAAATATAATGAAAGATGGCATCCGACTTATGTAAGTGTTTTTGAAAATGCATTGAGTAATGGGTCATTAAGAGGAATGAATAAAGAGTTACGCAAAAACATTGCATATTCTCTTCAATATTTGCAGTATATTCAATTACAGTTTGAAGAAATACATTTACACGAAATTATAGCTACTCTCTTGATAAAGAACTATATAATAACTTCGATGGGCATAATTGAAGGTTTGTTTTATCATTTAGTTAAATCTAATAAATATCAACTCCAAGATGAATGGGAAATAGAAAAAACAATAAAATCAAACACCATAAAGGAAGAAGATAAAGATAGAAAATATGAAATTAATGTTTACAGAAAACTATCAAGACCTAATGATCGACAAATGACATTTGATCAATTAATTAACACCGTACAAAATAAAAAATTAATTAAAGTATATCACTCTACCTATCCTTATTTGAGAGAACTTAAGACAATTCGAAATAAAGTTCATCTCCAAATCGTAAACTATGACAATGATACAGATTATATGAGTATTGATTATTATGATTATTTGGCTATGAGGTCCATACTACATTCTGTTTTGATAAATGAAAAATTTAAAGTTTCGGAAAAATCTATCTATGATTTTATTAAACTTGACGATGAAGAGGACAAAATCTTAAAAGAACAACTAAAAAAACGCTACGAGAAACGAAAAGCTAACAATACATAATCATTGAGTGGGTATAGTAAATGGCTATTGATAGAGTAAAAATACACAACTTTAAATGTTTTAAAGATTTTGATTTACAATTAAACGCTGGGTTGAACATTTTGGTTGGAAATAATGACTCCGGAAAATCAACAATATTAGAAGCAATTCATTTGGCGTTAACAGGTCTTTATGGCGGAAGGAACGTAAGAAATGAGCTATCTCAATATTTGTTTAATAACGAAGTTGTAAAAGAATATTTAACATCTGTAAAAGATGGTAGACCACTTGATTTACCGAGTATGTTTATTGAAATATATTTTTCAGATTCAATTGACCCGAATTTTGAAGGGAATGGAAACACAGAAGGATTGAATTCTGTTGAGGGGATTAGATTCGAGGCATATTATGATGATAAATATGCTGCCGAATACAGCAAAGCCGTTGCTTCAAAAGATCTTATAACTTTGCCAATTGAATACTATGATGTTAGATGGATGACTTTTGCCAGACAGCAAACCACGATAAGAAGCATTCCGGTAAAATCCGCTATGATTGACTCTGCTCAATACAGATATCAAAACGGCTCAGATGTTTATATATCGAGAATAGTTAAAGATTTATTGGAAGCGGAAGAAATTGTTTCAATAGCTCAAGCTCATAGGAAGATGAAGAATGGTTTTATAAATGACTCATCAATTGTAGCTATCAATAAACGAATTAGCGAAGAATCAAGTATGACAGATGGTAAAGTATCATTGTCTGTTGATTTAGGCACAAAAAACGCTTGGGAAAACAGCTTAGTAACACAATTGAACGATGTGCCTTTTGGATACATAGGAAAAGGTTCGCAGTGTATAATTAAAACTGACTTGGCACTAACTAATAAAAGGTCTCAAAATGCTCAAATAATATTAATGGAAGAGCCGGAAAGTCATTTATCTTTCTCAAAACTAAATTACTTAATATCTTCAATTGGTCATAAGTGTGATAATAAACAAATTATTCTTTCAACACACAGTAGTTTTGTCGCAAACAAACTTGGTTTAGCAAATCTGTTACTCCTTGCTAATCATAAAATAACAAAACTCACAGAATTGACTTCGGAAACCTTTTTTAGAAAGATTTCGGGTTATGACACCTTGCGCTTGATTTTATGTAAAAAAGCGATCTTGGTTGAGGGTGACTCTGACGAATTAATAGTACAAAAAGCATATATGAAAACTCATAATGGTAGACTTCCAATAGAGGATGAAGTCGATGTAATATCTGTTGGATTAACATTTTTGCGTTTTCTGGAAATAGCACAACACTTAAATATAAATGTGGCGGTTGTAACCGATAATGATGGTAACATTGATGCCCTAAAAAACAAATATAGTAACTATCTTGGTGAAAACACTAAAGAAAACATTAAAATCTGTTTTGATAGTGTTGTAGACGAAGGGGATTTACAAATCAGCGGCAAAAAATACAACTATAACACATTAGAACCAAAGATTTTAAAGGCCAATAATAATGATTTGAGTTTGTTTAATAAAGTGTTAAATAAACAATATACCGATATCACTGACTTGAGGAGATATATGCAATCAAACAAAACTGATTGCGCGCTTGCCATCTTTGATACCGATGAAGAAATAGTATTTCCTGATTATATCCTGGAGGCTGTTAAGGATGAGTAATAAACTAATTATTGCTGCCGCAGGTTCAGGAAAAACAACCTTTCTTGTTAACGAGTCTTTGACAATTCAAAACAAAACAGTGCTGATTACAACCTTTACTGAAGCAAATGAGCGTGAAATTAAACGTAAGTTCATAGAAATAAATGGTTTTATTCCAAGTAATGTGATTGTACAAACTTGGTTTTCATTTTTGTTACAGCATGGCGTAAAACCATATCAAAACTATGTTTATGAAGGCGTAGTGAAAGGGCTAATGCTGGTAAATCAGCGATCAGGAATAAAGTATTATTATAAAGGAAATCCTGTATACTTTAACGCAGAAACCGAAACAAAGGAACACTTTTTTAACAATTCGATGCAAATATATTCTGATAAGTTGGCAAAATTTGTGGTGTTTGAAAACGAAAAATCATCAGGACTTGTAATTGATAGATTATCAAAAGTGTTTGATTATATTTTTGTTGACGAGGTACAAGATTTAGCGGGTTACGATTTAAGTATTATTAAATATTTAATAGAATCTCCTATTAATCTGATAATGGTCGGAGATCCTAGACAAGTAACATATCATACACATGAAGAAGCGAAATGGAGTAAATATTCCGAAGGAAAAATAAAAGAATTTTTAGTTGATAATCTGGAGGCAGAAGTTGTTGAAATAGACGAAGAGACATTAAATGTTTCACATAGAAACTTCAAAGACATCTGTATTTTAGCTAATCAGCTTTATCCTGATATGCCATCTTGTGCTTATAAGGACCAAGAGGAAACAAGTGACAAAGGGGTTTTTGTTGTTAAAGAAGACGATGTTGATGCGTTTCTACAAGAGTATAATGCAACGCAAATACGGCATAACATAAGAACAAAAACCAATCCCAACAATGAAGTTATTAATATGGGTAACTCAAAGGGATTAACAAGAGAAAGCGTGTTGATTTATCCTACTAAAGATATGGAAAACTGGATATTTGATAATTCACAACCATTAAAGTTCGAAACGAAATCAAAGTTTTATGTTGCAATCACTAGAGCGCAAAAAGCAGTAGGAATTGTAACTAAGAAAAAAAGGTTTTCTTTACCAGAAGGGATAAAACTATATATTCCTAAACTTAATTGATTTATAAAATCATCTATGATATAATGATTACGCAAATAGATTGTGAAATATTATGGCTGTTATCAAGGTTGATAACAAAATGATAACAGTACATCGGTAACGATGGATAATATGGATACATCAAATAATCAGGTGCAAAAAAGAGATAAAATTTCTAAACAAAAAAGTTTAGAAACAGAGTTTTATTGCAGAGTGGGAATAATCGCCGAGCGCTGCCTGCGGCAGATGAAGCGAAGGCGATTATTAGTGTAAAACAAGGAGTAATGCGAAGCGCTCCAAGCGAGCAGTACGACTATGTTTTTCGTGGGCAAAATCGCCGAGCGCTGCCGGTGGCAGAAAAAGCGAAGGCGATTATAATAGGCAATTTGATTTATATAAACAATTAAAAAACTCCCGTCACTGTATTGTTTCGGGAGTTTTTTTCTTTTATTTGTTTTTACTTTATGCTATCATAATTATATAACATAAAAGAACGGTTGTGAGAGATATGAAACCCTGGGCTAAAATTTTACTTATTGCGCTTGCGCTTACGGTTATCGCTCTAATACTTTTTGCCGTTTGGAAGCACGTTCAGAACAGCGTTGTAGATAAGTACGGTATGGTCTTTAACGCAAATATCACCTCTGTATATTATATAAGCGGCGGCGGTATGGATGGTAATTTCACCGAAATTCAGGCGAAAGCCGACGAAAACGGCAAGGTCAGCTTCAAAAGAAAAAAAGACGGGCTTCCACCCGAGAGCAAATCCGAAACCGAATATGAAGCGGACAGAAGAATCTTTACCGATATAGTTGAAAAAGTCAGCATAACCGACCTTTATTCAGCTTCAAAAAAGCCCGATTCCAATTACACCCTGCTCGACGCCCCGTCATCGACCCTGATAATACGATTTGAGGACGGCGACGAAATAAGAATTACGTCAGAGCAGGATTTAAGCGAAGAGGAAACCGAAGCCTGCCGTAAGGTTGTTGAAATCCTTGAAAACGAGGAATACAAAATAAACGCTTAAAAACTTGTTGACAATAATTTTTCTTTGTGCTAAAATACGAAGCAATTACATTTTTAATTAAATGCAACGAAGGAATTAATCTTTATCCTCAATTCGGCAAAGAGAGCCGTCGGTTGGTGTAAGACGGCGTGAACGGATACTGAGCCTCGTTCCGGAGCAGAACCGCCCAAAGCAGTAAGCGGTTACGGCTTGCCCCGTTATCATGGCAGGGAGTTTGACTGAACTTCGCTAAGTGGGTTTTATTTTAAAACCAATCAGGGTGGTACCGCGGTTTAATCCGTCCCTGAGGTCGCAAGACCTCGGGGACTTTTTATATTTAAATTTGAAAGGAAGTATCGGTATGAAAAACATCAGAATTGCTGACACGACGCTCTGCCGTGAAAACAACAGCTTTTCCTTTAAGGAGAAAATTGAAATTGCACGTCAGCTTGAAAAGCTAAAGGTTGACGTTATTGAGCTGCCCGAAATTGAAAACAGCAAAACCGATGTTCTATTGGCGCGGACGGTTTCTTCCTTCGTTAAAAACAGCGTTCTTTCCGTTGCGGCGGGAAAAACCGACGAAAGCGTTTCGCTCGCCTGCGAAGCCCTTTCAAACACGAAAAACGCTTTAATCCGAATTGAGCTTCCCGTCTCCCCTGTCGGAATGGAATACACCTGTCATAAAAAGGCTCCGAAAATGCTTGAGTGGATTTCACACGTCGTTTCCGAAGCGAAAAAGCAGGTTGCTTGCGTTGAATTCTGCGCTCTTGACGCAACAAGAGCCGAAAAGGATTTTCTCTTTTCGGCTATTGAAAACGCAATAAGCGCGGGCGCTGACTGTATAACAGTCTGCGACACGGCAGGCTCAATGTTCCCTGACGATTTCGCCGCTTTTTCAAAGGAAATAAGCGACAGGTCGGGTGTTCCCGTTTTCGTAAAATGCACTAACAAAAACGGTCTTGCCGAGGCCCAGGCAGTCCTCGCCGTAAGAAACGGCGCTTCGGGCGTTAAAACCGCTGTCGGCGGCGAAACCGCTTCGCTTGAAACCTTCGCAACAATTATTAAAAACTGCGGCGAAACCTATTCTTTAACAACGGGCGTTAATTTCACCGAGCTTAACCGTACCGTCAAGCAGATAGTCCGCATTACCGACAACGCCAAAAACGAAAAATCGGTCGTAACAGTCGAAGCGGGCACGGAATCAATAAGGCTCGATAAAAACGACTCTCAGCAGGCTGTTATTTCCGAGGTTAAAAAGCTCGGTTACGACCTTTCGGAAGAGGATTGCGCAAAGGTCTATGAGGAGTTTTTAAGGGTCGCTTCTAAAAAGAACGTCGGCGCTAAGGAGCTTGACGCAATAGTCGCTTCCGCCGCCCTTCAGGTTCCCGCAACCTACAAGCTTAAAAGCTACGTTATAAATAACGGAAACATAATCACCGCAAGCGCAAACATCACTCTTGAAAAAGACGGAAAAACTCTTGAGGGCATTGAAATCGGCGACGGCCCGATTGACGCGGCTTTTCTCGCTATCGATAAAATTCTCGGTTGTCATTACGAGCTTGACGATTTTCAGATTCAGGCTGTTACCGAGGGAACCGAAGCTATGGGCTCGGCAGTAGTCAAGCTTCGTTCGGGCGGAAAGGTCTATTCCGGCAACGGTATTTCAACCGATATTATCGGCGCTTCAATCCGCGCTTATCTTAACGCTATTAACAAAATCGTCTATGAGGAGGCGTAACAGATGAATCTTTCGTTCTCAACAAAGGGTTGGCACGACAGCACCTTTGACGACTTCTGCCTTATAGCAGAGGACCTCGGCTTTAAGGGAATTGAGCTTCACAATATCCACAACCGCCTTTTCACCGATAAAAACGGGGCGTTTCACGACTACACGGCGGCGGCAACTCTTCGCAAGCTCTTTGAAAAAAAGCTTCAGCTGACCTGTATTGACACAATCTGCGACCTGTCGGACACTGAAAGCAAAAAAGAAACGCTTGATGAGATTAACGCCTGTATTGAAATTGCGAAAAATCTTCATATTCCCTACGTCAGACTTCGCGCGGAAGCCGAAAAAAGAACAGACGAAGCGTTCGGCTTTGTTTCTTCCGTTCTTGAAAAAGCGGTAAAAACAGCCGAGGAAAACAAGGTTGTTCTTCTTATCGAAACAAAGGGTATGTTCTCCGACACGGTCGTTCTTCGCGATATTCTCGAAAACTTTGCGAGCGATTATCTTGCGGCGCTCTGGAACGTCAGCGAGGCATATAAATCCGTAGGCGAAGAGCCGAAGGATATTATTAAAAACCTCGGCGCTTATGTTAAGCACGTTCATATAAGCGATGTAAGAAAAGTCGGCGAGGGTTACGAATACTGTCTTGTCGGCGAAGGCGAGCTGCCTATGAACGAGGTTATGAAAGCGCTTCGTTCGGTTAACTTTGACGGCTTCGTTTCGCTTGTCTGGGACCCGCAGTGGTTCCCCGAGATTGACGATATGGAAATTATCTTCTCCCATTTTGTCAATTATATGAAGCAGTTCGGCGACACGGCAAAAAATGAAAAAACGCTTTATTACAACAAGGCTCATACGGGAAAATTCGTCTGGAAAAAGGATTTGCTTATCGAAAAAACCTTTTCCGAGGTGCTTGACAGAATGGTTGAGGAATTCCCCGACCAGTATGCTTTCAAATACACCACACTTGACTACACGAGAACCTATTCGCAGTTTCGTGACGACGTCGACGAATTCGCAAGGGTTCTTCTCGCCATGGGCGTTAAACAGGGAAGTCACGTTGCCATCTGGGCTTCAAACGTGCCCCAGTGGTTTATTACCTTCTGGGCAACAGTCAAACTCGGCGCGGTTCTTGTAACGGTCAACACCGCTTATAAAATTCACGAGGTCGAATACCTTTTAAAGCAATCCGACACTCACACCCTCGTCATTACCGAGGGCGCAAAGGACACCCACTACGGAAAAATTATCGCCGAGCTTTGTCCCGAGCTTGAAAACACAAAGGCAGGCTCGCCCCTCCACTCAAAGCGTCTGCCGTTTTTAAGAAACGTTATCACGGTCGGCTTTAAACAGAAGGGCTGTCTCGAATGGAACGAGGCTCTTGAAAGGGCGAGCGAAATTAATAAGGAAGAGGTTTACCGAATCGCTTCTCTCGTAAAGCCCGACGACGTCTGCAATATGCAGTATACCTCGGGAACAACAGGCTTCCCGAAGGGCGTTATGCTCACCCATTACAATATAGTAAACAACGGTAAGTGTATCGGCGACAGAATGGATTTGTCCACGGCTGACAGAATGATGATTCAGGTTCCCATGTTCCACTGCTTCGGTATGGTTTTGGCTATGACCTCGACAATGACTCACGGCGGAACGCTTCTGCCCATGCCCTACTTTTCGCCGAAGCCGTCGCTTGCGTGTATTCATAATGAGCATATCACGGCTTTCCACGGCGTACCGACAATGTTTATAGCCATGCTTGAGCATCCCGATTTCCCGAAAACCGACTTTTCATATATGAGAACGGGTATTATGGCGGGAAGCCCCTGCCCGATTTCGGCTATGCAGGACGTTGTCAATAAAATGAATATGCGTGAAATCGTTATCGTTTACGGTCAGACCGAGGCTTCGCCCGGTTGCACTATGAGCTCAACCGACGATTCGCTTGAGGTCCGTGTTTCAACAGTCGGCAGGGCTATGCCCGAAATCGAATGTAAGATAGTTGACCCCGAAACGGGCGAGGACTGTCCCGACGAGGTTACGGGCGAATTTGTTGCCCGCGGCTACAACATTATGAAGGGCTACTACAAAATGCCCGAAGCAACTGCCGCCGCTATTGACAAGGACGGCTGGCTTCACACGGGCGACCTTGCCTGCAGAACAAAGGAAGGCAACTACAAAATCACGGGTCGCCTTAAGGATATGATTATCCGCGGCGGCGAGAACATTTACCCGAAGGAAATTGAGGAATTTATTTATACAAATCCCAAGGTCAGCGACGTTCAGGTTATCGGCGTTCCCGACGAGCAGTACGGCGAGGAGATTATGGCGTGCGTAATTCTCAAAGAGGGCGAAACCATGACTGAGCAGGAAATGAAGGACTTTGTCGCTAAGAGTATGGCACGCCACAAGGTTCCCCGCTATGTCGATTTCGTTAAGGAATTCCCGATGAACGCGGCAGGTAAAATCCTTAAGTATCAGATGCGCAAGGACGCGGTTGAAAAACTCGGCTTGCAGAAAGCGGACAGCGTGGTGACGGCATAATGGTTGAAAACAAATTCAGTGTAATCGACGCTCACTGTCACGTTTATCCCGATAAGATAGCCGCAAAGGCGGCGGGCGCAACAGACAGATTTTATGACGTTCACGGCTTCGGCGACGGCACGGTCGGAATGCTTATGCGCGAGGGTAAAAAGGCGGGAATTGACCGCTTTATCGTCCAGTCCGTCGCAACAACTCCGAAGCAGGTTTCGTCTATAAACAACTTTATCGCCTGCGAGGTTGAAAAGAGCGAGGGCGTTTTGATAGGGCTCGGCACTCTTCACCCCGACAGCGCCGATATGGAAAAGGACGTTGAAGAAATTATCACGTTAGGGCTTCACGGCGTTAAGCTTCACCCCGATATTCAGGGCTTTAAGATAGACGATTACCGCTGTCTTAAAATTTACGAGCTTTGCGAAAAGCACCGCCTGCCTATCCTTATGCACACGGGCGACAGCCGTTATGACAACTCAAACCCGAACAGGCTTGTTCCCATTCTTGAAATATACACCGATTTAATTATAATCGGCGCTCATTTCGGCGGCTGGTCAATCTGGGAGGAAGCGTCAAAAAAGCTTCACGGAATACCGAATTTATATGTTGACTGTTCCTCGAGCTTTGCGTGGCTTCCCGACGACAAGGTTGTTAAGGAGATTTTTGTCCGTTACGGAACGGACAGAGTGCTTTTCGGAACGGACTACCCCATGTGGTCGCCGAAAACCGAGCTTGACAGATTTCTCTCCCTCGGCTTTTCGGATGACGACAAACGCAAAATCCTTTCGGAAAATGCAATGAAGGTATTTAATATCAAGTAGCAAACGGCTTCCCCTTGAGGGGAAGCTGTCGCATTTATGCGACTGATGAGGTGGAAAAACACGGCTAAAATATTATTAACGGTGCTTCGCACCTACACCTCATCCGTCTTGCCTAACGGCAATCCACCTTCCCCTCAAGGGGAAGGCATAAAAAAACCGAGCAGTTTCAAACTGCTCGGTTTTTTTGTCTAATAATGATTTTCAATCAACCAATCAAATACGTCCAGCCGAATTTATCCTCGGTCTTGCCCCACTGGATGCCCGTGAGGGTGTCGTAGAGGTGCTGGGTAACGGGGCCGATTTCGCCGTTGTTGATTGTGTACTTGTGGTCCTTATAGCAAAGCTCGCCGATAGGTGAAACAACAGCCGCTGTGCCGCAGCCCCAAGCCTCTTCGAGAGTGCCGTCAGCCATAGCCTTTGTCAACTCTTCAAGGCTTAAAAGCCTTTCGCTTACGTTGTAGCCCTCGCTCTTGAGAACTTCAATACAGCTCTTTCTTGTGATACCGGGAAGAATTGAGCCTGTGAGCTTGGGAGTAACGATTTCGCCGTTAATCTTGAACATTACGTTCATAGCGCCGACTTCTTCAATATACTTTCTCTCAACGCCGTCAAGCCAGAGTACCTGAGAGTAACCCTTCTGCTCGGCTCTCTCGCCCGCTCTGTTTGAAGCCGCATAGTTACCGCCGCATTTAGCGTAACCCGTACCGCCTCTTACCGCTCTTACGTCCTCGTCTTCAATCATAATCTTAACGGGGTTAATACCCTCTTTGTAGTATGAGCCGACGGGTGAAGCGATAATGATGAACGTTGCGTTGTGAACTGCGTGAACGCCTAAGGACTCGTCATTACCGAACATAAACGGACGAAGATAGAGCGAAGTGCCCTCTGCCGACGGAGTCCAGTCCTTTTCGCAGTCAACGAATTTTGTATAAATTTCAAGAGCCATATCCTCGGGAATCTGGGGCAGGCAAAGACGCTCGGCAGAATTGTTCATTCTGCGGATGTTTTCCATAGGTCTGAAAAGCTGAACCTTGCCGTCGGCTCTTCTGTAAGCCTTAAGTCCCTCAAAAATAGCCGAGCCGTAATGAAGAACGGTTGAAGCGGGATGGATTGAAAGATAGCCGAAGGGAACGATTCTCGCGTTCTGCCAGCCGGTTTCCTTGTTCCAGTCCATCATGAACATATAGTCCGAAAAAATCTTGCCGAAGCCGAGGGTTGAAGGCTCGGGCTTTGCTTTAAGAGTATCTGCCTTTACGAATTTAATTTCCATAATAAATCACTCCTTATTCAAAATCAGCGCCGATTTGCATAGCCTTAAGGTTAACCTCAAGCATATCTGCGTGCTTTGCGGAAATAACCTTTCCGAGAGCCGCGCGGACGCTTTCTTCGTTGAAATCGTCAAGAACCTTAAGAATTTTTCCTATGATTATCATATTCGCAAGCGTTGGCATACCGTTTTCGCTCGCAAGTCTTGTTGCGGGAATATAGTAAACCGTAACGTCGTCACGAACTGCCTTGCGCTCAATAAGAGTTGAGTCCGCAAAGATTATTCCGCCTTTTTTAACCGCGTTTTCATAGCGGTCAAACGAGGGAAGATTCATAGCGATAAGAATATCGGGATTTGAAACGATAGGCGAGCCTACGGGCTCGTCGCTAATAATTACCGAACAGGAAGCCGTGCCGCCTCGCATTTCGGGGCCGTATGACGGAAGCCAGCTTACCTGCTTATTGTCAATAAGTCCCTTATAAGCTAAAAACTTACCTGCGAAAAGGATACCCTGTCCGCCGAAGCCTGAAAACAAGAAATTCTTTGCAGCCATATTATTCAGCCTCCTTCTCGGCGCTTCTGTCCTTATATACGCCTAACGGGTAATAGGGAAGCATTTTATCATCAATCCACTGTAAAGCCGCCTGAGGAGTCATACCCCAGTTTGTCGGGCAGGACGAAACAACCTCAACAAGTGAAAATCCCTTATTGTCAAGCTGATTCTGGAATGCCTTTTTGATAGCTTTCTTTGCAGCTCTGATATGAGGAACGGAGTTTACGGTAACTCTTTCAAGATATTCGGGTCCCTCAAGCTCTGAAAGCATTTCGCAGACCTTAATCGGATAACCGCAGAGCTTCGGGTCTCTTCCGTAGGGTGAGGTCTGTGTAACCTGACCGGGAAGCGAGGTCGGAGCCATCTGACCGCCCGTCATACCGTAAATTGCGTTATTGATAAAGATAATTGTAATGTTTTCGTTTCTCGCCGCGGCGTGAACTGTTTCAGCCATACCGATTGAAGCGAGGTCGCCGTCGCCCTGATAGGTGAAAACAACGTGGTTTTCGGGGTCGGCTCTTTTAACGCCGGTTGCAACTGCGGGCGCTCTTCCGTGGGCCGCCTCAATCATATCGCAGTTGAAATAGTTATAAGCCATAACCGAACAGCCTACGGGAGCGATACCGATTGTTCTTCCCTCAATGCCTAATTCGTCAATAACCTCGGCTACAAGGCGGTGAACTATACCGTGAGTACAACCGGGGCAATAATGAAGAGGAACATCAATTAATGCATGGGGTTTATCAAATACAACTGCCATTATCTGTTACCTCCTTTTGCTGCTTCTTTAATAGCTTCGAGTACCTGCTCGGGACTCGGAATCATACCGCCGGCTCTGTTGCAGAGCGTAACGGGAACCTTACATTCGGTAGCGAGCTTAACGTCCTCAATCATCTGGCCCATTGAAAGCTCAACCGAAATAAACTGCTTTGCGTGTTCAGCCGCCTTTTTAAAGGGCGCATTCGGGAACGGCCAGAGAGTAATCGGACGGATAAGTCCCGCCTTTATGCCCATAGCTCTCGCTTCGTTAACGGCGTTCTTTGAAACACGCGCCGCAATACCGAAAGCCGCGATAACTATATCGGCGTCGTCAACCATATATTCTTCAAACATGGTTTCGTTTTCTTCAATAACCTTATATCTTTCGTAGCGAGCGAAATTGAGCTGTTCAAGCTCTTCGGGAACGAGTGAGAGGGAGTTGACTATATTATGCTCTCTTTCCATCTTTGTTCCTGTTGTTGCCCAGGGCTTCTCGGGCGCAGGCTTAACCTCAATGTCGAGTGAAACGGGTTCCATCATCTGACCCATTGTGCCGTCGGCAAGAATCATAGATGTCATTCTGTATGTATCCGCAAGCTCAAAGCCCTTTACGGTAAGCTCAGCCATTTCCTGAACTGAAGCGGGAGCGAGAACTATCATCCTGTAGTCACCGTGTCCGCCGCCTCTTGTAGCCTGAAAATAATCGGACTGCGAGGGCTGAATTCCGCCAAGTCCGGGGCCGCCTCTCTGAACATTGACAACGAGAGCGGGCAGGTCACTGCCTGCAAGATAGGAAAGTCCTTCGCCCTTAAGCGAAATTCCGGGGCTTGAGGAGGACGTCATAACTCTTTTACCTGCCGAGGAAACGCCGTAAACCATATTGATAGCGGCGATTTCGCTTTCAGCCTGAAGAAAAACGCCGCCGATTTTGGGCATTTTCTTCGCCATATAAGCGGCAACCTCGGTCTGAGGTGTAATCGGGTAACCGAAGTAGTGTCTGCAGCCTGCTATGATAGCGGCTTCGGCAATTGCCTCGTTGCCCTTCATCAATACTTTGTCAGCCATTCTTCACACCTTACCTTTCTACCTTAATTATACAGTCGGGACACATCATAGCGCAGCAGGCGCAACCGATGCACGCCTCCTGGTCGATTATTTCGGCAGGGTGATGGCCCTTTTTGTTGATTTTGTCGTCGGCTAAGCGCAAAATCTTTTTCGGACAGGCGTCAACGCACAGTCCGCAACCCTTACAGTTGTCGGTTTTAAACGTAAGTTTTGCCATATCTGTATCTCCCTCTAATTAAAATCAGTTTATAGGCTTTTTCTGTAAAGTCATCGGGAAAAGGTTTTCAATTTTCCCGTTCAGAACATTATACAACTCTTTTTGCACCGTAGTCAAGACTACGGGCAGGTGGGAAAGTGAGGAAACCGCATTTGCATATTCAACGCTTTTCAATACGTTCTCGGCTGTAGTTTCGTCGCCGAGATTGGAGTTATTGATAAGCCCCGTAAAGCGAATACCGCCTGCCGCTTCAATTTCACGCATTACCTCAATTGTGCTTTCGGCGTCGGGCGTGAGCGGACGGAATTTATTAATTACCATCAGCATCTCGTAATCGTTTTCCTCAATGATTTTCGGAGCGAGTCTTCCGAGAGCCAAAGCCCCCCTGTCGTCGCCGCCGACGTCGATAACGGCTTTCATTGTTCTGTCGTCGGTAAGGGCGTACATATCCTGCGGCATAGAAGGTAAATCGAGGTTTGTGTTTGCAAATTCCGACACAATCAACCTGATGCCCGCTTTTTCAAATTCGTCGCTCGAGTCCTTTGTTCTGAAATAGGGATTGACAATGTCAAGGTCGGCGACCGTAACGTTATCAAAGCTTTTTCTCAGGTCAAGCGCCATATTGACCGCAATATTCGTCTTTCCGCTGCCGTAATGGCCGCAAAGAAGAGTCAGTCTTTTATAGTTCATTATAATTTATTCCTCTGAATTTTACCGCTTGTGCTCTTTGGAAGCTCGTCACGGAAAACAACTATTCTCGGATACTTGTAAGGCGCCGTATGGGTTTTGACGTAGTCCTGAATTTCCTTTTTGAGTTCGTCAGTACCCTCGGTTCCCTTGACAAGAACTATGCTCGCCTTGACAACCTGGCCTCTGACCTCGTCGGGCGCGGCGGAAACGCCGCATTCAAGAACATAGGGAAGCTCCATAATAACGCTCTCGATTTCAAACGGACCTATGCGGTAGCCCGAGGACTTGATAACGTCGTCAACACGTCCGACATACCAGAAGAAGCCGTCCTCATCCATCCAGGCAGCGTCGCCCGTATGGTAATAGCCGTCGTGCCATACCTCTTCGGTCTTTTCTTTGTCGCCGTAATAGCCGACAAACAGTCCGCACGGAGCGCCGTCCTTGACATTGACGCAAATCTCGCCGGTTTCACCTACGGGAACCTGATTGCCGTCCTTGTCAAGAAGCTCGATTTTATAAATCGGTGCGGGCTTGCCCATTGAGCCGATACGGTGAGTTGCGCCTCTCATATTACCTATGAGCATTGTGCCCTCGGTCTGACCGAAGCCCTCTAAGATTTGAAGTCCCGTCGCCTTTTCAAACTGGCGGTAAACCTCGGGGTTAAGCGCTTCGCCCGCCGTCGTCATATGCTTGACTGAGGAGAAATCATATTTTGAAATATCCTGCTTAATCATCATACGGAGCATTGTAGGCGGCGCGCAGAAGGTCGTGATATGATATTTCGCAAACATCGGCAGAATATCCTCGGCGTCAAAGCGGTCAAAGTCATAGACAAACAGCGCCGCCTCGCACATCCACTGGCCGTAGAATTTACCCCAAGCCGCCTTTGCCCAGCCTGTGTCGGAAATAGTAAAATGAAGTCCGTCGGGGTCAACGCAGTGCCAGTATTTAGCAGTGTGGAAATGACCTAATGGGTATTTGCAGTTGTGGGTAGCGATTTTCGGATAACCTGAGGTGCCTGACGTGAAATACATAAGCATAAGGTCGTCGCCGCCGGTTGAATCCGCCGTTCTTTCAAACTCCGGACTGTAAAGCGGAAATTCCTCGTCAAAGCTTCTCCAGCCCTCACGGGTTCCGTTTGCGATAAGCTTTATTTTAAGCTCGGGGCAGGCTGACGAAGCAATATCAATCTGATGAGCTGTGTCGCCGTCAGCGGTTGAAATAACAGCCGAAGCGCCCGAGGACTGAAAACGGTATTCAAAATCGTGACTCTGTAAAAGAGCGACGGCGGGAATACCGATAGCGCCGAGCTTGATAAGTCCGAGCATGGCAATCCAGAACTGATAGTGCCTTTTAAGAACGAGAAGAACCCTGTCGCCCTTCTTAATGCCGAGCGATTTAAAGTAGTTCGCGCACTGGTTCGACATTTTTCTTATATCCTCAAAGGTAAAGCGCCTTTCGGTTTTATCCTTTGAAACGTGAAGCATGGCCAGCTTGTCGGGGTCCTTTTTCGCAATTTCGTCCATAATATCAAATGCGAAATTGAAATTGTCAATATTTTTAAAAGTAATCTTCGTCGGAGTTCCGTTTTCATTTTTCTCAACGTCGATATATTTCTTATAAACTCTCGACTTTTTATCCTCGGTAGCCTTAATTACAATATCGGCGTCCTTATGGGTTATCTTGTTGATTGACTCGCCCGCGGGATTGAGGACAATTGCGTAAAACTGACAGTCCTTGCCGCCTAAGGCTATCATACCGTGGGGAGTTCCGCTGTCGTAATAGGCGGTGTCGCCGGGATTGAGTACCTCTTTATGTGAGCCGACCTGAATAAGAAGCTGACCTGAAATTACAATGTCCATTTCCTGACCCTCGTGGGTAGTCAGCTCAATATCTTTCTTTTCCGCTTCCGGATTATATGCGCAGTTGACAAAAAGAGGCTCGGAAATACGGTTTCTGAAATTCGGCGCGAGAGAATAATAGACCATACCGTGCGCCTGCTCAATTTTCTGACCCTCGTTTTTACGGGTGATGACCATTGAGGAAAGCGTCGGGCTGACGCCTTCGATAATATCGGTTACGTCAACGCCGAAAGCAAGCGCGCAACGGTAAATGAACGCAAAGCTCAGGTCCTTTTTACCGTTTTCGCAGTCAAGGTATTCCTCCACGCTCACGTCGGTCTTTTTAGCCATTTCCTCGGCTGAAAAATGCGTGATTTCGCGAAGCTCTTTAATTCTTGCCGCCATTTCCTTGATTTTGAAATCAAGACCGGTGTACTCCATAATAACAACTCCTCGGTTTCGGACGGGATAAAAAATGCCCGTCCCAAAGTTGATTACTTTGAGACGAGCGTTAAATCAAAATTTAATACCCGCGGTACCACTCAAATTGCGAAATTTTTTCGCCGCTCAGGCTCTGACAAGCCGTATGCATTAACGCAGCAGTCACGGAGAGGTTCTACTAAGCCGAAGCTTTTCTTCCTCCCGGCTCGGAAGCTACAGTAAAGACCGCTTTTCCGATAACTTACACCAACCGTTACCTCTCTTTGCGAAAGCCTGAAATTACTCTCTTCTTCAACGCCTTTTTATATTTTAAGGTATTATAAATCAACTTTTTTTATTTGTCAATCGGTTTATTAAATTATTTTATTAACGTATTAAAGCTGATTTCTCTGGATTTTACCGCTTATTGTCTTGGGCAAATCCTCACGGAATACAACTATTCTCGGGTATTTATAGGGTGCGGTGTGGCTCTTGACATAATTCTGGATTTCCTTTTTAAGCTCTTCCGTACCCTCAGTGCCCTTGACGAGAACTATGCTCGCCTTGACTACCTGACCTCTTACCTCGTCGGGAACTGCCGAAACGCCGCATTCAAGAACGTAGGGAAGCTCCATAATAACGCTCTCGATTTCAAACGGTCCGATGCGGTAGCCCGAGGACTTGATAACGTCGTCAACACGCCCGACATACCACAGGAAGCCGTCTTCGTCACGCCACGCAGTGTCGCCCGTATGATAATACCCGTCATGCCAAACCTTTTTGGTCGATTCCTCGTCATGATAGTAGCCGAGGAAAAGTCCGCAGGGAGCCTTATCGCCGACCTTGATTACGATTTCGCCGGTTTCGCCTACGGGAACGGAATTGCCGTCCTCGTCAAGAATGTCGAGGTCATAAAGCGGCGAGGGCTTACCCATTGAACCGACCTTATGAGTACCTCCGATAAGGTTGCCTATCGAAAGGGTTGTTTCGGTCTGACCGAAGCCCTCCATAATCTGAAGTCCCGTCGCCTTTTCAAACTGGCGGTAAACCTCGGGGTTGAGAGCCTCGCCCGCCGTTGTCATATGGCGTACCGACGACAAATCGTATTTTGAAATATCCTGCTTAATCATCATACGGAGCATTGTCGGCGGCGCGCAGAAGGTAGTGATATTGTACTTTGCGAACATGGGAAGAATATCCGCCGCGTCAAAGCGGTCAAAGTCGTATGTAAATACAGCGCCCTCGCAGAGCCACTGACCGTAGAGCTTGCCCCAGAGAGCCTTGCCCCAACCTGTTTCGGAAATTGTGAAATGAAGTCCGTCGTCACTTACGCCGTGCCAGTATTTAGCCGTGATATAATGACCTAAAGCGTATTTATATGAGTGCATGGCGAGCTTCGGATAACCCGTTGTGCCCGAGGTAAAGAACATAACCATCGGGTCGTTTCCGCAGGGAGTTTCGTCCGAACGGTGGAAATGAGTGCTGAAAAGCGAATATTCGCTGTTGAAATCGTGCCAGCCTTCTCTTTCGCCGCCGACGATAATCTTTGTTTTAAGAGTCGGGCATTTTTCCTCGGCAAGCTCAACCTGATGAGCTACGTCGCCGTCGGCAGTACAGACGATTGCGCTGACCTCGCCGACCTTGAAGCGATATTCAAAATCGTGCTCCTGAAGCTGATTTGTAGCGGGAATTGCAACCGCGCCGAGCTTATGAAGAGCAAGCATTGAGAACCAGAACTGGTAATGACGTTTCAGAACAAGCATTACCCTGTCGCCCTTTTTGATACCTAAGGATTTAAAATAGTTAGCGGTCTGGTTTGAAGCGCGCTTCATATCGTTAAAGGTGAAATGACGTTCTGTTTTATCCTTTGAAATATGGAGCATAGCGAGCTTTTCGGGATTTTTCTTTGCAATTTCATCGACAATATCAAAGGCAAAATTGAATTTATCCTCATTCTTGAATTCAATTTTTTCAAGAAGTCCCGTTTCGCTTTCGGTACAGGTGATAAAATTCTCGCTGACGTATTTTTTATTCGACGAACGGGTCGGAATAAGGGTATCCCTTACAACCTCTTCCTTTTCTTCAACGCCGGGGATTACAACCGCAAGGAAAAGACAGTCCTCACCGTCAACGGCAATCATACCGTGAGGCGTTGAGCTGTTATAGTAAACGCTGTCGCCCTCGTGAAGAATTTCGGTATTCGAGCCAATCTGAACCTTGAGGTGACCCTGTAAAACGTAGTCGAATTCCTGACCCGAATGGGTAGTGGTATGAATAGGCTTATTCTGAAGAGCCTCGTCATATTCGTACTTTACCCAGTGCGGCTCGCTCATCTTTTTTCTGAATTTCGGAGCGAGGTTGACAATTTCAATTCCGTCCTCCTTAGCCGTTTCCTGTCCTGCGCCCTTTCTCGTTACCGTGTAGGACGAAAGATGGGCGCTCTTACCCTCAAGAATATTGGTAATGTCGATATTGAAAACGTGGGCGCACTTATGAAGAAAGGTGAAAGGAAAGTCAAGCTGACCCGCCTCATACTTGAGGTATTCGTCAACCGTAACCTCGGTTTCAATAGCCATTTCCTCCTGAGTAAGCCCCGAAATTTCGCGCATTTCACGAATACGCATGGCGATTTCAAGTAATTTCGTTTTTTCGGTTGAATGCTCCATAATGATTCTCCCTTTTCTTATATATTAATGGATTTTGCTTATCGGGTTAAAACAGATTGAGCAATAAAAAAACACCCGTCTCATTTCTTTGAGACGAGTGTGAAAATCACATCCGCGGTACCACTCAAATTGCGATAAAAAATATCGCCACTCTCGGAATCCAGCAATTCCTATGCCTTTACGCAGCAATCACGGGAGGTATCTACTAAGCTTCGGGCTTTTCGGGCCTCCGGCTCGGAAGGGATGGGCTTTTGAGCATTTGATTCCGGTTCGCACCAACCACCGAATCTCTGAAAAACAAACTACTCAGCCGTCTTCGTCACAGCCTTTTTTTAAGTTTTTACCATATTAACACCGTAAAAATCATTTGTCAAGCGGTTTTTTTAAATTTCTTTCTGTTGAACTTTTCACAGCGCTGTGATACTATAAATATATAAAACTCCGAGAGGGGCGAATAAAAATGAGCAAGAGATTAATTCTTATAATTATAACTGCTGTCGTTGTTACGGCGGGCGTTCTTGTAACGGTTTTAGTTCTGAGCAACAGAGTTGAAAAAGCGGAACCTGCCGACTACACAATACCCGAAATTGACTTAAGCGTTATGCCCGACGGCACTGACGAAAAATACAGTTATCTCTATGATTTGTCCGTTGTTGACGACACGGCGGATTATCTCGCCCATCCCGACAGCGTTCTGCTTCAAAACGGCGATATTCTCACCGCCTATCCCGAGGGTCACGGCAAGGGCGCAATAAGAACCAAAATCAGCTCTGACGGCGGTCTTACCTGGAACAAATCGCTTAGTAACACCCCCGAAAGCTGGAAAGATTCGCTCGAAACTCCGACCGTTTACCGCCTTGCGTTCACTGACGGAAAAACAAGCGACAAGCTCATTCTCATTTCCGCAAATCCCAAGTGGCCGAATATGTCAACTCCGGGCGGTTTTAACGTTTCGCTCTCCGACGACGAGGGTCAGACCTGGTCGGAATTTGAGCTTTTCTACGATAAGAAGTCCGATTATCCCGTTATCCCGATTGTCGCTATGTCGAGCCTCACTCAGTTAAAGGAAAACGGGAAATTCGTCGATAAATGGATGGGACTGTTCCACGACTCCGATTTTTATAATTATAAAACAATTCTCACCTTTGATGAAAACGGCAAAATGCACTGGAGTAAGCCCGAAAAATACTTCTCCGAATACAGAAAGGTCGAAAAGGCCGCTAAAATGTGCGAGGTTGAGGTTGTCAGAAGCGACAACGGCGTAGGTGATACGCTTTGCCTGATTGCAAGAAGCAATTCAAAGAAAATGAATTCGCTTATTTCCTTCTCAACCGACGAGGGCAAAACCTGGTCCGAGCCAAAGGAGGCTCCCTCGTCTCTCAATGGCGAAAGGCACAAGGCAGAATGGGTTGACGGAAGACTTTTCATCACCTTCCGTTCAATCAACCGAGGTCCTAAAGCAATCGAAAAAAGCGACAAGAACTGGGTCAGCGAAGGCTGGGTAGCCTGGGTAGGAACCTTTGACGACCTTAAAAACGGAAACGAGGGACTTTACAGAATAAAGCTCGCCCACATTTATAAGGATGGTCAGACCTCGCCCGAATACGAAGCAAACGCCGACACGGGTTACTGCGGAAACGTAGTTCTTCCCGACGGCACAATAGTCACCTGCACCTACGGAAAATTCAGTCCCGAGCAAAAACTTGAAGACGGAAAATACAAGACGTTTATCTGTTCAAAGAGAATCAACCTTAAAGACATTGATTCTCTTGCGGAAGAACTGAAAGGAGAATAATATGAAGCCCTTTAAATTTTTTCTTGTAACCGACACCCATTATTTTGAGCCGAGTCTCGGCTGCAGCGGCGAAGCGTTTGACGATTATATGAAAAACGAGATGTATTATCTCGCCGAAAGCAGCGAAATTGTAAAAGCGACATTCAAAAAAATCGCCGAGGACACGGAGGTTGACACTGTAATTATTCCGGGCGACCTTTCAAAAGACGGCGAAAAGGAAAGCCACAAATCCTTTGTAAAAGAGCTTAAAAAACTTAAGGAAGCGGGCAAAAAGGTCTTCGTTATCACCGCCGGTCACGACTACAACGACCACCCGAGAGGCTATAAGGGAAAGGACTTTGTTCCCGTTGAGGGAACAACCCTTGACGATTTATACGACCTCTACTATGAATTCGGCTATTCCGAAGCGCTAAGCGTTGACAGACAAACCCTCTCCTACGTTGCCGAGGTTGCCGAGGGCGTAAGAATGATTGCCTTCAACTGTGACAGCGCCGACAACGTAAAGGGAACAATTGACGAGCGTATGCTCTCGTGGGCTAAGGAGCAGATTGACAAGGCGAAAGAGGACGGTTGCTTTATTTTCGCAATAAACCACTACCCGATTATTCCGTCCGTTCCCGTTTTCGATTTAATCGGCGACGCCCATATAAAGAACTGGCGCAAGGTCGCTTCGTTCCTTGCCGATAACGGCGTTCACCTCGCTATGACGGGACATATGCATATTCAGTCAATCAACGAATTCTATTCCGAAAGCGGAAACAAATTCGTCGATATATGCACCTCCTGCCTTGTCGGAAGCCCCGCAAAATACAGAAAGGTTACCGTTGAAGACGAAGAAACCGTAAAGGTTGAATCAATCCCCGTTCCCGAGTTCCGTGAAAACACCGACGGCATTTCAACCCAGAGATTTTTCGATTCTCGCGCCGAGACAGCCGCCGTAAACCGAATTAACAGAGCCTTAAACGGCGGAGACGGAATTGTAAAATCCCTCAAGGGCGTAGCCAAGGGTAATTTCAACAATAAAACTCTCGGTCAGATAGGAAGAATGCTTTGCATTAAGGTTGACAGCGAGTTAAAGGATAA
Organism: Oscillospiraceae bacterium; assembly: GCA_015066565.1. Lineage (GTDB taxonomy): Bacteria > Bacillota > Clostridia > Oscillospirales > Acutalibacteraceae > Fimenecus. Next base: position 1,312,902 of record SVOB01000001.1, on the reverse strand, counting down.
GAAATTCACAACCTTTGCGGGCGAAATCGCAAGGGATATTTTCCTCGGCGACCAGCCCTATACAAAGGGAACTCCCGAATACGAAACCGTTTCAAGAGTTCTCAAAAGGTTTCATCCCGTTATCTCGAAGGTTGAGAAAAAACTGACAAAGGACGGCGTTACGCCAAACCTTGCCGAAATGGTGCTTAAGACAATAGGCAACGACAAAGGCTGGTCGGATAACGACGCGGTAATAAAGCTTAAATAAGGCGGTATATTTATGATAACGAACAAAAACATTGTTCTTACCGGCGCCTCAAGCGGAATAGGTCTTGAGGCGCTGAAAATCCTTTCAAAAGGCGAAGGAAATAGAATTCTCGCCGTCTCCCGTACAGCCGAGGAAAAGCTCGGCTCTTTCGGCGAAAACGTCATTCCCTTTAATATTGACGTCAGCTCTGCGGAAGCTGTTGATAGGATTTTTGAAAAGGCTGATGAGGTTTTCAAAAACGAAAAAATTGATATTTTCTATGCAAACGCAGGCTTCCCCTATTATGAGGAATTCAACTACACCGATTGGGACAGAGTAAAGGTTATGTTCGACACGAACACTCTGTCGCCTATTTATACATATTCAAAATATCTTGAGCACCTCAACGGACGCGACGGTATTCTCGCTTATACCGTAAGCGCAATCGGTCAGATGGCTATGCCCGGCTTCGCAGTTTACAGCGCAACGAAATTCGCCCTTCACGGCTTTCAGCAGGGAATAAGGCTTGAAATGCCGAAAAATCTTCAGTTGACCTGTCTTTACCCCGTAGCGACTGATACGAATTTCTTTAAGGCGGCTAATCCCGTTGAGTTTGAAAAGCCCTTCCCCGTTCAGACTCCCGACATTGTCGCAAGAAAGATGGTAAAGGGCATTGAAAAGGGCAAAAAGACGGTTTCGCCCTGCGCGTTATTCGCTCTTTCAAAGGTGCTTATGGGCGTCTGTCCTCCCGTGAGAACATTTTACTGGTACCTTGAAAAGAGAAAATTCAAAAGGTTTAAAGAAAAGCTTAAAAATATGAAATAAAAAAATCCCCTTGGATTCAATCCAAGGGGGTTAATTTTTTATCTGTGAATAATTGCTTCTCTTTCGGGGCCGTTTGAAACCATTGTGATACGGTGACCGAGCTCGTTTTCAATGAACTCGACATACGCTCTTGTTTCCTCGGGCAGTTTTTCGTATTCACGGATTCCCTTTATGTCGCAGTGCCAGCCCTTCATTGTTTTAAGAACGGGCTTGCATTTTTTAAGAGTGGGTGTAGTCGGGAAATCCTTTATAATCTTGCCGTCAACCTCGTAGCCGACGCAGATTTTAATTTCTTCAAGATACGAAAGACAGTCAAGCGCGGTTAAAACAACCTGAGTTGCGCCCTGCATTTCAACTCCGTAACGGGTTGCAACGCAGTCGAACCAGCCAACTCTTCTCGGTCTTCCCGTAGTTGCGCCGAACTCACCCTTGTCGCCGCCGTGAATACGAAGCTCCTGAGCCTCGTCCTCGTCAAGAATTTCCGAAACAAATTCGCCTGCGCCTACCGCCGAGGAATAAGCCTTGGTAACGGCTATAACGTCCTTGATTTCGTGAGGCGGAATACCCGCGCCAACTGCGCCGTAACCCGCAAGGGTTGAAGAGGACGTAACCATCGGGTAAATACCGAAATCGGGGTCCTTAAGAGTACCGAGCTGGCCTTCAAGAAGAATGTTCTTTCCATCTTTTAACGCCTGCTGAATAAAGGCGTGAGTATCGCAAACATAGGGCTTGATTTTTTCTCTGTATTCAACACAGGTGTTATAAAGCTCGGTTTCGTCAAGAAGAGGCTTATGATAGACATACTCAAGCGTGAGATTCTTAAGAGTACAGATATTCTTAAGCTTCGCCTTTAAAGTTTCGTCGTCAAAAAGCTCGTTGACCTGAATACCGATTTTAGCATATTTATCACTGAAAAACGGGGCGATGCCCGACTTTGTTGAACCGAAGGCGTTCTTACCGAGCCTCTCTTCTTCATACGTGTCAAGAAGAATGTGGTAGGGCATTAAAATCTGCGCCCTGTCCGAAACAAGAAGCTTCGGGTTAAGTCCCGCCGCCTTAACGTCGTTAAGCTCGTTTATGAACTTGTTAATATCAAGAGCAACGCCGTTGCCGATTATACAGGTAGTATGGTCATAGCACACACCCGACGGCATAAGGTGAAAAGCAAACCTGCCGTGCTCGTTGATAATGGTATGTCCCGCATTTGCTCCGCCCTGAAAACGGACAACAACGTCCGCCTCGGCTGAAAACATATCGGTGATTTTACCCTTTCCCTCGTCGCCCCAGTTGGCGCCGACAATCGCTTTAACCAAAGTAAAGCACCTCCGAATATATAAAAAATAATTATTAACAAAACCAAGAATTTATTATACAACAAATCTGCTTTAAGGTCAATAAAAAACGGAAGAGTGTTTAACTCTCCCGTTCATATTTTTTATTCTTTATTCCTCTGTCTTTGATTTCTTTTTAAGAATAATTACAACAGCCGCTGCCGCCGTAGCCGCGCCGCAGATACCTGCCGCAGAAGCTATCATACGGCCTGTGTTCGGTGAAGTTCCGTTTGTGCTTCCCGAAATGCCGTTACCGGAGTTTGAGGATGAATTATTCGCCGCCGGGTCGGTAGCCGCCTCGGGCGTATTGGCCTTAACCTTTGTCTTAACGGTTACGGGCTGGTCAAAATCGATATATTCGTCATTGCTGTCGGTAGCGATAATATCCTCAAGTGAGAAAGTTGTTTTTGTGTCTGCATTACCCGAGAAAACAAGTCTGATAATATCGGTCTTGTCGTTAATGCTTTCAACCCAGACGTCGTTAAGAAGCGCAACTCCCTCGGTTTCGGTGTTAGAAACGTTCTTATCGCCCGAAAGGTATTCTACGCTTGAAAGCTTAACCTTATCTGTTTCATAATTTAACGCCGCCTGAAAGGTAGCAAGGTCGCTTCCCTTTGAAACGGTGATAATAACCTCGGTCTGTCCGTTAGAGGTTTCGCCCGTTTTCATGGTGATTTTCGGCGAAGCCGCAGACGAAACTACGACAAGACTCATAAGAAGAATCGAAACAACGGTAAGAACCGCAAAAAACCTTTTCATAAATATACCTCTCTTCAAAATAAGGTAGTAATACACAATAAATTATATCAAATGGATTTTGCGTTGTCAACAAGCTTTTATTATTTGTTATTTTTAAGAAAAACGCAATCCTTTAATATTTCAGCGTCCTTGTAGCCCTTTTCATAGAGCAGTCTCATCTTTTTTTGGTCCTTGGAAAGCGTAGTCATTCCGCAAAGGTCGTCGGGAGCGATTATAAGCGCCCTGCCCTCTCTTTCCATCTTTTCAAGATAGTTTACCTGCTGGTTGTATTTATCAAACCTCGCGTAAAGGCCGTGAGCCATATTAGGATATTTGTCGTTTAACATTCTCGCCGCAAAGGCGTCCTTTCCGCCGCCCTCCATTCGGAAATCGCGCGGAAGAGTGAGGATTACAACAACGAAATCACAGCCGTCCTCATAAGCCTTTTTAAGCGGAACAGGGTCGGCAACGCCGCCGTCATAATACTCTCTGCCGTCAATTTCAACGGGTTTGCAGACAAACGGAATTGCGCTCGAAGCCTTTAAGATGTTGTAGTTGTCCTGAGACATTTCGTTTTTGTCAAAATATCTCGGCTCGCAGGTTTCGGCATCGGTTGCGACAACCGTATATCTCATCGGGTTGTCAATAACCTTCTGAAAATCAAGGGGAAATTCGCCGTCGGAATTTGAAAGCGTTCCGTAAACATAGTTAAGGTCAATATACGAACGGTTCTTTATGAAATTGCCCGCGCTCATATATTCCTTTCTGAAAGCGAAAAAGTGGTAAAAGCCAAAGGTTCTTCCTCTCTGGGACGCAAGGAAGGTCATCATATTTCCGCTTCCCGCCGAAACGCCTATGCCGTAATCAAAGGTGATGCCGTTATCAATGCAGTAATCAAAAACTCCCGCTCCGTAAATATCACGAAGCCCGCCGCCTACGTCAATAATACCTACCATATTTTCACCCCTTATAAATAAGAAAAAACAGAACTTTATTTTTCTTTTTTGCTGTGTTTAATTATAACAAGCTGGGACAGAACAAAGAGGGCAACAACAAACACAACGGCTATTATTCTGCCCGCCGTGACGGTTCTTCCGTTTGTCGAGCCGTCGGACGCGTCAAGATTTAATATAGCGGTGTTAAGAGCCGAATACTCGGCGTTGAGCGCCTGCTTTGAAGTATGAACCGAAAGAAGCTTTTCGCTTTTTTCAAGCTCCTTTTCAAGAGTCTTTGCCGTCTTATAGCCGTATTTTGTCATATCAAGAGACTTTGCCTTTTCAACTAAATCGTTAAGCGCCGCCTTTTCCTTTTCAAACTGGGTAATATAATCGGAAAGCTTATCGGGGTAATCGGTTTCGATAATACTGTAACCCCTTGAAAGCAGGTCGTTCCAACCGTTTTCATTGTCCTCCCGCTCACCGCAGTTCTTCGGGTCAGTCATATCTACAGCCGCCCTGACTGAGTCTGAGAAGAGGCCCATAACCGATTTATCAAAAATAACGCCGTTGGGATTTTTAACCCCGAGCATAACCGCCGAAGCAGAGGCTTTTTTCAGCTTTTTAACGTATCCCCTCGCCGAGAAAACAACGTTTCCCCTGTAGCCGCCGAGAACGGCTATGTTTTCGTTTTCGTGAGAGGAGATAAACTTTTTAACTGCGCCCGCCTTTGAGTCCATTCTGAAAATAACCCTGTTAAGAGCGTCAAGCGACGCAATTTCTTCATAGACCTTATCTCTGATTTCGGAGTCAAAGTTAAGAAGCAGAACCGCCTTGTCGCCGACAGCCTTAACTACCGCCTCAAGCGTCTGGGGATGATAATCCGTAGGCTCGTTCGCCTCGCCGCCGCGTCCCTGACGCAGACACATGGCGATTACCTCCCACGACTCTGTCTCGCTGACCTTTGAGGTAATCGTATTGCCCTCGGGGTCAACGCACATTCTTGAAAAATCCTCATCCTTCATAAGCACGAGAAAACCGTCGGACGTTATATTAATATCAATTTCAACTATGTCGGCGCCCTTTTTGATAGCGGAGTTAATTCCCTGCCAGCTGTTTTCGGGGAAGGACGAAACGTCGCCCTGCTTAGCAACAGAAAGAATTCTTCCGTTCGGGTTAAAATACTCTTCCATTACGGTCTGCGCCTTGGTGACCTTAGCCTTTTCATCCTCTTTCGTCTTTTCCTCACCGTCGGCGAAGGCGCCAAGCGAAAGCGAAGTTAAAAGGAATACCGCAAGAAGCAACGATATAAAGGTTTTTATTTTTTTATTATACATAAAGCCTCCGTGGGAAAGTAATTTTTATTTTTCAACAAGCTTTTTCAAATCTGCTCAAAAAGAAAAATTACCTCTGTCGCAGGGCGGTTTTCCCGCCCTGCGACAAAAAACTAATTATTTATAAATTTCCTCTTCAAGAGCCGCAAATTCCTTTTTTGCGTTCTGAAGCCACTCCTTGCGCCATTCCTCAACGCCGGTTACAAACTGAGCCTCAAGGAAAGCGTCAACCATAGCGACACCGAGCGTGGGAGCTATCATCCAGCCGCCCATACAGAGAATGTTCGAGTCGTTTATAACTCTGCACATTTTTGCGCCGTAGGTTGTTTCAACGCAAGCCGCGCGAACTCCCTTATATTTATTGGCAACCTGAGACATACCCATACCTGTTCCGCAGATAAGAATACCCAAATCGGCGTTGCTCTGCTGAATATCCTTTGCAACGCAGGGGGCTACCTTGTAAAACGGAACCGCCTCTTCTTCGTTTGAAGGGCCGTAAACGGTAAGCTCAATGCCCTTTTCTTCAAGGTGTTTTTCGAGTTCTTTTCTCAACGGATAACCTGATTTATCCGAACCGATTGAAATTTTCATTTATTATGCTTCCTCCTGTTTTCTGACCTCTTCCAATTCCTGATGAACCTCAACGAGCTTTTCTTTTGAAAGGTTGTAGCCGCAGAAGAGGATTACAGCCATTAAAGCAAGCATTATCGCCGGAACAAAGGTCGAAATATCATATAATTTTGCAAGCACATCATCGCCCAACGGCTTGCCGAGCTTTGACGCTTCGCCGTCGTATTTGATGTATGCAAGCAATGCGTTAAGTCCGACTCCCGCAAGAGTCTGACCGAGTTTTCTTGTGAACGAGAATACGGCGTATGCCATACCCTCTTCACGCTTGCCCGTTCTGACCTCGTGATAGTCAATAACGTCCATAACAAGAGCCCAAACCTCAAGAACAAGGAAGGTCTGGCCGAGTCCCGAAAGGAAGGTGAAACCGAGGAATACGAACGGGTTGTGAGCAAGCGGAGTCCAGCGAAGCGCAAACAGCCCGATATTTGCAACTGCCGCGAACGCCATTCCGACAGCGCAAAGCTCTTTTTTGCCGAACTTTATAATAAGCTTGTTCATTACGGGAATGAATATAGCCATGGGCAGGTATGTGCAGATGGTAACAAATGCGTAAAGACCCGGCTTGCCGTAATAGTCAGTGAAAAGATATGTATAAGTTGACTGATAATAGAACTGGAATGCTATAAGAAGCATTGAAGCGAGTGAAAGAGTGACGAACGCTCTGTTTCCGAACAGCTCTTTTACCGTTGCAACCGCATTGTAATGCTCATCCTTTTGTTTAATAAGAGGAGCTATACGTTCTTTTGTCATCTTGTAATGCAGGAAATAAACGCCTACGGAAATGACCGAAAGGATAAGAACGCAAATGAAAAGCTTTTTATCGTCAAGAGCCTTTATGTCCTGACCGTTGGCATATTTGCCCGTTACGGTGAAAACAATCATGGGAAGAAGGATTGTTCCGGGAAGTCCGCCTACGCCTGCGCCGATTGAACGCCACATTGAAAGCGAGGAACGCTCTAATTCGTCGTCCGTAACAACCGAGGCGAGAGAGCCGTAGGGAATGTTGACAGCCGTATACATCATACCGTACATAATATAGGTAACATAGGCGTAAGCAAGATACTGTCCGCCTGTTAAGCCGGGGATTTTAAGGAACATCAATGCCGCCGAAATTGCAAGCGGAATTGAAAAGCCGATAATCCACGGTCTGAACTGTCCGCCCTTTCTGGGCTTTCTCGACTGAACAAACGCGCCCCAGAGCGGGTCGTTGATTGCGTCCCAGATTCTCGCTATAAGAATAAGCAAAATAATGCTTTTGGGGTCAATACCGAGAGAATCCGTATAAAACTTATTCTGAAATGCGCCGATAAGCGAGAAGGTCAGAAGACCGCCTGCGTCACCGAGGGCATATCCGACTTTGTCCTTAAACTTGATTCCGTGAGTTAAAGAACTTTCTGCCATAAAAACACCTCTTTTTTATTTTTGCAGTATTAAACTGCCTGATTATAAATTTAACCTGCAATTGCGAGCGAAAGCATTGTCACGCCCGCCGCAAGTAAAATTACGTAAACAATTACCGAAAATACCCTCTGGCTGACCTTTTTATGAAGGTACATTCCAATCGCAACGCCGACCGCTAAAAACGGAAGCGCGAGAAGATAAACGGGAACGACATTCTTAACAACAAAATCGCCTGTGAGAATGTATTTTATAAGTAAAACCGAATTGAGCGTCGCCCATACCGAGCACATAGTCGCCCTGAAAGAGCCCTTTTCCTTAACCTTTTCGCCTGCGTAAATAACGAGAAACGGTCCGCCCGAAGCGAAAGCGCCGTGAACGATTCCGCCGATAAAGAGAAGAATTTTCAGAACAATTCCGTTTATCGGCTTTCTGTCCTTTTTCTTTGAGAACAGAACGAAAAAGCCTCTCGCCGCCGCAAGAATTATAAATATTCCAAGCCCGATTTTCAGCGCCCTTTCGGGCAAGTATGAGAATGCGAGCATACCGACGGGCATACCTAAAAGCGCAAAGCCGACAATGTTAAGATATGCCTTTGTGTCAATCTGCTTATGAAACCTTATAACGACAAAAATCGCTAAGGTCAGGCTCACCATACAAAGCGAAACCACCGCAGTCTTTATGCCGACAAGCGCCGACACGAAAGGCAGTTCAGCTACCGTAGCGCCGAAGCCCGTTATCGACTCAAGAATATTCGCAAGAAGAACAATAATTCCTATTAAAACGTATTTTACAGCATTACTCATCTGAGCGACCTATACATCTCTTCAACAGACTCAACCGTCATCTTAACGGGGTTGTTAAGCATATTCGGGTGCATACTCTTTTCGCTGAGCGCCCTGATTTCCTCATCCTTTACGCCGATTTCGGAAAGGGTGCAACGCATACCGAACGCCTTTTTCATTTCGAGAATTCTGTCAGCCGCCTTTTCTGCGTTTTCAAAGCCGCAGTCCTTTACAAAGCGGTCAATTCTGCCGTCAGTTTCCTTACTCGCATTAAGACGTAGAAAATAATCGAGCGTGAAAGCGCAAGCCTCGCCGTGAGGAACGTGATAAATATTCGTCAGCGGGAACGAGCAGGCGTGCGAACCTGTTGTTTTCGGATATGAAAAACCGATACCCGCAAGAAGCGAAGCCTCGCACATTTTTTCTCTTGCGTTTAAATCCGACGGGTTGTCATAAACAACAGGCAAATACTCAAAAACAGTTCTCGCCGCCGAAAGAGCAACCGCGTCGCAGACAGGCTGGTGATAAATACTCCAGTAGCCCTCAAGAGCGTGAGAAAGCACGTCAAGTCCCGTCGAAGCGGTAACTCTCTGAGGAACCGACAATGTCAACTCGGGGTCAATTATTGCCGCCTCGGCGTAGAGAAGAGGATTACCGAGAGGCGCCTTAAGTCCCTTCTGTTCGTTCGTCAGAACCGAAACAAAGGTGACCTCGCTTCCCGTACCCGCCGTAGTCGGAACTGCAATCATAGGAATTTTATCATCTGCATTGAGCTTCTTTATACCTGAGTGATAATCGTCAATAAGGTCATCCGAATTTTTAATTGCGCAAGCCGCCTTGGCGCAGTCCATTGAACTTCCGCCGCCGAGAGCGACAACAAATTCGGCGTTTTCCTGTCTTAAAAGCTTAACGCAATTATTGACGTTTTCGGTTGTGGGGTTAGGCGTAATATCCGAAAAAACCGCCGTCAGCTTTCCGCCGCTTTTCTTAACGATTTCGTCCGCCAGTCCGTTCTGAGCAAATATTCCGTCACAGACAAGAACGCCCCTCTTAAAGCCCTTTTCATCAATAATCTTTGAAAGCTCGTTAATTCTGCCCGAGCCGAAATAAAGCTTAACGGGCAAAAGAAAATCCCAGTTCATTTTTAATCCTCCAAAGGAATCAGTTCATAGTTTTCGCCCGTCAGCCCGCAGAAAGCGCCGTTTGAAACGGGTCGGCTTTCAGCGTGACCTATAAGCCATTTGTTTGTCATCCAGAGAGTTTTGTCGTTTTCAAAAATCTCTTCTCTCTTTTCGTCGAGAGGCGAGTTAGTTCCTCTCGGCAGGATAACCGAACATAAAAATCCGCCTTTATGTACCTTACAGGGCGAAAAATGAAGCGTAGTCGGATACATTGAATACGCCGTCCCCTTCGGAACGAAGAAACATTCAAGCTCGTCTGTTGTAAGGGTGTTATCCCTCAACTGCTGAACCTGACCTAAAAACAGCGCAAGGTCGGTAACCGCAAGGTTAATTTCCTCGCCCTTATGGTATTCGAGGGCGTTGATTTTTGTATTCTGACCGTTACAGTAGCCGATTTCCACCGCCATTCCGCCGTAGTAATTTTTTTCAAGCTTCTCAAAAATATCAAGCTTTTCAAGCTCACCGTCCGAAGCGACATAGATATTGCCTTCCTCGGGAAGCGGCGTGTCTTTCATTTTTTCAAAAAGCTCTTTAAAAGGCTCGCCTGACATAACAAAGCCGAACTTTTTAAACTCGGGCGAAGAAATATCGTATATTTTAAGATGAGGATTTTTTTCCTGTAATGCCTTAAGCATTATTCAATCACCTCAAAGCCCATAAGACGCGCGAACAGCTTCATTTCCTTTGTATAGTCGCCGTAAATCATTGAAATATGGTGAGCAACGCCCGTTTCGGTAACGGTATCAATAAGCTGAGAAATCGGCTGGTCAAAGATAACCTTTGCGTATGTGCCCGAAAGCTCACGCTCCATGGGAACAGCTTCGCCCTTGCCGATAAAGAGCCTTGTCTTGCCACGGGCAGTGTCAATTCTCATAACCGTAACCGTGCCCGTCTTCATAACGAAGCCTGCCGTAACTCCTCTTCCGCCTGCGAAATAGGTGTCGAGGGAACGGAGCGACTTGCCGTCCCAAAGCGGATAAGCCGCTACGCCGCAGTGCCAGAGAAGAGCGTAATTTTCTTCAAAATTAACCTGAGATAAGTCTGCAAGGAAAGCGGGGTCCTTTGCAATTGCGTTACAGGCGAGAAGCGAAAGAGTACCCTCAATATCTCCCTCACAGCCGAGCGTGTAGCCCTTGCCCTGAAGAAGACTCATAGCCGCGCAGGGAGCAACGCCGAAGGTGTTTGCGAATTCGGGCCAGCAGCGGATTGCAAGCGCGTCAAGCTTATTCTTATTAATAAAGTTCTCCATCGAACGCGAAAGCACGCTGACCTTGTCAAGCTGAGCGTCGTTAATGTCAGAGCAGTCGTAAATGCTCTTGACCTCGTCAACAGTGAAGCCGGTTTCAGCCATCTTATATTCGTTCATAAGTTCGCTGAGTTCATAATGGTCAACAAGTACGCCCGTTCGGTTAAAGAGGTAGGTATCCTCAACGCTCAGATTGAAGAAACCGTCCGCTCTGTAGCCTGCAAGGCCGACGTGAGCGTGGGAAACAGCCGCTTTCATCTTTATAACATTGAGCCAGACCTCGTCTATATCGTCGCCGACGTGACAGGAATAGTCGTCAATACCCGACTTATATAATACCGAAGCGTTAAGGTTAAGTCCGCAAACGGAATTAAGTCTGATTTTACCGCCGTTATAGGGAAGCTCGTTGAACGCCCAGAGAAGAACGGGGCATTTAAGCGCCTTCTTTATAGTGGGCGCAAGGTGGCCGAGATGGAAGGTGCCGCTGATAATGGCAACGCCGTCAAGCTCCTGACCTGCAAGGTAAGCCGCCGCTTTTTGAGCTTCGTCAACCTCGATAACAAGACCGTCAACAAATACCCAGTCAACGTCATCTCTTGCCTTTAATCTTTTCTGTGTTTCGGCGTAAATTTCAGCCGCCGCTTCGAAGTCGTAGGTCTTTCTTGCAAGACAAACTACACCGATTTTTACTTTTTTCATTTATTGATAATCCTCCTTGGAATAATTAACTTAGTTTTTTTCGCTGTCGAAAAGAGCCTTGAACTGCTCTAAATACGGGCTTGACTTACGGCAGAATACGGGCGGCTGGCCTATGGGAGCGTCAACGTTATATGTTCCGCCTACAAGCTCATAGCCGTTCCAGAGATTAATCCATTCGTCATCGGGAAGATAAACGCTTCTCTTGTCGTCACCCTCTTCAAGAACGGGAGCGACAAGCAAATCTCTGCCGAGCAAAAATTCGTAAGTTTCCGTGAAATCCTTTTCTTTTCCGTAATAATAGAAAAGAGGTCTGATAACGGGAACGCCGAACTGATTGTTTTCTTTATCAAGCGCCATAAGGTAATTCTTAAGTCCGTAGTGAAGCCTCGACATTTTCGCATAGTGACTGAGCACCATATCGCTCTTGTCAAACTGAGTGTTGCTGTCGGGTTGGTTGCCCTCGTGGCCTCTGAAAAGAGGCGTGAAGACGTTAAGTTCACTCCAACGCATAAACAGCTCTTCATTTCTTCTCATCTTGCCGAAGGTCGTGTATCCGCCGATATCGCTGTGGCAAAGACCGAAGCCGCTGACAGCGAGCGAAAGAGTTGCGGGAATAACCGACGGAAGACCGTCGTCAAAGGAAAAGTCAACGTGCTGGTCGCCGTTCCACATAAGAGTTGAATACTTAACCGTGTTTGTATGACCCGCTCTTGTGAAGAAAAGGACCTGACCGAGCTTGCCCGTCTCTTCAAGCGCTTCACGGTTCGCCTTCGCCCAGAGCGCAGGCCAGGTGTTGTGAATATCCTTTGCGTCCATTCCGTTATAGAGAACGCAGTCTGTCGGAAGATATTCCGAGAAGTCAGCCATCCAGCCGTCAAGACCCAAGCCTATCATATTAGTTTTGATAATATTCTTAATCCACTCGTAAGCGTCGGGGTTTGTAAGGTCAATCATAGCCGCGGGGAAGGTCGTAATCTTAACGAGATAATCCTCGCCGTTAGCGTCCTTTACGCAGTAGCCCTTTTCGGTCGCTTCCTTATATAACTCCTTTTCGATAGCAAGGAACGGGTTGATATAGCCGAGGAATTTTATTCCCCTTGCGTGTAACTGCTCTATCGCTTTATCAAGGTCGGGGTAAAGTTCCTTATCCCAGACCCAGTTCCACATAAGCTGTTTGCCGAAGGCGGTTATTCTTTCGCCCTCCCAGTCCTGACACCAGACGCCCGTAACCTTAACGCCTGCCTGTTCGGCTGTTTCAATCTTTCTGAACATTGTTTCGGTTCCGCCCTGGATGCCGAGGATTGTTCCGTCATAAGCCCATTCGGGAAGAAGCGGCTGACGGCCGAGAAGCGACGACAAAACGCCGCTTAACGCTTCAAATGTGTTTGCGAAGCCGAAGTAAACAGGGGCAACATCACGAACAACAAGCTCGTGATATTCGGTTTGGTTGAAGCAGAAATCCATATAGGCGTCCGAGTCAACGTGAACGAAATACTTTCTCGAGGACATAAAGGTCGGCTGAGCATAATAACTTTCGTAATTGAGGAACTTGCCTATTCTGTGGGGGTGCTGACCGGTAAGAGTATTGCGTATAATCTTCTTTGCGATTCTCATTCCGTTCTGATGCTCAGCAACCCAGATACGAACCTTTTCGCCTCTTAAATCAAACTTTGTGAAAATCTCACCGCAGCCGTAAACATGCTCGGTCTCGGTTGCAGGAATACGGAACCACATACGGTTAAAGCTTCCCTCGGTTTCAACCGCGGGGATAAGCTTTAAAATACTGCCCTCGGTTTTAACCGTAACACTGACCTTTGTTTCATCCTTTTTCGATACAAGATGAAGAATGATATTTCCGCCCGAAACCTCGTGGCTTTCATAATAGAGAGCGGTTTTTGAAAGAACCTTCTCCTTGAATTTAAACGAGCCGCGTGACATAGAAAAACCGTCCTCGCCCGAACCGAGCCACATTAAAGGCTCCTTTTTCAAAAAGGAAAGAACGTTTTCGTTTTCAAAAATAATATTTAAAGATTTTTTATCGGAATTAAGCGCAAGCATTGTTTTACCTCCCGAAAATTATTCACATTAAATTGTATCAAAATACTATATAAATGTCAAACAAAACAACTGTTCAAAAGGGGTTTAATATCAACAAAAAATCCTCGATTTTTTTTACTTTATAAAAACAATTTAATGTTGACAAACGAGAGTGCATTGTGGTATTATAATCTTCGCTTACGGAGAGATACCGAAGTGGTCATAACGGAACGGTCTTGAAAACCGTCGTGTCTTTACGGGCACCGTGGGTTCGAATCCCACTCTCTCCGCCAAATGATATTTACGGGGGAATTGCTATTCCCCTGTTTATTTAAATAAATAAAATCAGAGACGTTATCAATGTGCGGAAGTACTCAAGTTGGTGACGAGGCGCCCCTGCTAAGGGCGTAGGTCGGCTAAACCCCGGCGCGAGAGTTCGAGTCTCTCCTTCCGCGTAGAAATACGGAATACCCAATCGGGTGTTCCGTATTTTTCATTTAGTTGAAGACCAGCATAAAACATTCTGCTCTATTATATTGACAAAAAACTACACGTGTAGTAAAATAAAAAAAGACAATTGTAGTTATGAGGTGTTTCCAATGACATTAAAAAAACTTCCCGACGCTGAATTTGAAATTATGAAAACCATTTGGAGTTCTTCCGAGCCTGTAACATCCCCTGAACTCACTGAAAAGTTAAGACGGTTTTTACCTGAAAAAGACTGGAAACCACAGACCGTACTCACAATGCTTACACGTCTCGAGAAAAAAGGCTTTCTTCGTTCGGAAAAGAAAAGCAAAGAAAGAGCCTACTATGTAGTAATTACCGAACAACAATACCTGTCGATTGAACAGGAAAGCTTCCGCAACAGGTTTGGCAATAAATCTTTCAGCAGCCTTGTAAAAGCCCTTTATGACGGTGAAAAGGTTTCCGAAGAAGATATAAAAGAGCTTAAAGATTGGATAGACAGTATTTAGAGGTTAAAAATGGAAAAAGTAATTATAAGCATTGGCATTTGCTCCGGCGTAATGAGTATAATATCGCTTTGTTTTTACGCCCTTTCCTCACTATTAAAAAACACTTGGTCTGCAAAACGCCGATATATAATGTGGATTGTAATTTTCGCAGGCTTTCTCACTCCTGTAAAGCCCGGGTTTTTTAAGCCTTTATTCGCAGTTTCAAACAATTACAATGTATCATCTTCCGCAGAAACAGTCGCCAATCCGTCACACTCCCTTAACATTTATTTAATCCTGTTTGTATTATGGTTGGTTGGCTTTATCGGATTTGTTTTTTACTACCTGTTAAAGCAGTATCGCTTTTACGAATACGCCTCCCGTTTTGCACATAACTGTTCCGTTTCAACAGAAGAAATCGCCCTAAAAGTTTGTCAGGAAACAGGAACAAAAAACGCCCGTATCCTTATTCTTTCGGGATTATCCTCCCCTGCTATGACAGGGTTTTCTTTTCCAACTGTTTACTTACCGAGAGACGATTATAAGGAAAGTGAACTCAGACTGATTATTAAGCACGAACTTACTCATTTTGTTCGCCGTGATTTGTTTTTCAAGCTATTGGTATTGGTTTGTCGCAGTATCCATTGGTTTAACCCACTAATGCCTATGCTGTCAAGAAAATTTGACGAAGCGTGTGAGCTTTCATGTGATGAAGCTGTAATCGGCGAAGAAGGTCACGATTCAAAAAAGGCATACTGTCAGGCAATACTGTCTGCGGCAACCGCAGAAAAAACTTCACCCTTCCCAAAAGAACCCGCTATCATAGATTCCTTTGGCGGAGGAAAAGCCGACCTTTATTATCGGCTTAAACTGATTTTGTCACACAGGGCGACAAAAAAATTCGGCGGTCTTTGTCTTCTTGTCTGTATTATGACTTTGTTTTCGGGAACATTGTTCGGCGTTTCAGGGAGTTCACCGACCGAATCAAACACGGTTGAAACAACGACAAATTTATCCGAAGTCTATGCAGAGGAAACACCGAGTAACTATTCAGAGCTTGACACAACTCAAACTACTTTTAACGAGCAACTGACTGATTACCGGGATGAAACATATACTTATTACTATAATAATGACGAGGGTTACAGTGAGCCGTATACGCACGTGTTTGAAGAAACTACAACCGTGCCGTACTATGAGGTCACCACAACCGCGCCGTATTATGAAACAACCACAACTGCTATCGCAGAAAACTAATCAATAGGCGGAAATAACCGCCTATTGTTTTAGTACTATTAACTACAAATGTAGTTTTTGGAGGTAAAAATGAAAATACTCAACAGTATAAAAGAATTAAAGCTAAATCAATTCATTTTACGGTTGCTGACGGGTTTTTCTGTCAGTGTAATATTCTGCCTTATTGTTTCAGGCGTACCGTTTTATGAAAGCAAATTTTTCGACAGTCTGTCTTTTCCCGTATTCCTTATTTGTATTACAGCTTTATTCGTCTTTTTCTGCTTTATAAAAAATGATAAAACGGTCTTTACGGTTTTCTTTATTTGCGTTCTGTTTTTCTGTGTTTTAACATCAATTCAGGCAAACGATTTTATGTTTTCGTTTGGAATGTGCCTTATTATGTTCATTTCCATTCATTATTTTAACATTTCGGTAAAAATCCCTGAAATAAACAAAAACCAAAAATGGCTTATAATTTCTTTATTGATTCTTTTTTATACTTTGTTTGTCGGCGGTATTTGCTGTATATACTATAAAACATACAGAACTCCCTGTTATGATTTCGGACTGTTCTCACAGATGTTTTATTATATGAAGGAAACAGGCAAATGTCTAATTACCTGTGAAAGAGACTCCTTGCTAAGTCATTTCGCCGTTCATTTTTCACCTGTTTACTATTTGTTGCTTCCCATATATCTTTTATTCCCGTCGCCCTGTACGCTTTTAATTTTACAGGCGATTATTGTTTCGAGCGCTGTTATCCCGCTTGCCTTGCTGTGTGAGCATTTCGGCTTGTCAAACAGGTCCTCGGTTGCTTTTTCATTATGTCTTGTTCTCTATCCTGCGTTTATGGGCGGTTGCTTTTGGTATCTTCACGAAAACTGCTTTTTAACTCCCTTTATTCTGTGGTTAATGTATTTTTTCGAAAAGGGAAAAGCATTTCCTATCTTCCTTTTCTCACTTTTAACCCTCTGTGTAAAGGAAGATGCGGCGATTTATGTTGCCGTAATCTCACTTTACTATATTTTTGCAAAGAAAAACTACAAATGTAGTTTAACAATCTTTGTTTTCTCAATTGTTTATTTTGTTATTGTTACAAAATGTATGTCAATTTACGGCGAGGGAATTATGTCCTCCGACAGATACGGAAATTATATTTATGATGACGGCGGGATCTTTACCGTTGTGAAATCTATAATGCAAAACCCGGCGTATGCAATATCGCAGGTATTCACCTCAGAGAAACTCGTTTTTCTTCTCCATCTCACAGTCGGGTTAAGCTTTTTACCCTTTGCAATAAAAAAGCCCGAAAACTTAATTCTTCTCATTCCGCTGTTAGTCGTTAATTTGATGACCGATTACAAGTATCAGTTTAACATTGGCTTTCAATATGTCTTCGGAAGCGGTGGGCTTCTTTTTTATCTGGCAATCTCAAATTATTCCTCTTTAAAGAGAAACAAAGGTCGGTGTCTGATTATTGCAATACTATGCTCTGTAATTATCTTTTCTGGCGGATATTTAACAAAAGCAAAAGAGCTGTTTCCCACCGAATCAAGAATAAAAGAGGTAAAAGCAATTGAGCAGGCGATTTCGTTAATTCCCGATAATGCGCCCTTATGTGCTTCAACTTTTTTACTTGCAAATGTTTCAGAGCGTTTCGAGTTATATGAACTTGAAAGCACCTCACAGCCTACAGAATATATTTTAGCTGACTTACGGTATGATAATAAAATTTCCGTTAGTGATTATTTAAAGGAGGGCTATGTTCTTTTATTCTATGAAGAAAATATTGTTGCAGTTCTTTACAGTAATTAATAAATAAAAAACGCTTTCATTTTTCGACTGTCTTCTTTGTTCAAAGGGAGGCAGTCTTCTTCATTTTCACCACGATTATATTATTTTTCGATAATTATTTATTGACAAACGATAAATAAGGTGCTATATTGTACGTGTCAATCCGCAAAAAGTTATTCAGTCAGACAAAGTACGCCTGACTGAAAACGCGGAAATATCCGAGCAAATTTATAAAGAGGGGTAATTATGGATAATACGCCTAATAATAACTATCAGCCGCCCGTTCCTCCGCAATACGCCAACGGCGTTGTTTACGGTCAGAATCCCAGGCCGGTTGTTGCGCCTAATCCGAGGCTAATCCGTTTTAAGAAAGCCGTCGACGAGTTTATAAAGCAGAAAAAGACCGGCGTTTGCGTTCTTCTTCTGTTCGCGCTGTTTTTCGGCGGGTCGCTTTTGCTCAATTACGGAATTTACGGCGGCGCGCTCATTCCTATCTGCTTCGTAGCTCTTTACGCCGTATTTCTTATTCTTATACCTAAAGAAAGGCTGAGCTTTGACGCGGTGTCAATTCTGCTTCTTGTCGCCTGCGTGTTCCTTTGCTCAACCTATACCTTCAACTTGAACACGCTGACAAATCTTGTAACGGCTCCCGTTGTAATTGTACTTACCGCGCTTCTTTTTATGCAACAGTCGGGTCTGAGCATTGACGCTCTTACGCTTGCAACTCCCGTTGAGGCTTCAAGGGTATATGTTTCTCAGGCGTTTTCAATTCTTTCGGCTCCCGCCAAATCGGTCTTTTCAAAGCTTAACAGAAAAGGCAAGAACAAGGTTTTTCTTAACATAATTATCGGCGCAGCCTGTACTATTCCGTTCGTTATAATCCTGACTGTTCTTTTCGCCTCGGCTGACGAGTTTTTCAAAAGCACCGTGGAAGGCTTCTTTGAAAACTTTGATTTCAACGACATTTTAAAAATAATCGGCGCTCTTATTCTCTCAACTATAGTTACATTTTTTGTCGCTCCCATGCTCTTTTCGGTTGTCAATTCCGAGGAGGACGTAATAACCGAAAAAGAAAAGCCTTCAAGGTTAAACGCAGTCGCGGTTTGCGCCTTTCTTTTCATTCTCACCCTGCTTGAAGGGCTGTTCGGCTTTGTTCAGATACGGGGTCTGTTTGCAGGAAAGCTTCCCGAAAACATCAATTACGCCGAATATGCGAGAAGCGGATTTTTCCATATTGCAGGCGCTACGGCGCTGACGGTCGCGATAATCGCGGGCGTTTATTTCATCTGCGGAAAGCTTAAACTGCCCGTCAGAATTATGCTCACCGTGTTCAGCGCAACGGCGACAATCCTTTTTGCTTCGGCGTATTTCAGAATGTATATGTATATGACTGCGCTCGGACTTACCGTAAAGCGGGTTGCGATTTGCTGGCTTATCACTCTTCTTCTCGCGTTGCTTGTAGGAATCGTAATTAAAATATGGCTGCCGAAAAGGTTTCCGCTTTTCGGTTATACGGTTATAGCGGTAACGCTTTTCACAATGATTCTCGGCGGTATGAGACTTGACACGCTGGTTTCAAAATACAACGTTGACCTCTATCTCAACTCTTCCGTCGAGAAGAAAGCTCAGGTCGACGTCAACTATCTCAAAGAGCTTTCTCCCGAAGCTCTCCCCCAGATAGTCCGTCTTGAAGACACCGAATATAACGAGCTTGCTCTCAGAGCCGAAAGCGTAATGACTTATAAGCTCAAATATTTTTACGGAAAGCAGTGCGGAATAAATTTCAATTACGGTCTTGCAAAGGCAGAAAAAATTCTCAGTAAAAAGCCTTTGAAATACAGTATGGATGACGCCGAATACTGGGTCTGGGACGACCTGAACTACAGAGACCCGGAAAAAGAACAGAAGGCGGAAAACTCGTCCTGCCGCACGATAGTCAGCCGTTTCGGGATGTATTTTGTGCATTCGGCCGAGGACAACAAAGGCGTTGAGCTCAACGCCGGCGGTGACAGATATTATGAGGTTCATCTCGCAGATGATGAAATCACAGGCGCCGAGCAATCCTGCAAATATACGGGCAACTTCTTCTCACCCGATGACGAGATGTTTGACCTCGTTTTTAATCATGCCGAGTTTGTAGCAGACGATATTGACTTCGGACGGGAAAGCGCCGAGTATGTTGCGCTTTACAATAACGACGATTTGCATATTGTAAAACATGAGGAAGAACTGCCCGAATCATTTACGCTTATGACCTACACCGAAGGAATCCTGAAAATTTATGTTATAGATATGTACTGAAATTCATTCCGATAAAACAAAGCACCCGTCCACTCTTTTGAGTGAACGGGTGTTTTTAAAGCTGCTAACCAGATTCGAACTGGTGACCTCATCCTTACCAAGGATGTGCTCTGCCTCCTGAGCCATAGCAGCAGGGCATTTGATATTATACCAATCCAAGCCCTCACTGTCAATAGTTTAATTCTTAATTTTTGCGTTCAAAGCTTCTCTCTGTTCCTTTCGCTTAAGTCGCCTTACCCTGTTGATATGGCGTTCAAAATCCCCGTTTGAAATAAGCCTCGCTATAACAAGCTGTTCAAACGTCGGTACCGAGCAGGAATAAAAGCCGAGCTTTTCCTCAAAAACGCCGACAAGCCTTTTCGGAAGCACCATATAGCCGACCCTCATTGACGGCGAAATCGTTCTCGAAAAGGTGTTCATATATATGACGTTATCCCTGTCCGTCAGGCTGAAAAGGGTGTCCTCGGTCTTTTTGAGGACCGAAAACTCAGACTCAAAATCGTCCTCAATAATAAACCTGTCGTTTTCCCCTGCCCAGCGGATGTATTCGTGCCTTTTTGAAGCCGAAGCGGTAACGCCCGACGGGAAGCTTCTGTAAGGCGTTATGTGAAGCACCTGCGCCCTTGTTCCTTTAAGAGCCCTGCTGTCAATTCCGTCGGGTGACAGCGAAAGCATTTCGTAGCTTGCGCCTGCGTTTTTATATACAAGCTCGATTTTTTCATAAGACGGGCTTTCAAGGCCGTATTTTTTATCCCTGCCGAAAAGCTCAATCAGAAGGGCGTAAAGATATTCGGCGCCCGAGCCGATTACAATCTGGTCGCTTTCACAGTTAAGCCCCCTGCTTCTTAAAAGATAACTTCTTATCGCTTCCCGCAGTTCGTCGCAGCCCGTATTCGGCGAGGTGTCAAGCGTGGCTTCACCGTATTCGCTTAAAACAAATCTCATTGTTTTCGCAAGCACCGAAAACGGAAAAAAGCCGCTGTGAGACTGTGCGTGGGAAATATTTTTCTCTTTTTCCTTCACCGGCGGAAGCGAAAAGCCGTCCTCTTTAGTAAAGGTTACAAAATACCCGCTTCTCTGTCTTGCTTCAACATAGCCCTCGTCGCAAAGCAAAGCGTAGGCGTGTTCAACCGTAATTACGCTTATCCCCGTTTCATCGGCGACAAGTCTTTTCGACGGCAACCTACTGCCGAACGGATAAATTTCCCTGACAATATCGTCACGAAGCTGAAAATAAAGCTGAAGATAGGCGGGCGTTTTTTCGCTTTTATTTACCGAATAATTCATTGGTCATATTCTTTCTTTCATTATTTATATTTTAATAATACCAGTAAAAATGGTAAAAATCAACAGGGCAGTAAATTTTACCGCCCTGCGTTTTTTTATTTATTATGTCTTTCCTCAAGCATTTTCTTGGTTTCATTCCACTTTTCGCCCGCAAGCGGATAGAATTTAAGCGAGAAAGCGCAAATGATAAGAAGAATTGCGGGAATTGCCATCCAGGCAACAAGAATTCCCTGCTTTGCCCACGGAGTCTGAAGCTCGGTTTTGATTGTTTTGTCAAATCCGAACCACTTTATTATCATAAGGAAAGCGGCGTTTGCAAGGCTGATGGCAGGCTTTGTGATAAGGCTGTTTACGCCTGCGTACATACCCTCTCTTCTTATACCCGTAACGCTTTCGTCATAGTCGATAACGTCGCCGTTCATAAGCGGAACAAGGTACATTCCGCCCGCAAAGCCCATACCCGCCGTAAAGAAACAGCAAAGAGCGACGGGAAGGTATTTTCCGAAGAAAATCATAACTGTTGCGCCGATAGCAAAGACAACACACATAAGAAGGGTGCATTTTTTAACTCCCCATTTTGTCGTCTTGCTCGCAAAGAGAACAACGCCGAAAACCGCTCCTACGCCAAGCGCGCCGTAAGCGAAAGCCATAGGCACGTTTTTATAAGCGTCAAAGTAATAGATAACGCCCTGCATAAGAATAGTCTGAATAAAAATAACCGTAAACGAAAGCACCTCGAACACAACAAAGGAACGGTTTTTAAAGCAGGAAACAACCGCCTTGAAAATGTTTTCGGTTTCATCTTTTTCGCTCTGAACTTTCTCCTTATAAAAGAAAGTTGAAGCAAAAATAACGGCGAAAATCACAACTCCGAGAACCGTCATTATAATCTGGAAATTTCTCGGGCTTTCTCCGGGGTTCGGCTTGATAAGCGGGAAAACGACAAGCGGAACGGCAAGAGAAACGAGCGAGAAAAAGATTTCCAAAGGAAGATATTGCTTCTCGCCTTGTTTGAAACCGCCATAGTGTAGGGCATTACATAAAGCGAAGTCGCGATAGCCGTATAAAGCGTGTCGAAAAGGAAAAGAGTGACAAGCATCTGAATAAACAGCGCCGTCTGGGAAGCGCCGATTGGCCATTTAACCCACGTTATAATAAAGAACACCGAATAAAATATTGCGCCATAGCGGATATACGGAATTCTTCTTCCGAGCTTTGATTTCGTTCTGTCCGAAAGAT
This sequence comes from Oscillospiraceae bacterium, assembly GCA_015066565.1. GTDB lineage: Bacteria > Bacillota > Clostridia > Oscillospirales > Acutalibacteraceae > Fimenecus. The sequence continues at coordinate 1,290,724 of SVOB01000001.1, read as the reverse complement.
AGCCGAAAAGCGGGTCGTTAAATGCGTTCCAGATTCCGAAAATAATCCAGACTATGCTCGCCAGCTTTTCGTCCATACCGAGATAATTTACAAAAAAATATGACATTCCGCCGCCCGTGAGAAGTCCGTTTGCGGTTCCGCAAAGGCAATCTGCAAGACAGAGCCAGAATTTTGAAAGCGCCGAAACCTTTTCTTCGGTAACCTCGCTTCTAACTGTTTTTTCATCCATAGTTACACCTCATTATTTTTTAAAAACCCTACCGGTTTTATATAAAATCCCGTCCTTTGTTTCCGGGTATTGCTTCGTTCTTGAAGGGAAGGCGTTTTTCTTTGAAAAAGCCATAATCTCCTTACCCCAGGAAATGACCTGAAGAATAAAATCGCTTGTCAGTTCCGCATTCCTGTGTCCCCAGAAAACCCTGTATTCCTTGCTCTTTTCATAAAGCCACTGAGCCGACGGCAGCCATTCTTCAATACTCAGCGAGCCGACAAGGTGAAGCCATAATGCGTCACAGACGTTGTCGCCGCTGAAAATAATCTTATCCGTTTCGTCAATTACGGCGATACTCCCCTTTGTGTGACCCGGCGTGTGCTTAATTTTTATTTTTCTGTTCCCAAGGTCAAGTGAAAAACTCTCGTCAATCGGAATGAATTTTGTTCTGTATTTTCCTCTTTTAACGTCCGAAAGCTTAACGCCCTGACTTTTTGCTGCGCCGTTCATAGCGGTAAAAAGCTTTCTCGCAGGAAGCGAAAACTGAATTTTATTTATAAAGCCCGTGTCGTCTTTATGAATATAAATTTTTTCAAAGGCTCCCGCCCCGCCTATGTGGTCAACGTGGCCGTGAGTAGCTATGACCTCAACGGGAAGCGCCGTCAGACTTTCAACCGTCCCCTTAAGGTCGGCAAAGCCCGTTCCGCAGTCTATGAGCAACGCCTTTTCGCTTCCGACAACGAGATAGCAGTTTGTTCCGCCGAATTCGTCAAGAAGATAGATGCCGTCAACTATTTCTTTAACAGGAAGAAGTCTCATTTTTCACTCCCCTTTTTGTTTATAAAAGTATTATACTGTTAATTTTTCGGATTTACAAGTACAATAATAAGTGATAGAATTAATCGAATTAAGAAAGTGGTGAATACGGCTGTGACTTTAGAAAAAGAAAAAATCAAATCGTTTCTTCTGCCCGAAAACAGAGATGTTGACATCTCGGTTTTTGAAAGCATTGACTCGACAAATACCGAGGCTAAAAGACGGCTCGAAAACGGGGATAAAAGAACAATGCTTATCTGCGCCGAGGGTCAGACCGCGGGCAGAGGACGTCACGGAAAAAGCTTTTATTCGCCCGAAAAAACGGGCGTTTACTTCACCCTTGTTATCCACCCCGATATTCCGCTGTCTCTTGCGGCGAGGGCGACTACAGCCGCCGCCGTTTCGGTAGTTGAGGCGATAAGAGAACTGACCGACAAAAAGCCGCTTATTAAATGGGTGAACGACGTTTTTCTTGACGGAAAAAAGATTTGCGGAATACTCACCGAAGCCGTTTCTCCCACCGACAGAACAAAAGCCGAAAGCCTTATAATCGGAATTGGAATTAATATTTCAACCTCGCTTTTCCCCGACGAAATAAAGGATACTGCCTCGTCTTTAGGCGAAAACGAACTTGATAAAAACGAGCTTATCGCAAGAATTTGCAATTATCTTTTCGGTTACGCTGAAAGCCTTAATAACCCGACCCATATTGAAAAATACAAAAAGTATTCTCTCGTTTTAGGAAAAGAAATCACCTACGAAAAGAACGGCAGGGCTTTTTTCGCAAGGGCTGTTGACATTGACGAAAACGGCTCGCTTAAGGTTGAAACCGAAAACGGAATCGAAACTCTTGACAGCGGAGAAATAAGTATAAAATTAAGCGATAAATAAAGCCTGTAGGGGCGAGCTGTGCTCGTCCGTTTATTTTTCATCCGACCTTGCGGGCGGCCAATGACCGCCCCTACAATATGATTTTGATTTATATCATTCTGTAGGGGGCGACAACCCTGGCGCCCCGTGAATTTCATCTGATTTTGCGGGACGTCGAGGACGCCGTCCCCTACGATAACGTTTGAATTTATATCAATCCGTAGGGGCGAGCAGCGCTCGTCCGTTATTTCAATAAAAAACACAACGAAAACAGCCGCCTCGTTTGAGACGGCTGTAAATCTTTAATCTTTATATTATTTTACATCGGCATCGGGGGCTGACCCTGACCTGCCGAAGCCGCCATCATCTGGGAGAAGAAGCCGGGCTTCTTTTCCTTTTTCGGCTTATAGGGAGGCGGATTTTTAAGCTTTGCCTTCTTGCGTTTGCCCGCCGCTGTCTGGAAATACTGATTGATATAAATAACGGGCTGAGCCATTTCCTCTGACATATATTCCTTAGCCGTAGCGATTAATTCTGGGTCGTTATCCATCTCGCCGAGAATTGTTACTGCAACAAGGCCCTGAACGTCTGACGAGCCGTTTTCATAAATGTCGTTGAGGATATTGAAAACCTTTTTGAGAAGCTGTTTATCCTTCTGCTTAATTGTGTTTATAATAACGTGAGCGTATTCGACAAAGAACTCCTCGCCGTAAAACTCGCCGTATTTTTCGAGGTTTGCCTTATAAGGCTCTTTCAAATCGGGATAAGCCGCTGTAAGCCTTGAAGCGAGGGTGTTCGCGTCATACTGCATAGCGCCGCTTTTAGCCGCCGCCTTTGAAACGGGGATGTTTTTCTTCGCGCTTCTCGCCTGAGTTTTCGTTCCGAAATACTCTTCAATATCCTCGTTAAAAATGTTACTCAGCGACCTTATCTCTTTATCGTCAAGAGTTTCTTCCTCAAAAAGAGTCTGCGAGCCGATTTTGAAATCAAGCCCGTCAACCTCGTCAGCCTTAACGTCGGTATAAAGAAGCGAGAGAAGATTATTTGAATAAACAAGTCTTATCTTACCCTTATCGCCCTCGTATTCAACATATTTTTTATCGCTTTCCTCAAAAACGGGAAAGTCCTTTGAAGCGCCCTCGGGAATAACGGCTTTGAAGCCCTCCTTGGCAATAACAGGCTCAATACCCTTTAAAACCTGCTGTAATGCGTTTGTAAAATCCATAAATTAACCTCATCTTTCTGCGGTTTGAAATGTATTATACTATATAAATTCCCTTTTGTCTACATTGAATCGGGAGCCGAAATTTTAAGAAGCGAGAGAAGATTTTTAAGCGTATCGCGAACACAGACGCAAAGCGCTAACCTTGCCTGCATAAGACTTTCATCCCCGACCATAACCTTATGCGCGTTATAGAACTTATGGAAAAGAGTAGCCATGTCATAGACGTAATGGGTAATTCTCGCGGGGTCTCTGAACTTCGCCGCGCCTTCAACAACAGCCGTAAGAGTTGAAAGAAAACGTATAAGCTCGGTTTCCTCGGTTGAAGAAAGAAGTTTAAGTTCTTCGCTTGTAACCTTTCGGAGTTCAACGCCCTCGGCAGCCGCTTTTTTAATAATACTGCAAATTCTCGCATGAGCGTACTGACAGTAATAAACGGGGTTCTGTGAGGTCTGTTCGGCGGCAAGTCCCAGGTCGAAATCAATAGTTGAGCCCGCCTCACGCATATTGAAGAAAAACCTCGCCGCGTCAACGGGAATATCGTCAAGCAAATCCGAAAGGGTGATTGCGTCGCCCGTGCGCTTTGACATTTTAACGGGTTTGCCGTCCTTGACAAGATTTACCAACTGCATAAGCACTATTTCAAGCCTTGACGAATCAATGCCTATTGCCTCGAGCGCGCATTTCATTCTGGCAACATGGCCGTGATGGTCTGCGCCCCAGATATCAATAGCCGTGTCAAAATTTCTCTTTTCAAGCTTGTTGCGGTGATAGGCAATATCAGCTGCAAAGTAGGTCGGGTTACCGTTCTGACGGATAAGCACGTCGTCCTTTAACTCAAGCTTTTCAATCTCTTCCTCGGTTTTACCCTGGGAGAGAAGCATTTTCGTCATAAGCTCCTTGTTCCTGTACCAGAGCGCACCGTCCTTTTCATAGGTATAGCCGTTCTTTGTAAGAAGCTCAATCGTATCGGCAATTTCGCCCCTGTGAAGAACGCTCTCGTGGAACCAGGTGTTATATTCTATGCGGTATTTACGCATATTTTCTTTCATCAGCTCAATGTTTTTCGGAAGGGCGAAATCAACAAGAGCCTTTCTTCTCTCGTCCTCGCTTCTTTTGAGATAAGAGTCGCCGTTTATTTCGGCGAACTGCTTAGCGCGTTCAATAATATCCTTGCCGTGATAGCTGTCCTCGGGAAGCTCTATTGCCTCTTCGCCGAGGAAAAGCTGCTGATAACGAATATCGAGCGAAAGGGCGAATTTTTCAATCTGGTTGCCTGCGTCGTTGATATAGAATTCCCTTTCGACGTCATAGCCCGCCTTTTCAAGCACAGCCGCAAGGCAGTCGCCCAATGCGCCGCCCCTTGCGTTACCCATGTGCATAGGTCCCGTCGGGTTAGCCGAAACGAATTCGACGTTTATTTTTTTGCCCTTGCCCATCTCCGACGAGCCGTAGCTTTCGCCGTTTTCAAGAACATCAAGAACTATATCCGAATAAAAGTCCTGCTTGAAGAAAAAATTAATAAAGCCTGCGCCCGCAACCTCGCATTTTTCAAAGTAGGTATTTTCAAGCGAGAGGTTGTCCAGAATTGCCTCGGCAATATTTCTCGGCGAGGTTCTGAAAACCCTTGCGGAAGAAAGAGCGGCGTTTGAAGAGTAGTCGCCGTTTGCTCTGTCAGCGGGAACCTCAACGTTAATTACGGGTATTTCAGCCTTCGGCAGCGCTCCGCTTTCCATAGCCCTTGCAAGAGCTTCGCCGATAGCGTTTTTAATTTGTTCTTCAGCCTTTTTGACTAATTTAGACATTTGCTTCCTCCGAAAATTTTATCTTCATTCTGTTGCCTGACTGTTTATTTCCGCCCTGCAACAAGTCGTATTCAAATTCAATGAAACCGCTTTTCCCGTCTGAAAGTGAAGAGATTTTTTTCGTGTCGGTTTCAAGCATTATTTCTCCGTACGGCGTGTTATAGACAAGGGGACGGCGTTTCCCCTTCTCGAAAAACATTTGCGTGTCATACCCCGAGCCTGTCCGGACAACCGAAACGAAATCGCCGCCCGAAACGGTAACAGCAGTATGCCCGCCAAGCTTTTTATCGGCATAGCGAAGCGAAAAACCGTTTTCATCCGAAAAAAATTCGCCTTTGGTTTTGTCGCTTATTTTCTGCGTTTCGCCCTCGGAAGTCTGGGTGTTTATAATCTCAATTATTACGTTCATCTGTTTTCCTCTGCGAGAGTGAAAAGCCTGTCGAGAAGCTCGCCGTAGCTTATTCCTACCTTGTCAAAAAGCTTCGGGTACATACTTATCGCCGTAAAGCCGGGAATGGTATTTACCTCGTTGAAATAGACCTCGCCGTCACTTTCGCGGACAAAGAAGTCACAGCGTGAAAGCCCCCTGCAATCGAGCGCCTTATAGACCTCAAGCGCCGCCTGTCTGACCTTCGCCGTCTTTTCGTCCGAAAGCCTTGCAGGAATGAAAAGTCCGCTGTCAGCCTGATATTTAGCCTCATAATCGTAGAACTCGTTACACGGCGCAATTTCGCCTACGCAAGAAGCTATCGGCTCGTCGTTTCCGAGCACTGCGCACTCAACCTCACTGCCGACAATAGCCTCCTCAAGAACGAGCTTATCGTCAAAGCCGAAGGCAAATTCAATCGCCTTTTCAAGCTCTGAAGCGTCCTTCGCCTTGGAAATACCGACGGACGAGCCTGCGTTGGCGGGCTTTACGAAAATCGGGAAGCCTAAGTACGAAGCGCATTTTTTAATGAATTCAACCTTTATGTTCTTATAGTCGCATTTCTTTACGGAAAGCCACTTCGCCTGTCTTATATGAGCGAAATCGGCAACGGCGTTTGCAAAATCCTTATCCATACAGACTGCCGACGAAAGCACTCCGCAGCCGACATAGGGAAGCTTCGCCAGCTCGAGAAGTCCCTGAATCGTTCCGTCCTCGCCGTTTTTTCCGTGAAGCACGGGGAAAACAACGTCAATATGAATTTTTCTCACGCCGTTTTCGCCGAAAACAACCAGTCCCCTGTCGTTAGAATCGGGAGAAAGGATGGCGGGCGTAATCTTACCCGAGCTTACCCATTTATCCTCGGGAAGAAGGTCAACGTCGCCCTCGAAAAGATACCATTTGCCGTCTTTTGTAATACCGAGCATTACGGTTTCATATTTATCAGAAGGAATGTTTTTTATAACAGAGCAGGCGGAAACGCACGAAACGTCATGCTCGCTCGAATCAGAACCAAATATAACTAAAGCGGTTTTCATTAAAAATGCCTCCGGGATTTATTAAAAATTTATATCAATATAATATATCATATTTTAACGCCGTTTACAACTCAATTAATTAATTTCGGGTTGAAAAAATATCGCTTTGAAGTTATAATCAGTTTAAAGATGAAAAATTTGTCGCTTTTGGGAGTTTATATATGGCTTTAATTGAAATACTAAAATCTATTCTTTTCGGAATAATTGAGGGAATTACCGAATGGCTGCCCATTAGCAGCACGGGACATCTTATTTTACTTAATGACTTTGTCAAACTCAACTGCTCTGACGAATTTCTTGAGATGTTCAACGTCGTTATTCAGCTCGGCGCTATAATGGCGGTAGTTCTTATGTTCTGGAATAAGCTGTGGCCCTTTACCTCAAAGGAGGAGGGCTATTACAAGCGCACCACCGTCGTTATGTGGATGAAAATAATCGTCGCCTGTATTCCGACAATAGTTATCGGGCTTCCGCTCGACAACATTAGCCAGAAATATTTTTATAACGGGCTGTCGGTGGCGATAATGCTTGTTCTTTTCGGCGTTGCGTTCATAATTATAGAAAACAGGAACAAGGGCAAGGAGCCGAAAATCAAATCCATTAACCAGATTTCGTTTCTTGACGCTCTTATAATCGGCTGTTTTCAGCTTATCGCCGCAATTTTTCCCGGCACGTCAAGGTCAGGCGCAACAATAGTCGGCTCGCTTTTAATAGGCGTTTCCCGTCCGACCGCTGCCCAGTTCACCTTTTTCCTCGCCGTTCCCGCCATGGCGGGCGCTTCGCTTCTTAAAATAGCGAAGTTCGTAATTTCCGGCGTTTCGATTACGGGAACCGAAATCGCAGTTCTGTTTTTCGGCTGTATTGTTTCGTTTGTCGTTTCGGTTATCGCAATAAAATATTTCCTTAAATACATCAGACGTCACGACTTCAAGATTTTCGGCTATTACCGAATAATCCTCGGCGCAATCGTTTTTCTTTATTTTATAGTCAAACTCATTTCAACGGGAAGTATTCATTAACCGTTGACAAAACGTTCCTGCGGTGATAAAATCAATTTGCAAATAAATACAGGGGTGCTGACGTCAGTCGGCTGAGATAGAGCTAAACGCGGCTCTGAACCCTTGACCTGATGCGGATAATGCCGCCGTAGGGAGTTAAAGAGCTTTCGTTCCCCTGCGGCTTTTCGCAGGGGATTTTTTATTGGAGGAATTAAAAATGTCAGACACACGCTCTTACACAAAGACAAGAACCCTTGTCGAATGCGCCCTGCTTATAGCAATGGCGGCAATACTTGAAATGGTTTCAAAGCTCATAGGTCTTGAACTGCCCTTCGGCGGAACAATCACCCTTGCGAGCATGCTTCCTATCGTTATGATTTCATACCGTCACGGGCTTAAATGGGGATTTTTAAGCGGCTTTGCCTATTCGCTTATCCAGATGCTTCTCGGCGTAAAGGTTGTTTCGGCTATGTTTTTACCCGGCGACGACCAGATGATTTTCTGGCAGGCAATCTGCGTTTGTATTCTTGACTATGTTCTCGCCTACACTGTTCTCGGTATCGGCGGAATTTTCAGAAACAAGCTAAAGCCGACGGCGGCTATTCTCTGCGGAATTCTTCTTGCGCTTTTGTTAAGATATTTAATCCATATTGTTTCGGGCGCAATCTTCTACGGCGCCTGGGCTGAATGGTTTTTCACACAGGACGGCTTCTACTCAATTGGCGCAAAAATTCTTGAAAAATTCTCGGGAACCGGTCTTGCTGTAATCTACTCGATTTTCTATAACGGACTCTATATGATACCCGAAATTATAATAACCTCGATTGTCGGTGTTATTATATCAAGATTCCCTGAAATTACAGGCGAAAAAAAGGTTCATTAACTCTTGACAACGCCTGATAAATCAGTTATAATATCGCAGTATAATCCCATAAAAAAGGGAGGGAATTTAAGTGAGTCAGGTAAAAGTTAAAGAAAACGAGTCTTTAGACAGCGCTCTTCGTCGCTTTAAGAGACAGACCTCACGCGATGGAGTTATCCAGGAGGTTCGTAAAAGAGAGCACTACGAGAAGCCCTCTGTAAAGAGAAAGAAAAAATCCGAGGCTGCTCGTAAACGCAAGTATAAGTAAAAATAAGAACGAGCAGGTTTCTGCTCGTTTTTGTTTTTTTGGTGGTATTATGATTAAGAAAAAATACATCCCCGATTATATTTTTCACTCTGTTCTCGACATTTCGCCCGAGGGCCTGTTATCCCGCGGGATAACGCTCGTCGCCGTTGACGCCGACAACACCCTCGTCTATGACAATACGATTGATTTTATTGACGGCGCAAAGGACTGGGTTAATAAAATCCGTCAGGGCGGTCTTGAAATTGCTGTTATTTCAAACGCCTCGCTCGGCAGGGCTGAAAAAATCAGCAACCATCTCGGAATAAAAACCTACGGGCTGTCTTTCAAGCCAAGCCCGAAGGGTATTCTCAAAGCCGCCGAGGATTTTAACATCCCGCCCGAAAAAATCGCTATGATAGGCGACCAGATTACAACTGACGTTGTAGCCGCAAACAAGGCGGGCGCGGTTTCAATAAAGACCGATAAAATCGAGAATGAAATCCGCTTTTACTACTACTATGCTTTAAGAAGAAAAAGAGAGGCCTCGCTTATGAAAGAGGTTCTTAAATTGAAAGGATACGGTTTTAATGATTAAAAAGTTACAGGATTTATTACGTTTGCCCGACTGTAAAATTGACGGCTGTCTTATTATTTCACCCGAGAACAGACGTTATTTCACCCGCTTCGAGTCCTCTGACGGCTATCTTCTCGTCACAAAGGACAGGGCAGTTTTTATAACCGACAGCCGCTATATTGAAGCGGCGGAAAATACCGTCAAGGACTGCGAGGTTGTTCTTCAGGAACAGTATATTTCACAGTTAGGCGACTACTTCGCCCATGAAAACGTAAAGAATATCGGCATTGAGGCTTCAAGGCTCACCGTTTCTCTTCTCGGCGTGCTTTCGGAAAAGCTCGGCGAATTTAATTTCGTTACGGACGACACGCTCGACACCTTTATTTCGTCGCTTCGTTCGGTTAAGAATTATTCCGAAATCGAAAACATAAAAGCGGCTCAGCGTATTGCCGAAAAGGCTCTTGAACACACCTGCGCCTTTATTAAGGAGGGCATAAGAGAAAAGGATATTCAGCTCGAGCTTGATTTCTATATGCTCAAAAACGGCGCAGAAGCCCTCTCGTTTGAAACAATAGCCGTAGCGGGTAAAAATTCGAGTATGCCTCACGGCGTTCCGTCGGATTACAGAGTTCGGAACGGCGACTTTATCACAATGGATTTCGGCGCAGTCGTCAACGGCTATCACTCGGATATGACAAGAACTGTCGCACTCGGCTTTGCAACGGACGAAATGAAAAAGGTCTATGAAACCGTGCTTAAGGCTCAGACAGAGAGTATTAAGGCTTATAAGCCCGGCGTTTCCTGCGTTGAAGCGGACAAGGTTGCCCGTGATATTATTGCCGCCGCAGGCTACGGCGATTATTTCGGTCACGGTCTCGGTCACGGCGTAGGCGTTGAAATTCACGAATTCCCGTCAGTTTCACCCAGAAGTGAAAGCGTACTTCGCGAGGGCTTTGTCGTAACGGATGAGCCCGGCATTTATCTTCCCGGAAAATTCGGCGTAAGAATTGAGGATATGATTTATATTACCGCCGACGGCAATATGAATCTCACCGAAGCCCCCAAAGCGTTGAGAGTGCTTTAATTTCGGCTAAAACACTTGAAAAATATACATTTATAGTGTAGAATAAAACTGTAAAAGTTTAAAAACTTATTGGAGGAAAAATTTTATGGTATCAGCTGGTGATTTTAAAAACGGCATTACTTTCGAAATGGACGGTCAGGTTTATCAGATTATTGAATTCCAGCACGTTAAGCCCGGTAAGGGCGCTGCGTTCGTTCGTACAAAAATACGTAACGTAATCGCAGGAAGCGTTGTTGAAAAGACATTCAGCCCCACCGATAAATTCCCGACAGCGTTTATTGAGAGAAAGGATATGGATTTCTCATATTCAGACGGCGACCTCTATTATTTCATGGACCCCGAAACTTATGAGCTTGTTCCTATCAACGCAACCGAGCTTGGCGACAACTTCAAGTTCGTTAAAGAGAACATGACCTGTAAAGTCCTTTCTTACAAGGGCAAGGTTTTCGGCGTTGAGCCTCCGAACTTCGTTGTTCTTCAGGTTACAAAGACCGAGCCCGGCTTCGCAGGCAACACAGCTACTAACGCTACAAAGCCCGCTACTCTTGAAACAGGCGCTGAAATCCGTGTTCCCCTTTTCATTGACGAAGGTGAAATGATTAACGTTGACACAAGAACAGGCGAATATATGTCCAGAGCTAACGGTTAAAGGAGAACGGTTATGATGAATCTTACTGAAAAGGTTGCTTACCTCAAGGGTCTTACCGAAGGCCTTAAGCTCAACGAAAACGACGACACCGTTAAGGTTATCAATGCTATTATAGACGTTCTTGACGATATGGCGCTTACGGTTGCCGACCTCGACGACGAGGTTGAGCTTATCGGCGCTCAGCTTGACGAGGTTGACGACGACCTTGCTCTTCTTGAGGACGATTTCTATGAAGATTGGGAAGATGACGAAGACGAGGATTACGGCGAGGAAATGTTTGAAGTAGTTTGCCCCGCTTGCGGCGAGACAGTTTATTTTGAAGATTCCACGCTTGACGACGACTACGTTGTTTGCCCCGCCTGCGGTGAAAAGCTTGAGTTTGATTTTGAGCTTGACGAGGACGCAGACGAATAATCTTTAAGCAAAACGAACCCCTGCGGTTTAACCCGCAGGGGCTTTCTTTTTTTATCAGTTTTTATCAGTCTTTAAAGCCGTCAAGTGAAAGCTCGGTTGTTCTTACTCCCTCGTCAGTGTCGCTTTCAAAAACATAGTCGATTTTGACCGTAGGCACAATTTCGGGATAGCCGAAATAGTTGCTGTAAGAATTAATATAAACCCTCTTGACAATCATCTTGTCATCCTTAATGGGCGAGCCGAAGAACTGAAGAACATCATCCATATCGGATTCGTCAATCATTCTCTTTGTTCCGTCGGAAACAATTTCAGCCTTTGTAATGTTATTGTCAACAGTGACGATTGTTCCGTCGTTAAGCGCAGTGACTACGAAATACTGAACGTCTCTTGTCTTTATATCGCTGTTTCCGCATTCAATATAACAGCTTGTGCCGTCCTGAACGTCAACGGTCTGTTTGCTGTTTTGAGAAACGAAATAATACTTTCTGCCGAAGAGATGAAGCTCGGTGCTGTCCTCGCCGTCCTCGGATATATAGGGATAATAGAGGTCAGCCGTAGCAACGCTTCCGTCAAGAGTGAGCTTACCGGTTATACCTTCAAATTTTTCCGCAAACTCGGTTATTTCGTCATTCCACTTATCCTCGTCAACCGAGGTAATTTTTGAAGCGGCGTAAATAATTTCGCTCGCGGGCTTATAGTTTAAAGTGAACTTACCGGTCTTTGACGACATTGAAACCGAAGCGCTTTCGTCAACCAACTGCTTGCCGTCATCCCAGCCCCAGTTGCCGTAGCCGTTAGAATAATTAATTTCTTCGTCAAGCTTCAGTTCAATGTCAAAATACTCGTTGAGAGTCGGAATAACATTTTGAGCTTCGGGCAAATCCTCATATTTATAAAGGTTAAGCTCACCCGAAATCTCAAACGCGCCGTCCTCAATCTCATATTCTTTAATGTCATATTCCTGCCAGTTGTCGATATCGACTTCTTCCTGCTGATTGGAAGTTGTTGTCGTCGTACTGTTATCTACCATTTCGATTTTGCACGAACAAAGTGACAGAATAATGATTAGTGAAAGTAAAATTGCCGTAATTGTTCTGAAAATTTTCATTGAATAAACACCTCTGAGAATAATTTAACATTTACAGAAAAAATAGTCAAGAAAAAAACAAGCGGTATGCCCTTTAGCATACCGCTTTAAGATTTTTAAATTAAATTATTCAGCCTTTTCTTCAACGGGAGCGTCATCCTTTTTTCTTGAAACGATAAGATTTGTGATGATGCCGAGAATCAAAGCGCAGGCAATATTTGTAATGGTAATCTTGCCGAATGTTAAGCTAAGTCCGCCGATACCGCAGATAAGAATAACCGCAACAACAAAGAGATTCTTGTTCTCGCCGAGGTCAACCTTCTGAATCATCTTAAGACCGCTTACTGCGATAAAGCCGTAAAGCGTAATGCAAACGCCGCCCATTACTGCGCTGGGAATCGAGGCGAGGAATGTTACGAACGGACCGAAGAACGATACAACAATAGCCATAATTGCAGTTGTGAGAATTGTAACTATTGAAGCGTTGCCCGTGATAGCTACGCAACCGATTGACTCGCCGTAGGTTGTGTTCGGGCAACCGCCGAAGAAAGCGCCCGCCATTGAACCTACGCCGTCACCGAGAAGAGTTCTGTGGAGACCGGGGTCCTCAAGAAGGTCCTTACCGACAACTGTCGAAAGGTTCTTGTGGTCTGCGATATGCTCGGCAAATACAACAAATGCAACAGGAGCGTAAGCTACGGCAACAGTTGCAATGTAGCTGCCCGTGATATCCTTTAAACCGCCAATGCCCTTAAGGAATGTAAAGTCGGGAACAGCAAAGATTGTCATATCCTTGAATACGCTGAAGTCGATAAACTGAAGCGTGGTGTCGCCTGTCTTAAGACCAACTATAGTAATGATTGTTGCAACAATGTAGCCTGCAATGATACCGATAATGAAAGGGATGAGTTTCATCATCTTCTTGCCGAATACAGAGCTGATTACAACAACAAACAATGTAACAAGACCGATACAAACGCTAGCATAGGTATTAACCTCTATGCCTGCATTTGCAAGAAGGTTCGCACCGTTGAAGTCGCCGATAGCATTACCTGCCAGGCAAAGGCCAATAATGGAAACTGTCGGTCCGATAACCGTTGCGGGCATAAGCTTGTTAATCCACTTAACACCTGCAAACTTAACGATGATTGCAAGAACTACATAAACAAGACCTGCAAAAATCGCACCGATGATAAATCCTGCATAACCTGCCGCTGCAGAAGCTGCGCCTGCAAAAGCTGCCATCATTGAGCCTAAGAAAGCGAATGACGAGCCGAGGAATACGGGGCTTCTGAATTTAGTAAATAAAAGATAAACGATTGTGCCGACGCCTGCGCCGAAAAGGGCTGCCGACTGACTCATTTCAGAGCCTGTTGCTCCGTTTACAATGCCCGGTACCGCTATTGTAGCTGCGAGGATAGCAAGCAACTGCTGAAGAGCAAAAACAATAAGCTGACCGAACTTAGGCTTGTCTTTAATGCCGTAAGTAAGATTCATTTTCATTTCCTCCCTTAATGTACTTTGAAATGATTTGTTGGTTTTTAACCTCTTTAATTAAAACATATTACCTACTTTTAGTCAATTAAAAATTATAAGTTTTTACTAATTTCTACAAGTTAGACAACTCTTTAATAAATAGATTGTCAATATATGGGATATAATGACGAATTGTGATTTTTGTGTCAATTTTCGCAGAAATCTGCCGGTTATTACGTCTATGCAGGGGCTTCGCTTCCACGTCCGCCCGTAAAGCATATTGATTATTGCGGGACGTCGAGACGCCGTCCCCTACGGGAAAAATTATCAAAGGACATCTGTAGGGAGCGGCGACCTCGACGCTCCAAAAAAATATATCTGCTTTTGCGGGCTTTGACAATCCCTCCGTCACGCCTTGCGTGACACCTCCCTTTGCACAAGGGAGACTGGTTTGCGGGCGGCCGATGACCGCCCCTACGAGGACATTTTTAATATAACTCAAACCGTAGGGACGAGCATTGCTCGTCCGTTTTTAATTTGATAATCATTAAACGGGGATTTGTAGGGAGCGGCGACCTCGACGCTCCAAAATAAATAACATCTGAATTTGCGGGCGAGCACAGCTCGCCCCTACAATGACATTTTTAATTTAACTCAAACCGTAGGGACGAGCATTGCTCGTCCGTTTTTAATTTGATAATCATTAAACGGGGATTTGTAGGGAGCGGCGACCTCGACGCTCCATAATAAATTTTATCTGACTTTGCGGGCGGCCGATGACCGCCCCTACGGTATTCTTTTGATATGAACTTCATCAAAACAAAAACCCGACTGAAATCAGTCGGGTTTTAATAATTATTTCTCTATAAGCTCGATGATGCACATCTCTGCTGCGTCGCCTCTGCGGGGGCCGGTCTTTGTTATTCTTGTATAACCGCCGTTTACGTCTGCATATTTGGGAGCAATTTCGTCAAAAAGCTTCTTGACAACTGCTTCCTTAGTGATGTATGAGAGAGCTGCTCTTTTATTGTTGAGGTTATTAACCTTTGCAAGAGTAATCATTTTCTCAGCAATAGCGCGAACCTCTTTAGCTCTTGTAACGGTGGTTTCTATCTGACCGTTCTCGAAAAGGTATGTTACCATACCTCTCAGCATTGACTTTCTGTGATCAGTCGGTCTGCCAAGCTTTCTTGTACCGGGCATTAAAAATCACTCCTTTTAATTAAGTCAGTAAAGCAGAAATATCTTCTGCGGTTTTAGTCGGACAACAGAATTATTCGTCGTCGTTTCTGAGTGTGAAGTTAAGGCTTGCAAGCTTAGCGACAACCTCTTCAAGAGATTTTCTGCCAAGGTTTCTGACCTTCATCATATCTTCCTCAGACTTACTAATCAAATCCTCAACAGTGTTGATGCCGGCTCTCTTAAGGCAGTTGAAGGAACGAACCGAAAGGTCAAGCTCTTCAATAGTCATTTCAAGAGCCTTTTCCTTGCCGTTGTCGTCTTTTACTACCATAATCTCAGCGTTGCCTGCTTCTTCCGAAAGGTCAACGAAGAGGTTGAGATGCTCTGTAAGGATTTTAGCACCGAGAGAAACTGCTTCCTGAGCGGTGATTGTACCGTTTGTCCAAGCCTCAAGTGAAAGCTTGTCATAGTCGGTAATCTGACCTACACGGGTGTTCTCGATGGTGTAATTAACTTTAAGAACGGGTGTGTAAATGGAATCCATTGCTATAACACCGATAGCGGGCTGAAGGAACTGCTTGTTTCTGTCAGAAGAAACGTAGCCTCTGCCCTTGTCGGCTGTCATTTCCATAACCAATTCAGCGCCCTCGCCGAGAGTGGCGATAACGTGATCGGGATTGAGGATTTCAACCTCGGAATCGGTTTTAATGTCGCCTGCAGTGACAACGCCTTCGCCCTTAGCGTCCACATAGATGGTCTTGGGGCCGTCGCCGTGGATCTTAAGAATTACGCCCTTTAAGTTAAGGACTATTTCAGTGACGTCCTCCTTGACACCGGGAACGGTTGAGAACTCGTGAAGAACGCCGTCAATTTTTACTGATGTGATTGCATAGCCGGGGATTGAGGAAAGAAGAACTCTTCTTAAGGAGTTACCGAGAGTAACGCCGTAACCTCTTTCAAGCGGCTCTACAACGAACTTACCGTAAGTTCCGTCAGCGGATAAATCCAACGCTTCGATGTTGGGCTTTTCAATACCAATCATTTAAAACCCTCCTATTAAATTTACAGAAAAATCTGTATTCAAGTTTTTCGTGTTTGGGTTCGCTATTACTTAGAATAGAGCTCGACGATAAGGTGCTCTTCAACGGGATAGTCAATATCCTCGCGGGTGGGCATTCTTAAAATTGTACCCTTAAGCTCGTTAGCATCCTTCTCCATCCAAGCAGGTGTGGTAATGAACGGAGCGTCCTCACCTGTAAGGCGCTGGAATAAGCTTGAAGCCTTGCTCTTCTCTCTTACAGCGATAACCTGACCGGGCTTAACCTGGTATGAAGGGATGTCAACCTTCTTACCGTCAACGGTAAAATGACCGTGGTTAACAAGCTGACGGGCCTGACGGCGTGTAGCCGCAAAGCCGAGATGGAAAACTACGTTGTCAAGGCGGCGCTCGCAGAGAACGAGAAGATTCTCGCCTGTCTTGCCGGGCATCTTAGCTGCCTTTTCATAGTATGAGCTGAACTGCTTTTCAAGCATACCGTAAATAAATTTAACCTTTTGCTTTTCATTGAGCTGCATGCCGTACTCGGACTGCTTTCTTCTCATTGTGCCCTTAGGATTGCGGTTTGTATTCTTCTTTGAATAACCCAAAACTGCGGGTGAAAGACCGAGAGCCTTGCAGCGTTTAGCTACGGGCTGCATATTCTTTGCCATTCTGATTCTCCTCCTTTATACACGTCTTCTCTTAGGCGGACGGCAGCCATTGTGAGGAATGGGAGTTACGTCTTTGATAAGAGTAATTTCCAAGCCTGCTGCCTGAAGCGCACGGATAGCTGCCTCACGGCCCTGGCCGGGGCCTTTGACAAAGACTTCAACAGTCTTAAGACCGTGCTCCATAGCAGCCTTAGCTGCTGTTTCCGCTGCTGTCTGAGCTGCAAAGGGAGTAGACTTCTTTGAGCCTCTAAAGCCCATTTCACCTGAAGTAGCCCACGAAATTACATTACCCTGTACATCGGCAATGGTTACAATCGTGTTGTTGAAGGTGGATTGAATATGAGCAGCACCCTTTTCAATATTTTTTCTTTCACGACGCTTTCTTGTAGCGCCTTTTTTTGTTGCGGCCATGTTAATCCCTCCTCAATTACTTCTTCTTGTTAGCGACTGTCTTCTTCGGGCCCTTACGTGTACGGGCGTTGTTCTTAGAGGTCTGACCTCTTACGGGCAAGCCCTTTCTGTGACGGATGCCACGGTAGCAGCCGATTTCAACAAGTCTTTTAATGTCGTAAGCAGTTTCACGGCGAAGGTCACCCTCAACCTTAACGTTGTGATCGATATACTCACGAATCTTTGAAACTTCTTCTTCGGTTAAATCCTTTACTCGAGTGTCGGGATTTATACCTGTAGCAGCGATAATGTCGCTTGCTGTTTTGCGTCCGATTCCGAAAATATAGGTCAAGCCGATTTCGACTCTCTTATCTCTCGGTAAATCAACACCGGATATACGCGCCATATTACAATTACCTCCATTTAGTATTGCAAGGAATTAACCTTGACGCTGCTTATGCTTGGGATTCTCACAGATAACCATGATTTTACCCTTGCGCTTAATAATCTTGCACTTTTCGCACATTTTTCTGACAGAAGGTCTGACTTTCATTTAAATATACCTCCTAAAATTATTTGGAACGCCATGTGATACGGCCCTTTGTAAGGTCATAGGGTGACATTTCAACCGTAACCTTGTCGCCGGGAAGGATTCTGATATAATTCATTCTCAGCTTACCCGAAATAAAAGCCGTAATCTGATGGCCGTTTTCAAGCTCTACCAAAAACGTAGCGTTCGGCAAAGCCTCTGTTACCGTACCCTCTATTTCAATCATATCCTGTTTTGACATATCAATTAGCCTCCTTGAAATCCTCACGGATTTTCTTCAACGCTTTTCTTAATGCTCGGTCCGAACAAATCAAGTCCATATCAACCGTGTGTCCGGTCTGTTTGAGGTGCTTCGGATTTTTACTCTTCGGGTTAATAAGAGGTCTTTCCTTACCGTCGCAAACCAGAACTCTGTTGTTTTCAAGGCCCACCACAGCCAAAAGCCGTGTTTTATCGCGCCCTGCCGCGGATACAACAACCGTCCCTCTTTTAAATTCCGCAATCATATTTTTGTAAGAATTACGGGACCTGAGGAGGTAATGGCTATCGTATGCTCATAATGAGCGGCGAGTGAACCGTCCCTGGTCTTAACCGTCCAACCGTCGGGCATAACGTTTATTGCCGCCTTGCCGAGAGTAATCATAGGCTCGATTGCAATTGTCATACCCGGTAACAGGCGTACTCCTCTTCCGGGAGTTCCGTAGTTAGGTACGCTCGGATCTTCATGCAGATGAGTTCCTACGCCGTGACCCGTGTATTCACGCACGACCGAGAACCCTCTGTCCTCGCAATAACTCTGTACTGCATAACCAATATCACCGAGTCTGCCGCCTGCGAGCGCCTTTTCAATTCCTTTATAAAGGCTTTCTTCAGTCGTCTCGCAAAGACGTTTTGCCTCGTCGGATATTTCGCCGACGGCAAAGGTAGCGGCATTGTCACCGTTATAGCCGTCAATCTTGGCTCCAAGGTCAATACTGACTATGTCGCCGCGATGCAGTATACGGTTCTTGCTCGGAATACCATGAATGATCTCGTCATTAATAGAAATGCATGCGGTAGCAGGGTAGCCGTTATAGTGAAGGAAGTTGGGCTCAGCGCCCTGCTTCTTTATATAGTTATAGGCTATTTGGTCAATCTCGTAGGTCGAAACGCCCTCCTTGACTGCCTCACCTGCTATCCTTAATGCTTCCGCCGAGATTTGACAGGCTTTACGCATTATGTCAATTTCTCTTGCTGATTTTAGCACTATCATGCTTAGTTCTCCAATGCTTCGAAGACAAGAGCGGTTGTTTCCTTAACCTCTTCCTGTCCTTCGACAACCTTAAGTTTACCCGTTTTTTCGTAGTAATCCTTTAAGGGCTCTGTCTGCTCGTGATAGACCTTAAGTCTGTCGAGCACGGTGTCGGGGTGGTCGTCCTTGCGCTGAATTAACTCTGCGCCGCAGCTGTCGCATACGCCGTCGTTAATCGGCTTCTTGAATTCAAGATGATAAGAAGCGCCGCACTTGGAACAAACTCTTCTGCCCGACATTCTTTTGACTACTGTTTCGTCAGCAACCTCGATGTCGATAACCCTGTCAATGACAATGCCCATCTCGTCGAGCGCCTGAGCCTGAGGGATTGTTCTCGGGAAGCCGTCAAGGATGAAGCCGTTTTTGCAATCATCCTCAGCGAGTCTTTCCTTGATAATGCCTATGACAACCTCGTCGGGTACGAGCTTGCCGGCGTTTATATATTCCTTAGCCTTAAGTCCCATTTCGGTACCGTTCGCCAAGGCTTCGCGGATTATATTACCCGTCGAAATAGCAGGAATAGAGAGCTTTTCACAAATCTTTTCAGCCTGTGTGCCCTTACCTGCTCCGGGAGCTCCCAATAAAATCAAATTCATTTTGTTCTCCTCTGATTAATCAAGGAAGCCCTTGTAGTGACGCATCATCATCTGGCTTTCAAGCTGCTTGACTGTTTCAAGAGCAACGCCTACAACGATGATGATTGATGTACCGCCGAGAGAAATGTTCATCGGATAGTCAACCGCAGTTGTAACCTGGGTGAAGATAATCGGGAATATCGCAACAACCGAAAGAAGCAAAGCTCCGAGAAGTGTGAGTCTGTTGAGAACTCTTGTGATAAACTCCGAAGTGGGTCTGCCGGCACGGATACCGGGGATGACGCCGCCCTGATTACGGATGTTGTTTGACATCTCAATCGGATTGTACTGGATTGCCGCATAGAAATATGCGAAGAAAATTATAAGAATGAAGTAAATTACTCCGTATACAACGCTGTCGGAATTGAACCAGTTGAGGAATGTCTCCCAGAAGCTGCCCTCTTTAGGAGTGACAAACATACCGATTGTCGGCGGAAGGGAGAGAATTGACGAAGCGAAGATTATAGGAAGAACGCCGCACATATTAACCTTAATCGGAATGTGTGAGGACTGTCCGCCGTACATCTTTCTGCCGACAACTCTTTTAGCATACTGAACCGGAATACGTCTTTCGGCATTATCCATCCAGACGATGTACGCAATCATAAGAATCATAATGATTAACGCAAGAGGAGCAAGCGCATAGTAAACGCCGCCGTGGTTCATATATGAATACAACTGATACATAATGGTGGGGATTCCCGCTACGATACCGGCAAAAAGGATAATTGAAATACCGTTGCCGACACCTTTTTCGTTGATGAGGTCGCCCAACCAGATGATAAACGCCGCGCCTGCTGTATAGCAGAGAATGATAACTGCTGCCTGGAATACTGCAGCGAAGCCTGTGTACTTCGATCCGTCAGAGGCTGTTGAAATAAAGCCCTGAGAACGGATGTAGAAGAAGTAAGCCGTACTCTGCATTAAAGCTAATGCTGCCGCTGAATAACGGGTGATTTTGCCTATCTTCTTTCTGCCTTCTTCACCCTCCTGAGAGAGCTTCTGAAGAGCAGGGATTGCAACTGTAAGAAGCTGAATGATAATCGAAGCGTTGATGTAAGGCGTAACCGACATTGCGAAAAGAGTTCCGTAGTTGAAGGCGTTACCTGTCATCATGCTAAGATATGTCATAAAGTTGTTCGCTGTTGAATCCGGAAGGATACCCTCGCTTGCAATATTAACAAACGGAACGGGTAAAGCGCAACCAACTCTGAATACGAGCACCATAAGCGCCGTAAAAATTAACTTTTTTCTGAGGTCTGCGATTTTCCAAGCATTAACAATGGTTTTTATCATTGTTAAATCACCTCGGCCTTTCCGCCGGCTGCTTCAATCTTTGCCTTTGCCGAATCGGAAAAAGCATTGACCTGAACAGTAAGCTTTTTGGTGATTTCGCCGTTGCCGAGAACCTTGACGCCGTCAAGCTCCTTCTTAATAAGACCTGCTGCTTTGAGTGCCTCGATGTCAACTGTTGCGCCGTCCTCGAATTTCTTATCGAGAGCCGCTACGTTAACAATGGCAATCTCCTTTGCGAAGATGTTGTTGAAGCCTCTCTTGGGAAGTCTTCTCTGTAAAGGCATCTGGCCACCCTCGAAACCGGGGCGCATACCTCCGCCTGCTCTTGCCTTCTGGCCCTTATGACCTTTACCGGCTGTTTTACCCTGACCGGAAGCGGGACCGCGTCCGATTCTCTTGACAGCTTTCTTGCTGCCCTCAGCGGGTGAGAGTTCATGCAATTTCATACTTTCGCACCTCCTTTAAGCTTCTGTAACCTCAACAAGATGTGCGACCTTGTGAATCTTACCCTGTGTCTGAGGATTGTCGGGCTGTACCACAACATCGCCGATTTTCTTAAGACCGAGAGAGCGAACTGTAGCAATCTGGTCCTTTTTGCTGCCGATAGTGCTCTTAACGAGCTTAATCTGCAAATTAGCCATTACTTACGCCCTCCTTATATGTCTTTTACGTTTTTACCGCGGATAGCGGCAACTTCATCTGCATTACGGAGCTGAGCAAGACCGTTGATGGTAGCTCTGACTACGTTGCAGGGATTGTTTGAACGAAGAGCCTTGGAACGGATGTCCTTGATGCCGACTGTTTCAACAACCGCACGAACCGGGCCGCCGGCGATAACGCCTGTACCGGGAGCAGCGGGTTTAAGAAGAACAACGCCTGCGCCGAACTTACCGATAACCTCGTGAGGAATTGTAGTACCCTTAAGAGAAATCTTCATAAGATTCTTCTTAGCGTCCTCAATACCCTTACGGATAGCGTCCGGAACTTCGCCGGACTTACCAAGACCGAAACCGATAGTGCCGTTTCCGTCACCAACGACTACAAGAGCAGAGAACTTGAAGATACGGCCGCCCTTTACAGTCTTTGAAACACGGTTTATAGAAACTACACGTTCCTGAAGCTCCATTGTGGAAGCGTCAATTTTAGCCATAATATTCTCTCCTCTCTTAGAAGTTCAGGCCGCCCTCGCGAGCGCCTTCGGCGAGCTCTTTAACTCTGCCGTGATAGATATAACCGCCTCTGTCGAATACGCAATCTTTGATATTCTTCTCAGCAGCTCTTTCAGCCAATAATTTGCCCACGCTCTTAGCTGCGGACATATTACCGCCATATTCCGTAAAGTCCTTTTCAACTGTTGAAGCTGAAACCAATGTAACGCCGGCAACATCATCTATAAGCTGAGCATAGATGTGCTGAAGTGAGCGGAACACATTAAGGCGGGGGCACTCAGCAGTGCCTGTAACCTTTCCACGGACTCTCTTATGGCGATTAAGTCTTGCCTTGTTTGAATCAGGCTTTTTAACCATTTAGAAACCCTCCTTTTATTTGCCGCCCTTACCGGCTTTACCTTCCTTGCGGCGGATGTGCTCAGACGCATACTTGATGCCCTTGCCCTTATACGGCTCGGGAGGTCTCTTTTCTCTGACCTCGGCTGCGAACTGGCCAACCTTCTGCTTGTCGGGACCGGAAATGATAATCTTGTTAGGCGCCGGAACGTCAATTGAAATTCCGTCAACCTCGGACATAATAACCTGATGTGAATAACCGATGGTCATTACAAGGTCCTTGCCCTTCTTTTCTGCACGGTAACCGATACCGTTGATTTCAAGCTCCTTTGAGAAGCCCTTTTCAACGCCTGTTACCATATTGGCAATAAGAGTTCTTGTCAAACCGTGAAGTGAACGGTTTTCCTTATTGTCGTTAGGACGTGAAACCAAAATCTGGCCGTCCTTCTTCTCAACTGTCATGTTGGGGTGCACTGTTCTGGTGAGTTCGCCCTTGGGGCCCTTTACGGTAACAGTGCTGCCGTCAACAGTAACATCGACGCCCGCCGGAATAACGATGGGCTCTCTGCCGATACGAGACATAGTACTGTACCTCCTTACCAGATGAATGCGAGGACTTCACCGCCGACATTAGCCTTGCGTGCGTCCTTATCTGTCATTACGCCCTTAGGTGTTGAGAGGATTGCAATGCCGAGACCCTTCATA
Organism: Oscillospiraceae bacterium; assembly: GCA_015066565.1. Lineage (GTDB taxonomy): Bacteria > Bacillota > Clostridia > Oscillospirales > Acutalibacteraceae > Fimenecus. The sequence continues at coordinate 1,267,681 of SVOB01000001.1, read as the reverse complement.
ACTCTGGGCATTTCCTCACAGCTTGTATAAATACGCAGACCGGGCTTTGAAACTCTGCGTAAACCGGTGATTACGGATGACTTGTTGGGGCCGTATTTGAGAGTAATCTCCATCATACCCTGTTTTCCGTCATCTTCAACCGTGAAACCTTTAATGTAACCTTCATCAACAAGAATCTGAGCAATCGCTTTCTTCATGTTTGATGCGGGTACCTTCACCGTATCATGCTTTGCTGAGTTCGCGTTACGAATTCTTGTAAGCATATCGGCGATAGAATCAGTAATTTGCATACTGTTTTACCTCCTTAGATTGCTCTTTTTCTTACCAACTTGACTTCTTTACACCGGGAATCTGACCTGCATGTGCCAACTCTCTGAAACAGATACGGCATACTCCGTACTTACGGAGATAAGCATGTGGTCTGCCGCAGATTTTACAGCGGTTGTACTGTCTTGATGAATACTTAGCGGGACGAGCCTGCTTAACCTTCATTGCTGTTTTAGCCACTTGTTATCCCTCCTTATTTAGCAAACGGAGCGCCCATGAGAGTAAGCAGCTCTCTGGCCTCTTCATCGGTATTGGCTGTGGTTACGAAGCAGATGTCCATACCACGAACCTTGTCAACTTTATCGTACTCGATTTCAGGGAAAATCAACTGCTCCTTGATACCGGTTGAGTAGTTACCTCTGCCGTCGAAGGAATTGGGGTTGATACCTCTGAAGTCACGAACTCTGGGAAGCGCGATGTTGAAGAACCTGTCAAGGAACTCATACATCTTATCGCCGCGAAGTGTTACCTTAACGCCGATAGGCATGCCTTCACGAAGCTTAAAGTTAGCGACTGATTTCTTAGCCTTACAAACAACGGGCTTCTGACCTGTGATTGTGGCGATGTCGCCGACTATAGCGTCGATAGCCTTGGGGTTATCCTTAGCTTCGCCGCAGCCTACGTTGATAACAATTTTATCAAGCTTCGGGATTTGCATAACACTCTTATAACCGAACTTCTTGAAAAGTGCGGGGGCGACTTCTTTTGTATACATTTCTTTAAGTCTTGCTGCCATTTGTTATGTCCCTCCCTTATTCAAACTGAGCGTTGCACTTTTTGCAAACTCTTACTTTTTTGCCGTTCTTGTCAAGTGCGTGACCGACTCTTGTGGGCTTGCCGCACTTGGGGCAGATAAGCTGAACCTTGTCAGCATAGAGAGCGCTTTCAGCCTTAATAAGACCGCCGGGCTCACCCATCTGACGGGGCTTAACGTGCTTGGTAACAACGTTTACGCCCTCGACAATAACCTTGCCTTCCTTGGGGCTGACCTGCATGACCTTACCCCTCTTACCGCGGTTCTTGCCGTTGATAACGATTACCTCGTCACCTGTTTTTACGTGAAGATTGTTCATCCTTGGCACCTCCTATTAAAGCACTTCCGGAGCAAGGGACAATATCTTCATATAGTCCTTCTCACGGAGCTCTCTGGCAACCGGCCCGAAGATACGGGTGCCTCTGGGATTTTTGTCTTCTCTGATTATAACAGCGGCGTTTTCGTCGAAGCGGATATAAGTACCGTCGTCTCTGCGAACGCCTGAAACTGTTCTAACAACTACTGCCCTTACAACTTCGCCCTTTTTAGCTGTTCCGCCGGGAGCAGCCTTTTTGACTGAAGCTACAATGACATCGCCGATATTGGCATATCTTTTGCCTGAACCACCGAGAACTCGGATGCACATAAGCTCCTTAGCCCCTGTGTTGTCGGCAACTTTAAGCAAAGTCTGTTGCTGTATCACAGTATTGCCTCCTTTTTCTTACCTAAACTATTATTTAGCTTTCTCGATGATTTCAACGACACGCCATCTCTTATCCTTGGACATCGGACGGGTTTCCATAACGAGAACTCTGTCACCGATGCCGCACTCGTTGGCTTCGTCGTGAACCTTAATCTTTACTGTACGGTTAACGATTTTCTTGTAAAGCGGATGCCTTACCTTATCGCGGATAGCAACAACGACAGTCTTATCCATCTTATCGCTGATTACTGTTCCGACCTGTGTTTTACGAAGATTTCTTTCCATCATGAACACCTACCCTTTCCTTAGGACTCAGCGCCGTGAAGCTCTACATCACGCTGAATTGTCTTAATTCTCGCGATATCCTTCTTAACGGCGTTAATACGCATTGGATTGTCGAGTTGGTTGATGGCTTGCTGAAAACGAAGCTTAAAGAGCTCGTCCTTGAGTTCCAAGAGTTTAGCATCCAACTCTGAAGCTGACATTTTTCTGAGTTCACTTGCTTTCATTACTGCTCACCATCCTGTTCCATAGTTTCTTCCTTGCGGACAAACTTACACTTGATGGGAAGCTTGTTTGCAGCGAGACGCATAGCCTCTCTTGCAAGCTCTTCGCTAACGCCGGCGATTTCAAACATAACTCTGCCGGGTTTAACTACTGCTACCCAATATTCGGGAGAACCTTTACCTGAACCCATTCGGGTTTCAGCGGGCTTCTCTGTGATGGGCTTGTCGGGGAAAATCTTAATCCAGACCTGACCGCCACGCTTGATATATCTTGTCATAGCAACACGGGCTGCTTCGATCTGATTAGCTGTGATCCATGCGGGTTCGAGGGCAACAAGACCGTAATCGCCGTAGCTTACCTTTGAACCACGAATAGCCTTACCTTTAAGGCGGCCTCTCTGTACTCTGCGGTACTTAACTCTCTTAGGCAATAACATTACTTGGCTCCTCCTTCCCTTTTGCCGGGCTTGCGGCTGTCATGAAGAACCTCGCCCTTGTAAATCCATACCTTAACGCCGATTCTGCCGTAGGTTGTCTTAGCCTCTGCGAAACCGTAGTCAATGTCGGCACGGATTGTCTGAAGCGGGATAGTTCCTTCATGGTACTGCTCTGTGCGGGCGATTTCCGCGCCGCCTACACGACCGCTTACCTGTGTCTTAATACCTTTAGCGCCTGCTCTCATTGTTCTGCCGATTGACTGCTTGAGCGCGCGGCGGAACGAAACTCTCTTCTCGAGCTGTGCAGCGATGCCTTCGGCAACGAGCTGAGCGTTGAGATCGGGCTGCTTGATTTCAATAATGTTGATGAATACATCCTTTTCATTTCCGAGCTTCTTCTGGCAAAGAGCCTTGAGCTTCTCGATTTCAGCGCCGCCCTTACCGATAACAAGACCGGGCTTTGCGCAGTGGATGTTTATGCGGACTCTCTTCGGGTCTCTCTCAATTTCAATCTTCGGTACGCCTGCACCGATTTTGTAGAACATATCGAGGAGATACTCACGAAGTTCATAGTCCGAAACAAGGGTGTCGCCGAAGCTGCTCTTGTCAGCATACCAACGAGATTCCCAATCCTTGATAACGCCGATTCTAAGACCGGTAGGATTAATTTTCTGTCCCATTCTAACTTACCTCCTCTTTTATTCTGCTTCCCTGAGCGTAAGGAAAATGTGCGAAGTTTTCTTGTTTATTCTGAACGCACGGCCCTGTGCTCTGGGTCTGATTCTCTTAAGAGTAGGACCCTGGCTTACGCTGCACTCTGCAACATAAAGCGCTGAAGTGTCCATATCTTTATTTTCTGCATTAGCCATTGCAGACTTCAAAAGCTTTTCAATCGGTTCACACGCAGCTTTAGGTGTGTACTTCAAGATAGCCAGAGCTTCGTCACAAGGCTTATTGCGGATAAGGTCAAGAACTATCTGAACCTTACGAGGTGCAATTCTAACATGCATTGCCTTAGCAGTTGCTTCCATTGATTAACACTCCTTTTCTGCTTAGTTTGTCTTGCTTCCTGCGTGACCCTTGAAGGTACGTGTAGGAGCAAATTCACCGAGTTTGTGACCAACCATATCCTCAGTAACATATACCGGAACATGCTTGCGTCCGTCATGAACCGCAAAGGTGTGACCAACAAACTGCGGGAAAATTGTGGAACTGCGGCTCCAGGTCTTTAAAACGATCTTTTCGCCTGTCTTGTTCATTTCTTCAACTCTTTTGAAAAGCTTGGGCTGAACATAGGGGCCCTTTTTAACGCTTCTTCCCATTTTATTGCACTCCTTTCCGATTACTTATCGTTACGACGCTTAATTATAAGCTTGTCGGAACTCTTTTTCTTAGCTCTTGTCTTATAACCGAGAGCAGGTTTACCCCAAGGTGTAACGGGGCCGGGACGACCGATAGGTGACTTACCTTCACCACCGCCGTGGGGGTGGTCGTTCGGGTTCATTACGGAACCGCGGACTGTCGGGCGGATACCTCTGTGGCGTGTACGGCCTGCTTTACCGAGCTTAACGTTCTCGTGGTCAGTGTTGCCGACTGTGCCGACTGTCGCCATGCAGGAAGCAGGAACGTTTCTCAGTTCGCCTGAGGGCAAACGGAGAAGAGCGTAGCCGCCTTCCTTAGCCATGAGCTGAGCAGCGTTGCCTGCCGCGCGGGCGAGCTGACCGCCTCTGCCGGGATACATTTCAACGTTGTGGATGAATGTACCGGTGGGGATGTTTGAAAGAGGAAGCGCGTTACCGACCTTAATATCTGCCGAAGCGCCTGCCTCGATAACATCGCCGACCTTAAGACCGACGGGAGCGAGAATATATCTCTTTTCGCCGTCCTCATACTGTACGAGAGCAATATGAGCAGAACGGTTGGGGTCGTACTCAAGAGTGAGTACGTTTGCCTTCATATCGTACTTATCTCTCTTAAAATCGATAACACGGTACTTCTGGCGGTTTCCGCCGCCGTGATGACGGACGGTTATTCTTCCGTAGCTGTTTCTGCCGGAGTGCTTCTTAAGAGGCTCAAGAAGGCTTCTTTCGGGAGCAACCTTTGAAAGCTCGGAATAATCTGTAACCGACATATTACGTCTTGCGTTAGTAGTCGGCTTGTAAACTTTAATAGACATTCCAATCCTCTCCTTTTCTGGATGTTACAGCGCTTTTGCGCCCCGACGGCTTAGCGGGTAATGTCAAACCCCATACGTTGCCGTCGGAATGTAAGAAAAATCTTACTGATAGATGCCGTCGAAGAACTCGATAGTCTTTGAATCCTCAGTCAGAGTAACGATAGCCTTTTTCCAGGAAGCCGTGCGGCCCTGCGTATAGCCCTGTCTTCTCTGTCTGCCACGGACATGCATTGTGTTTACCTTAGCTACCTCAACGTCGAAAAGCTCTTCAACAGCTCTCTTGATGTCGATTTTTGTAGCGTCCTTTGCAACCTTAAAGGTATATTTCTTATCTGCAACGCCTTCCATACTGTTTTCAGTAATTACGGGGCGGAGGATAATATCCTGTGCTGATTTCATTATGCATATACCTCCTCGATCTTAGTAACGGCATCCTTGAGGACTACGATTGTGTCGCAGTTAAGAATGTCATAAACATTAAGTGTATTTACAAGAGTAACTTCAACACCTTCGATGTTTCTAGCGCTCTTATAAACTACGTCGTCTTTCTCGGGAAGAACTACGAGAGTCTTCTTAGCCGCCTTAACGGCGTCGAGAACCTTTTTAGCTTCAGCTGTCTTGATTGCGTCAAGTCCGAAGGAATCGAGAACAATCATTTCTTCAGCCGCAACCTTTGAGGAAAGAGCGCTCTTCATAGCGAGTCTCTTAACCTTCTTGTTGATTGAGAAGCCGTAAGCACGGGGCTTCGGTCCGTGAGCGATACCGCCGTGATACCACTGCGGAGCGCGGGTTGAGCCCTGTCTTGCACGGCCTGAACCCTTCTGTCTCCAGGGCTTTTTGCCGCCGCCGGAAACTTCTGAACGCGTAAGAGTTGACTGAGTGCCCTGACGCTGTGAAGCCAAGTAGTTAACTACTACAAGGTGCATAGCCGATTTGCTCGGCTCAATGGCAAAAATGCTGTCTGACAGTTCGATGTCGGATACTTTTTTGCCCGTATTATTCAATACTGCTAATTTTGTAGCCATTCAAAACACTCCTCTCTTATTTCTTGCAGGCGTTTGCTACTACAACGTAACCGCCCTTGGGGCCGGGGATGGCGCCCTTGATAGCGATGAGGTTGTTTTCAGCATCAACCTTAACTACATCTAAATTCTGTACGGTGACTCTTTCAGTACCGAGATGACCGGCGAGCTTCTTTCCTTTGAAAACTCTTGAAGGATCCGAGCAAGCGCCCATTGAACCCTGATGACGGGCGACGGGGCCTGAACCGTGTGTCTCTTTAAGTCTGCCGAAATTCCAGCGCTTAATAACACCTGCTGTTCCCTTACCCTTGCTTGTGCCGACTACGTCAACCTTTTCACCGGCTTCGAATACGTCAGCCTTGATAATATCGCCGACGTTTACGGAAGACATATCCTCAAGCTTGAATTCCTTAAGAACCTTCTTGGGAGCTACGTCCGCCTTCTTGAAGTGACCAGCCATGGGCTTGTTCACTCTCTGCACCTTCATATCGCCGAAGCCGAGCTGTACAGCGTCATAGCCGTCTGTTTCAGCAGTCTTCTTCTGGACAACGGTGCACGGTCCTAACTCAACGACTGTTACGGGAACAACCTTGCCCTTTTCGTCGAAAAGCTGAGTCATACCGATTTTCTTACCAATAAGACCTTTTTTCATTTTTATTTCCTCCTTGGTTATTGGTTGAACGCGTTTGCGTCCAACGTGACCTCACAGTGCGTTATATTATAATGTAATAGAGATTAAAGCTTAATCTCGATATCAACGCCTGCGGGAAGCTCAAGACCTGTCAGAGCCTCAACAGTCTTATTTGAGGGTCTGAGGATGTCGATAAGCCTTTTGTGTGTTCTCTGCTCAAACTGCTCACGCGAATCCTTATACTTATGAACTGCGCGAAGAATCGTAACTACTTCCTTTTCAGTGGGGAGCGGAACGGGACCGGAAACCTGAGCGCCTGTGCGCTTAGCTGTCTCAACGATTTTTTCAGCCGCTTTGTCCACAAGGTTGTGGTCGTAGCCCTTGAGCCTGATTCTGATTTTCTTACCTTTTGCTGTTGCCATTGTTTTTTCCTCCTTAAATTGGGGCGGCATCTTCAAGCGATAACCTGCAACCCGGCCGGGTGTTTCCACCCTCTCCGCTTAAAAACCGAAAAACTTTTTAAAAGTCTTTCGGGTCTTAACAGATGCCTGAGCAGACCTGTTCTGAGCCGCGCTCAAAACAATCTGCTTCTTTTCGCCCGGTTTTTTAATCGGACATACTCCACAGAAATTCCCAGTCTCAAAGGACTGCCACCTTCTGCTTCAACGCCTTGCTCGTTTGGGCATAGTATCCCCTTTCCCAATTCGCGAGCTTTGATATAATAACATACCGTTATGCAAATTGCAAGAACTTTTTTCAAAAAATTTGTGAAAAGTGCAACTTTTTTTAAAAAATAGTTTTACATAAAAAAACACCCACAATATCTTGTGGAAACGCTTTATTTTCAGGGCTTATATTATTCGTTTTTATTATATTATATTTAATATTCATATACTAGTTAGAATCACGGTTGTAAAAAGCTCCCCTGCTAAGGGGAGCTGTCAAGCGAAGCGAGACTGAGGGGTTAAAACCTCTCCACCGCCTGACGGCGGTCCCCCTCTCCTTAGCAGGAGAGGTTGTAAAAGCTCCCCTTAATTGGGGAGCTTTATCAGCGCAAATTTTCTTTAACTTTTAAATCAATAAACTGACACACATTATAAAAATTATCAAATACCTCGTTGTTTGGTATTCTTAAGACAGCCAGTCCCAGTTCTTCTAATTCTTTTGTTCTTTTGTTGTCTTGGGCTTTATTGCCGTCAAAAAAGTGCTGACTGCCGTCAAGTTCAATTACAAGTTTTGCCTTTGAACAGTAAAAATCTACTATATAGTTTCCGATGGCTCGTTGCCTGTAAAACTTTATAGGATAATCCCTTAAAAACTGATACCACAGTTTCCTTTCCCAGGGAGTCTGGTTTTTCCTAAGCGTTTTTGCAAGTTTTATATTGTTTCCATTGTATTTTTTCATATGCACATCTTTCACATTTTTTCTTTAGTTTATCACTTGCAAAAATCAGTGTCAACTTTTTCTGTTAAAGGAAGTTCGTGTGCAAAAGTGTTCAGATACAAAAAAATGACGGGGAGCCGAAGCTCCCCGTCAAAATTGGGTTTTGGTATTTACATACTAATAATAATTAGTATACCGTCGGATTAGTACTTAAAGTTAGTGTAATCAGCCGAAACCTGCATTGCGCCGTTTGCGCTGATAGGAATAATTGTTGCCTTGAGGTTCATCGGATTTACGCTTGCTGTATAATCATAATGAAGCGCTGTTACCTTGCCGTTTTCGATTGTCATCTTAACGTTCATAGGACCGAAGGTTGCTGTCATATCGCTAACCGATACTACGCTGACATTAGCCTTGATTTCGGTATTAACTTCATCAAGCGTTACATAGTCGTTTGAGAATCTCGAGAAGCCTGCTGAACCGGGTGACGGATTCTGACAAGCCGCAAGAGTAAATGTATACTCGTTGCCGTTTACCTGAAGATTCTGAAGGTCTTCTGCTGTTACGCTTGTAGGAATAATTTTATAGTGATCCCAGTGATAATACTTGTCTGTACCCTCTTCATTCATAGGTGTCTGACCTGCTGAAATTGTAAGAGTTTCAGTATTTCCCTTTGCGCCGAGGAAGCCGCCTACAACCGAGTCAACTGTTGAACCCTCGGATACGCCGCTGATAATCTTATTAAGAGTATCTTTACTCGGTACGTTGAGTTCTGTGATGTTACCTGTTCTCGACCAGGTATAGCCTGCGTTTGCCGCTGCCGCCATAGCGTTATTGATGATGCCTGCTACTGTTGCAGGATCGTTGCTTGCCGGTGCCGCGTCGCCGCCGTTATTGTCTGCGGGAGCCGCGTCATTTGAGCCGCTGTTGTCAGCGGGTGCCGCATTGTTATTGTTATCTGCGGGCGCCGCAGGTGTCGGGGTTGTGTTTGTATTTGTGTTAGCGCCGGGTGTAACTGCCGGTGTGCCGCTGTTTTCAATATCAGCCTGCTGGCTTGCGGCCTCTTCCTTAGCCTTTGCAACAGCCTTGCCTGCCAAGGTCTTTGCGCCGAAAGCAACGCCGCATACAAGAACAAGAGCAAGAACTACTGCCCAGAACTTTGTCCAGCCTTCGCTTCTTCTCTGCTTTTTAATTTTCTTTGCTTCGAGCTGCTCAGGTGTCAACTCCGGTTTTTCTTTCTTAGCCATTAAGAAAACTCCCTTCAGTTATGTAAAATTTCTTAATTCTTTATATACTATATTAATCAGTACTTGAAGTTAGTGTAATCAGCCGAAACCTGCATTGCGCCGTTTGCGCTGATAGGAATAATTGTTGCCTTGAGGTTCATCGGATTTACGCTTGCTGTATAATCATAATGAAGCGCTGTTACCTTGCCGTTTTCGATTGTCATCTTAACGTTCATAGGACCGAAGGTTGCTGTCATATCGCTAACCGATACTACGCTGACATTAGCCTTGATTTCGGTATTAACTTCATCAAGCGTTACATAGTCGTTTGAGAATCTCGAGAAGCCTGCTGAACCGGGTGACGGATTCTGACAAGCCGCAAGAGTAAATGTATACTCGTTGCCGTTTACCTGAAGATTCTGAAGGTCTTCTGCTGTTACGCTTGTAGGAATAATTTTATAGTGATCCCAGTGATAATACTTGTCTGTACCCTCTTCATTCATAGGTGTCTGACCTGCTGAAATTGTAAGAGTTTCAGTATTTCCCTTTGCGCCGAGGAAGCCGCCTACAACCGAGTCAACTGTTGAACCCTCGGATACGCCGCTGATAATCTTATTAAGAGTATCTTTACTCGGTACGTTGAGTTCTGTGATGTTACCTGTTCTCGACCAGGTATAGCCTGCATTTGCCGCTGCCGCCATAGCGCTGTTAATAACGCCTGCTACTGTTGCAGGATCGTTGCTTGCCGGTGCTGCGTCGCCGCCGTTATTGTCTGACGAACCGCCGTTATCGGCAGGAGTCGAGGCAGGAGTTGTGCCTGAATCCGAAGGTGTTGTTGCGGGAGCAGTGTTTCCGCCTGTTGACGGAGCCGCCGCGGGAGTAGTTCCGCTACCCTGAACAGCAATCTGCTGGGGAACAACCGTCGGTCTTGAGAAAGCGATATATGCAACAGAGAAAATCAAAGCAAGAGTAACGAAAACCGCTACTGCCTTGAAAAACGAATCGGCAAAAAGCTTTCTTTTCTTTAACTTTTTTTCAAGTTTTTCAGCCTTTTCTTCGGGTGTGAGTTCCCTTTTTTCTTTTTTAGCCATAAAAACTTCCCCTTTCTAACCCGAGAGGGTTTGATGCCATTTCACCATGACATAAAATGATACATTAACAATTTACAATAAAATCAAGCAAATGTCAATTGAAATTTTTAGTAATTTTGATTTATTTTCTTATTTTTAATCAAAATTTTTCAATTTTTGATTGAGTTTTGCGACAGGCAACCCCATTACGTTAAAATAATCACCTTTAATTCCTTTTACAAAAACGCAACCCTTACCCTGAATTCCGTAAGCGCCCGCCTTGTCCATAGGCTCGCCTGTTTCAATATATTTTAAAATTTCGCCGTCAGTCAGCGGGTAAAACTCAACCCCGGTGCTGTCGGAAAAAATTTCTTCCTTTTCATTATATAACAGACACACGCCCGTATAAACCGTGTGTTTTTTGCCGGACAGCAAAGACAGCATTTCAAACGCCTCTTTTTCGTCACGGGGCTTGCCGAGGATTTTTCCGTCAAGCGCAACAACCGTGTCGGCGGCGATAACAAGCTCGTCCTTTTCTCTTTTAACCGCGTGAGCCTTTACCGAAGCGAGATATTCAACCGCCTTTTCGGGAGATATTCCCTCGGGTAATGTTTCGTCTGCCTCGGAAACCCTTATTTCAACCTCAAAGCCTGCGTTTTCAAGAATCTGTTTTCTTCTCGGCGAGGCGGAAGCCAATACAGTTTTCATTTTCTCTCTCCGACAATTTTTGCAATTTTTAAAACGGCAACCTGAGTTTTGCTGTCATAAATCCCGTTGTTCATAACCATTTCAACCGCCTTTTCAAGCGGAATTTTTTCAACGCCTAAAAACTCGTCCTCGTCAAGCGACTGCTCGCCCGAATGAAGCCCCTCGGCAAGATAAATACTGATTATCTCGCTCGTGTAACCCGGCGACGGATAAAGCTTTCCCAAAAAGGTGTATTTATCGGCGGTACATCCTGTTTCCTCTTTCAGTTCACGCACTCCCGATTCAAACGGGTCCTCGCCCTTTTCGAGCTTGCCCGCAGGCAATTCCAAAACAACCTCGCCGTAGGCATAACGGAACTGTCTGACAAAAATCAGCTCGTTATTTTCGGTAAGAGGCGCAACGCAAACTCCGCCCCTGTGCTTTACGATTTCACGCTTTCCCTCTTTGCCGTTGGGAAGAAGCACGTCGTCGTGACAGAGCGTAAGAACCTTACCCTCAAACAGTACGTTGTTTTTTAATGTTTTTTCGGTTAAATCCATTTTGTTATCCTTTTTATTTTTCGTAGGGGCTTCCTGAGGTCGCCCGTTTTAGTCTGATGTCATTCGGCGGGCGAGCACAGCTCGCCCCTACGGAATGATGCAAATCCAAATCACATCGTAGGGGCTGACGACCTCGGCAGCCCGCAAATTCAGATGTGATTACGGGGCGCCAGGGTTGTCGCCCCCTACGGGAATAATGTCAATTCAAATGTTTTCGTAGGGGACGGGTCTCCCGTCCCGTAAAATCAGATATATTTTTTTGGAGCGGCGACTCGCCGCTCCCTACGGTAATATATCAATTAAAACGTAGGCGGGAGCAAGCCCCCGCCCTACAAACTCTTTTTATTTCTTAACTGATTCGATTACGCCCTCTGCAAGACCTGCAAGTCCCTGCAGCTCGGACGGAATAATAATTTTTGTCGCCTGACCGTCAGCCGCCTTAGCGAACGCTTCAAGGCTCTTAAGCTTAAGAACTGCGTCATTTGCATTAGCCTCGTTGAGCATCTTGATAGCCTCGGCATTCGCATGCTGAACCTTTGCAATAGCCTCAGCTTCACCCTCTGCCTCACGGATTTTAGCTTCCTTAACAGCCTCAGCCGCAAGAATAGCGGACTGCTTGTCAGCCTGAGCCTCAAGAATCTTTGATTCCTTATGACCTTCTGCGACAAGAATCTTCGACTGCTTTTCACCCTCTGCGCGAAGGATAGCCTCACGGCGTTCACGCTCAGCCTTCATCTGCTTTTCCATCGCGTCCTGAATTTCACGCGGAGGAATAATGTTCTTAAGCTCAACACGGTTTACCTTGATGCCCCACGGGTCGGTAGCTTCGTCAAGGATTACGCGGATTTTAGCGTTGATTGTATCTCTTGAGGTAAGAGTTGAGTCAAGCTCAAGCTCGCCTATGATGTTACGAAGCGTTGTAGCCGAAAGGTTTTCGATAGCGGAAATCGGTCTTTCAACGCCGTAGGTATAGAGCTTCGGGTCGGTAATCTGATAGAAAACAACCGTGTCTATCTGCATTGTAACGTTATCCTTTGTGATAACGGGCTGGGGGTCGAAGTCAACGACCTGTTCCTTAAGTGAAACGATTTTCGCAATCCTGTCAATAAAGGGAACCTTGATATGAAGTCCCGTGTCCCAGGTTTCGGAATATGCGCCCAGACGCTCCATAACGTAAGCCTTTGACTGCGGAACAACTCTGATGTTCGTAAATACCAGCGCAATAACTGCAGCTGCGATTAAACCAATAATGATATAAGCGATAGGATCCATAGTAATACTCCTTTTTATTTTTTATTTTTCAGCGACTATCAGCTTTACGCCGTCAATTCGCTTGATTTCAACCTGTTTTCCCTCTTCGATAACCGCGTCGTCACAACTTCGCGCCGACCATATCTGCCCGTCAACCTTAACCTGACCGGTTGCAGAAAGGTTATCGATTTTTTCCGTGACAACCGCCGTCTGACCGATAACCCTGTCGGCGTTTGTCGGCTCGTTTTTCGGCTTAAGGTGCTTTTTGATAAGCGGTCGGGTCAGAACAAGCGTTATTACGCTTATCCCCAAGAAAACGATAAGCTGAAGATAGAACGGCACGCCGAGCCACTTTGATAAAAGCGCCGCTATTGAACCCGCAATAAACCACACAGACACAAGCTGGGTCGTTATTGCCTCGAGCACCGCAAACACAACGATTGCGACTGCCCAGAAGATATACTCATTCATACCTATCCCTCCTTCTTTGAATAACCATAAATGAGCGATTTATAATGTCTCCCCTTTTCTTCAAAATTCTTATATACGTTGTAGCTTGAAGCTGCGGGAGATAACAGACATATTTTGCCCTTTTTTGTATTTTCAAATGCGAGCGAAACCGCCTTTTCCATATTTTCGGCATAGATGATGTTGCTTTTCGCCTGTCGTTCCTCAAGGCGTTTTCCGATTGAATAACCCGTATCGGGCATACAGATTATATTGTCAATTCCCTCGTTATAAAGGCTCTCAACAAACTCCGAATAATCAAGCCCTCTGTCCTTGCCGCCGATGATGAGCGTACCGACCTTTTTAAGAGCGTGAACGGCGTTCATAACCGCAAAGGGAATCGTCGCAATACAGTCGTTATAGAAAATAATACCGCCGAACTCGCCGACCTTTTCCATTCTGTGTTCAATTCCCTTAAACGAATTCGCCGCCGCCACAGCGTTTTCCCTTGTAACGCCGAACCGCCTTGCAGCAGCGTACGCGTAGCAAACGTCAGTCCTGTTGTGAGAGCCTAAAAGGTGCTCGTTTTCAAACGGAAGGTCAAACGTTTCGTCACTGACGGGCATTTTTTCGCTTTTAACCCCGTCAAGCTTTACGAAAAGCGGAATGTCGCTCTTTTCGCCGTAAACAAACAAATCCTTTTCACTCTGAAAACGGGCGATATTCGTTTTAGCGTTTACATAACCTGTAAAACCGCCTTTGTAATGGTCAAGGTGCTCTTCAAAAATATTTGTGAAAACCGCAACCTCGGGCGAAGCGGAACAGAATTCAAGCTGGTGTGACGACATTTCGATAACCGCAACCGTGTTTTCGTTCACCTTTTCAATACATTCGAAAACGGGGATGCCGATATTGCCTATAAGAACGGTGTCAACGCCCGCCTCCTTAAGCATCATATACGTTAAGGTCGAGGTTGTCGTCTTGCCCTTTGAGCCGGTGATTCCGATTTTGCGGCACGGGGCGAATTTCAGGAACAGATCCACCTGACAGGTGATTTTTGACCTGTCCTCAATTTCGACGTCGCGAAGCGAAATGCCCGGACTTTTTATAACCAAATCGTAATCGTTAATGCTGTCAAGATAACATTCGCCTATAACCGTTTCAACGTTTTTGTCGTCAAGCGAAACGGGATTTTTATCCGCTAACGTCAGCTTTTTGTCGGGAAGGTATTTTCTTATATATTCAAGCGTACTCCTGCCCTCACGGCCGAAGCCGAGCAGAAGCAAATCCTTATCCTTTAAATACTCAATTATCTCTGGAAACATATTTATACATCTCCGTAACGTTTTCTGTAAACTCGGCGGGAATATTGTTTTCGGTATTAAATTCCTTTAATAAGTTCGCGTGAACCTTTTTGCCCGAGTTGTCAAAATACTCGAGAAGCTTCGGCAACTGCTTGCCCGCCTTTTTATAATTTTCAACCGTCTTTGAAAGAGCGAAGCAGACCTCGTCGGCAGTACCGACACATTCAAACGGCTTTACGGGCGACAACCCTGTCAATCCGTCAAAATCCTCCTTAAGAGAAAGGTCGTCAAGCATATTCTTCCCGAAGATTTTTTCAAGCCTTTCGCTTTCGATAAACGGCGAAAGAATTGAATAAACGAAAAGACATTTTGCGCATTCGCCGCACCAGACGTTCTTTTTGCTTCCTCTGTTACAGCTTCTGAACTCATCAAAATACTGAGGAAAAGCCGAAAACTGCTTTGCAATCTGTAACTCGTTAAACGCTCTGAGCAAACTGAAATAATTAATTCCCTTTACGAGATATTTATCGAGATAATCGGTGAAATCCTTTTCAAACCGATAGGATTTTGAATACTGGTGATTTACCTCGGCGTCAATAAGATTAGTGTCGTTTGCGCTTGACTCGTTTGAAAGCACAATGTATTTTGCGCCGATTAAATATGAACAGTAGGCGCTTAAGAAAGCGACTATCGCCGAAAACGGAGTGTGTCCGTTGAGAAAACCGAGTTTATTTAACTCAAGAAGCTCGGGCGAAATTGTGCGGTAGGTTCTGATGATGCTTTTTTCGTTATAGCCAGCCGCCCTGACCGTTTCGGTTCTCGCCTTCTGGTCGTTAACGGTAAAGAACATATTGTCAAGCCGTCTGTCGCTCATAAGCTCAGCCGTGACGGCGCTGTCCTTTCCGCCGCCGACAGGAATAATATTCTTTCCGCTGAAATTAATCTCACCCGCCGTCTGAGCTTCGGTTTCGGACGAAGATATATTCATAAACGAGTCAATATCGGTTTCAATCCCGTTTCTGTAAAAGAATTCGGAAAGCCCGTTGAAATAAAGGCGCTTCCACCAGATAACCTGTTCGGCGTCAAGGCTCCCGCATTCAACCCTTACGTTTTTACAGCACGCCGCCTTCCAGTAGCTTATCAGCTCAACCATTCCGAGCGAAAAAACAAGGCTTTCAGCCGTCGGCGAATCGAAGCTGTTAATGATATTCAGGTTATCAGTCTTAATTCTCGTTTCGGGGCGAAACGAGGTAAGCCCTTCGATTTCAAAATCGAAAGAAATGCGGATTTCTCCCTCCGCCTTTTCAAGCGAAAAGCCGTGATAGACAAAGGTCTGATATTTTTCTCTGAATTCATGAAATTTGCCGTTCTGCATAGCCTTTTCCTTTAGTCGGTTCAATAAAAAATCATATTTAATATATTATACTATCAGCCCGTATAAAAATCAAGATATATCGGTCTGATATAACAGGTAAATGACCCCTTATTTTCAAAACTATGACGAAAAATTGTTCATTATTTTTTCGCCTTATATTAATTATGTATAAAAAGTTGTTATTTATTTCGTAGGTTTTTACATTGTAAAAACGTCTTTTAATATTGTATAATTAATTGCTATTGAATGATTACTTCTTTTGTAATTAAATCTTTAAGATACAGGAGGAATATTATGAAACCCTATGCAGCAGAAGACATTCGTAACATCGCTGTCGTCGGCCATGGCGGCAGGGGTAAAACTACTCTTTGCGAGGCTATGCTTTTTACCGCAGGCGCAACAGACCGTCTTGGTAAGGTTGCCGACGGCAACACAGTTCTCGACTTTGACGCCGAGGAAAAACGCCGCAAGACATCTGTTTCTTCCGCTATGGCATCATTCGAGTGGAACGGCAGGAAAATTAATATTATCGACGCTCCCGGTCTTTTCGATTTTGAGGGCGGCGTATCAGAAGCAATCCGCGCCGCAGGAAGCGCTCTTATAGTTACTTCGGCGGGCAACTCGCTCGACGTAGGCGCCGAAAAGGCTTTCAAAGCCGCTACAAAGCGCGGTATCGCTAAGTTCTTTGTCGTAACAGGCGTTGACGCCGAGGACAAGAGCTTCTATACAACTCTTGACGCTCTCAAGGCTGAATACGGCTCGGCAGTTTGCCCCGTACTTATTCCCTATATGAACGGCGGCAAGGTTGACTGCTATGTTAACTTCATCAAGAACAAGGCGTTCAAGTATGACGGCGGCAAGGCTACCGAGGTAGCTATTCCCGACGACGCTACAATCAAGCAGATGCACTCAGACTTCATTGAAGCTGTTGCAGGCACTGATGAAGACCTTATGATGAAATTCTTTGACGAGGGCGAAGAAGCCTTCACTCACGACGAAATCGTCAAGGGCCTTCAGGCAGGCATAGCCGCAGGCGCTGTTTATCCCGTACTCGCTTGCAGCGGACTTCAGCTTCAGGCTGTTGAGCAGGTTATGGACGTTCTTTCTAAGCTTACTCCCTCGGCTGTTAAGGTTGCGGGCGAAATCGCCACCGACGCCAACGGAAACGAAAAGCAGCTTTCCTGCGACCCCAACGGTCCTCTCGCCGCTATCTGCTTTAAGACTGTTGCCGACCCGTTCGTAGGCAAGATGTCCTTCTTCAAGGTTGTCAGCGGTAAGATTACGGCTGAAACACCCGCTTATAATTCACGCACGGGCGAAAGCGAAAAGATGGGCAAGCTTATCTCCGTCAACGGCGCTAAGCAGACCGATATAAAAGAAATCACAGCCGGCGATATCGGCGTTGTTACAAAGCTTTCGGGCTTCAAGACGGGCGACACGCTCTGCTCGGCTAAAGAACCGCTTACATTAAAGGGCGTTTCCTTCCCGAACCCCTGTCTTTCAATGGCGGTTATTGTCCGTAAGAAGGGCGAGGAAGAAAAGGTTGCCGCAGGTCTTAACAGACTTATCGAAGAAGACCCGACCCTTTCTTTTGAAATCAACAAGGAAACAAGAGAGCAGATTCTCTCGGGTCTTGGCGAACAGCATCTTGACGTTGTTGTTACAAAGCTCAAGACAAAGTTCGGCGTTGAGGTTGACCTCCAGCAGCCGAAGGTTGCTTACAGAGAAACAATCCGTAAAAAGGTTGAGGTTCAGGGCAGACATAAGAAGCAGTCAGGCGGTCACGGCCAGTTCGGCGACGTTTGGATTCGCTTCGAGCCTTGCGACAGCGAAGAGCTTGTATTCGCCGAGGAAGTATTCGGCGGTTCGGTTCCGAAGAACTTCTTCCCCGCTGTTGAAAAGGGACTTCGCGATTCAGTTGCAAAGGGCGCTATCGCAGGTTACCCGATGGTTAACATCAAGGCTACTCTTTACGACGGCTCTTACCATCCGGTTGACTCTTCGGAAATGGCGTTCAAGACAGCCGCTTCAATAGCGTTCAAAAACGCTGTTCCGCTTGCTGACCCCGCTATTCTTGAGCCTGTCGGAACACTTAAGGCTTATATGCCCGACGACAATCTCGGCGACATCATGGGCGACGTTACAAAGCGCCGCGGCAGAGTTCTCGGTATGGGCGCTGCCGACGAGCCGAAGATGCAGGAGCTCGTTGCCGAGGTTCCCATGGCTGAAATGGGCGACTTCTCAACAGTTCTTCGTTCGGTAACTGCAGGCAGAGGTTATTTCACCTTTGAGTTTGCAAGATATGAAGAAGCTCCCAAAAACGTTGCCGATAAGGTAATCGCTGATTACAAGGCGCGTCAGGAAGCTGAAGACTGATTCTCTTTCAAAAGGAAAACGAGAGCCTATCCGAAACGGATAGGCTCTTTTTATATTAATATCTCAGAATTCCGTCGGTAATAAAATCCGACAAGGTAAATCTGACTCTGTTATCAGTTAAAAGCGTAACGCTGTCGGGAACACCGGAAGCAGTAACGCAATATTTTCCGCAACAATTCTTTCCGCTGTATTTAACGGTCACGCTGTCGCCCGAAGCAAGAGCGTTAAGCATCATATTGCAGACTCTTCCCTCACAGGTAATTCTGTAATCGCCGTTGATTTTAACGGCTGAAGCGCACATTTCACGGCTGACCCTGTTACAGCAGGAATCGGCGAAAACTGTCGCCTGACTGTCGTTTGCGATAACGCTGTTGATTTCACAGGAACTTAAATTTCTGCAGCCCACTCCCTCACCTCCCTTCACATATACATTATATGTGAGGATATAAAGAACCGTGTGCATTTAATGTTAGAAGATAAACGTTTTTGGCTTACTTATTATCTTTCAAATGTTGACTAAAAAGTAATAAATTGATATAATTAATTTATCATAGAATAAAAAAATATTATTTTTTCTGGAGTGTTTATGAACACAAAACAAAAAAATTATCTTGATGAAATATTAGCAAGCGCAGATGACTATCTGCGTTCTGTCTTTAGTTGTGAACAAATAGAAGAATTAAACTTACGCGTAAATAATCTTAAGAATACTCCTTCAAAAAACAATTCTATAGATTATGCTATCAAAGAATGGTTAAATCTATATATAAAATTTGTAAAGGAAGTATATCAAAAAAACACCTCTGTTTCTGATGAGGTGCTTGTTGATTTTATAAACCAAAAAGACGATGGAATTAAAATAATATGGGGCAACTGTTTAAACGTTTTAAAAAATCTCCCATCTGAATCACTTGGTTTAATGGTAACTTCTCCCCCCTATTATAACGCCCGTGAATACTCTCATTGGGATAACCTAGATTTATATTTAAATGATATGCGTAACATTATTAGAGAAGCATATCGAGTATTAGACAATCATAGGGTATTTGTTTTCAATGTCGGCGATATATTTGACAATGATAATCTGTTTACAACATCCGTTTGGGGAAAAAGAAGAATTCCATTAGGTTCATATTTTACTAAAATTTTTGAAGAGGAAGGCTTCACCTTTGTTGACGATTTTATTTGGGACAAAGGTGAAGTTCAAAGTCAAAGACAAAAAAACGGAAACAAACCATACCCATTTTACCAATATCCTTTAAATTGTTATGAACATATATTAATTTTTCATAAACACAGAGACGATAAGTTAAGATATCCTTGTCCTATTTGCGGTTCGCTTCAAGTAAATGGAAATGCATATTCAGAAATTGGATTAAAAAGCTGGGAATGCAAAAATCCTAATTGTTTCAAAAGAAGCAAATCAAATCGCGGCAAACGTTTTTCGCTTAAATCAATAATTACGCAAGGCATGCAAAATCAATCAACACAAATTTCTGAGGATTATATAGCAAAATGGCGTCGAGATATAGTGAAAATCAAACCTGTATTTAAAATAAATTCAAAAGGCGAAAACAAATTAGGTCACACCGCTCCATTTCCATATGAAATTCCAGAATTTGCCATACAAATGTTTTCCTATCCTGGAGATATTGTATTTGATCCCTTTGGTGGCAGTTTCACATCAGTTATTGCCGCAAAAAAACTTGGTAGAATTGGGCTCTCAACCGAAATCAACAAAGAAATGTTTAGAAAAAGTAGTATTAATAATATTAGAAAATATTTTCCTAATAATAAAATCTCGGAGGTCGATTATGAGCGAAAACAATGATACTAAAAAACTTGTTATTGGATTATATGGCGAAATGCAATTGTCTATGTTACTCCATGACCTTGGATGGCAAGTTCATAGAGCATATATTGACGAGGGAATCGATTTTTCTATATCAAAGTATTGGTGTCCAAAATGCAAAAAATATAGCAATCAATATATTAGACATAAAAAATATAATGGAAAAAATGCAAAATGTGTAACAAACTTATGTGAATACTGTAAAGATACTCCTCTTGAAATTATATCTAAATACTTACAAGTTAAAACATCTGAAGGAATTGAAACAGCCGATCCAGATATAAGAAAATTTAGTTTTCATCCAAAAATTAGATATGACATGGGAGACGATGTCTTTTATGTATGGATAGCAGTATTCAACGACAAAGGAATTGATAGAAAATGTTATTTTTATATTTTCAATACAAAAGATGTTGCAAAGTTTGACAATATAGATTTAGATACATATCAAATAACAGATAATCAAAAAACCACATTAACAATAAATCGAAGCGGTGCGGTTATCAATAAGGGTAAGTTTTATGATTATTCATGTTTTAACAATGATTTTTTTATGAATACAGATGTTTTAGAATAAAAGAAGCTCTATCTTTTTTAAGATAGAGCTTCTTTTGACTTAAACACTTTACGCTTCATAACTACCAAGCGCATCATTAGCGAAGCGTCATCATTTCAGAAGTCAACATCATTTGCCCGACAGGGCAAACATCATTGAAAAAAGGACTTGCATACGCAAGTCCTTTCATTTATCCGTTTTTCAGCTCATCAACAAAGTTCTGCATCCTCTCGGTAACCAACTGCGATTTTTTCATATTAAGCAGTTCGTCTTTGCCGACCCATTTAAAAGCGGAGGTTTCGCCCTCCTGTAAAACAACCGAGTTTTTGTCACAATCCGTTTCACATAAAAATTCAACATAATACGATTTGTGTTCGTCGCTTATAACTCTGCCGACCTCTTTAAGCTTTTCGGAGCAGATTCCCGTTTCCTCAAAAAGCTCTCTTTTTGCACATTCAAGCGGTGTTTCGCCTTTTAACGCTGAGCCACCCGCAGTCGCTTCCCACATACCGCCGAAATGCTTTCTTTCGTCCCTTTGCATTAAAAGGTACTCGCCGTCTTTATGGCGGACAATAATATCGCATACAAGATGAAAAACGCCGTCGGGAATTTTTTCGCCTCTTATTAAAATCAGGTTATCTATTTTATTCAGATTTCTGTCGTACGCATCCCAGAGTTCCATTTATTTCACCTCAACAACTAATTTAAGCTCATTTGCTTCGCAGAGAAATCAAAGGCATCCGTCTTTGGCTAAATCGTTCGGCTTTGCCTCACGGCTAAATTAAATCTGTCCTTCGCTCGCCGAAGGCGAATTTCATTCCCGAAGGGAATTTCACCGCCGCAGGCGATTTCACCTGTCCGCAAGGACAGATTTAGCTGAAAAAAGGACTTGCGTTTGCAAGTCCTTTTTTCAAGAGGCGACACCCAGATTTGAACTGGGGAATCAGGGTTTTGCAGACCCGTGCCTTACCACTTGGCTATGTCGCCGTATATTCAATTCCGAGGGGGCATAAACCGTGTCATCGGAAAAAATAAGGAACGCCAAATTTTTTCATCAGCGTTCCGAGTGGAGCGGATGACGAGGCTCGAACTCGCTACCTCCACCTTGGCAAGGTGGCGCTCTACCAGATGAGCTACATCCGCATTTATGGTGCCTCCGATCGGAATCGAACCAATGACACGAGGATTTTCAGTCCTCTGCTCTACCAACTGAGCTACAGAGGCGTAAACGACCTGGATCGGGCTCGAACCGACGACCTCTAGCGTGACAGGCTAGCGTTCTAACCAGCTGAACTACCAGGCCATAAGTGGTGGGAACAACAGGGCTCGAACCTGTGACCCTCTGCTTGTAAGGCAGATGCTCTCCCAGCTGAGCTATGCTCCCACAACGCCGCTGTTTCAAACGGCTTGATTACTATACTACATATTTTAATTTATGTCAATAATAAATTTTGATTTTTTTAAAGTTTTTTCTTTTTTTATTTTTTTAATTGTGGATTTTATTATTTTAACCACAATATGTAGTCAAACAGTCACTTTTAACTTAATCAATAATATATGTACGGCAGTTTACGTCCTCAAGCGCGTCAAGAGAGTAGGGCGCGTTGTCGCAAATCGGAACGAAAACATTTTCGGTCTGCTGTTCGTTCAGCTTATCGAAATATGTTTTAACGAATTCAAACTGAGCGAATGAACCGCCCGAAAACAGCGTATCGTCAAAAAGCACGTCCTGAACCTGACTTGCGGCTCGAAGGTCGGGAGCATAATACCTCGCCTCGCTGTCGAGTATGTTTCCGCCGAGGCCGTTGAGGTCGGAGCCGAACGCCGCGTCAAAGCTGACGCCTATAATTACCTCTTTTTCGCCCGCAGTTTTAATTGCCTGCGAAATAAACTGCTTTATAACTGCGTTTCTGTCCGTTATGGCGGTTTCGTCACGGTAAACCGCAACGTCCGAATTTGACGAAACCGGAAAGGTTACCTGAGTGAGCAAAAAGCCGTCGACGTCAAGCCCGTTTATCTCGCCTAAAATGTCAATAAGATATTCCCTCGCCGTCTGGGAATACGGGTTGAGCCAGCACCTTGAGGTATCGGCGTCCGAAAAAAGCTCAAGCTTTTCATTTGTAATAGCCGCGTCGCTTATAACTGTTGCCGCCTTGTTGTCCTCAAAGCAGGTAACCTTCGCTATAACCCTGTAATTAAGCTCTTTAATCTGCTGAACATACTCCCTTACAAAGCCGTAAGCGTTCTTTGTCGCATAGGCGTTTTTTGCGGCGGGCAGATTGCTTTCGTAACAAAGGTCGCCGTCGGGAGTTTTAAATTCAATCACAGCCGTGTCCGCCTGTTCCTTTTTAAGCTTATCAATAGCCTTTTCAAGCTCTGCCTCCGAGCTGAAAATATCCGAAGAAAAGTAAAGCGCCTTCATTTCGCCGAGGGTTGCCGCCGCCTTGACGGTTACCTCGTCCTTTTCGGTTTCCTTTTTAACAGGTCTTTTTGACAGCTTTATTGCCGTTGAGGTTGCAACGAAGCTCAGGCAAAAAACAAGTAACAGAACAAACGCAAAAACAAGCTTGTTCCTGCGTTCACGGTTCTGCATTTTTCTGCTTTCGCCTATAGAATAATCACTGCCGCCCGTTGAGCCCGGGTAGTTTTTGCGAAAGCTGTATACCGCCCTGTTTTTCGGGCGTTTCTGTCTGTTGTTTTCGTTGTTTTCCATCAAAAAATCCTTAAATGAATATTGACCTTCCCGTCAGCGCCATAAAGCCGAGGGAGAGAAGCGAAACATAAATGAATATCGCAGGCGTTCCCTTGAAATGACGGGGAATCGAGGTGTTCTGTTCGAGCTTCTGAAGTCCGATATTAATAAGCAATACCGCAAGAACGAAGGCGATACCCGCGCCTATGCCGGAGCCTATCGCCCCGACGAGATTAAAGCCCGCGCGGTAGTTGATAAACGGAACAGAAAGAACGAGCGTGTTAAACGCCGCTATGCCGACACGTCTGACAACTCTTTTAGGCGCCTTTAAAACAAGAACTATAACGAGCGTAATAAGATAAAGAACACACAAAACCGCATAGAAAAGTATATTGTGATAAAGCGCTTCAAGAGCAGAGATTCTCGGGTTTAATTCAAGCAATCGGCAGATAACAGAGGTCAGCGTTGAAAAATAGACTATAAACACCGAAAGCGGAAAAAGGTTTTTCGGCTTTGCAGACATTCTTATAGCCTCGCTTGCGCCGTAACCGCCCGTGAAAATAAAGTTCTGTAACAGGCAGGCGTAGAAAGCCGCTGAGAATAAATCAAAGAAAAAATAACTCATTCTCCGTCACCTCCGTCGTTCTGTTCTTCAGCCGTGTTTTCCTCTTCCTGCGGCGGAAGTTCCCACTCGTCGTTAAGCTCAAGCGGGTCGGGAGCAGGCTCGGTCGCTTCAACCGTTTCGGGCTCATGGCTTTCGAGCGTTTTAAGAAGGTCCGCAAACGGCTGGTAGCCGGTCGTTTTTTCCTCTTCGACGGGCTTTTCGGTCACCTCGTCGGTAACGGCGGGAATAACTATCGTCTGCTCGGGAGCAGTTGCCTTCTGTTTTTTCTTAAACCTTGATTTCTTAGGCTCAAGGTCGTTGAGAACAGAGTCGTCAAAGAATATATCGTCGTCCTCATTCTCGTCGATAAGCTGTTTTAAATGCTTGATATGAAGCATTCTTATCTGCGAGGTGTCAAGCATTGAGCCGTTGACCTCGTCAGAATATTTTTTAGCGGACAGACCCTTCACTACAGCCGCAATAAAGCCGAGAACCATAAAGCCGCCGAAGGGCATAAGGAACGCGTCCGCCATGTAGGGAAGCCCGACGTTTTTTCCCAAAAACGTACCCGAGCCTAAAACCTCACGGACAGCGCCGACAAGAATTGTTACAAGGCCGTAGCCCAGAGCCGTTGCAAACGAATCGGCGAGAGTATCCTTAAACGTATTCTTAACCGCAAAGGTTTCGCACTTAACCGCTATAACCGAGTTTACCGCGAGAAGCGGAAGGAAAATACCTATGCTCTCGCTGATTTCCGGCTCAAACCTGCCTATGAGAATAAACAGCGGAAGGTTAACAGCAAAGCCGAGTAAGGCGTAGATAAGCACTCTTAAATATCTTTTGATTTTTTTGAAAAGAAGGCAGGCGAGAGTTTCAATAAGCACAAGCTCGACCGCGTTTATTGCCGCAACCACCAAAGCCGTTCTCACCGACAGCGCTATGGCGACTACGGGGCAGACGCCGACTATCTGGAAAAGCAGCGGATTATTGGTAATAACGCCTTTTCTGAACGTTTCACTCAGAGGTCTGTCAGACATTTTCGGCACCTCCCGCTCCCGGAGCTTCGCCGACGTCAATAAACGCCGTATCCGTTATTCTTTCAAATTCCTCGTCCGTCAGGGGCGCCTTTTCGGGCGGCGCCGTCCTTTTAAACGAGGGAAGATGGATTTTATCAAACTGTTCGCTCAGCGCGTCGGCAATAAGAACGGCGAAGCAAACGCCCTCTTCATAAACGCCGAACGAACGCATAAGCATACATAAAAGACCCGTGAACACGCCGAAAAAGATTTTTCCGTTCCTCGTTTTCGGAAGTATTGCGGGATTTGTAATTAAGAAGATTGCCGCAAAAATCAACATTCCCGCCGAAAGCTCCATAACGACCGACACAAGCCGACCCGTGAGAACTCTCGGGAAAATAAACGCATATACGGCGCAGACAATAATAAAGCTCATTGTCGCCCAAAGCTCGTTTCGTCTGCTGAAAAACATTGAAACTAAAATTGCGAGCAACGCAAATCCGCAGGTAGCGCCCATAGGCCCTGCAACCGAGCCTATCCACAAATCGAGCATGCTGATTAAATTTGTACCGATTGAATTATTCTGGTAGAGCATCGAAGCCAGCGACGTTCCCTCGGTAAAATCGCTTCCGAGAATAACGTTTGACGCCTTGATAACGCCGACTGCGGGGTAGGTGAACATATAAGCCTTACTGCAGACCGTGAGGAAAGCAATCGCCGCACTAACGGGCTCGAACATATTGCTTCTCGCGTTTCCGAACGGAAGCTTTACGACCGCTATTGCAAACACAACGCCTACAAGCGCAAGCCACAGCGGACTGCTCGCAGGTAATAAAAGCGGAATCATAATTCCTATGCAAAGAGCGTTAAAATCGGCAAGAGTTGCCTTTTTGCGAACAAAAATCGAGCCTATATATTCAGTAATAACCGCTGTCAGAGCGGATAAAAGCACCATCCTCAAAGCCCGTTCGCCGTAGTAATAGGTTGTCATTACAACAAGCGGAGCGAGCATTAAAAGAGTGCCTGACGAATATTTTCTTGTATCCTTAACCTCCTGCGGCATCGCAGCACGATTAGTTGCCAAGAATATCCCTCTTTTCCAAAAAAAATCAGTTGCTTAAAACCTGTACGCTTAATATTATAAAAATAGGAGCGCAAGGGGGTAATTTTATGAGAATTGAAGCCTTAAACGAAAACAGCTTTTACATATTGCTTACGCACGAGGATATGAAAGAGCTCGGAATTTCGTTTGAAGAGCTTGATTATTCAAATATTGAAACCAGACGGGTAATCTGGACCCTGCTTGAAGAAGCCCGAAACGCCTTAAAGCGTGATATTGACCCTCGCTCTAAAATGCTTATCGAGGTTTTTAAGGGGGAAACCGGTTGTAAAATCGAATTCACCCTCTCAAAAAACGATTACACGGGAAAGCTGAAAATCAAAAAGGAAAGCCCGACAATAACCGCTCTGTTCAAGGATTTCAACCGCCTGTGCGCCTTTACGGACATAAGGGTGCTGACAGAGAACGAAACCGAAAAAACCGAGCTTTTTAAATACCGTGACGGCTATGCGCTAATCCTTTCTCCGAAGCCCGAGTTCAAAGGAAAGCTTCGCCTTGTCTTAAGCGAATACGCCTTCGTTCCCGCCGATTCGCTTCTTTCCGAACAGCTTGTCCGTGAATACGGGTCTCTTATTTTTCGGGGTAAGCTTCCGCCGCAAGGGCTTTGAAGGTCTTAATTGCCTCGGCTGTGTTTTCCGCCTTGAAAAGAGCGTTGCCCGAAACAAAAATGTCGGCGCCGTTTGAAGCGGCTTTGGCTATTGTCTTTTCGCCGATACCGCCGTCAACCTGAATACTTACGTCGAGTCCCCTCCGGTCAATTTCTTCCTTGATTTTTTTGACCTTCGGCATCATATCCTCCATAAACGACTGACCGCCGAAGCCCGGCTCAACGGTCATAACGAGAACCATTGAAACCTTGTCAAGATAATCGAACACAGCCTCGGCTGGAGTTTTCGGCTTAACCGAAACAGCCGCCTTGCAACCCTTTTCCTTTATAAGAGAAAGGGTTTTTTCTATATCGCTGTCACATTCAAGATGAATTGTTATCGAATCCGCACCCGCATTAATAAAATCCTCAACATAATCAATCGGGTCGGTTATCATAAGATGGACGTCAAAGGGAAGCGACGAATACTTTCTTATACACTTTACAACGGGAGCGCCGAGAGTAATATTCGGAACGAAATGACCGTCCATAACGTCAACGTGAATTATATCCGCGCCGCTTTTTTCCATTTTTTCAAGCTCCTCGGCAATCTTACCGTAGTCGCACGAAAGAATTGACGGAGCGATTTGCATTTTTTTCATTTTATTTCACCATCTTCATAGAAATATCCATAGCCTTTACCGAATGGGTAATAGCGCCGAGCGAAATTATATCAACGCCCGTTTCGGCAACCTCGCGGACATTTTCGGGGGTAATTCCGCCGCTCGCTTCCGCAAGCGCCCTGCCGTTTATAACCTCAACCGCCGTTTTCATCTCTTCAAGGCTCATATTATCGAGCATAATTATATCCGCGCCCGCGTCAAGAGCCTCTTTGACCTCGTCAATATTTCTCGTTTCAACCTCGATTTTAACGGTATGGCCGATTTTCTTTTTAAGGGAAGCGACTGCGTTTTTAATTCCGCCGCCCGCGTCAATATGGTTGTCCTTGAGCATAGCCGCGTCCGAAAGATTAAAGCGGTGGTTTTTTCCGCCGCCGCAGGTTACGGCGTATTTCTGAAGCGCGCGAAGCGTAGGAACCGTTTTTCTCGTATCGGTTATCTGAGCCTTTGTTCCCTTAACTCCTTCGACCGCCTTAGCCGTAGCGGTTGCAACTCCCGAAAGCTGCTGAAGAAGATTTAAAGCCGTTCTTTCGCCCTTTAAAAGGAAGACGGTTTTGCCCTCGTATTCGGCAATTACGTCGCCCTTTTTAACGCTGTCGCCGTCCTTGAAATGAAGAACGAAGGAAAACGTATCGTCAAGAAGAGTGAAAACTCTCATAGCGATTTCAAGCCCGCAGATTACCCCATCCTGCTTTGCGAGAAGATAAGCCTTATCCCTCTGATTTTCGGGAATAAGATAATCCGTGGCAACGTCAACGTAGTTAATATCCTCTGCAAGCGACCTTTTAATTATGTCGTCAACATAGAATAACGGTAAAATCATTCCTCATCAACCTCCCTGAGTATGATATAAGCGACTGTCGCAAGGCTTAATGCCTCGCAGTAGTCGGCGGTAACGGCAAATTTGCCTGTTTTTAATCTCTTTAAAATGCTCTCAACCCGTTTTCTTCCGCTTCTCACGGCGGCAAGGTCGGGCATTACAAAATACGCCCTCTGCATTATCGAACGGATTTCGGTCCTTATGCCCTTAGGAAGCGGAGCGCCCGAATAATCCTCGGTATGAGGCGTAACGACAACGCTCTTATGAGTTTTACTGCGAAGCGCAATATCCTCGGCGGCGTGCCTGCCGAAAACAAGCGCTTCAAGAAGCGAGTTGCTCGCAAGCCTGTTCGCCCCGTGAACGCCCGTATGGGAACATTCGCCGACAGCGTAAAGGCGGTCAATGCTTGTCCTCGAGTCGAGGTTTACGTCAATTCCGCCCATAAGATAGTGCTGACACGGGAAAATCGGAATTAAATCCTTTGTAATGTCAACGCCCTTTTCAAGACAGCCCGCGTAGATACCGGGAAAACGCTTTTTAAGAAAATCGGCGTCCTTATAGGTAATGTCAAGATAAAAATTATTACTGCCCGTGCGTCGGCTTTCCATAATAATTGCATTTGAAACTACGTCACGAGGAGCCAGCTCAAGCCTTTCGTCGTAGCGGTGCATAAAGCGTTCCTTGTTACAGTTAAGAAGATAAGCGCCCTCGCCTCTTACGGCTTCGCTTATAAGGAACTGCTCTCTGCCCTCGGAGTTGAACGCAGTCGGGTGGAACTGAACAAAATGCAAATCCTTGATTGTTGCACCGTTTTCATAGGCGAGGCGTATTCCGTCGCCCGTAGCGACAGAGGGGTTCGTAGTGTATTTATAAACCCTGCCTATGCCTCCCGTGGCGAGAACACAGTAGGAAGCGAACGTGCTGACATAGCTTCCGTTCTGAATAAAATCAGCCCTGAAGCCGTGGGAAACACGGCTTAAGTTCACAGCCATGGTGTTTTCTTCAAGGGTTATATTCTTTTTTTCTTTGACCTTTACAAGAAGCTTGTTGACGATTTCCGCGCCCGTCGTGTCCTTATGGTGAACAATTCTCCGGCGCGAATGACCGCCCTCAAGAGTTTTCTGGGGAGTGCCATCGGGGTTCTTATCGAAATCAACGCCCATTGTCATTATTTTTCTGACGTCGTCGGGTCCCTCGTGAACGAGAACATTTACGGCTTCAACGTCGTTTACGTGCTTGCCGGCTATGAGAGTATCCTCAATATGAAGGTCAAAGCTATCGTTTTCAAAGCTGAGAACAGCCGCAACTCCGCCCTGGGCGAGCGAGGAATTGGACTTGGTCTCCTCCTGCTTTGTGACCATAAGCACATTCATTTCATCGGGAAGGTTAAGCGCGGTGTAAAGACCGCCCACTCCGCAACCGATTATTAATACATCATACTTCTCTTGCATTTTAACGCCTCTTGGAAAAAACTAAATTATATGCACATAACTATACTGATTTTATATTATACACCAAAACGCCCTGTCGGTGCAACTTTTTTAATAAAAAAGACGCCGCAGGTTTAGGGCGTGCGGATTGGGGATTAAACAGCCTCAAAAAACATCTTTCAGCGTAAAACTTCGTTAAAAATGCTCGGAATACACAAAGTATTCCTGCGCTTTTTGCCTTGTCTTACACTAAAATCTGAATTTTTGAGGTGCATACGCAATTTTGAAATAGAAATTTTTCGTTAGAACAATAAATAAAAACAGGTTAAGGCTGACGCCTTAACCTGTTTTTTGAAGCAGTTATAACGGAAAAGAACATTTCAAAATCTGTTGAATCCCTAATCTGCACGCCTAGAGCGTGCGACGTCAGGTAAATATTGTTGAACATTCAGTTTGTAACAGCCTCGGTTGTTTCGCTCAGTGCGCCCGCTTCGGAAACGCCGTCAGCCGCAACGCCCGAATTGGTTACAACGGGGTAATCGTCATAATACATAAGGTCTCTTTCAAGGAACTTATGGCTGTCGACCGTCTTTACCTCGCCTATCTTTTCGCCTGATTCAAGGTCGTACGCTTCAACGTAGAAGAAGCCGATATTATAAATAACCGAGTTAGAATAAACCGTTCTTCCGATAAAGTTGTAGTATTCAAAATTGTCGTAATCAATTTCCTCAACAAAGCCCTCGTCAACAATCTCTCCGGTTTCTTCGGTTGCTTCGGGCTCTTCCTGCTGCCTCGGGTCCTCATAAACTTCAACGGCGTGCTCGCTGTAATAGTTGTTTTTAAAGCTGATATAGCCGTTTTCGTCAACCGAGAAGCGAACGGATTTTATAATATATTCTCCGCTGTAGCTGTCAAGGGAATCAATTTCAATCGGAATGACGAACGAGCCGTCGGGAAGCACCGTAAGAGCCTTGTGGTTATCCTGTGCCTCGCTGTAGCCGTCAAGAATAAGCGAATAAACCTCTGTCGGATTTGTCGGGTCGCTTATATCGAAGACCGAAACCTTTGTGTTCATTCTGTCTTCCTCGAGGTTGCCCTCCTCGTCCCTGTCCTGACCGATACCGAGAATATATTTTTCGCTTATCGGATGAAGATAGCTTGAAAAACCGGGAACCTCAAGCTGACCTAAAATCTTAGGCTTCTTCGGGTCGCTTAAATCAATAACGTGAAGCGGGTCATGGTTTTCGTAGGTTACAACATAAGCCGTATCGCCTATAAACCTAACCGAATAAATTGATTCGCCCTCGGCGATTTTTGTAAGCTCGCCGACACGCTTGAGATTTTTATCAAGAACCGTAACAATGCTGTAGCCGTTCCAGCCGACTGTTGTTGCAATTCTGAAATAGCCGTTGTATTCGTCCATGGAGAACTGGTCGTCAACAATTCCGCTGACCGTACCGTAATTCTTATATTCAATTCTGCCCTCGTTGAGAAGGAAAGCGAAAATTTCGGTTCTGCCCATATCGACCGTGATTTCCTCGTCGGCAAGCTGCTGATTGGTATAAAGCTCGTAGTCATATACGGAGTTTGAAATATAGAGAGTATCCTTTGTGCAGTAGCTCTCTTCACCGCCGCCGAGAATAGCCTTCGAGGTTGAGGAAAGCTCTTCGCCGTAGAAGTTGATTGAGCCGATTACAAGATAGCCCGTGCGGTCGGTCGAACGCATTACCGAAATATCCTCCGCCGCGATTCTTGAAAGACTTCCGTTTTCGCCGCACTGAGGAACACAGCTCTCTTTAACAAGGTCCTCGCTCTGATAAACGTTGACGTTGAAATTCGAGAAAACATAAACACGGTTGCCGATAAGTCGCGAGGAAAGATAACTGCCGTTCTGCTCGTATCTGCCCTTTTCCTTAGGCTCGGCTCTGTCGGTTATATCGAATACGACAACGAGAGTATTTTCTTTGAAATATGTGTCACAAGTGAAATAATCTTTAAATCCGTTTTCATTTTCGACATAATCCCATTCGTTACAGATAACAATGAGGTTGTTGCCGTTTACATACATCTCTCTGACGCGGATTTCCTTATTCTTTACCTTGGGAAGAAATTCGGAAACGAGCTTCATTTCTTCGTTATTCTTAATATCAACAATTTTAATCTTGCCCGTGTTTGAAGAAGTTGTCAGTTCGCCCTTGCTGTTTTTAATCAGGTCAAAATCGTCGGAGACGATATAGAGGAATTTTCCGTCGGTCTTGACTATATCCGCCTCATCAACGCCCTCAACCTGAATATTGGTTTTTGAAAAGTCGTCCTCGCCTGCGCCGCCTTTTCCGCTCGCAACTGAGGCGCCGCCTTCGGGGGCAGGCGAAGCGTTGTCGGTTGCAGGGGCGGCAGGGGCTTCCGCCGTCTTTTCAAATTCTTTAACGCCGTCTGCGCCTGTGAGTAAGCCGTCGGTGTTATAAGCGAGCGTCGCCTCCGTAGCGAGCTTTTTAGCAACCTTTATAAAACGCTGTTCAATCGCCTCGTAGTTCGCCGCCTGGTAAAGCGGAGCGTCGCCGTAAATACTCTCCTCGGTCTTTGTCGTCGTCGGAGTGGGAACTACCGCCGACGGATTTTTAGCCGCCCTGTGAGCGAAGAAAACGCAAACGCAAAGCACGAACACCGCCGCTATTGAAGCAAACGCCGTCGCTCTCTTCTGCTTTGAGGACATTCTCGCCTTTTCCGCCTGTTCCTGATGTTCAACAACCGAAACAATGTTTTCCTTGCTAATAACCTCGGGAAGCTTTTCGCTGTCACTGACATTTTCAAGCGAGGTTTTTATATTGTTTAAAAGTTCTCTGTCTTTCTTTTTCATTTTGAAAGCACCTCTCTTAATTTTCTGAGACTGCGGCTGAGCTTTGAACGGACGGACCCGCTCGTAAGCCCCATAATAGTTCCAATCTGCCCCGATTTGAAGCCCGCAACGGCGGAAAGGAGGACTATTGTTCTTTCCTCCTCCTTCAAAGAGGCTACAGCCTGCTGAAGTTCAAGGGATAATAAGAGGTTTTCGTTTGAAGCGTCGGCAAGAACGGGCATAACGTCGTCAAGCGGAACGCTGTTCTCGTTTTCTTTTCTTTTAAGTCTCGCCCTGCATTCGTTGGCAAGAACGGTGAAGAAATACGACTTGAAGTTTTCATCCCGTCTTATATTTATGATATGCTTGTAAACGGAAATCGCCGCGTCCTGCACTGCGTCCTCGGCGTCCTCGCGGACGTGCAGCATACAAAGCGCAAAACGGTAAAAATCCTTGGCATACATACCGTAAAGCTCGGCGAATGCGTTTGCGTCGCCCTGCTTGGCTTTTTCAAGTGTACTTGCCATTTTTGAGTACCTCCGGAAATCCCTTTCACTCTATAAGAGAGTAATTTTTGCAAAACTGTTGCAAAAAACTTTGTTTTTATGATAAAATTTTTCAAAGAGGGGTGTTTTTATGAACGAAAAACTTGCCGTTTTGAAAAATGAATGTTTAAAATGCGAAGCCTGTCCGCTTTCAAAAACGAGAACAAACGTCGTTTTCGGCGACGGAAACGAGAACGCAAAAATCGTCTTTATAGGCGAAGCGCCGGGAGCAAACGAGGATTTGCAGGGCGTTCCCTTTGTCGGAAGAAGCGGAAAGCTTCTCGACGAAATGTGCGAGAGCGTAGGTCTTTCGAGAAAGACGAATATCTATATCGCTAACACAGTTAAATGCCGCCCGCCCGAAAACCGCGACCCGTCGCTTGACGAACAGCGCCTTTGCGCCCACTGGCTCAAAAGCCAGCTTGAAATAATGCGCCCGAGAATAATTGTCTGCGTAGGGCGTATTGCCGCGCAGGAGGTCATAGGTAAGAACTTTTCCATTTCAAGACAGCACGGCGAATTCTTCCGACACGGAAAGATGATTTTAACCGCCGTCTATCACCCCGCGGCGATTTTAAGGAACATTAACCTCAAGCCCGATACGGTTGAGGACCTTAAAAAAATCAAGCTGCTCTATGATAAAATAACAAGCGAATAATCAGACGTTCCAGCTGTTGACGTACTTTTCCTGTTCTTCGGAAAGTACGTCAATTTTTGTTCCCCAGAAACGAAGCTTGCGAAGCGCCACCTCTCTGTCAATCTCTTTGGGAACGTCAATAACGCCCGTTTCAATTTCGCCCTTATGCTCGACAAGGTATTTCGCCGAAAGAGCCTGAATGGCAAAGGACATATCCATTATTTCCGCCGGATGACCGTCGCCTGCGGCGAGATTTACGAGTCTGCCCTCGGCGAGAACGTTGATAATTCTTCCGTCGGGCATTTCGTAGCCCGTTATATTATTTCTCTGTTCAAAGCTTTTTACCGCCGCTTCTTCAAGCTCGTCAAGGTTGATTTCAACGTTAAAGTGACCTGCGTTACAAAGAACGGCGCCGTTTTTCATATTTTTAAATGCTTCTTTTGTAATAACGTCCTTACAGCCCGTAACCGTAACGAAGAAATCGCCCTTTTTCGCCGCCTCGGTCATAGGCATAACCTCGAAGCCGTCCATAACCGCCTCCATAGCTTTAATCGGGTCAATTTCGGTTACGATTACCTTTGCGCCGAAGCCCTTGGCTCTCATCGAAACGCCCTTGCCGCACCAGCCGTAGCCTGCGACAACAACGGTTTTGCCCGCAACGATAAGGTTAGTCGTGCGGTTAATTCCGTCCCAAACGGACTGGCCCGTGCCGTAGCGGTTGTCAAAAAGATGCTTGCAGTCGGCGTTGTTAACGGCAACCATCGGGAAGCGCAACATTCCCTCGCGATGCATTGAAACAAGACGGATAATGCCCGTTGTCGTTTCCTCACAGCCGCCGATTACGTTTTCTATCAGTTCGGGATATTCGTTATGAATAAGGTTTACGAGGTCGCCGCCGTCGTCGATAATAATATTCGGCGAAGCAGAAATAACGCATCTCAAATGGTCGGTATATTCCTCCTTCGTAGCGCCGTACCAGGCGAAAACATTAAGCCCCGCCTTTACAAGAGCCGCCGCAACGTCATCCTGAGTTGAAAGCGGATTGCTTCCCGTGACGTACATTTCGGCGCCGAGAGAGGCGAGCACCTTACAAAGATAGGCGGTTTTCGCTTCAAGGTGAATTGAAAGCGCAACGCGGATATTCTTAAGAGGCTTTGAAGACGAATACTCCTCCTCAATGCTTCTTAAAATCGGCATATTCTGCCTTACCCATTCGATTTTTCTTTCGCCTGACTCATAAAGGTCAACGTTTCTGATTTTATTCATAGTTTTCCCCCGAAGAATTATATAAATATCAGACCATTATTTTACCACATTACATTAAATAATGCAAACATTGTCGGTTTACCGAGTTGACAAACCGCCCTTTTTTATATAGAATATAGATGTAATAGTTTAATTTCCCGGAGGTGGAAGTCATGAACAACAGCATCAAGCGTTACTTGACTCTGCTTTTTTTGCTCACACTTATTATAACGGTTTTCACCGCCTGCAAGGGTAAGCCCGGCACGGACGGCTCAACCGAAGACCCGTTCTCGGTTACGGAATATCCCGCAACCGTCACTCAACAGAATGTTACCCCCTCGTCAACCGAGACGACAACGGGTATGTTCGACGACTTTGCGACAACAACTACTCCCGCAACAACGACAACAAAACCCTCTTCGGGTTCTCAGATTTCAATTCCCGACCTTACTTTCCCGGGAGTTACAAATCCCACTCTTCCGCCTACGGTTGACCCCCAGCTTACAAACACAACCAACGGCGGCTCACAGGTTGACGTTGCGAAGCTTCTTTCGGCTGTCGGCTATTCCTACGACCCCGAGGAAGACTGCTTCTATTCCGAGCTTGATTCCTGGCAGAGAAAGGGCGGCTTCGCTCCTCACTATGACCTGGGCGCATTCTTACTCAATATGCACTACATAACCTTCACGGTTGACTTTGACTGGGGCGGCGAAAGCTGGAGATTACAGTTCTGGAAGGGCAACTACAGCGTAGTTCTTGACGGCGCTGAAATCGGCGTTTACACAAAACCGCTCGGCGCTGACACAACTCTTTATGACACCGCCGACAACGACCATCTTTTGAATATGTCAATGGAGCTTTATACAAAGAATCCGAGGGTAGATTCTACAAGATATTTCCGCAGACCCGCTACCGACCACTGGTGGCTGACGGGCTTCAAGCTTGTCAAAAGCAACGCCGTTCCGGGTAAAATGGTTATGGTTTGCACAATCCGTTTCCGTGACAGCGAAATGGCGGATTCATTTACAAAATCGCTTGAACAGGTTCGCGGTCAGTATGCTCCGCTTAAAACCTTCAAGGCGGTTAAGACCCTTAACAATCTTGCGGACGACAGCTATTACCGTGAAACCAATACGGTAACAATGTGCTGGCGCGCAGTCGGTTGGCTCAACTACGACTTCCCCGAAGCCGAATCGACAACGAAAAAGCCGTAATTAAACAGAAAAAAATAAAGGAGAGGTAAAACTACCTCTCCTTAATTTTTTGTTTTTATAATTCCTTAACGAGTTCCTTTAAGTAAGCCCTGAAGTCCTCGCCGATTTCGGGATGTTTAAGAGCGACCTCGCAGTTAGC
Organism: Oscillospiraceae bacterium; assembly: GCA_015066565.1. GTDB lineage: Bacteria > Bacillota > Clostridia > Oscillospirales > Acutalibacteraceae > Fimenecus. The sequence continues at coordinate 1,231,473 of SVOB01000001.1, read as the reverse complement.
CTTCATAATTCCGAGCTTGTTTCCCATATCATAGCGGATTCCGTTGAAGTCAACGGCGTTGAGTTTACCCTGTTTTGCGAGCATAACCATTGAATCCGTAAGATACACCTCGCCTGATTTTTTATCGGGCGGGGTCTGTTCGATTAAATCGAAAATCTCGGGCGGGAGAATAACTCTTCCGAGAATTGAATAGCAGGAAATAATCTCTTCGGGAGTGGGCTTTTCGATAATATTATGAACCTGCATAATATTCTCTTCAAGCGGCGTAACGTCAAGCGTGCAGTACTTCGGAACGTCCTTTCTCGGAACCTCCTTGACGCCTACGCAGCCGCAACCGTATTTTTCGTAAGCGCGGCAGAGCTGACCGATTACGGGGTCCTCTGAAACGATTACGTCGTCGCCGTAAAGCACTGCAAACGGCTCGTCACCGACAAAGCTCTTTGCGCAGGAAATAGCGTGAGCAAGACCCTTTGTCTCCTTCTGGCGAATGAAATAAACATTGGCAAGCTCGGCAACGGACTTGACCTCGTTATAAATATCCGCCTTTGAGGGATTGTTTTTAAGGTTCGCCTCAAGCTCGAATGCGTGGTCAAAATGGTCCTCAATAACGCCCTTGCCTCTGTTCGTGATAATTAAAATATCGGTAATGCCCGCCTGCACCGCTTCTTCAACAATGTACTGAATAGCAGGCTTGTCAACGATATTGAGCATTTCCTTCGGAACCGCCTTTGAAGCGGGAAGAACTCTCGTGCCGAGTCCTGCGGCGGGAATAATAGCCTTTCTTATTTTCATTAAAATATGCCTCCTACATATAAATCATATATAAAGCGTAGTAGCCTATAAAGCTGACTGCGGAAAACAGGACAACCGAAAGAACAGCCGCGCCGACTGATTTTCCGCCCCGTTTTCTCAAAGCGTCCATATATTCTTCCATTGAAGAACAGTCCTCACGGGCTTTGAAAACCTGCTTTTTCATATGCTCTAAATAAAGCTTGTTGGCAAGAAGAGCAAAGACAATTCTTATAGCGAGGTTAAGCACCTGAGGCGCCATATCAAAATATTCGCTGTTACCCGTTCCGCTTTCGGAAAGCTCAAGCGCGGCGGCGTTATATTCTTCGACGGAAATAGCGCCCTGCGCCCTCTGGGCGGCAAGCTGATATATTTTCATATTGTAGTTGAGAGTGTTCGCATTTGTAAAAATAAGCGTCGAAGCGAGCATAAGCGCAATTACAAGCGCGCCGACCTTATACATTTTACGGTAGAAAAACCAAAGATAAGGGAAGAACAACGTTATAAAATTAAGCCTTACGGTTTTAAGCTTATCAATAATTGCCAGTTTGAAAATAAGCCTTGACGAGCTTTGGTCAACGCCGACAAAGGCGGTTACCTCGTCAATCGGAATATCCGCTATCTTCGGATTTTCGCCGACGTCAATACCGAGCTGACCCATTCCGCCTAAAATCGGGGTCGAAATTACGGGAGGCGTCTCCCCGCCGTTTTCGTCCTGATTATAGACCTTAATCTCAGGCTCGGCTTCGTTGTTATTTTCGTTTTTAAAAACATCTCCGTTCAAAATCTGCTTTTCAATCTGCTTGATTCTCGGCATCTCGAAAACATAGCCCTCGGCGTGCTTTTCTTCATTTGCGCAGTGGGAAAGCGAAAAATAACATTCCCTGTGGTGCGGCGTGCCGCATTCGGGGCAGACTACTATATCGTCCTTTTCGGTAAAGGGCTTTTTACAAACGGGACATTCGACATTTGTATAATCCAACAAAATCACCCTATCATTTATTAATCAAAAGTATTTTACCCTATTTATAACCTTTTTTCAACCATAAAAAACTCCTCTTGAAAAAGAGGAGTTTTTCTGAAAAAATTTAACAACAATATATCAGTATTGCGGCTTTGACTGGTCAAGCGCCTTCGTTTCGGAAATCTGCAAGTCCAGAAGCGAAAGGTCAAAGGCGTCGATAACGCCGTCGTTATTAAGGTCAGCCGCCCTTTTATAAACAGAGCCGTTCTCAATAACCGAGGTTTTTCCGCCGACATATTCGTTCATAATATCGAAATCGTCTTCGCCGACAAGTCCGTCGCCGTCAACGTCGCCGTAGAGAACAACGGTATCAATTTCGGTTACCTTTGAAGAGGGAATATGGGAATAAATAATCTTATAACCCGTTCCCACCTTTTCACTGTCCGAAAGAACAACTCCGTCCTTAACAACCGAAATTAAGTAGTTTGCCTGTGTAAGCGACGAAACAACCGAAGAAACAGTGTTATCGGAGGCGTTAAGCCCTACCTTATATTTATAGTATGTGCTGTTGCTCGTGCCGACCTGAGCCTGTCTTAAAAACTCGCCGCAGTCAACACACCTGCATTCAAGCGTTCCCTTTTCCGTATCTGTCGGAACCTTAACCATTGACCATACGCCCTCGGTATGACCCGTCGCGGGAATTGAAACAAATTTAACGTCACCGCAACGTGTGCAAACGCCCTTTGAAATACCCTCTTTTAAGCAGGACGCTTCATAAAGGGTTTCGTAAACATAACTGTGGCCGAGCGGGTTGCCGAAACGCTCGCTGTAAAACGAACCGCAGACCGAACAGACATACATCCTTTCGCCATCCGTAGTACAGCTTTCAGCCTGAGCAATATGAGAAACATACTGATGGTGATATGCGTTTTCCCAGTAACACGTCTCAAGCTCCCTTGCTTGAACAAGCGCAACTGTCTGATCGAGGTCGCCGAGGAAAACCTCGTCCCCCGTCATAATATAATCGCTGACCATAGCGTGAACAACCTCGTTTGAAAGGGAATCCTCGCTGACACCCTCTTTTACGATATTAAAACCGTTGAGCGCAAGCTGAATCCAGTTGCCCGAAGCGATATTCAGAGCGCCCTTAACGACCTGAAGAAGAATATCGGTAGAAAGGAACGAGCTTTCGCCCCTTATATGACGAAGCGCAGTATCGCCTGACATTGCCTTCGAGGACATACTGCTCGAGGACGAAAGAAGATTTGACTGAATTTCAAGCGTATCAACGCTTTTCATATTAGCGAAAACGTAGTCGCCCACGCGCGCAACGTCCTCTTCAACCACAATGCAGGTAACGTCGGTTCTTCCCGCAAACGGACCCGAAGCGGCGTCGGGGTAGTCGGGCGTTCTGGCGTTGGTCACACCGTCACCCGTAAGATAAAGGGTTCTGTTATCCTTATCGATAAGATAATACGCCGTGTTCTGCCCGTCGGTAAGAACCCCGCGCTCAAAATACCTCAGATTTGCAGTTGAAGCGTAAGCGCAAAGTGTCAGCAGGCTCGTAACGGCCATAACAACCGAAAGAATAACGCTTATAACTTTTCTTAGCTTTTTCAAACGCAACCTCCCCTTTGTTTTATTCAACGGTGCTTGTGAAAAGGTATTTGCAGAAAAGAACAGCGATTAAAAAACATTCTTTTTCACGCAATATACCTTAAAAACACAAAAGCAAGACCCTCTTTCCATAGGCCTTGCCAAAACGTACCTTCCCGTACGACTTTTTTCACTTTCTCTATCCGAAAAAATTATACCATTATATAATATATAAAGTCAATCATTTTTGTTTTTTTCGTCCTTATGACGAAAAACGCACTCCAAAGCGCCGCTTTGGAGTGCATATTCACTATTTTTTCACGTTTTTTTGATTAAACGCTCACTTTTTAACAATCGTACGGCAAAGCCTGTCGGCGTTAACCGCTGATTTTGCCGATACGTCCGCCGAGCTGGTCAATCGGCTTTGCGCCTGTCATCTGAAGCTCGGTTAACGACATATCGAAGCCGTCGATTACGCTGTCGTTATTGACGTCGCCGGCAATCCTGAACAGCTCGCCCTCGATAGCGATATTCATAAGTGTTTCGTCAAACATAGCGTCATAGTCTACGCTGTCGATAAGTCCGTCGCCGTTTACGTCGCCGTAAAGGATAACGGTTGCCTGCTCATAAACTATTGACGAATCCTTAACCGATACGCACTTGATTATACAGCCGGTGCCGATTAAGTCGGTATCCGAAAGCTGAACGTCATTTCTGAAAGCAATAATCTGTCTGCCGTCATTTTCAAACATATTCTTAACATTGGCAAAGGTTGTATTGCTTGCGTCAAGACCTACAAGGTAATAGCAGTCTGTGTCGGTTCTGTCAACAACAAGTCCGCTTTCGTCTGTCGGAATGAGCCTGTTGACTTCGGTAAGATTTGCCAATGCTGTGCTGAGTGCAATAATAGCGTCTGCCTTATCCTGAACGGTTGCATCGGGATTATTTGCAACAGCGTCTCCGATTACAATAGCCTGTGCAAGAGCATCAGCGCTTTCCTTTGTCATGCTTGCAGTATCTTCATCGTGTGCCGCACCCAGATTCTCTGAAAAAATTCTTTCAAGATGAGAATTGATGTTGTAAACTGCATTCTCTACTTGTTCAACTGTCGGACGAGGTTCGTCAATTACTTCCTCACCGCCTTGAATCGCGTTATAAAGTGCTTGCTCGTCAAACTGGTTAAGCTGCGCATCATCATAAACACGCTGAGCTGCATTAACAGCGTCTATAAGTCCCGATTTGTCGGGAAGAAGATTTTCAAGAGCGTCTTTAAGTTCATCAAGGGCATTGACCTTATCCTGAGCTGTTGAGTCGGGATTGTTGAGGACTTCTTCTGCGTTCTGAATCGCGTCTTCAAGGTCTGAAATTGCGTTGGGATCCATTCCTGTTCGGTCGGTATTTTCCGCCTTGTCTATCTCATCCTGAAGAATTCTGTCAAGCACGTCATGAATAGCATCGGTTGCGTCCTGAATCTCCTGAGCGGTTGCGTCGGGATTCATATCAACAAGTTCACCGTCGCTTATCGCGTCGTTAAGTTCATTGCCGAGCTGAGGATCAATTTCTCTGATGTCAACGGTCTTGGCCGCGTTGATTGCTTCCTCAAGCTCTGTCTTGTCGGGAGTGAGGTTGTCAACAGCGTCGTTAAGCTCGTTTATAGCGTCAACCTTTTCCTGAGGAGTTGAATCGGGATTATTGAGAACGTCCTCTGCGTTCTGAATGGCTTCTTCAAGCGCCTGCTTTGTTTCGTCGGTATAACCGTCAGTATCGGTATTTTTCGCTTCGTCAATTTCGTTCTGAAGAATATTGTCGATAGCGTCGTTGATAGCGTCTGTTGCGTCCTTGATTTCGGGAACTGTTGCATCGGGGTCACCGTCAACATTATTACCGTTGTTGATTGCATCTTCAAGAGCGTTTACAAGGTCTTCGGGAAGTCCCGTTGTATCAATTGTTTCAGCCGCGTCTATTGTTTCCTCAAGCTCTGTCTTGTCAGGATTGAGGTTGTTTATAGCGTCAGTGAGTTCATTGATAGCGTCAACCTTTTCCTGAGGTGTTGAATCGGGATTGTTGAGAACATCCTCTGCGTTCTGAATTGCGTCTTCAAGATTTGAAGCTGTAACAGGTGTATATCCGTCAGTATCCGTATTCTTCGCTTCGTCTGTGACTGCCTGAAGAATATTGTCGATTGCGTTAACTATATCGTCAGTCGCGTTCTTAACTTCGGGAACTGTTGCGTCGGGATTGTTGTCAACATCCTTACCGTTGTTGATTGCTTCTTCAAGAGCGTCAACAAGGTTCTGAGGAACGTTTGCCGTGTCAATGCTTTCAGCGTTGTTGATAACCTCTTCAAGCTCTGTCTTATCGGGTGTGAGGCTGTCGGCGGCTGAGGTGATACCGTTAATAGCGTCCGCCTTGTCGTCAGGCGTTGAAGCGGTGTTGTCCGCAACTGCCTGAGCGTCGTTCACAGCGTTGTCAAGAGCCTGCTTGCTGTCTTCGGTCATACCTGTTGTATCGGTATTTTCCGCGTTGTTTATAGCGTCATTAAGAAGATTTGCAATTGCGTCGTTAAGCGCCTGAGCCGCATTGTCAATAGTCTGCTGATTGTTGCCTGCGTCATCACTGTAAAGGTCTGTCGGAACAGCCTTTGCGCTGTCAAGAACGTCCTGCAATGCCTGATAGGTTTCGGGTGTGAACAGGTCGCTGTCGGTAATTTTTTCTGCCGCGGCAATAGCCTCGTCAAGAGCCGAATAATCGCAAGGCTCGTTCTGATTTGCGGGGTCCTTAAGAGCGTTTATAGCATCCTCAAGAGCCTGCTTTGCGTCATCAATCTTCTGCTGATTTTCGCCGTCCTCATCATCATAAAGCTCGTTGTCGATAAGGTCTTCGGCGTTATTGAGGGCGTCGATATAATCCTGCCATGCGTCGTCGTCATACTTGCCGTTGGAATTGTCCGTACCGGGATCTTTCTTCGCGGCGTCAACAACGGGAGTAATATCCTCATAGTCGCAGGGCTGATTAACGTGGGTATTATAGGTTAAAGCCTTAACTGCAAGTCTTAAATTCTCTGCCAACTCGTCAATCATAGGCTGATTTACGTTGTCGTCGTCAATATAGAGGTTACGGTCAACAGTTGTAGCCGCTTCATAAGCCGAGAGGAAATCGTTCCATACCTCGTCAATGAAATGGTTGTTGTCGTTGCCGTGTTCACGGTCGTAAGCGTTTGCCTCTTCAATAGCTTCGTCAAGAACCGAATAGTCGCAGGCAACCTGAAGGCTGTCGGGAATGTAAGCCTTGATTCTTTCAACCTGAGTATCAACGGTTGTCTGGTCATAATAAACCGTACCGTCAAGAGTGTAGTTATCCTTAACGTCATTAAGAACTGCGCGAAGAGCCGCCTTTGTTGCCTCGTCAAAGCCGTTGTTTACATTGTTGAGTATGCTTTCGGCCTTGTCGATTGTTTTTAACAGCTCGCGCATATCCGTAACGTTGATTGTAAAGGTAACATACGGGTCGCCGCCGTCGGGGAGGTCATGATCGCCCGCCGAAAGAGCCCAGAGACCCGAGGTGTATTCAATATTCCATTTCGGATTATAAGTTGCGTGTCCGTCAGCGTTGAAGGTATAGATATATCTCCATACAACACGGTAAATCTGTTTCTGCCAGTTATAATTTGAACCGAGCGCTCCGGGAAGACCCGTGTTGTTAGGCTTTTCGTCCGAATTCTTGGTTACGCAATAGTATTCGATTTCGTTGTCGCCGAGCGCGTTGATAAACGTCTGCGTTTCGGTGTCGTTGGGAAGAAGGTAAACATCGTTGACCCTTACCGTGTTTCCGCCGTCGTTTTTATATGCCGTCAAATCGGTATAGAACGAAAAGGTTTCGTTGTCATGGGTCTGAACAAAGTTGAAATTAATATTTTCAACCCACATGGAAATATAGTTGTCGCCTCTGCCGTCATCATCGTTTTCGGAAAGCTTATGCTCCCACTTACCGCTCTTTTCAAGGGGGGCGACACCCTCCATCTTAACCTCAAACTCCGCATAGACGTCAAGGTCGCCTGTAATAACGGTATCCTCTTTTATTCTTTCGCCGTTTTCATCAACCCATTTTGTAAAGGAGTAATGCTCCTTTGTGGGTACGCCGATGAATTTATCCGTTACATCATGGAAATTATAATCTTTCCCGAGAGGAACAGTGTTCTGAGCAAAGAGCTCGCCGTCTGCATAGTAACTGACAAGCGCTTTTCTTGAAGAAGAAAGCGCGTCAATCGCGTTCTGTAAAGCAAGGGCAGTATTATTTATCAACGCCTGGTTGCTTCCGTCGTCCTCGTCGGTAAGGAAACGGTCAACAGCCTTAGCCTGATTATAAGCTTCGGTAAACGTATTGTATGCGTCGTCATCAAAAAGATTTCCGCCGAGGGCGCCGTTAACGTTTTCGTCAACAGCCGCCGCGCGCGCCAACTGTGTGTCAAGCGCAGTATAATCGCAAAGAAGTCTTGCTCTGAGAGCGGAAACCATTGTGTCGATAACATCCTGTGAATAGTAGGTGTTGCCGCTGAGGTCTCTGTTTCCCGTAATATCGGTGATGTCCACTCCGACGTCATTTGCCATATCAACAAGAGTTCTCAGCTCTCTCATATCTATAACCTGAATTGTGAAAACGGGGTCAAGATTCTGAGCTTCGCTTTCGCCTTCTATAACCGTATAAGCCGTGTTATGCGTTTCGACAGAATATCCTACGCCCGCGCCGCGTGAGGAGAATTCAATCTGCCATTCGGGATGGTAAACCGCGCTTCCGTTCGCTGTGAAGTTAACGGTATAGCTCCAGCCCGTAAAGTAGGTTGAAAACCAGTCTGTCTTCAGCTCGTCGCCGTTAGGCGAGCTGTCGCCGCCGTCGTTAACCTGACCCTTTGTCAAAGCCCAGGATGTCGAGGTGACCATATTTTTAAACGTCTTATCGTTTTCAACGTTCGTATCAACATTTAAAATATGAGCTTCGTTAGCAAAGTTATTTTTCTTTGCATAGAAGGTTGTCGTATAAGTAAATTCCTGATTGTCCTGAGTCTGCATAAATACAAAATCAGTGTCCGCTATAGCAAAGCTGACAAAAAACGGACCGTTTGCCGTAAAATCGGTTCTTCCGCTGTTTATCCTCGACGTTGAGTAGTTCCACTCACCCGAAGAATAAACGTTGCCTGTAGCCGCCACGGATGTGAAAGCCATAAGCGGGAACATGGTCAGAACCATAACCGCGCTTATTACGAGGCTTAATATTTTTCTTGTCCTCATATTATTCTGCATCATTGTCCCTCCATTTTTGATTCACGGGCGCACTTCTCCCGCTGATACAGTTTGTTGCCTAATTAGTATATTAATTTATATATAAATTGTCAACTATTTTTACCTAAAAGTTCACATTTCATTCACACTTTTATCGGTTTCTTGTTACAATGCTCCAATCAACCCTCTTGCTTCTGCCTTTTTCCCATTCTTCCCCAGTTGAAAAAGCCGTACAAATCGTTAACGAAGAAAACAACGAAGCAGACCGCTACGGAGATATATTTAAGGTCCGTTTTACACGCAAGCGCCCAGAGCGAAACAAGCACGAGGTCGTTTAAAGCATAGACAAAGGTGAAAAATCTGCTTCGCCTTGCCGTCAGATAAACAGCCGCAAAGGATGTTGCGACAGAAAGAGTGCTAAGCATAAGATTTGCAGTGTTGAAATACTTCAGAATAAAGTAAAAAGCCGCTGTAACCCCTGCCGTAAGAAAGGCAAGAAATACCGCTTCCTTTATTGATATTTTATTGACCGTGACCTCGCTTCTTTTGCCCTTATACGGGTTTTTAAGCCAGGAAACGAGAGCTGCAAAGGACATCGGCGCCGTCATTCCGACATAGGTTATCACCTCGCCGTAATATGAAAACGAAAACGATATAATTCCGTAAAGAAGACCGAAAACAACCATCAGCGCCGCCCCGACGGGATTTCCCTTCGCATTGAAAATCAACGAGGTAACGCCTATCAGTGATGAAATAAGATACATTGAGTTCACCCTGTCAAAAACAAGGAACACCGTGACGATTATAACAACCGACAAGAACCACAAAAGCCGTTCGTATGCCGAAAAATAGTTAAAAAGCCTTTTCATTTTTCCTCCTAAAAAAATAAGCACCGCCATATTCTTCTTCAAAGACCTAACGAAGAATATGCAGTGCTACCCGGTGGCAGTTATTTTTTTGAATTTTAACACATACCCATTAAAAAGGCAAGTCCTTTGTTGACAAAAGCCCGTTATAAGAGTAAAATCATTTTACTTTTTCAAAACTGAAAACAGGTGATTTAATGGAATTTATTGAAAGCTTTTTCGTTTCGGCTCCGGTCTGGCTGACAGCTCTTTTTTTCGTCGGCGGCCTTGTTCTTATTATCAAGGGCGGCGACTGGTTCGTTGACTCGGCGAGCTGGATTGCAGAGGTGCTCGGCGTTCCGAAGTTCGTAATCGGCGCAACCATTGTTTCAATAGCGACAACCCTTCCCGAAATGATAGTTTCCATTGCCGCAACCCTCAGGGGTAACGTCGATATGGCGGCGGGCAACGCAATAGGCTCGGTAACGGCAAACACGGCTATGATTTTAGGCGTTTTTATTGTCTGTATGCCGTTCGCGGTCGAGCGAAAGGAATTCTCTCCTAAAGCCCTTCTTATGTTCGGCGCTTCCGTTTTTCTTGTTCTCGGCTGTATCTTTACGGAGAAAAATCTTCTCACCTTTGAGGGCGAACAGCAGGATTACTATTCGCTCTCGCTTTACGGAACAGTCGCTCTGATGATTGTTTTCATTGTTTTCTTTATCGAAAACTTTATTTCGATGAAAAACAAGGACAAACAGATTGAGCCGAGCCCGAATTCGGTTGCACTTCAGTTTGAGGACGACATTGTTCCGACTAAGGAAAGCGCTACGAAAAAGGATTGGTTTACAAATCTCGCCCTTTTCGTTGTCGGCGCGGCAGGTACGGTAATAGGCGCTGAAATTCTTGTTAACGCAGGCACTGTTCTCGCCGAGGACATTCACGTTCCGCAGAGAATTATAAGCGTTTTCGCCGTTGCAATAGGCACGTCCCTTCCCGAGCTTGTAACTACAATTACGGCTCTGAGAAAAAAAGAGGGCGCGCTCTCCGTCGGAAACATTCTCGGCGCAAACATTATCGACCTTACGCTCATTCTTCCCATCTGCTCGTTTGTTTCAATGGGCAAGGGCAACGGCGCTCTTGCAGTTTCGGCTTCGTCGGTTACGATTGATATGGTCGTTTGCCTTTGCGCAATCGCAATAGCAATTTTCCCGACAATTGTTTCAAAGAAATTCAGGCGCTGGCAGGGCGTTGTTATGCTCGCAGGCTATATAGGCTATGTAGCCGTAACGGTTGTTATGAAATAAAATCAGACACAAAAAAAGGGCGACACCGATAAGGATGTTTAGGTTTTGGCTTTGTCCTTTTGTCCCTAAAGCAATTAAAAATCCCCTGAATACGCAAGTATGCAGGGGATTTTGTAATCACTTTATGAACTAAAATTACTTTGCCAAAACTGCTTCGCACCCTAAAATGAGACAGTTTTTCGTTAGAACAATGAATAAAACGGGGTTAATGCTTTGTGCCTTAACCCCGTTTTTGAAGCCGTTATAGCGGAAAAATGTCCGTTTTAGGGCTTAAACCTCCTTTTCGGTGTCGCCCTAAAGGACTGCTGTTTTTCAGCAGTCCTTTGTTTTTTCTCGCTTTATAGACTTTTTGCTTCCCTCTGAGCAAGGCGTCTGTATTCGCCGCAAAGCGAGCTTAACGCCGCAATCAGAAGAAAATCCGAAACCGAGTCATTGATTTCGCTGTTGCGAAGCTCAATATTTATAACGCTTTTAAGCGAGTCGCGGTCGGTTGAATTAAACCGAAGCGCCCTTATCAGCGAGGAAGTCAGAACACCTAAAATATCAACGGACGAAGCCCCTGTTTTCTTTTTTACGGCGGCTAAAAGCTCAGCCGCTTCATCAAGCGCAAGGGCGTTTTTAAGATTATTGAGCAAAATAATCTGCGCAACCTGTTCCCTTGAATATTTTTTACCCTTTGCGTTCTCAACGTAACCGCGCTTTACCCAGTTCTGAATTGCCGAAGGCTCAACGCCCGTTTTTTCGGAAACAGCCAACAAAAGCAGGTCGTTTCCGATTTCCTTTTCTAAAGCTTTTTCGGCGGTTTCATAGGAACGGAAATCAATATTACAGCCTAAAATTTGCTTGTTCATTTTTTTACACACCCCTTTTTTGTTCACGTCCATTATACAATAGGTTCACGTGAACCGCAAGAGGCTTTTAATGAAATTTACAAACAACTGCCGTCAGGTCGTCGTGCTTTTCTCCCGCCAGTTTTTCGGCTGTTTTTGTCAGAAGAGAAGCCAGCTCGTCGCTCGAAAGGGCGGCGTTTTTTCTTATAATCTCCCTTACGGTTTCGGTTCCGCAATCAGCTATTCCGTCCGAAACCATTACCGCAATATCTCCGCCCGAAACGCTCCCCTTCATTGAGCCGAACTCAACCTTGTGAAGTATTCCCAAGGGCAGGGCGGGTTTCTTTATTTCCTGAACTCTGCCCTTGTGACGGACAAAGGACGAAGCCGCTCCCGCCTTGAAAAACTCGGTTTTTCCCGAGAACATATCAACCTGCATTATATCGAGTGAGGACAGACTTTCATCTGTCGATTTTACCATAAGAGCCGAGTTGACAAGCTTTAGCGTCCCCGTCGGCGAAATCCCTTTTTTCAGAAGCGTTCCCGTCAGCCCTCTTGCCATAGAGCTGTCAAGAGCCGCCCTCGGCCCTGTTCCCATTCCGTCGGCAAGAACAACGTCAAACGTTCCCCTTCCGTCGTAAAAATGCTCAACGCTGTCGCCGCAAAGCCGCTCGCCCTTTGAGGTTATCTGGCTTGTCCCGACCTCGACCGCAAGCGGATATTTTTCACAGACGGTTATCAGCTCGCTCTCTTCACCGCCGATTATAACGGGTTGCTCAAGCCGTTTTGAGCAGACGTCCTCAAGTCTTTCTCTGAAAAGAGTTCCCGTGAACTCTTTTGGAATTTCTTTACATTCAATTTCTATTGTCAGCCTGCCGTTGCGACCGATTTTACACACCGCCCTTTCGGGTTTAAGCCCGAAAGAAAAACAGACATAGCGCACCTTTTCGCTGAGCGCCTCATCCGGAAAGCCGTTTTTCTCAAACCCGACCGCAATATCGTCAATAATATCGCTCACCGAAGAAAACTGTTCGGCAACAGAACGGCGCATTTCGTTTTTTTCTTTTAACCTTAAAGACTCAACAGTGTAGTTACAAAAGCCCGAATTAAAACTCGAAGCAAGCTGAACACCCTTGATACAGCGGGCTTTGGCTTCAACCGACAGGTTCTGAAAATCAATAAATTCGTTTTTCTCAAGCCGTTCGAGAAGGCCGTCAAAAAACTCAACCGTCTTTTCCCTTTCCCTTTGCCAGCATTTTTCGTAATTTACGCAACTGCTGCAAAGCTCGCCCGTAACGAGCGAAAACACCTCGTTTCTCGCCGACGGAAGCCCTCTGTCAAGGGTTGAACTGACGGCGGTCACGGCTGTGCTTATTTCTTCAACCGCCGTTGAAGCGAGATGAAGCTGAGCGCTCAACCCGTTTCCAAAAGAATTGTTATAAATCGGTTCGCTTGAACCTGAAAGGTAATTTACAAACGATTTTTGATACTTTTGCGGCGTAAGGCAGAAGAGAAGAGCCGCTGTAACCGACTCGAAAATAAAACTCCCCTCAAAGGGAGAAGAAATCAGATATACAAGAAGCGTTGATGAAAGAAAAAAGACCGCCCTTAATCTTGTTTTCCTTGACGATAAAAAGGAAACTGAGCACGAAAACGCCCCGAGAATAAAGCTTAACGGTACTCTCGTCCCTTCCGATAACGCAGAAAAAACAGTAAAAACACACACGCCGAAAATTACGGACCCGAGCGAAGAATAAAGCTCGGGCAGGGTGAGAAGCAAATAAAAAATTATTACGTTTATCGGGTTAAACAGCGCAAATCCCGTTCCGCCCAGCGACCAGAGAAAAAGGCTTAAAACAAACGAAGCGAGAATAAATTCGCCCAACGACATATTTTTAAGCGTAGGTTTAATTTCAAAGCGTGAAACCGCAAGCCTCAAAACGAAGCCCGAGCAAAAGGCGTAAACCGCCTCGGTCAGCGAAGAGGTAAAAAGCCGAAATCCCAGACCCTCGGCAAAGCCGAGGGCAAGTCCCGTAGAGAAGATACAAAACGCCGCTACTCCCGCTAAAAAGGGCGGCGTGACGGCAAAATCAAAGGACGAAAGCAGCTTTGACAGCACGAAGGCGCAGAGCACAGCCGCGATATACCTTAACGCCGAAAGGCTGTCGCAATACATTATGTAACCGAGCGACGAGCCGATACTGACGCTTATTCTGTATTTTTCCGCCGAAGCGCAGACCGCCGCAACTCCGAGGGGCGACAGGGTGAAGCCCCTGCCCGAAAAGGCGAAAAGAAAGCCTGTCCCGACAGCCGCCGCCTGCTTAACAGCCGAAAGAGTGTACCCGTAAGCAGGGCTTTTTAAAAACGGCGAGAGCCTTTTTCTTATTTTAGTCATAAATAATCACCACGCATAGAAAAGTCCAAGAGTAATAATACCCTTCGCGCGGTGAAAATTAAGTCTTATTCTGCTGTAAAAAAACAGCGTTTTTTACGCCTTTATGTCAATCGGACATTCTTCTCCAGTGAAAAAGATACTGCTGAGCAATCCCCTCGTAATTTTTGAAGCACTCGGGAAGTCCGTTTTCGTAAAGCTCGCCCATAATTCTTTTAACCCATACGTCAACGGGAAACGCCTCAAGCCTGTTAAAGCCGTAAAGAAGCGTACACTCCGCTACCTTCGGCCCTACGCCCTTTATTGTCATAAGACGCGCTCTCGCCTCGTCAATCGGCATGGTTTTTATCTTTTCAAGGTCAACTTCTCCCGAAGCAACCTTATTTGCGGCGTCGATTATGTATTTCGCCCGAAAACCGCTTCTCAGCGGCGCTAAATCCTCAGCCGAAAGCGACGAAAGCCTCTGCGCCGACGGGAACGAATAAGCCGTGTCGCTTATCTTTTCGCCGAAGAACTCGCAAAGTCTTGAAATTATGCCCTTAATTCTCGGGATGTTGTTATTCTGTGAAATAATAAACGAAACAAGCGCTTCCCAGCCGTCCTGCTTTAAAATTCTTATTCCGTAGTACTCCTCGGCGGCGGTTTTAAGATATTTGTCTGCCTTTAGCTTATCAAGAATTTTATCGTAATCCCTGTCAAAATCAAAATAATCCTTTATTATTTCAATTGATTCTCTGTCACAGGAGCCCGAAACAAAAAGCTTTTCGCCGTTTTTTTCAAGTATGTATTCCCTGTTTTTTACAACTCCGCGCCATTTATCGCCTTCGTTTTCCCAACGGAACGCCTGGCCGCAGTCAAGCGTCAGCGCAAGGTCAAGACAGGAAGGGCATTTTATCTCAACAAATTCCCTGTCAAGTGTTTTTTTCATTTTTTTTCACCCCAAAAATCAACAAAAATATACCGAAAAAAATATATAATATTTACGATGTTATTTTGCACAATGATTTTGGCTTTGTCAAGGTCGTTTTTTTACTACCGACTGTAAAAAAGTAAAGCCTGTATAACTAACTGTAATTGAAACCGGACAAGCGGAAAATTTTCGAAAAGTTGGTCGAAAATGTTAAAAACTCTTGAAAAAAGGCACAAAAAGACACAAGTTATTAACATTTTGAACAGGGTTTTGAACATTTTTGTTGAAAAGTCGATATTACAAATCGTATAATTTTTGGGCATAAAATTTTTGTAATTATTCACAGTTGACAAAATTTTCTGAATAAAAACCCCGTCACGATTAACAATAATAGGGAAGTTTATTCAGGAGGTATTTTATGTCAAAGGGAGTTAACAGACAGGTGCTTGAAATTCACGATACGGGAAGCGACTATTTTGAAAAGGCTATGTTTTTTGTCCGACCCGAATACAGCGCAGTAAACGAGAAAAAGCTTGTGTCAAAAGCAACCGAGCTTGTCGCTTCGGAGCAGGGCATACCGACGACAAGGGCGGTAAAAAGGAAAAACGGCCTGCTTCTTTTTGCAAAGCTGACCGCCGCGGCGGGAGTGGGAGCCGCTGTTACGGCGTTGATTAAATAAAAAAGAGGGGAACGGCGGTTCCCCTCTTTTATTTTGTAAGCACCCCGTTGTCGGAATACATAAGCAGCAGTATCTCCTCTTCGTTAAGCGTTTCGGCGTTGATATAGACAAGAACCTCCTGCCCGTTGTCGTCCGAACAGTGAAATTCCGCGCAAAGCTTTTCGTCCTCGGAGGGCGTCGGAATTACGGCGAGACGGCTGTCCTTCACGTGAAGAAGCGGGCTTACTTTCTTTTCGGCCTCGGCAAAAACCGAAAAATTTTCATTTTTAAGATTTCTGTTTCTGTGGCTTAACAGATAATTTCTTGCGTCAACCGAAATAATTTTTCCGTCAGAGAGAGAAACGCTGACCTTTATTAAATCGGGGTAACAGCGCACGCCGTTCTCTTCAAAGGCGAAATTAATTGTGCAAATCCCGTCGTTTTCGCTGTGGTAGGTCGCTTTCATATTTTTATAGCCGATTTTTTCAAGATATTCCGTCGCCCTGTCCCTTGCCTCGTCATACTCAATCTTATCCTCGCCCGCATATTCGCCCGAGAGAATATAGCTTAAATAACCACCCTTTTTAGTGACGGCGCAGGTGATTTTATCGGTTGTAAAAACGTAGGCCTCGGTCTTGCCGTCCTCCATAGCCGAAAAGGTTATATCCTCCTCCTTTACCGAAAGATATTCGGCGCATTTTTTCTTCGCTTCGCTCCGGCTGATTTCTTCCTTGCCGTTGAGAAAGGCGGCGGTTTTCTTTTCAATATGGTCGGAAAACGGGCCGTCGTAAATGAGCGACGGAAAATCGGTTATCGCCTTTTCCGTGTTTTCGAGCGACGAGGAAAGCGGAGTGGCTTCAACCTTACTGTTTGAGGTAATGTTTCCCGCCTGTTTAATAAGCTCAACCGTTCCGTCAAAGGCTCCGTCACGCAGAGCCGAGGTCGAGGCGTGAAAAGCCTTTGCGTATTTCAGAAGCGAAACCAGCGAGGAAACGTCCTTTTCGCTGAGCTGTTCACCGTTCGCCGCCCTGCGGTTAAGGCTCATCATCAGTTCGCCCGTCTGGGTAAGAAACTTATTTGTCCTGCTCATATCAATACTGTCGTTCGGTATTTGAGAAAGCATTATTTTCGCCCCCGACGACAGCCTCCAGAGTTCAGTTGAAAGCGATAAAATCATAGGCGGAGTAGTAGCGTAAATACCCTTTGACAGAGTTGAGTCGATTGAAGAAGCGTATTCGTCAAGCTCGCAAATTGACTGCTGAATTTCGGCTCTCTTTTCTCTCTCGAGTCTTTTGGCTTTGAGAGTTCCCGTAAGGGCAAAGAGCGAAAACACAACTAAAACCGCCGTCAGAAGCGATATTTTTCTTATTCTTTTTCTTCTGTTCATTTTTAAGCCCCTTTTTGTATAAAATGTAAAATTATTTTTATTAATTTTCTGTAAATTATACGAATTTTTTCGCTATTATAATTGAAAAAAATATAAATATATTATATAATGTATGCTGTATATTTTTGCGGCGGAAAGCGTCCGACAGCACGGGGAGGAAAAATCTTGAAGGCATATTTTGACAACAGCGCAACGACAATGCCGTGCGAAAACGCCGTCAGGGCTATGAACAACGCCTGCCTTAAAGAATGGGGAAACCCGTCCTCTCTTCATTTTAAGGGGCTTGAGGCTTCGGCTGAAATTAACAGAGCCAGAAAAAGCGCCGCTTCGCTTTTAGGCTGTGAAGAAAGCGAAATCTATTTTTCACCGAGCGGTACGGCTGCTAACAACCTCGCCGTTTTAGGCTCGGTAAACGAGAAAAATAAAAACCTGAGGAAAATCGTCACTACCGCTATGGAGCACCCGAGCGTTTCAAAATGTATGGACGCTCTTGAGGAAAGGGGCTTCGAGGTTATAAGGCTTAAGCCCGACAAAAACGGCGTTATTTCGCCCGAGTGTTTTAGTGAAGTCATAGACGAAAAAACGGCGCTCGTCTCCGTAATGGCGGTCAACAACGAAACCGGCTCGGTTCTTCCGTTTGACGAAATAAAAAGGATTATCAGGCGGAAAAAATCCAGCGCCCTTCTTCACGTCGACGCTGTTCAGGCGTTCGGAAAAATCCGTGTGAACGCTTCTTCTGCCGATATGATTACGGCTTCAGCCCATAAAATCCACGCTCTTAAGGGTTCGGGGCTTCTCTATGTGAAAAAGGGTGTTAAGTTAAAGCCCTGTATCCTCGGCGGAGGACAGGAAGGCAACCTGTTTTCAGGCACTCAGAACGTACCTGCCATAGCGGCCTTCGGCGCGGCTATTGAAGAAGCGAGGGATATTGAAAGCCATCTCGACTATGTCAACAGCCTAAATTTTTATCTTCGCCAAAGGCTGTCCTCGCTTGACGGCGTTCGGTTCAATTCGCCCGAAAACGCCCTCGGTTATATTTTAAACATATCCGTTGCGGGCGTGCGTTCGCAGGTAACCGTAAACGCTTTAAGCGAAATGGGAATCTGCATTTCGGCCGGCTCGGCGTGCAGTAAGGGCCACAGAAGCGAAACCCTTGTTTCTATGGGGCTTGACGCCGAAAGGATTGACAGCGCCGTTCGCATAAGCCTTTCAAGATACAATACAAAGGAAGAAATCGACCTGCTTTATGACGGTCTTAAAACGGTCATTGAAAGCGTTAAATAAAAAACGGGAGTACATAAATTGGAAGAAATAATTCTTGTTAAAAACGGCGAGCTTGCCTTAAAGGGACTTAACCGTTCGGGCTTTGAGGACGTGCTCATTAAAAATTTAAAAAGACGGCTTCGCGCCTTCGGCGAATTTGAATATAAAAAATCACAGTCGACTATTATGATTATCCCCGTCGGCGATTGTGATATGGATAAGGCTTCAGACGCCGTCGGAAAGGTTTTCGGCATAGCCGCTTACACCCGCTCGGCTTCGGTTGAAAAAAACATGGACGTTATTCTCGAAAGCGCCCCCGACTATCTTAAGGATATTCTTGAAGAAGCCGAAACCTTTAAGGTCAACGCCAAGAGAAGCGATAAGGCTTTCCCCTATAAATCACCCGAAATATCGGCGCTTCTCGGCGGTAAGCTTTTGGAAAAATTCCGCCATCTTTCAGTTGACGTTCACTCTCCCGACGTTACGGTTACGGTTGAAATCCGTGACGAAAAGGCGTTTATCCACGCCGACCAGATTAAGGGCGCGGGCGGTATGCCCGTAGGTACGGGCGGAAAAGCGGCGCTTCTTATCTCGGGTGGTATTGACAGCCCCGTCGCAGGCTATATGATGGCGAAACGCGGAATTACTCTTACGGCAATTCACTTCGCCTCTCCCCCGTTCACGTCGGTTCAGGCTGAAGAAAAGGTACACGCGCTTCTGCGTCAGGTTGCGAAATACAGCGGTCATATTCATTTAATAACAGTCGGCTTTACCGAAATTCAGCAGGAAATCAGAAGAAAATGTCCCGAGCCGCTGTTCACCCTGATAATGAGAAGATTTATGATGCGAATTGCCGACAGGCTCGCTCAGGCGGACAACTGCGCCGCGCTCATAACGGGCGAAAGCGTGGGTCAGGTTGCAAGCCAGACTATTTACGCTCTCGGCTGTACCGACGCGGTTACAACCCTTCCCGTATTCCGTCCGCTTATAGGAATGGATAAGGACGAAATCATTTCTGTCTCAAGAAAAATTGAAACCTTTGACATATCAATTCAGCCCTTTGAGGACTGCTGTACGGTATTTACTCCCAAGCACCCCCGTACCCGTCCAAACGTCAAAATGCTTGAAGAAGCCGAAACGGCGCTTGATGTTGAGGGTCTTATAGGTTCCGCGTTGGAAAATATAAAAATTTTGGAAATCGAGGCATAAAAAAATGACGCTTGAAGAGAAAGCTGTTAAACTCCTCACCGAAAAGAAACTGAAAATCGCCCTTGCCGAAAGCTGCACGGGCGGACTCCTCGCAAAAAAAATTACAGATGTCGACGGCTCGTCAAAGGTGTTTGAATGCGGAATTGTCTGCTATTCCGACAGGGTGAAAAGACATCTTGTCGGCGTTAAAAGCGAAACGCTTGAACGCTTTACCGCCGTCAGCGTTAAAACCGCTAAGGAAATGGCAAGCGGAATAAGACAGCGCGCGAGCGCCGATATAGGCGTAGGCATAACCGGCTACGCTTCGCCTGTCGAGGGACTTTCTGACGACGAAAAGGTTATTATCGTCGCCGTTTCGGATATGAGCGGCGTTTCGGTTGAATCGTTCCGTCCGAATTTAACCGGTCAGCAGGGCGCAAGGCACCTTAACCGCGAGCGCGCCGCAGACCTCGCTTTACAGATGATTATCGACTTAATTGAAGGTGATAACTGATGACACACGACTTCCGTGACGCCCAGGGCAATATTCACGTTACGCCCGAACAGGCCGAGGCATATTACGAGGACCGGAAAAGGCTTAAGAAGAAGGCTAAAAACATCACTCTTAACGCCCTTCTTGTCGTTCTCGGTCTTGTTATCGTTGTAACGGGCGTTTACACGGCGATTACCTTCGCCGACATTCAGAAAAGTAAAAAGGAAGCTCTTGCCCTCGCCGAGCTTACAACCTTTGACGTAAACGACGGCGCTTTCAACAAGAATTTCGACGGCGTAACCTTCCCCGCAGGTATTCTTGAGGAATACAAGGCGGCTTACGCGGCAAACGACCACCTTGTCGGCTGGATAAAGGTTCCCGAAACGACGATTGATTTCCCCGTCGTTCAGTGCGAAAACAACAGCGCATACCTCACTTACGATTTTTACAGAAATTATAACGAGAGAGGAAGCATTTACCTCGATTGCCGCAACGATATTGCGGGCGACGACACGAGCCTTATTCTTTACGGCCATAATTTCTATGACGGAACAATGTTTTCGCCGCTTGAAAATTACGAAGAGCTTGATTTCTATAAAAAGGCTCCCGTTATTGAATTTGACACTATTCTCCAGAAGAAAAAATGGAAGGTATTTTCCGTTTTCATCACTACCGCAACCGCAGGCGAGGACAACGGCTACCTTTTCAACTATATTTACCCCTATCTGCAGGGCGAAAACTATTCTGCGTTTTTATCGGAATTAAAAAAGCGTTCTCTTATCAACACCACGGTTGACGCTAATACTTCCGACCAGCTTCTTATCCTTTCAACCTGTACGAAGATGCTTGATATTTCTTCGTCAAGACGCGCCGACGGACGTTGCGTTATAGTCGCAAGAGCCGTCAGACCCGGCGAAAGCGAAAAGGTTGACGTTGCGGCGGCGACAGTCAACGAAAATGCTAAACTCCCGCAAATATGGTATACTAAAAACAAGCTCGAAAACCCGTTTGCAAATGACGACAGATGGGAACCGATAGCTACGAGGTAATTATTTAATGAACCCTGAAGAAAACAACAAAAATGTCTATCGCGCCGACTCCTTCGAGGATTTAAGACGCCAGTTAAAGCTTGACGAGGACGAAACCGACAGCGTTTCGCTCTTTGACGAGCTGATGAACGACGGCAAAAAACGCGACCCCGAGGCAAAGGCTGCGATTGACAGCATCTATAAAATGCTTGAGGACGACGAGGACGAAAAGGAAGAACCCGTAACCGTTTCAACATCTTCAAGAAAGATAATTAACGAGGATTTTTCTTCTTCTAAAGAAAAAAACGCGCCTTCTTCCAAGGAAACCAAAAAAGCCCGTAAGGAAGAAGAGCTTGAAAAGAAATTAAGCGAAAAAGAAGCTGAATTTTCAAAGAAGCGAAGCGCTAAAAATCTTGAAAAGGCTCAGCGCAAGGAAGAAAAGCTCGCCGCTAAACAGCGTAAAAAGAATATGAAGCTCGAAAAGAAAAAGGGCGTTGCTTCTTCTTCGACAAAAGCGGCTCTCGACGAAATGGCGGGCAACGAAAACGCCCCCGTTATAAGCCGCGAGCGTTCAGAAGAGGATATAAAAATCAACCACGCAGGCATTGAAGAAATCGAAACCGCCCTTACCTCTGCCGATTCGGAGGACGTCAACAATATTTCAATGTATGAGTTTGACCGCACCGCCGACAGCAAGGACAGAAAGGGTCTTAACAAGTTTTTATATAACACCTTCCCTAACAAGCGTGACTCGGGCAAGGAGAAGCTGAGAAAAATCATCAGCGTTCTTTCGGTTATTACGATTATCGGTTGCGCCTGTTATTTCGGCTCGCTCTATGTTCAGAGGCATAAAAACGTCACCCAGACGAATAAGCTTCAGAAATATATTGTTGAGCCCGAAAACGAGGAAAAGGCTCAGAGCGAATGGGAAAAGGTCAAGGCGGAATATCCCGACGTCGAGTTCCCCGGCGGAATGAACGTAAAGTACGCCCGCCTTTACGCCCTTAATCCCGAGTTCGTTGCGTGGCTGAGCATACCGAATACCCAGATTAACGTTCAGGTCGTCAAGGCCGAGAACAACGAAAAATATCTTAAGCAGGATTTCTACGGCCAGTACAGCCGATACGGCTGTCCGTTTATGGATTTCAGGGACAATATAAGAAACCTGAGCATGAACACAATTATCTACGGCCACCATATGAAAGACGGGCTTATGTTCGCCGAGCTTTCAAAATACCTTAAGCCCGAGGGCTTTGAAAACGCCCCCGTTATTTCGCTTTCAACCCTTTACGGCGACTATAATTTCAAAATTTACGGCGTTTTCATCACCAACAGCACGGCTGACGACGACAACGGCTATCTGTTCAACTATATTTTCAATCACCTCACAAGCGACGAGGCGTTTGAAAGCTATATTGAAGCCGTAAACGAAAGAAGACTTTACGATACGGGCGTCGATATAAAGCCGGGCGACAAGCTTCTTACTCTTTCAACCTGCACCTATGAGTTTGAGGACGCAAGGCTTGTTGTTCTTGCAAGAATGGTCCGCGCAGGCGAAAACCCGACCTCTCACGGCAAGGTAACCGTAAACGAAAATCCGAGATACCCTGCTATCTGGTACGAAACCAAGAAAGAGGATAACCCGTTTGAAGACGCAGACAGGTGGTATCCGTCATAATTTAATCTGTTTTCAAATATTTTCTTATATAGACGAAAGTTTATAAGCGAAAGGAATTTTAGGTAATGAGAATAAGAATGTTTTCTCTCTGCGCCGCAAGAGAGCTTGCGCAGAGAAAGCTTGAAGCAAAAATCGCCGATTCGCTTCACGGCTTTGCTTCAAATGAAATTGAGTTTGAGGATTTCTCCTCGCCGCAGGAGATGCTTGCGCCCCTCGCTCAGAGCTTGAAAAACGAAGCGCTCACGGTTGTTGCGGTTGAAAAACCGTCTTACAACAAAATCAAAAAGAAGCTGCTTGGGGCTATGGGCTACGAGCTTAAAGAGAACGAGCAGGTAAAACAGCTTGTCTCTTCAAAGGAAGGAATTGACGAAAAGAAAATCGTCTCCCACTCCCTTTTCCCCGAGAACGCTGAAATCTTCGCTTCCGAAGACGGTCTTTTCTCGGGCTTTGCGGTAACGAAGGGCGAAAAGCTTTTCCTTATGCTTCCCCTTGACAAAAACAGAATTGACTCTCTTCTCGATAACGGCGTTCTTCCCTATCTTACCTCTCTTTACGGCGAGCCCGTAATCAGCGGGGATGACGTTGTTCCCGTTTCAAAAAAGCCGAAGAACAGCTTTTCAAATCCGCTTGTAAGAAGCGTAAATCTTCTTAAGGAAGCTAACGCAAGGGTTTCCTTCTGCTCAAATAAACAGGAACCGATAATCAGCTCGGTTATTAATAGCATTGAGGGCTCGGACGACCTTTTCGTTTTCGCTCCCCATGTTGAAGACAGGGGCGATATCGACGTCGTTTCATATTCGGTTCAGCTTGCAAGAGCCGCTAAAAACCTCTCTCATACAGAGCTCGGCGCCGTAATTTCGGACCCGTTTGACGACGAAAACGGCAGAGGCGTCTGCATTTCAATCACCGACGGCGAAAAAGCGATTGCAAGGCGCTTTTACGCTGAGGACGGCGAAACAGACGAAAGCCTTGTTTCAGCCGCCGCGGAAGAAGCGATTACTCTTCTCGGTCAGAACGCTTACGGCGTGCTTTCCGAAAACGCAATCGGCACCGAAAACGAAATTACCGAAAAGGTTGCCGAAAAGAAAACAGTTAAAACTATTCTCATTATCTTAGTTATTATTCTCGTTCTCTGTATCGGAGCGGGCGTTGCTTTCAAAATTCTCGACAGCAGGAAAAACTCTGAGCCCACCACGACAACAGAACCCACAACAGTTACAACCACAAAGGAAGAAAAACCCGAGCCTGTTGAAGAAAAAGAGCTTATGGCTCATATAGTTGACCTTATGAAGGGCGAAACCGACCGTGAGGTCAAGATGAGCGACGAAGAGCCCGAAACATTCCTTCGCAACGGCGAAGAGGTTAACGCAAGAGATATGCTCGCTCTTATGCTTCAGAACGCCATTAATGACGAAGACGAATGGGATGAAGAGTCATTAAAGGCTATGGCGGTTGTTCTCTATACAAACCTTAAATACAGAGATAACAATTTCGATATTTCCGACGTTAAACTTGCTAACACTGCTGACGCTAAGATAAAGCAGGCTGTTGACGCGGTTTACGGCGACTACCTGACCTATGACGAAAAGGTTATTGCCGCACCCTATCACCGTTACAGCGCAGGCCGCACGGCTTCGGCAAAGACGGTTTACGGCGTTGAGCTTCCCTATCTTGTTCCGGTAGAGGTTGATTCGGATAAGAGAACGGACGATTACAAGACCGAAATTGCAATTTCAACAAGCGAGTTGAATTCAGCAGTTGTTAAAACAACCTCTCATTCTCTTGCCGAGTTCTCAACCGACCCCAACACCTGGATTGAAATTTCGGCTCACGACAGCGGCTTCGACAACGTAACCGGTTACGTTGAAACCGTGACAATCGGAAGCGACGTTTTCTCAGGCTATGATTTCGTTAAATTAGTTGATAAATATTGTGAAAACAAGCTTATTTCAATGTGCTTTAACGTTAAGTACAACGACGAGAACAAGGAGTTTGTCTTCACCTGCTACGGCTCAGGCAGCGGCGTAGGCCTTTCACAGAGAGGTGCTATAAGAATGGCTAAGCGTCAGGGCGCAACCTATGACGAAATTCTTGAATACTTCTTTACCGACGCTGTTCTCCAGCACGGTAAAGCAAGCCAGGAGGGCGAGAGTGAAACCGACTCGACAACGAGAACAAATACGGTAACCACAACCCGTTCGTCTAACACAACAACCACTACAAGACCCTCTACTACAACGGCGGCACCCACAACGACAAAGCGTTCAACAACAACTACTACCACAACAACAAAAGCCGCAACCGAATCCGAATCGGACGAGGACGAAACCACAACGGATAACGAGGCTTATTAATCCAAGGAGAATACATATGAGATTTTTAGTTACCGGCGGCGCCGGATATATCGGCTCTCACACCTGCGTTGAGCTTCTTAACGCAGGCTATGATATTACGGTTGTTGACAACCTTTATAACAGTAAAAGGGCTTCTCTTGACAGAGTTAAGGAAATCACGGGCAAGGATTTCAAGTTCTTTGAATGTGACATCCGTGACAAAGAGGGTCTTACAAAAGCGTTTAAGGAAGACAAAATCGACGCCGTTATCCATTTCGCAGGACTTAAGGCGGTCGGCGAAAGCGTTTATAAGCCCCTTGAATACTACGACAACAATATCGGCGGAACGCTTACTCTTTGCGAGGTAATGCGCGAAAACGGCTGTAAGAATATCGTTTTCAGTTCATCCGCTACCGTTTACGGAACCGAAAACGAATCCCCTCTCAACGAAGAGATGAAAACGGGCGGCACAACAAACCCCTACGGCACAACGAAATATATGATTGAGCTTATTCTCAAGGATTTGTACGTTGCCGATAACGAGTGGAGCATTACTCTTCTGCGTTATTTCAACCCTATCGGCGCTCACGAAAGCGGTAAAATCGGCGAAAACCCGAACGGAATTCCGAACAACCTTCTTCCCTATGTCACACAGGTTGCTATCGGAAAGCTTCCCTGCCTTACCGTTTTCGGAAACGACTACGATACGCCCGACGGAACGTGTATCCGCGACTATATCCACGTTGTCGACCTTGCAAAGGGTCATTTAAAGGCGCTTGAGGACAGCTTCAAGTCGAACAGAGTTGAGGTCTTTAACCTCGGCACAGGCAACGGCTACAGCGTTCTTCAGATTATAGAAGCGTTTGAAAAGGCTTGCGGCTTCAAGCTTAACTATAAAATCGGTCCCCGCAGAGCAGGCGACCTTGCCCGTCTTTATTCAAATCCCACAAAGGCTAAGGAAAAGCTCGGCTGGGTTGCCGAAAAGAATATCGACGATATGTGCGCAGACTCCTGGCGTTGGCAGAAAAACAATCCTAACGGATTTGAAGACTGATAAAATAATGCCGTCTTTCAGAAGAAAGACGGCATTTTAAGGTGATAATATGAGTGAAAATAAAAAGAAAACCGCTTCTCTTGCAGGTATACCCTTAGTCATTCTCGGCGTTATTCTATGCTTTTACGCCGCGATTTCAGGCAGCAGCGAGGATAAGCCGTCCGCTAAGGCAACGGCGAGTATGACTTCCGAAATAACAACGGTTACTCAAGCCGTAACCTACGGTTTCAAAAACAAAAAAAGTCTTAACGACCACTTTGAAAAACACGGCGCAGATACATACTGCAAAACCGCCGAGGAATACCTCGAAAAAGCGAATGCGGTTATAAATAATCCCGACGCACTGACGAAAATTGAAAGCGACGAGGGCGATGGCGACAGAATTTTCTATATTGAAGAAACCGACGAAATAGTCTTTCTTTCAACGGATGGGTTCATAAGAACCTATTTTATCTGTTCGGGC
Organism: Oscillospiraceae bacterium; assembly: GCA_015066565.1. Classification (GTDB taxonomy): domain Bacteria; phylum Bacillota; class Clostridia; order Oscillospirales; family Acutalibacteraceae; genus Fimenecus. Next base: position 1,205,022 of record SVOB01000001.1, on the reverse strand, counting down.
AAAGATTACTTTGACAGGCAGTAACAAAAAAGCCTTCCCCGTAAATTACATCTGAATTTGCGGGCGACCACAGGTCGCCCCTACGATTGCATTTTATTCATATTATTTCGTAGGGACGAGCATTGCTCGTCCGTTTAAAAACAATATAAAAAACGGACAGTTCAAATGAACCGTCCGTTTAATTTTTTCTTATCAGTCAAGTATTTCGTCAATTTTCTTAAGCGCTATGAAAAGGTCAAGCGTATCGGCTTCTTCAATTTCACCGCTGTCAACCCTTGAGGCAACCTCGGGGTTTATAGGAAGCTGGGCGAGAAGCGGAAGACCGAGTTCTTCGGCGATTTTTTCGCTCTTGCCCTCGCCGAACATATAAATCTTCTTTCCGCAGTCGGGACATTCGACATAGCTCATATTCTCAACAATTCCGAGTACGGGAATGTTCATCAGCTTCGCCATATTGTAAGCCTTTTTGACTATCATTGAAACCAAATCCTGCGGAGTGGTTACAATAACAATTCCGTCAAGCGGAATCGACTGGAAAACAGTCAGCGGTACGTCGCCCGTTCCGGGGGGCATATCAATAAACATATAGTCTATATCTCCCCAGATAACCTCATGCCAAAACTGTTTTACAACGCCCGAAATAACGGGTCCTCTCCATACAACAGGCGCCTCGTCATCCTCGAGAAGAAGATTGATTGACATTATTTCAACGCCGTTTTTGCTCTTGTTCGGAATAATTCCGTCGTCGGTAGCGAAGGCTCTTTCGGTAGCGCCGAAAGCCTTCGGGATTGACGGGCCTGTAATATCGGCGTCAAGAATAGCCGTTTTACTGCCCTTTTTATTGGCGGCGACAGCGAGAAGCGAGGTGACGAGCGATTTTCCTACGCCGCCCTTACCGCTTACAACGCCGATAACCTTTTTTACGCTTGAATTTTCGTTAAACGGCTCTCTGAAATCCTTTTGCTCACACTTTGAAGCGCAGTCCTCACATCTGCCGTTACAGTTTTCACTCATTGTTTTTTCTCCTTTTTATTTCTTAACTCCGAAAAGAATTCGGAAAGAATTTTAGAACATTCCTCTTCCATAAAACCGCCCTCAACCTCGGGTCTGTGGTTAAACGGAAGCGAAAAAAGGTCAATTACCGACCCGCAGGCGCCGTTTTTCTTATCGTATGCGCCGAAGGTGACCTTTTTTATTCTCGAATTGATAATTGCGCCCGCGCACATAGGACACGGCTCAAGCGTGACGAACATTTCACATTCCCATAGCCGCCAGCCGCCCAAAGCCTTGCAGGCGTTGTCAATAGCCTCTATTTCGGCGTGGTAAAGGGCGTTTTTACCCCTTTCACGCCTGTTTCTGCCTACTCCTACTATTTCGCCGTTTCGGCAGACTACAGCGCCGACAGGCACCTCGTCCTCTTTTAAACATTCCGAAGCCGCCGTCAGCGCGGTTTTCATCATTTCTTCATTAAAACCCATAGCTACTTGATATACTGAGCCGTGTTATAGCCCATATAAATAAGGCTGATAATCATAGGAATATTAAATAAGAATCCGCCTATCTTCTGGGAAAGGGTCAGGGTCGAATTATCCTTATTGAGAACCGGTCTCTTTTTGTCGATAAGATAAAGAACAAAGCAGACGACGCCCGCAATTAAAACAAGCGAGAAGAACGCCATATAAATGTCGTCCATCGTGATAACGCCGGCTTTATCGGCTTCGCTGCCGTCGGGTAATCCAAATATCGGACCCATTGTGCTTATGCACGAAGTAAAATTGTTTATAAAATGAATAATGATTCCCGGCCAGATGCTTCCCGTTGCGCAGAAAACATAACCGAGCCCGATTCCCGCAATAAAGGCGAACGGGGTCTGAATCATATTTCCGTGAAGAACGGCGAAAATAAACGCCGAGGTGAAAATAGCGAACCAGTCGCCGTATTTTCTCATAGCCTGAAGAACGCCTGCCCTCAGGGCAATCTCTTCAACAATAGCGGGAACAACCGAAACGCTCAGTATAAACACAAACGCTTCAAGCGGTGTTTTCGGGTCGGCGATTTCGGGCTGTTCAAAGGTTACGTTGAAAATTTCTTCAAGAACCGTATTTAGAATTCCCGTTGCATAGCTTCCCGCAAAGCAGGTGGCAACGCCGAACGGAATAAGAAGCAGGGCGTGCTTTTTGTTTTCGGGCTTTGCCAGCGGAATAAAGCCGACGTGCTTTTTATCAATCATAGCCTTCGCTATGAAATAAGCTCCGAGCATTGAAACGATTGAAAAAATCATCTCAACCGAATACGAGAAAAGCGTGCTTCCGAAATAAACTTCACGAAGTCCCGAGAATACAAGACCCATTGAAACGGTAAAGGTTAGCAATTCAAAAATAATTATTGAACAGCCGACAAGAATACTGCGGTGGCGAAATTCACGCTTTTCGTTGGCGTTTTGCTGCATACGCCTGTATTCCTCCTGATACTGTTGCGGCTGATAGCCGTAAGGGTTGTAGGGATAATTACTCATTTACCTCTCCTTCTGCCGCACTTTCGGTTATTTCTTCCGCAGCCCCCGCTGCGGTTTCGGTTTCTTCATTTTCCTCTTCTTCAATTCTTGCCGTAACGGCAACGCTTACAATTCCCTCGTCGGTACGCATTACGCGAACGCCCTTTGAGGTACGCGAAAAGCTGCTTATATCGGCGGCGCTCATCCTTATTATAATTCCGTCAGCCGAAATCATAATAACGTCGTCATTATCGTCAACCGTATCGACAGCGGCTACCTTGCCGTTTTTGTCGGTCTTGTAGTTGATAATACCCGAGCCTGCCCTCGACTGAAGTCGGTAATCGGAAATATCGCTTCTTCTGCCGAAGCCGGTTGTGCTGACGGTAAGAACCTGCTTGTTTTCGTCAAGAACGCACATACCGATAACCTCGTCGTCGCCCTTTAGCTTAATGGCTTTCATACCTCTTGCTGTTCTTCCTATGGCTCTTGCGTCCGTTTCGTTAAAGCGGATAGCCATACCGTTTCTTGTAGCGACAAGAAGCTCGTTGTTTCCGTTAGTCAGCTTAACCCACGCAAGGTCGTCGCCCTCGTCAAGATTAATAGCGTTAATACCGGATTTACGGATATTTTTATATGCGTCAAGGTCGGTCCTCTTGATAACGCCCTTCTTAGTAACCATACAGAGATAGGCTTCCTCGGTTTCAAATTCGGGAACGCGAATCATAGCCGTAACCTTTTCGCCGGTTTCAATCGGAAGAAGATTTACGATATTCATTCCCTTGCCTGTACGGCTGCTTTCGGGAATTTCATATCCCTTTAATCTGTATGCTCTGCCCTTTGAGGTAAAGAACATAATATAGTCGTGGCTTGAGCAGGTGAACATTGTTGAAGCAACGTCCTCCTCACGCCTTGTCATACCCTTTACGCCCTTGCCGCCTCTGTTCTGAGCCTTATAGGTGTCAACAGGCTGACGCTTGATATAGCCCATTGTAGTAAGGGTGTAAACGCAGGTTTCTTCGGGGATAAGGTCCTCAACGTCAACCTCACCGCTGACAGCAGCGATTTCGGTTCTTCTCTCGTCGCCGTATTTTTCGGCGATTTCTCTTGATTCTTCCTTAATAATCTCGTCAATTCTCTTTTCGTTTGCGAGAATATCGGTCAAATCGGCGATTCTTTTATGGAGTTCGTCCAATTCGTTGAGGATTTTTTCGATTTCAAGACCTGCCAACTGACCTAAACGGTAGGCAACAATAGCCGAAGCCTGAGGGTCGTCAAAACCGAATTTTTCCATAATGGCAACCTTTGCCTCTGCCTGACCGCCCTTGCAGGCGCGGATAGTGGCGATAATTTCGTCCACTATGTCAATAGCTCTTGCAAGACCCTCTAAAATATGGGCTCTTTCCTGGGCTTTGCTAAGGTCGAACTGTGTTCTCCTTTTAATTATATCCCTCTGGAAAGCGATATATTTATCAAGAATATCGCGAAGGGTCATAATCTTCGGAACGCCGTCGTCAAGAGCAAGAAGAATTGCGCCGAAGGTTACCTGCATATCGGTCATTGAATAGAGCTGATTGAGAACTACCTGAGCGTTAGCGTCACGCTTAACGGTAATTTCGATATGCATACCCTTTTTGTCGGAATAGTCCTGAATATCGGCTATACCCTCAATTCTCTTATCCTTAACAAGCTCGGCGATTCTCTGAATAAGCCTTGCCTTATTAACGGCGTAGGGAATTTCGGTAACGATTATTTTAAATCTGTCGCCCTTGGACTCAACAATTTCGGCTCTTGCGCGGACATAAATTTTACCTCTGCCCGTAGCGTAAGCCTCACGGATACCCCTCGTTCCCATAACAAGACCTGCCGTCGGGAAATCGGGTCCCTTGATGTATTTCATAATATCATCAAGAGTAGCGTCGGGATTGTCTATAACACAGCACATACCCTCAACAACCTCACGCATATTGTGAGGCGGAATATTCGTCGCCATACCGACCGCAATACCCGTAGTTCCGTTTACAAGAAGGTTTGGAAACCTCGCGGGAAGAACTGTCGGCTCGTTTTCGGTGTCGTCAAAGTTCGGCGTCCAGTCAACCGTGTCCTTCTTTATATCCTCAAGAAGCTTCATAGCCGTCTTTGAAAGACGGGATTCGGTGTACCTGTAAGCTGCGGGCGGGTCGCCGTCAACAGAACCGAAGTTACCGTGACCGTCAACTAAGATATGCCTTTGCGAAAAGGTCTGGGCAAGACGTACCATAGCGTCGTAAACAGAAGCGTCGCCGTGGGGGTGATAGTGACCGAGCACGTCGCCGACTGTCGTAGCGCACTTACGGTAGGGGTTGGTCGGGTAGAGATTATTCTTATACATAGCGTAAAGAATACGTCTGTGAACGGGTTTTAGACCGTCACGGACATCCGGCAACGCACGCGAAACGATAACGCTCATTGAATAGTCAAGGAACGCTTTTCTTATTTCATCACTGATTTCAACGTCAATGATTTTCTGGTTATCATAATTAACCTGCTGTTCAGCCATTTATCTCTCCCCCTTCCTTAAATATCAAGATTCTGAACGAACTTGGCGTTCTTCTCAATAAACTCACGTCTCGGCTCAACATTGTCGCCCATAAGAATCGAGAAGTTTTCGCTCGCCCTCTGCGCGTCCTCAACGGTTACGCGAAGCATTGTTCTGTATTCGGGGTCCATAGTGGTTTCCCAGAGCTGCTGCGGGTCCATTTCACCGAGACCCTTGTATCTCTGAATATCGCACTGACCGCCTAATTCTTCAATTATCTTATCTCTCTGTTCATCGGAAAAAGCGTATGCGCTCTTTTTGCCCTTTGACACCTTGAAAAGCGGCGGCTGGGCAAGATAAACGTAGCCGTCCTCAATAATCTGAGGCATATAGCGGAAGAAGAACGTAAGAAGAAGCGTTCTGATATGAGCGCCGTCGACGTCGGCATCCGCCATAATTATAATTTTATGGTATCTTAATTTGTTAATATCAAAGTCGTCGCCTATGCCCGTTCCGAGAGCCATAACGACGGGAACAAGCTTTTCGTTAGAATAAACCTTGTCCACTCTCGCCTTTTCAACGTTGAGCATTTTACCCCAGAGAGGAAGAATAGCCATGTGCTCTCTGTCTCTTCCCTCTTTAGCCGAACCGCCTGCCGAGTCGCCCTCTACGATATAGATTTCGCATTTTGTCGGGTCCTTGCTGATACAGTCGGCAAGCTTACCGGGTAATGAATTACTCTCAAGCGGTGATTTTCTTCTTGCGTTATCTCTCGCCTTTCTTGCAGCTTCTCTCGCCCTTGAAGCGTCAAGAGCCTTGTTGAAAATCGCCTTTGCAACAGCGGGATTTTCTTCAAAATAGGTGCCCATTTTGTCAACAAGCATTTTTGAAACAAGGGGAGTAATGTCGGTGTTTCCGAGCTTACCCTTTGTCTGACCCTCAAACTGAGCCTCGGTAAGCTTTACGGAAATAACCGCCGTAAGACCTTCTCTTACGTCCTCGCCCGAAAGGTTTTTGTCGTTATCCTTAAGAAGCTTGTATTTTCTTCCGTAATCGTTAAATACCTTAGTAAGAGCGTTTTTAAAGCCGTTTTCGTGAGTACCGCCGTCGATGGTGCGGACGTTATTTGCGAAAGAGAGGATGTTTTCATTGTAGCCGTCGTTATACGCTAAAGCCACCTCGGCGCTTCTGTCGCCCTTAACGGTTGTAAAGTGCATAACCTGCTCGTGAATGGGATTAAGTCCGCGGCTTGTATTGATATATTCAACAAAGGACGAAATACCGCCCTCGTAGCAGTAAACCTCTTCAACAACCTCGTCGGGATTACGAAGGTCGGTAAGCTTTATTGAAAGCCCTGCGTTAAGAAAAGCCTGCTCACGAAGCCTTCTCTGAAGGATTTCAAATTCATAAACAGTTGTTTCGGTGAATATTTCGGGGTCAGCCTTAAAGCGAATAAACGTACCCGTCTCGTCGGTGTCGCCGATAATATCAAGGTCGGAAGCGATTTCGCCTCTTTCAAAGCGCTGTTTATAAATATGGCCGTTCTGGCTGACCTCAACCTCCATCCATTCGGACAAGGCGTTAACAACCGACGAGCCTACGCCGTGAAGACCGCCCGAAACCTTATAACCGCTTCCGCCGAACTTACCGCCTGCGTGAAGCACGGTGAGAACAACCGTAACAGCGGGAAGTCCCTCTTCCTCGTTGATACCTACGGGAATTCCTCGCCCGTTATCGCGAACGGTAATAATATCGCCGGGCAGAATCTCAACCTCAATATGAGTACAGTAGCCCGCAAGAGCCTCGTCTATTGAGTTATCGACAATCTCATAAACAAGGTGATGAAGTCCCCTGGGTCCCGTTGAGCCGATATACATACCGGGGCGCTTTCTGACAGCCTCAAGTCCTTTAAGAACCTGAATCTGGTCTGCGCCGTATTCGCTTGTAACGGCAGTATTCATCTGTTCCTCTTCGTAAATTTCGTTCTTGTTTTCGATTTCCATCGAGTGAAAACCTCCTACTGATATGTATATAAATCTATTTTATTTGCGTTTGAATAAGGTGTTTGTCGCAAGGTGGGTTAAATAAACCTCACGCTTGCCGTTTTTTTCGGTAACGACAAAGGATTTAGGCAAATCAAAGGAAACATATTTCGTTTCTTTCTTTTTTTCAGCCGAATTGAGATAATCCCTTGTCCCCTTCTGGACGGTTGTATTATCCAAATCAAAAATCCCTAAAATATTTTCGGTTCTTATAACCGTATCCTGACCTAACTGTAAATACATTACAAAAGCCTTCCGTCCTTCATTTCAAAGGTTTTTCCTTCGCAAAGGCGCAAAACCTGATTTTCGTCGCAACAGGTTATAAATACCTGCCAATCCTTGATTTTATTTAAAATATAATCCTGTCTGCTCTCATCAAGCTCGCTCATAACGTCGTCAAGAAGCGCAACGGGCTTTTCTCCCGTAAATGAGCTTACTATTTCGGCTTCGCCAAGTTTTAGGGCAATAGCGCACGAACGCTGCTGTCCCTGAGAACCGAAGGACCTTGCCGAAAGTCCGTTTACCGTTATTTCAATATCATCTCTGTGAGGTCCGATTGAGGTCGATTTCTGAATAATATCCTCTTTTCGGCTGTTTTTAACAAGCTCTCTCAATTTAAAATAGATTTCATCCTCGCTCAAGCCGTTAAAATCGGCTTCGCTTTTATAGATGATACCCATTTCTTCCTTGCCGTCGGAAAGTCCGTTATAGACCTCCTTTGAGGCGGGTGTGAGAATTTTTATATATTCAAGTCTTTCCTTAATTATCGGTGTGGCAAGCTGACAGAGCCTTTCGTCCCAGACGTCAAGCGTATCAAGCAGTTCCGAATGATACTGAATATCCTTAAGTAAAAAATTTCTCTGTTGAAGTGCTTTGTTGTATTTCTGTAAGAACGCCGCATATCTAGGCTTTAACTGACACAGAGCAACGTCAATAAAACGCCGTCTTGCCGCAGGACCGTCCTTTATAAGAGAGAGATGAACGGGAGAAAAAACAACGGTTGTAAATTCGCCTATAAGCTTTGACGGCGAGCTGAGTTCAACCCCGTTCAAAAACGCTTTTCTTTTTTTCTCATTGACGATTTTAGCCGTCTGTTCTCTCTCAAAAGCAAAAAATTCAAGCTCGGCGACAGAAAAATCCTCGTTAAAGCTGACTAATTCGGAGTCCTTGCTCGTACGGAAGCTCTTACAACCCGTAAAAAGCCATAACGCTTCAATAAGATTGGTTTTGCCCTGAGCATTCTCGCCGAAAATTATATTAATTCCCTTTGACGGCTTAAGCACCAAATCTTTTATATTACGGTAATTTTTTAATGTCAGCTTATTAACTATCACTCGCCCGAAACCTCAATAACATTAAGTTCAAATTCGATTTTATCCCCTGCGTGAAGCTTTTTTCCCCTCGCAAGACATATCTCGCCGTTTACCTTAACCTCACCGTCCTGAATAACCGCCTTTGCGTGTCCCCCGCTCTGAACGAGGTCGGCAAGCTTTAAAGCGGAATCAAGACGGATAAAGTCGGTATTAATTTTAATCTGTTTAACCTTTTTTTCGGCAATTTTAGCCTTGATAACTTTCATCTTTAATCTCTTTTAAGTCTGATGGGAAGAACAAGGAACAGGAAGCTGTCGCCCTCGTTCGGAACAATAATAATCGGCTGAACGGGTCCGTTTAACTTAATAACAACCTCGTCACTGTCGCAAACCTTTAATGCGTCAAGCAAAAATTTGTTGTTAAAGCCGATTTCAACCTTGTTTCCTATAACCTTTGCAACCATCTTGTCGTTTGAAAGACCGAGGGTTGTTGAAGAAGAAACACGGATTAAGTCGTTATCAAAGATACAGCGTATCGGGCTCTTGTTTCTGTCGGCAATAATAATTGAAACACGCTCAACCGATTCAATAAGCTGTCTGAGGTTAGCCTTAACGTCGGTTGTGCTTGAAGACGGAATAGCAGCCTTATAGTCAAGAAATTCGCCGTCAAGAAGACGTGAAACTATGCTGTAATTTTCAATTTCAAAGAGAATATGTCTTTTAGCAACGCCCATTGAAACTGTAACATCTCCGTCGGGAATAAGCTTAATAACCTCTGTAAGAGTTTTTTTCGGAACAACGAAGTTCTTTTCTTCGCCGTCATAGTCAAACTTTTCGTTTCTTATTGCAAGGCGGAAGCCGTCAACCGCTACAAGACGGATTGAACCCTGTCTGATTTCAAACTTAACGCCTGTGTGAACAGCCTTTGTAGCGTCGTTATCGGCAGCGGCGAAATAAGTTTTTCTTATCATATCCTTTAAGATATCGCCCTTTAAAACAATCGGGAAACCGCCGGAAACTGACGGAAGCTCGGGATATTCAGCCGCTGAAATACCCATAATGCTGTTTTCAAAATCACCCGAAATAATCTTAACCGTCTGTCTTTCGTCAGCAGAAATTGTGCAGACGTCCGTAGGAAGATTTCTTACTATGTCGCAAAGAACCCTTGCGTTAATAATAACTGCTCCGCTTTCTTCAACACGGGCTTCAATGTTTGTTACAATACCTACCTCAAGGTCATAGCCTGTAAGGGTAAGAGTGTTTCCCTCAGCCTTAAGAAGAATACCTTCAATTGAGGGAAGAGTAGTTTTTGAGGAAGCCGCTCTCTGAACATTCTGGCAGGCTTCGTTTAATGCGATTGTATTGCAAGTGAATTTCATACCGTTTATCTCCTTTAAAAAAATTTTTTGTTTTTTAATAAAAATAATTAATAAAAATAGTTGTATTAGTAGGGGCTGTCTAAACTGTTTAAAACCGTCAGAAAAGTATATTTAAGGCAATTTTTAAGGAAAATTTTTCTTTTAAAACTTTTTTACGGGTGTTCAATGTATATACAGGAAAACACTGTATGTTCAAAACTTACTGTCTAAAAACGAAAACTTGTTTATAACTCCTGTATATTTTTTATTAAATCAAGCACGTTTGATTTAAAGGAAGCGCTTGACGCCATTTTCTTTTCAACCTCGTCAATTGAATGCTTTACGGTTGAATGTGTTTTGCCGCCAAAAACCTTGCCTATATCGATAAGGGACATATCTGCGATTTCACGCATTATATACATTGCAATCTGTCTTGCGTTTACAATTGAAGCATCACGGCGCTCGGAACGGATATTATCCGGAGTTACTCCGAAGGTTTTGCCTGTCTGGTCAATAATCATTTCAATTGTCGCTTCAACAGGACGGGAATTGTTAAGAATATCCTTTATAGCTTCTGAAGCAACCTCAATTGAGGGTTCAATCCCCTGCATCTGACAAAGGGCGTAAATCTTTTTAACCGCGCCCTCTAACTGACGTACGTTGTTTTTAATCTTTTCGGCAATATAGTTTACAATTTCGTTTGAAAGCTCAAGATTAAAGTATTTTGCCTTATTCTTGATAATCGCCATTCTTGTTTCATAGTCAGGAGGCTGAACGTCGGCTAAAAGACCGTTTTCAAAACGCGTACGGAGTCTGTCCTCAAGAGTTTGAATTTCCTTAGGCGGCTTATCCGAGGTCAGAACAACCTGTTTTCCGTTTTTATGAAGAGTGTCAAAGGTATTGAAAAACTCTTCTTCAGTCTGTACTTTGCCCGCTATGAACTGAATATCGTCTATAAGAAGAATATCGCAGGTGCGGTATTTATTTCTGAACGCCTGAGTGTTCTGGGTCTGAAGGTAAAAAACAAGCTCGTTAGTGAAGTTTTCACTTGTTGTATAAATAATGTTTGCGTCGGGAAAATTCTTTTCTACTTCAAGACAGATAGCGTTGAGAAGATGGGTTTTACCGAGTCCGCTCCGTCCCCAAATAAACAGCGGGTTATAGAACATACCCGGATTTGCCGCTACGTTTTTAGCCGCCGCGTAAGCGAATTTATTTGACGGACCGACAACGAACGAGGCAAAGTCGTTTATAATTTCCTTTGAAGAAATACTCTTGCCCGTCTGGGAAGAGGTTTCAATTTCCTTAAGCTCGTTTTCGTCGGTAGTAATATAAATTTTAACGTTAAAGCCCATTGTGTTTTCAAACGCGTCGCCGAGCAAGGGAAGATATTTGTCAAGAATAATTCCGCGTTTGAAATCGTCGTTGATATAAAGCGTTACCGAGTCGTTTTCAAACCTAACGGGCTTTAAAGGCGAAAGCCAGAGGTTATAAGCCGTTTCGTTTATACGCTCACGGCAGTAGTCGCAGACGACCTGCCAAATTTCCATAAACGAATCCATATTTTTAACATCCTTTCGTCATATTGTTTATTAAATGTTCAAAAAATTTGCAGTCAAAATGCTTCACGTTACATTATAGCATTAAACGGGCGATATTACAATAGGTAAATTAAATTTTATATATATTTATATTATATATATAATACTTATAAATAAATAAAAAATTCGCGTGTTTATTACTATTCTCAAAAAATTTTTTAAATTTCACACACAATATCTTGATTATATTTTCATAGTTGACACAAAAACTTTGATTAATTGGATTTTTCGCTTTTCAAACCAAAATAAAATCATTGACAGAAACGGCTTTTTTGTTATATAATACATTCTCACAGTGTAAATTTTATACTGTGTCAGTATGCAAAAATCCTGCAAAATGTTTTCGTGCAGGTATAATATAATTTTCAGGGAGGAAACGTGATGAAGAGAACATATCAGCCCAAGAAGCGCCATCGTCAGATGGAACACGGCTTCCGTAAGAGAATGTCCGACAGAAACGGCAGAAAGGTTCTTGCCCGCCGCAGAGCTAAGGGCAGAAAGCAGCTCTCTTACTGATTAATGAGGGACTAAGTGTGACCGATACCGTTACCTTAAAGAGCAACTCCGATTTCCGCCGTATTTATGCGCGCGGAAAAGCCTATACAAATCCTGCACTGGTCATTTATTTAATGAAAAACCGTGCGGGAATTTGTCGTATAGGAATAACTACGAGTAAAAAGATAGGTAACGCGGTTGAAAGAAACCGGTCAAAAAGGGTTATCCGCGCAGCGTTTCGCTCAATTGAGAGAGAAATAAACGGCGGCTACGATATAGTTTTTGTCGCCCGCGGAAGAACCAAGTACACAAAGTCAACCGTGCTTTGTGAGATAATGAGAAAAAATTTTCTGTCAGCCGGAGTAATTAAAAATGACTCAAGTTTTAATAAAGCTGATTAAATTTTACCAGAAAAAAATATCCCCTCACCTGCCCGCAAGGTGCAAGTTTTATCCGACCTGTTCAAGCTATGCTGTAACGGCGTTTGAAAGGTTTGGCTTTTTTAAGGGTTTTTTACTTACCGTCTGGCGTTTAATCAGGTGCAGTCCGCTGACAAGCGGTGGCTATGACCCCGTACCCGAAAAGAAAGAAAAGAATTAACGGAGAATAAGAATGCAAAAACTCAGAGAATGGCTTGCAGTCCCCTTCGGACTTGTTATCGCCGCATTTTATGCTATCACCGACAATTATCTGCTTTCGCTTTTGCTTCTGGTTATTTTGGTTAAGCTGATTCTTTTGCCGTCGCAGATTTCAATGCAGAAAAATCAGGCAAAACAGCTTCGCTTAAAGCCGAAAGCGGACAGAATCAGAGAAAAATACGCCTCAAATCAGCAGAAGATGAATCAGGAGCTTCAGAACCTCTATTCTCAGGAGGGATACGGAGCCGCAACGGCAGGCTGTATGCCTATGCTCATTCAGTTTCCTATTATGATGGGCGTTTATTTTGCAGCAAACTACTCGCCGCTAACAAATATTCTTCGCATCTCAAAGGATGTTGTCGAAAACCTTAAAACAGCTGTTGCGCCTTATGTTCAGACGGCTACTCAGGCGGCATCGGCAAAGGCAGGCTCAACTGCCGCCTTTCAGGGTGAAATCGACGTTATCAAATACCTTGATAAGATTGACCTTACCTCTGTTGACGGCGTTACAACCGATATCGCGAATAAAATTACCCATTTCGCAGATAATTTCCATCTTTTCGGCATCGACCTTACCGTTACGCCGAGCTTTAAATCCCCTGACAAGTATTGGATTATACCCGCAATTCTTCTTGCGATTACGCTTGTTCAGAGTGTTTATATGTTTATGCGTCAGAAGAAGACAAATCCCGAAATGGCTAAAAACCCGACGTCAGGCTGTATGATGTTTATGTCTCCCGCCATGATGATTTGGTTTGCGTTCATATTGCCGACTAACGTCAGCGTTTATATGATTCTTTCGAGTCTTCTTTCTCTTTTCCAGATGTTTATTCTCAATTATACCCACAGCCCCAACAAGGTGCTCTCACGCCTTATGGTTGACGAAACGATTTACCGTCGCTCAAAAGAAGCGAGTATGAAAAAACTGCTTGAAAAAGCAAAGAATGATTAAGAGGTTATAATTAATATGTTAAAAGAAGCAATCGGTTCGGGCGCAACTGTTGAAGAGGCTACAAAAGCCGCTAAAGAACAGCTCGGCGCTCCTGAAGAGGTTGAGGTTAAAATCGAAATCCTCAAAATGCCCCAGAAAAAGATTTTAGGTCTTTTCGGCGGCAGCGACGCTCAGGTTAAGGCAAGCTACGAGGTTGCCGACGAGCCCGTTAAGGTTAAAAGGGAAAAGAACGAAAAAAGAGAAAATAAAAAGAACAATAACAATAACCGTAAAGAAAAGAAACCGCAGCCCGTTAAAGAGGTTGTAGTTGAAATTTCAAAGCCCTTTGTTTCGGTTGAGCTTACTCCCACAAACGAGTATGACGACGCAAAGGAATATTTAAAGGCTATGATTCTCGGTATCGGCATGGAAAGCTGTGAAATCGAGGTCACCGCAAACGACGAGGAAATCAATTTCGAGGTTGACTGCGGTGAGGATTACGGCCTTGTTATCGGCAGACGCGGCGAAACGCTTGACGCTTTGCAGTACCTTACAAGAATGGTTGCAAATCACGGTAAGGGAAGCTATAAGAGAGTTAGCGTTAACGTAGGCGACTACCGTGAAAAGCGTGAAGAAGCGTTACGCACTCTCGCAAGAAGACACGCTATTAAAGCGGTTAAAAGCGGAAGAAGCGTTACTCTTGAGCCTATGAATCCCTATGAAAGAAGGGTCATTCACACGGCTGTTCAGGAGGTTAAGGGCGCTACATCCTATTCAACGGGAAGCGACCTCGACAGAAGAGTTACTATTGCTCCCGACGGCTCGGTAAAGGCTTCAAGACAGTCTTACCAGAGAAATGACCGCCGCAGAAGGAACGACTCCCCTGCTGCAAGCGTCAGCGAAGCTCCTCAGAGGGCGCCCAAGAGCGACTTTGAAGGCTCATCTCTTTACGGTAAGATTGAGGTTGAAACTGAAAAAGAAGATTAATGTAAAGGGGAGCAACGACTCCCCTTTTTGTTTTATCGGGTGATAATATGTCAACAGTTGCCGCTATTTCAACAGGTATGTCCCCCGGCGGAATAGGAATAGTCCGTATTTCGGGTGAAAACGCGGTTGAAATCGCCGAAAAAGTATTCGTTTCAAAAAACGGCAAGCTCCTTAAGGATTTAAGGGGCTATTCGGCGTTGCTCGGCTCGGTCAAGGGCGAGGACGGCTCTTTTCTTGACGAGGTTATCGCCCTTGTTTTTAAGGCTCCGAGAAGCTACACGGGCGAGGATGTTGTTGAATTAAGCTGTCACGGCGGTCTTTTCGTAACCCGTCAGGTGCTTCGCAGCGTTCTTCTTGCGGGCGCACTCCCCGCCCCTGCGGGCGAGTTTACAAAAAGAGCCTTTCTCAACGGAAAAATGGACCTGGCGAGCGCCGAATCCGTTATGAATATAATTTCCTCTCATTCCGAGCAGGAAGCAAAGGCGGCTTATAACACCCTTGAGGGAGCTTTAAGTAAAAAGCTCGCCGAAATAAACAGTGTTCTTGTTTCCGCTTCGGCTTCACTTGCGGCTTGGGTAGACTATCCCGACGACGAAATCGAGGAGCTGACAAGCGGAGAATTGGTTAAAAATCTTTACAGCGTAAAAACCGACCTTGAAAGCCTTATTTCCCGTTTTGACAGCGGAAAGGCGGTTATAGGCGGGGTCAGAACCGCAATAGTCGGCAAACCCAACGTCGGAAAATCAACGCTTATGAACCTTCTTCTCGGCGAGGACAGGTCAATAGTAACCTCGGTTGAGGGGACAACCCGTGATATTGTTGAGGAAACGGCGGTTATCGGCTCAGCGACCTTAAGACTTGCCGATACGGCGGGGCTTCGTTCATCTGACGACGAGGTCGAAAAAATCGGCGTTGACAGGGCAAAAAAATGGCTTGAAAGCGCAGATTTTGTTCTTGCGGTCTTTGACGCTTCACGTCCGATTACTCAAGAGGATGAAGAGATAATTTCTCTTGTAAAAAATAAAAAATCCGTTGCGATTTTCAACAAATGCGACCTTGAAAAAAAGGCAACCGAAGATACAATTATACAAAACTTTTCACAGGTGGTTGAAATCAGCGCAAAGAACCCCGACGACAGACAGAAGCTCTGTTCCGTTATCGAAAAAACTCTTGAAACGGCTGATTTTGACCCGTCAGTAGCCTCTCTTATAAACGCAAGGCAGAGAAGCTGTTGTGAAAGCGCATTGAACGATATAAAGCAGGCGATAACCGACCTTGAAAACGGCGTAACCCTTGACGCAGTTAACGTTACGGTCGATTCGGCGATTGACGAACTGCTCGTCCTTACCGGCGAAAAGGCTTCGGACGCAGTTATAAATGAAATTTTTTCACGTTTTTGTGTAGGTAAATAAAATGGAGTATTTCGCAAAAAATTATGACGTAGCCGTAATAGGCGCAGGCCATGCCGGAATTGAGGCAGGGCTTGCTTCCGCGCGTCTCGGTTGTGAAACCGTTATGTTTGCGATTAACCTTGATTCGGTCGGCAATATGCCGTGCAACCCGTCAATCGGCGGAACGTCAAAGGGTCATCTCGTCCGTGAAATCGACGCCCTCGGCGGTGAAATGGGCAAGGCGGCTGACAAAACAAGTATTCAGTCAAGAATGTTAAATCTCGGAAAAGGCCCTGCGGTTCATTCGCTTCGGGCTCAGATTGACAGACGAAAATACAGCGAATATATGAAGCACGCCGTTGAAAAGCAGGAAAAACTCGATTTAAGACAGAGCGAAATCGTTGATTTATATAAGAATGACGAGGGGCTCTGGGTTCTTAAAACAAGGCTTGAAGCCGTTTATACGGCAAAATGCGTTGTTCTTGCAACGGGAACCTTTCTCGGCGGCAGAGTTTATATCGGCGACGTTTCATTTGAAAGCGGGCCTGACGGAATGTTTCCCGCAACCGAGCTTTCAAAGGCTCTTAAAAAGCTTAATATTCCGCTTCGCCGCTTCAAGACAGGCACTCCCGCAAGGGTAAACAGGCGGAGCATTGATTTTTCAAAAACCGAATTGCAGGAGGGCGACAAAAACACGGTTGCCTTTTCCTTTGACAGTGAAAAGAAGCCCGAAAATAGGGTTGCCTGTCATATAACATACACGAATGACGATACGAAAAACATAATTCTCGACAATCTTCACCGTTCGCCGTTATACAGCGGAAAAATCAGCGGCGTCGGACCGCGTTACTGTCCGAGTATTGAGGATAAAATCGTCCGTTTCCCCGAAAAACAAAGGCATCAGCTTTTTATTGAGCCCTGCGGCGAGGATACCGAGGAAATGTATCTCCAAGGTATGTCGTCGTCGCTTCCCGAGGATGTTCAGCTCAAATTCCTAAGAACAATTCCGGGACTTGAAAACGTTGAAATTATGCGTACGGCATACGCTATAGAATATGATTGCGTTGACCCGCTGGCGCTCACGGGAAGCCTTGAGTTTATTGACTTTAAGGGACTTTTCGGGGCAGGACAGTTTAACGGTTCAAGCGGTTATGAGGAGGCGGCGGCGCAGGGGCTTATTGCGGGAATTAATGCCGCGCGTTCAGTTCAGGGCAAGGAGCCTTTTGTTCTCGGCAGAGAGACCTCTTATATCGGAACCCTTATTGACGACCTTGTTACAAAGGGTTGCGCCGACCCTTACCGTATGATGACTTCACGAAGCGAATACAGGCTGCTTTTAAGGCAGGACAACGCCGATTTACGCTTAACCGACAAGGGTTATGAAATCGGGCTTGTCAGCGAGGAAAAGCATAACCGCCTTACAGAAAAGAAAAAAATGATTGCCGAAGAGCTTGAAAGGGTTGAAAATACTGTGCTTCCGCCCGCAAAGGAGTTACAGAAATTTCTTGTTTCACGTGAAACATCCGAGCTTAAAACGGGCGCAAGACTCGCGGAACTTATCCGCAGACCCCAGCTTAATTATGAACTTTTGAAACCTTTCGACAAAAACCGACCCGATTTTCCCGAGGAGGTTTTTGAGCAGGTCGAAATCGAATTAAAGTATGAGGGCTATATCAGAAGACAGCAGGCTCAGGTAGAGGAAATGCATCGCCTTGAGGTTAAGAAAATCCCCGAAACCGTTGATTTTAATGCTATTGACGGGCTTCGCCTTGAAGCGAGGGAAAAGCTGACAAAGGCACGTCCTCAGAGCGTAGGGCAGGCGAGTCGGATTTCGGGAGTTACCCCCGCCGACATCTCGGTTTTGCTTATCTTCCTTGCAAAGGAGGGCATAAACTGATGATTGACACCTCTTTATTAAAGGAAAAAGCCTCGCTTTTCGGCGTTGACCTTGATGAAAAAGCGCTTGAACGCTTTGACAGATACGCCGAAATGCTTGTCGAAACCAATAAACACCTCAATCTTACGGCTATAACCGAGCCGGAAGAGATTGTTATAAAGCACTTTGCCGACAGCCTTTCGGTGCTTAAATATCTTGATATTCCCGAAAATGCAGGCATTATTGACGTCGGAACGGGCGCGGGCTTTCCGGGTATAGCTCTGCTTATCGCAAGACCCGATTTAAAGGTAACCTTGCTTGACAGCCTTAATAAAAGGCTTGTTTTTCTTGACAGTGTTTTAAATGAACTCGGTTTAAATGCGAAAACTGTTCATCTTCGCGCCGAGGAGGGCGGAAAAAACAGGCTTTACCGAGAAAATTACGATTTTGCTTTTGCGAGGGCGGTTGCTTCTCTTCCCGTGCTTTCGGAATACTGCTTGCCCTTTGTTAAGGTCGGCGGCGAATTTGTTGCCATGAAAGCGGCGTCGGCTGACGAAGAAATAGCCCTTTCCGAAAATGCCGTAAGCCTTCTCGGCGGCAAGATTATATCGAAAGAAAGCTTTGAACTTTTCGGCAGGGGAGAGAGAAATATTATAAGAATTAAAAAAATATCGCAAACCCCGACAAAATATCCGAGAAATTCGTCAAAAATCGCTTCAAAAAGCCTTTGAAAAAGGCGAAAACCCTTGATATATAAGGGATTATGACAATCGAAAATGCTTTATTTTTTCACCTTTGTGTGCTAATCTTTATTTGTAAGGACAAGCCACGGAGGTGAATTTTTAATGTTTAAGTCACAGCTCAAACCGACTGTGGGCGATACGGTTATGCTTTTGCCCCAGAGTAAAATCAGACCGAATCCCAATCAACCGAGAAAGCATTTTGATTTTGACGAGCTGGAGGGACTTGCCCAGAGCATTCGCTCAAACGGAATTATTCAACCTTTGACAGTCAGAAAGACCGACGACGGTGAATATGAGCTTATTTCAGGCGAAAGACGGCTCCGCGCGGCAAGACTTATAGGTATGACAAAGGTTCCCGCAATTATAATCGAAGCCGACGAGGAGCAGTCAACCCTGTTATCCGTTCTCGAAAACATACAGAGAAGCGACCTCGATTTCTTTGAAGAGGCGCTTGCTCTTGACAAGCTGCTTTCCGTTTACGGAATGAGCCAGGAGGAAATCGGAAGAAAATTAGGCAGAGCGCAGCCCACCTTATCAAATAAATTAAGGCTTTTAAAGCTCAACGAGCAACTGAGATATGAAATATCGAAAGCAGGGCTTTCCGAACGTCACGCGAGGGCGTTGTTGAAGCTTGAAACCGACGATATGCGTGAAAGGGCGCTGTCGATAATAATTGACAGACACCTGAACGTCGAGGAAAGCGAACGCCTTATTTTTCAGATGAATAAACGCTCTGAAGAGCCTAAGGGAATGGTCAAAAAGGGCTTTCGGGATATAAGAATATTTATCAACACCCTTAATCATGCCGTTGACGCTATACGCAGGGCAGGAATTGACGCCGACTCCGCAAAAAGCGAAACGGACGAATATATTGAATATGTTGTGCGGATTCCGAAGCAGGCGGGAATGTCTGCAAGGTCGGCAGGTTAAACTTGGTATTATGCCCGAAAGGGCTTAATATAGTGGGTTTTTACCCACTCCCATATCCTTCTCTTTCACACCCCACATCCACAAAGCGAAAGCGCTCACTGCTACGGTGGGCGCTTTTGCTCTGTCAAAAAACGGGTTCGGAATGTTTCACGTGAAACTTTTTTGCCTTTTTTTATCAAAAAGAACGAAAAATCGGACTGAAAAACGATAAAAATGCTTTTATTTTTAATTATATTATGGTATACTCTGTAATGTTGAGGTGAAAATATGGCAAAAATCGTTTCAATAATAAATCAGAAGGGCGGGGTAGGTAAGACTACAACCGCCGTAAACCTTGCCGCATCCGTCGGCGCTTCGGGTAAAAAAGTGCTTCTTGTCGATATTGACCCTCAGGGAAATTCGACAAGCGGATTCGGCGTGAATAAAAGAAATATCGCTTCTTCAACCTATGACGTGCTTATTAACGGCGTTTCGGCAAAGGAATGTACGGTTAAAACGAAATTCAAAAACGTTTCGATTATGCCGTCGGATATGAATCTTGCCGGCGCGGAGGTTGAAATGATAGCTATTGAAAACCGTGAAAGCCTTTTGAAAAAGGCGCTTCTTGAGGTCTGGGAAGAATATGACTATATCTTCCTCGACTGCCCGCCGTCACTCGGAATTATTACGATTAACGCGCTTTGCGCTTCAGACACGTTTTTAGTTCCCATGCAGTGCGAATACTATTCTTTGGAGGGTCTGGCTCAGCTTATTTCGACTGTCCGACAAGTAAAACGCCTTTACAACCCCCGAATTGAAATGGAGGGCGTTCTGTTCACAATGTATGACGGCAGGCTTAACCTGACCCAGCAGGTAGCGTCCGAGGTCAAAAAGGCGTTTCCCCAGAAGGTTTATTCAACCGCAATCCCGAAGAACGTAAGGCTTTCCGAAGCCCCGTCGTTCGGTGAACCGGCTATGTATTACGACCGTTTTTCAAAGGGAGCGAAGGCATATACGGACTTTGCCGAGGAATTTTTAAAGAAAAGCGAGAGAAGTTAGCAGGAGGTAACTATGGCAGTTAAAAAAGGCGGCCTCGGAAGAGGTTTTGACAGTCTTTTTATTGACAACACCGCCCTCGAAAGCTCGTCGGGAGCAATGATGCTCAGTATTGACGACGTTGAGCCGAACCGAGCTCAGCCGAGAAAGGCGTTTGACGAAAAGGCTTTGTCGGAGCTTGCCGACAGCATTTCACAGTATGGCATTTTACAGCCGTTGCTTGTCCGTCCGAGAAAGGACGGCAGCTATCAGATAGTTGCGGGCGAAAGACGCTGGAGAGCCGCAAAAATCGCGGGCTTAAAGGAAGTTCCCGCAACGGTAAGGGATTTGACCGACGACGAAACGGCGGCGATAGCCTTAATCGAAAATTTACAGCGTGAGGATTTAAATCCTATAGAACAGGCGCTCGGGCTTTCCGAGCTTATTGAAACCTACGGGTTAACTCAGGAGGAGGCGGCTTTCAGGGTCGGTAAATCAAGACCTGCGGTTGCAAATTCTTTAAGGCTTCTTAAATTACCCGAGGATATAAGAGAGGGCGTTTCGGACGGAAAAATTTCCGAAGGTCACGCAAGGGCGCTTCTCGGCTTTGAAAACGAAGAGGATATGCGTTACGCCGCTTCGCTTATTTTAAAGGACAAGGCGACAGTCCGTGAAATAGAAAAAATGGCGAAGGCAAAGAGCGCAAAGAAGCCGAGAAAGGCTAAGAAAACGGCGAAACGCGACGTTTATTTTGACGAGGTTGAGCTGTCGCTCGCTTCTTCGCTTGCAAGGCGGGTTAAGGTGTATAATAATCCCGCAGGCGGCGGAAAAATAGAAATAGAGTTCTTCGACAAAGAGGACCTGAAAAAAATAGCTAATGAAATAGGGAAAGAATGATTATGGAAAAAGAAAAAATAGTTGCAATCCAAGCGGTGGTTGATACAGCAATCGCTTCATTCGCCGAAGGTTTAATAAGTCGATATAAAGAAGAAGTTGACGATGTAAACGGCGTTATTAATATGAAAAAGAATAATTGCTTCATGGCAGAACTTGGCGAAGAGTTTATGTTTTATTCCGCTTTTGTTAGAAGTTTTGATAGCAGTTTTGGAAATGTATTGGAAAAAATGGGAAATAACATAGCAAAGCTTTCATATGAGGTAAAAGGCGATATAAAATCTTTTCTATTACCAGACCAAACCCAGCGAATAGCATCAATTCTTGATAGCTATTTGGATCATACGACAAAACCAATGATTGATCATTATGCAAAGTATGATTCTATTTATCCGAAGGATATTACAAGTTTTCAAAGGGTACATGTAACGGACAATTATTTTTATTCACCAAAGAAAAGAGAACACTATTTGATAGAGTTAAAAGCTTCTGGAGATTTAGATAATAAGAAAGCTCGTGCAGAAAAATCTGCTTTATTGGAAGAATATTTTTTGTTAAAAAACGAATTAAAGGATAAGCCGGAAGAAAAAATAAAAATCTATTTTGGAACCGCATACAACAAGTTTGGCGAAGGAAAACCATGGAAGCAAGAAAGAGTTAAACAGTTTTTTTCAGAAGAAGAGCTACTTATTGGAACAGAATATTGGAATTTTGTTTGTGATGACGAAGATGGATTTAGAATTGTATTTGAACAGTATAAAACATCTGCTGAAAAGATAAAACAAGCTTTAATTAAAATAAAGGATTTGTATTTTTAAAATGAATAAGTTAGAAAAATTAAAAAATTACTATGTTTTTAATGACGATTGTTTTGAGGTATTAAAAAAAATTCCGGATAATTCAATCGATCTAATTTTAACTGACCCTCCATACAATATTTCACAGTATAGCACAGGAAATATGAAATTTGATTGGAGAGCTGATAGAAACAATGATCTGGCAGAATGGGATTTAGTTCCGCTACAACCACAGAGCCTGGTTAATGAGTTTAAAAGAATACTTTCACCAAAGGGAAACATTTTTGTATTTTGTTCTTATAATATTATAGGAGAATATCATAAGGTTTTTGATCCTGAATTTGATACTTTTCAATTTATGGTTTGGCATAAAACAAATCCTGTTCCAAATTTTAGAAAATCATCATTTTTAAATAGCTGCGAACTTATAATTTCTTGTTGGAATAAAGGTCACACTTGGAACTTTACAAACCAAAACGAAATGCATAATTTTGTGGAATCAGGTATATGCATGGGGAAAGAGCGAATAAAAACGCAAGATGGCAAGTATTTACATCCTACGCAGAAACCCGTTTCCATTTTAAAAAAAATTATTAAAATCGCCTCAAATGAAAATGATGTGGTTTTAGATTGTTTTTGTGGAGTAGGAAGTACAGGAGTAGCAGCATTGGAATCAAATAGACGTTTTATTGGAGTTGAGATAGAAAAGACTTATTATGATGCAACAATAAAAAGATTAGAAGAATGTAAAAAAGGAGAGAAATAAAAATGCTTGATATTAAATTTTTAAGGGAAAACCCCGAAATTGTTAAACAGAACATCAGAAACAAGTTTCAGGACAGGAAATTACCGCTTGTTGACGAGGTAATTGAGCTTGATAAGCAGTACAGAAATGCGCTTCAGGAGGCGGATTCCTTAAGAGCCAACAGAAATAAGATTTCAAAGCAGATAGGCGCTCTTATGGCTCAGGGTAAAAAGGACGAAGCCGAAGAGGTTAAAAAGCAGGTAACCGAAGCCGCCGACAGACTTGCCGCACTTGAAAAGGAAGAGGAAGAGCTTTCGGAAAAAATCAAGAAGATTATGATGACAATTCCGAATATCATTGATTCGTCCGTTCCGATTGGCAAGGATGACAGCGAAAACGTTGAAATTGAAAAGTTCGGCGAGCCGGTTGTTCCCGATTTTGAAATTCCTTATCATACCGATATTATGGAAACCTTTAACGGAATTGACCTTGACGCCGCAAGAAGAGTTGCGGGCAACGGCTTCTATTATCTTATGGGCGATATTGCCCGTCTTCATTCGGCGGTTATAGCCTATGCGAGAGACTTTATGATTGACCGCGGTTTCACTTATTGCGTACCGCCTTTTATGATAAGAAGCGACGTCGTTACGGGCGTTATGAGCTTTGACGAGATGAGCTCAATGATGTATAAAATCGAGGGCGAGGACCTTTATCTTATAGGTACGAGCGAACATTCAATGATAGGTAAATTCATTGACACTATAAATGACGAAAAGAGCCTTCCTCTTACTCTTACAAGCTATTCGCCCTGCTTCCGTAAGGAAAAGGGCGCTCACGGAATTGAGGAGAGAGGAGTTTACCGTATTCACCAGTTTGAAAAGCAGGAAATGATTGTTATCTGTAAGCCCGAGGACAGCATGATGTGGTTCGATAAGCTCTGGCAGAACACGGTTGACCTTTTCCGTTCGCTTGACATTCCCGTAAGAACGCTTGAATGTTGCTCGGGCGACCTTGCCGACCTTAAGGTTAAATCCCTTGACGTTGAGGCATGGAGTCCCAGACAGAAAAAGTATTTTGAGGTCGGTTCGTGTTCAAATCTCGGCGACGCTCAGGCAAGACGTCTTAAAATCCGCGTCAGCGGCGAGGACGGCAAAAAATATCTTGCTCATACTCTTAACAACACCGTCGTTGCGCCTCCGAGAATGCTTATCGCCTTCCTTGAAAACAATCTCAACGAGGACGGAAGCGTAAACATTCCCGTCGCTCTTCGTTCCTATATGGGCGGTAAAGAGAAGCTCATCCCGACGAAATAATTTAAATCGGTTCGTCTGAACTTATTTAAAAATGAATAAATAAAACAATCCTGCATATACTAATCCCAAACTATAAAAAGGTGGTTAGAATATGCAGGATTTTGTCGGTCCGGACGGCGATACGGTAAAGCTTTTGCGTGAATGTGACGCAGGCGTTAAAATGGGAGTTGAGTCGATTGACGAGGTTCTCGATAACGTTAAGGACGAAACCTTTCACGGTATTCTTTCGGAATGTAAGTATGAGCATCAGAAAATAGCGGCTGAGCTCGGCTCGCTTCTTGACGAACATTCCGACAGCGGTAAAAGCCCGAATCCCGTCGCAAAGAGTATGAGCTGGATGAAAACGAATGCAAAGCTTATGGCAGACCCGTCCGACAAGACGGTTGCCGATTTGATGACGGACGGCTGTAATATGGGCGTTAAGTCTTTAAGCAGGTATATTAATCAGTATAAAAATGCTGATAAAAAATCAAAGGACCTTGCCGAAAGGCTGGTAGACATTGAATTACAGCTGACGGAAGATATAAGAAGGTATCTTTGATTTTGTCGCTTGGCAGGCGACCAAATAAAAAGCTAACCTCCTATAATGTGAATTGTAAACAGCAAAACAAATTCACATTTTCAGGAGGTTTTTATTATGAAAAAAACAGAAAAAACAAACAACATTACGGAGCTGGTATTCATTCTTGACCGTTCAGGCTCAATGTCGGGGCTTGAAAGCGACACAATAGGCGGCTTTAACGGAATGTTAAAGGAACAAAGGGAAAAGGACGGAAAATGCTTTGTTTCAACCGTGCTTTTTGACCACGAAACAATAGTTCTTCACGACAGGCTTCCGATTGAAAAAATTGAGCCGCTTACCGAAAAGGACTACTGCGTAAGAGGCTGCACGGCGCTCCTTGACGCCATAGGCAAAAGCGTAAACCATATCGGAAACATTCATAAGTACGCAAGAAAAGAGGACGTTCCCGAAAATACCGTTTTCGTTATAATCACCGACGGGCTTGAAAACGCAAGCAAGGAATTTTCTTCGCAAAAGGTCAAAAAGATGATTGAAGAAAAGAAGGAAAAGGGCTGGGAGTTCCTTTTCATAGGCGCAAATATTGACGCGGTTGAAACGGCTTCAAATATCGGTATTTCCGAGGACAGGGCGGTAAATTACGTCGCCGACGAAGCGGGCACGAACGTGGTTTATAAAACCGTTTCAAAGGCGGTCGGCTGTATGAGAAACAGCGTTCCGCTCGAAGCAGGCTGGTCAGAGGAAATTGACAGGGATTATAAAAAGAGAAAGTAAAAATTGTAGGGGCGGTCATTGGCCGCCCCTACATAAACTGATAATTATTCTGTAATTTTGTAGGGGAGGGTCTCTGCGCCCTCCCGTTTGATTATTATCGAATTCAAAACGGACGAGTATTACTCGTCCCTACGAATTGGTAAAAATATAGATTTCATCTGTAGGGGCGACCTGTGGTCGCCCGTTATGGTCTGATGTAATTCGGCGGGCGAGCACAGCTCGCCCCTACGGTATAATAAAAATCAAAATTCAATCGTAGGGGACGGCGTCCTCGACGTCCCGTTAATTAGGATGTAATTTGTTTCGGAGCGTCGGGGTTACGGCTTTGCCATTACCCTTTTGTCACTTCGTGACATTTCCACTATCAGGGGAATCTACACCGCTCCCTACGGAATGATGCAAATCCAAATCACATCATAGGGGCTGACGACCTCGGCAGCCCGCAAAACAAATGAAAAAACCTCCCTTTGATAAGGGAGGTTTTGCTGTTTTTATTAAAATATCAAACCTGTTCGAGCGCCTGCTTAATGTCGTTAATGAGGTCTTCCTTGTCCTCAATTCCGCAGGAAATACGGATAAGGCCTGCGGGGATTCCCGCCGCTTCAAGCTGTTCGTCGGTAAGCTGTCTGTGGGTTGAGGTTGCGGGGTTAAGACAGCACGAACGCGCGTCCGCAACGTGGGTTTCAATCGCCATAAGACGAAGCGATTTCATAAATTTTTCAGCGGCGGCTCTTCCGCCCTCGATTTCAAACGAAACTACGCCGCAGCCGCCGTCAGGCATATATTTTTTTGCGATTTCATAGTATTTATCACCCTCAAGGTGCGGGTAGGAAACATGCTTTACCTTTTCGTGACCCTTCAGGAACTTGGCAACCGCAAGCCCGTTTTCACAGTGACGGGGCATTCTTACGTGAAGCGATTCAAGACCGAGGTTGAGATAAAAGGCGTTCTGCGGCGACTGAATACAGCCGAAATCACGCATAAGCTGGGCTGTGCATTTTGTAATAAAAGCGCCGCCCTGACCGAAATTTTCGGCGTATGTAATTCCGTGGTAAGAGTCGTCGGGGGTTGTAAGACCGGGGAACTTGTCCTTATGAGCGAGCCAGTCGAAATTACCCGAATCAATAATTGCGCCGCCGACGGCAACGCCGTGACCGTCCATATATTTTGTGGTCGAATGGGTAACAATATCTGCGCCCCATTCAATCGGTCTGCAGTTAACGGGAGTGGGGAAGGTGTTGTCAACAATCAGCGGAACGCCGTGAGAATGAGCCGCTTTTGCGAACTTTTCAATGTCAAGAACGGTAAGGGCGGGGTTTGCGATTGTTTCGCCGAAAACAGCCCTGGTGTTGTCTTTAAAAGCTGCGTTAAGCTCTTCTTCGGAGCAATCGGGATTGACAAAGGTTACGTCAATGCCCATTTTTTTCATTGTAACGGCGATAAGGTTGAAGGTTCCGCCGTAAATCGAAGCTGACGAAACGATATGCGACCCTGTTTCGCAGATGTTGAAAAGAGCGAAAAAGTTAGCCGCCTGACCGGACGAGGTAAGCATAGCCGCCGTTCCGCCTTCCAATTCGGCGATTTTAGCCGCTACGGTGTCGTTTGTCGGGTTCTGAAGTCTGGTATAGAAATAACCGCTTGCCTCAAGGTCAAAAAGTTTTCCCATATCCTCGCTCGTGTCATATTTAAAAGTCGTTGACTGGATAATAGGAACCTGTCTTGGCTCGCCGTTTTTCGGAGTGTAGCCGCCCTGAACGCATTTTGTGTTAATTTTATAGTCGCTCATAATAATTCCTCCCTGAAATCAATAAAAAAATTATATCAAATTATTTGCACATTTGCAATAAATAATAAGTTGAATTATGTGTGTAATGCTAATTGAATTTAACGGACGCTTAAATTATAATTAGACGTGAAGAAAAACAGGGGGATATGATAAAATGACAGGCTATATTTCAAAGCGTGAAAAACGCAATTTCTATTTCGGCTTAAGCGGTCAGAATCTTGTCTATTCGCTTATCGGAAGCAGCTTTTTCTCGTTCTTTATGACGGATATCGCTGTTTTCCCGCCGCTTACTGTCACGGTGCTTGTTCTTATTATGAAAATCTGGGACGGCATAAACGACCCGATTGTCGGCTCGTGGATTGACCACCACACCTTTAAAAACGGCGAAAAGCTCCGCCCGTTTTTACGCTATACGCCGCTTCCCGTCGGCGTTTTCACGGTGCTTCTGTTCATCGTTTTCCCGTCGGATAAAACGTGGATTAAGGTAGCGTATTTTATAATTATGTATATCTGCTGGGACCTCGCTTACACGTTTCAGGATGTTTCAATGTGGGGCATTACCGCGTGCGTTTCGCCCGATTCAAACGAGAGGGACACCTTTGTTCAGTGGGCGAGAACAATAGGCTCAAGCGTGTTTGCCGTCGGCTCTGCGGGTATTCCTATGGTGCTTGAAATGGCGGCTAACGCTCTCGGTCGCTCGCTTGCGTTTATGACAATCGTCTTTGCGGTTATTTTCGGTCTCGGCGGCGCTATGATGGCGATTCGCTGTAAGGAAGCGCAGGAGAGAATTCATCCCATCCCCGAAGAAAGACAGCAGACCTTGTGGGAAAGCTTCAAAATCGTTTTCTCAAACAAAATGCTTATGCTCGTAACCGCCGCGAATCTGCTCGGCGCGGTAGGCTTCGGCGGAAATATGGTTGTTTACTTCTTCAAATATAAAATTCCCGCCGATTTTCTCGGAGAGAACAGTATTATCGGCGCTCTCGGCTTAACCACGCTTTACGGTATTATCACCGGACTTCCCGGCTTTATCGGTATGATTTTCGCCGACAAGCTGAAAAAGTGGTGCAAGGGCTATGTCAACGTGCTTATAATGATGCAGTTATTCAACCTGATTGTTAGAATTATTGCGTTCTTTATCGGCTTTGAGGGTAACAGGCTCTGGCTTTCACTTGCGATAATCGGAATAGGCTGTATCCCGATGGGCGCCAGCGGTATTGCCCAGACCTCGATTTTCTGCGACAGTATTGACTATATGGAATATAAAACGGGAAAAAGAACAGAGGGAATTACCTTTTCAATTCAGACCTCGTTTACAAAAATTTCAAGCGGAATAACCCTCGGACTTACTACTCTTGCGCTTCATCTTCTTCACTACACTGCGGTTGAGGACGTACCGGGCGCAGTATTTATCGGAACTCAGTCAGCGGCTTTTGAAAACTGGATTTGGCCGCTTGTAATTCTCACCCCCGCCGCAGCGAGCCTTTTATACATAATTCCGCTCCTTTTCATCCGCTATACTCCCGAAGAGCGCAGAAAGGTTGAAACCGAGCTTAAACGCAGAAGAGAGGCGGCAAAAAAAACCGCAGAATAATTTTTAGGACTTGATTTAATGAAAAAATATAACATTTCACACGTTTATTCGGTCGATTTATGGGACGAGGGCGTGTGCGACAAAAGGGGCTTTGAGATAGCGTGGATTTACGCCTGTCTTAACCCGATAAGGCAAAAGGTTGAAAGAAAATTAAATCTTACTCAGACGAATTTTCAGCTTTCGCCCTATTATCTTGTGTACTTCGACCTGCTTGAAAAAAGCGAAGCCTTTGCAGAAGATATTATTTCCACCGCCCGTCAGCCTCTTTCGTATTCGGCTGTTCAGCGACTGATTGAAAAGCCGATAAGCCTTGACGGCGATTGGTTTTCGTTTAAAAGCTTAACCGAAAAATACGGGCTTGTTCCGTTTCACGCTATGGTCGGAACGGGCTTTCATGCCCATAAGACAGACCTTATGAGCGTTCTTAAAAATCGGCTTTTGCTTTTCGCAAGCGAGCTGAGAAGCTCGGATGAGGGCGAATTTGAAAATTTAAAAAAGACCTTGCTTGAAGACGTTAAGGCTGTCCTTAACGAACAGTTCGGCACTCCGCCCGAAAAATTCAACTGGAATTTCAGGGATAAAAACGGAAACGAACATCATCTTGAAAACATTACGCCTAAAGAGTTTTATGAAAACTACTGCGAAACCGACGTGAACTGCTACACCGTTATCGCTGACGAAAGGCTCAGAAGGGGAGAGGACGGGAAAACCCATTACCTCTCAATAGCCGAAATCAAGGCGCTTTGCGCAAAACAGCTTGAAAGCGGCGAGCAGGTTGTTGTTTGCGCCGACACAAGCCAGCAGGTTAATAAAATGCTCGGTATTCTCGACACCGATTTTAACGATAACGAGTCGGCTTTCGGCGTCGACAGAACAATGTCAAAAAGCGAGTCGTTCGATTATAAAAGAATTTCGCCCTGCGATTATTTAAGCCTTGACGGAGTTGAAATTGAGAACGGGGTTGCCGTTCGCTTTAAGGCGCAGGACTCCGACGGGGCGTTGACGGGCGCTGACGGACATTACACAATGAACGGAAAATGGTTTGACGAATACGTTTTTTCGGCGGTAATAAATAACAGGTTTTTGGGATAGACCCGAAAACCTGTCTTTGTAGAAAATGAAATTTTATCTGTAGGGCGGTGCCTTGGCGCCGCCATTTTTATATCAAATTTAAACGGACGAGCACTGCTCGTCCCTACGGTATGTGTTTAATTTAAATGACTTCGTAGGGGCTGACGACCTCGGCAGCCCGCAAATTCAGATGTTATTTATTTTGGAGCGTCGGGGTCGCCGCTCCCTACAGACGTCCTTTGATAATTTTTCCGTAGGGGACGGCGTCTCGACGTCCCGCAAAATCAATATGTTTTTTTTCGGGCGGGCGTGGAAACGAAGCCCCTACACATAATCTGATAGTAGTTTTCGCATATTTTATGCGCCGAGAAGTGCCTGGTCAAAGGCGAAAAGCGCTTCGTTGATTGTGAAAATGTTGTAATTTTTATTTTTGATAAAATATTCGATAATAATATCGGATTTGTTACTGTGCGAGAGAGCAAAGCCCGCCTTCATAAGTAAATCCTTCGTTTCGTCGAGGCTCAGTTCAAGCGCAATTGCAAAGGCGAGCGCTGTGGGCTTGCTGGGCTTATAGTGAACGTCGCTTCGGATTTTAGAAAACAGTTTTCGGTCAATATTCGCCTTTTTATAACACTCGCTGTCGGTCATTCCCTTTTCGTCGATTTTACGAAGAAGCATCTGCGAAAAGCTCTCGTCAATCGTTTCGTTTATTATATGCTCAAGCCCCGAGTCAAGATTGTTAAAAAGAACTTCGGATTCCTTACGGGAGGCTTTATTCAACGCTTTTGGCGCCGTGAAATTGCCCGCGGCGGGCATACCCATTTCAACAAAGTCGGCGTCAATACGGCGCGACCTGTCGAGTGAATGGGCCTCGGCGTATATATCGTCTATGTACTGCTCAACGTTACTGAAACGCTTTCGGCTTTCGGAAAGAGCGTTTTTGTCAAAAACAACAATATAAACGGTCATTTCGTTTTCTTCAAGAAACTCCGCCGTCTTTTTTACGGCGACGTCAAGCGCCTCGCCCGCGGGATAGCCGTAAACTCCCGCCGAGATAAGCGGAAAAGCTACGCTTTTACAGTTGTATTCCTTTGCAAGCTTAAGCGAATTTCCGTAACAGCTTTCAAGAAGAGCCTTTTCGTTGTTTCCGCCGCCTCGCCAGACAGGGCCTACGGTGTGGATAACGTATTTTGCGGGCAGGTTATAGCCCTTTGTTATTTTCGCTTCGCCCATGTTACAGCCGCCGAGCGTTCTGCATTCCTCGAGCAGCTTTTTTCCTGCGGCTCGGTGGATTGCGCCGTCAACTCCGCCGCCGCCGAGAAGCGACGAATTTGCGGCGTTGACGATTGCGTCACAGCGAACACGCGTTATATCGTCACGTATTATTTTTAAAGGCATCTTATCACCCCGTTTTCCGTTTTAAATATTGTATCACAAAACGGGTAATAATAAAAGTATTATAATAATCTATATTTTGCACCCCGAAAAAAAGCAAAACACAAGTTATTGTATGGCAAAAAATTAA
Organism: Oscillospiraceae bacterium; assembly: GCA_015066565.1. Classification (GTDB taxonomy): domain Bacteria; phylum Bacillota; class Clostridia; order Oscillospirales; family Acutalibacteraceae; genus Fimenecus. Next base: position 1,173,676 of record SVOB01000001.1, on the reverse strand, counting down.
ATAAAAAAAGCCTTAAAATTCATTTGACAAACAGGGCTGATTATGATACAATTCTTTCGCTGACAACGGATTTCTCGGGTTAAGGAGTAAACTGCAAAGCAGTATTCACCCGCCTTTTTCTGTGGAATCACGTTAATATTTTAATGAGGTGAAAAAAATGACAAAAGAAGAAAAGCAGGCTATAATGGCCAAGTACGCTACCCACGAGGGCGACACGGGTTCTCCCGAGGTTCAGATTGCGGTTCTCACAAAGAGAATTAACGACTTGAACGAGCATTTCAAGGCTAATCCGAAGGACCACCACTCAAGAAGAGGTCTTCTTAAGATGGTCGGTCACAGAAGAAACCTTCTCGCATATCTTCAGAAGGTTGACATTGAAAGATACCGTGCAATCATTGCTCAGTTAGGTATTCGTAAATAAGTTTTTTCGGGGCAAGCAGAACACCTCTGCTTGCCTTGATTTGCTTTTTAGAAAAGGAATTTTTCGGGGCAAAAACACAGGTTTTAGCGGTAAACAGAGTTTTCAAGAAACATCTTTTTGACGGTTCTGTTTATTGCTAAACAGGTTTTTGCCTCGGTTAAAAATAAGAAAAGAAAGAGGTAAAAACTATGTTTTTCAAGAACTTTAAGGTTTGGGAAACCGAACTTGCAGGCAGAAAGCTTACCCTTGAAACAGGTAAGATGGCGGGCCTTGCGAACGCTTCAATTCTTGCGCGTTACGGCGAAACAGAGGTTCTCTGTAACGTAACCGCTTCCGCAAAGCCCAGAGAGGGCGTGGATTTCTTCCCGCTTTCGGTTGACTATGAAGAGAAAATGTATGCAGTCGGAAAAATCCCCGGCTCATTCCAGAGAAGAGAGTCCAGACCGAGCGAGAAGGCAATTCTCACCTCGCGTTGCATTGACAGACCTATCCGTCCTCTCTTCCCGAAGGATTTGAGAAACGACTGTTCCGTAGTCGCTACCGTTATGTCGGTTGACCCCGACTGCTCGCCCGAAATTACGGCTATGATTGGTGTTTCGGCGGCTATCGCTATTTCCGATATTCCGTGGGACGGCCCGATTTCAGGCGTAAACGTAGGCCTTGTTGACGGCGAAATCGTAATTAACCCCAACCTTGAACAGAGAGAGAAGAGCGACCTTGTTCTCACTGTCGCTTCAACCGCTGACCTTGTCGCCATGATTGAAGCGGGCGGTAACGAAATCGACGACGACACAATGTTCGACGCCATTATGGCAGGTCACGAGGAAAACAAGAAAATCGTTAAGTTCATTAACGAAATCGTTGCCGAGGTCGGCAAGAAGAAGTTCGAGTACGAATCCTCCGACCCCGACCCCGAAATCTTTAAGCAGATTGAAGATTTCTGCATTGAAGACGTTAAGAAGGCTCTCGACACTGACGACAAAAACGTCCGTGACGCCGCTCTTCTTCCGATTTACGACGCAGTTCACGAGAAGTTCGACGAGCTGTTCGGCGAGCATCCCGAAAAGATTGAAGAAATTATGTATCTTGTTCAGAAGCACGTTGTACGTTCCTGGCTCAAGGACGAGCATAAGCGTGTTGACGGAAGAGGTATTGACGAAATCCGTCCTCTTAACGCTGAGGTTGACCTTCTTTCCCGTGTTCACGGCTCAGGTCTTTTCACAAGAGGACAGACCCAGGTTCTTTCAATCGCAACTCTCGCTCCCATGAGCGACGCTCAGCAGCTTGACGGCCTTGACGAACAGACCGAAAAGAGATATATCCATCACTATAATTTCCCGTCATATTCAGTCGGCGAAACAAAGCCCTCAAGAGGTCCCGGCAGACGTGAAATCGGCCACGGCGCTCTCGCCGAAAAGGCTCTTCTTCCCGTCATTCCCTCAGTTGATGAATTCCCGTATGCAATCCGCGTTGTATCCGAGGTTCTCTCTTCAAACGGCTCGACCTCACAGGGTTCAATTTGCGGCTCAACCCTCGCTCTTATGGCGGCGGGCGTTCCGATTAAGGCTCCCGTAGCAGGTATTTCCTGCGGTCTTATCACAGGCGACGAGGGCGTTTACGGCGACTTTATGACAATGGTTGATATTCAGGGTCTTGAAGACTTCTACGGCGATATGGACTTTAAGGTTGCGGGTACAAAGAAAGGTATCACCGCTATCCAGATGGACCTTAAGGTACACGGCCTTACACCCGAAATCATTAAAGAGGCGTTTGCAAAAACTCATAAGGCAAGAAATTATATTCTTGACGAGATTATGCTTCCCGTTATCCCCGAGCCCCGTAAAGAGCTTTCAAAATACGCTCCGAAGATGCTTTCAACGAAGATTAATCCCGAAAAAATCGGCGACGTTATCGGTAAGCAGGGCAAGGTTATTCAGAAGATTTGCGCTGAATGTGACTGTAAGGTTGACGTTGAAGAGGACGGCAGAGTTTATATCTCCGCTATCGACCTTGATAACGCTAAGAGAGCTCTCCTTATGGTTGAAACAATTGCAAACGACCCCGAAATCGGCGCTATTTATGCGGGCGTTGTAACCCGTCTTATGAGCTTCGGCGCGTTTGTTGAAATCGCACCCGGCAAAGAGGGACTTGTTCACATAAGCCACCTCGACGTTAAACGCGTCGATAAGGTTGAGGACGTCGTAAACGTAGGCGACGAGGTTATGGTCAAGGTTATCGAAATCGACGACCAGGGCAGAATTAACCTTTCACGCAGGGAGGCGCTCATTGAGGTCAAGGGTCTTGTTCCCGAGAACGATATAAGCGAAAGCGCCAAGCGTCCTAACAACAGAAGAAATTTCAATAACAGAAGAAGACGCGAAGACTGATTAAAAAACAGTGCGGAGCGGTGAAAAGCCGCTCCGTTTTTATCAAATTTTCAAGAAGGGGATTAAACAATGTTATTTGCACAGGACATTGGTATTGACTTAGGTACGGCGAACACGCTTGTCTATGTTAAGGGCAAGGGAATAGTTCTCCGCGAGCCGTCGGTTGTTGCGGCGGATATTACACAAAACCCCATAAAAGTTGTTGCTGTCGGTAACGAGGCAAAGGAAATGATAGGCCGTACTCCCGGCTCGATAAAGGCTTACAGACCGCTTAAGGACGGCGTTATTGCCGACTTTGAAATAACGAGCGAAATGCTTATGGCGTTTATTAAAAAGGCTATAAGCTCATCCCCGTTTTCAAGGGCAAGGGTTATGATTTGCGTTCCGTCGGGCATTACCGAGGTTGAAAGAAAGGCTGTTCACGACGCCGCCAAAAGCGCCGGCGCAAGATACGTCAGCCTTATTGAAGAGCCTCTTGCAGCGGCTATCGGCGCGGGACTTCCGATTAAGGAGGCTACGGGCAGTATGGTTGTTGACATCGGCGGCGGTACAAGCGAGGTTGCCGTAATTTCACTCGGCGATATCGTTACCTCACGTTCCGTAAGAGTTGCGGGCGACAATTTTGACGAGGCAATAATCAACTATATCAAGAAAAAATACAATCTTCTTATCGGCGAAAGAACAGCCGAGGATATAAAAATCAAGCTCGGCTCGGCTTATCCTTACGACGCCGAGGGCGCTATGGACGTTAAGGGCAGAAACCTTATGGACGGTCTTCCGAGAAATATCGAAATAACCTCCGCCGAGGTCCGTGAAGCTCTTACCGACCCCGTTGAGCAGATTCTCGACGCGGTAAGAAGCACCCTTGAAAAAACACCGCCCGAGCTTTCGGCGGATATAATCGACCGCGGAATTATGCTCACAGGCGGCGGCGCTCTTCTCAGGGGTCTCGATAAACTTATTGAAGCCGAAACAAAGATGCCCGTTCACGTTGCGGAAAACCCGCTTGACTGTGTTGTTGACGGAACGGGAATGTGCCTTGAAGGAAACTTCTTCAGGGGCGAAAGATAAACGGATATGAAGAATTTTTTTAAAACTGCTTCATTTAAAATACTGGCTCTGATGCTTGCTGTCTGTCTGCTGGGAATGTTTTTCGCGGCGGTCACGAACAACGGCACAAGCCCTCTTACAAGCGTTGCAGGAGTTGTTTTCAGCCCCCTGCAGCGCCTTGCGTCTTTTGCGGCGGATAAGTTTGAAAACTTTTCGGGAGCGTTTGTTTCGGCTTCGGAATACCGCGAGAGAGTTAAGGAGCTTGAAAACAAGGTTATTGAATACCAGAGCCAGCTTGTAGATTATGAAAAGCTCAAGAAAAAGGTTGAAAGCTACGAGAATTTCCTTGAGGTCAAGAATGACAACCCCGACTATAAATTCGCCGCGGCTACCGTTATAGGCAGAGATTCGGCTGATGTTTTCGGCTCGTTCACGCTCAATGCGGGAACTGCTGACGGCGTAGAGGTCAACGACCCCGTAATTTACGGCGAGCACCTTATAGGCGTTGTCAAGGAAGTTAATTTAACCTCCTGCGTTGTGAACACGGTTTTAAACCCCAAGGTCAATATCAGCGCTTACGAAATCCGTTCGGGCGAAATCGGCTATGTAAACACGAATACAACCCTCTCTTTAAAGGGACGGTGTATGCTTTCGGGTCTTGACGGAAACTCCGTAGTTACAAGCGGCGGTATCGTCTGCACGTCGGGTATCGGCGGAATTTATCCCAGAGGACTTATAATCGGCACGGTTATCACTGTCGAGGCGGACGAGGCGAACGTTTCCTCAAACGCAATAATTGAGCCTGATATAGATATTTCAACGCTTCAGGACGTTTTTATAATAACGGACTTCGGGGAGAATGAGTAATGGAAAGGGAAACAAAAATCCTTCTCAAACGAAGACTCATTATCGCCGCAATAATTATTCTCTGCGCGCTTTTACAGACGACTGCGGGCTATTTTCCGTCATTTTTCGGAGTGCATTTTTTCCTGCTTATTCCGCTTTGCGTCTGCGTTGCCGTCTTTGAGGGCGAGCGCTGGGGAGGGGCGTTCGGAGTTTTCGCAGGGGCGCTCTGGGATTTATCCCACGGCGGAGGCGACGGGTACAATGCGCTGTTTTTGCTTGTTATCTGCGCGACTGTCGGAGTGCTTGTAAGGTATCTTATGCAGAAAAACCTCGTTACAAGCCTTGTTATGTCGGCGGTTGCGTGCCTAGGTTACGCAATCCTTTACGTAATGTTCTTTGTCTCGGCTCAGGGAATTGAAAGACCCGCCTATCTTTTTGTAAGATATTATCTTCCCGGCGCGGCGCTGAGCTTTTTACTAACCTTTATTTTCTACTATCTGATAAGGGCGGTTTCAAAAAAATATACGGTTGAATATTAATTTCGGGAGGTGAACAAAATGACTCGTGATTCGGCTAAAAGAGATAAGAGAAGGTATTTTCTGCTTATCGGGCTTTGCGTTGCGGTGTTCGTTCTGTTCGCCTTTGCTCTTTTTTCAATACAGATTGTTCACGGCAAGGATTATTCCGCCGCCCACGACGCTTTGAGCATAAGCAACGTCACCGTTGAGGGCGCAAGAGGACAGATTCTTGACACTAACGGAAATCCGCTTGTCACAAACCGTCAGAGTAACAGCATTATTTTCGACGGCTCTTATTTTCCGTCGGCTACGAAGCAGAGTGAAAGAAACGAGATTATTATTTCTCTTATAAATCTTCTTGAAAAAAATAAGCTCGAATGGATTAACGCCCTGCCGATTAAGCTTGACAAAAACGGCAATCCCGTTTTTATTGACGATATGGAAAACGATATTTCCTATCTTAAAAGCAAGGATTATCTCTATCTTAACGACTACGCCACGGCTCAGAACTGCTTTGACGCTCTCGTTGAACGTTACGAGGTTGAGGATTATAAGAAAAGCGACCAGATTAAGATTATCGCCGTCTGCTATAATATGAGAAAGCTCCTTTTCACTACGGACAACCCCTACGTTTTCGCAGAGGATATTCCCGAGGAAATTATAGCCTATATTAAAGAGAACAGCGATTTTTACAGGGGCGTTGACGTTCAGATTGTCACCAACCGCGAATATATCGAGGGCGACCTCGCGCCGCATATTCTCGGCTATGTTGATTCAATCAACGCCGAACAGTATGAGGAGCATAAAAAGGACCTTGAGGAAAGACTCGCAGAGCCGGGACTTACTTCAAATCAGATTTCTCAGATTAAGGCGACCTACGGTTACGGACTTAACGACAAAATCGGTCAGTTCGGAATTGAAAGCGCTATGGAGGAATATTTAAGAGGTAAGGACGGCGTAAGGACTACCACCGAGGACGCCAACGGTAACAAAAAGACCGAATATACCAGAAACCCCGTTCAGGGCGATACGGTTATCCTCACCCTTGACACCACTCTTCAGAGAATTGCCCAGGAGGCGCTTGAGGAAAGGGTCAGCAAGCTTCCCTACAACGAGGCCCTGCCCGCTGCGGGAGCCGTTGTTGCGATTGACGTGAATAACGGCGCCGTTCTTGCGTGCGCTACATATCCTTCGTATGATTTGAGCACTTACAAAAAGGACTATTCCTCGCTCGTTAAAGAAAAGGCTTCTCCGCTTTGGAACAGGGCACTTCAGAACACCTATGCTCCCGGCTCTACGTTTAAGCCTGCGGTAGCCTGCGCAGGACTTGAAGAGGGCATTATTACAAGCACCTCAAAGTTCAACTGCGGCGGTATTTACCGTAGGTTTGAGGACCAGACCTTCAAGTGCCTCGGCGTTCACGGAAATATTGACGTAAGAGAAGCGCTTAACCAGTCATGCAACATATTTTTCTTTGAAACGGGCCTCGGGCTCGGAATAAACAAGCTGAACACCTACTGTAAGCTCTTCGGTCTCGGCGAAAAGACGGGCATTGAGCTCAGCGAAGCTTCGGGTGTTCTCGCGTCAATCGAATATAAAAGCTCGTTAGGTCAGACCTGGTACCCCGGCGACACGGTTCAGGCGGCTATCGGTCAGTCGGACAACCTTTTCACGCCGATTCAGCTCGCTTCCTATTGCGCGACGATTGCCAACGGCGGAACACGTTATCAGGCTCACTTTGTAAAAGCGGTCAAGTCCTATGATTTTACTCAGACCGTTATTGACAATACAACGCCGAAGGTGCTTAACGAAACGGGCATTAAAAAGTCAACCTTTGACACGGTTAAAGAGGGTATGAGACGCGTCGGCGCAAGAAACGCGGCGTTGTCGTCCTGTCCGGTGAATGTAGCGGCGAAAACAGGTACCGCCGAAATTTCAAAGATTGTTGACGGTAAAACAGTTAACGGCACAAACGGTCTTTTAATCTCCTTTGCGCCTTACGAAAACCCGCAGATTGCTATTGCAATAGTAGTTGAGAACGCCGAAACGGGTTCTTCAACCGCTCAGATTGCGGCTGATATTTACACCGCTTATTTCTCCGCCGTAGGCGAGGCTGACGCGGTTGAAAGCTTTAACACGCCTTTGAGGTAAGATATGAAAAACATTTTTCTTGTTGCCAGCGGAAAGGGCGGGGTCGGAAAATCCTCCGTCACGGCCTTTTTAGGCAGAGCGCTTGTTAAACTGAATAAAAAGGTACTTCTTATAGATATGGACGTTGCGCTTCGTTCGCTCGACCTTATTCTTAACACCACGGAAAAATGCGTTTACGACTGGGGCGACGTTCTTGAGGAACGGGCGACGGTTAAGCAGGCTGTTGTAAAGGGCGAAAACGGGAACCCCGACCTGCTCTGTGCTCCCGTCAGGTTTTCGCCCGTTCTTACCGAAAAGGGACTTGAGCCGATTATTGACGAAATTCGGGACGACTATGATTTTATTTTTCTTGACGCTCCCGCAGGGCTGGGCGAAATGCTCTCTCTCGGCTCGGCGGTTGCCGACAAGGCTCTTCTTGTCGCCACTCCCGATGAGGTTTGCGTAAGAAGCGCAGGCGTTGCGGCTGATACAATTTTTTCTTACGGCTTTAAGGGCGAAGCGAGGCTGGTTATCAACCGTTACAGGAAAAAGGAGTCAAAAAGGGGTAGGCTTCTCGCCGCCGATTCGGTAATCGATAAAACTGCGGTAAGGCTTATCGGAATTGTTCCCGAGGATAACGCCGTCGCCTTTTATTCCGTAACGGCGGGCGTTCTTAACGAGAGAAATCCCGCATATCTTGCCTTTATGAGAATTGCAAAAAGGCTTCTCGGCGAACGAATTGAACTTAAATTTACAAAATTATAAAAGAATTGTTGAATTTTATTACATTTTTTGGTATTATAAATATAACTATTCGCATTTAGGTCTATTATTATTTGAATGGGAGGGATAATATGAATATCGCTTTAATTGCTCATGACGAGAAAAAGGAGCTTATGACGCAGTTTTGTATCGCTTATTGCGGCTTGCTTTCACGCCATACCCTTTACGCAACCGGAACAACAGGAAAAATTGTTTCGGAAGCTACGGGCCTTGATATTAAAAGGTTCTTAAGCGGTCAGCAGGGCGGTGATCAGCAGATTGCGGCTATGATTGCGTGTAACGAAATTGACCTGCTTCTGCTCTTCAGAGATCCTCTTAACCCAAAGCCTCACGAGCCTAAGGAAGCTACGCTTCTTCGCCTTTGCGACGTTCATAATATTCCCGTCGCTACGAATATCGCCACCGCCGAAGCGCTTATCCATTCGCTTGAACATGGCGACCTTGACTGGCGTGACATTGTAAACCCCAAGGAATAAAAACAAATAAAGTCGGGAGTACAGATTCTGTACTCCCGTTCTTATAGAAAGGTAAATATTTATGGAATTGGTTACTAAGGCTATAAAGGGCACTCTTGACACCCTGCCGAGCGAAAGCTATAAAATCCAATACTTGGAAGCGGCGATGCGCGAAACTGCCGAAAATTTCGGCTTCTTTGAAGTCCGCACTCCCGTTTTTGAACATACCGAGCTGTTCCAGAGAGGCGTCGGCGAAACAACCGACGTTGTTCAGAAGGAAATGTATACCTTTGACGACAAGGGCGGAAGAAGCATAACCCTTCGTCCCGAGGGGACTGCAGGCGCGGTCAGGGCTTATCTTGAGCACGGCGTTTTCAACGACGGCGCTCCCCAGAAGATGAGCTATATCACCTCCTGCTACCGCTACGAAAAGCCTCAGGCGGGCAGACTTCGTGAGTTCCACCAGTTCGGCGTTGAAAATTTCGGCTCGGGCGCTCCGTTGGCGGACGCTGAAATAATTTCGCTCGCAAAAGAGATTTTTGATTACCTTGACGTAAAAAACATCAGTCTTGAAATAAATTCAATCGGCTGTCCCGAGTGCAGAAAGGAATATCACAAGGCGCTCAAGGCTTATTTTGAGTCGAAAAAAGATATGCTCTGTGAAACCTGTCTTGAAAGGCTCGATAAAAACCCGATGAGAATTCTCGACTGTAAAAATCCCGAGTGCAAAAAGGTCTGCGAGAATGCACCCGTCGTTATCGACTATCTTTGCGACGACTGTAAAGCGCATTTTGAAAGCGTAAAGAGCCAGCTCGACGCTATGGGTATTGAATATAAGGTCAACCCGACTATCGTAAGGGGCCTTGACTACTACACGAGAACTGTTTTTGAGTTCGTTTCAAACGAAATCGGCGCTCAGGGAACGGTTTGCGGCGGCGGAAGATATGACGGGCTTGTTGAAGAGCTCGGCGGAAACCCGACTCCTGCCTGCGGCTTCGGTCTCGGTCTTGAAAGATTGCTTTTGCTTATGGAAAACCAGGGCACCGCGTTCCCGCAGAGAAAGCCCTGTGAGCTTTATATAGCTTCAATGGATGACAAGAGCCTTCTTAAAGCGGCTCAGCTTGGCTACGAGCTTCGCAAAGAGGGAATGTCGGTACAGTACGACGTTGTCGGAAGAAGCCTGAAGGCGCAGATGAAATACGCTAATAAAATCGGCGCCGCCTACACCGTTGTTCTCGGCGAAAGCGAGCTTGAAAGCGGCGAAATAAAGCTTAAAAATATGGAGGACGGAACTGAAAGGGAAATGAAGCTCGATACCTTTGTTTCCGATTTTCAGACCGTAGCGCTTGAAAATGCGTTAAAGGATTTTGATTTTGGAGACGTCGGCATTGACGATATTAACGGCGTTTTCGGAGGCGATAAATAATGGACAATATGACAGGTTTAACCCGTACCGCTTATTGCGGCACGTTCAGGGAAAGTGATATAGGAAAAGAGGTCACCGTCGGCGGCTGGGTTCAGCGCCAGAGAGACCTCGGTTCGCTTATCTTTGTTGATTTAAGGGACAGAACGGGTATTCTTCAGCTCGCTTTTGACGAAAACAGCGACAAGGCGGTTTTCGATAAGGCGTTCACCCTCAGAAGCGAATACGTCGTTATGGCAAAGGGCGTTATACGTGAGCGCTCAAGCAAAAACAAGGAAATACCGACAGGCGATATTGAGCTTGAGGTTAACGACCTTCGTATTCTCTCAAAGGCTGAAACAACTCCGTTTGAGATTGTTGAAAACAGTAATACCAGCGAGGCTATGAGGCTTAAATACCGCTATCTTGACCTTCGCCGCCCCGATTTACAGAAGAATATTTTAATGCGCCATAAAATCGCAAAAATTGCGAGGGAATATTTCTATGAAAATGATTTTATCGAGATAGAAACTCCTATGATGATAAAATCCACTCCCGAGGGCGCAAGGGACTATGTCGTTCCGTCAAGAATCCACAACGGAAAGTTCTATGCTCTTCCCCAGTCGCCCCAGATTTACAAACAGTTGACTATGATTGCGGGCTTTGACCGCTACATTCAGCTTGCCCGTTGCTTCCGTGACGAGGACTTAAGAGCAGACCGTCAGCCCGAATTTACCCAGATTGACCTTGAGATGTCGTTCGTTGACTGTGACTCGATTATGGGAATGGCTGAAGGCTTTATAAAGCGTCTTATGAAGGAAACGATTGACGTTGACGTCAACGAAATTCCGAGAATGACCTTTGAAGAGGCTATGAATTCCTACGGCTCCGACAAGCCCGACACACGTTTCGGAATGAAAATTCAGGATATTTCCGATTGGGCGAAGACAACCGATTTTTCCGTATTTAAAGATACTGTTGAAAACGGCGGAAGCGTTAAGGCGATTGTAGCCGAGAACGGCGCCGAAAAGTATTCGAGAAAGAAAATCGACAAGCTCACCGAGCACGCAAAGGGCATTGGCGCAAAAGGTCTTGCTTACATTCGCTGGGCTGAGGCCGAACCGAACTGCTCGTTCGCAAAATTCCTTAAGGAAGGCGAGCTTGAAGCGCTTTTGACGGCTCTTAACGTAAAGCAGGGCGACGCTGTTTTCATTGTTTCTGACAAGACGAGGAAAGCCCTTACGGTTATGGGCGCGCTTCGTTTGCTCGTTGCGAAGGAGCTTGATATAATTCCCGAAAACAAGTGGAATTTCCTTTGGATTACCGAAATGCCCTTCTTCGAGCTTGACGAAGAAACGAACGAATGGGTTGCGGCTCATCACCCGTTCACAATGCCCATGGACGAGAGCGTTCAGTATCTTGACACAGATAAATCGAAGGTCAAGGCTCAGGCGTTTGACCTTGTTCTCAACGGGATTGAGCTGTCCTCAGGCTCAATGAGAATTACAGACTGCGAGCTTCAGACAAAAATGTTCGAACTTCTCGGTATGTCTCAGGAGGAAATCGACGCAAAATTCGGCTTCCTCGTTGACGCTTACCACTACGCAGCGCCGCCTCACGGCGGAATGGGCATAGGCCTTGACCGACTTGCCATGCTCATCTGCGGAGTTGACTCCCTTCGTGACGTTGTCGCGTTCCCGAAGGTTCAGAATGCGAGCGAATTAATGAGCGGAGCGCCGTCGCCGATTGATGAAATTCAGCTTGACGAGCTTGCTATCGCAATCACGAAAACCGAGGAATAAAAAATAACAATGCAGGGCAGAAGAACTCTGCTCTGCATTGTTGACAAAAGCGACTGTATCTGTTAAAATCAATGCTTGCGAAGAGAATATATGCCTCCATAGTTAAATGGATATAACAAGCCCCTCCTAAGGGCTAGTTGTAGGTTCGATTCCTACTGGGGGTGCCAGCCGAAAGCCGCTTATTGCAACGGTTTTCGGCATTATTTGTTTTTACGGTAATATTAAAAGCGCATCACTTGATGCGCTTTTACTTGTAAAACCAAACAATAACCTTTACCCAAAATTAGCCAGCTAATACTATTTGCTGAGAATTTCTGTTCCTGCTAATATCCGGCAAATACGATTTTTCGCAAAAATCTTCTGATTTTGTAAAGCCATGGGTTTAGCGTTCGGTTTGAGATAAAAGAAAATCTTTTCTATGTACTACATTGCATGACTGTTGTTTTTATGATATAATAATGATACGTTATGTGCGTGCTTTATGCGTTAAATGATGTATTAAGATTCATTATCTTCAGAAAGGGGTTTATAATGAATGAAATACGACAAAGAAAAAGAGTTATTTAAAACCCAGCTTAATGCATTTGCTGCTACTTTAGGTGATTATATTTCAAAAGAAGACGAATGGACCATTAGGGGCTTTATAGATATTTTTAAAAATATCTATACTATTTCATCAGACACAAAGATAATATCAAAAATACTTGAACTCCACTTATTTCCACATTTTCTTACATTTGCCGAAAACATTGGATATGATATTGAACTTGCAACTCACCAAAATTGGTACCCGGATTTATCTTTCATTTCAAAAAAGGACAGAAAAATAAAGTTTGCTGTTGACTTAAAAACCACCTATAGAGATGAAGAATACCCGGGTTTCTGTAATGGATTTACACTCGGTTCTCACGGAGAGTATTTTATTGACAGAACTAGCTTAAAAAACATACAATATCCATATGGTGAATATAGCGGACACTTTTGTTTAGGAATTATTTATTCTAGAACAGAAATTGACAAAACCGAAGAAACCCATATTTATTCAATTGATGAAGTTGATAAGATTCCTGCAGTAATAAGAAACTTTTTGTTCTTTGCGGAAGAAAAATGGAAAATAGCAAGTGATAAGGGTGGTAGCGGAAACACCGCAAATATTGGAAGCATTCAGAAAATTGATGATATTTTAAATGGAAATGGCGTTTTTTCTAAAGCAGGCGAAGAGATATTTGATGATTATTGGGCTAATTTTGGTAAAATCGAAATTTTAGTAAACGGAAAGCGTAAAAAAATGTCTTCATTTGAAGAATATTTAAAATATCGTGGAATGCCGATGAAACTTAACAATCCAAAAGCTAAAAAGAGGAAATTGAATGACTGAAAAAATATATGTTCCCCCTATAAAAACTCAGGGAATTAAAACAAAACTTGTTCCCCTTATAAAACAAAGTGTTTTTATGAATAGGGATTCTGTGTGGATTGAACCTTTTATGGGCTCAGGGGTAGTAGGTTTTAATATTAAACCTTACAAAGCGATTTTTGCTGATACAAATCCACACATAATTGATTTTTATAATCAAATAAAATCGGGCTTTATAACACCATATAAAGTAAGGTCTTTTCTTGAAACAGAAGGGAAGCGGTTAGAGAAAGAAGATGATATGTGCTATTATGACATAAGGGAACGCTTTAACAAAGAACACAATCCGTTAGATTTTTTGTTTCTAAATCGATCCTGTTTTAACGGTATGATTCGATTTAATAAACAATATGAGTTTAACGTTCCATATGGTCATAAACCGCAAAGATTTGCAAAAGCATACATTACTAAAATTGTTAATCAAGTTGCTTATGTATCAAATCTAATTCAAAACAATAATTGGGTGTTTTTGTGTCAGCCTTTTGAAAAAACTATTGCAATGGCAGATGAAAATGACTTTATTTATTGTGATCCGCCATATATTGGTCGACATGTGGATTATTATGATAGCTGGAATGAAGAGTCAGAGATCTCTTTACATAATGCATTGGTAGAAAGCAGAGCAAGATTTATGTTGTCTACTTGGGATCATAACGACTATAGAAAAAATGAATATTTACAAGCTGTTTGGAACGATTGTAACAAAATAACTCAAGAGCATTTTTATCATATTGGAGCTAAACAAACAAATAGAAATCCTGTTGTAGAAGCTTTATTAACAAATTATACAATAACAGGGAATCAGAATATGTTGCTAATGGAAAACACACAAATCTCGTTGTTTGACATGTCAGTTGCACTATAATGTCATATTGCATATAAATAGTTAAAGATGGCGATATAATAACGGCACCTAACACCTAACTTAAACCTGTTTTCAAATCTACTTGCTAATATGAATCAATAGTTCAAGGTGAATTTAGAAAGAAAAAGGTAGTAATGAAATAACATTACACTTGCACGAAAAATGCATAACATAGCGATTTTTAGTAAAAGGTAGCGCCCAAACGACAGATCTGAATCGTCCTCCTAAGGATTAGATATCGGTTCGATTCCGGTTCGGGGTGCCAAAAAGCCACACCGAAAGGTGTGGCTTTTTAATATGTTCACTGTTTTTCCTTTTCAACCTTTGTGAAAAAGCGGACGCGAAGCGAGGTCTGAAGGTATTTAAGGGTCAGGAAAAGCGAATTGCTGCTTTTTCCTTCTTCCCTGCCGTAGTAGTCGGTGGGAAGCTCTCTGATTTTAACGCCCATTTTAACGGGTACAAGCACAAGCTCAAGCATAACGGGTGTAAAGCTTTCCTTAAGCGGAAACTTTTTAAAGGTTTCCGACGGCATAATCTGAACGGGATTTGTAAAATCCGTTACCTTGCTGTTGAATAAAACCCTCAGATACGCCTGAGCGATTCGGTTGAAAAACTTTTTAACCGAGGAGTAGTTGTGAAAGCTGTCGGGCTTGAGCCAGCGGGATGTTTTCACAAGGCTGTTCGGCTCTTTTTTTGCCTGCTCAATCATTTCGGGAACGGTTGCAAGGTCTATGGCGAGGTCTGCGCAGTGAAGAATAACGTGAGAGGCGCTAAGCCACTGTTTTGAATCGGAGATGGCTCCGCCAAGCCCCGCGTGAATCTGCGCCTTGCCTGATACAAGGTCGGGATATTTTTCGCTTAATTCCCTAATTGCCGAAAGACAGGATTCCGCCGCCTTTTCGGGGTGGATGACAAGTATTCTTTTTATGTCTTTTCTGTCGCACGACGAAAGAATCCGATTGACGGTTTCTATCAGCGAATCGTGCTCGTCGGTTGCGAATATAAAAATTTCTACGGCTTCAAATTGCATTTCGTTTATCAATCCTTATCAGATTTTTCTGCCGCCTCGGCGGGAAGCGCTTTGACGTCGTCCTTGTATGACGCCCAACCGAGCTTGCCGTACCAGATAACGTATTTTCCGAATTCAACCCAGTTCGGCTGGGGATGCGAATCCCTTAAAACAAGCGTATGGTCCTTTCGCTCAAGGGGATGTATCTGATTGATATATACGTCCGTTAAGAATTTATGTATATCATAGTGAAGCGTAATGACGTTTTCCTCTTCCTCGGGCTTGCGAAGAATGTTTTTCTGATAAGAAATAAGGTCATTAAATATATCGTCCGCTATATTGAATTTCTTAAGATAGGGGAGCATATCCTCAAAAAACCTGTCAATTTTTTCAAGAATATGAAGAACCATATACTCGCTGCCCTCCCAGATTGCGCCCTTACACGGGGCAAAGGTGAGCCTTGTCGTGTTTCCGCCGTCATTCTGCTCCTTCATATATTTTCTTACGTCAAAAAACAGCTTTGAGGTAAACAAATCGGGGTTATCGTCAAAATAATCAATGATTCCGTCATAGAACTTTTCGTAGGGAACGCCTTTTTCGCAATAGAGATAAATAGCAAAGGCGCGTAAAAGTCCGCTTGCGTGGAACGCCCTCGTCAGCTGAGCGAAGGTCATTGAACGAATCCACATTTCACGGCTCATAGAGTTCGTTTCGACGATTATTTCGTTGTATTCGGGAATACTCTGCTCGGATAAATCCGAACGGCGGATGATTTCGGTGCGGACGGTTTTTATTCCGTGCTTTTTCATATATTCCTTCTGTCCCATCATTGAGTTAGGAAGAAGGATACAGCCGTAAACCTCGAAAACAAAGTGCTGACCGATTTCAAAAAGCGTTCCGATTCCCTTTATAAAGCTTTCGTATGTTTCGCCGGGAAGACCGAGAATAAGCTCGGAATAAGCCTTCATTCCCTCTTTGTTGTATTCGGTCAGAAGATTTTTATAAAATTCAAGGTCGCTGTTTCGTCTTCCGATGTTTTCAAGCACAACGGGCGAAAGGCTCTGGAACGAAAGCGTTGCGCCGACTCGGTCAAGCTCACATTCCTTGAATTTCTTTACAATAGCAAAAACGTTTTTAAAATTATTTTTAGCGTAGTTAATTCTTACGCGCTCGGGATAGCCCGTGGTTTCCTTCGCCTCAACAAAGGCGTCGGCGATTTCAAGGTCACGCGTGAACATTCCGAAATTCGCGTCCGCGCCCCAGACAAAGGCGATTTTATGGTCGGAAAACCACTTTATTTCCGCGAGCACTCTGTCCATCGGGAAAAGGCGGACCTTTGATTTTAAAAGACCCCAGTCACAGTAGGCGCACTGGTTCGGACAGCCTCGGCTGGTTTCAATAATCGCGTTAAATTCGATTTCGGGGTGCTGTCGGATTATATCGTCAAACCACCCGTCAAGATAGGGCGACGGGTAGTCAAGCGCTTTTGCGCAGGTCGATTCGGTGCGAAGACATTCGTTTTTGCCGTTTCTGTAGGAAATATTCGGAACCGTGCTGAAATCTCCGCCCTCGCAAATGACCTCAAAAAGCTGTTTTATTGTGTCCTCGCCCTCGCCGTGAACAAGAATATCTATATAATCGAACTGCTCCAAAAAAGAGTTATCGTTCGGCACGTTATGACCGCCGAAAACCGTAATGCAGTCAGGGTATTTTTCTTTGATTTTGCGGGCAAGGGCCTTGTTGTATTCGGTGCTCCAGCAGTAGTTTGAAAAAGCCGCAATTCCGGGGTTGTCCATACGCTCAAGGACTGAATCTATATTTTCACGCAGGAAAATAAACTCCTTAAAGGAGCAGTTTTTCTTTACAATCTCGCTTTCCCACGCATTAGCAACAAGAATGCCGGCGGTGTAGGGCAAATAAGCGCTTTTTGTACCGAGATTTGAAGAAATATCGACCTGAACAAAATATACATTTTTCAAAGCGTATTCACCTCTTTTTTCAAACGGTAAAAGAATTAATTCATACCATATAAGTATATAACAAAACAAATTTGGTGTCAATCTCAACGCCATCCATTTGGCAGGGAAAAAATGAAAAAAATATAATAATCATACGGGTTTTTATTGACAAACGGGGTAAAAGGTGGTAATATACTTTAGCACTGAAAAGTGCGTATGCGCTGGTAGCTCAGCTGGATAGAGTGTTTGGCTACGAACCAAAAGGTCGGGGGTTCGAGTCCCTTCCAGCGCGCCAAGAATAACGGATACCCAAACGGGTATCCGTTGTTTTTTTATGTTTCAGGGTAAGGGACTCGAACCCTGAGAGGGTCGGAGCGTAAAGAAAACGCTTCGGGGAAGCGTTTTTAGCGAAGAATTGCGAAGGCATAAGCCGAGCAATCGGGCTTTGCAAAAGCAAAGCCTTGTCCCTTCCAGCGCGCCAAAAATAACGGATACCCAAACGGGTATCCGTTTGTTTTTTTATTATTTAAAAACAGGAAAGGACGTCGGAGCCTTTCTTTACGAAGGCAATGAATTCGTCGATTTCTGCGTTTACCGTATGCCAGCCCTTGCCGAAGGTTTCTTTTGATTTTGTCAAAACCCATTCACCCTCGGGGAGATAGACCTGCTTTTCCGTCTGACCCTTATTGACAATGGGAGCGAAAAGAATATCGTCGCCGAACATATACTGTTCGCCGAGTGAATAGCAAGTTTCGTCCTCGGGATATTCAAAGAACATCGGGCGCATTATGGGATAACCCTTTTCGGAGGCTGTTTTCATCTGCTTTTCAATATAGGGCCTTAAGCGTTCACGAAGCAGAACAAGCTCTTTTAAAATCGGGAAATTCTTTTCGCCGAAGCTCCAGATTTCGTTCGGGTCGCCCGACGGCTCTTTAACGTCGCGCTTCTTTTCTCCGTGGCGGTTGCGGTTGCCGTGAACACGCATAACGGGCGAGAAAACGCCGTACTGGAACCAGCGGATAATCAGCTCACGGTATTCCTCGCTCTGAGTGTCGCCGCCCCAGAAGCCGCCTATATCGGTGTTCCACCAGGGAATACCGCAAACGGACATATTAAGCCCCGCCTTTACCTGTTCGGAAAGGCTTTCAAAGGTTGATGGAATGTCGCCGCTCCAGACGAGCGCGCCGAACTTCTGGGAACCGAGGTATGCCGCCCTTGTAAGAATAACGGGGGTTTCGCCCATTTTCGTAAACCCGTCATAAGCCATTTTTGCATAGTAGTACGGGTAGATAAGGCCGTATTCGTCGCCTCTTCCGATATAGAACAGAAGATTACTGAAATGCTCGGGATGAATTTCCGGCTCGGCTTCGTCAAACCAGAGTCCGTCAACGCCGTTATCAAGATAGTTTTCCTTGAGCTTTGAGAAAACGAACTCTCTTGTGGCGGGATTTGTGACGTCAATTTCCGCCTGAGGCCCGTAGAAATCGAAAACCTTATTTGAGCCTCTGGTTGTGCGGATGAGCATATTGTTATCGCGCATAAACCAATAGTTTTCGGAGTGTTCGTTTATTGTGGGCCACGTTGAAACAACAAGCTTTGTGCCCATACTGTGAAGCTCGTCCGTCATAGCCTTTACGTCGGGCCAGTATTTCGGGTCGAATTTGTAGTCGCCCTGCTCTGTCC
This sequence comes from Oscillospiraceae bacterium, assembly GCA_015066565.1. Lineage (GTDB taxonomy): Bacteria > Bacillota > Clostridia > Oscillospirales > Acutalibacteraceae > Fimenecus. The sequence continues at coordinate 1,154,950 of SVOB01000001.1, read as the reverse complement.
AGTGAAAATAGTCGGCGATTATTACCGAAAGCGGAACATTTTCTTTTTTATAACGTCTTGCAACCTCAAGCAAATCCTCCTGGGTTTCATAGCGAAGCCTGCTCTGCCAGAAGCCCGTTGCCCAGTGAGGCATGACGGGGGCGTGACCCGTAAGGTCGGCAAGCGCCTCGCTGACCTTTTTAGGATTTCCCGCTATGACAACAAAATCAATTTTTCTTGTTGCATCGGCGCTCCAGCGGGTTCTGTTTTCGGAAAGCTCGACGTTTCCCGTCGCGGGGTTGTTCCAGATAAAGCCGTAGCCGAGCGATGAATAAACAAAGGGTATAGTGCATTTTGCGTTGACGTGGCGAAGGTCAAACGAACAGCCCTTCAAATCAAACCTGTTTGTAGCTTCGTGACCGAGCCCGTAAAAATGCTCGCCGTCTTTACCCTTGAAGGTGATTCTCGCTTTCCAAAGACCGTCATTTCGCTCGTAGTTTCGGTATCCGTCGTGAAAGGCAAGCTCTTCCTTTTCTTCAAGAAGCACCTTTCCGTCTTTATAAAAGGTGAGCTTGCCGTTTCTTTCGAGCTGAACTTTAAGCGAGCCTACCGTTATAAAAACGCAGTAATCCTTTTCCTCTACCGTGCAGTCGGCAGCAGAGGGCATAAGGGTAAAATCCTCGTCAAATGCCTTGCAGTCAGGGAACGCTTCAATACGCACGGAGTTTTTATAGCAGGGAGTAATTCTCACAAGCTCGCCGTTTCTCTGAAAAATAATCTGATTATTATTTACGGTTAAGTTGTTCATTTTATCACCTCAAAGATTTTTTGAGTTTGGATTAATTATACAATAAAAAAGTCCATAAGACAATATAATTGGAGGATTGTAAGGTTCGGCAAAAAAGAGCAGTCCAAAACGGACTGCTCTTAAAACTTAATTTTTATTTAAGTAAATCGTGCTTATGGATGTAGTCGAGAGTTTCGTCAACCGTTGTAAAAGCGAGAGCAACCGAGGTGTCCGCCGCGCCGTAGTAGATTGCGATTCTTCCCGTGTCTGCGTCAGAAAGCGCTGCGCAGGGGAAAACTACGTTCGGAACGTCGCCGACTGTTTCGTATAATTCGTGAGGCGCTAAAAGGAAGCTGTCTGCTCTGTGGAGTACCTTCCACGGCTCGTCCTTATCGAGAATTGCCGCGCCCATTGAATAGGTGAAGCCGTTACAGCTTGTTATAACTCCGTGATAGAAAAGAAGCCAGCCCTCGTCGGTTTCAATCGGGGTCGGACCTGCGCCGATTTTTGTCATTTCCCAGTTCTTGACAGGACCCATTACAAAGCGGTAGTTGCCCCAGTAGTTAAGGTCGGCGCTTCTCTGAATGAAAATATCGCCGTAGGGGGTGTGGCCTCTGTCGCAGGGACGGACAAGAAGCATATATTCGCCGTTGATTTTTCTCGGGAAAAGCACGCCGTTTCTCGCTACGGGGTAGGTGGCGTCCTCCTTCTGTTCCCAGGTTTTGAAGTCCTCGGTAACGGCAACGCCGATTGTGGTGCCGTGAGGGGTGAGGTTGACCCAGGTAAGATAGTATTTGCCGTCAATTTCACAGATTCTCGGGTCATAGCCCTTGAAAATAATCTCTTCCTGAAGTTCCCAGTGGATTGCGTCCTTACTGAAGCCCGTAAGGATATTCTGGTCTCTCGTTCTGTCGTCAACCCTGAAAACGCCCGCAAAGCCGTCGCCGAAGGGAACAACTGCGGAATTAAAAATACTGTTGGCAAAAAAGAGGTTGTCACGGGTGATAATGGGGTTGCCCGAGTATCTCCAGACGGGGTATTGATAGCCCTCGGGTTTGTTTTCCCAGGGGAGGTTTTTAATTGATTCGCCGATTATTTTAGCCATTTTTCTTCTCCTTTATTTTTCAAGCTGAATTGTAACGGTCTGCTCGCCCTGCTTCGCTCTTATTGAAATAAGGCTCGCTCCGCTTTCGTAGGCTTCAACCGTTTTATATTTAACGCCCTTGTCGGCGTTAAAGGGCTTATGAACATAAATAAGAGTTTCGTTTTTGCCGTCTGAAACATATTTCAGGGTGAAGGTTTCGCTCTTTCTGTCAAAGCCGTAGCTGATAAGCTCGCCCGCTACGGCAACGGGATGGGTTCTGCAAAGCATATTCATAACGGGAGCGTCGAGGTCGTCGCCGTGATAATCCCAGTAAACCTGACTCCACTGCTTTTCGTCAAAGAAGTCGAGAAGCTCAAAGGCGTGGGGGAACCAGGAGGTATCCTTGTTGTCGCTGCAACCGCCCCATTCGCCCACGATTACGGGAACGCCCAGACGCTTCTGGGTGTTGTGCATCTCGTTAAAGAAGGTCTTTACCCTCTCGGCGTTGGCGTATTTATAAAGCGGGGTGTCGACCGCAATATCGTAAGAATGAGGTCCGAAGCACTGTTTTTCCTCACGCTTTCCGTTGACGGTTATCGGCGGCACGGATTGCTTTACGCCGACGTTACAGAGGTAGTTCTGTTCCATCATTATAATTCCGTTATCCGTTCTTTCCCTTATTGCCGTTGCAGTTTTGTTAAGGAACGGGGAATACTTGTTAAGGTCGAACTGTTCGGCGTATTTGTTGACGCCCTTAACGATTTTCTTAAATGCGCCGCCCGTGAGCGAATCGAGCAGGGCGGGCGTGTCACGGCGGACAAACGCTTTTATCATTGAACAGCGGTTGACCTCTTTTCCGAAAAGCACCGTTTTAACGGCGCCGCCGATAAGAGCGGCGAACATCTTTTTACTGTCTGTACCCGGGAAAGGCTCGTTTAAAAGGTCAAAGCCGAAAAGGGCTTCGCTGTCGCCGTAGCGGTTGGCAAGCATTTGCCAAAGTGAAGCGAAACGGTCCTGAATTCCTTTTCCCTCAACGGGAGTGTTCGCCCAGAAATGGTCAAACGCCCTGTGAACGCTTTTGCCGAAGAAATAGCCCTCTGCCCATACGAATTTCGGCATTCTCGGCTTATAACCGTCGGTAATTGCCGCCCAGGACGGAGCGCCGTCGCCTACGCTTTTGCCGTCAAAGTTTGAATATAAATCCTGGTGCATATCAAGAAGAATATATACCTTGTACTTTGCCGCAAGAGAAAAAATCCTGTCAAGCGACTGAAGATATTTTTCGTTATATTTTCCCATTTCGGGCTCGAGATTCTGCCAGGTAACGGCAAGACGGATTATGTCAAGCCCGTAGGCGCGGAATTTTTTGAAAAACTCCTCGTCAAGATTATAGCGAAACTCGGGCGAGGAAAGGATTTTATCGTCAATGTTAAAGCCGTTGAAAAGGCGGATTCGACCCTTTTCGTCAACGAACCGCATTTCCTTTGTAATAATTTTATCCATTTTCATCGCTCCTGTTTGATTTTTGAGAATAAAACTGGGAATGAATTTTTTATTATGTCAAGAAGCCGACAGACAGCCCTTGTAAAAAATACGCTTCTTTTTTTCAGTAAAAACAGCATAAGCCTGACGGCCTTACTGTCGGAGTCGGCGTTCGGAATAAGCTCGTTGAAGAAATCTTCATTATATACCGAGCGAATGAAAGCCTTTTGCTCTTTGACGGAAAGGTCCGATTTTTTATCGCAATTTCTCTGAACCGACGAGAAAATATAACGGGAGTACTCGCTTCCGAGAATGTTATAAACGTTCCTGTCAAGCATATTCCATTCTTTATAGCTGTTATAAAGAGTTTCAACCCGCCTTTTGTGGACGGAATAGAAATTCGGGGAATACCTGCTTGTCAGCCCTGCGTTAACCCTCTTTATATAATGGTATAGGGGCTTATTGAGAACAACGAGCGAGGACAGATTTTTAAAAACATTTATGTTGAAAACAATATCTTCAATAAATTCAACCGTTTCAAAGCTCAGCGAATGTTCAACGAGGTATTCTCTTGAATAAACCTTGTTCCACGCATAGCCGAGCAGGGTGTCCTTTTCGAGATAAAGCATCTCTTTTCTGATTTCTTCCTTTGTGCTTAAGAAAAGAGGGGAGTCGGAATGAACGATTTCAACGCTGTTACAAAGCTGATTTTCGCTGTTATAGTAATCCTCAGTTAAGCCGAAAACAACGACTTGAGACATCTGTTTATCAAGGGCTTTTTTTACTTCTTCGAGAAGCGACGGGGAAATAACGTCGTCGGGGTCCATGAAAAAAACAAAATCCCCCGAGGCCAAAAGCAGTCCGCTGTTGCGAGCTTCGCTCAACCCGAGGTTTTTTTCGTGGTGAATTACCTTTATAAATGAATATTTTTCGCTTAAAGAGTCGGCTATAACGCCTGCGCTGTCGGGCGAGGCGTCATCGACGATAATAATTTCAAAATCCTTAAAGCTCTGGGAGAGTATTGATGAAACAGCGTCCTCAAGGTAGCTTTCAACCTTGTACGAGGGCAGTATAATCGAAAACAAAGGCTTGTTACTCATCAGAATTAACTCCTGCGCAGTTTGTTTTTTATCTTGGTAAGCTTGTTATAGTCAATGCCTAAAAAATTCAGAACCGAAGCCGAAAAATACCTGTTTTTCGTGGCGTTAAACAGCTCGGGATTTTTGTTTTTTAGGCTTTGACGGAACTGCTTTGCGAGGGCTTTTCCCTCTTTTCGGTTTTCGTTATAGAGAAGCGAAATGTTGATATTCGTGTTGATAAGAAGAGCTACACGCTTATAGAGATAATCGCGGACAGCCCCTTTTTCCCCGAACTCGCCCGCAAACCTTATAAGTTCGTTCGTGACGAGGGAATGTTGAGAATATCTTTTAACATAGTTTTTAAGGCTTACGCTCTGGTTGTCGTTGCCTACAAGATATTGGTAAACCTCAATGTCTTTGAAAACAACCGTTTTCGCCCTGACAGAAGCCTTTATAATATACTCAATATCCTCGTAAAAAACGCCCTCGAGCACACGGACCCGGTTTTCCTTAAGAAGCGAGGTCTTAACCGTAGCGGTGTGAATCATAATGTTCGGGAAAACGCTTTCGTTATTACAGATTTCGGAAAAATTATATTCCCTGTCGGGCGTTATATCCACGGGCAACGGAAAGAAAACCGAGTCGCCCGTTTTCATATCGACCTCACGCTTACAGTCAATTATCATATCGCAGTCGGCGGTTTCCATAAACGAAAGAGCCTTTTCAAGCCCGTCGGTATTAACCCAGTCGTCGCCGTCGATAATTCTGAAATACTTTCCCTCGGCTGCGTCAAGGGCGGCGTTGACCGCAGAGCCGTGACCGCCGTTTTCTTTATCTATTATCTTAAAGATTTCGGGATATTTATTTTCATATTCCCTTGCGATTTCGAGGGTGCTGTCCTTTGAGCCGTCGTTTACGACAATAACCTCGAGCCTGTTTTTAAATCTTTCGTCCGAATAAGAGGAAAGCCCCTTGTTCAGATAGTTTTCAACATTATAGCAGGCAACCGCAACACTTAAAACGGGCTTCATCGGGGTTCCTCCGTCTTCTGAAAATTATTTGTCGCCTGAAATAAGGTCGGCGTTTAAAAGCTCGGGTCTGTTTTTACGCAAAACGTTTATAGCCGCGTCAATAGCAGCCTCGGAAGTACCCGATTCAAGAACCTTTTCAAGCCGTTTCTGTTCCTTCAACTGCTTTTCAAGTCTTTCCTTTTCAAGACGTTCGTCATGCCCTTGGGCAAGCTTGAAAATATCTTCCTTAGTCTTGGGAAGCTTTTTGGTCAAAAGGAATTCTTCGTATGCGTCGCAGTAGAGCATAACCTCGTCGGTAAAAGCAATCTGGTTGCCGTGGTCAAGCCAGAGAACCTTATTGCACATTTCCCTTATCTGAGAAATCGAGTGGGAAACTATAATTCCCGTAACGCCCGTGTCAAGAATTTCCTTCATCTTGTTGCCGCTCTTTTTACGGAATGCGCCGTCGCCTACCGATAAAACCTCGTCAAGAATAATAATATCGGGCTTTACAAGACAGGCGATTGAGAACGCAAGTCGGCTTTTCATACCGCTTGAAAGCTGTTTATAGGCTCTGTCCTCAAATTCCTCAAGCTCGGCGAACTCAATAATTTCTTTATATTTTTCGTCCATAAATTCACGGGTATAGCCGAGCATAGCGCCGCGAAGATAGGTGTTTTCCTTAACCGTAAGGTCCTTGTCAAAGCCGCTTGTCAGCTCAAGAAGCGCCGCAATAGAGCCATGGCACTCCATATGACCCTTTGTGGGAATCATAATGCCCGAAACGGCTTTAAGAAGGGTGGATTTCCCTGCGCCGTTAGAGCCGATAATGCCGAGCATATCGCCCTGTTCAAGCGAAAAGGTAATGTCCTTGTCCGCCCAGAATTCCTTGACCTTATATTTGCGCGTTATTTTTTTTATTACATATTCCTTAAGGCCTATATCCTTAAAATCACCCGTAATATATCGGATGGATACGCCTTTTGCCTGAATAATACTCATATCTATCCTCCGTTTACAGATAATAAAGGAACTTCTGATTATAATGTCTGTAGGTCCAGGCGCCGATAAGAAGAATAACTATTGCGTAAACGGCGCACGCCGCATGGTGATAGGGGCCGGGAACAGACGCGTTTATAACTATTTCCCTGAAATAACTTATGTAGCAGTACATAGGGTTTAACATAAAGAATATCTGAACCTTTTCGTCAAACCTGTCAATGTTGTAGAAAATTGCGGAAAGGTAAGACAGAAGCATACAGAAAATATCGTAAAGATAGGCTATATCCCTGAAAAATACGTTCATAGCCGAAAGCACCATTCCGACGCCTATATTGAACACGATAAGGCACGCTATCGGGTAAATAAGAAGAACAAACCTCCACGTTGGAACGATTTTGTCAAACGCAAGGAAGATAGCGAAAATAATAAGCGTAAGCAGGAAATTGATTAACGCCTGAATGTTCTTTGAAAAAAGGAAAAGATATTTCGGAACGTTTACCTTTGTGAAAATACTGGCGTTGGAAACAAGAGCCGTCATACCGCCCTTTGTCGCCTCTTTAAAATAGTTGAAAACAAGGGTGCCGCAGAAAAGGTAGATTGTGTAATGCGGCGTGTTTCTTCCGAAAAACTCCTTGAATACAAGGCTCATTACAAGCAACTGAAGAAGCGGGGACAGCAAGCTCCAGACAACGCCGAGCACTGTTCTCGTATACTTTTTCTTGAAATCTCTTTTGACAAGCTCTTCAAAAAGAAACTTGTTTTCTTTTAATTTTTTAATCATCAATGTCTCCCGATAGGTTATCAGATATTGGTTGTGTCTTTTTTTGCGTAAAAATCTTCGATGACTGAAGAAACGGTTTTTGAAATATTGTTTTCGAGATAGTAGTTTGCGGTTTTGCCCTCAAACACGGCCTTCGCGAAAGCGACTATTTCATAGCGGATTCCGTCGCCGTCAAGCTGATAGAAATAACGCTTGTTGTTGGCGGAATTTTCATAGCGAACCTCGAAATAATCGGTTTTCCACCACGGGGACGGAACGTAAATATAGCCCTTTGTACCCGAGATGATAAGCTCGCCCTCGGATTTTATTCCGTTACCTACCTTTACGGTCGCAACGGCAGAAGGGTATTCAAAATCAATTTTAGTGAAAATATCGTAGGTTTTGTTTTTATCAATACATTTTGAAATTATGTTCTTGTGGCTGTAGTCCGTTCCGAGAATCTGGAAAACGGGAAGCATACCCGTCGGACCCCAGGCGCAGATACTGTTCCAGTTCTGGCTGAGCTCTTCCTCGGGAACGCCCGAAATATCCTTAAGAGAGGTGCAGGTAGCGTCGATTGAAACAACGTCGCCGATACGTCCGCTCTTTACAAGAAGAAGCAGGCGCACATAGGCGTTCATATAAGCGGTCTTGACCGATTCCATAAGGATTACGCCGCGCTCCTTTGCGAGCTCAAAAAGCTTTTCGCACTCGCTCGCCTTAAGAGCGACGGGAGCTTCGCAGAAAACGTGCTTTCCCTGTTCAATGGCGGTTAAAACCTGCTCGTAGTGAAGCGCAGGCGCCGAAGCGATATATACGGCGTCAACCTTTGAGAGCATATCAAGATACGAATCGCGGTCATAGGGAAACTCCTCAATTTCGCTGTTGCCGATTTTTTCGCCGATTGTGCAGGTGTATTTGATATTAACGCCGTTTACAAACCCGCTTTCGTTAATGAACTTGACGAGCGAACGCTTTTTTCCGACAAGGCCGAGGTTTAACGAAACCTGTTCGGCGCGAAGCTCGCTGCTCGAAACGCCGGCGGTTCTTTCAAGATAAACCACCTTGCAGTATTCGTTGAGGTAGTCAAATTGGCCTACCCAGTCCGAGCCGACGGTGAAAATATCAACGCCGAGCCTTCTTATGTCGTCAATTTTCTGACCCTCGTATTCCTCGACTATGATTTCGTCCGCAAGACCCGTTGCCCTAACCGCTTCGATTCTCTCCTCAAGCGGCTGCTGAACGTTAATCTTACCCCTTGTTCTGTCGAAGTCGTCGGCGGTAACGCCTACGATAAGATAGTCGCCGAGCGCCTTCGCCCTTTCAAGAAGTCTTATGTGGCCGAAATGCAGCTTGTCGTATGTTCCGTAGGTAATAACTTTTTTCATTTTGTTTTTGCCTCGTTAAATATAAAAATCTAAAATATCCTGCGGGGTTTCAAGACCGAAATTCTGGGGAATTCCGCTTGAAGAAATGTCCTTGCCGAATTCGCCGTTTTCCTTAAAGTATTCAATGCCCGAAAGCCTTTTATAGAAGGCGAGCATCATATCAATCACGGGTGAATCAACTTTGAGCATAAGCGCAAACGCCTTGAGAATACAAACGCCGAACGGAAAATCCTCAATAAACATTCTTGAATTGAGGTCGGGAACGAAGCTGTCGCCCTCCTTTTTAAGCGGAACTCTTACCGCTTTGAACGATTCAATGCTCTGAAGCTTTTTCGTCATAGCCTCGGGAGTAGGTGATTCGTAGTAAATCGGAAGCGAAACAACGTCGCTTAAATCAAGCGGGCTCAGCTTTCTGCAGATTTCCTGAACCTCTTCGTCATATCTGAAAAGAATCTCGCTCGTTTCGTCCGTCCACTGTTCATAGAAGGGAATTTCGTCAGGATAGGTGTCGCCGTCTTTATAATCCTTAAAGGCGGTGTACATACCCGTAATATGAAGAAGCGGGTTTGACGGGGCGAGAGTTATTGAAAGATATTCCTTCAGCGGCTGACAGGGAATATCGAGAAGCTTTCCGACCATAGCAGCCGTCTCGTCAGTGTATTTATAGGGGATTGTAGCGAGATAAAGCGTATTCTTTTTTGAAAGAATACCCGCCGTAACGCCGTTTTCGTTGTTTTCGTGACGGGCAACATACGGAACGCGCTGAAGACCGAAAACTATAACGCCCTTTTTGATAAGGTCTCTGCAGGCATATTCGGCGCCGCCGTAACCGGGGACGAAGCCGATTCGCTGGCCTGCCTTGAGGTAATCCGATATTTCATTTATAAATTTAATTCTTAAAAATGCGGGGTAGGTGCAGAAAATAATATCCGCGTTGCCGAAGGCTTCCTCCTTTGAAGAGGTAACTGCGTAGTTATCCGTCTTTTCAAGAACGCCGCCCTCAACATCCTTAAGAGTCATCTCTTTCGGGAGAGGCTTGCGGGTGTAAAGGGTAACCCTGTCTTCGCCCTTAAGAGCGAGATAGCCTACCATCGCAAGACCCATATTGCCTGCGCCGACTATGGTAACGTTCATCCGTCAATCCTCCTTGCCAAAAACGGCTTTCATAGCTTCCTTGCTCTTTGCGTATTCCTCGGCGAGCTGAGCCTCGCTGAAGAACTTCGGCTTTCCTATGTCTCCGGGGAAGGACCAGATGTCGCCCGCTTCACGGGTAATCATATCCATATAGTCGTTCGGAGCAGGGAAGAACTTGCCTTCAAATTCAAGCTCGGTAAGCGGGAAAACGGATTCCTTCGTGTAAAGACGTCTCTTGTCGGGAGCCTTGCTTGTGAAGTTGTCGATACCCCAGATAACGACGTTGCCGTCGTCATATCTGTATTTGCATTTGTCAATATATTTTTGAGTGATTGCGCTTGTCTTTGCGAATCTCTTTTCGTTTCTTATAAGGTCTGTCTTTATAACGTCTCTGTGCTGGAATTTAAGCGACTTGAGCTTGCGTACATACCTTTGACGGTAAACCTTCTGAACATCCCAGACAATATCATATTTCTCCTCGAGGGTTGCATCCTCGGGAATATCGTAGTCCGAAAAATCGGTGAAATCGAAAAGAATAATGTCGATAGCGAGCTTCGTTTCGGAGTTTTTGAGAACAACCTTGGGAATTCTGTAAAGACCGTTGAAGTTATAGAATTCAAGCACGTCAAGCTTGTCGCTGTTCTTAAGAACTTCCTTTAATTTGTCATAGTCTTTTCTCATCATTCCGATATCGACGTCGTCGTCCCACGGAATAAAGCCCTTGTGTCTTACAGAGCCGATAATCGTTCCGCCCATTACCCAATAATCAATCGAGTTTTCCTTACAGATGGCGTCAAGCTCGCAGAGAATTCTCAAAGCGAGAAGCTGAATATCCCTGAGAATACCCTCGGCGGGCGGAATTTTCGCAAACACACGCTTTTTTGTGTCCGAAAGGGATTCGCCCTCCCGATTTTCCGAAAGCCAGAAAAGATATTCTTGTTTGTTTACAATAGCGCCGACGTCCTTCTTGACGTAAGATTCAAGACGTCTCTGGGCAATATAGGTCGGCAGAATTTTTCTTAAAACACGGTTAATGAAAACCGTTCTGATTTTTTTTCGCAAACGACTGAGCATATTTACACCCCGTTTTTCTTTTTAATTTCTTCGTAGCTTTTTTCGGTGTCAAAAATAACGTCACCGTGCAACGTTCCCTTTGACGGCGTTTTCCAGTCCCCGAACTTTTTTACGAGAACGTCCTCGTATTTTTCGGGACAGGGAACCGAAAGCTCGTCAAACGGAAGATAAACCGTTTTGTCATACCATTTTTTCTCAAGAAGCCGCATACGGTAATCGGCGTTAAAGGAGAGAAGCGTTACGGTATCGGACGAAGCCGAATATCTTTTACAGATTTTTTCAAATTTTTCGTAACAGCTTTCTCTTTTTATTATTTTCCCTAAAGGTTTAAGGAATTTTTTAACAAGTCCCTTTGCGGCGGAGCCGGACGGAACGGGGCTGTAAAGCAGGTTCATAAATCTTTTTAAGAATTTAATTTCAAACCACTGAATTTTACCCCCGAGGTTGTCCTCAGGCACGCCGTCAAGCGGGAACACGTCAACGAAAATACCCTGATTAAATTCTACATAATCAAGTTCAAAATCCAACGCGCCGCAGGTGTCGGAGCGTCGGATTTGTATGTGGGGACGGAAATAACCCTTGTCGGTGTAAGCGCACTGAAAGAAATAAGGATATTCAAAAAGCGACGGACCGATTTTCATAAGTCGGTCGTAGTCCTCGCGGAGCATAGCCATATCAATATCGTCGTCATACGAAATGAAATGCTTTTCGCGTACCGCGCCCAAAAGCGTTCCGCCGTCGGCGAAAATTCTTAAGTTGTTTTCCTCGCATACGCTTAACAGCTTTTTAAGAATGTCCTTTTCAATATTCTTAACAGCCGAAAGAGAGTTATTTTCCATATTATTTATCTAATTCGAGAAGAGCGTTCATAAAGCGCTCCATATACTGCTTTTCGCCGGTTGTAACGCGAAGGCAGGTGCCGAGCATACCGATTCCGGAATAGTGCTTTATGAGAATTCCTTTTTCGCTCTTCATCCTGTCAACGAGAGCGACGGCGTCTGTTCTCGGCTTGATGAAGATGAAGTTGCCCTCGTCGCCGTGATGGGGATAGCCGTTCTCGTCAAGAGCCTTTATAAGATAGTCACGGCCCTCCTTATGAAGAGCGACAAGGTGGTCTATCATACCGTCGGTCTGGATAATCTTCTTTGCGAAAGCCATAGCGAAAGCGTTTACGTTATGGGGAGTGCAAAGCTTCTGGACCATAGCTATGCCCTCGGGCCAGCCTGCAACGTAACCGAGTCTTGCGCCTGCAAGCGAGAACAGCTTTGAGAAGGTTCTCGTAACGAAGATATGCTCGTCGTTAAGAGCGCGCTTGATATAGGTCTTCGGGCAGAAATAATGGTAAGCCTCGTCGATAAGGACGGTGATTTCCATTTCCTTCGCAACCTTCAGAAGCGTTTCAACCTCTTCGTCGGTGTAAGCGTTGCCTACCGGGTTGTTCGGAGCAAGAAGAATTAAGAGCTGAACGTCGGGGCTGAGCTTCGCAATAATGTTTTCAATAGGCATTTTAAGGTCTTCGGTGTATTCAACGGGAATAAAGTTCCTGCCGAACATTTTTGAATAGACCTCAAACATGGCGTAAGTCGGAACAACGCCGACGATTTTTCCGCCGGGAGCCGAGAAAGCCTGGATGATATATCTTATACCCTCCGACGAGCCGTTGACGAGGCAGAGATGGGTAATATCCGTGCCGAGATAGTCGGCGAGAACCTCGGTGAATTCGAGGGTTTCGGGATACTGGGACACGAATTCCCGGTCAACGTCCTTTAAAACCTCTTTGATGAAATCTGTATCAAGTCCGCCGGGGTTTTCGTTAAGGTCAAGCCTTAAATATCCCTCTCTTTTGTGTTGGTCAAAGATACGGTCGAGAGTCTTGATGTTATTGTCGAGATAATACATAATCTTCTCCTGTTTCCACTGAAATTATTTTTTACAAAATTTTGTAAATTATAGTATATAACATACACAGCAATTATACCATATTTATTTATACAAGTCAATTATATATAATAAGGCTCAAAAGCGGGAAAAAGCGGACGTCAATCCGACGTCCGCTCAGGCTCTTTTATTTGAGTTTTGCTATGAATTTTATTGTTTTTTTGCCGTCGCTTACCGCCCTTATTTCGCCCCTGTGGGCTTCGCAGATGCTTCTGGCAATCGAAAGACCTATTCCGAAGCCCTTTTTCTCGCCCGAGCGAGCCTTGTCCGCGCGGTAAAAGCGGTCAAAAAGCCTGTCAAGCTCGGCTTCGTTAATGCTGTCACATTCGTTTTCGGTCGTTACGGTTACGCCCTTTTTCTCCCTTTTAAGAGAGAACGAAATCGGCGTGTTTTCCGAAGCGTATTTGACGGCGTTGTCGATTAAAATCGAAGAAAGCTGTCTTAAGGAATATTCGTCGCCGCAATAGGTTATGTCAGGCTCGACTTCAATTTTCAGCGGGTGACCCTGACTTTCGGCGAAATCCGAAAACGACTCGGCGGTTTCCTTAAGAGCAAGGCTTAAATCAAAGTTCTTTTGCTCAAGCGGGTTTTCCTCCTCGTCCATTCTCGAAAGGGTGACAAGCGAGTTTACAAGGTCCTTTAGCTTTTCGGTCTGGGCTTTCGCCTTGTCAATCCATTTTTGCTTTCCGACCTCCATTTCAAGCACGCTCAGGCTTGTAGTTATAACGGTTATCGGGGTTTTTAATTCGTGAGAAGCGTCGGTGATAAATTGCTTCTGTTTCTGATTGGACTGAATAACGGGGTCCATAGCCCGCTTTGAAAACAGAACGATAATTATACAGATTAAGGCTATACAAATTACCGTAGCGCAAAGCGAAACGATTAAAATTGTAAAAGCTGAGCTTATCTCTCTTTCGTCATTGAGAAATACCGCCATAAAGCTGCCGTCTGACTGAGGAACGACCTTGTATTTGTAACCGTCCGTAAAGCCGTAGCCCTCGCCGTGCTTTAAGGCGAGAGAGATAAACTGCTCGGTGTCCTCTTCCGTGACGGCGGCTATACGGTCAAGATTTGACTTTATCTTTTCGCCGTTCGCGGTGAAATAGAGAACAAAATATCTTGTTGAAAACGGTGTTTCTTCGTTGAACTGACGGTCAAAGCCGCTTTCTCTCGGCTCTTTCATTTCGCCCTCGGGAGGTTGCTTTCTCTCTTCAAATTCGGGGAAAATACCTTGGTTTGAGGAAATCATTTCGATAGTGTTATTGAGCTTTGAATTGACCGAAATGAAATTCGCAACGTTGACAAGGACAAAAAGCAGGACCATTACGGAAGAAACCGCAACAATCGAAATGGTTATGAATTTTCTGCGAAGCCTTTTAATCATTTTCAGCCTCCATAATATAACCGAGACCTCGGTTTGCGTGAATGGTTACGGTTGAGCCTAAGCTCTTGAGCTTTTTCCGAAGATTGGAAATATGAACCCAGACTACGTTTATTTCGGCGTCGGAGTCCCAGCCCCAGACGCGTTCCATTATTTTATCGGCTGAAAGAACGGTTTTCGGCAAATGCATAAAAAGCTCCATAACCTGAAATTCCCTGCCGCTCAAACGTACGCTTTTTCCCGTTTTACATTCGAGCATATCGCTCACGGGGCTTAAGGTTATATCGCCGTAGGTCATAACCGACGGCTTATAGTTTTCTTTTCTTCTTAGAATTGCCCGAACCCTGCTTAAAAGCTCGTCAGGCTCAAACGGCTTCGGAAGATAATCGTCGGCGCCTGCGTCAAAGCCCGTTATTCTGTCGTCCTTCTGCGCCTTTGCGGTAAGCATCATAATAGGCGTTGTATTCCCGTCGGCGCGAAGTCTGCGAAGCACTTCGATACCGTCCATTTTAGGCATCATAACGTCGAGAATAATCGCGTCATAGTCGTCTGCGCCGGCGTATTCGTATGCCGACAGTCCGTCGTTGACTGCGTCAACGGTAAACTGGTTTCTTTCAAAAAACACTGTAAGAGCCTCGGCTAAATCGAGCTCGTCTTCAGCGATAAGCAATCTCATAAAATCACCACCGGAATAATTATATAATAAAATTTTTTCTAAATCAACAAACGATTACGACACGGGCCGCAAACCGACCCGTGTCTTTTTGGAAATGTACATGTTAAAAACTGTGAAAGGGTTTGTTTTTATAAGGCTTCCTTGGTTCCCACCTTGCTGCAGGTGATATTCAGGTTGCCGTTTCTGCATCTTAACTCGTCTATAAACTGCTTTGGAATTTCGGCGGATTTAAGAATGATATTGTACTGAAGCTCGTAAAGAGTTCCCATATTCGTGGTTTTTACCTTTTCAAGACTTGCCTTCTTTGTGTACTGAGTGAAAAGGTCGTCGAAAATTCCGTCGTAATCAAGGTTTTCGGGAATGGTGATTTTGAGAGTTCGCTCGTTTTCGTCGCCGTCGCCGAATTTAATTACGTTGAGCAAAAGCATAAACCCGCCGATGATTGCGAAGAATAAAACCGCGAGCGTTACATAGCCCATACCTGTTGCAAGACCTATAGCCATCGCCAAAAAGATAGCGCCGATTTCCTTAGCCGTACCCGGAGCGGAACGGAAGCGAACGAGTGAGAACGCGCCTGCTACCGCAACGCCCGCCCCTATGTTGCCGTTGACCAACATTATGACGACCTGAACAATCGCGGGAAGAATAGCGAGAGTAATAGCAAATGACTGTGAACAGTGGTTTTTGTGTTTATATACAAGCGCGGTCAGAACGCCGAGAACGAGTGAAACCGCGGTGCAGATTAAAAAGGTTGCGAGGGTGATTTGTGTTCCTATTATTGATGAAAATGAAAGTAAAGTACTAAGCACTTAAAAGCATCTCCTTTGTGAATAATTTTTTGTTGTTCTTTAAAATGTGTTCACGGTAGCAGGTACCGTATTTTGAAAACGAAACCGAGTTGATTTTCAGCTCGTTTAAAATGTGGCTCAGCCACAGCGGGCAGGCGCCCGGGATTTTTATTTCCATAAGAATTTTGTTATCCGAAATAATCGGCTCGCCGTAGTCGCCGCTTGTCAGCTTAAGGTCGTCAAGACGAAAACGCATATTTGAGTCAAACGTTATTCTTAATTCTTCGTTTTCCTTTCCCTTAAAAGCCTTTCGGTCATAGCCTATAAAGACCTTCGGGCTGACGTTATAGAAGCGTTGGAAATAGGCGATTTCATTGACTATCTGCTCGTTTTCGTCGGCTTTTCTTATGCCCTTTAAAAGCGGTTCGACAAGTGACGGGGAGGTTGTTACCCTTCTTTTATATACAACGCCGTCATACTTTTTCTTAAGTTCAACGAAAACTCTGTCGTTTTCCTTGGGTACGCCGTAGCTTCTTACCCTTAATTTTTCTTTATATACGGGCTTTTCAATCGAAGCTCTTATCAGCCTGAAGTCGTCGGTGTCGTAATATATATTACATATTGTATATTCGCCGTACTCGTCGGGAGTGACAAAGGGTTTTATTTTCTCATTGAAAAGTCTGTACTGTTCATTTGAAAGAAAGAATTTCTTTTCATATCTTTTAAAATTGGTTTGAACCTGTGCGCTCATTTGAAGCACCTCCTTCGTTCTGGCTAAAGTATAAAACGCCAACCTAAAGAGAACCTTAAGAAATAAAAATTTTTTCTTTAGGTAGACTTTAGGTTCGCGTTATACAATGCAGGCGTAGTCAGGGGAAACAAAACCCGACGCAATAAAAATAAAAAAGAAAACCGAATTTACGGAGGTTATAATATGAATAAAAAATACAAATTATTATCGGTAATTATTTCACTTTTGCTTATCACCTGCCTTTTCGCTTCGTGTTCACTTAAAAAGGGAACTTCGGACAGCGAAAACAGCAGTAACGACAGCTCTTCCACCGTCATTTCCAACGAGGTACAGTCGCTTATCGACGAGGATGAGGTCGAGGTTTCAACGGACGGTACGACGGCGATTACATTAAATAATACGTCGGTTTCCGTTTCGGGTTCGGGAGCAAAGGCTGACGGCTCAACTGTTATAATCAGTTCGGGCGGAACCTATACGGTCAGCGGAACTCTTACGGACGGAAGAATAGTTGTTGACTCCGAGGACGAGGTTACAATTATTCTCGACAACGCAAACATCACCTGCTCTTATTCAAGCGCAATTTACGTTTACAACGCAAAGACCTGCACGGTTTATCTTAAAGAGGGAACAACGAATACCCTTACCGACGGCAGCGCCTACACCTATTCGGACAGCTACTCTTCAGAGGCTGACGAAGAACCCAACGCCTGCCTTTATTCAAAGGACGACCTTGTAATCGCAGGCAGCGGCTCGCTTACGGTAAACGGAAACTTCAACAACGGCATTACAGGTAAAGACACTCTTAAAATCGAAAGCGTAACAGTTACGGTTAACGCAAAGAATAACGGAATTAACGGCAAGGATAATTTAACTGTTAAAAATGCAACCTTGAACGTAACCGCAAACGGCGACGCGCTTCGCTCAACAAACGATACGGATTCAACGCTCGGCTATATCATAGCTGTTTCTTCAAATCTTACTCTCACCTCGGGCGAGGACGGAATCCAGGCTGAAACCTACGTTTCACTCGGTTCGTCAACAGTCAATATCAAGTCCGGCGGCGGAAACACGGCGACAGTCAGCGACGACGTCAGCGCAAAGGGAATCAAGGCGGGAACGGATATAACAATCGACAGCGGCACGTTCACAATTGATTCAGCCGATGACGCAATCCATTCAAACAACAATATTACAATCAACGGCGGCGAATTCAATCTGACAACGAGCGATGACGGTGTTCACGCTGACAATCAGCTTACTGTCAATGCAGGAACATTTACAATAACAGCTCACGAAGGACTTGAAGCAACGCTTATCACAATCAATGACGGAACGGTTACCATTAACGCTTCGGACGACGGAATCAACGCGGCTCAGAAGGTAACGGGAGTTACGCCCACGGTTGAAATCAACGGCGGTAATATCACAATCAGCATGGGTCAGGGCGACACGGACGCAATTGATTCAAACGGAAATATTACAATAAACGGCGGAACAGTAAATATCACAGGTCAGTCACCGTTCGACTACGACGGAACAGGCGCTCTTAACGGCGGCGAGGTTTATGTAAACGGAACTCAGATTACCGGGCTTTCAAACCAGTTCGCAGGCGGAATGGGCGGCGGAATGATGGGCGGTCAACCACAGCAGGGCGGTCAGCCTCAACAGGGCGGAGGTCAGGGCGGCCCAGGCTTCCACGGATAATAATTAATTAAAAAATAACAGGGCAACCGAAAGGTTGCCCTGTTGCTATTATAGTTAAACAAACGGTAGGGGCGGTCATTGGCCGCCCGTTTTAGTTTGATGTTATTCGGCGGGCGAGCACAGGAAAGCCCCTACGGCTGTATAATTTAATTAACCGCCGAAAATTCAACCGTAACCGAGCCGTCTCCCAACGCTTCGTCAAGCTCGTCGGGGTCGTCAATATGCCCTATTTTCGTGTATTTATATGTTGTCGGGAACGTTTTGTAAAAAACCACAATACAGTTGTCGCCGTAGAGCATTATATCGCCCTTTTGTATGAGCGCAACCGACTTTTCATCACTCGGAAGCGAGTTTTCGAGATAAAAGTATTTTTCGTTTCCGTTAAGCTCGCTCATTGAAAGCGAGAGCGGAAGTCTTTTAAGAAATTCATTTGCGGTTTCGTTTTCTTCGGGCGTGAACTGAAATTCCTTTTCGTTTATTTTAAGAATATACATAGCCTTCTCCTCTGCTTTTTCGGCGGTCTGAGTTGTTGAAGTCCCTTCGGTTGACGGCGGCGAAGCGGGTTCTGCCTTTTTACACGAACAAAGCGACAGAATAACTGTTATCGAAAGAATAATCAATAGAATCTTTTTCATTTTGTTCCTCCGTTTCTTTTTAGAATATGATAATTCACAAGTGAAATTCTGTCAAGAAACGGGAATTAAAAATATCCCCCCTCGGGGCTTGTGCCGAAAGGGCGGGCGAATGTATAATTACAACATAAAATTTAAATACGGAGGTATTTTTATGGCATGTTTTGTTGTTCCCGCAGTTGAAGCGGTTGCAGTTACCGCGGCTTATATCGCCGCTAAAAAGCATGAGGCTAAAATAGTTGCTCCCAAGCTTTCAGAGGGCAACGATTTTTCCGAAAACGAAAAGAAAATCACCTGGTCAAAGAGACTTTCCTGGCTTATGGGTCTTCTCTGGGGCGGCGTTCTTCTTCTCGCTTTTGAACATTTCTGGCACGGTGAGGTGGTTCCGTTCTATCCGTTCTTGACGGCGATGGCTGACCCTGCGGATAAGGCTGAAATGCTTCACGAAATGGCGACTGTCGGCGTTTCAATGGCTGTTACGGTTACCGCTTTCTGGGGCGTAATGTGCGCTATCGCTCAGGCTAAGGTTAAGGCTGTTAAGAATTCTCTCGTTAAGGAGAAATAAAATGACTTTACTTATTACTGTTATAGCCGCTGTTGTTTCAACGGCTGTCTGGTATGTGAACGAAAAGAGAGACACCTATAAGTTAGGTACTCTTTCCCTTATTTACTGGGGCGCTTCGCTTATGTGGCTTATGGACTTTGTCTTTGAATACGCCGAGCTTAAAACCGAGTATTTCAATCAGGAGTTTGCGGATATTTTAAACGATTCGCTTCTCGGAATTACGGTTGTAACAATCGGTCTTATCGCTTGGGTTGCGATTCTTCTTATAAAGGACCCCAAGGGCGTTTTCAGAAAAAAGCTCGCTAAGTAAATTAAGAAATAAAAGGCTTTGAATTTTTTTCAAAGCCTTTTTTCTTTACAAATCCGCGCCTTTTTAGTAAAATGGATTTATCAACTTTAAGAGGTGAATTGATATGAGTGAAAATAACGCTGTCCATAAGCACGTTCTTGAGGACGGAACGGTTGTTGAGCACAGCCACGACCATACCCATTCTCATACTCATCAGAATACAAAGGCGGTCATAAACCGACTCGCAAAGGCAATCGGTCATCTCGAAAAGGTTAAAAGAATGGTCGAAAACGGCGAGGATTGCAGCGAGGTTTTAATTCAGCTTTCGGCAGTTCGCTCGGCTATAAACAATACGGGTAAAATTATTTTACAGGACCATATTGAACACTGCCTTGTCGATGCGGTTGAAAGCGGCGACACCGAGGCGATTAAGGAACTAAACGAGGCGATTGAAAGATTTGTAAAATAAAATAATAAAAAAGAAAAAGCAGTGAACTTTTTGTTCACTGCTTTTATTTCGGTTTAATTCAGCTTACATACAGGTATAGCCGCCGTCAACGGGAAGAGCAGCGCCTGTAACGTAGCTTGAAGAGGGAGCTGAAAGGAAAATAGCTGCCGAATCAAGCTCGCCTTCGTTACCGTAACGCTCTTCGGGAATCATTGTCTTAGCGTTCTGCTGGAAGAAGTCGGAGTCAAGAGTTTCCCTTGTAAGCGGGCTGTAGAAATAGCCGGGGCAGATAGCGTTTACGGTGATGCCGTATTTGCCCCACTCTGAAGCGAGCGCGCGGGTAAGGTTAACAACGCCGCCCTTTGCCGCGTGGTAAGCAGCTGTGGGAGCAACCTTATTGCCAACAAGACCGTACATTGAAGCGATATTGATGATTCTGCCGTACTTAGCGGGAATCATAGCCTTCTTGGCTACTGCGCGGGCAACCTTGAAGGTGCCGAAGAGGTCAATGTTAACCTCGTTTGAGAATACTTCGTCGGGCATATCCTCAGCGGGAACAACTCCGCCGGTGCCTGCGTTATTGATAAGTATATCAATACGGCCGAATTTTGCCAGAGCAGCGTCAACCATTGCCTCAACCTTTTCGCTGTCTGTAATGTCGCAAACTACGGGAAGAGCTTCTACGCCGAATTCCTCTTTGATTTCAGAAGCAACCTGCTCAATGAGGTTCTGTCTGCGGGCAACAACAACGATATTTGCGCCCTGGTTAGCAAGAGCCTTTGCCATCTGAACGCCGAGACCGGTTGAACAACCCGTAACAATAGCGACCTGGCCTTTAAGATCAAAATAGTTTTTCATAAGATTTTCCTTTCCTTATCTTGAATGTGAATAATTTAACAGTCGAAAATACAGCCCTGAACGGGCTGTATAAGACAGTTACATATTATAACAGAGGTTAACGCTTTTTTCAATAGCAAAAATTACGGAAAAAAGATTATGACTCGCTGAAATCCGTGTCAAGAACAACCTGAAGCTCGTAATCGGGGAATTCCTTTTTCACTTCGTTACATACCGAAGAATAAACCTCGTTTCTGTCGGGCGCGTCAAAGCTTACAACAACGTCAAAGCGTATGAGCTTTTTTTCTTCGCTTAAATAAAAGCCGTGCATCTGAAGCGCAAATTCATTTTCGAGTACGATTTTTTCAATTTTTTCTCTTGTTGAAATTATGCTTTCATCAGTCATATTTACCGAATAAACGCTTATGGCGGTAAGTATTACGTTGTGTTCTTTAAAAACCTTTTCGGTGATTACCCTGAGCAGCTCGTCAACCTCGTTTGCCGAAAGGGTGTCGGGAACCTCAATGTGTACCGAGCCTAAAAACCTGTCGGGACCGTAATCGTTGAGAACGAGGTCATAAGCGCCGAAAACGTTATCAAATGAGCAAACGGTTTCTTTAATCGCTTTTGCAGTTTCTGCGTCTGCCCTTTCGCCGAGAATTGACGAAATTGCCTCTCTTATCATATCGACGCCCGATTTGATAATAATTATTGAAATAATCGCGCCAAGCCACGCCTCAAGCGAAATACCGAATTTAATATAAACAAGGGCGGCGACGAGAGTTGAAGCCGAAATAACCGAGTCAAGCGTTGCGTCCTCGCCCGAGTTTACAAGCGAGGAGGAATTGACCCTTTTGCCGACGCTTTTTACATATCTGCCGAGAACGATTTTAACTACAACCGCAACGGCGATAATTAAAATCGAAACCCACGAATATTCGGGAGTTTCGGGATGAATTATCTTTTTTATCGACTCTGTAAGCGAGGTCACGCCTGCGTAAAGCACGATTACCGAAATAATCATAGCGGTAAGGTATTCTACCCTGCCGTGACCGAACGGATGCTTTCTGTCCGGGGCTTTAAGGGCGAGCTTTGTTCCGACAATCGTTATAACCGACGAAGCGGCGTCCGAAATATTGTTTACGGCGTCAAGAACTACGGCGATTGAGTTCGACAAAAGTCCTATGGCCGCCTTGAAAGCGGCGAGAAAAACATTCGCTACAATGCCTACAATACTCGTTCTTACAATTGTTTTATCACGGCTTACGTCAAGTCCGGCTGTTTTAACATTTTCATTATCCATAATAAACACCTCTCGAATAATTAATGAAAATTATACACCGATTATTCCGTTTTGACAATAAAAATCTCTTTCCCCGAAGTCGAAGAAAGAGATTGAATTTTTTATTTGAGATGCTCGTTAAAGAAGCTTTCGATTTTATCGAACGGAATGATGTTCGTTCTGTCATAAAGGTCGGTGTGAACGGCGCCGGGGATGAGCATTAACTCCTTATTGTCGGTATATTTGTTTCCGTTCATCATATTTTCAAACGCGTCCTTGCCGAAGTAGCAGGAATGAGCCTTGTCGCCGTGGATTATAAGGACGGCGCTTCTTATTTCGTTGCTGTATTTTAAAATCGGCTGATTAATAAAGGACATACAGCCCGTGACGTTCCAGCCGCCGTTGGAATTGAGCGAACGGGGATGGTAGCCTCTTTTTGTTTTGTAATAGTCGTAGTAGTCCTTTACGAAGAACGGGGCGTCCTCGGGAAGCGGGTCAATAACGCCGCCGCCGAGCTTATAAGAGCCGTTTTTATAGTCCTCAAGTCGCTGAGCGTTGAGAGCCTTTTTGTTTTCGTAACGGGCTTCCTCGCTGTCCGAAGAGTCAAAATAACCGTTTGCATTAACTCTCGTCATATCGTACATTGTCGAAACAACCGTCGCCTTGATTCTCGTGTCGAGAGCCGCCGTGTTGAGAGCCATTCCGCCCCAGCCGCAGATTCCGAGAATACCGATTCTTTCGCTGTCAACGTTCTCCTCGAGCGAAAGAAAATCAACCGCCGCCTGAAAATCCTCGGTGTTGATGTCGGGCGAAGCCATATATCTTGGCTCGCCGCCGCTTTCACCCGTAAAGGACGGGTCAAAGGCGATTGTAAGAAAGCCTCTTTCGGCGAGCGTCTGGGCATAAAGACCCGAGCACTGTTCTTTGACGGCGCCGAAGGGGCCGCAGACCGCAACGGCGGGGAGAAGCCCGCTTGCATTTTTCGGCGTGTACATATCCGCCGCAAGCGTAATTCCGTAACGGTTTATAAAGGTAACCTTTTTATGAGTGACCTTTTCGCTTTTCTCAAAGGTTTTATCCCACTCGCTGACAAGGTTTAATTCTTTCGGTTTTAACATATAAACATCCTCCGAAACATATTGATTTTTTTAAAATAATGTGATAACATATTCATAATATAACCTAAACCTAACTTTAGGTCAAGTAATATTTTTTATTTTGCGGGGTGAAAAAATGAAATATACAATCGGTCAGGTGTCCGAAATGTTCTCCCTTCCGATTTCGACGCTTCGTTATTACGATAAGGAGGGGCTTTTTCCGTCAATCGAAAGGCGAAACGGCATAAGACTTTTTTCCGAAACCGAGCTTGAGGCGCTTCGGGTAATCGAGTGTCTTAAGGAATCGGGACTTGAAATTAAAGATATAAAACAGTTTATGGCTTGGGTCAGAGAGGGCGAAAAGACCTTTTCTCTTCGCAAACAGCTTTTTGAAACGAGAAAACAGGCTGTCGAGGAGGAAATGAAAAAGCTTGAAAAAACGCTTAATATGCTTAAATTCAAATGCTGGTACTATGACAAGGCGATAGAGGACGGAACCGAAGAAAAAATACAGGAAATGCTTCCCGATTCTCTTCCGCCCGAAATACAGAAGCTTTATGATAACAGACATTGAGGAGGGCAAAATATGTTAATTGACGCTAAAAAATTCGGCTTCGGCTGTATGAGACTTCCAATGAAGGATAAACAGGTCGATATTGAACAGGTCAAAAAGATGGTTGATGTTTTTATGGAGAACGGCTTTACCTATTTTGATACCGCCCACGGCTACATAGGGGGCTTAAGCGAAAAGGCGGTTAAGGAGTGCGTTGTTGACCGCTATGACAGAAAAAGCTTTACCCTTACCGACAAATTGACCGACTGTTATTTCAACAGCGAAAGCGATATAAGGGAGTTTTTTGAAGAGCAGTTAAAGATTTGCGGCGTGGATTATTTTGACTATTATCTTATGCACGCCCAGTGCGCCGACAACTACCCGAAATATCAGAGATACAGGGCTTACGAAATTGTTTCCGAACTTAAAGCCGAGGGTAAAATTAAGCACGTCGGAATCTCTTTTCACGACACGGCAGAGGTGCTTGAAAGAATACTTACCGACCATCCCGAAATTGAGGTAGTTCAGCTTCAGTTAAACTACGTTGATTATGACGATACGGCTGTTCAGTCGGGAAAATGCTATGAGGTCTGTCAGAAGCACAATAAGCCCGTTATTGTTATGGAACCCGTTAAGGGCGGTTCGCTTGTAAATCTTCCCGAAGAAGCGAAGAAAATCTTTGACGGGCTTGACGGCGGAAGCTACGCTTCATACGCAATTCGTTTTGCGGCGGGCTTTGACGGGGTCGAAATGGTATTGTCGGGTATGAGCAGCCTTGAACAGATGAACGACAATATTTCGTTTATGAAGGATTTCAAGCCCCTTGACGAGAGAGAAAAAGAAGCGGTTTCAAGGGTTTGCGGCGTGTTTAAGGGACTTAATATGATTTCGTGTACGGCGTGCCGTTACTGCACGGCGGGTTGCCCGATGAATATTTCAATTCCCGACCTGTTTTCGTGCTACAACGCAAAAACCGTTTTCAACGACTGGAATCAGAATTACTATTACGAATCGGTCTATACCGCAAATAACGGCAAGGCAAGCGACTGTATTGAATGCGGAAACTGCGAATACGAATGTCCTCAGCACCTGCCTATCCGCGAGCTTCTCAAAAAGGTTGCCGCGACCTTTGAAAAATAAGGAGTAAAAAATGGCTGATAACGAAAAAAGACTTCGGCTTATAAAGTACCTTTTAAACGAAAATCCAAGGTACAGCGAAATAGAAATTCCTGTCAGTGACGAGGAACAGATGAGGCTGTACCGCTCACTTGTCAACATCCGTATGCCCGAAGAAATCAGCGAGGAATACCTGAAAACCGAGGATGAATTTCTTTCGTCGCTTCTTGAAGAAAAGGGCGTCGTATCACTTTCGGATTTAACCGAGGTTTCAAACGGGATTTATATCTGGCAGGGCGACATTACGACGCTTCGGGTTGACGCAATTGTAAATGCTGCAAATTCGGGTATGCTCGGTTGCTTTGTTCCGTGTCACGCCTGTATTGACAACTGTATCCACACCTTTTCGGGCGTAAGGCTGAGAATGGAATGTGACAGGCTTATGAAAAAGCAGGGCTTTGAAGAGCCGACGGGTAAGGCTAAAATCACACCCGCCTATAATTTGCCGTGTAAATATGTTATTCACACTGTCGGTCCGATTGTTACGGGGTTTCTTACAAAAAAACACGAGCAACTGCTTTCGGACTGTTACAGAAGCTGTCTTGAAAAGGCGGAAGAAAACGGACTTGAAAGCATAGCTTTCTGTTGTATTTCGACAGGCGAATTTCATTTTCCGAATGAGCGTGCGGCTGAAATTGCTGTTGAAACCGTTATGAATTATAAAAAGTCAACGGGCAGTAAAATCAAGGTTATTTTCAATGTTTTTAAGGATAAGGACAGATTGATTTATGAAAGAATACTCGGAAAAAATTGAGCGCGTCAAAGAGTTTTTAAACGAAGCCGATGCCGTTTTTATAGGCGCCGGCGCAGGGCTTTCTACTGCGGCGGGGTATACCTATTCGGGAAAGAGGTTTGAAGTGTATTTTTCGGATTTTCATAAAAAATACGGCTTTTCCGATATGTATTCGGGCGGGTTTTATCCGTATAAAACACCCGAGGAAAAATGGGCGTTCTGGTCAAGGTATGTTCATATAAACCGTTATGTTGCGCCGCCGAAGGATACCTACGAAAGACTTTTGAAATTAGTTGAAAACAAAAACTATTTTGTTCTGACAACCAATGTTGACCACTGCTTTCAGCGCGCAGGCTTCGACAAAAACCGACTTTTTTATACACAGGGCGATTACGGGCTTTTTCAGTGCAGCGAGCCCTGTCATCAGAAAACCTATGACAACGGGGAATTGATTGAAAAAATGTTTGAAAGCCAGTCAGATATGAAAATCCCGTCAGAGCTTATTCCCCGCTGTCCCGTCTGCGGAAGGGAAATGGCGATGAATCTTCGCTCGGACGATACCTTTGTTCAGGATGAGGGCTGGTACGAAGCGTATAACAGATATGAAAGGTTCGTTACGGAAAACAAAAACAAGAAAATACTTTTCCTTGAGCTCGGCGTAGGCTATAACACGCCCGGAATTATAAAATACCCGTTCTGGAAATGGACTAATGAAAACAATAATGCGCTTTATGTCTGCGTGAATTTCGGCGAAGCTGTCTGCCCGACCGAGATTAATAAAAAATCGGTTTGTATTGACGCCGACATTGATAACGTCATAACAGATTTGCTCGGATAACAACAAAAAACAAAAGCGGGGTATCAGCCTGATACCTCGCTTTATTTTATTCTGCTTTCTCTTTTTCCAAAGGCTTTTCCCATTGGGCAACCTTTACGTTTTTCAGCGACGGGTAGGCTTCACGAATCATTTTAAGAAGAAAATCCGTCTTTTTTCTCAACGGCTCCTTTTCAACGTACCAGTCGGGCGGACCGTCGTCCTCAAGTGACTCGGAGAAAAGGAACGAAAAGATTTCGGCTCTGTCCTCGCAGTCGGTTGAAGCGGCGTAGGTCGAAACGAAATAATCGTCATATTTTTCGTAGTCATAATCGCCGTTTTCGTTTTGAAGTCCCGTATATTCAAAGTCGTCGGGGTTATATTCGAGCCACAAATCGTAAAACGATTCGTCAAGCCCGAGCTTATCCTCAATTCTTGTGTCGATTGTGTGCATAAACTCGTGAGCGACCGTTCTGAAGTCAATTGCACTCGTGCTGAAAACGATAGTCATTCTGTCCATATACGTCATGGCATAAGCGTTCGCTATGCCCTCGATTGAGTCGCCTATGAAAATATCGAAGCCCGAGTATTCGAAAATATCCATATCGGAATAAATCTCTTTCGCAAAGCCCTCAGGAAGCATATCGAGAAAAGCCTTGATTTTTAATAAAAGAATATGAACGTCAAAGGTCTTGGCGTTATTTGAGAGATAATAGTCCTCGCCCTTTTTGTAATAATCGAATTTCTTGTCGTTTACCGAAATATTAATTCCGTAGTTGATTTTAACCTGTTCGATAATTCTTTCGTTGTGCTTCTTTATTTCGTCAAGGGTTCTTACCGTTGTTTCGTAAGGCTCGTTTACGGCGTTCTTTCTGTATTTCCAGATAAGACAGCGGGTTTCATAATTTTCCTCGTCATAGTCCGCCGTTTCTTCGGTCAGCATAGCGTATTTGTCGCTTAAATAAATCGAGGTAATATATTTGCTTTTTCCGTCCTCGGTGAGAGTGGGAAAGGTTATTTCGTTAATGAGAAGGGCGTTTTCAAAATCGTAAACTACAAGCGTTTCCTCGTCGCTTTCAACGCCTGGGGTCTGGAACGCTTTACCCGCAACCAACTTGTTATAACTGCCGTAGTTTCCGAAATCAAGGCTGTTGGCAAAGACGATTTTGTCCTGAGAGTCACGGAACGAATATGCGAAAATCGGGTTATTCGGAATATCATCGGTTTCGTAGGTCGCTATCTGTTCGCCCTCGCCGAAAATAAAGCCGAAATCGTTTTCTTCGCTGTCGATTGACGGGAGAGCGCAGTTGTAGGCTGTCATTTCGCCGCTGACCGTAAGAGTGTCAACGGAAATCGGAACGCAGACTATTTCTTCGTGTTCATAATCCTCTGTTCCGAAAAGCAGGCAGTTGCCGTTTTCGTCCACGTCAAGCCCGTAGGGATTTTTAATCGGACAGTCGCTCAGCTTTGTTACCGCAACAACCTTGGATTTTTTTGCGTCCACCTTATAAAAGCGGTATTCGGGTCCTTCTTCAAAAACCGGTTTGCAAACAAGCATTACAAGAAACCTGTCAAAAAATCTGGCGTCAAGAAGACCGTCGGAAAAGTCAATGCCCTCAATTTCCGAAAGGCTTTCGCCCGTAAAGAAGGTGACAACCTTTCCGAAATCTATTGAGCAACCGCTGAACAGAAGAACAACTGCCAGCAGAAGCGAGATTATTTTAATTGCGTTTTTCATTTGGGGTTAATCCTTTTTTATAATGAGATTTCGCTTGTCGCCGTCACAGAGCTTAAAGCAGAGCTCAAACGGCATTTTACCGCTGTTTTTATATGTCAGTTCAACCGAATCCGAAAGGCAGTTGACCTTAATTTTTAATTTAACGCAGTTTCCGTTTTTATATTCGTTTGTAAGACCGTCGTCCGAGAAGAATTCGTCTTCAAACGTACCGCTTTCAACGGGATAAACCGTAAGAACAGTTTTTTCCTTGCTCTTAAAGCCGTATTCGGCTTCGTCAGTCGGAAGAACGCTTCCCGCCTTTACGAAAAACGGGGTTGCCTCATCCGTCGGGATTTTAACGTTTACGGTCTGACCGCCTTTGTAAAAGGCGTTGCCGAGATACCAGTTATCTTTTTCGGGAAGATAGACCTCCTGCTCGGTTTTTCCCCCGTCGAGAATACAGGAAACGAGAATTTTTCTTCCGAGCATAAATGCGGGCGAGTCAACGGGCAGCTTTTCGTCATCATAGTAAAGATAAACCGGCGCGTTAAGCGGCAAATCCTTTTCAACCGCTTCGTAAGCGCAGTTGTAAAGATAGGGAATAAGCCGTTTTCTCTGGGCAAAAATCTTTCGGACGGACGGTAAAATATCGGGATAACTCCAGGGCATTGTTGCGCTGCCGTCGGCGTTCCAGGAGTGAATTGTAAATCTCGGCTCAAAAACGCCTAACTGAAGCCAGCGCAAAAGCAGTTCCCTTGACGGCATTTCGCCCGAAAATCCGCCGAGGTCGTGACCGTAGAAATAGAAGCCCGACATACTCATTGTAAGTCCGATATTGTGACAGAATTTAAGGTCGTGGAACGAGGTGTAATTGTCGCCGGACCAGGTCTGAGCAAGCCTTTTTACCCCGATGCCGCCGCTTCTTGTCGAAAGGAACGGGCGAAGCGAGGGGTATTTTTCCGTCTGAGCTTCAAAGGAAGCCTTGTTCATAAGATAAGTCAGGGTCGGACGGAGTCTGTGGGCGCTTTTGTTTTCGACTGTTAGAGCGTCGGCGTCTTTAATGTCAAACTCGTTGTTGTCGTTCCAGGTGCTTACAATACCGAGGTTAAGAAGTTTATCGGTGACCTGTTCTTTCCAGAAATCAAAGGCGGCGGGATTGGTGAAGTCAAGATAGCTTCCAAGCCCGTCCCAGAACTGGGTTAAAAACGGAGTCCCGTCGGGATTTTTAATAAAAAATCCCTTTTCCTTAAGCTCGTTGAACATCGGGTGCGACTGCAAAAAGGCGGGCTTTATATTCGGAATAATTTCAATTCCGTTTTCCTTAAAGACCCTTACAAATTCCTCGGGGTCGGGGAATTTATCGTAGTTCCAGTTGAAAACGCAACGCTGATTTCCAATTGAGGTGTAGCCCGACGAGAGATAAAAGGCGGTACACGACAAATCACATTCTTTTAGCTTTTCTATAAACGAAAGCATTTCTTCGTAGGCGTTTTCCCTGTCGGTATAAGCCATGGTGCTTGCGTTATAGTCAAAACTCCATTTCGGCGGAAACGCGTTTTTGCCTGTCAGGCGGCTGAAGGACTGAAGAATTTCTTTTTTCGTTCCGAAAAAGACATAGTAGCAAAGCGCGTCGCCCTCGGCTCTGAAATACTTATAAGGCTCGTAGTAGTTGTTGTGCTCACGCCCGAAATCCATATAAGCGGTGTCGGCGGTGTCGTAAAAAACGCCGTAACAGCCGACCGAATTCTCACAGATATAGAAAGGAACGTGCTTATAAAGCGGGTCGCTCGTTTCGGCGTCGTAGCCCATAGGGTCCGTCGTTTCGATTTTGAAAGACTGACCGTTTTTGTTCATTGAGCCGCCCTTGTCGCCAAGACCGAAGATTCTTTCTCCCTTTTCTCTTGAAAGATAGTGAAAAACTCCGTTTCCGAATTCGTTTTCAAAATTATAAGCCAGCGGCTTCCTGTCGGAAAAGAGCTTTTTGCCGTCCTTAAAATAAGAAAGAAGAAAGTTTTCGGTATCGACAGTAACCGTAATATCGCCGATTTTATAGGTGTTTTCCTCCGTTTCTTCAGCCGAATAATCGGCGTAAAAAAACGGAACATTATATGTCTTGTATTCGTTTTCGCCGCCTCTTGAAACTGTAACCCGAAGGCAGTTTTTGTTAAGAAAATCAAGCCTTGTGAGAACGCCCTCGCTTTCATAGGTTACGCCTGACGGCGAAGAGAAGGTTTTTGTAAAAGAATGTTGAAATTTCATATAAAATACCTCAACTGAAAAATACAAAAATATTATAATCCACACTCCGTCAAATTTCAACAGCATATTGGTATAGACTTTTTAGTGAAAGTAGGTTATAATACAAAAAGTTATCGAGGTGAAGAAGATGAACAAAAATGTTCAGGCGATATATGAAGAGCTTTCCGCTACCGCAGGGCTGACCTTTATTCCGAAACAGGGAATAGCCTATGGCAGCTTTGACGGCTTTAACGTAGTAATCAACGGCAATAACGGAACGTCTCCGTTTACCCCGCTTATAAGCTTTTTCGCTTCCTGTGAGGGCGAGGATGTTTCCGCCGAGGAATGCCGTGACATAAGAAACGGCGTTGACGGCATAGGCGACTGTAAACCCAGCCCCGAAGGAATTAACATTACCGTTTGTATGTGCTCGGGCAAGGATAAATTTATCGGCTACTGTATGGATTCGCTCAGAACGGGCGCAAAATTCCTTAAGGACAACGGCTATAAAAACGCCTGCCCCGGCTGTAACAGGGATGTTCAGGCGTTCCCCCGGAAAATCGGCGGAGCGTATATGATGGTCTGTGACGATTGTTATAAATCGGCGGTTGAACGCTCAAAACAGCTTAAGCTTGTCGATAAAAAGGAAAGGTCGGTCCTCGGCGTTCTCGGCGCTCTTATCGGTTCGGTTATAGGCGCTGCGACCATAATTCTTTTAGGCCATTTCGGCTATGTAACGGCGATATCGGGACTTGTTATGGCGTTCGCAACCCTGCTTTTATACAGACTTTTCAGCGGAAAGCTGACAATAAGGGGCGGGGTAATTTCCCTTATTTTAATGATAATAATGACCTTTGCGGCTCACTATGTGAACTATTCGGTTATTCTTGAAAATTCCGTTTCATATACGGGATTCGGTTTCTGGGATGCGGTAAAGGCGTTGCCCGGTTATTATTTCAAAGCCGAGTTTATTGAGTTCAGACATCAGTTCTTCGGTTATCTGTGGTTACTGTACCTTTATGTTTTTGTCGGTTGCGTACCGTTTATTGTAAGCCTTTTCAGAAAAAAGAGGGCTGAAAATCAGATAGCGACCCTCGGCAAAAGCGATGAAGAATAAAAAATAATAAAAAACGGCTTCCTTTTTTTGAGGAAGCCGTTAGTTTTTGTCTTGTTTTAGATAGGGCCGTTATGCTTAACGGTGTTTCTGAAGAAGAGCTTTGAGTCAAGCTTTTTCGCCTCGGTTACAACGTCGAAGTGCATCGGCGCTTCAGAGCCCGAATCCCAACGGGGAACCTTTTCGTTGTTAGGATTCTGGTTTTTAACAAACGCAACGAGCGAAGCGGACATCTTATCTGCTATTTCGTAGTCAACAGGCTCGAAATTACGGTAGTTAAAATCGAGCTTCTTAAACGCATAAAGCAGGTCGGAAGCGTGCCATGCGCCTACGTCGTCGCCGGGCAAGGCTCTGCCGAAGCAGTAAATAAAGCACTTGTTCTTAAAGTTTCTCGACGCGTAATTAGCGAGCTTTTTCGTGTTCCTCATAAGGAAATACGGGAACATATCGTTAGTTGTAACGCCGAGAAGATAGGGCATATCGGGGAACGATTTAATGTTAAAGGTTTCGGGCTTGAGAATATAGCCGTCGTATGCGGGAAGAGTGCAGCGTATAGCGAGCTTAACCTCTTTCTGCGCCGCCTCCCACGCCTCAAAAAGCTTCTTCGGGTCAACACAACGAAGCTCTTCAATATTATTTACCCCTGCGTGAGCAATAATCTTATCCCAGAAATCCTTGCCGTTTTTTTCGGGAGTTATCGGCTTTAGGATAAATCTCTGCATACCGATTCCGCTCATAAGAACTGCGCCTTTGAACATACCGTCAAGGTCGGGGTTTGAAAGCTGAATGTCAACGCTCATAGCGCCTGCCGACTCGCCCGAAAGGGTCATATTATCGGGGTCTCCGCCGTAGTCGGCGATATTTTCTTTTATCCATTTAAGAGCCGCAACCTGGTCAAACAGTCCGTAGTTACCGCAGATTCCGTTTTCATCTCTGAGGTCGGGGTGGCAGCAGAAGCCGTAAGGACCCAGACGGTAGTTCATAGCGACTACCATAATGCCGTCCTTTGCAAGCTCGTCGCCCCTGATATGACCTTCGTCACAGCTTCCGCCCGTGAACGAGCCGCCGTGAATATAGACAAGAACGGGACAGTTCCCGGCGTCTTTCGGCTTCCAGATATTCAGGAACAGACAGTCCTCGCTGTAAGTGAAGTCAAGCCCTTTGCGGAATTCCTTATGGTAGAACGGGTTTGTAACCGAGTCGTCGGTAAACGCCCTGTTCTGATAACAACAGGCGCCGAATTCGGTAGCGTCGTAAACGCCGTCCCATTTTGTAACGGGAACGGGCATTTTCCAACGTTCAGCCGTAGCGTATCTGATTCCTCTGAATTCAATACAGTTTTCGGTTTCAACGCCCCTGATTTTTCCCAGGGCTGTTGTTAATTCGATTGTATTTATTGCTTTGGTCTGAGACATAGTTCATACCTCCGTGTGATTATTTACCGAATATAATAATATCATAAATAACACAGCCGTTTCAATGTAACAAATAAACAAAATCGGCAAAATGAATTTGTTATTTGTAATTACGAAAAAATTTTTTATAAAAATATTGAAATTTCAAAAGCAGTTATATATAATATTTTTTAATTGATTAAAGCATTAAAGCCTTAATCGGTTAGTAACAGTTACAGGAGGAGTAAAAATGAGTATCAAAATCGGAATTTTAGGTTACGGTAACCTCGGCAAAGGCGTTGAGGCGGCAATCAAAAAGAACAGCGATATGTGTCTTAAAGCGGTTTATACGAGAAGAGCGCCCGAAACGGTTAAAATCAAAACCGAGGGAGTCGAGGTCAAAACGATAAGCGAGCTCGAAAAGGGGAACGAGGACATTGACGTTCTCATCATCTGCGGCGGAAGCGCTACGGATTTACCCGAAATGACCCCGAAATTTGCTTCTCTCTATAATGTAATCGACTCGTTCGACACTCACGCAAGAGTTCCCGAGCATTTTAAAAATGTTGACGACGCCGCAAGGAAGGGAAATAAAACAGGTATTATTTCCTGCGGTTGGGACCCGGGTATGTTTTCACTCAACAGGCTTTATGCCTCGGCGGTTCTTCCCGACGGAAAGGACTATACCTTTTGGGGCAGAGGAGTAAGCCAGGGCCATTCCGACGCGGTAAGAAGAATTGACGGCGTAAAGGATTGCAGGCAGTATACAATTCCCGTTCCCGAAGCGCTTGAAAGCGTAAGAAACGGCGAAAACCCCGTCCTCACAACAAGACAGAAGCACACGAGAGAATGCTTCGTAGTTGCCGAGGAGGGCGCGGATAAGGCGAGAATTGAAAACGAAATCAAGACAATGCCGAATTACTTTGCGGATTATGACACGGTTGTTCACTTTATTTCCGAAGAAGAGATGAAGCGCGACCACAGCACTCTTCCCCACGGCGGAAGCGTAATCTACTCGGGCGAAACGAGCGACGGCGTTAACCACGTTATCGAATACAGCCTCAAGCTCGACTCAAATCCCGAATTTACAGGCTCGGTAATCGTCGCTTTCGCGAGGGCGGTTTACAGGCTCAACTGCGAGGGACAGTTCGGCGCAAAGACGGTTTTCGATATTGCGCCCGCATATATTTCACCTCTTTCGGGTGAAGAAATCAGAAGCCACTTGCTGTAATTTCAAAAAAATACAGACCGAAGAAATTTTCTTCGGTCTGTTTTTTTATGTTTATTCTCCGTAAAGCTTTAACGCTTCCTGTAAAACGGTGTTTGCAACGGGTATTGCGTTACTGCTTCCCGCGCCGCCGTTTTCAATTATAACAACCACGGCAAGCGGTAAATCCTCTCTCATTGAAAAACCGACGAACCAGGCGTGAGGCTCTTTGTCGCCGCCAACCTCGGCAGTACCCGTTTTTCCGCACATTTCAAGGTTCGGGAACCGCCATTCGCCGTAAACGTCCTCAACGTCAAAGCGAAGCATTTTCTTAAGCTTTGAAGCGGTTTCGGGCGACATATATCCGTCCATAAGCTTTGTTTTCGCCTTGTAAACCGACCTGCCCGAGGCGGTTGAAATTTTGCTTACTACATAGGGCTTCGGCGAAGCGCCTCCGTTCGCTATTGCGCCGACGAGCGTCATAAAGCGGCAGGGATTAACCCTCGTTGTGTGCTGACCGATACCCGCCCAGCCGAGGTCAAGCTTCTTTGCGTCGGTAAGGTTGATTTTACTGCTTGCGAAATTAAGGTAGTTTCCGCCCGCCGCCGAGGAGTCGTTAAAGCCGAGTTCAACGGCCGTCTGCTGAAGCTTCTCGTTTCCAAGCTGTTCGGCAATCTGAGCGAATGCGCTGTTGCACGAGTGGCTCAGCGCCTCTTCAAAGCTGATTTTTCCGTGAACGCCGTTACAGATAACCTTGCCCTCGCCTATGTTGTATTCGCCCTCGCAGGTGAAGGTCTGAGAATAGATGTCGGGGATGTTTTCAATCGCAGAAGCGGCTGTTACAATTTTGAAAATCGAGCCGGGTGTGTATTCGCCCGAAACAAAGCGGTCAATATAAACGCCCTCGTATCTTTCGCTTTCCTCGACTTCTTTTGCGGACGGCCTGTTTCTCGTGTCAAAGGACGGCGAGCTTGTGGCGCAAAGCACCTCGCCCGTCTTATAGTTATAAACGCCGACAGTGCCTTTACGTCCGTTGAGCGCGTTGTAAGCCGTTGCGCAAAGGTCGGCGTTGATAGTAAGGGTAATATCGTTTCCGCTTCCGTCGGCAACCGTGTTATAAAGTCCGTCAACAAAGCTGTAGCCCGTAAGCTCGGATTTGAACTGGGTGTGAACACCCGTCGAAATATAGCCCTCAAGGTCGCCTATTGTGTGAAGCGTCGCCATACGGATAGTGCGGTCGTCGTTAAAACGCCTTGCCCCGTCCTCGTTCTGAGCTAACGGCACGCCCTCTCTGTCAAGGATTTTTCCTCCGCTGACAAGAGTTCCGCTTTCGTAGAGATGTCTGTTATATCTCTGACCGGACCAGTTCTGAGCGTTAGAATAGAAGCGGTAGCCGAGAATTATAAGTCCTAAAAGGAAAACGCCCGTGAGCGCGTAAAGAATTTTAGAACGGTTTGCTATAGCCCTCATTTCGCCGCCTCCTTTTCCCTGAAGCTGACCGCTTTAATAAAGCTTAAAAGCATCCAGCAGCCCATAACGCTTGAACCGCCGCGGCTTATAAACGGAAGAGTTACGCCCGTGAACGGAATTAAATCCGATACGCCGAAAACGTTTACTGCCGCCTGGAAGAGTAAAAGCGCCGCCGCTGAAACGGACAGAATTGAATAAAAGGTCGAATGAACCGATTTTGAATTTTTAACCGTATAAACAAGAAGTCCCGCATAGGTCAGCATAATTGAAAAAGCGATAATAAGACCTAATTCCTCGCTTACAACACCGAAAACAAGGTCCTCTGTTGCGGCGAAAACGTTTCTGAGCTCACCGTTGCCGAGCCCCAGACCGAAAAGACCGCCGCTGACGGCATAGGTCAGCGTTCTCGTCTGCTGGAAGCCGCCGCCCTCAACGTCCTCCCAGATGTGCATATAGCTTGAAAAACGGGAGGCGACGTATGGCTTGAACATAAGAATTAGAACAGCGCCCAGCAGGGCAATTACACAGATGAAAATAATAGTTCTTATATCGCCCGAACGCAGGAACGAAATGACGATAAACGTAAAGAAGAATATAAGCGCTGTTCCGAAATCGTACATAAGGAAAAGACAGCCTATGCACGCAACAGCGAAGATAATATATCTCGTCAGGCTTCGCGTGGACTGAAGCTTTTCAAGCGTCGCCGCGCCGACAAAAACGAAGGCGACCTTAACAAGCTCGGACGGCTGAATTGACATTCCGCCGATGTAGAGCCAGTTTTTAGCGCCGTTTGTGAACTTAGCGAGCATAAGGGTAAGCGCAAGAAGTCCTACCGAGCCGACAGCCGCAACGTAGCGAAGCTTCATACAGCGGTCAACGTCCTTTAAAATCCATAAAAGGACAAGGTACCCCGCAAAGCCGATAAGTATGGCCGCAAGCTGGGTGATGCTCTTTTCGGGATAGACGCTTACGGTTATCGCAAGACCTATTCCCGAAAGGAAAAAGCCGATTAATTCAACCTCAAAGCTCTGGCTTTTCATAATTCCGCGATGGATTATAAAATATATCCATTCGAGAAGTATATATCCGCCGAAAGCGATTGCCGGATATTTGAGGTCGGTCGCTTCAAGCTTTATTACAATTTCAAAAAGACAGATTGTCTGGAAAAGGGTGACGAGCACCATAAGGAAGAAATACCTGTTCTTTTTCATCGTATTCCTCCTTCCCCGTACCGAAACTCGCTTCCGCCAAGGGAGATGATGTCGCCGTCGTCAAGATAGACGGCTCTGTCGAGCTTCTGTGAATTGAGATAGGTTCCCGAGGTTGAGTTAAGGTCCTCTATCGCCCATCTTCCGTTATGCTTGAAAAGGCGGGCGTGAACTCTTGAAACATAAGGGTTATCTATCGGCAGGTCGCACTGCGACGGGTCACGCCCGAAAATAACCGAATCGCCGATTAAGTGAAGTCTTTCGCCGTTCGCCCCGTTATAGAGATACGCCCCGTCATAAACGCTCGGAATATCATCCGTGTCAAATCTCGCCTTTTTCTGTTGAAGCGAGGTGTCGGCGATAACGCTGTTAATATATCTGTTCTCCTTTTCGTCAAGGGGTTCAACCTTTTCGTCCTCCTCGCAGAGAAGCTTCATAGGAATATTTCCGAAAGCGATATTGTCGCCGTTAAAAACCTCAGTCGGCTTGTCTATTTTTACGCCGTTTACGAAAACTCCCATTTTTGAGTTGGTGTCAAAGACAAAAAATCTTCCCTTGCGGTAGGCGAGGACAGCGTGAAAACGCGAAACGGTTGCGTAGCCGAGCTTTATATCGCAAAGCTTACTTCTGCCTATTGAGGTTTCGTAGCCTGTTATTTCAATTTCGTCGCCGTTGGCGGCGTTGTAAAGAGCGCCGAACGAGGAAGCGCGGCTGACCTTTTTACGCATAAGCATGGTAAAGCAGCGCGCGAGAACGAACACCGCTATAAGACTTAAAACTATTCTTAAAACATAGAACAGAGTCGAAGAAAGCTGTTCCAAGCCGACACCTCCTTTTTCATAGTCAAACCATTATACCACATATTTGCGTTTTTAAAAAGCGTATATTTAAAACTCTTTTATTTTTTACAAATTATTGACAATTCCGAGATTTTTCATTTATACTATCCTTTGATATTCATTATGAGGTGAACTTAAAATGGAAATTAAAACCTTTGGCATTATGAAAAACGGTGAGGAGGACAAGCTCTATACGCTTGAAAATTCCAACGGCGTTCAGGTTGTTATCCACACCTTCGGCGCAGGAATTTATCAGATAATCGTCCCCGATAAGAACGGCAAAAAGGACGATATTCTTCTCGGCTACGGAAAGCCCGACGACTATAACGGCTGCGACGATTATTCGGGTCTTGTCGTAGGTCCCGTCGCGAACAGAATCAACGGCGATTTTACTCTTGACGGTAAAACCTTTTCGCCCGATGTCAATCCCGAAAGCGGAATTATTCTTCACTCCAACGGCGATATGTCCTTCAGAAACTGGACGGTGGAAAGCTACTCCGACAGCGAAATCACTCTTTCAATCGGAAGAACGGACGGCACGGCAGGGCTTCCCGCAAACATATCAACTCTTGTCACCTATGCCCTTACGGACAGCAACGAGCTTCATATCAGATACAGGGCGGTTCCCGACAGGAAGGCTTATATCAACCTTACCAACCACGCCTATTTCAACCTCGACGGTTGCTCGGGCGCTTCGGTTGAGGACCATTTAGTTAAGTTTGAGGCTGATTATTTCATCCCGACGGATGAAAAGAGCATTCCCTACGGAAGAAAGCAGAGCGTTGACTCGACCCCGTTTGATTTAAGGGAGTTTAAGAGAATCGGCGACAGAATTGACGAAAAGACCTGCGACCAGACAGTCTGGGGCAGGGGCTATGACCACAGCCTTCAGGTCAGGGGAAACGTCGGCGAACTAAGGCTTGCCGCTACGGTTAAATCCGAAAAGACGGGAAGAAAGCTCGAGTGCTTCACAACTCTTCCCGGTATTCAGTTCTACACAGGCAATTTCCTTTGCTCACTTGAGGGAAAATACGGCTTTAAGAATAACCGCAGAAGCGGCTTCTGTCTTGAAACCCAGTATCACCCCGACGCGGTTCACCATCCCGAATTTGAACAGCCCGTTTTTGACGAAAATAATTCTTACGAAAGCGAAACTGTATACAGATTTTCGGTTGAATAATCAGTTTTAAAGCGGGGTTTTGCCCCGCTTTTTACGTTTTGTTCACAATTTGATTATATTTGTTTAAAAATTAGTTCACCAAATTCTTAATTTTTGTTGTATAATAAAACCGTTCCCGAAAAGGAACTGACAGGGGGTAAAAAAATGGCTGATACAAAGGTGCTCGTTATTGACGACGACATTAATATATGCGAATTATTAAGACTTTATCTTGAAAAAGAGGGCTTTTCGGTTATAAGCGTAAACGACGGCGAAGCGGCTCTTACCGCCTTTAAAGCCGAGGAACCCGATATAGTGCTTCTCGACATAATGCTTCCTAAGCTTGACGGCTGGCAGGTTTGCAGGGAAATCCGAAAATTCTCGGACACGCCGATAATTATGCTTTCCGCAAAGGGCGAAACCTTTGACAAGGTTTTGGGCCTTGAGCTCGGAGCCGACGATTATGTTACAAAGCCTTTTGACACAAAGGAAATCGTTGCAAGAATCAAATCCGTTTTAAGAAGAACAAACGCTTCCTCGGGAGCTCCCGCCGATAACGGCGAGGTTAAGGAGGTCAATTACGACAAGCTTTCTATTAACCTTACGAATTACGTTCTCAAGGTTGACGGAAAACAGATTGACACTCCGCCTAAAGAGCTTGAGCTTATCTATCATCTCGCTTCCCATCCGAACAAGGTTTTCACCCGCGACCAGCTTCTCGACGAGGTTTGGGGCTTTGAATATTATGTTGACTCGAGAACGGTTGACGTTCATATCAAGCGACTTCGTGAAAAGCTCAAGGGCGTTTCCGATAAATGGGAGCTTCGCACGGTCTGGAGTGTAGGCTATAAATTTGAAGTAAAAGAGTAGGTTTTATGGCAGGAAAGCTAAAGAAAATCAGCCGTTCCGTAA
The DNA here is from genome assembly GCA_015066565.1 of Oscillospiraceae bacterium. Lineage (GTDB taxonomy): Bacteria > Bacillota > Clostridia > Oscillospirales > Acutalibacteraceae > Fimenecus. Next base: position 1,115,249 of record SVOB01000001.1, on the reverse strand, counting down.
TAGAGAATAAATATTCTCAAAGCCTTTTTGTGAGATATTTTACGGTTTCCATACTAATAATAATAGTGTGCTTCTCTATACTCGGTTTGGCGCTTCTTGTTTTTGTAGGCAATTACTGGAAAAATGAAAAGACCCAGATTATAAGGACGAATGTGCTTGACCTTGCCTCTACCACTGGCGACGTGCTTTCGTCAAACAGAATGAAGAGCGATACCGAAGGCTCGCTTATTATGCTCTGTTATAATTTGCGTACCGTTTCACGGGCCGTCGGCGCCGATTTCTTCATAGTCAATTCCGACGGTCAGGTAGCCATCTGTCAGGAATCGCTTGTAAGCGACTACCTCAAGACCGACGAAGAAACGGGCGACATACGGTGCAGTATTCATTCTGCTTATAAATTTTCCGACACGCTTTTAAACGAGGTCAACAGAGGAAATTACTGTCAGATAACTAATCTTTCGGGTATGCTTGACGACAAGTTTATTGTCGCCGCCGAGCCGATAGAGGTCAATGACGAAACGGTTGCCTATTGCTTCTGTCTTCAGCCGCTTGAACAGGGAGTTAACACCTATGTTTTCGATATACTAAAAATGTTCCTGTTCTCGTCTGCGGTGGCGCTTGTGCTCTGCTTTATTGCGGTTTACCTTATGACATACAGCCTTACTAAACCGCTTCGCCAGATGTCCTATGCGACGAAGCGTTATTCGGTCGGGGATTTCAGCCCGAGAGTCGACGTCAGGGGCAGGGACGAACTTGCCTCCCTTTGCGCCGAATTCAACGCTATGGCAACGGCTCTTGCCACGCTTGAAAGCTCAAGAAGAAACTTCGTTGCGAATGTTTCTCACGAGCTTAAAACGCCTATGACAACTATCAGCGGCTATATGGACGCCATTCTTGACGGAACCATAGAAAAGAGCGAACAGACCCATTATATCCAGATTGTGTCAGATGAGGTCAAGCGTCTTTCAAGGCTTGTTGTGGCTATGCTGAATATGTCGAAAATCGAAGCCGGAGAAATCAAACTCAATCCGACAAAATTCGATATAAACGAGTTGATTTTTACAACGCTTCTCTCCTTTGAACAGGTGATAAGCAATAAAAATATTGAAATTACGGGGCTTGAAAAGCTTTCTCCCGTCGAGGTTAAAGCCGACAGGGATATGCTTCACCAGGTTGTTTACAATCTCGTGGACAACGCGGTTAAATTCACCCCCGAAAACGGCGAAATTTCGCTTTCGGCAGTAGCCGACGAAAAGAACGTCAGCGTTTCAATTAAAAACACGGGCGCAGGCGTTTCCTCGGAGGAAATCACAAAGATTTTCGAGCGTTTTTATAAGGTCGATAAGTCCAGAAGCTACGACGTCAAGGGCGCGGGGCTCGGACTTTATATAGTAAAGACAATTGTCGAAATGCACGGCGGAACAATCAGAGCCGACAGCGTTGAAGGACAGTATACCAACTTTACATTCACAATTCCTGTTGGAGGTTTTTAATATGGATGATTTTGAAAACAAAAATGAATTGGGCGAAGGCGAGCCCGAATTTAAAAGCGAGCCTGAAATAAACAGCGAGCCCGAAGTAAATCCGCTTCCCGAGCAGGCGGAGACTGCGCCGAAGCAGGGCTTTGTTCCGCCCGCGCCCCGGAACACAAATTACTACGGTCAGGGCGCTGCGCCGAATACGGGCTATCCCTATTCGTCTATGCAGTCAAATAATACCTACCCGTACGGAAATAACGCGTATAATCCAAATCAAAATAACTATTATAACCCGAATCCCGTCCGTCCTCAGCCCCCGAAGCCAAAAAAGAGCAAGGCAGGCAAGGCGGTAATCGTAATTCTTATTATTACGCTTCTCTGCGCAGCGACGGCTATTGCAGTAACTTCGGCTAAGAAATTCCTGTCTTCTAACGGCGGAAGCAAAGGCTCGTCGAACACAAAGCAGGAGGAAAGGGAACACGAAAGCGTAACTGTTCCCATCTATAATTCCGAAGGCGCTGAGGAGCAGCCTACCTCAACGGCGAACGGCGTTCTGTCCGCCACCGAAATTTACGAAAAGGTCAGCGATGTTTCCGTAGGCGTTCTCGTTTATCAGTCAAGCGCTTCCGCAAGCTTTTATTCAAACCTTGTCGGCGAGGGCTCGGGCGTTATTACCGAGGAAAATTCAAAGCATACGGGAACCTATGTTATAACCTGCGCTCACGTTGTCAACGAATCCGGAATTACGGTTAAGGTTCAGCTTAGCGACGGCGAAAAATATGACGCAACGATTGTCGGCGTTGACAATAAAACCGATATAGCGGTTCTTCTTGTTAAGAAAACAGGTCTTAAGGCGGCTGAATTCGGTTCGGCTAAGTCGCTTAAGGTCGGCCAGAAGGTTTATGCCATAGGCAATCCCGGCGGAACCGAATTTTTCGGCTCGTTTACCTCGGGAATCGTTTCGGCAATTACCCGTCCGATAAACAGCCCCGTAGGCTATGAGATGAACTGTATTCAGCACGACGCGGCGATTAACCCCGGCAACTCCGGCGGCGCTCTTCTTAACGAATACGGTCAGGTTATCGGCATTAACTCGTCAAAAATTGCTTCCTCAGAATATGAAGGAATGGGCTTTGCGGTCCCGAGCGAAACAGTTAAGGAAATCGCCGACGAGCTTATTGCCAACGGCTATGTAACCCAGAGGGCGAAGCTCGGCATAACCTATTTAACCGTAGCTCAGAGCCAGGCGTACAGCATGGTTGTTCAGCTTAAGGATTACCCCGCTGGCTCAATTATAATCAGGGGAATCGCAACCGATTCGTCTCTTTACGGAACGAAGGCTCAGGAAGGCGACCTTATTATTAAGGCTAACGGAAAGGACCTTACGACCTCCGACGTTCTTTTTGACCTTATCCAGAACGGCAGTATAGGCGATAAAATCACCCTTACCCTCGTCCGAATAAACGCTAATTCCGAAAAAACCGAAACAACCGAGTTTGAGGTTGAAGCGACGCTTGTTGAGGACAGGGGCGACAATCCCTTTGAGGAGGAAACCACCACTCAACCTGAATACTATAACCCCTTCGGCTTCGGAAATTAACCCGAAAAATGAAATGCGGACGCCTTATTTTACGGCGTCCGCATTATTTTTCAAAAAATGCTTGACAAAAGGGGAAAGTACTGTTAAAATACCCCTGCAATAAAGAAGTAACGAATTCCGTTCTCACCTGGCGGCAAGGGTCGGCTCAGGTCAATACAGACAGTTTTTTGTCAAAGGTATTGTGTAAACGGCGTTCGTTTGCGCAATTTTTTATTTTATACCAATTTTAAAGGAGTGTTAATTATCAGCACCAAGGAATGCCAGATCAATGAGGCAATTCGTGACAAGGAAATCCGTGTCATTCTCGACAACGGCGAACAGCTTGGCATTATGTCCGCAAAGGACGCCTTAAAGGAAGCCGAAAAGCGTAACCTTGACTTAGTCAAGATTGCTCCCCAGGCAACCCCGCCCGTATGTAAGATTATGAACTACGGCAAGTACAAATTCGACCAGGCTAAAAAGGAAAAGGAAAACCGTAAAAATCAGCGCATTGTCGAAATTAAAGAGATTCGTCTGTCACTCAACATTGATACGCATGACTTTGAAACCAAAGCAAAGCATGCCGAGCGCTTCCTTAAGGAAGGAAACAAGGTTAAGGTTTCAATCCGCTTCAGGGGTCGAGAAATGGCGCATCCCGAAATCGGTATAACAAGTATGGAAAAATTTGCCCAAAGGTGCGAGGAATTTGCAACAGTTGAAAAGGCCGCTAAATTAGAGGGCCGTCAGATGTTGATGTTCTTAAGTCCCAAAGCAAGTAAATAACAGGAGGAAATTAAGATGCCTAAAATCAAAACACACAGCGGCGCAAAGAAGCGCTTTAAACTGTCCAAGAACGGCAAGCCCATCAGAGCGCATGCCTACAAGTCACACATCCTTAACAAAAAGTCCACAAAGCGCAAGAGGAATCTTCGCAAGACCTCTGTTGCCGACAAGACAAACCAGAGACAGATCAAGCGTCTTGTTCCCTACAAATAATTCGTAACGGACTAAATTCATTTATCAGGAGGTAACTTAACATGGCACGTATAAAAGGTGCGATGATGACTCGCAAAAGAAGAAATAAAACATTAAAGCTTGCCAAGGGCTACTACGGCTCAAAGAGCAGACTTTTCAAGACAGCCAAGCAGGCTGTTATGAAGAGCGGTAACTACGCTTATATCGGCAGAAAGCAGAAGAAGAGAGATTTCAGAAAGCTCTGGATCACAAGAATTTCAGCTGCCTGCAAAATGAACGGTATGAATTATTCAACCTTCATCAACGGCCTTAAAAAAGCGGGCGTTGACCTTAACCGTAAAATGCTCTCCGAAATCGCTATTTCGGATCCCGCAGGCTTCACAGCTCTTACAGAACAGGCAAAAGCGGCTCTTAAATAAGCTATAATTTTACTTTCACGCTTGAGGCAACTCAGGCGTGAAACTCGTTTTAGGAACTATGGAAAGAATTACAAGCAGAAGCAACGAAAGAATAAAAAGCTTTTTAAAGCTTTCTTCCTCTTCAAAGGAACGCAGGGAACAGAACCTCTATGCCATTGAGGGCGCGAGGCTTTGCTTTGACGCGCTTATAAGCGGCGAAGAGATAAAGGAATTCTATTATACTCTTCACGCCGAAGAAAAATTTAAAAAGCAGGTTGACTCTTTAAGAGAAAAGGCGTCGGCTTCCTTTGTAATAACCGAGGACGTCGCCTCGAAAATGTCCTCAACGCCATCTCCGCAGGGTTTGTTCTGCGTTGCGAGGCACAGACAAAATTCCCTTGCATTTGAGAGTAAACTCTGTTATATTGCTCTTGACGGCATACAGGATCCGTCGAATCTCGGCGCTATGGCGAGAACTGCCGAAGCGCTGGGCATTGGCGGGCTTATTCTTTATAATTGCTGTGATATTTTCAACCAGAAATCGCTTCGCGCTTCAATGGGCGCTTTCTTCAGACTGCCCGTTATAATGACGGACGACCTGCCCCTGCTTTTAAGAAACAGGGCTATTGAGGGCGTTCTGACCGTTGCCGCTGTTCCCGACCGTGACAGCGAGGATTTTTCTTCTCTTGACTTTTCTCAGGGAGCAATAACCGTTATCGGTAACGAGGGCAACGGCGTGTCACAGCCCGTTATCGAAGCGTGCATGAAAAAGGCTTCAATCCCGATGAAGGGCAGGGCGGAAAGTCTTAACGCCGCCGCCGCGGGTGCGATAGTTATGTGGGAAATGATGAAATGACTGAATTCTGGATCTGGCTTTCAAGAACACTCGGCGCAGGCGCAAAAATCGGCGACCTGATTTCATATTTCGGCTCTCCGCTTGATATGTACGAGGCGGGGAGTAAGGAATGGCGTATATCGGGGCTTCTTACCGCTAAACAGATTGAGTCGTTAAAGCAGTTCAGTCCGTCTCAGTCAATGGAAATCTATAAAATATGCGAAAAGAACAGGTGGCATATCGTCACTCCCTCAAGCGCATTTTATCCCTTTTCACTGATGGAGCTTCCGGATATGCCTGCCGCACTTTTTGTCGAGGGCGACTGCTCGGTTCTCAAAAGCAGAATAAATATCGCCTTTGTCGGTACGAGAAAGGCCTCGGAATACAGTAAGAATATCGCCCGTTCGCTTTCTTATGAAATAAGCAGGGCAGGCGCGGTTATCGTCAGCGGCGGAGCTGTCGGAATTGACAGCGCTTCCCACGAGGGCGCTCTTGCGGCAAAGGGAAAAACGGTTGCTGTTCTCGGCTGCGGGCTCGGCACGGATTATCTTCCCGAAAACGCCGCGTTGAGAAGCGAAATTGCAAAAAACGGCGCTCTTGTAAGCGAGTTTCTTCCGTTTACTCCGGCGTCAAAAACCACGTTCCCCATAAGGAACCGGATTATTTCGGGTATGTCGGCGGGAACAGTTGTTATTGAAGCGGGAGCCAAAAGCGGTTCGCTTATTACCGCTAACCTCGCTCTTTCTCAGGGCAGGGAGGTCTTTGCGGTCCCGGGCGACCTTACAAGCTCGTCATATACGGGTACTAATAATCTTATCCGTGACGGCTGTATCCCCGTGTTCTCCGCCGAGGATATAGTCAGACCCTACAGGTTCGTCTATCCCGAATTCAGGCTCAGAGAGAATGAGGAAAAGCCTGTTTTTGAAAATAAAGAAAAGAAAATTGAAAAAAAGAAAACAACGGACATTAAAAAGTCCGATGAAAATAAAACGGTGAACAAGAGAACGGACGTTCCTCTTTCGCCGAACGCAAAAAAGGTTTATGACGTATTCGGAAATGAACCCCTGCATATTGATGAAATAACCGAAAAGAGCTCGCTTTCTCCCGCTCAGGTGCTCGCCGCTATGACGGAGCTTGAGCTTCTGGGGCTCGTTAAGCTCGAAAACGGAAGAAAATACAAAATCATTTAAAACAAAAAGGACGGTGGATTACTTTGTCAAAATTAGTAATCGTTGAGTCGCCTGCGAAGGCAAGAGTTATTAAAAAATATCTCGGTAACGGCTACGAGGTCGTTGCTTCAATGGGTCATGTCAGAGATTTGCCCGCCGCTAAACTGAGCGTGGACATTAAAAACGACTTTGCCCCTAAATATGCGGTAATCAAGGGAAAGGAAAAGCTTGTCAAGGAGCTTAAGGGCCTTGCAGAAAACAGCGAAAAGGTCTATCTCGCCGCCGACCCCGACCGTGAGGGAGAGGCTATTTCGTGGCATCTTGCCACTCTTCTTGACCTTGATATGAACGACGATATCAGAGTTAAGTTCAACGAAATCAACAAGGCGTGCGTTGAAAAAGGACTTAAGAGTCCCGAAAAAATTGACCTCGATTTAGTCAACGCTCAGCAGGCAAGACGAATTCTTGACCGAATTGTCGGTTATAAATTAAGCCCGTTCGTTTCCCAGAAAATCAGAAGAGGACTTTCCGCAGGCAGAGTTCAGTCAGTTGCGGTTCGCCTTATTGTCGACAGGGAAAACGAGATAAGAGCCTTTGTTCCCGAGGAATACTGGACGGTTGAAGCTTCGCTTCTCGCCTCTTCCTCAAAGCGCGCTTTCAAGGCGCTTCTTACCTCCGACGAAAACGGAAAGGTCAAGATTACCGATAAAGAGCAGAGCGACAAATACCTCGCCCGTCTTGACGGCGCTTCGTATGTTGCCGACAGCGTAAAGAGGGGAACGAGAAAGAAAAAGCCTGCTCCGCCCTTTACTACCTCGACTCTTCAGCAGGAGGCTTCGCGCCGACTTAATTTCCAGTCCTACCGCACTATGAAGGTTGCGCAGGAGTTATATGAAGGTATGGATATCGCAGGTTACGGCACAATGGGTCTTATAACCTATATGAGAACCGACTCGCTTCGCATTTCCGAAGAGGCGAGAAAAGCGGGTAACGACTACATCCTTTCCGTTTACGGCGATAAATATCTTCCCGAAAAGCCCCGTTACTATAAGTCAAGAGCCAACGCTCAGGACGGCCACGAGGCAATCCGCCCGACCACTCCGTCCCTTTCTCCCGACAAGGTAAAGGGAAGCCTCTCGGCAGAGCAGTATAAGCTTTATAAGCTCATCTGGGAAAGATTTATTTCTTCCCTTATGGCTGACTGCGTTCAGAACACGGTTAAGGCTGAAATTAAGGCGTCCAAGGGCAACGGCAAGGAATACTGCATTTTTACAGCCAACGGATATTCGGTTAAATTTGACGGCTTTACGGCTCTTTACGAAACAATGAGCGACGAGGACGAGGAGGACGGCGGAAAGCTGCCGACCTTTGAAGCGGGCGAAACCCTTAAGCTCAAAGAGCTTGACGGAAATCAGCATTTCACTCAGCCGCCTGCAAGATACACCGAATCCTCGCTTATCAAAACACTTGAAGAAACAGGTATCGGCAGACCCAGTACCTACGCTTCGATTATTTCAACAATCACCTCGCGTTCCTACGTAAAGCGTGAAAAGAAAACCCTTTTCCCGACAGAGCTCGGCGAGGCTACAACGAAGCTTCTTAAGGAGCATTTCCCGAAGATTGTAAATACAAAATTCACCGCTTCAATGGAAAGTCAGCTTGACGCGGTTGAAGAGGGCGACGTTGATTATATCGAAATGCTTCACACCTTCTATGACGATTTCGATTCGACAATGCAGAAGGCTAAGGACGACACCCAGGGCGTAAAAATCGCTCTTAAAGAGGACGAAACCGACGTCCCCTGCGACAAGTGCGGAAGAATGATGGTTATAAAAACAGGCCGTTTCGGCCGTTTCCTCGCCTGCCCGGGTTATCCCGAGTGCAAGAACACCAAACCGCTTGTCGTTGAAACAAACGCTAAGTGCCCCGTTTGCGGCAGCAAGGTTATCGAAAAGAAATCCAGAAAGGGTTATACCTTCTTCGGCTGTTCAAATTATCCCGAATGTAACTTTATGACCTGGGATAAGCCTACGGACGAAATCTGTCCCGAATGCGGAAAATCGCTCTTTAAGCATACGGGCGGAAAGCTCGTCTGCCTTAACGAGAAGTGCGGCTTCGAGAAAAAGGCTGAAAGAAAAAGAAGAACTAAGGCGACCGACAAATGAAAACGGTAGCCGTTATCGGCGCGGGATTAGCGGGGGTTGAAGCGGCAAATCAGCTCGCTCAAAGGGGAGTGCATGTCCGCCTTTACGAGATGAAGCCGAAAAGATTCTCGCCCGCCCATAAAAGCGAAAATTTTGCAGAATTAGTCTGCTCAAATTCATTAAAGGCGTCAAGGCTCAATTCCTCGGCGGGACTTCTCAAGCACGAGATGAAACGGCTTGATTCTATCGTGATGGAAGCTGCCGAAAGGTTCAGCGTGCCTGCGGGCGGCGCTCTTGCGGTTGACAGAAATCTGTTCTCGGTTTATATCACCGAGGAAATCGGTTCAAACGAACTCATTGAGGTTGTAAGGGAGGAAGTCACCTCTCTTCCCGAAGCAGACGCGGTTATAATCGCCGCAGGTCCCCTTGCTTCGGACGCCCTAATTGACGCAGTTAAGCCTCTTACGGGCGAGGGACTGTCGTTCTTTGATGCGGCGGCTCCGATAATCACAAGAGAGAGCGTTGATATGTCCTGCGCCTTTCTCGCTTCAAGATATGAGCGGGGCGGCGACGACTATATCAACTGCCCGATGAATAAAGAGGAGTATGAACTTTTCTACGAAGAGATAACAAAGGCTGAGCGCGCGCCTGTTCACACCTTTGACGAGAGAAAGGATGTTTACGAGGGCTGTATGCCTATCGAAGCGTTAGCGTCAAGGGGAAAGGACACAATGCGTTACGGCCCGCTGAAACCCGTCGGACTTATCGACCCGAGAACCGGCCACAGACCGTGGGCCAATCTTCAGCTTCGCAAGGAAAATGAGGAAGGTTCGCTTCTGAATCTTGTAGGTTTTCAGACTAACCTTAAATTCGGCGAACAGAAAAGGGTCTTTTCGCTGTTTCCCGCGCTTAAAAACGCCGAGTTCGTAAGATACGGCGTTATGCACAGGAACACCTTTATTGATTCGCCCCGACTTCTCAATTCCGATTTTTCCCTGAGAAAAGACCGAAAAATCTTTTTTGCGGGGCAGATAACGGGAGTTGAGGGCTATACCGAATCCGCCGCAAGCGGAATTATGGCGGGTATTAACGCCTATCTTTATGTTAACGGAAAAGAAACGCTGACCCTGCCCGAAACAAATATTCTCGGCGCTCTTGCAAGGTATATAAGCGACGAAACCGTCAAGGATTTTCAGCCTATGGGCGCAAATTTCGGAATACTTCCGCCGCTTGAAACAAAAATCCGCGACAAGCAGGAAAGGTATATGAAAATCGCCGAAAGAGGCGTTGCTTCGCTTGAAGAATTTTTGAAAAACCACAGCGAAATTTAAACAAAAAGTATCAATCGGTTCAAACGAACCGATTTTAATAAACGGTGACAAAAATGACAGAACTTGAAAAAATTATCGGTTATAAATTCAATAATGAGGAGCTTTTAAAAACGGCTCTTACCCACTCGTCCTACGCTAACGAACATTCGGATTACTTTCACTGTAACGAAAGGCTCGAGTTTTTAGGCGACTCGGTTTTAGGCTTTATCACGGCTGAGTATATCTACCGTGAGTTTTCTCATCTGCCCGAGGGCGAACTGACTAAAAAGAGGGCTTACGCTGTTTGCGAAACAACTCTTGCCGAGTTTGCGAACGAAATTTCGCTCGGCACGTTTTTGCTTCTGGGCAACGGCGAAAAGCATACGGGCGGCGACAAAAGACCGTCAATTCTCTCTGACGCGTTTGAAGCTCTTATAGCCGCGATTTATCTTGACGGCGGAATTGAAAACGCCAAGAAATTTGTTCTTTCGTTCGTGTCGAATGCGGTTAAGGAAAAGCCGCAGTTCAAGGATTACAAGACCACGCTTCAGGAGGTCATTCAGCAAAATCCCGAGGAACAGCTTACCTACGTTGTAACCGGTGAAAACGGTCCGGACCATGACAAGTGCTTTACGGTTGAGGTTCATCTGAACAGCAATTGTATCGGCAAGGGTACGGGCAGAAGCAAAAAGCAGGCGGAACAGAACGCCGCAAAGGAAGCATTGGAGTTGATGGGGCTTTGAAGCACCGCAATATAGCGATTTTTGTGCCGCACAACGGCTGTCCGTGTCAGTGCAGCTTTTGTAATCAGAAAATTATATCGGGAGAACTTAACCAACCCTCTGCCGAATCCGTTAAGGATGCGGTGAGGGTTGCTCTTGCTTCCGAGGGAAAATACGAAAAAACCGAGCTTGCGTTTTTCGGCGGAAGCTTCACGGCGATTGACAGGGCTTATATGATTTCACTGCTTGAAGCGGCGAACGAATTTATAGAGAACAGAAGCATTGACGGAATAAGAATTTCAACAAGACCCGACGCTATTGACGGTGAAATAATTGATATTCTCAAAAAATACGGAGTGACCGCAGTTGAACTCGGAGCGCAGAGCATGGACGAAAAGGTGCTTGAACTCAACCGACGGGGTCATACTGTAAAGGACGTTGAAAACGCCTTTTATAAGCTTCGGGACGCAGGCTTTGAAACGGGACTTCAGATGATGACGGGGCTTTACGGCTCATCATACGAAAAGGACCTGAAAACTGCCGAAAGAATTATTGAGCTGAAGCCCGATACGGCGAGAATTTACCCGACTGTCGTCTTAAAGGGGACCTATCTCGGCGAGCTTTTTGAAAAGGGCGAGTATATCCCTATGACGCTTGACGAAACGGTTAAGCTTTGCGCCGAAATTCTTCCGAAATTCCGAAATGCGGGAATAAACGTAATAAGGCTCGGGCTTCACTATTCCGACGACGTTAAGGAAAACTTCCTCGCAGGCGGCTTTCACCCTGCGTTAATGGAGCTTGTCGAGGGTGAAATATATCTCAATGAAGCGTTGAAAATACTGAAAAATTACCCCAAAAACAAGCCGTTGACGCTCTATGTTAACGAAAAAGAGCTTTCAAAAATGAAAGGTCAGCAAAAAAGAAACGAAAAAGCATTGATAAATCAGGGATTTTGTTGTAAAATAAAGGGAAATCTTTTTTTAGATAAGTATACAGTAATGGTTGAGGAATAATTTATGTTCTTAAAGGCGTTAAAAATGCAGGGATTCAAGTCCTTCCCCGATAACACGGTGCTTGAATTCAATAAGGGAATTACTACTGTTGTCGGCCCTAACGGCAGCGGTAAGAGTAATATTTCCGACGCTGTTCGCTGGGTTCTCGGCGAGCAGTCAACTAAAAACCTCCGAGGCAGTAAGATGGAGGACGTTATCTTCAGCGGAACCTCTGTCCGTAAGGCTCAGGGCTTCGCTCAGGTAAGCCTTGTTCTTGATAACTCCGACCGCGCTCTCGATTATGACGATAACGAGGTCACCGTTTCAAGACGCTATTACCGTTCGGGCGAAAGCCTTTATTTAATCAACGGCAAGGAGGTTCGCCTTCGTGACGTAAACGAGCTGTTTATGGATACCGGCCTCGGCCGTGACGGCTATTCGATTATAAGCCAGGGCAAAATTGCCGATATGATTTCCTCAAAGGCTAACGAGAGAAGAGATATGCTTGAGGAAGCGGCGGGTATTTCCCATTTCCGCTACAGAAGAGTTGACGCTATGAGAAGACTCAGTCAGGCTGAGGAAAATCTTCTGAGACTTCGTGATATTCTAACCGAGCTAGAGGGAAGAGTAGGTCCTCTTAAGGCTCAGAGCGAAAAGGCTCAGAAATTCCTCGTTCTCGCCGAAGAGAAAAAGGATATTGAAATCGGGCTTTGGCTCGACACTCTTGAAAAGACAGCCGACAGACTTAAAGAGCAGGACACGAAAATCGAAATTGCCGATTCTCAGCGTGAAAAGGCGATTAAAGAGCTTGAAGAAATCGAAAAGAAAATCGACTCCGCTACCGAACAGACCCAGAAGATTAACTGCGATATTGAAGAATTGAGAGCTTCTTCGGGAAAGGTTGACGAGCAGATAGCGGCTCTTGAGGCTCAGGTGCTTGTCGAAAACAACTCGATTGAACATAACAACCAGGCGATTGAAAGAATAAAGAAGGATATGCTTTCCGAAAACGAGACCGAACAGCATATCTTTGAACAGGTTGACGAGGCGAAAAGGGAAATCGAACGCCTTTCAAAAGAAAAGGAAGAAAAAAATAAACAGCTTGAAAAAACCGCCGAGGAGGAGTCAAAGCTCTTAAGCGAGAACGAGCAGTTCTCGGAACAGAGCATAGCCCTTTCCAATAAGGCGGCGGCGTTGGCGGTTGAGCTTGCGGATAACCGTGTTACAGCCGAGGGCGCCGACAATACGGTTGAAGAAATCAAAACGAGAATTCTTGCGATTGACGAGGCGTTGAAGTCAAGACAGGCTTCTCTTGAAACCGCAGTCAAAGACCAAAAGGAAATCGAAGAAAAAATTAAAAAGTCAATTGATGAAATCGATTCGCTTTCAAACGCTCTGGGCGGTTATTCGTTAAAGCTCGAGAACCGTGAAAAGAAGAGCGAAACGGTAAGAGCCGAAAAGGAAAAGAACGAAAGCGAAATCAGAAGAGCTACCGACAGACTCCGTGTTCTTGAGGATATGGAAAAGAATATGGAGGGCTTTGCCGGCTCTGTCAAGGCGGTTATGAAAGAGTCGAAGCGGGGAACGCTTCGCGGTATTCACGGCCCGCTTTCAAGCCTTATTACCGTTAAGGACGCATACACCGTCGCTATCGAAACGGCTCTCGGCGCGGCGATAGGAAACTGCGTTGTGGACACCGAGGACGACGGTAAGCGCGCCATCAAATTTCTCAAGGACAATAACGCCGGCAGAGCGACCTTCCTGCCGATAAGCGCGGTTAAGGGCAACGAGCTGAACGAAAAGGGTCTTGACGACTGCTACGGATACGTTAATCTCGCAAGCGAGCTTGTTTCCTACGATAAAAAATATGACGGAATCATCCGCTCTCTTCTCGGAAGAACCGTTGTCGCTGAGGACCTTGACTGCGCAGTGGCGATAGCAAAGAAATATAACCACAGGTTTAAAATCGTTACCCTTGACGGTCAGGTTATGAACGCGGGCGGCTCTATGACTGGCGGCTCGAGAACTCATAACTCGGGAATTTTAAGCCGTACAAACGAAATTGAAAAGTTAAAGAAAAATCTTTATTCTCTTGAAGAAAAGCAAAAGGGCTTTGACGGCGATTTCAAGCTAATTACCGAAGAAATTGCTTCGCTTAAAGCGAATTATGACGGCGCGGTTGCCGATAAGGCTCGCGCTCAGGAAGAAAAAATACGACTTGAAGGCGAAAAGAAGCTTATTGACGAACAGCTTGCGGCGGCAAAGACGGCGGCAGACGAGCTTGAGGGCGAAAAGAAAACTCTTTCTTCGAGAATTGAAAATATAACCTCATCCGCAAAGGAAGCCGCAAAGAACGTTGAAGCGCTCACAAAGGAAATTGAACAAACCGAGCAAAAGCTCGCTTCCCTTACGGGCGACAGGGAGAGCCTTTCCCAAAAACGTGAAAAGCTTTCCGAGGACGCGGCTAAAATCAAGATGGAAATTCTTTCGTTCGATAAGGATATTCAGGCGGCAGAAGATACGATTGAAAGGCTTGAAAGAAGACAGTCAAGCCATACCGACCGTATGACCGAGCTTAATAACGAAATTGAGGAAATCGAGAAGAAGAACGAGGAAATTCTTAAGAATATCGAGTCGTTAAAGGGAATGTGCGCTTCCCTTCGTGAAAAGACCTCTGACGACAGAAATCAGGTTCAGGCTCTTATTTCCGAGCGTGAACAGCTTGAAAAGCAAAGCGGCGAATACAGGCTTCTTGAAAGAAACAAGACAACCGAGCGTGAACAGATTTCGTCCGAGCTTGTCCGCCTTGAAGAACAGAAGGCGAATATGCACCGTGAGTATGAGGAAACGACGAACAAGCTGTTTACCGAGTATGAGCTGACACGCAGAGAGGCGTTGGCTCTGAATATCACGCTTGAGGATATTCCCGAAGCGAAAAAGCGCCTTGCCGAGCTTAAGGGCAAAATCAAGGCTTTAGGCAGCGTAAACGTATCGGCTATTGAAGAGTATAAAGAGGTGTCCGAGCGTTACGAGTTCCTTTCAAATCAGCTTAATGACGTTGAAAAGTCCAAGGCGGAGCTTATTAAGTTAATCAACGAGCTTACCGACAAAATGGCTTCTCAGTTCAGAGAGCAGTTCTATAGGATTAATCAGTGCTTCGGCGAAACCTTCTCCGAATTGTTCGGCGGCGGTAAGGCCGAGCTGAGACTGGAGGACGAGCTTAACGTTCTCGAATCGAATATTGAAATCCGTGTTCAGCCTCCGGGCAAGAACGTAAAGAATATCGACCTGCTTTCGGGCGGTGAAAAGGGAATGAGCGCAATAGCATTGCTGTTCGCAATTCTCAAAGTAACCCCCGCCCCGTTCTGTATTTTCGACGAGGTTGAGGCGGCGCTCGACGACGTAAACGTAACCCGTTACGCCCATTATGTTCGCAGGATGACAAAGAATACCCAGTTTATTCTTATCACCCACCGCCGAGGCACTATGGAAGAGGCGGACGTGCTTTACGGCGTAACAATGCAGGAAGAGGGCGTTTCAAAGCTGCTTGAGCTTCGCAGCGCAGAAATGGCTAAGAAATTAGGTCTTACGAATTAAAGGAAATTATTATGGGTATTTTCAGAAAAACCAACAGAGGACTTTCAAAGACAAGAAAGCATATCGCCGGCGCTATTGACGATATGCTCGACAATTTTGACGAGATTGACGACAGCCTGTACTCAGAGCTTGAAGAAATTCTTGTTATGGGCGACGTCGGCGTTACAACGAGCGTCCAGATTGTCGAGGAGTTAAAGGACAGGGTCGATAAGGAAAAGATTAAGCGTGTCGGCGAAATCCGTAACGAAATAAAGGAAATCGTTTCCGAAATGCTTGTCGGCGGCGAGGATATGGGACTTCTTACAGTTCCGTCCGTAATTCTCGTTATCGGCGTCAACGGCGTAGGTAAAACCACAACAATCGGAAAGTTAGCCGCTATGTATAAGGCTCAGGGTAAAAAGGTTCTTCTCGGCGCGGCGGATACATTCCGCGCGGCGGCGATTGACCAGCTTCAGATATGGGCTGACAGGGCAGGCGTTGACATAATAAAGCACGGCGAGGGAAGTGACCCGGCGGCTGTTGTTTTTGATACGATTGCGGCGGGCAAGTCGAGAAACAGCGATATTATAATTATCGACACCGCAGGCAGACTCCATAACAAGAAAAACCTTATGGACGAGCTTTCAAAGATTTACCGTGTAATCGACAGGGAGTTGCCCTATTCGGACAGAGAGGTGCTTCTCGTTCTCGACGCTACAACGGGACAGAACGCCGTTAATCAGGCTCGCGAATTCAAAGAGGTTGCCGAAATTACGGGAATTGTTCTTACAAAGCTTGACGGAACGGCGAGGGGCGGCGTTGTTCTCGCTATAAAGAACGACCTTGACCTTGCGGTTAAGTTTATAGGCGTCGGCGAGCAGATTGACGACCTTCAGCCGTTTAATCCCAAGGCGTTTGCGGACGGACTTTTTGACAAGATTGACTATAAGGATGGCGAGGACATTGAAATCAATTATTCGGAAAACAGCGAAAAAACTGCCGAAGCTGGCGTTGAAAATATTTACGAAGATGGACAGCCGTCCGGTTCAGACGATGGAAAAGACGAATCCCCTGCCGACGAAATCAAAGCGGAAGAAGCTGTCGCTGAGCCGACAGATGATGTCGCAGTTTACGGACACGACGAGGAACAGGAGGGGCTGACCGAGGAGGAGATAGCCGCCGAGGAAGCCGCCGAAGAAAAGCAGGAAGAAAAGAAACCCGAAAGGAAGAGGTTCTTTGGACTTTTTAATCGCCACTCATAATAACAAAAAGAAAAATGAGCTGCAGAGAATACTTGCGCCCTTAGGCATAAGCGTATTCACTGCGGATGAAAAGAATATAGTTCTCCGTGAGGTTGACGAAACGGGCGAAACCTTTGAAGAAAACGCTTTTCTCAAGGCGTTTTCAGGCTGTGAGGACAGCGGAATGCCCTGCGTTGCGGATGACAGCGGGCTTTGCGTTGACGCGCTTGACGGAGCGCCGGGGATTTATTCGGCACGCTTCGGCGGCGAGCACGGAAACGATGAGAAGAATAACGAAAAGCTTCTGAATCTTTTAAAAGACACTCCGCCCGAAAAAAGAACAGCAAGGTTTGTTTCTTGCGTTTGCTGTGTTTTTCCCGACGGAAGAAAGCTGACCGTCAGAGGCGAGGTCGAGGGAGTTATAGGCTACGAGCCGAAGGGTAATAACGGCTTCGGCTATGACCCGCTGTTCGTTGTCGGCGAGCGAACCTTTGCCGAGAGAAGCGACAGCGAAAAGGACGCTCTCAGTCACAGGGGAAATGCGTTAAGAAAATTAGTTGAAGAATTACCGAGGTATATATGACAAGTAAGGAAAGAGCAAAGTTAAGAGGACAGGCGAATACAATCGAGCCGCTTTTCCAGGTCGGAAAGGGCGGTATTGGCGAAACCCTTATAAAACAGACGGATGACGCCCTGACCGCAAGGGAACTGATTAAACTCAGGGTGCTTCTTGAAACCGCGCCCGAGGGGCCGAAGGAAATTGCAAATGAGCTTGCAAAGGCTACGGGAAGCGAAGTTATAGGCGTTATCGGCGGAAGCATTATTCTTTACCGCTATAACGAAGAGCTTCACAAAAAAGAGAAAAAGAGAAGATGAAAATCGGTATTTTAGGCGGAACGTTCAACCCGCCTCATAAGGGACACGTAAAATTAGGGCTTGACGCTTTAAAAAGGCTCGGGCTTGATAAAATACTTGTAATTCCCGCTAAAATACCTACTCATAAAAAGGCGGAGGGACTTGTCAGCGGTGAGGACAGGCTAAAAATGTGCTCGCTCGCCTTTGAAGACGGCGTTTTCGAGGTGTCGGATATTGAAATAAAATCCGAAAAGGAAAGCTACACCGTTTATACCCTCGAAATGCTCAGAAAGATTTATCCGAAGGACGAGTTGTTCCTTATAATCGGCTCGGATATGTTCCTGATTTTTGACAGATGGTACAGATATAAAAAAATTCTGGAAGAATGTACTGTCTGTGTTGAGGCGAGGGATGATGACGACAGCGTTGAAGAACTCAAAAGCTATTCAAAAGAACATCTCGGAATTGACCCCGATAAAGAAAACAGGGTTATCATTCTCAATGTAAAGCCGTTTCCCGTGTCCTCTACCGAAATAAGACAGAAAATTAAAGACGGTAAAGGCGTGAAAAGGCTTTTACCCGAAAATGAACTTGAATATATAAAAAACAGGGGGCTGTATCTTGACTGACACAGACAGAAACGAGGAGTTTTTAGCCGAAATACGAAAAAATCTCGGCGACTACCGCTTTATTCATTCCCTTAATGTCGCTAAAAGCGCGGTTGAGCTTGCCCGCAGGTACGGCGCCGACGAAAACAAGGCTTATACGGCGGGGCTTTTACACGATATTATGAAGGACAAAAAGCCCGACGAGCTTCTCGACTATATTGAAAATAAGAACGGGGTTGAGCTTTCGGAGGTTGAAAGAAGCAACCACAAGCTTTTTCACGCAATAGCGGGCGCGCTCTATGTTGAAAAGGAACTGGGCGTTACCGACAGCGAGATAATAGACGCAATCCGCTATCATACAACAGGGCGAAAAAATATGTCGCTTCTTGAAAAGGTGATTTACATAGCCGATTTCATTTCGGACGACAGAAACTATGACGGCGTTGAAAGAATGAGAGAAAAGGCGGAAATATCGCTTGAAACGGCTATGGAAGAGGGCTTGCAGTTTTCAATAATCGAGTTGAGCGAAAAGCTTTTGCCCATTCACCCCGACAGCATTGACGCGTATAACGAAATAGTAATGAACAAGGAGAATAAATAATGGACAGAAAAGAATTAATGGAAAACATTGTCAAGGTGCTTGACGACAACAAGGGTATGGATATTCAGGCTCTTGAAATAACCGACCTTACAAGCGTTGCGGATTACTTCGTTATCGCAACGGGTACTTCCTCAACTCACGTCAGAGCGCTGACAGAGGACGTTGAGGACGGCATTTCAAAATTAGGCGTTGAGCCTGACCATATCGAGGGAAAGGCAACGGGCTGGATTCTCCTTGATTACGGCACGGTAATAGTTCATATCTTCACCGCCGATATGAGAGAGCATTTTAATCTCGAGCATCTCTGGGCGGACGCTAAAAACGTTGATATTTCAAATATTATTACAGAATAAGAGGAAAACAAATGGGTATTTACGATTTCAGATTTACAGAGAAAAAATGGCAGGACAGATGGGAAGAAAAGGGCGTTTTTCACGCCGAGGATAACTCCGATAAGAAAAAGTTTTACGGTCTTATCGAGTTCCCGTACCCGAGCGGTGCAGGTATGCACGTCGGTCATATAAAGGCTTATTCGGGTCTTGAGGTTGTTTCGAGAAAAAGAAGGCTTCAGGGCTATAATGTCCTTTTCCCGATTGGCTTTGACGCTTACGGACTTCCCACCGAAAACTATGCTATCAAGACGGGTATGCACCCGAGAAAAGTTACCGATATGAATATCGAGCGCTTTACGAGTCAGCTCAAAAAGGTCGGCTTTTCGTTTGACTGGACAAGAGTTATCGACACAACGGACGAGGACTATTTCAAATGGACTCAGTGGATTTTCCTTAAAATGTTTGAAAACGGCCTTGCGTTCAGGGATAAGACCCTCGTAAACTACTGCCCGTCGTGTAAGGTTGTTCTTTCAAACGAGGACTCGCAGGGCGGTAAGTGCGACATCTGTCACAGCGACGTTGTTCAGAAGTCGAAGGACGTATGGTATCTTCGCATTACCGAATATGCCGATAAGCTTCTCGAGGGACTTGAAAAGGTGGATTATCCCGCAAATATCAAGCAGCAGCAGGTTAACTGGATAGGTAAGTCAAGAGGCGCTTTCGTTAACTTCTCGCTCAAGGGCGTTGACGAAAAACTCCGCATTTACACAACACGTCCCGATACTCTTTTCGGCGTTACGTTTATGGTAATCGCACCCGAGCACCCGATAATCGACAAGTATGCCGAAAGAATCGGCAATATGGCTGATATTGAAAAATACCGTGCCGAATGCGCTAAGAAAACCGAGTTTGAACGCACTCAGCTTGTAAAAGACAAGACGGGCGTAAGAATTGACGGCATTTCGGCAATTAACCCGCTTAACGGAAAGGAAATCCCCGTTTATATTTCCGACTATGTTATGATGGGTTACGGTACGGGCGCAATTATGGCTGTACCTGCTCACGACGAACGTGACTACGATTTCGCAAAGAAGTTCGGAATTGATATTATCGAGGTCATCAAGGGCGGCGACATATCAAAGGAAGCCTACACGGGCGACGGTGAAATGGTTAACTCCGAATTCCTTAACGGGCTTGACAATAAAAAGGATTCAATCGCAAAGATGATTGAATACTTAACCGAGCATAATCTCGGCGAGGGCGGCGTTCAGTATAAGATGAAGGACTGGGCGTTCAACCGCCAGCGTTACTGGGGCGAGCCTATTCCGATTGTTCATTGCGACAACTGCGGAATGGTAGCCGTTCCCTATGACGAATTACCGCTTAAATTGCCCGAGGTTGAAAATTTTGAACCGGGCTCTGACGGCGAAAGCCCGCTTGCAAAGATTGATTCGTTCGTAAAATGCACCTGTCCGAAATGCGGAAGACCCGCAAGAAGAGAAACCGACACCATGCCTCAGTGGGCAGGCTCGTCCTGGTATTTCTTAAGATACATTGACCCGCATAATAACGAGGCGTTTGCCGATAAGGATAAGCTCAAATATTGGCTTCCCGTTGACTGGTACAACGGCGGAATGGAGCACGTTACGCGCCACCTTATCTATTCTCGCTTCTGGTATAAGTTCCTCTATGACTTGGGCGAGGTTCCCTATGAAGAGCCTTATGCAAAGAGAAGCGCCCAGGGACTTATCTTAGGTCCCGACGGCGTTAAGATGAGTAAGTCAAGGGGCAACGTAATCGACCCGAATGAGGTTGTTGACGTTTACGGCGCCGACGTTCTTCGCACCTACGTTCTGTTCATGGGTGACTATGAGCAGGCGGCTCCGTGGAGTGAATCGAGCGTTAAGGGCTGTAAGAGATTTATTGACAGAATCTGGGCGTTACAGGATATTCTCAAGGACGGCGACGAATATACCGAGGCTCTTTCGTCCTCAATGCACAAGACAATCAAGAAGGTTTCCGAGGATATTGAACAGATGAAATATAATACCGCTATTGCGGCGCTTATGACTCTTCTCAATAAGATTTATGAAATCGGCTCGATTAACAGGGCTGAGCTTAA
Organism: Oscillospiraceae bacterium; assembly: GCA_015066565.1. Taxonomy (GTDB): domain Bacteria; phylum Bacillota; class Clostridia; order Oscillospirales; family Acutalibacteraceae; genus Fimenecus. The sequence continues at coordinate 1,094,312 of SVOB01000001.1, read as the reverse complement.
AACCGTTCTCATCCTTCTCAATCCCTTTGCTCCTCATATTACCGAGGAAATGTGGGAACAGTGCGGCTACGGCGAAATGCTTGCCGCCGAAGCGAAATGGTGCGAATATGACGAAGCGAAATGCGTTGACTCAACCGTTGAAATCGCAATTCAGGTTAACGGCAAGGTCCGTTCGAGGATAAACGTTGCGGTTGATATTTCAAACGAGGACGCTGTTGCGGCGGCTAAGGCTGACGAAAAGGTCGCTTCGGAAATTGAGGGCAAAAATATCATTAAAGAAATTTACGTTAAAGGTAAGCTTGTAAACATAGTTGCTAAATAATTTCTTTTATCCCGTAAAGGAGAAACGGATATGGCTAAAAAAATAACTCTTGCTAAAGGAATAGCCCTGACTATAAGCGTCAGCGCTCTTTCAGCCGGGGTTCTTTACTCGAAATTCCACACGCCGACTCTTGTTGCAAAACCACTTGTCGAATTTGAAAAGGCAGTCGACGCCGAAAAGTACAAAAATGTAAGGCTTACCGCCCACAGAGGACTTTCGGCTGTCGCTCCCGAAAACACGCTTCCGTCATACGAGGCGGCGGGCAGGCAGGGCGGATTTTTCGCTATTGAATGTGACGCCTACTGCACTACCGACGGCGTCTGGGTCATTATGCACGACGACGACGTTAAGAAGATGACCGACCGAAAGGGCAAGGTTACCGATTTTTCTTACGAAGAGCTTCGCAATATGAAGTTCGATAACGGCGCAAACTATAAGGATTTCGACGATTTGCACGTCTGCACAATCAAGGAGTATATCGACGTCTGTAAAAAATACGGCTGTCGTCCTCAAATTGAAATCAAGGACGGCAGAATCGAAAAGCTTAAGCCGTTTTACGAGCTTTTAAAGCAGGAGGGAATACTTGACAGCGTTATCGTTATCTCCTTTAATTTTGAGGCGCTTAAATACTTAAGAAGCCTTGACGAAAACCTTGAAATCTGGCATATAGTAAGGCTTATTACGAAAAAGAATATAGAGAACGCCAAGGAACAGAATTTCGGAATTAACTTCTGCGCTCCCGTTTATACGTTTAACCAGAAGGATATTCAGAAAATTCACGACGCAGGGCTTGTTGCGTCCTGCTGGACGGTTGACAGCCCCGAGCTTCTTGAAAAAATGCTTAAGGCGGGCGTTAGGTACATAACTACAAACTGTATCGTCCGCAAACCCGAGAATAAAACCGATGAATAAGAAAAGGATTATCGTTATTACAGCGGCGGCTGTTATTTTGGTTGTGGCAGTCACTTTTGTTTTTGTGTTCTTCTTTTCAAAACCGAAGAAGATTATGCCTAAGGAAACTGTCCGTCTTTCTCAGCTTACCGAAAAAACAGACGGTATCCGTCTTATTGCCCACAGAGGTCTTTCCGGAGTAGCTCCCGAAAACACCCTGCCCGCATTTGAAGAAGCGGGAAAGGCAGAATTTTTCGGCGTTGAATGTGACGTCTATATGACAAAGGACGGAAAATGGGTTATTATGCACGACTCCGACACGAAAAGGATGTGCGGGAAAAGACTTTTTATTTCGTCAAACACGTCGGACAGGCTCTCGGCGCTTGAAATAACTAACGGCGCAAATATTGAAAAATACGAGGGCGTTAAAATACCGCAGGTTGAAGAATACCTTGAAACCTGCGTTAAGTATTCGGTTGTTCCCGTTGTTGAAATAAAAAACAGCGATTGTTCTCTTGAAACAATAAAAACGCTTTACGAAGCGGTTTATTCGGTTGACGGGGTAAAGGACGTTATATTTATTTCCTTTAAAAGACAGGCGATTGAGAGCATAAGAGAGCTTGACGAAAACGCCGTCTGTTACCTGCTTGTCAACGAGATGAAAAAGGATGACGTCGATTACTGTAAGGAAAACGGCTTCGGCATAAATTTCAACGCCAACCATAAAAAGCTGACTGACGAAACTCTTGAGTATATGGCGAAAAGCGGTATTGATACGGCGTGCTGGACGGTTGACAGTAAGGAAACGCTTAATAAAATGCTCGGCTACGGCGTTTATACATTTACAACAAACAGAATTCTTCCGGAGGAATAAAATGGATTTTAACCTGCTTGCAGATTTGCTTTTACCGAATATTGACAAAACACCCGATTATTTTGAAGAAAAATATCCTGTAAGAAATATTAAGGAGGGCGCTCGGGTTACCCGTTTTGCGCCAAGCCCGACGGGCTATCTTCATTTGGGCGGACTTTTCGGCGCTCTTACCGATATTTTAACCGCCAAGGCGACTGACGGCGTTTCAATGCTTCGAATTGAGGACACCGACAAAAAGCGTGAAATAGGCGAGGGCGTTGACGCTATTCTCGACGGCTTTTCATCCTTTGACCTGTTCTTTGACGAGGGCATTGACAGAAACGGCGAAAAGGGCGATTACGGTCCCTATACCCAGAGCAAAAGGGTTGAAATATATCAGACCGTTGCAAAACAGCTAATCCGCGAGGGAAAGGCTTACCCGTGCTTCTGCACCTCGGAGGAGTTGGCCGCTCTTCGTGAAAGACAGGAAAAAGAGGGCGCTCCCTTCGGCGGATATTACGGCAAATGGGCAAAATGCAGGGATTTGTCTTTTGAGGAAATTGAAAAAAATATTAAAGAGGGCAAACCCTGGGTTCTCCGTTTCCGTTCCGAGGGAAAAGAGGACGGAAAGGTTTTCTTTGACGATATTATCAGAGGGAAAATCGAAATGCCTGAAAACGTCATTGACGAGGTCCTTTTAAAGAGCGACGGAATTCCGACTTATCATTTCGCTCACGTCTGCGACGACCATTTTATGAGAACTACCCACGTTATAAGGGGCGAGGAGTGGATTTCCTCAACGCCTAAGCATATAGCTCTTTTCAAGGCGTGCGGTTATAAGCTGCCCAAATACGCCCACACTCCCCAGGTTATGAAGATTGACGAGGAGGACGGCACAAAGCGTAAGCTCTCCAAGAGAAAGGACCCCGAAGCCGCCGTAAGCTATTTTGTTGAAACCGGCTTCCCGAAGGAAGCGCTTATAGAATATCTTATGACGCTTCTTAACTCCAACTTTGAGGATTGGCGCAGGGCGAATAAGGACGCCGACGTCTTCTCGTTCCCGTTCAATCTTAAGAAAATGAGCTCGAGCGGCTGTCTTTTCGATATGCTCAAGCTCACAGATATAAGTAAGAATATTATTTCCGTTATGAACGCCGATACGGTTTACGAAAGGGTTACCGCTTGGGCGAAAAAATATGACGAACAGCTTTATTCACTGCTTTCGTCAAATCCCGAAAAGGCGAGGGCGATTCTCAATATCGACAGGGAAAACCCGAAGCCGAGAAAGGATATAGCAAGGTGGTCCGAGGTTAAGGACTATATAAGTTATATGTATAACGAGTTATACGCTGAAAATTATTCGCTGCCCGAAAACATTAATAATGAAGACGCGGCGGCAATAATCGAAGGCTATAGAAAGTTTGTTGACGCTTCCGACGACAAGCAGGTCTGGTTCGATAAAATAAAGGATTTGTGCCTTCCCCTCGGCTTTACGCCGAATGTTAAGGAATACAAGCAGAATCCCGACGCGTTCAAGGGCCATGTCGGCGACGTTTCAACGGTAATAAGAGTTGCGCTCACGGGCAGAACAAACACGCCCGACCTGCATTCTATAATCGCAATTCTCGGTGACGGAGAAGTTCAGAGAAGACTTTCAGAAGCCGAAAAATTCTATTTGGGAGAAAAATAAAATGGAAGAAACTGTAAAAAGCTCAAATTTCATACACGATTTTATTGACGAGGATTTAAAGGAAGGCGTCTATGACCACGTTCAGACCCGCTTTCCGCCTGAGCCTAACGGTTATCTTCATATAGGTCACGCAAAGGCTATCTGCATTAATTTCGGTACGAAAGAAAAGTATAACGGCGTTTGTAATCTTCGCCTTGACGACACCAACCCGTCAAAGGAGGACGTTGAATACGTTGACGCTATTAAAGAGGATATTGAATGGCTCGGCTTCAAATGGGACAAGTGCCTTTACGCCTCGGGCTATTTCGACTTTATCTATGATTGCGCAATTAAGCTTATTGAGATGGGCAAGGCTTATGTTGACGACCTTACCGCAGACGAGATAAGGGAGTACAGAGGAACTCTTACCGAGCCGGGCAAAAACAGCCCGTACCGTGAAAGAAGCGTTGAAGAAAACCTCGATTTGTTCAAGCGGATGACAGACGGCGAATTCGAAAACGGCGCAAGAGTTCTCAGAGCTAAAATTGATATGTCTTCGCCGAATATGAATATGCGCGACCCCGTTATTTACAGAATTGCTCATATTTCCCATCATCAAACAGGCGACAAGTGGTGCGTTTATCCTATGTACGATTTCGCCCATCCGCTTTCCGATTATAAGGAGGGAGTTACACATTCGCTCTGCTCTCTTGAATTTGAAAATCACCGTCCTCTTTACGACTGGTTTTTAAAGGAGCTGGAGTTACCCTCTCCGCCAAGACAGATTGAATTTGCCCGCCTTAACCTCAACTACTGCCTTACAAGCAAGAGAAAGTGCCTTGCGCTTGTAAACGAGGGAATTGTTGACGGCTGGGACGACCCGAGAATGGCTACCTTAAGCGGTATGAGAAGAAGGGGATATCCCGCTTCGGCAATCCGTGATTTCTGTGAAAAAATCGGCGTTTCAAAGGCGTATTCGGTTGTTGATTTCGGGCTTCTTGAAAGCTGTGTAAGAGATACTCTCAACGCTTCCGCGCCGAGGGCTATGGCGGTTCTCAATCCTTTAAAGATAATTATTGATAACTATCCCGAGGGACAGACTGAAACGCTTGACGTTGAAAAACACCCCGATCACCCCGAAATGGGCACGAGAAAGGTCACCTTCTCAAGAGAGATTTTTGTTGAGAAAGAGGACTTTATGATTGAGCCTGTTAAAAAGTATTTCAGGCTTTATCCCGGTAACGAGGTTCGCCTTAAGAGCGCTTATTTCGTAACCTGCACGGGTTACGAAACCGACGAAAACGGCGAGGTTACCTGCCTCCACTGTACCTATGACTCCGAAACCAAGGGCGGAGACGCTCCCGACGGAAGAAAGGTCAGAGGCACTCTTCACTGGGTAAGCGCGGCAGATTGCGTAAAGGCTCAGGTAAGGCTTTACGACAGACTCTTTAAGGTTCCGAACCCCTCTGACGAAACAAACGGAAGCTTTAAGGAAAACCTTAATCCCGATTCGTTAAAGATTATTGACGGCGCTCTTCTTGAGGGAAGTCTTAAGGACGTAAAGCCCGGCGACACGTTCCAGTTTATGCGTCAGGGATATTTCTGCGTTGACAAATTCAGCACGGATGATAAAATAATCATTAACAGAACGGTTGCGCTCAATTCTTCTTGGTAAAGGAGTTTAATTATGGCTAATAAGGAAAAAAAGATTAAAACCCGTGACAGCGGCTTTAATATAGCTTACAGGGTTGTAACTGCTCTTGCGGCAGCCGCAACCTTCCCCGTAATGTTTTTTACAAGCCTCTTCTATTTCGCTTATACAATCCCGTATTTCAGCCTGATTTCGGGCGACGCTTCGGATACGGGCGCTTCATACCTTACTATGAGCATATATGAGGTTCTTTCCGACAGCTCGTCGTTTAAAGAGCTCTTTATGGGTAAGGACTCAAAGGTTGATTTGGCAGGCGTTATCGCCGAGGTTAAGCCCCAACTTATTGCGATAGCTTGTCTTTATGCGGCTGTTGCGCTGCTGGCGCTTCTGATTATCGTTTTTGCTTGCTTTACAAGAAAGAAGCTTCCTATAGTTATAACCTCGCTTTTAGGCGTTGGCGTGCTTTCGTTCATTCCGCTTGCGTTCAGTAAGCTAACAGCTCCGTTTACGGACGGAACAATTAATCTTGATTCGTTTCTTCATACGGGACTTGAAAGTATAATGGACCTTGTTGCAAAGGTCGATTTTATCCGCGCGGGCGACGCTTATACTTATCTCTGGGTTATTTTTGCGGGAATTGTTGTCTGGACAGGCGCCGTAATGCTTGTTAATATGGGCGACGAGCCTAAAAAGAATAAGCAGCCCAAAGAGAAAAAGGCTGAGTAAAGGCTGAAAAAACTTAAGGAGAGGGCGAAAACGAGCGTCCTCTCCATATTTTTTCAAAAAAATATAAAAAATTTTAAAAAAAGGCTTGCATTTTGTTTTTAACGGTGCTATAATGCAAACACTCGCTTGAGAGAACGTGAACAAAACGTGTCTTTCAGCAGTCGGTGTTGATTGTGATGAGGGTCCACCCGTTCCCATTCCGAACACGGTAGTTAAGCTCATTCACGCTGACAATACTTGGCGGGCAGCCGCCCGGGAAGATAGGTAACGCCGACACCTTTTGAAGGAGAGCAGTTTCCCAATAGGGGGGCTGTTTTTCTTTTTGTCTTTTTTTGTTTTGAATAAAAAAATAACGCTCTGTGAAACAAATCACAGAGCGTTGTTTTATTTTAATCAGTTTTTAAATTCAATAGCTTCTATAACCGACTGGAAATCAGTGTTCTTAAAGCCGTCTTCACTCTGAGCGGCGCAGGGAATGGCGTAGGTGTGACCGCCTGCCTGGAAAACATAGTAGACAAAACCTGCAGTTACTTCCTTACCGTTTGCCTCGGCTTTTCCGAGGAAGGAAAGCTTTGTTACGGGTGAAATCTCACCGTTTTTAAGGGTTATTTCCTCTTCCTCGTCAACAATAACATCTTCTATATTGTCAACAAAGCTCTTTTTTACTTCTTTCGCTTGCTTAAGAATCTCATCATAACCCTCGGAGTAGTATCTTATATCGATTTTGATATCGCTGTCCTCGTCGCCCTTGCGAAGCTGAGCATAGTCGTCAATACCCGTGTAAAGCACCCAACCGTCGGGAATATTTAATGTATAAGCCTTACAGTCAACCTTTTTGCCGTTTTGACTTACGTTGATTGCGGGGACGGGGATTGTCTGGGTTGCAAGCTCGCCGTTAGCCCTTGTAACAGGTTGTCCCTGATAGTTTGTCGGAACAACAACAACTGAACCCTCTTTGTCGGTAACCGTTTCGCCGTTTTCGTCGGTATAGACGATATATTCATTACCGTCTTTATCCTTCTTTGTGTTCTTTGCGCAGCTTGCGAAGATGAATGAGGCCGCAAGCATAAGGCAAATGACCGCAATAATTTTTCTGTTCATTTATTATTTACCTCCGTTGAGCATTTCAAAGTTCTTTTTGTTCGAGTTATAAAGCTCTTTGAAAACTTCAAAGTTCTTGTCGTAAATCGCCTTTTTCGAGAAATCGGGGCTGAAGCTCTTTGCGGCGGGAACAAGGGTCTTTGCATCAGCAAGGTCCTTGATTATTCCTACGCCTGCCGAGATAACGCAAGCCGCGCCGACAGCGCCGACGTTCTGGGGCGAAGCGACAGTCTCGATTGTTCTTCCGAGGCAGTCGGCGAGCATCTGACAGGTTATGTCCGAAAGGGCGCCGCCGCCTACGAAGCGGATTGTCTTTGAGGTTGTGATTTTCTTATCCTGGGTTTCGAGCATCCAGCGAAGGTGGAAGCAAACGCCCTCCATAACCGCACGGATAAGCTCGCTCTTGCCTGTTTCAAGGCTTATGTTGAAGAACATTCCCTTGGCGTTCGGGTCCTCAAAAGGACAGCGGTTGCCGTGGAGCCACGGGGTGAAGATTACGCCGCCCGAGCAGGGTGGAACGGCATCGACAACGTCCATCATATAGTCGTAAAGATTTGTATAAACAACCTCCATATCAGCCTTGCTGCGCTTGAGGTTATGCTGTTTGTTTAAGTACACGTCAATTTCGTCAAGCGCGAGGTGGTCCTTAACCCATTCTGCGCATTTGCCCGCCGTTTCCATCTCGGCGAAATAGTTGTAATAGCCCGGTCTTGCGCCGACTATAGCCGCTATCATTGAAGAAGTATCGACAATGCTCTTTTCAACAACAGTTGAAACCCAGCCCGAAGTACCCTGATAGATATGGGTGTCGCCGGGCATTGTGCTTCCCGCTCCTACGCCTATAAGCGAAGCGTCTCCGCCGCCGCCGAATACGCCCGTTCCCTCGGCAAGCCCGAGTTCCTCAGCCGCTTTCTTGGTAAGAGAGCCGACGCGGTCGGTGGATTTTACAATCGGAGCCAGATGATTCATATTAATACCTATCATCTTGCACATTTCGGGACTCCAGGTATTTTTCTTAATGTCGTAAATCATAGTTGAGAACGCCGAGTCGTGAGTCATAATGAACTCGCCTGTCATTCTCGCTATAAGATATTCCTTAACGTCGAGCCATTTATAAGTCTTTTTGAAGTTTTCGGGCTCGTGCTTTTCAACCCATTTATATTTCCAGACGGGGTCCTTAACGCTAAGCGGAGCAGCACCCGTAATCATAAGGGATTTGAGAACCTTCTGGGCGTTACCGCCTGCGATTCTCGGAGGCTTGCCCATGCATTCCTTCATTTCTTCCCTTGCGCGCTGGTCCATATAGCTGAATGCGGGACGGACAGCGTTGCCGTCCCTATCTACAAGAACAACGCCCTGCATCTGGGAACAGAAGGAAATACCCGAAATCTCCTCAGGCTTAACCTTGACCTTTTTCATAATATCGCTGGTGGTTTTGCACATAGCCTCCCACCATTCGTCGGGATGCTGTTCTGCGCCGCCGCCGTCGATAACATAGAGCTTATAGCCTGCGCTTTCAGCCGCAAGAAGCTCGATTTTATCGCTGATTTCGAAAAGGCAGGTCTTAACGCCTGTTGTTCCTATGTCATAGGCGATAGCATAGATTGATTTTACCATAATAATCCTCCGTCCGATTATTTGTATTTAAATGCTGATTTAATAAACTTTAACATCTGCTCGACAACAAAGTCATCTCGCTCGAATATTCTTTCGTCGGTGAACATCTTAAAGCGCTCGCAATAGTATTCGCACGAATAGGAAAACTGAAGCGACATAAACAGGTTGTCTATCATAAACGCCGCCATTCCCGTATCAAGGTCGGGACGGATTTCACCCGTCTTTTTACCCTGTTCAATCGCCTGCTTATAAACCGAAGCCGAAACGCCTTCCATAGCTTCGGCAAGCTGACGGGCGAGCCTGTCGTCGTTTTCACCCGTGATTTCGTTGTAAAGCTTTATGAGCTTTCCCTGAGTTCTTGAAAAATCCTGAAGCTCACGTATAATTCTTTCAACCTTTATAAGCACGTCAACGTCTTCCTCAAGAAGATTGCGAAGCACGTTGTCAATTCGCTCGATTCCGTGGTGAACGACAGTCAGGAACAAATCCTGCTTGCCCTCAAAATATTTATAAATTGAGCCTACGCTTATATCCGCCGCCTTTGCTATAGCGCTGACGTTTGCGTTTTCATAGCCGTGGAGCGCGAATTCATCCGTAGCGCAACGAAGAATCCGGTCTCTTTTTTCCTTCGGTATGTTGTCAAACGTCTGCTTATGGCGGTCTTTGAAGCCCAAATCCTCCATAACCGATACCCCATTGTTAAATATGTTTGAACATAATGATACCTATATATTTTATCACATTATACAAATTATACAAGATTTTTTTACAAAAAAAGAGAATTGACAATGCGTTTTTTTGTGATATAATGTTAGGTGAATATAAATTCACCCTCGTCGAAACGGTGAATTTTTCAAAATAATTTTACGGAGGTAAAATCACTATGGACACAAGATTCGCAATTTCCGAGTATCGTGACGCTGCTGAAGTCAACAGAAAGCTTGACGAGCTCATTAAAAAGCCTATCTACACAGTAACCGATGAGGCCCTTAAAGATTATGTCGAGAATTATTTCGACAAGAAGTGCGCTACATCAAAGAAGATGATCGAAGAAGCTAAGCAGATCATCCCCGGCGGCGTTCAGCATAACCTCGCCTTCAACTATCCTTTCCCGCTTGTTATAACCAAGGCGGAAGGCGCTTATATGTATGATATCGACGGTAACAAATATTACGATTTCCTTCAGGCAGGCGGCCCGACAGTTCTCGGCTCGAATCCTCCCGAGGTTCGTGAGCAGGTTATCGACCTTCTTAATACCTGCGGTCCTTCAACAGGTCTTTTCCACGAGTTTGAGTATAAGCTCGCCAAAAAGGTTTCCGATTCTGTTGAAACAGTTCAGATGCTTCGTATGCAGGCTTCGGGTACAGAGGCTTGTATGACTGCAGTCCGTGTTGCACGTCTTGCTACAAAGAAGAAGAACATTCTTAAGATGGGCGGCGCTTATCACGGCTGGTCAGATCAGCTTGGTTACGGCATCCGTGTTCCCGGTTCAAAGTTCACTCAGGCTCACGGCGTTCCGCTTTATCTCTTCAAGCATACTCAGGAATTCTTCCCCGGCGACCTTGAAGACCTTGAAAGAAAGCTCTTCATCAACCAGTTCCGCGGCGGCACAGCGGCTGTATTCATTGAGCCGGTAGGCCCCGAAAGCGGTTCAACACCGACAAGCGCCGAATTTATTAAGGGCGTTGAAAGACTTTGCCGTAAGTACGGCGCTTTACTCGTATTCGACGAGGTTGTTACAGGCTTCCGTATCGGTATGGCGTGCGCTCAGGGTTACTTCGGCGTTTCTCCTGACCTCACAATCTTCGGTAAGGTTATCGGCGGCGGCTATCCGTGCGCTGGCGCAGTCGGCGGTAAGAGAGAATATATGCAGTATCTCGGCGCAGGACTTGACGCTACAGGCAACAAGAAGATTCATAAGGCGTTTACAGGCGGTACTCTTTCGGCTAACCCGCTTACCTGCTGCGCAGGTTACTTCACTCTTGAAGAAATCGACAGACAGAACGCTTGCCAGAAGGCAGGTCAGATGGGCGACAGAATGAGAGCAGGTCTCCAGCAGCTCATCGACAAGCATGGTCTTCCCTTCGTAACATGGAACGAAGGCTCAATCTGCCACCTCGAAACAGTCGGTACGCTTCACTTCCACATTGACTGGATGAAGCCGTGGACTATCCCGGGAGTTCTTGACGCTACAAGCGAAAGAAAAGATGTCATGACTCATATGGGCGCTGCTTACACCGCAGAAGGCGTTATCACTCTTGCAGGCAGCCGTCTTTACACTTCAGCCGCTTATGACGAGAAGATGATTGACGACGCTCTTTCAAGATTCGATAAGGTATTTGAGAAGGTTGCTCTTAAGGCTGACTGATTAAAACAATTAATAAAATATGGGAGGACTCATATCCTCCCATATCTTTTCTAAGGAAACGGTGATTTTATGGATATAATGGAAGCTAAAGAATTAGTTGTCCGCGCAGGTAAAGAGGTTGTCGCTTCGGGTCTTATCGCAAGAACCTGGGGTAATATCTCCTGCAGAATTGATGACAAGCAGTTTGTTATCACTCCCAGCGGAAAGCCCTACGAAACACTTACTCCCGACGAAATAGTCCTTGTTAATATTGAGGACTGCTCTTATGACGGCGACATAAAGCCCTCAAGCGAAAAGGGTATTCACGCCGAGGCTTACAAGCTTCGCCCCGAGGTTAATTTCGTAATTCATACTCATCAGAAGATTGCGTCCGTTGTCAGCGCTCTTGGCCTTGACATTAATAATGTTTCGGGCAAGAGCAAGGAAGTAATCGGCGACAACGTCCCTGTTGGCGCTTACGGACTTCCCGGTACGGGCAAGCTTCGCAAGGGCGTAGTTGAAGCTATGATGCGCTCGGATTCAAAGGCGGTTATCATGGCTCATCACGGCGCTGTCTGCATGGGTACGGATTATGATGACGCTTTCGCTGTAGCCCGTGAATTAGAGGTTGTCTGCGACGAGTTTATACGCAATAAGTATGAAGCGGTTACAGGAACCGTTGCTTCGGGACTTGACGCTGTCGCTTCCTATGTTGCCGAAAAATTCGTTAAAAAGGCTTCGTCCGTTCCCGAGGTTGCGCCCTGCAAATCCGAGCGTGACGGCGAGGCGTTCAACATTTCGGTTATCGGCGGTGACGGAGAGATAACAAGAGTCGATATTAAAACAGGCGCTCTTATTTCAAACGGCGACAGTGCTCCCGAAACAACCGAGCTTCACAGACAGGTTTACAAAAAGCGTAAGGACGTAAACTATATTGTTCATACAAAGACTCCCGACGTTGTTGCGGTTTCAAAGCTCGGCAGAACAATGAAGCCTTTGCTTGACGACTTCGCCCAGCTTTGCGGCGCTACCGTCAGACACGCGGCTTTTGACGCAAACAACACGCTTAAGACGAGCAAAAAGGTTGTTAAAAAGTTAAAGGGCAGAAATGCCGTTCTGCTTGACAATAACGGCGCTCTTTGCGTTTCGGGCAGCGAATATGACGCTACGGCAATCGAAATCGTTATGGACAAGGGCGCTCGCACAGAGGTCGGCGCAAGACTGTTTGACATTGTCAAGCCCATAAGCCCCATTGAAACAAGACTTATGAGATTTATCTATCTCAAGAAGTATTCAAAGCAGGCTAAAAAATAATTAAAGATTATTTCGGAGAGACGGTGAAAAGCCGTCTCTTTTTTATTTGTAGGGGAGGGGCTCTGCACCCTCACGTTTAATTATTATCAATTTCAAAAACGGACGAGCAATGCTCGTCCCTACGGATTGATAAAAATTCAAATACAATCGTAGGGGCGACCTGTGGTCGCCCGCAAAATCGGATATTAATTGATTTGGGCAGGGTAATCCTGCCCCTGCGGTATGAGATAATTTTAAATCCTATCTGCTTATTGCCAACAAGCCTAAAAGGTGATAAAATATATTTATTATATTAATAATTCGTTTTGGGGGAACGGATATGAATATTGCTCAGAAAATCGGCAACACCGTTTCGAATGTCAAGACTTACTGGCGCAGACCTCCCGAAGGCAGATATATGACCTTTAAGGAAATCGGCGCATACGCATTCGGCGGCATCGGCGCGTATTTCATTATTCAGTTAGGCTCAACGCTTATAGTCAGCACGACAAATATAATTGTCAGCAATGCGATAGGCGTCGGACCAAAGCATACATACCTTATCTATCTTATTTCCACTCTGCTCAATATTCCTTTAACGGGAATCAGGGCAAACATGGTGGATAATACAAGAGGTAAGGGCGGTAAATACAGACCCTACCTTTTGCCTATGGGAATTCCGACGGCGTTAATCGCTCTGATTTATGTGTGGTTCCCGTATGCGAAAATGTATGACCTTTTCCCGGGTATGCTTTTCGGATATGAAAAAGGCTATGTAATAAAGTGCCTTATAGTAACTCTCTGTAATCTTGGGTTGCACTTTTTCTTCTTCTTCTTTCAGGACGCATACACAAACCTCATTCATGTTCTTTCTCCGAACACTCAGGAAAGAACGGATGTGCTTGCGATAAAAGCTGTTGTTTATTCGCTTGCGCCGTCCATTATGAACATTGTAAACCCGATGATTGCAAAGCGTTTTGCCAACGATAATCTCACGGATATAAGGGTTTACAGAATTACATATCCGATTTTTGCCATCATCGGAATCGCTCTGATTATTGTTGTTTGGGCAAACACAACGGAAAAAATTGTTCAGGCAAAAACTCATACCGTTCAGGTGCGCTTTACCGACGCGCTTAAGGAGGTTGCCAAAAACAAGTATTTCTGGATTATTTCGCTTGCGGGCTGGCTCGGCTTCCTTGAACTCGCTTACGGAAACATTCTTGTCTATTCGCAAAGCTACGGTAAAACTGCCAACGGCGACCAGATGGCGATTATTAATACGCTTATAGGCAATGCGTCGCTGTGGGGAATGCTTCTGGCTCCGCTGTGCATAAGAAAATTCGGCAAGAAAAAGGTTCTTATAGGCGTTAATCTTATGAATGTGGCGTGTATTCTTCTTATGCTTGTGGATATGCGGAATATCTGGTGGCTGGTCGGTTGTATTTATGTAAATTATCTTTTCGGCGCATTTGAGCAGATTACCACCCCCGCGATTCAGGCGGACATACGCGACTATCAGCAGTACCGCTCGGGCGAGAGAATTGACGGTATGTTTGCCGCCGTAGCAACAATAGGTAGCGTCGTCACGCTTGCAACCTCGGCAGTTCTGCCGGCAGTTCAGGAAAAATTTGGTATTTATGAGGGCAACGGGTATAAGAATCCCTTTGATATTCTTGATATTGAAACGGGCGATCCGAACCTGCTTTATCGCTTTTTGCCGGCGTTGATTATTATGGCGGGCGTAGGAGCGTTCCTGAATGTTGTTCCCTATTTCTTCTATGATTTTACCGAGAAAAAACAGAAGAGCGTTATCCGTGTTCTTAAGGTCAGAGCATTGTTTGAGGACTATTCAAACGGAGCTTTGAGCGACGAAAATCTTGTCGAGGCGATTGAACTGGTGAATAACGCCCGAGAGATGTCCGTAAAAGAGCCGAAAAACGTCACAAAGAGCTTTTATAAGGACGAAAAGGACAGGCAGAAACGCAAAAAGCTTAAAAAGGAATATAAGAACATACTTGAAACGAACGAGGAAATTGATATTTCCCGTTTTGTCTGCGACGAGCTGGACAAGTTTAACTCGGGCGAAAAAACAGCCGAGCTTACGGAGTACAGAGAGATTTACAAAGCGGGACTTGACGGCATTAAAAATCTTGACCCCGACGAAATAAAGGCGTTCAGAAAGCAGGCTAAGGCGATGCCTAAAGCGACCGCCTCCGAAAAAGAAAAGCGCAGAGCGATGCTTGAAATCGCAAGCGGCAAAAAGACCGCTTATAAGGCATATAACAAATATTTTAACGGTAAGCAGGAATTTGTTGAGCCCGAAATGACGGCGCTTGAAAAATGCTTTGAAAAAGAGGACTCTATAACCGATAGAATTTCCGAGCTTTATACCGAACGTAAACGTCTTAAAAAAGAGGGCGAAAGGGACGCGGCGGCAAAGCTCGGCGCTGAAATCAAGGAATTGCAGGCGGCTCTTAAAACAGCTCAGAAGGAAAGCAAAACCGAGATGGACCGCCAGGCTTATTTCAACCGCGCGGCGAAGATTTACTGCACGGCAAGACGTGTTCTCGCTCAGGAAGAGAATTACAAGCACTATGACGAAATAGCGGCTATGTATGACGAGGCGAGCAAGCGCGCCGAAGAGGCGAGAGCCGAGCGTGAAGCCGAGCAGGCAAGGCTAGAGGAAGCCGACAGACTCTTAAAGGAACAGCTCAAGGCTCAGAAGCAGGAAAAGAAAAAGAAATAAAAGCTTTTTTAAACGGGTGACTGAGGTCACCCGTTTTTCTTCGCTTCTGAAATGCCGAAAAGCCTTGATTTTTACAGCTTTTTTAAGGCTTTCGGCAGGGCTAAATACCAGTTGACAAAGCAAGTTTTCGTATGATAAAATATAATGTAATTATGAAATCTTTAATTTATTGAGGAGAAGGCAATGCTCGGAATCATTCTGGCGGGCGGAAACGGCACCCGCTTTGACGAAAACGGCTGTTGTAAATCGCTGTTGAAAATCAACGGTAAGTCGTTAATTGAATATGCTCTGGACAACCTTATCGCCATGAATGTTGACAAGGCTATTATCGTTGTCGGCAAATACAGGGACGAAATAAAGGCGGCTCTCGGAACCGAATATCACGGAATTGCTCTTAACTACGCTCTTCAGGAAACGCCTATGGGCTGTATTCACGCCCTTTACTGCGCCATGACCAACTGGAACGGCGAAACCGTCGTTCTTCAGCTCAGCGACGAAATATACTGCGGCTTTAACGCCCGCGCGGTTGAAATGGCGTCCGACGTCGATTTCGCCTGCGGATATATCACGGTTAAGAATAACGAAGAGGTTAAAGAAAATTATTCGATTTTCTGCGACGGTGACAGCGACAGGCTGGTTCGTTGCGAAGAAAAGTCAATGAATGCGGGCAATAACAAAAAGGGCACGGGTCTTTGTATTTTCAACCCCGCCTGTATGTCGCTTCTTAAAAACCGCTACGCCTATGCGGGCGACCACTTTGTTTCGCTGTGCGACTTTATGAACAATCTTATCGCAGACGGAAAAAAAGGCCTGGCTATTCCGATAGCCGACGAAGAAATCAATATCAATACGCCCGAAAAGCTTGAATATGCGAAGCAGGCGTTGAAAAGACGGAACGAACATGAATAAAGTAATGCTTCTATACCCTCCGGGAAAGCTTCTTCAGAGAAGCGAGGACAGAGCGCAATGTAATATCAGCGAATCTGCGGCTAACTCCGTTCATGCGTGTAACGACCTTGGCTATTGCGCCGCTGTGCTTCTTGAAAAAGGGTATGAGGTTTTTCTCCGCGATTACCAGACCGAAAACGCTTCGTTTGACGACGTAATAAACGATATAAAAGCTTTTGAGCCCGATATGATTGCGCTTAGCACGACGAACACCTCCGTAAAGGACGACCTTCTGTTCATTGACAGGGTAAACAGCGTTTATAAGTGCATAAGCGTTATGAAGGGCGCTGTTTTTTATGATATAGAAAGCGAGTTGCTTTCGCTTCTTGACCTTGAAAACGTTTCGTGCCTTATAGGCTGCGAAATGGAATTCGTTATAGGAAGAATTGCCGATTATTATCTTAAAAACGAGGGCGAGCTCTCGGATATTAACGGTATTTTTTATAAGCAGGACGGTCAGTTTGTTAAAAACCCGTTTGTCTGTGGAACGAACGATTTGAATTCGCTTCCGTTCCCTGCAAGACAGCTTATGAATAACGCCCTTTATGTAAGACCCGATACGGGCGAGCCGATGGCGACAATCCAGACGGGGCTCGGTTGCCCTGCGAACTGTATTTACTGCCTTACGCCGATTATTTCGGGCAGGACGGTCAGAAAAAGGGATGTTGAGAGCGTTTATCTTGAAATTGAAGAATGTTACAGTAAATTCGGTATAAGGAATTTCTTTTTCAAGGCGGACACCTTTACTGTTGACAGCGAATACGCCGCAGCAGTCTGCGACAGGATAATCAATTCACCTCTAAAGGGAAAAATTGAATTTACCGCTAATTCGAGGGTGAAGCCGCTTGACATTTCGCTTCTCAAAAAGCTTAAGGAAGCGGGTTGCTTTACAATAGCGGTCGGCTTTGAAAGCGGAAGCGACGAAACGCTTAAAAAGATTAAAAAGGGAACTACTGTTGAAGATAATCTTCGCGCCGCCGAAATGATTAAGCAGGCGGGAATTCCGCTGTTCGGCTTTTTTATGATTGGCTTCCCGTGGGAAACAAAAGAAATGATTAAGCAGACCGAAAGGCTAATCCATAAAATCAATCCCGATTTTATTGAGCTTCACGTCGCCATGCCATATTACGGAACGGGGCTTTACGAACAGTGTAAGGAATACGGCGTTCTTAATGACAGCGGCTTCGGTCACGATTACTATTCGCCTAATACAACGGGAACGGCAACCCTTTCAAATGAAGAGGTTGAAAGGCTGAAAAAGGGAATTCTCCTGCGCTTTTATCTCAGACCGACTTATATAATAAAAAAACTGTTTTCCGCTGTCGGAAAACCGAAGATTATATTAAACTATATTCGTTACGGTCTTCGCCTTCTGAAAAAGAATATATAAAAAAGCCGAATGTTTCCATTCGGCTCTGAATACGGATTTTATTATTTCTTTCTGATGGCTTTCAGCCGTTTGCGTTCGCTTAAGGCTGTTTTAAGAAAGGTCGTTCCGAGGTCAATATATCTTTTCAGGTTGTAATTCGATTCGCCCTCGGTCCTTCTTATGTAATCCGTCGGAATTTCAATGTATTTTTCTCCCATGGCAAGCGGGCGCATTGTATATTCGTAATACGAACGGGTTTCGCTTGTGAAATTCATTCTGTTATAAAGCTCCATAGGGTAAATCTGGAACGTTGAAAGAAGCTCGGTTCCTTTAATATGAAGAATCAGACCGACGGCGGCGTTTACGGCGCGGTTACAGATGTAGTGAAAAACGCCGTAGTTTTCCCTGTAAGAGCCCTTCATAAATTTTGAAGCGCAGATAATTGCGTCGGGGTTTTTCTTCGCCGCTTTTATCATAGCGGGTACTGAAGCCGGGTCCATTTCAAGATCCGAGCCGATAATAAGTATATGCGAGCAACCCGAAACGAGCTTCGGGGCTTCAAAAACTGCGGGGTAAAGACCGGGAGTTTTCTGAATACGGCGGCTTATCGGAACGGACGAACGGTTATTCCTTATTATTTCGTCGGCGATTTCGGCGGACGGGCAGGAGTCCGAAACCATAAGGATAATAATTTCGGAAATATCCTCCGCCGAGCAGCTGTTTATTAAAGTGTCAACTGTTTCAATTAAGGTTTTCTTTTCGGTTGTTGCGAGAACAACAATCGAAAGACGGTCAAATTTTTTCATATATTTACTCCGTGCTTTTAATCAATTTATTATTGCATATAAAGAAAGCTTAGTCAAGAAAGCAAATAACTTTTATTATTTTTCATCTTTCGGAAAGAAGAGTTGTATTTAAATGAAAAACGTTTATTTCGTTCAGGTCGGAGTTGCTTTCGGCAATTCGATTTACGTTCCCTATGCAGTGGGAACTATTATCGCAAGTTGCCTTACCCGCCCCGAAATAACAAGTGAATATAATTTCCCCGAGATTATTTTTAAAAGAGAAAAGCTTTCGGTTGTTTTGGAAAAAATTGTCGACCCCTTTATGGTCTGTTTTTCCTGTAACATCTGGAATATTGAGTTTAACAAGGCTCTTGCGAAAAAGGTCAAGGAAAAATATCCCGATTGCCTTATCTCGTTCGGAGGTCACAGCGTAGGAAATTCAACCGAGTTTCTTGAAAAAGTAGAAGAGGTCGATATCCTTAATTTCGGCGAGGGCGAACCCGTAGTTCCCGAGCTTTTAAAGGCTCTCGCTTCGGGCGAGGAGCTTGAAACGGTCAGCTCAATCGCTTTTCGCAGGGACGGAAAAATCGTTAAAACACCTTTACAGCCGATTTGCGACCTGTCAACCTTCCCGTCGCCTTATCTTATGGGCGTTTTTGACAATATGATTAAGGAAAATCCCGATATTGATTTCAGCGCGATTCTTGAAACCAACCGAGGCTGCCCTTATCACTGCGCTTTCTGTGACTGGACTCACGGCGGAAACAGGATGAGGTTTTTCCCGCTTGAAAAGGTCAAGGCTGAGATAAAATGGATGGCTGAACACAGGGTCGAATTCTGCTACGGCGTTGACTCAAATTTCGGTATGTTTGACAGGGACCTCGAAATAGTTGATATTCTTGTTGAGTCAAAAAGAAAATACGGTTTTCCGAAAATCTTCAGAACAAATTATGAAAAGAACAGCACCGACCGAGTGTTCCGGATTTGCAATACGCTTAACGAGGTCGGAATGGACAGGGGAGCGACTATTTCTTATCAGTCGCTGTCGCCCGAGGCTCTTAAAAATATAGGAAGAAAAAATCTTACGCTCGAGCATTTTTCCGAGCTTATCCGCCGTTATAACGAGGCGGGTATTTCAACCTATTCCGAGCTGATTTTAGGCTTCCCGGGTGAAACCTATGAGAGCTTCTGTAAGGGAATCTGTACTCTTCTCGAGCAGGGACAGCACAGCTCGCTTTACGTTTATCTTTGCGAAATACTTCCCAACGCCGCAATGGCTGACCCCGACTATATCAGGGAGCATAAGATAAAAACAATGAAGGTTTATTTCAAAAATGCTCACAGCACGGCGAACAGCGACGACGAGATTCACGAATACTCAAATCTTGTACGTTCAACCGACACTATGAATGAGGACGACTGGGTAGCCTCAAACCTATTTTCAACCTGTGTTCAGTGCTTCCATTCCTTAGGTATTTTAAGGACGTTCGCCCTTTACCTTTATTACGAGGGAATAACGGATTACTTTACGTTCTATAAGGGATTAAGCGACTATCTTCTCGCTTCGGACGGAAGGCTCGGCGAGCTTTGGCGCGAATTCAAGCGCCGTTATGATAATTCGCTTAAGGGCAACTGGCATTACTACGACCCGAAGTTCGGAAATATTACCTGGACATACGAAGAGGGCGAGTATCTTGAAGCGGTTTACAGCTGGGATGAAACTATGAAAGAGCTTCGACCGTATATTGAAAAGTTCGGTATTCCCGAGGATATATTCAACGCTCTTTATTCTTATCAGAGCAATATAATCAAAAAGCCCTTTGACGCCGCGCGTGAAATTGAACTCGAATATAACGTTCCGCTGTATCTCGAGAATATTTACGAGCGTGAAAAGGAGCCGCTTAAAAAAGAAAAAACGCTTCTTAAAATCACCCCGAAAAACGTTTACACCGATTGGGAGGATTACGCCAGGGAAACCGTCTGGTACGGAAGAAGAAAAGAAGCGAATATCTATCATAAAAACGAGTACGTTATTGAGGTAAAAGAATAAACGGGGAAGTTTTATGGAGAAAAAACTTATTTCCGTATGCGTTCCTGTTTTCAACGAAAAAAACAACATTGAAAACGCATACAACCGTATTTCCGCAGTAATGCGCGAGATGGAAAAATATGAATATGAAATAGTCTTTTTCGACGACGGCTCAACCGACGGCTCGGATAAAATTATAGAGAAGCTTTGCGAAAAGGACGAGAGAGTAAAGGCTGTTTTCTACGAAAAGAATTTCGGCTATTCAAAAACGGTTTTTTACTGTATGCAGCAGGCAAAGGGCGACGCCGCTGTGCTTGTTCACTGCGATATGCAGAATCCGCCCGAGGAAATCCCGAGGTTTATTGAAAAATGGGAGCAGGGGGCGGACGCTGTTCTCGGAGTTAAAAACAGGAGCAAGGAAAACAGGCTTCTTCGCTTTATACGAACGCTCAGCTATTATCTTCTCAACCTCGTTTTCGGAATGAAGATTATTCCGCACGCAACCGAGTTCGAGCTGCTCGATAAAAGCCTTATTAACATTTTCAGGGAAATCAAAACCCATAACCCGTTTTTAAGGGGTTATATTCTTGAATTCGCCGATAAAATTGAGAGGATTTATTATACTCAGGATAAACGTTTCAGCGGTAAATCCCATTTCAATTTTAACAAGTATTACGATTTTGCTATGGGTGGGATTGTAAGTATGAGCAAATGTCTTCCCAGAAGATTTCTTGTTTTATCCGTTATCTCGTTTATTGCCTTAACTGTTGAAACGCTTGTTCATTTTGTTCCCGCGTGCTTTGAAGCGGAAAGCGGCGAGATATGGAACGGCGTTATTCTTAGAGTTATACTGCTGGCGCTGATTCTGCTTATCAGTCTGGTATCGGTAATGTTTGAATATATAATTTCGCTTAAAACCGACGCCGAGCAAAAGCCGTTTGTAATTGAGAAAAAAAGACTTCGTTATTGAAAAGTCACTGAAGAAAGTGGGTAAAGGAATTGTCAAAAGCTTTAACAGGTAAATCCCGTAATTTAACCCTTGCGGCGCTTGTTCTGTTTTTCTTTATGTTCAACGTGTTCTGCAAGGTTGAGCTTGCGGCGGCAAATTTAATTGATTTTATAATTGAAAGCGTATTTTTTGTTTTTATTTACGCTTTGACGCTGTTTAATATTCCGCTTTTAGTTCCGCTTCTGTTGTTGGTGGCGGGATGCGTCGGCAAGGGCTTTATGTATGCTTCTGCGGCAGGCGCCGAGAAGGAGGACTTTTTGTTCCCGGCGACGTATTTCTTCGCTTTTCTTTTCTATATAGAACAGCTTTACTATATAAGAGGTAAGGGCGATAGCCTTCTTGTTAAGGCTCTTTCCTGGGCGTCAAGGCTTCTTCCGCTCGGGCTTCTTGCGGCGGTTATTGTAATTTCGCTTGACGGCTTTGAAAATAAGATTAAGTTTTACTATCTTTATATATTTAATATTGTGATTACGGTTCTTGTTGCTTTGGTTTATCTTGTTATAGCTTTTCATCCCGAAAAGAAAGAGAAGAGCAAGAAGAAAAAGAAGAACGCTCAGGATTCGTTTGACAGAGGGCCTTTGAGCGCTTCGTTTGCGCTTGTGTTCATTCCGCTTTTCACCTCCTGTCTGCTTTTTATTCTCGGACGCGCGCACGCGACCTGCCTTATGCACGTCTTACCGCTTCTTTACATACTGAATTTAATTCTGCTTTATTGGAACGGTCACCCGTTGATTAATTCGTTCGTCGAAAGAATACGGGAAAAGACCGCTTCCGACGATTTGTCTTAAAGGAGGGTGCGTTGTGAAAAACAATATAAAAAACAGCGGATTCTTTTTTAAGCATCGCTTTTCAATCGGATTTTTCATTTATACAGTTCTGTATAACTTTATAGTTGTAACGAGGTTCAGACCCTGGGAAACGCAGTCGGGCGGAACATATATGTATCATATAATTGATTTCAAGAGCCTCGGATTTCGTTCGGGAGTTCTTCCCGGCTCAATATTTTACGGAATTTTTGGTGAGAACGCATCCGTAAAAACGGCGAGCATCTATGAAACCGTGCTGATACTGGTGTTCTTCGTGTTTATGTCGGTTCTGCTTGAAAAGTTTATTTATAAGGTTGAGCCGCGTTTCAGAAGCGTCGCTCTTCTGATTTCGGTAGTTTTTATTTCGGGACCGTTTACGTTTTCAACGTTTACAAAAACGCTCGGAATGCTCGATGTCTATTTCCTTTTCCTCTCGGTTATATTTTTCTTCGTGCTTGAGAATAAGGTTTTACGCTTCGTTATCCCCTTGCTTTTCGCCCTTGCGCTTACGGTGCATATGTCGTCGGTGCTTTGCTGTATAGTAATGTTCTCGATTCTTCTTCTATACCGAATTTCCGTTGAAGAAGACAGAAAAAACAAGAGGCTTTTTATCTTAGTGTTTGTATTTTCAATGATAGCCTCGGCTCTGTTAGCCGTGTTCTTCATTGTTTTCAAAAAGGATATGCCGCTTTCGGTTGATGAATTTAACAAGCTGCTTGAGGATAGGGGCGGAACATATTTCGCATATTTTGACTATACCTTCTATGATTATAATATCTATAAGGGAACGGGGCTTTATCCGTCCGAGCTTTATTCGATAGACTCTCCTGTCTGGAGGGCAATAAGGCTTGCTGTTCAGAGAATTTATTTTCTTCATACGGAGTTTGTAAACGTCTACACTCAAAACAGGGCGGACCTTATTATTCGCGCCGTTTCCTCGGTTATAATACTTTCTCCCGCTATGTTCTTCTTCTATAAGCGTATGCTTAAGCTTTTCAGAAGCATTGACGGGAACAAGCTCAAAAAGTTCAGCGTTTTTCTTATGATGGTTCAGTTCCCGTTTACTGCGATAGCGGGAAACATGGTTTCGCTTGACGTTAACCGTTTCTTTACCCATGCGTTCCTGATTTCGTTCACGATGCTTCTTTATGTAATGTATAGGGAAGGGGATTTCAGAAGGGAAGTTCTCGAAGCCATTGAAAAAGCGAAAGCGATGCCTGCAACGTGGATATATCTTTTGATTTACGCGGCAGTCAATTTCAGCGCATACTCATAATTCATAAGCCCTCTGTTTCAAGAGGGCTTTTTTATATTTAATTGTAGGGCGGGGGCTTGCTCCCGCCGTTATTTATTATCGAATTTAAACGGACGAGCAATGCTCGTCCCTACGGTATAATATAAATCAAAATTCAATCGTAGGGGCGGTCATTGGCTCGCCCGCAAATACAGATGTGATTTATTCCGGAGCGTCGGGGCAGCCGTTCCCTATAAATGCCGCTTAAAAAATATATCCATTTTGACAGAACTTTCCCTGAAATCTTTGTGAATAATGTTCAAAAATATGTCGAAAACGGGTCAAAAATGTTCAAAACTTTCTATTGTTCATAATTTGTTAACATTTTCGGCAAAAAATCTCAATTTTAAAAATGCAAATTGCCCAAAAAGGCAATTTTTTTTTGTGAGAAACATAAAAATGTGAATTTTTAGTGAATTGATATTGACTATTCAGGGAAAATATTTTATAATTTGACTAACCATAGGAGTGGTGTAATAGGGCGTAGTGCCCCCATTTTGCGGGGGAGTCTGTCCAAACAGGGCAAAAACCCCGTTCGATACACATCCTACTGGTAATATCCTCTCGGGTGTGTATCATCTGTCTTATGCTGCTTTTTCCGGTTTGCAATTGGGGAAGACAGTGAGACAATTTTCCGAGAAACAAGACGGCGTTTGCGGAAGCTTCCCTATACCTATTATAATAGGTGAAAATTCGGGGCGGTCAGAAGTGACAAACAAATCGCAGTCGCAAACAATCGGTGTTGCCCGCACCGTAAAAGAATGGGCGTGACATTATATTTATTTATAATGATTAATTATGGAGGTGTATGTTCTTGAAAAAGACTACAAAACTTTTAAGCGTTCTTCTCGCTGTAGTTATGATGATGTCTTGCTTCACAATGGCGTCCTTCGCCGCTAAAGCAACATATCAGACAGGCGCACAGCTGAACACTTTGGGCGCTTACAGTCCTGACGGCGCAGTTACGCGTTTGACAACTGAAGAGAGAATGTCAATCGTCTTTGACTGGCTTGACACAGTTCTCTACAATGTCGATTTTGAAGGCATCCATGTTAACCAGAGCGTACTTGTCACTACAATCAAGCTTGATATTACTATCAACTCTGTTGATGAAATTTGTGCTTCACTTGACAGTGTAAAGAACGTTCTTGAAGGCGCAATCGCTACCATCGGTGGCGCGCTCGGTCTTCTCGGTGACCTTGATGACCTTACGCTTAAATCATGGACAAAGAACGCAAGAAGAGCAAATACCGACCAGTTAGTACTTGTTCAGAGACTTCTTAACATTCTCAAGGATAACGCAAGCCTTGTTGACACAATCCTTGCAAACGGTAAGATTAATCTCGGCAGTATCATCGGCGGTATGGTTAACCTTGCAAGCGTTAACAAGATTCTCGGCAACCTTCCCGGCTTCATCCTTTCAAAGCTTTATCCTCTTATGGCAAGAAACGATGATACTAAGACAGTTGCTGACCAGTATTATAACGGCACAGGCGCTCCTTCAACAGTTCTTAACACATTCGTTAACAACCTGTTCCAGAAGCCCCAGTCCATGACAACCTATAAAGAAAACGCTGCGGGCGAGTGCACAAGCGGTCATTCTCTTCCCACAGCTGCTTCTTCAAATCTTCGTGTTTACTATGCTAAGACAGCTGCTTCGGGCACCACGCCTGCTTATTTCACAGCAATGGTTTGGGATTCAAACGCTCAGAAGTACACAGCTGAAGAAGCTAAGTATTACAGAGAAGAAGAAGTTGACGGCTCAGGCGTTTATGTTTACAAAACCAATGCCGGCGACGCTCTTAAATACTACAAACCCGGTAGTTATTGGCTTCCCTCTTTCGTAGGCCAGTCCATTAACATTAACAATGACAGCGTAGCTACTATTTTCTATAAGTTCATTCCTTATGTATTCGGCGACCTTGCTCCGATCTTCCTTAACGGTTGGGCAAAGGATAAGCTTGCTACATGGATGGGCGCTACTGAGACAAAGATTTATGAAGGCTACGCCGACGATGCGGCAGACGTTCTTGCAACTCTTCCCGCTAGTGTTCAGACATTCTTCACAGAGGATGTTCCTTATTTCCAGTTCTCATATTCAGATTATCTTGCATACAGCGATGACGTTCAGTACTATCGTTGGGTTGACAAGGATACAGACATTGAAGAGTGGTTCGAGATTGATATGACTACAGGTAACTACTTCCTTAGCCTCTTCGATCTCAGCTATACAGTTGGCACTGATTTCATGAACGAATTCGTTCCTGCTTCAGGCACAGCTACAAAGACTCTCTTCCAGAGCCTTAACGATTTCCTTTGCAAGGCAGCTCAGACAGTTCTCAAGTCCGACGTTTATTCTTCACTCGGACTTCAGACAGGCGACAACGCTTATCTCGTAGCTAACCTTCGCAAGGTTATTCAGACTCTTCTTCCCGAGTCACCCGAAGCTATTCTCGGTCCTGACTTCATGCAGAATTATGCAGGCTATTATGAAACTCTCGTAGACGCCGACGCGTCCAATCAGGAAGTTTTCACAGCTCTTGCAGCTATCATCGCTAAGGCTCTTATGCCTCAGCTCATCCTTCCCTCTGCAGAAAATCTTGCAGGTCAGGAAGTCGGTTCGGTTCTCGCTTGCGTAGTTCGTGAGCTTGTTACTCAGATGGTGCCCACATACAACTATGACGCACTTATCTTCACAGACTACAATGCAAGAACTCTTGTTTCAGGCAAAGACAACAACTACTGGCTCGACGTTATCCTTACAATGGGCGTTGACGTTGGTATGTCTTACCTTTCAAATCTCACAGACCTCGGTCGTGATACAACAAACGGCTATAAGTTTGCTGCAAGCAAGACTTATGACCTTGCTACATTTGAAAGCAACCCGCAGGCTTGGGAAGCTACTGTTGACTGGATTGTTGACTGGGCTCTTACCTCAAGCGTAGAGTGGGGCTGGAACATTGAAAAGCTTGTTAATACATCAGGCCTTACAATCAACCTTGCTTCTGCTCAGGATCCGTGGGTTAAGCTTGACCAGATTCTTACAGGTCTTCTTCCGCTTAAGCAGATCCTTAACTGCACAGCGGCTTCAGGCAAGACTTGGACAGAGACAGTCCTTCGTGACAAGCTCATCCTCGGTATTGCCGACCTTCAGTTCGAGAACATTTTCGGTAAGGGTACTAACTACACGACAAGCGGTAATGAGGGTCTCCTCAGCATCCCGTCAACCTCAGTTCTCAGAACAGCAGGTACAAACACAGGCGCACTTTCACAGCTTATCCTTGTTGTAAGAGACCTTCTTAATACAGTTCTCGGCAAGGTTCTCGGCGCTAACCTGTTCGATACTTCCGTATTCAAGGCAAGTTCTGCAACAGGCGCTATTGATACTCTTAACAGCCAGACCAACCTCAGAAAGGTTGTTTCGGCACTCCTTAACGGTCTTCCGACAGCTTATACAAACGGTCTTCTTACAGCAGTTCTTCCTATCCTCAACATGTTCGTTGGTTGGAAGACAGGCTCACAGGAATATGTTGACCCCGAGCTTAAATGGTCATCGGATTATCTGTATAACACAGATGACTCTACGCTCACAATTACAAACAAGTCGGCAGGTATGCTTCTTAAGAACTACAGGGCTGACGGCACTTTCTCATATGAAAGCGCTTACAATGTAATAATTGACCAGATCAGCGGTTCAGGTCTTACAATCCAAATTCAGTCCGGTTATTCAACAACAATCGCGCCGTATGGCAGAACGATTTATAATATTAAATCATCAACAGCTCCCACGGCTGATAAGGCTACTCAGATTATCATTAAGTACCATGTAACAGGTAAGTCCGGCGTTACACTTGGCGGCTACAGATACATCGTTACTTATATTGCTCAGTCTAAGAATCAGTCCGATGTTGTACAGGCTGCTTACACCAATGACTATAACAAGTCATCAGGCGGTACAAACTCAGTTGATTACCTCAAGCAGGACGCTGAAATCAGCCAGAACGCTCTTTGCATGAGCCGTGACGACCTTGAAAGCTTTGTTACAAA
Organism: Oscillospiraceae bacterium; assembly: GCA_015066565.1. Classification (GTDB taxonomy): domain Bacteria; phylum Bacillota; class Clostridia; order Oscillospirales; family Acutalibacteraceae; genus Fimenecus. The sequence continues at coordinate 1,066,806 of SVOB01000001.1, read as the reverse complement.
CAGCATTTATGCTAAGGCAAAGAACACAAGTGATACTTATGGCTTTAAGATTGCTTCAATGTCCTTCACACCTGCAAATGCTGCATGGCTCAAGACTTCTTCGGAAGTTGCTGCCGCAGTAAATAAGACAGTTGACGCAGGCGGCGAGCTTGCAGTTCACCCCGTAGTTCTTTCAAAGACAGCTGACCAGTATGTATCCGGTTCTAACTACGGCATTGGTACAATCAAGTGGAACGCTACATCTACAGGCGGCAACTACTCCAACGGTCCTACAGACGGCGTTGATATGGGTAAACTTTACTTCGCAGACGCAGGCGACCTTGCAAGCCTCTACAATTCAGAGCTTGGTAAGAACCGTATGGCTGACGAGTACAACACAGCTTCTCTCTACAGTGCTTATACAACAGCTATGCAGAACGCTGCCGTACTTCTTCACGCTCCTGCAATGACTGCAACCTTTGCAACCATTTACGCTGATTCAAATATTCAGGCTAAGCTTGATGCTCTTCAGAACGCAGTTGAAGCTCTTGATGAAGACAAAAAGGAGAGTACCGGTAACGAAGCAATCCTTGAAAACGGTCTTACAGCAGGCGAAACAGCTGCTCTTATCGGCGCTGATGGCCAGATCAACTTCCAGGACTTCAACCTTTACGGCTACTGGAAGTATGAGGATGCAAGAACAACAGCTCGTGACGTTCTCGCTCAGTATCAGAGACCTACAGCTCCTCAGGCATATCTTGAAGGCTGCTGGCTTCCCTATACAAATGCAGATGCTCAAAAGGCTGATGAGGATCTTGAATCCGTAATCGCTGCTGAAAGCAACGCTACAAAGGCTCAGGCAATTACTGATACTCTTACTCAGCCCAGCCAGGCTGCTATGGACGCTTATGCTCAGGCAGACGCTGATTGGAAGGCTCCCGACTATTCAGCACTTTACGTTTCTGATATCGCCGACAAGCTTGACTACTACAATGACTTCCTTATCCCGAGAAGCTACTCAACTGTTGCGGCAGGCAGAGTACAGCTCGCTCAGGAAATCGCTTATGCGGCAGCTCAGAATTACAACGCTGCTGATTACACTGACGTATCATGGGCTCGCTACACTGACGCTCTTGCAGCTGCTAATACGGCTAACGCAGACGGCACAATGCAGTCCTATGTATTCCAGGCTAAGTATGACCTCCTTGTAGCTCAGAGACAGTTGAAGCTTAAGGCTAACGACTATGCTACACAGGTTGGCTTCACAGATCTTGACGCTAAGATCGCTCTCGCAGAAGGTATGTTCGCTAACGCTGAGTACTTCACAGCTGTTGACGGCACACTTGATACAGAGTGGGCTGATCTTATTAAGGCTCTCGGTTATGAGGCTGACTTCGGTTCAGGCGATGACGCTTGGTCAATGAATCTCTACGGCAATTCTGCTACAGCACTTGTTGATTCTGAGATTTACTATCCGTCAGTTCGTAACGAAGAGATGGTAGCCAGAGTTACAGATGCTCTTCAGGCAGCTATCGACGCACTCAAGTGCACAATCGAAGTTGTTAAGAATGACGATACAACAGTTGTTGACCAGGAGATTAAGTATATTACAAATATCGCTCCTCTTGCTCTTACAGGTGTTGACGCAGTTCTTGCACACGTTAAGGCTACAAGCGAAGCTGCTACTCTCGCAGTTACAGCTACAGCTAACGGCTACGGCACAGGCACAATCGTTTCCGCTACACTCAACAGCATCCCGCTTGCTAACTACTTCGTAGTAATCTTCGGCGATGTCAACGGTGATAACGCAATCGACGGCTTCGACGCAGCTAAGGCAGATGCTAAGCTTTCGAACTATGCATCCTTCACAGCTCCTCAGGAGATGGCTGCTGATGCAACTAAGGACAGCACATTCGATGTCAACGACGTTTCTGCGATTATCAGTGCTGCTTCCGGCGAAATTGAGATTTCACAGGCATAAGTTATTAGTTAATTCAGTAGTGTACTTTTGAAGAGTACATTCTAAATACTCTTTCCGAGTTTTATCGGGAGCGGGGAAACCTGCTCCCGTGTGGAAAGGGGCTCGGTCAGAGGCACAGAATATTAAGGAGGCAATTTTAAAAATGTCTAAAACAAAGAAAATTTTAAGCCTCGTTCTCGCAGTTGTTATGGCATTCAGTGTTTTCTCAATTTGCGCATTCGCTGACGGCGAAACAGCTACTTGGACAATAGAGGTAACTAACACCGATGGTTCTGCCCTTCCGGCAACCATCCCCACAGGTACAGAAGTAAAGGTTACGGTTAAACTTCAGACTAACTTCTATGTTGGTACAGTAGGTCTTCCCGTATTCTATTCAAACGCATTCAGCTATGTTGACGGTTCTGCAGTTCTTACAGACATCTATGGCGCAGGCGCAACACGTAAAGGCCAGTCAGTAGACGCTATCGACGCTCCTACAGGTTACGGCGTATTCTATGCAGTTTACGTTCCTAACTCAAGCGCTTCTGGCGTTGCTTCTCCCCTTTACAGCACAGCTACAACAGTTCTTACCTTCAACCTTGTTGCTAATACAGAAGCTACAGCTGAGATTAAGCTCGACGCTTCCGCTCAGAAGACAGCTTCTAACATCGGCGGTAAGTTCTATTGCGGTTCCCGTGCAAGCGCAGACGTTGCTACAGATGAAGCTATCGTTGGTCAGACCTTCGTAGTTCCCGCTGCAGTTTCGGTTGTAATCGCTGATGCAGCTGCTGACCCGGTACTTACAGGCGTTGACACAGGTTATGTTGATGACGCTAACGGTTATGTTTACGGTATCCCCGTAGGCGCTGACGCTGCTGATTATTTCGCAGTTGAAAATGGTACATTCACAGTAAGCGGAACAGCTACAGGCGCAACACTTACAGTTTATACAACAGGCGGAGACGAATTTGCTACTTATACAGTAGTTATCTTCGGCGATGTTGACGGAAGCGGCGACGTTTCATCAGACGACTATGCTGCGGTTAAGAATGCAACAGCAGGTGTTTCTCTTGCAGGAGCATTTGCATTTGCAGGCGATGTTGACGGTAGTGGAACAATTACATCAGACGACTACGCCGCAGTTAAGAATGCAACAGCAGGTGTTGCTCTCCCCGTTAATCCCTACGCTGCTTAATTAAGTTTCAACTTTTATCCTGCTCCGCGCTTATAAAAGGCGGAGCAGGAGTTCACGAAATTTTCACATTTTTATCCTGAAAGGTTATTGACAAACGATAAATAATTTGTTATTATTGTTTCGTTCAGTAATTTTCAGTCGCGTTCTGCGGCAATTCAGGTAATGGAGGAAAGAATACAATGAAAAACACTAAAAAAGTACTCAGTGTTGTTCTTGCTGTTGTTATGCTTCTCAGCAGCCTTACACTTTTGGTGTTTGCTCACACTTATACAGGTGAAGAGGATGCCAATTCAACAAGTGTAAAGTACGAAGTAACTCAGGTTGCATCTGCAACAGATGTTAACGGAGGTACTTATACAGCAGTTGACAACGATATTTATGCAGTAACGGTTTATGCTAAGGCAAAGGCTGGCACGGGTATTAGTTATCTTGCTGCACCTATTCAGTATGATAAAACTAAGTTTGCTCCGATGATGCTTGTTGACGGCACAGATCTTTATGCTGCTGATTATGATGACTGGTTTGTAGATACAGATCTTTCAAAGACTGACTTCTATAAGCTTCCTGAACGTTTTGAAGACGATAAAATGTATAAAGCTGGAGCGGTTGTAACAAATAAGGTTTCAGCGGACTGCTTTGGACTTACAAACAGCAACGCTGGTCCGTTGGTTTACAACGCAGAAGTAGTTTGCCCCGGTGACGTAAGATACTCTTCATGGATTGCTGGTCTTGACAGTGACACAATCGGTATCATGTTTTTCCAGCTTGACTTGATTGCTAACCAGACAGCTAAAACAGCTTTCCTTAACACGGAAAAGGGAGTTTTAAAATGTGATGATTATCTTGAAATGATTACTGTATATTTCAAGAGAATTGACGGCGTTTCAGAAGCTGATTGCTACGGTGCAAGTTTCGGTATCTCTTCAGCTGATGATTTCGGTACACAGCTTACTTCGTACACTGCTACAACAGCTGGTTGGAAGTCATCCTTCGCTAACGCAAAAGCTCCTGTTAACTACATTAGCGCAGCAGTTGAATCTCCCGTTAAGGCTCTTGCTACACTTACAGCTGCTGAAAATGCTAAGTCACAGCAGATTTGCTTCAACCTTGCTGAAGGCGCAACTGCTCCCTATTCACATGACAGCATCGCTTCTGTTGACTATCGTTTCGTAGCTCAGTTCTCAACTTCTGCTTTCCCGATTCAGTATGACGAGGGAACAGGTAAGATTACTGCTACAGATATCGACGAAGTAGGTTTCGTAATGGCTAAGCAGGGCGACGCTACTGCTACTGAGCTTACAGCTCTCAGCGCTGCTGAGGTTGCTGCTCTTTCAAAGGACAGCGGTACAATCCGTAAGTGCTGGACTAAGAAGGTTTCTACAGATATGGCAGGCGGCGCTTCGTTCGCATTCTCTTGCAGAATCGCAGGTATCGGTGTTACATCTGATACAGTTGCTGCTGAATATCTTGCAGTTCCTTATGTAATCTCCGGCGGCAATATCGCTTTTGGTCAGGTTATGACAAGCGGCGTTCAGACAAGATACAACACATACGTTGACACATTCCTTGCTAAGAAGAACGCGTAACCTATACGTAAATGTTCTCAGATAACAGGAAATTTTATGAATCTCCGGATTTTCTATTGACAGAATTCGAAATAGATGATATTATATCATCAATATCGCAAGCTGGCCCGGGAGATCCCGGCGACGGGGTTATACCGGCTTGGTAATTCGGAAATGTATGTGTGATTTATGTTTGAAAGGAGCTTGTTTAGCTTATGAAACAGTACAAAGCACCTGATTTCGAAGTAGCTCTCTTCGAGGTTGAGGATGTCATTGCTGACTGGTCAACTTCAACACCTGTTGGCCCCGGCGACCCCGATGACGGTGAGTGGTACTAATACCTATCAGGTTAAATAATTAAAATATCGCAGGGGGTTTCTTACGAGACCCCCTGTTGGTAGTTGTGGTGATTTGTCACCGTGTAAGAGCAGGTGACTGCTCTTTATTTTTTTGTAAGTAATAATTTTTGGCTATGGAAAAATTCTATTTTGCAGATTTGGTTGTCGGAATGAACTGCTATCATTCGCTTATGCAGAAAAGAAGCAGAAAGTATCTTCTTCCCGAAAATGACGACAGAAAACCGGATATTACAGTTGACGTTAAGGTTGAGGAATACGAACGGAAAAGATTTCGTATTTCAGATGACATTAACGACGATGAATTCGAGTATGCCCTTGCGGGCGAGAGCTTTTACCGTCGCCTTTTAAGCTTTAACGGTATGATGCTTCACTCGTCCGTAGTTGAATATAAGGGCAAGGCATATCTTTTTTCAGCCGACAGCGGCGTGGGTAAGTCAACTCATACTCACCTTTGGACTCAGTATATTCCCGAAACCCGAATTCTTAATGACGATAAGCCTGCCATCAGGTTTTACGACGGCGAATACAAGGCTTACGGAACTCCGTTCAGCGGAAAACACGACGAAAGTATGAATCTGGGCGTTCCTATCGGCGCAATTGTTTTTATTGAACGCTCAAAAACAAATTCAATCAGAAAATTATCAACCGCAGAGATTCTTCCTCTGATTTACAAACAGACGACGCAGCCGATTGCCTCGCCAAAGCATATGGAAATTCTCTTCGGCTTTCTCGATGGGCTTTTAAGAAAGGTTCCCGTTTATAAATTATCGTGCGATATTTCGCTCGACGCTGTCAGGACTTCGTTTGAAGCGCTGACAGGTGAAAAACTCGACAATGTTCTCAAGGAGAAAAACAATGAAGATTAAAGACGGTTTTATGTTACAGTCGGTTGCGGGAAGCTACGTTGTCGTTCCCGTCGGAGCCCAAGCGGTAAGCTTTAAGGGTATGCTTACTCTCAACGAGGTTGGCTCGGTAGTCTGGAAAGAGCTTCAGACCGATAATACGCCTGAAAAAATAGCCGAAAAAATCACCGAAGAATACAGCGTTGATTTTGAAACGGCTTTAAAAGACGTAAATATCTTTATAAATAAGCTAAAGGAAAAGGACTTTATTGAAGAATAATGGACGGCAGTATTAAAAAAGTCAGGCTTGAGCAAATGCTGCCCATTATCGAAGAAAAGATTTCGTCGGGCGGCGAGGTTTCAATCCCCGTTACGGGAAGAAGTATGTACCCGACCCTTAAGCAGGGCAGGGACTATGCAGTGCTTTCCAAAGCGCCCGCTCATTTAAAAAAGGGCGATATCCCGTTTTACAGACGTGAGAACGGGAGCTTTGTTTTGCACAGAATTGTCGGCGAAAACGAAGACGGTTATATCCTCTGCGGTGACAACCAGACCGAAAAGGAATACGGCATAAAGCATTCGCAGGTAATCGCCGTTATGACCTATGTTGAACGCAATGGCGAAAGAATTGCGGTTGACTCGCCGGCCTTTTTACACGAAAAATACTTTCACAGGGAAATACGTTTTGCAAGAAAAGTCGGCTCTAAAATCAAAAGAACTTTGAGAAAGAAAAAGTAATGGCAAAAAAGAATAAGGACTTAAAAAAACAGAAGAATTTTAAAAAGAGCAACAGCTTCGTAATGTCCGCCGTAAAAAGACGGATTCCTACGTTGCTGTGCCTTGTTCTGTCTGACGTTATAAGCTCGGTTTGCGCGGTTTCAACTGCGTTGATAGTTAAGTTCACAGTTAACGCTGCGATTGCAAAGGATACTATAATCTTTAAATACCTTATCATTCTTGCTATGGTTTTCTTAACAGAGTTAGTTTTGCATGTGCTTTCGGCTCATCTCAAGGTTGTTCTTAACGGAAAGCTTATTATTGACTATAAAACAAGGGTATTTTCCGCAATTTTCGATAAGGACTATACGCTTATTAGCACCTATCACAGCGGCGAGCTTTTAAACAGGCTTTCAAGCGACGTTACCGTTATCAGTGACGGTATTTCAAATTCGATTCCCCAGTTCGCTTCGTTTTTAACAAGGCTTGTTACCGCTATTATTATAATGGTCAGCATTGACAAAACCTTTGTCGGGCTTTTGCTTGCTGTCGGCGTAATCTGTATTCTTATTTCAGTTGCCTTCAGAAAACCGCTCAAGACAAGGCATAAGGCTGTTCAGACAGCTCTCGGCAAGCTGCGTTCCTATATGCAGGAAAGCATTGAGAGTATGCTTGTTGTAAAGGTTTTCGGAATAAAGGATAAAATTAATGCGGGTGCAGGCGAGCTTCAGAAGGAGCATTATAAAAAGAAGCTCCGTAAGAATTATATAACTATAATCGCTTCAACAGGACTCGGTATGTTCTTTGTTACAGGCTTCGCGAGCGCTCTTGCGTGGGGTGCGGTAAAGCTCTATAAAGGAATGCTTTCCCCGGGCGACCTGACCGCTATGCTTCAGCTCATAAACCAGATTCAGACTCCGCTTGTTATGCTTGCGGGATTAATCCCCGCCTATTTCAATATCTATGCTTCGGCTGAAAGACTTGTCGAAATTGAGGACGTTAAGGACGAGGCGGTTAAAAATGAAGAGAATATTGAGTTTTCCTCGCTATCAGAATCCTTTAAGGATATAAGATTTGATAACGTAACCTTTAAATATGACCGTGATATAGTTCTTGAAAAAGCCGATTTCACCGTCAACCGAGGCGATTTTATCGCTATAACGGGTATTTCAGGTATAGGAAAGAGTACTCTGTTTAAAATAATGCTCGGCGTTCTTGAGCCCGAAGAGGGTAATGTCTATATTGACGCGGACAGGCAGTATTATTCGGATATAAAGACAAGAAAACTGTTTTCCTATGTTCCCCAGGGCAATATGCTCTTCAGCGGAACTATAAGAGATAATATAGCTTTTGTCAGGACGGACGCAACGGATGAAGAGATTATGCGCGCCGCTGAACTTGCCTGCGCCGACAGCTTTATAAATGAGCTTCCCGAGGGACTTGATACGGTAATCGGCGAAAAAGGCCACGGACTTTCCGAGGGACAGGTTCAGCGAATTGCGGTTGCAAGAGCGCTTCTGTGCAATTCCGATATAATTCTTCTTGACGAGGCGACAAGCGCCCTCGACGAGCAGACGGAAAAGCAACTGCTTGAAAACATTAAAAGCATCAAAGGCGTTACCTGTATTATTATTTCCCATAAGGCGGCGGCTCTTGATATCTGTAACCGTGAAATCCGTATTGAAGATAAGAAAATTATTGAAAAACAATAAAAATATCTTGTGGAAAATATAACAATCTGTTATAATAAATTGTAAAGCAATTTTTGTTCTAAGGAGAGTTTAAAGATGGAGTATAACCCCAGAGGCCATGCTGAAACCGAAGATACCTCGGTAGATTCTATTTTTAACTATATCAGCTATGTGCTTAAAAGATGGTGGATTGTAGTTATTGTCGCTGTTGTATGCGCGGCAATCGGTTTCGCTTATGCGAAGCTCAGCTATGTTCCCAAGTATTCTACAAATATTAAATTCGTTGCAAACAACAGGTCGGAGGGTACAATTGTTACCGGTCAGTCGTCTTCGGACCTTGTTGCCGGCGGAACTCTTGCGAATAACTATCGCTACTTACTTACTACTACGAGAGGTCTTTTACAGTTGGTTGCGGATGATGTTAAATCGGCGACCGGCAAAACAATGACATATACTCAGGTCGCATCCTGCATTAAGGCTAATGTTATTACCGATACTTCGTGGGTTGACCTGACTGTTGTTACCGATGACCCCGAGGTTTCTTATGCAATTGCGGTTGCTTATACAAACCACTATGACGACTTTGCTCAGGACGCTTTCCCGGCTACAACTCTTAAGGTTGTTGATAAGCCTTACAAGGCAGACAAGCCCGATTCGGACAGAACCAAGCTTCTCTATTCGGCGGCAGGTCTTGTCATAGGCGCCTTTGCAACAATCGCTCTCTTCTGTCTTATCGTTGCCGCTAAGGATACCGTTAAGAGCTCGGACGATATTACAAAGAGACTTGACCTCAAGCTTATCGGCTCGGTCGGCAAGGTCAGCAAGAAGAACTCTAAGTCAGCTATCCTTATTACAGATAAAAACACGGGCTTCAGTTTTGTTGAAACCTTCAAGCTTATCAGAACAAAGGTTGAATCGTTCGCCGCTAAGGAAAACGCAAAGACCTTTGTTATCACGAGTACGCTTGAGGACGAGGGCAAGACAACAATTTCCTGTAACCTTGCCATCTCTCTTGCAAAGAACGGAAAATCCGTTCTTCTTATCGACGGCGACCTCCGTAAACCTGCCGTAAGCGCAGCTCTCGGCATTCCCGCTGGCGGCGAAACAGGCTTCTACGGAATTATCACAGGCGATAAGACAGCGGCTGATTCCATAAGATACTCCGAAAAATACAACCTCTTCCTTATGCTTAACGGCGAAAACATTCCGGACGCCGCCGAAGTTCTTTCGGACGATAAGCTCGGCAAGATAATGGCAGAGCTTGAAAAGGAATTTGACTATATCATTATTGACTCTGCGCCTGCAGGCGTTATTGCCGACACGGCTATTCTTGCGGCTGAGGCTGATGCCATTCTCCTCGTCGTAAGAGAGGATACCGCTTCTGTCAGAAGAATCCGCAGAACAATTGAAGACCTCGGTACTTCAAATACAGAGATCGCCGGTTGCGTTTACAATATCGCAGAGGGTAACTTTACAAACCGAATTAAAGCATACCGCGGCGGTGGAAAATACGGCTATGGCTACGGTTACGGTTATAGCTACGGCTACGGTCAGAGTAAAAAAAAGAGCAAAAAATAAGGAAAAACTAAAAAAATATACAAAGAGGGAAGAAATAGCTGTTTCTTCCCTTTTTTTATGCACAAAATATGGGGTAATTCTTGTGCCGATATACAATTTTGCTTAATTTTCCACTATTTTTTATCAAAATTTAGTTGATTTTTTTCTCTCTTTATAGTATTATTTAATGGGTGTCAATGCGTACACCTTATTTGTCATACAAAAAATTGCCCGATACAGGAGGGGTTTCAGATATGGATATTAAGGAGCTTTTCGCCAAGATAACCGGTAAGAATAAGGATTCGGCAGGCAGTAAGCCAAAGAAACAGAACGCCGTTTCCGCATTCTTTGAAAAGAATCCTATGATGAAATATGTTGTAGCAATTATTGCAATTGCGGTTGCAGTTTTTGTTGCGCTTACGGTTGTTTGGTCATCAAGAAATTCAAAGCCGGAACTTGATACGAATATCACCGCTAACGCTAACAGCGAGGTTGAGGTGCTTCCGCAGATTGAAAGAGACAAGGGCGGCGAATACGAGGGCAAGGATCCGTTTGTTGAAAACATCCTTGACGGCGCAAAGCTTACGGGCATTTATGAAACCTACGGATATAAAAGCGCTACTCTTGAAACGACGAGAAAGTCCTATACTCTTTATGAGGGCGACACAGTCGGCGATTCCGATTGGGTAGTTTCCGAAATCACGGATAAATCAATCACGCTTGTTTCAGGCGACAAAACAAAGACGTTCAGTAAATAATTAATTCAATTTTTATAAATTAAGAATTTGGATTTTTAGGGGGAAAACTCAATGAAATCTTTAAAGACACTCGGAAAAGTAGGCGTAGCGATAATCCTTATCGCTGTTATGCTTGCGAATGTTATCGTACCGCTTACGGTTGTAGGCAGCGACGGTGCGGGCACAGGTCTTGACTTCCAGTACTATGTTGTTCAGACCGGCGACACCTTCTCTTCAATCGCAAGGCACTACGGTATTTCGGTAAGTGAAATTCGCAACGCAAACGATATGACTGCGGTCAGCAAGCTTTATACCGGTCAGATTCTCAAGATTCCGGTAAGCACCAACTATGCCGCAGGAAGCTATGGCGTTACAAAGATGTCGCTTGACGTTGAGGACGCAAACATCAAGGATGTAATCAGCGCTATTGCTCTTAACGCAGGCTACACAGTAGTCTACAGAGGAAACGATACGACAATTACCCTTAAGCTCGAAGATGTTTCGCCCATCAAAGCTATTGACTACGCTACAAGAATGGCTGATATGTCTTTCCTTAAGGACGGCAACACAATTTTCGTAGGCTCTGTTTCCGACCTTAACTCAAAGTTCGTTGATTCGGTTGTTCTTGCCGAATACAGCCTTAAGTACATTACTGCCGAGGTTCTTCAGAACGCTATGGGCTCAATCGGACTTGAAAATGTAACAACACTTAATGTTGATACAGAGAAGAGTAAAATCTGGATAAGCGCATATCCGAAGGAAGTTGCTAAGATTAAGGAGCTTATTGACATCCTCGATAAAAGCACTAACACAGTTGCAGGCAGCACTGTTGTTCCGGTGAATTTCTCCCCCATTAATATGAATTATATTGAGGCTTCCGAATTCAGCTCATTACTCGGAACACTCGGACTTGATGCGGGTGTTGTAATGTCCTCGAAGCCCTATACGCTTTATACATATGTTACGGGCGCTGACCTTGCTAACATTATGAAAATAAAGGCTGTTGTTGATACGCCTGCCTACACTCCGTCATCACTCAAGAGTGAGAGCGGTAATTCAGAGGGTGTTGTTAACACCGAAACAAATAACACAACTAACAACACTACCAACAACACTACCAATAACACTACAAACAATACTACAAATAACGAAGAGACAACAACCACTACTGAAACCACAATCCTCTATGCAAAGGAACTTCAGTATGTAACAAGAGACGTTGCGACAAGACTTCTCGCAGAGCTTGGCTCTAACGTTGAAATCTTCGGCAGAAGCGAATACACGAAGATGATTTATCTCTATGGCAGCAAGTCAGACGTCAACAGAGCTCTTGATCTTCTTAACGACGTAATTGACGTTGACTCCGACGCAACTGATTCGTTCTTCGTTTACACACCTGTCAACAGCACGGTTACTGAGATGCTTTCAAGAGTAAGCAACCTCAACCTTACCGGCGTTACCTTCTATCAGTATTCAAACGACGATCTTGCAGAATCCTTCATGGTATTCTGTAAGGAAGGCGACAAGGAATACGTTAAGTCACAGCTTGATGAGCTCGACGGTCAGACCTCGAACGAGGTTAAGTGGAGGCCTCTTGAATCGGCTGATGATGCGTCAATCCTTGATGCAAGAATCAATACAATCAAGTCACTTTATCCGGATGCTGCGGCGCTTAATTATCAGACTGTTTCTACGGTTGACGCTTCCGGCAATCCGAAGAGCGTTCTTTATGTCGAGGCTACGGCTGATAAGGCTGACTATGTCAAGAGCCTTCTCACATCAATGGATGCAGCTTAATAAAAACTAACGCCTGAGGCACAGATTTCTGTGCCTCTAAAGGTGATTTTAGGGCAAAATATATTTTGCTCTTTAAAAGGAGATTTATTGTGTTTTTTGAAGGAAAACCGAGCGATTATCCGGCAACGCTGGAGGAGCTTTTAAGACTAACTGTAGAAAAACTGGGCTCAGACCTTCATCTTTGCGTTGGTATGCCGCCCTGTATTAGAATAAACGGCGATCTCGAGAAGCAGGACTATCCCGTTCTCAAGCCTGTTGATGTTGTAGCTATGATTGCCGGTATAACCAACGACAATCAAAAGAGGGAATTAGAGGAAGAGTGGGAACTTGACCTTGCAATTTCAGTTCCCGGTTGCGCACGATTCAGAGGTAACGTTATTGTTCAGAGAAATACGCTTGCAGCTGTTTTCAGAGCAATCCCGTTTGAAATTCCGAAGCTCGAAAAGCTCGGACTACCCGCCGATATCAAGCGCCTTTGCACTCTGCCAAGAGGACTTGTTCTTGTAACCGGTCCTACAGGCTCGGGCAAATCGACAACGCTTGCGGCTATGATAGGCTACATAAACGAGAGAATGGAAACCAATATCGTTACGGTAGAAGACCCGATAGAGTTTTTACATTCGCATAATAAATCAAGTATAAGACAGAGAGAGGTCGGTTCAGACACCCACTCTTTTGCAAACGCTTTGAGAACAGTTCTCCGTCACGACCCCGATATCATTATGATAGGCGAAATGCGTGACCCTGAGAGTATTTCAATTGCGGTTACTGCGGCTGAAACAGGACACCTTGTTTTCTCAACGCTTCATACGCAGACTGCACCGCAGACGATTTCGCGTATAGTTGACTCCTTCCCGGAAGGACAGAAAAACCAGATTCGTCAGCAGCTTTCAAACTCGCTTCGAGCGGTTATTTCTCAGCAGCTTATTCCTACCGTTAACGGCAGAGGACGAGTTGCGGCGATAGAATATATGACAGATACTCCGTCGGTAAGAAACCTTATCCGTGAGGAAAAGGAGCATCAGCTTTATTCGGCTATGCAGACCGGACAGATGTACGGAATGCAGACTATGGACGAGGCGCTCTTAAGATTGCTTCGTGAACAGAAGATTTCAAGAGAATCAGTACTTGAATATTGCGTTGACACAAAGGAGATTACCCGCCGTCTGTCAACAATGGGATATTGATTATTCCCGAAAAAAGTGTTAATTAGGGGGAATATACTTGCCAGCATATACCTATGACGGTCTGAACAAACAGGGCCAGAATATACACGGTGAAGTTGTAGCGGATGACAGCAGATCCGCTATGGAAAAGCTCCGTGAAGCCGGGGTTATAGTTACTACAATTACCGAAAAGGAAATTAAAACCTCAAGAACAGGTTTGTTCAAGAAAAAGGTTAACATTTCCGACCTCGCGGTTTTTTGCCGTCAGTTTGCGGCAATGACCTCTGCGGGCGTTCCGGTTACAAGGGCTATGACTACGCTTGCTAAGCAGACAGTAAATAAATCTCTTGCCGAAGCAATTAAAGTAGTTGCTGATGACGTTGAGGGCGGCAGTACGCTTGCCGACGCCTTCTCTCAGCATCCTAAAATTTTCAATCCGCTGTTTATAGCTATGATCCGTTCGGGCGAATTGGGCGGTATTCTTGAGCAGTCCCTCGTTTCTCTTTCGAGCCAGCTGCAGAAAGAAAAGAAGCTGAAGGACAACATTAAATCGGCCGTTTCTTATCCGAGAAATATCGGTATTTTCGCAATAATCCTTTTAATTGGTATGTTGATTGGCTTGGTTCCCATATTCGAGGGAATGATGGCCGGCGCAGCTATTACAGGTGTTACGAAAGTAATTTTCGGCTTGTCTCACAGTATCCGTGAAGGCTGGTATTACTGGATTGCCGGTATAATTGCATTGATAGTTGTTTTAAGAATAATTATAAAAAGTAAGCCTGCTCATATTTTCTGGGAAAATCACAAGTTGACAATGCCGAAGCTCGGCGACTTTATGACAAAGATGGTTGTCGCCCGCTTCTGCCGAACTCTTGCGACACTTCTTTCGGGCGGTGTTACGGCAGTTCAGGCGCTTGAAAGCGCAGGTTCAACGGCAGGCAGTGACCTTATTGACAAGGCAGTAAAAGAGGCAATCGTCGACATTGAAGACGGTAAATCCATCTCGGATTCACTTGACAAAAGCGGATTGTTCCCGCCGATGCTTATCGGTATGATTGCAATCGGTGAGGAATCCGGTACGCTTCCAGACCTTCTTGATAAGGTAGCGGAATTCTTTGAGGAAGATGTTGAGGTCGCTTCACAGAACCTTAAGTCATTGATTGAGCCTATTGCTCTTATCGGCATCGGCGGACTTGTCGGCGGTATGCTTATTTCACTTTATATCCCGATGTTCAGCGCTGCTACAAATATGGAAGGTTATTAATAATAAAGAAAACAAACAGATTCTGTTAGGAGATTGATAATATGGCAAAGTTTGACTCGATTATCGGCTTTGAATACAACTCTTATGCTATACGCGCTGTTGAAGTTGCGAAGTCAGGCGGAGAATATAAGCTTGTTACATACGGCACACAGGCTCTTGAGAGCGCAGTTGTCGAGGAGGGCTTTATAAGAGACGCCGAAAGATTTTCGGATGCGTTCCTCACTCTTATGAGAGATAAAAATTTCACAGCCGAAGATATGGTTATCGGCGTTAATAACGAAAACGTTGTTATGAGATATGCGTCCTTCCCGAAGGTTCCCGACGACAAGTTGAGAAATATGATTTTCCTTCAGGCTCAGGAGTTTATGCCTATTCCCGTTCAGGAAATGGAAATGGATTATCTTGTTGCAGGCGAGTCGGTTAATTCCGATGAGCAGGAGATGGTTGACGTTGTTCTTGTCGGCGCAAGAAAGACTATGCTTGAGCAGCTTATTAATGTTTTCGGCGCTGCTAAGAAGAGCATTTATGATATCGAGCCTACGTCATTAGCGCTTTGCAGAAGCGCTTCCGTTGCCAATCCCGATAAGTGCTATTGCTTGCTCAATGCCTCAGACGGAATTATTAACTTTATGTTTATTAAAGGCGATAAAATCCAGACTGTCCGTTCAATAGCGATTCCCGAAAAGCATTATGACGCAGTTCAGAAGATGTATAAGGGTGAGGCTACCGAGGACGAAGTAAATGAAGCAGCAGATATGCTTGTTTCCGAGCTTAACGCTTCAATGAGCTACTATAGCGTTCAGCATCCTATGGATCCTGTGGACGTAGTCTATTTCCTTGTTGATGATAAAGATTTCTCGCCTACGGCTGATTATATTTCAAATTCAATAGCGTTACCGGTTGAAAGCCCGTCATTCTATGCGAGCATGGGCGGCGCTATGGATATAAGAGAATATTCTGCATGTATAAGCATGGCAATACAGGCATTGGAGGGATAAAAAAGTGTTTAAAGTAAGTCTTTTACCTGAAAGCTATAGAAAATTCAGACAGGGTAAAGCTGCCAAGGATATAGTTTCAAAGGTTGCGTTACTCATACTTGTTTGTCTTTTCATTGTCTATGCAGGCTTTATGATTAAAGATCTTCTGGTTAAGCGCCAGTTGTCAAAGGTAAATGCCGCGAATAATGAGCTTGTAGCTCAGTTCCCGGCGCTTGAGCAGTATCAGGCGATTTACGACAATATGAAGAAAAACGAGAATATTTATCAGCAGATAAAGCCGAAAGGAATTTCTTCAACAGAATTTGTTTCAAAGATTATAAACGATATGCCTTCTTATGTACACGTCAAGAGCATTACCTTAGGTGACTGGTTTCTCGCGGGTGTATGCGACGTTGAATGTGTAGCTTCGAGCTTTGAGGATGTATTTGACTGCAAGGATTCATTTGCGGAAAAGGATTATGTTTCTTCCGTTGTCACAAACGAGATAGTTAAGCAGTATAATGCTGACGGAACGGAAACAGTAACCTTCAAGCTTTCGCTCGCAACTCAGGGCATACTTACATCAGACGGTAAGGCGGAGGTTGTTTCAGAGGAAACGACTCCTGCTCCCGAGACAGACGCTAACGGTGAAACCGTTACAACGGAATCCACTTCAGCTGCAGACACAACAACAACAGCAACAACTACTGCCGCAGCCGAGGATACAACAACTACAGCAGCGGAGGGATAAGAGATGAAAAAAGGAATTAATATTGATTTTAAAAAGCTCTCTTCGGATCCGAGATTACTTGTTGTAATTATTGCGATTGCCTGCGCTGCGCTTATTGCCTTGTGCGTTTATACGGCAAATCAGACTAAGGCGACCGAAAAACAAATCAGCGATCAGGTTGCCGTATTCAAGGATAATAAAACAGCGATTGAAAATCTGCTTTCATTAAAGGCTCGCAGCGAACAGTATGTTAAGCAGAACGAGGAATACGAAAGCCTTATCACAAGCGACGGCCTTAATCAGCAGGATTTCATGGTCTTCTTTGACAATTTCTGTAAGGCCTATGACTGCAGAATGACTCTTATTGAGTTCGGTGAGCAGGGTGTGGTAGGCGAGGTTCAGAGTCTTAGCTTCACGCTTACCGTAGAGGGCGAATTTGAGAATCTTATGGCAATTTGTGACGGAATCGTTACACAGGACAGATTCTACCGTATTGACGGCGTTACCTTTGCACCCGGAACAGGTGACAACAAGGTGGCAACTATAAGTGTAGTTGCATTTTCAAAGTAATTAAGGAAATTTAAATCGAAAGGCGAATTCTCAGATGGGTAAAAATATAGTTTTCCCCGGAAGCGTATGCGGAAGATTGCTTCGCGCCGGAGTGATTAACGAAGATCAGCTTAATGAAGCGCTTGAAATACAGAAGACCAACAGGGCTCTTATAGGTAATATTCTTGTTGAACTCGGTTACTGTACTGAAGAAGACATTGCAAGGGTACTTGCCGAAAAGACAAATACAAGGTTTGTTTCGATTAACGAAATAGGCGTTAATATGTCTGTCGCTGGGCTTATTACGCCGGAAATGGCTATGCGTAATAACGTTCTTCCGCTTTATGAGGAAGAGGGCACTCTCTATGTAGTAATGAAGAACCCCAACGACATTATTACCATAGACGACCTTAAGCGCATTACAGGCTATGATATCAAGCCTCTTGTAGCAACGGATACGGAATTAAGCGCAGCTATCGAGAATTTCGTCAATATGAGCTCCAATGTCAATCAGTTTGATGAGGAAGAGGAGCTTGAAGATACGCTTACGGACGAGGAGTTTTCGCTTGACGATAAGCCTGCCGTACAGCTTATCAACCAGATTATCAATAACTCCGTAAGAGCCGGCGCATCGGACGTTCACATCGAGGCTCTTGAAAGAAATATGAGAGTTCGTTTCAGAATCGACGGCGTTTTGCAGGAGGTTATGACAAACCCGCTTAAAATTTATAATTCAGCGGTTTCCCGTGTAAAGGTTATCGGCGGTATGGATATTGCCGAAAAGCGTATCCCTCAAGACGGTCGTGCTACCGTACGTTTTGACGACAGAACCTTCGACCTCCGTATTGCAACCCTTCCGACAGTTTACGGCGAGAAGGTTGTTATGCGACTTTTGGAAAGAAGAAGCGAGTCCCTTCACCTGAAGGACATCAAGTTTTCGCCCAGACAGGTTGACAGATTTATCGACGCAATACATAAGCCCTACGGATTTATCCTTGTTACAGGACCTACGGGCTCCGGTAAGTCAACCACACTTTACGCAACACTCGCAGATATAAGTACAAATGAAAAGAACACCATCACGCTTGAGGACCCCGTTGAGCGCCGTATGCCCGGTATTAACCAGGTACAGATGAACAACCGCGCAGGTATGACCTTCGCTGCAGGTCTTCGTTCAATTCTCCGAAGCGACCCCGATATCGTAATGGTCGGTGAGATTCGTGACGCCGAGACTGCAAAAATCGCTATCGAGGCTGCTCTTACAGGACATATGGTTCTTTCAACACTCCATACAAACGACGCGCCTACGGCCATTACACGTCTTGACGAGATGGGCGTTGAGCCTTTCCTTACGGCTTCGTCGCTTGTCGGCGTTCTTGCTCAGCGACTTGTTCGTAAGCTCTGCAAGAGCTGTAAAGAACCCTATACGCTTACTAAGGAAGAACTTAAGAATATTCTTCCCGACTATCCGTTTGAGAACTTCCCAGACAAAAATGAATTTACCTTCTATGAGCCGAAGGGATGCCTTTCCTGTAACAATACAGGTTATAAAGGACGAGAGGCAGTTTTTGAATTCCTTACGGTTACTGAAGAAATGCGTCAGCTTATCTTAAGACGCGCAAACGGTCCCGAAATTAAGGAGCTTGCTCAAAAGCAGGGCATGCTTACCCTTCGTCAGGACGCTATCTACAAAATTACAGAGGGAAGCACTTCAATTGAAGAAATGCTTCGTGTTATCGTTTAATTCAGTTTATTACGTATTTTGTTACAGGAAAAATAATTGTTATATCCTGTAACACGTCAACAAAGAATTGAAAAAAGTATAAAGCGAGTATAAATATTCAAGGCGTAGAGCCTATTTATACAAAATCGCCGATTTGTATAAAAATAAAAAATATTGTATTTTTATACAAAAATTGTTAAATTATTCAACATTTATACACAGGGAGTGGACAGTGCCATGAAAGCAGATAAGAAACTTAAAATCAATTTAAAATCAGGTATGGCTTTGCCGTCGGTTCTTATCATTCTTATGATTGTTTCGGTTCTCGGCACAGCTATGTACGCATACAGTATGCAAAGCGTTCGCTCCGTAAGATTTGCTTCCGACGCAAAAAAGGCGGAATATCTCGCCAGAGCGGGCGTTGAATCCGCGGCTTTTGCATATCAGCAGGCGACAAATCAGGTCAACAAGGCAGAGGTCAACAGCTTCTTTAACGAGCTTGGGAAGGCTGATACAAATAAAATCGTTTCCAATGACATTTATCTTGTCTGGAGTGACAATAACTACAAGTATGTTTTAGCAAGTCAGATTGGAGAATATGAGGACAGAAACGTAATCGGTTACTTTAAGGTTACGATTGACGAAGTAAGCAAAAAGGAAACTATTAACGTCGCAAACTTCCAGGCTTCAACAGGCAGCTCGGGAGATACGGTTGCAACAAAAATCAACGAAACGACAAAGGATATTGAAACAGGTATAAAGATTTTCACCTCAATCGGTTATGCGGGCGAATCCTCAAGAACAAGAACCGCATATCTCGACAATTCTGTTCTGTGCTCAGGACTTTATTACGGCGAGGACGGACTAATCGACGGAAAATATACTGACGAAGGAACCTACGGCGGTCACACAACTGCTCTTAACACCGCCGGCAAGCCGTTCACTCAGTCAGGCTCATATAAAACAGCCTCCTCAATTCAGTTCAAGTGGAAATGGCTTTCAAACTGGTTCCCGAGATGGATAAGCAATCCCGATCCGGTAACTGTCGCTTCCGAGACGATTCCGTTTTCACTGGCTTATTCGGCGGGCAATATGGTTCTCAATGCGCCGAGCGATGATAACAGCACGCTGACATTTGTAAAAAATCAGAGTAATTTCGTATCGTTTGTCGCTATGAACAACCTCTTTGTCCAGGCTAATGTTGATACGGAGCCTTCAAACGGACGTTTTAACTCAATCGTTTTTAAGGGCGCGGAGGTTGCAATTGACGGTAACGTCGACCTTTATGCCTACGGCTTTACAAGAACTACGAGCGGACTTTCAAAGAACGTTGCTCAGTTAAACGATATGCTGAGCAGAAAGTACCGTTACGGCACTGTTACAGTCGCCTGTCTTGACGGCTACAGCGCAGACAACAGATACAACACAGCTCCGTATAATTACGGAAGAAGCGGTAAGGTCTACTTCGGCGGTAACGTTTATGTAAATATAACGATGCCCAACGTCGGTACTTACAGGTACAGGGCGTTTTCATCCGGCGATGTTTACTATTTTGACGCCGATTACAAAAACACGAGAAAAACTCTTCTCGGTCTTACCGACGGAACGCTTGCTACCGACGCCGGTAACGGCGGAATAGATTTGTTCAGATATTTCCTTGAAAAATCCATTGCGACAAACAAGTATTCAAGAAACGTTCTCGGACGCTTCAGCGACGTTCTGGATTTCTACTACGGAAACTCAGGCGATGAAAAAACGCTTACGGTTGCGAACGGTACGGCGACCCGAGCTTATGTTCAGTACAAAATTGACAGCAACGGTTTCAGCACAGGCGAAATTCTTTATGACGCTATGCGAGAGATTGATAATTCAACCGGTAACGAATACGGCGACAGACTTGTTTCGATTATTCCACCCAACCCGGGCGACGCTTCGGCTCTTAAATGGGGTAAGCCGGAAGTCGTTGACGACTAATCTTTAAGATAAGGAGGAGACAGCCGTGAAAAAAATTATGAAAAGATTTAAAGACAACATGGCTTCCAAGCGCGGCATGACGCTTGTCGAGGTCCTTGTTGCCATGTCTATCTTAATGATTATTATCTTCACCTTTACGCCCCTGTTCGCCCAGTACTACAGAAATATCAGGCAGTCGGGAGAACTGACAAGAAAGACATACGAAAAAGCAAGTCTTATTGAAAGGCTGCTCTCTAACAGAGACTCCGACAACAAGGGCGCATACGAAACATATAATGTAGGCGTTCCGCTTGAACTTTATGTTAAGAATTCAAGTAACACCACGTTAAAAACCCTTGATTTCCATACAAAAGCGAACTCGAATTACGTCAGCAAGGTCGAGGGTAATATGGTAACAACCGACGGTGATAAATCGAATTCGGGTAATGAATATACAACGATTTATCTCGGCTCGACAAGTCAGAGGCTTATTGCCTTCCCGAAGGCGTTAACCGACGACTTTATTGAAAAGGAAGTTATGGTTGTTCCCATAGGCTTCCCCGAGGACTTTGATATAAGTAAATTCCACGTTTACTATACTGATGAAAACGGCAACTGGCAAACGCATGAATTAACCAAGGGTGAATACTATAACGTAGAAGACGCCACCGACGGCGATGTTCCCTGCGCAAAATTCACCTTCTACGGCGCTAACGAGGTAGTTTGCTTTGATAACTCGCCTCTGGTAATTACATACAACAGCCATCAGGTTGAAATTGAAATTATCGCGCCGAAAATCATTATGGTCGGTGAAAAAGCCAGCGACAATAACTACTATTACTATGCCACCTCCGGCGTTGACACAAGAACTGGCAGAATGGACCTTATTGCTAAGGAATCAGCTAATCTTACCTCAGCCATGAATGACGTTGAATGGGTCGACAAGGGCGAGGGCGACAACGGAAAAGGCGGCGTAAACACCTACGGTTACTATATTATGGGCGGCGACGCAGGTCAGGTTCGCCGTTTCTGGCAGAAGAAGGACATTAACGCCTCTTCAACCTCAGAAAACTATACCTGGGGCGGAGACACGCTTTATCAGTATGACAGGTATTACTACATAACCGGTGATAATCAAGCTGATGCTTCATCATACGAAAATATAACCAAAAAGGAAAACCAGACACAGGCTGCATTTAAAAATGTATTCCGTTCCAATCTTGGCAGATATGATTTTAACGGAGTTGACGACGCCAACTCCCTTACGGAATCCGATAAGATCACAATCGGCTTTGACTATTATTCAATAACAGCCAATTACTATACTGCAAACGCCACATCGGATAATCGCTATACGACGGTCGGAAGGATTATGGCGCTTAAGCTTAAAAGCGGTAACGAATACAGATACGCCGGAAATACAACCGAGCTGAACGGTACAGCATCAAGCGCAAGTTACCGTGAAAGCACCAACAACGTTTTATTCACATGGTTGGATAAGAACAACCCTTATGCTTCAACCCTTAACGCAAGCGGCTTCAGAACGGCAACGAACTATCCGTATCAGTCAACCAAGGGTTATACCGATATAAACGGTAATGCAGCCGACGACGATTCGCTTATTACTATAACGTCTGTCGGCGCAGTGCAGATAAACACCTCAAACTCGAATTATACTAAATCCACCCAAAACTCCGTTCTCGGTCAACAGCTTTATCCTACCCAATCCTACAGCCTTTACTGCGGTTATATTCCTGCAGTTATTGACATCTGGGGCTGGAAAACGAAGAACATTTTGAGTACTTATAATAATTACAGTATGCTTTTCCATACGGGAACTCTCGGTATAGCTACGAACGGTAGCAGCTGGTATCCGGTAGGAAAATTCGGTGATACTCATACAAGCTCAATTACCTCCGAAGCAACTTCTAACACGCTTTCACAATCCATTTTCGGAAATAAGACCTCCTGGAGCGCGCTCCTTAATTACGGTACGAACCCGGATGTTTATCCGTTCGGAACAACGTATTCTTCACATTATATTACCGAACATGACGGAGATTATTGGGAAGGCGTTTATGACCACCATATTGTAGTCAAATACTATTACAGATCTGTTGGTTTCTTTACAACTAAATGGAACGAAGCCACTTACGACGTTATTGTAACAAACCGCGGTCAAAACGATTACACGAGTCCCCGAAACACTAACAACACCTTCGGCGCATCGGTTGATGCATCCCACCCGATTACGATTGTTAAAAACGAGATAAGAGGCACTGACGGCGTCTGGAGAGACGACCCTGTTTCAAAATGGGAGGACCTTTTTGATAAAGAGGGCGGAGGCGTCGGAGATCTTTTGAATGATAAATATATTCCGAGAGAAGCTAACGATGATAATACCGCAAAAAATACAACAAGCGGAACTAAATACAGAACCTGGAAAATGAAACAAACGGAGGTTGTAGATTATAACTCCGATTCTCTCAGATACTACGGACCCACCGGCAGCGGCAGCGATTACGTTACAACTCCCTCTGCCGTAAATAATGCAACACTTACAAACAGAAGCTTCTTAGGCACCGCGCTTCCTAACGAGGGCAACGACTACTATATCACGAGCGGTCAGGAGGTTGACGTAACCGTAGGTTATCTTTCTCAGCCTTATGCGATAAGCGTTAATAAGCCTGTCGCACCGAACATTTCGGGACTTTCCGGTTCAGATTACTACTTTAAGAAGTACGGCTCAAATATTACCTCCAGTAAATTTGACCATTCCTTCTTTAACGCGGGCTTACGTGACTTTATAACAATGCTTGATATTAAGAGCTTCCGCGATGAGCTGACGGGAAATAACATTTCTTTGGCAGTCGGATACACCCTTTCGCTTATAGCAAACGACTATGATTACTGTACCAGACTCGGTCAGGTTATGAATACGGGTATAGTATATATCCGAGCTACAGGCGACGGAACGGGAAGCGATACGGCCGGTTCTTTGGAATCCGGTAAGGGCTGGAGCTTAAAGAAGGAAAGTAATGTTTTTCATCAATTCTATGGCATAGACCAATATCAGAACAGCTCAGGTACAAGTACGGCGCTTGGCTGGGATACGCAATATCACAGAGCTTATTTCAATCTCGCAGGCGATGATAACGCACTTGTCGCGAGAAAAACAAAAACCCCTGCGCAGAATATTTCGCCTAACACAACCGAGGGAAGCACCAATTTCGGTACGAATTGCCATCCGTTAGCTCAGACCACCTGTACCACAGTCAACTGGGGTCAGACTTGGGACGAAAAGCCTCAGGCTATGTGGGGCACCGAAAACGGCACGCTTCTTAGCTGGTTCTACGACTATGAAGAGGTTCAGAGCGGCACTTATACCAATTCAAAAATTACGGGAGTCCGTAAGGAATTTGAAAGCTATATGTGGGCTGACAGGTACGGCTCGGTAGTCGATAATCACTACGATTATGCAACCGGAAAAGTTACAGGCTCAGGTGATAATCAAAAGGTTTCATATAATAACACCAACGGTTTCATTTCAGTTCTCGATTCGGTCAACAGCGTATACTTTGGAGATAGTTATTGGGTAGCGGTAGGCAACTGCAGTATGAAGAACCCCGCAAACTATTGCCAGAGCGGCAAGGGGAATTATACCGCTTCGGGCTCGGGAACATATATAAATGTTAAGTCCACTGACGATAATAATACATATAAATGGACTGCAGTTAAGGTTTCGACAGAGCGAATCAATTTCGTTTCGGTAGAATACTGCGAAGGCATCTGGTACGCTATGGGATATAAGGACAACGGCGGAAGCGCAGGCGCTTCTTCGGATAAAGCGGGCAACGGAATACAGGATCCCGGCGAAGAGGGCGTAATTTTCTACGCTACAAACCCGACAATTGCCGACCTCGACAGCGACCCGGACTATATGTCCGGCGGCGGTTACTTCAGCGGCTCATACACAGGAGGCTGGAGACAGGCTTTAACAAGAGCAGTCGGTAACAGTTACACAAAAGAAACAACCGTTATGAAGCGTCAGGCAGACAGCTGGAAGAGCTTTGTATTCGAGGGCGCTAACTCCATGGCAAGCCAGGGATAATTTCAAAAGCAACAAGGGAGGGCTTGAGTAAAATGTTTAAAACAATAAGCAAACTTAAGAGTAATAAACGAGGCTTCACAATTCCTGAGGTCTTGGTTACCTTGACTATTATGCTCGTAGCCCTCACTTTGACTACACAGCTCATTATACTTATTATCAGGGGTTACCGCATGGTAGAATATCGCTGGATAGCTCAGACAATGGCGGAATATCTTGCTTCGTCTCTTTCTGCCGACAGCGGGTTGGAAACACTCGGCACGGCAAATACCTGTGAAATGATGTATGAGGCTCCGACTCCGAACGACGCAGGCACGTTCTCCCTTGCCTGTTGCCCTGAACTCGGAAATCTTACATATAACACCACTGACCACACGCTCAGAATAGTTCCGGACGAAGATTACGCCGCAACCCTGAAAAGAGGATATATTTATTATTTCACTTATGATGAGCACATTTACAGAATTCATTATACAGATTTGGTCAATCTTGACGATTTGAGTATTCAGACTGCGACAATCAAACCGATAAGCGAAAATTTAAACCTTATAACTACGAGTGAAATGGATGCTGAGGTAAATATTGAATTCGCTTTGGCAAGAAGCGCAGGTGATTTTGATACAACGGCTAAGGAAGAAGATTTTGACACTGCCGATAAGTATCTTGCAACAAGCCTTACTGCAAATATAGCTGTCAAGGTTGTAAACAAGGGTGACCGTGATCTCGGTTCTAACGCCGATATGAATGTGTCGCTTTATCTTAACAATATGACCTCGGGAGAAAAGATTAACTATATTTCCGGCGGCTCGGCATTAACAAATCAATATGTTACCGGTTGGACTAAGAACAGCTCGGGCAATATGCTCGAAAAGGGAAAACCGAATGCAACAGTTGTTTCAAACGCAGGAACAACAATGGAAAACATTTCCCATTATGCAAACATTGTCAGGTATCATTCGGTTAATACACCATCAAGTCTTGCCGACTCAACAAATGACGGAAGCATTAACGTCGGAATTGATATGCCGATTTGCTTCTTTACAAATCTCACAATCGGCTCTGACAGACAGGTTCAGATACTGGAACCGCTTCGTGATTTCAGAGACACCGTCCTTCGTGGCACCGCTGTAGGCGAATGGGTTATTGATAAATACTATGACTGGTCGCCCGCGTTTATTGAGTTAACAAAAAAAGCCCCCGTTCTTAAAGGCGCGTTCAAATTTGTCGCTGAAGGTCTTGCGGCTGCAGCTACGATAGCTGTTGAATAAATTTTCATTTTTCAATACTAAAGCCTCCTTTCGGTATATCCGGCAAGGAGGCTTTTGTTTATTTGAATTCATTTAAATATCAAAAAGGCAGGACAGACAAAAATGTCTGCCCTGCTTTAATAAAAGCTGTTTTTAAGCCAAAATGACCTGTAATACTTCCGCTATTCAACTGCCACCGTTGCGAACAAGGCAAGGCCCTCGGTAACAACCTTAAGTGTATTCTTGAGCATCTTGCTGTTTTCAGTCCATCCGATAACAGTCGGTGACCAAGCATAGTATTTATCAATAATCCATTCGCCTACAGCGTTGCCACGAAGGACGGTGTCTCTGAAATCACGAAGCGGTTCCAGTATCTGAACCTGTCTGTCAGAGCCGATTGTAAGCGAAGTAAATAGACAGATAGGCATAGATACGCTTATATTCGGAACAGTCTGTTCTCCGAGAGCATCCTTTAAAACCTCATCTGTATTAACGGAATGATATTTAATAACGTTCGCTGTTTGCGTCGGATTGACTACTGTATCTGAATTGACATAGTTTCCAAAAGAGCTGTTTCTCGCAACCAAACGAGCCTGGTAATCCGAGTCGCTTTCCGTAAAGGATTCAAGAACACGGTTGCCTTCGGCGTCAACGGCAACTCTTTTACCCTGTTCAACGCCGCGGTCTGTCCAACCTGCAGCATAAGGTGAAAGCGCTGTACCTGACGGCGCATAGTTCACGCCTTTATTTGAAAGAAGATTAAGCAGCTCATAGGACGAAACAAAGGTTGTATTTGCCGCAAGCCCCGTATCGACCGTATTACGGATAACACCTCTTATTTCAGCCGTAATTCCGTTATGAAGGAAACGCCTGTTCTGATAATCCGAATCAGTCGGAAGTTCAAGCATAAGACCTTCTTCCTTGGTAAGCTTCTCCTTTTCGGGATTCATTGTACTTACTGCGTATGAGAATTTAATATCAAGCTGATAATCTGTATCTTCATAGGCTCCGAAAAGCAGCTCGCCGTTTTTTGCCGCTATAGTAATCGGACCCGACTTAATTGAATAATTGTATGTTGTGTTTCCGCTTCCATCAGTAGAAGTGGTAATATTCAAGTAATCGTGATAATCAATTACAAAAAAGTGTTTATCAAATGTTATGAAATACCTGAAGCACTTTTGAAGCGTTTTAAGGTTTTCGGCCGTATTGGGAGGCGTAAAGGAAATTGTAAAATCCTCGTTATTATATGTAATCTGGCCTAACTCGGGACATGACGCCAAGGTAAACGAAGTTGTATGTACGTTTCCCGAAGGCGGGTCGCCCATATCGTTATAATACATATACGCTTCATCGGCTGTCGATAAAGCCTCTCTGTCCGCATTACTTTCAAAGGTTTCTGCTACATACTTTACAAAGGTCTGCACCATCCACTGATATTCAACCTGTCTGTAATTTCTTATGATAGTACGGATAAGGTTAGTTACCAATAAGGTAGCAATAGCCATAATCGCCATAGTAACCATGACCTCAGGTAATGTGAAGCCGCGCTTATCGCTTTTCAGTTTTCCAATAACCTTAAAGAACATAGGCTTTTCCCCTTATAAATCTGATAAACTAATATCCGTGTCCTGCCGATAAAACACAAGGCAGGACACTTTTAATTCTTATCCCTGACTTGCCATAGCGTTAACGCCCTCAAGTATGAAGTCGGTTTTAGAACCGTTAGAATTACAAAGAACTACCGTTGTATTAGAATTAGTATAGGTATCATTATCGGTTCTTGTAATTACTTTTCTCCAGCCGCCGTTATATGTGTGGGTGTCATAAGATCCGCTGGAACCGTCAGATGTAAAACTTGTCTCAAGCGGATTGGTAGCGTAGTAAAGAACACCTTCTTCGCCGGGGTCCTGAACCCCATTATTTGCCTTTTCTGAGTTCTCGCCTGCATTTCCGCCGTCATCTACAAATCCCATTGCATACCAAATGCCTTCACAATACTCGACAGACAAGAAAGTAATTTTTTCGTTGCTGACTCTCACTGCCATCCAGGCGAGGTCATCCTGAGCTTTATCGTAACGGACATTAATGTATGAACCAGTGGTGTTTGAAGCCCCGCTATCGTTTCTTGCGTTTGCGCCGCATCCGGCATCATTAGCGCTTTTGTCGCCCTGCTGTCCGACAGCTACCCAATAATCATCACCGTACTTAATATCATTAATTGATTTAAGAGTAGAAATAAAGCGATAGCCATCAGCTTCAACATTACTTTTCATTCTTGATGAAGTACTGTGATAATCTCTGATCTGAGTCCAATAGTCATAGTTGCCGCCCAAACCAGTGTCGGGAGAATTATTCGACCATGAATAATATTCAAACTCTTTTTTCATAGCACGGCTAACCTTGTTATGGTTATCACCGCTGTTTCCTATGGATTCGTCATAATACCAGCTAAGAACTGACCCATTATCAGTTCCAACCATAAATTCCGGACAGCCGTAAGGATTCAAACCGTAATCTACGCTTGTGCACCTGGTTGCTTGCATAATATGGGTATTTTCATTTTGAACTGACGGATCGTATTTTGTTCCATCCGAGCCAAAAAGACCGGAATCGAAAGCTGCAACCAAATAATTTGATTTATGCTTGCTGTTATCCCAACCGTAGCAAGAAACAGTCTTAATTGAACTTGAAATTGAGGTGCCGATTTCCATTATGGTGTTCAATGCGCCGCCCTGGGAATTTCCGTAACCTAATTTAACATAACTGCCTTCCGCTGTTTGGTCAATTCCATAAAACGGGTGGAAAATGTTGGACTCGGCTTGCATTGACCAGCCTTTACCGCTTTGAAGCTGATTATCTATTGTATCATCGCTTCCGCTACCGTCGCCTGAGGCTCTTAAATAAATCAGTCCGTAATTGAACAGGTTTGTCAGTCTGTTAGCGCCTCTGATATCCGAAGCGGTAAGCGCAAGCGTATAACCGGCAGCAACCGAGAAGGAGGTAGGCACAATCTCTACTGCGCCGCCGCTGCCTTTTTTAACAATATCAAGCTTGAAGCTGACCATATCCAGGAAGGTTAAAAATTCTCTTGGAGCCATTACGTTAAAGTCGTGGTTCCATTTATTGTTTGATAAATATTTAGAAGAGTCGGAATCTCGTCCGGGAACAGGAGTAAGCGAGGAGGCAAACGGCTGAGATAAATAGCCGATAGTGATAGCTACCTGTTCACCCATTGTTATACCCTTATCCTGACGGAAGTTCGCAAGTAAAGCTCCGGGGGTAATTGAATTTGTTTTATTCTTTAATGTTTCTTTTCCGTTCTCTTCGGTAATATTTTCTTTATAATTAAGCAAATCCCATCCGGAATAGGTTTTGCCGAATCCGGTGTTAATTGTGGTATTCTGGTCGCCGAACAAGCCCGTAACACCGTACGCATTATTAAGGTAACCTACGCCTAAAGTTGCCATATAACCCTTGTTATTATTACTCCAGTGCTTTGTGAGCAAATCCATATATGCCGGAATTGTTCCGCAGTAAAGAGTGTATGATTTTTGGGGATAAGCAACTCCGCTAAACGAAAACTTTGCATTGCCGTCATAATCTACGGCTAATTTAGGCGAATCGCTTTTATATGCGCCTTTTACATTGTTTGTAATCAGCGGAATAGAACCTACTGAGGTAATTGTTATTTCATTGCCTGAATTGTAACCGGTTAAATCTGAATATGAAGCTGTTAACTGCTTTCTTTCAAGTTTATCAAGAATTCCGTGGTTGACACCAAACAAACCTGTTGCATTATCATACCTTGTACTGCCGTCAACATATACATACTTGCTTGTGTTTGCGTTTGCCGTTCCGTAATTTGCGGTATAAACTATATATTCCGCATAAAGTCCCTTGTCTACTTCAAACAGCTTCAGAAGGTTGCTTCCCAGATTTTCGTTATCTGTTGATGTCGCGCCCTGGTACATAATTGATTCATTTACTTCCGTTGCATTCGGAACGGTTGTCATGCTCGTTGTACCCGTACTGTATGCAGTCATATTTACAACGCTGTCTCCGCCCCAATAATAGTTACCGGGCTTGGAAACCGAACCGTGACGCCAGAAACGCCTTATCTGACCGTTGTCTCCACCCATTACATAGTAGCCGTAATCGTTTGTGTTGCCGCTTTCATCTGTGCCGAAACCGGGCTCAACCCATTCAACACAGTTCATCGCAGATGACAAATCTACAGCAGAGTCAGTTTTGGACTTCATTTTTTTGGCAATTATATCCATCTGACCTGTTGCGGTATCAACACCGTGGGTTACATAATAATAGTAATCCTCAGTCGTGCTTGAAAGAGACTGTTTTGCTGCTTCGCCTACCATTATGATTTTCGGAGCGCCTATTTCAACGTTGACAGTATAAATATTATCATATTCAATTACTATCGGTGAATTCTGGAAACAAATAGTATCGTTACCGCCATAAAAGGTAAAAGTAACTCCAACTACTTCTCCGTCCTCCTTCAAGGTGCTTATGCTGTAATAGCTGCCCTTTCCGTCAGCGCCGGTGTTTCCTAACGGAATAGTCACAAAGTTTCCGTGGGCATCTTCCCGACTTGAATCGGTATAATAGACTTTGAACTTTGTATAATCAACGTTACCGCCGTTCAGAGCAAAATCAAAGCCCATAGGTAAAACTTTAATTTCTGTTTCCAAAAAGTCGTCTGTAAGAGATTTCGGAAAACAAATCATCTGGTTAGAAATTGACCCTACATAATATGAAACATATTCGTTGTCTCCGCCTGCAAAACCGGAGTCGGTTGTAAGAATCTTACCGCCGAGCTGTTTTTTCAAATAGGTTCCGCTATCGGTGCTGCTTTCATAAAATATAAGAGAATTGTCGCCTATACTGAGTTTAAGCGGAACAGAATTAACTTTTGTTTCATAGGTGCTGGGATTCTGACCGTTATTTGCAAGCAAGCGCTCCATAAGGCTTGCCTTCTCATAATTTTTTCTCGTATAGTCTCCGGAGTTACGTATATTTTTCAGATACGTTGCAAAAAGAGGAGTGAATGTGAAAATTATGAGCATCAAAATAGCTAAGGCAACCAAAACCTCAACGAGGGTCATACCGCGTTTGGAATTAAGATTTTTCTTAATGCTGTTCGTTTTCATTCTATCGCCTCCTTTAATCATTCGGCTCGCCCCATTTAACACCCGAAGCATCAGCGGGATTAGGCGGTTTTATATGAGTGATTTTGTCGTACTTATAACATTCAGGGCTTGAAACACCCGGTTGGATTTTACGCATTGCATCAAAAATAACCGTACCGGTGCTTGTAGCGGGGTCATCCAGATCACTGATTTCCCACTCTACATATAAGCCAATAGCGATCTTTTTTCCGCCGCTGTTCATTGTGATTATCGTCTGATCATCTTCAGGATCCCCTGAATCTGATGTGCTGTCCGTGCTTCCGCCGTAATAAAAATTAATAAGATCGGCGAAACGCTTTAATACGTTTGAAGAATATTTCTTTTCGGCAATTGATTTTTCAAGAAAATACCTGAAAAGGTCAATTCCCGCAGAACCGGTAGTATTATCTTCACTGTAATCGCTGCCCTTTCCGAGAAGCGTATATCGGGTCTTTTTCGGGTTAGCGTCAAAGTAATATACGTCGCCTGACGAAAATGCTCTGTAGTTATGGGTGCCGACATTCGGCATTTCAATACTTACATAAACATCTCCGCCGAAGAAAAGCTTTCCTGCCGTTTCAAAATCGTACGGCATATTGGCTTCGTCTTTATACTTTTTATATATTAAATCGTAATCGGGATCTGTATAGCCCTCGCTGGCGGCTACTGTTATTGTTGCATAACGGTACTTTTTATTAAGCAAATCGCCTAATGTAGCCATATTCTTTCCAAAAGAAGTCGTGTTATTTCTTGTAAAACTGTATGCGGAAAGCGCAATATTGCCGTCAATTACTATCTTTTTACCTTTTAAGGTAATAAAATTAAATTTTCCGTCGGATGAAGTAGCGTCCAAGTCGCTT
The DNA here is from genome assembly GCA_015066565.1 of Oscillospiraceae bacterium. Lineage (GTDB taxonomy): Bacteria > Bacillota > Clostridia > Oscillospirales > Acutalibacteraceae > Fimenecus. Next base: position 1,034,647 of record SVOB01000001.1, on the reverse strand, counting down.
CTTACAAACAGGTTATTGCCGGATGTGAATGTTACGATATTGTCCTGCCCTTTAAGGAAGGTTATGATTTTATTGCTTGAGCTTGGAGTATCAAGTATAAGATTTCCTGCCGAATATCCTACTGCAAGCGGAATATCACGCGAGCCTATATCAATATGCGGTGGGTTATCATTAAGCGACGGGAACAGCCTGCTCAACCATTTGAATTTGAAATACAGCGTACCAGTCGTTCTGTAAGAACCCGACTGGAAAAACGGTTCTGTAGCTTGCGCCTTATAAGTCTTACCGCTGACGGTGGTTTGAGTCAGCTTATTGTTTTCATCAGTATAATGGCCGTCAATTATTCCGTTTGCGCCGTAATATGCGCCCTTTGCCATTTTTGCATCTTCAAGATATCCGACTATTTTTTCCTTAACGTTACCCGAATATCCCGTTGCAGAAATTACCTTAATTTTAGAAGTTATGGTTTTTGTTTCTGTTTCCGGTTCTGCGTCCGGATCGGTAGCGTCGATTAGCTTACGAACCTCAACCTGAGCTTTTTTATCCTCGTTTTTAATGGTTACTTCATAATATCCAACAGTGTGCTTGCTGTCAAAAGACGCCGCTTCTGTTTCGGTTACGAATTTATACCTGTCCTTTACATTTTCTTCCGACGAATCATAAACAAGATAAATTTTGTTGGATTTAATCTCAGTGGTGTTACCTAAACTTAAAAAATCGCTTACTCCGTCAACGCTGTAGGGGTTTGAAACCGCAAGCTGGTAAGCGCTAGCAGTAGCTTCAACGCCCGCTCGCGCAAGATACTGAGCCTTTTTTGTGTTTGAAGCATATCTTATTGCCCTCATGCTATCATAACTATAGGCATACATAGCCGTGCCCAACAAAGAAACAATCATCAGAATGATGATTACAGCAGGCAAAGCCATACCGCTTTTGGGGTTGAACTTTATCTCCTTTTCTTTTTTCATAGCACGAACCACTCCTTTGAAAAAAGGTAAACATCTGAAATGTAACAATAATCTGTGAATAAACTGCTTATAATTTTTAAATGCAAACCCTATCTATACAAAAAACTTTATACAAATCGGCGATTTTGTATAAATAGGAAAACGCGCTGTATCAAGGGTTTTGACGATTTTTTCAGAAATGAATAATGTTTCAGCCCGTATGTATATACAAAATTTAATTTCTTGACAAAGGGTGTTTACGGGTGTAAAATATAGTAGCTGAAGAGTAAAAAATAAAAAACATAAAAAAACTCTTGACAAACGGTAATTATTCCATATAATAGTAATTGCAAGGTACGTTTTATTCACGGAAGCTTTACAAAAAAGTTTGGGGGCGTCTTGAATGTTCAAAATGAAAAACAAAAAAGGTTTTACGCTCGTTGAGTTAATGATAGTTGTCGTTATTCTCGGTATTTTGGTTGCTATTGCAGTTCCGATTTATTCGGTAATAACTAAAAATGCCGAAAAGAAAACCTGCTACAGTAATATGAGAATGATTTCAAGCGCTTGCGTTCAGTATTTTATGATGCACGACAGCTATGACGGTCTTGTTCCTGCCTCCGGTATTTCTGATTTAGGCTCAGCTACTTTACCTTCAGAGTTTACCGATAAATTTGACCAGGTCGGCATTCCCGAATGTCCTTCGGGCGGCGTTTATAAGATTGAGCTTGGAAGCGTAGACACGCAGATTAAAATCACTTGTGTTGCCAATGGTGAAGGCAACGGCGGTCACGGCGACTATCATCCCGAAAATTGATTAGGCAATTTAACCAAAAGGACAAAATTAAATTTGTTTAAAGAGTAAAAAGTAAAAAAAACTCTTTACAAACGGAAAATTATGTGATATATTTTCAGTACAGAGTTACGGAAGATTCCCGTTTCTTAAAAAGGTATTTAGGGCAATAGGGCCCTCGATATAATTAAAATTTTAATTTAAAAGGAGATGTACATCATGAGAAAAATGATGAACAAAAAGGGTTTTACACTCGTTGAATTGATGATCGTTGTTGTTATCCTTGGTATCCTTGTTGCTATCGCAGTTCCGATTTATTCGGCAGTAACAAAGAACGCTAAGAGAAAAGCTTGCCAGGGCGATATCCGTATCATCCGTTCTAACCTCGCTTCCTACATTATGACAGGCGGCACAGACGGCGCTATGCTTACAACAGCTCCTTCAAACATCTACAACGAGGCTAACTTCGCTAAGATGTTCGATAACAACGTTGTTCCGCAGTGCCCGAATGCTAAGGCAAACTACGTAGTTACTTTCAAGACAGACGACATTACAAAGTTCACAATCGCTTGCCCCGCAACTGACGAAAACGGTTGCCCGAACTTTGGTAAGGACTCTGACGGTAACACACCTGCAAACCTTAACGGCTAATTATTAAAAATTTTATACATTAAGGGTGGATGAAAATCCACCCTTTTTGTTTTTATGTAAGGTTGGCGTATTTTTTGTCAGCCGTTTGTTCTTTTTTACCTTTGTTAAAAAAATATCATTTTACACAAAAAAGTTCCCTGTATTTCAACCTTTTTCCACATTTTATTTATTAAAATATGTTTGCAAATCTATACATTTGTGTTATTATATTATTTGGTTAATACTGACTTTGGGGCAGTGGCTTTTTCGGCGCTACGGCGCTCGCTTTGCTCCTTAGGTGTTAATAAAAAAGTATAAGGTGGATTGTACTAATGCAAAAGAAAATCAGTAAGCTCCCGTTTCAGGGAACACCTGAACAGGCCCAACAGTTAAAGGATGTTATCGAAGAAAACAAGCACGACAAGAGCCGCCTTATGGCAGTTATGCAGAAGGCTCAGGATATTTACGGTTATCTTCCGATGGAGGTTCAGCAGATGATAGCTGACGGTATGGAAGTTCCGCTTGAAAAGGTTTTCGGCGTTGCTTCATTCTATGCTCAGTTCTCGCTTTCTCCCAAGGGACAGTATAACGTTTCCGTATGCCTTGGCACTGCTTGCTATGTTAAGGGCGCTCAGAAGGTTCTTGACTCGCTCAAGGAAAAGCTCGCCATTGATGTTGACGAGTGCACTGCCGACGGCAAGTTTTCACTTCAGGCGTGCCGTTGCATAGGCGCTTGCGGTCTCGGCCCCGTTCTTACGGTTAACGACGAGGTTTACGGCAAGCTCACAAGCGACGATATTCCCGGCATTATCGCAAAATACAACGCATAAGCGTTTAAAAAGGAATTGCTATGAAAATAAAAACAATGCAGGAGCTGCTTGAAGCCAAGGTAGTTTGCTGTGAAGAAAATCTTGACCGTCAGGTCTATTCTGCCTGCGGTTGCGACCTTATGAGCGACGTGCTTGCCTATGTTAAGGACCAGGCTGTGCTTTTAACCGGTCTTGTCAACCCCCAGGTTGTCCGTACTGCCGAAATGATGGATATGATTTGTATTGTCTTTGTGCGTTCAAAGATGCCCTCGCCTGAGATTATTGAAATGGCAAAGGAGCACGGCATTGTCGTGATGTGCACTGAGAAGCGCCTTTATGAAGCCTGCGGAATTCTTTATTCCAACGGCCTTGTCGGCTCTGCTACAAAGGTGCTTTAATTGAGCGACGAGTTAGTTTTTCACTTCGACATTGACGGTGAGGACTTTACCTCAGCCGGTCAGGCGTCGGTACAAATCAAAAAGAATTTAAGGCAGTTAGGTCTTCCCGCCGAAATCATCCGCCGTGTTTCAATAGCGATGTATGAGGGCGAGATTAATATGGTTGTTCATGCCCGCGGCGGCCAGGCGGACGTTATCGTGCGTGAGGACTGTATTGAAATAAAACTTGCGGATAAAGGCCCCGGTATTAAGAATATCGAACAGGCTATGCAGGAGGGCTTTTCAACCGCGAGCGACGAGGTCCGTTCCTTAGGCTTCGGCGCAGGAATGGGACTTCCGAATATGAAACGGTACACCGACGAAATGCACATTGACTCAACAGTCGGCGTCGGAACAACCGTAACAATGAAGGTTAATTATCAGTAGGATTTTTTATGCATACTTATGAGCATTCGGTTTTGCTTGACAGAGCAAAATGCACGGGCTGTACGACTTGTCTGAAGCACTGCCCGACAGAAGCAATAAGAATAAAAGAGGGTCACGCTGTAATCAATGACACAAGATGTATCGACTGCGGCGAGTGTATCCGTGTGTGTCCTCATAACGCCAAAAAGGCTGTCTGCGACAAGCTTGAGGATATGAAGCGCTTTAAATATAAAATCGCTTTGCCCGCGCCTACGCTCTATGGCCAGTTCGATAATCTTGAGGACGTTGACTACGTTCTCGACGGTCTTATCCGCATAGGCTTTGACGACGTTTTCGAGGTTTCAAAGGCGGCTGAGCTTGTTTCGGCATATACCCGTCTTTACCTTAAAACATACGGTATTTCAAAGCCCGTTATTTCGTCGGCCTGCCCCGTTGTTGTAAGACTTATTGAGCTTCGTTTCCCGTCGCTTAACGACCATATTATGCATATGCTTCCGCCTATGGAGGTCGCCGCCCGCCTCGCTAAAGAGAGGGCTATGGAAAGACATCCCGAATTAAAAGCGGAAGAAATCGGCGTTTGCTTTATTTCTCCCTGTCCCGCAAAGGTCAGCTATGTAAAAAACGGCTTCGCCGAGTATAAAAGCTTTGTTGACTGCGTCGTTTCGATAAGCGATATTTATTTTAAGCTTATAAACGAAATGTCTCAGGATAACGAAATAAAATCCCTGTCCGAATCGGGAATTATCGGTATCGGCTGGGCTTCCTCGGGCGGTGAGTCCTCGGCGATTTTCAACGAGAATTACCTTGCCGCAGACGGGATTGAAAACGTTATTAGAGTTCTTGACCAGGTTGAAAACGGAAATATTCCGTCGCTTGAGTTTATTGAGCTTAACGCCTGCCCCGGCGGCTGTGTAGGCGGAGTAATGGCTATGCAGAATCCCTTTATCGCAAAGGCGAGGTTACAGTCGTTAAGGCGTTATCTTCCGGTTTCCCAGAACTTCATTGATAAGGACGAAAGCTATATTCCGGAGGGCTACCTGTTTAACGAGCTGCCCGAGTATCACCCGATTACAAGGCTTTCGGACAACATTGTTCAGTCAATGAGGATGATGGCTGATATCCAGTCGCTTCGGGATACTCTTCCCGGTATTGACTGCGGCGCCTGCGGCGCTCCGAGCTGCCGTGCTTTTGCCGAAGACGTTATAAGAGGCAAGGCGGAAGCTGACGGATGCAGACTCCTTTCAAAACGGAAGGGGGAAACTCAATGACAGTAAACGAGCTTAAGGAAAGCTGCGGTTTTGAAATAATTTGTATGCCCGACGGTGAACGGGAGGTCAGCGGCTGCTATATCGGCGATCTTCTCAGCTGGGTTATGGGCAGAGCCGAAGAGGACAACGCGTGGATTACGATTATGTCGAACATTAACGTTGCCGCCGTCGCCTCGCTTTCGGACGTTGCCTGCGTAATACTCGCCGAGGGCGTAAAGCTTGACGACGAGGTGAAGAATACAGCCGAGCAGAAGGGGATTAACGTTCTCTGTTCACAAAAGCCGATTTACGAAACGGCTCTGGCGATTTCGGGTATGGTCTGATGAATAGGTATTATTACGATTTTCACCTTCATTCGTGCCTGTCGCCCTGTGGTGACGACGACAATACGCCGAACAATATTGCGGGTATGGCTACGCTTCTCGGGCTTAATATGATTGCCCTGACCGACCACAACACCTGTAAAAACTGTCCTGCGTTTTTTGAAGCGGCGAAGAGATACGGACTTATTCCCGTTGCGGGAATGGAACTGACAACGAGCGAGGATATTCACGTCGTCTGTCTTTTTGAAGAGCTTTCGGACGCTATGGCGTTTGACGAAGAAATTGACTCAAGACGGGTCAAAATCAAAAACAGGGTTGATATTTTCGGAAATCAGTTCATCCTTGACGGCGAGGACAACATTATCGGCGAGGACGGGTTCCTTTTGTCGAACGCAACAACTGTTTCGCTTGACGAAGCGCCCTCGGTTGTCGGAAAGTATAACGGAATTTGCTATCCCGCCCATATTGACAGACAGTCGAACGGCGTTATAGCGGTACTCGGAACCTTTCCCGAAACTCCGCATTTCGATATTGTTGAAATAAACAGAAAAGAAAAAATCGACGAATATGTAAAAAAGTATTCGCTTGAGGATAAAAGGGTAATAGTAAGCTCGGACGCCCATATCTTAACGGATATGCGCGAGCATGAAAACTATTTTGAAATTGACGACGAGCCGTACTCGTTAGCGTCAGTACGGCATAAGCTGTTTGAGTTATTAAGAAAAAAATGAAAGAATTATCGCTTAACATTCTTGACGTAACCGAAAACTCGGTTAAAGCGGGCGCTTCGCTTACCGAAATTCTTCTTGAAGAAACCGAAGAAACGCTTACTATAACAATCCGTGACAACGGTTGCGGGATGGACGAGGAAACCGTCAAAAGCGTTATCGACCCGTTTTATACGACAAGGACAACAAGAAAGGTCGGTCTCGGCGTTCCGCTTCTTAAAATGGCGGCGGAACAGACGGACGGAAGCTTTAACGTCGAGTCAAGCGTAAAGGAAGAAAATCACGGTACGGTTGTCACGGCTCTGTTTTATAAGCACCATCTTGATTTTACTCCGCTGGGCGATATTGTTTCAACGCTTACAACTCTTATTCAGGGTCACCCCGACACTGATTTTTATTTCTCCCATAAAAAAGGCGGGGGCGAGGTAACGCTCGACACCCGTGAATTAAGAGAGGTTCTTGAGGGCGTGCCCCTCAACAGTTACGAGGTTATCAAATGGATTGAGGAATACTTAAAAGAACAGTATTCGTTAATCGGATAAAATATGTATATCATTGGAAAGGATGAAATATATGAAATCTTTGGCCGAACTTCAGGCAATCAGAGAAAAAATGAAGGACAAGGTTGTTCTTCGTGAGGACTCGGGCGATATCCGCGTTGTTGTCGGTATGGCAACCTGCGGTATAGCGGCAGGCGCTCGCCCCGTGCTTAACACTTTCGTTGAGGAAGTCAACAGCCACGGCCTTGCAAACAAGGTCACTGTTTCCCAGACAGGCTGTATAGGTATCTGTCAGTTTGAGCCCGTTGTTGAAATCTACGAGGCAGGCAAGGAAAAGGTTACCTATGTAAGAATGACTCCCGAAAAGGCGAAGGAAGTTGTTGAAAAGCATCTTAAAAGCGGCAAGGTTATTGCCGAGTATACAATAACAAACGATAGGTTAATCGGAGGTTAAAAACTATGATTCGTTCACATGTACTTATCTGCGGCGGTACAGGTTGTACTTCGTCAGGCAGTAAGGCGATTCAGCAGGCTTTCGTTGACGAGCTTGCCGCAACCGGACTTACCGACGAAATCAAGCTTGTACAGACAGGTTGCTTCGGCCTTTGCGCATTGGGACCGGTTGTCATTGTTCATCCCGACGGAACATTCTACAGCCAGGTTACTCCCGACGACGTTAAGGAAATAGTTAATGAGCACCTTCTCAAAGGACGTATTGTCGAGCGTCTTGTTTATGACGAGACAACCAACCCCACTCACGAGATTATGAGCGGAAACGTTTCGCTTAACGATACTGACTTCTATAAGGCTCAGCACCGTGTAGCGCTTCGTAACTGCGGCGTTATCGACCCCGAAAACATTGACGAGTATATCGCTATGGACGGTTATGAGGCTCTCGGTAAGGCTCTTACTGAAATGACTCCCGAGGAAGTTATTCAGTGCATAAAGGATTCAGGTCTTCGCGGACGCGGCGGCGGCGGATTCCCCACGGGTGTAAAATGGTCTCTTTGCGCACCTAATAAGGCTGACCAGAAATACGTTGTATGTAACGCCGACGAGGGCGATCCCGGCGCATTCATGGACCGTTCCGTTCTTGAGGGCGACCCGCACTGTATTATCGAAGCTATGGCTATCTGCGGTTACGCTATCGGCGCAACAAAGGGCTTCGTATATGTCCGTGCTGAGTATCCTATCGCTGTTGCACGTCTTCAGATTGCTATTGACCAGGCAAGAGAATACGGCCTTTTAGGTAAAAATATTTTCGACTCAGGCTTTGATTTCGACCTTGAAATCAGACTCGGCGCAGGCGCTTTCGTCTGCGGTGAGGAAACCGCTCTTATGACCTCAATCGAGGGTAACCGCGGCGAGCCTAAGCCCCGTCCTCCGTTCCCGGCTGTTAAGGGACTTTTCGGCAAGCCCACAGTTGAAAATAACGTTGAAACCTTCGCAAATGTTGCTCAGATTATTCTTCACGGCGCTGACTGGTTCGCTTCAATGGGTACCGAGAAGAGCAAGGGTACTAAGGTATTCGCTCTCGGCGGTAAGATTAAGCACACAGGCCTTGTTGAAGTTCCTATGGGCACAACGCTTCGCGAAATCATTTACGATATCGGCGGCGGTATCCCGAACGGCAAAAAGTTCAAGGCTGCCCAGACAGGCGGTCCTTCGGGCGGATGTATCCCTGCTTCCCTTATCGATACCAAAATTGACTACGATAACCTTACGGCAATCGGCTGTATGATGGGTTCAGGCGGACTTATCGTAATGGACGAGGATACCTGTATGGTTGATATCGCAAAGTTCTTCCTTGAGTTTACGGTTGACGAGAGCTGCGGTAAATGTACTCCCTGCCGTGTAGGTACGAAGAGACTTTACGAAATGCTTGAGAAGATTACTTCGGGCAAGGGCACAATGGAAGACCTTGACAAGCTTGAAGAGCTTTGCTATTACATCAAGGCTAACTCAGCCTGCGGTCTCGGCCAGACTGCTCCGAACCCCGTTCTTGCTACTCTCAAGTTCTTTAAGGACGAGTATATCGCTCACGTTCAGGATAAGAAATGTCCCGCAGGCGTATGTAAGGAGCTTCTTACATACACTATCGACAAGGATAGGTGTATCGGTTGCGGACTTTGCGCGCGTAACTGTCCCGTAAACGCTATAAGCAAGACCGAATATATTGCCGAGGGCCACAAGCTTCCGTCGTATGAAATCGACGCGGCAAAATGTATCAAGTGCGGCGTATGTATGTCTAACTGCAAAAAGGCAAACGCTATCAGCAAGAAATAAGAAAGGAGCCTAAAAAATGGATATGGTTAATTTAAAAATCAATGGCATGGCCGTAAGCGTTCCCAAGGGCTCAACTATTCTTGATGCTGCCCGTCAGACAGGGATTGAAATCCCCACGCTGTGCTATATGAAGAAAAAGAATGAAATCGGCGCTTGCCGTATTTGCATCGTTGAAGCAAATGAAGGCAGAGGTTTCAGACTCGTCACCTCCTGCGTATACCCCGTAAGCGAGGGTATGGAGGTTCTCACTAACAGTGAAAAAATTCAGAAGGCAAGAAAGACTACACTCGAACTCATCCTTTCCACTCACGACAAGAGCTGTCTTTCCTGCGTTCGTTCAACAAACTGCGAATTACAGAAGCTTTGTAACGAATACGGCGTTGACCAGACTTCGTTTGAAGGCGCAAAGCCCCATTACGAAAAGGATTACAGCACTCCCCATCTTGTAAGAGATAACAATAAGTGTATCCTTTGCCGCCGTTGCGTAGCCGCTTGTAAAGAGCAGTTTGTAAGCGTTATCGGCGCTAACGACCGTGGCTTCGATACCTCAATCGGACAGGCTTTCGGTCTTTCGCTTAACGATACTCCGTGTATTTCCTGCGGTCAGTGTACTGTTGTTTGTCCGACAGGCGCTCTTACCGAGAGAGACGACACAGATAAGGTCTGGGCGGCTCTTGCTGACCCGACAAAGCATGTTGTAGTTCAGACTGCTCCGTCAGTCCGCGCTCAGATAGGCGAATGCTTCGGCATGCCGATAGGCACCAACGTTGAGGGTAAAATGGTTGCAGGTCTTCGCAGACTCGGCTTTGATAAGGTATTTGACACCGACTTCGGCGCTGACCTTACTATAGTTGAAGAGGCTAACGAGCTTGTTGAAAGAATTAAGAACGGCGGCACTCTTCCGATGATTACCTCCTGTTCGCCCGGTTGGGTTAAGTTCTGCGAGTTTTACTATCCCGACCTTCTCGCTCACCTTTCTTCCTGCAAATCTCCCCAGCAGATGACAGGCGCTGTTATCAAGACCTATTATGCCGAGAAGATGGGCATTGACCCGAAGGATATCGTTGTTGTTTCAATTATGCCCTGTACTGCAAAGAAATTTGAAATCGGCAGGGACGACCAGTCGGCGGCAGGTGTTCCCGATGTTGACGTTGCTCTTACGACAAGAGAAGCGGCAAGAATGCTTCAGAGACTCGGCGTTAAGTTCGATTCGCTTCCCGATGAAGAATTTGACAGTCCTCTCGGCGACGATACAGGCGCAGCCGTTATCTTCGGCGCAACGGGCGGTGTTATGGAAGCGGCAGTAAGAACTGCAAACGCTTGGCTTAACGGCGCAACAGAGGCTATTGAGCTTGAAGCCGTAAGAGGTACGGATTCCATTAAGGAAGCAACCGTTAACCTCGCAGGAACAGACCTCAAGATTGCCGTAGCGTCAGGCGCAGCGGCTGCCAAAGAGGTTATGGACAAGCTTGCGGCAGGCAATCCCGAGGGTTGGGGCTTTATTGAGATTATGGGATGCCCCGGCGGCTGTGTAAACGGCGGCGGTCAGCCCATCCAGCCTCAGTATATCCGTGATACAGTTGATATCAAGGCTGTAAGAGCAAAGGCTCTCTATGACCAGGATAAGGAAATGCCCCTGAGAATGAGCCACGAGAGTCCGCTCATCAAGAAGATTTACGAAGAGTGGTATACAGACGGCTTCGGCGGTCACAGAGCGCACCACGATTTGCATACTTCTTATGTTGCAAGGGAAAAGTTCAGGAAATAATTGAACAGTGTTTAAGGCGGTTCGTAAGAACCGCCTTTTTATTTTGATTTAAAAAAATATCCGTAGGGGCAGGTTTTCCTTGCCCAAAACAAAATACATCTAATTTTGCGGGTGAATAATATTCGCCCCTACGGAAAAATTATCAAAGGACATCTGTAGGGAGCGGCGACCCCGACGCTCCAAGAAATAATATCAAAACTCGCCCCTACAAAATATGTGAAAATGATTGTCAAATTATGTAGGGGCTTCGTTTCCACGCCCGCCCGAAAAAACACATTGATTCTGCGGGACGTCGAGACGCCGTCCCCTACAACAAGATTTTTAATATAGTACAATCCGTAGGGACGAGTGTTACTCGTCCGTTTTTTATTAATACAATAAAACCCTTGACAAAAAATTGTCAATGTTATATTATATATCTGTTCCAAATGGAACACTTTTTAAAAGAAGGGATAAGATGTTTGCAATTGAAAACTGGTTTTTGCTGAATAACCTTTCAAAAGAAGCCAAAACTGAAATTATCAATTCTTTCAGTCAGCCAAAACATTATAAAAAAGGCGAAACAATTTATTCCGACAAAGCGTTTTCAAAGGCAATCGGGGTCGTGCTTAACGGCTCGGCGGCGGCTCACGGCGAAAACGTTCTCAAAAAGAATTTTTACGAGGGCGACACCTTCGGCGCGGCGGCGCTTTTCGGCAACGAAAGTCCGTATATCAGCCGAATTACCGCAAAAACCGATTGTGAAATCCTTTTTGTCGACGAAAAAGAGCTTCGCTTCCTTTTTGAGCAGCATCCCGAAGCGTCAATAAACTATATTTCGTTCCTCTCAGAGCGTGTAAGGCTTCTTAACCGGAAAATCTCGCTTTTCACCTGCAAGGGCGCTACAATGAAGCTTTATAAGTACCTGACTGACAATACGGACGAAAACAACACGGTAAAAATTGTGAATATGACCTCTCTTGCCCGCCTTACCTCAATCGGCAGAACAAGTCTTTACAGGGCTATGGAAGAACTGACCGAAAGCGGAGTAATAGAGAGAAACGGTTCAACAATTAAAATAAAATAATTTTTTCATAAAGGAGAAGAAAAAAATGAAAAAAACATTAAGTATTTTACTTGTAGTTGCTATGCTTCTTTCGTTTGCGGCCTGCGCGGCAAAGACAAACGAGCCTGCGAGCACGGAGGCTCCGACAACCGCGCCTGCGGCAAAGGTAGATATGAATATCTACACCATCAGCGGACCCACAGGTATCGGTATGGTTAATATGATGGCTCTTGACGAAGCAACCGCTCTTGAAAAGTATCATTTCACTGTTGCCGCAACACCTCAGGAGGTTGTTGCGAAGATTTCAACAGGCGAGGCTGATATAGCGGCTGTTCCGACAAACCTTGCCTCAACCCTTTACAAAAAGACCGAAAAGGGTATTAAAATTCTCGCGGTTAATACTCTCGGTGTTCTCAACGTTCTCAATTTCAAGGGTGACGAGATAAAAACTCTTGCCGACCTTAAGGGCAGAACAATTTACACAACAGGTAAGGGCTCAAACCCCGAATATATTATAAACTATCTTCTTAAGGCTAATGACATTGACCCTGAGAAGGACGTTAAGATTGAATATAAGGAAGAGGGCAGCGAGCTTGTTCCCGTATGGAACACTGACGACACGGCGGTTATTATCGCTCCTCAGCCCGTTGCAACCTCAATCAAGCTTAATTACGAAGGCGCTGTTATTGCGATTGACCTTAGCGACGAGTGGGAAAAGGTTTCTTCCGATTCAAAGCTTATGATGGGCTGCGTTGTAGTCCGTGACGCCTTCTTAAAGGAAAACCCCGGCGCAGTAGCTAATTTCCTTGAGGATTACAAGCGCTCTGTTGAGGCGGCGAATACAGACGTTGAAAAGACGGCTACTCTTTGTGAGGAAAACGGAATCGTTCCGAAGGCTCCTCTTGCTAAGGCGGCTATTCCTAACTGTAACCTCTGCTTTATTTCCGGTGAAGAAATGAAAACAAATCTTACAGGCTATTTGAAGGTATTGTTCGAAGCAGACCCGACTTCAATCGGCGGCGAACTCCCCGATGACGGTTTCTGGTATGTCGGTTAAAAAACAAAAGCCTGCCCTTGCGGCAGGCTCTGTTATTTTCTGGATTGCCGTCTGGCATTTCGGCGCTCTGGCAATCAATAAAAAGTTAATACTTAAAATTCCGCTTCCGTTTGAAACCTTTAAGGAGTTTATTTCGCTCTGCGGAGAAAAAAGCTTTTGGCAGACGGTTTCGGTATCGGTGCTTCACATATTGCTCGGTTTTGTTCTGGGCGCTGTTTTGGGCGTTGTTTTCGGGCTTTTAAGTGAAAAATACCTTGTTTTCAGAGCTTTTACTTCTCCCGTTAACCATCTTGTAAAAACCGTTCCCGTTGCGGCGCTTATAATTCTTGCGTGGCTGTGGATTCCGTCGTCGGTTTTGCCGTCGTTCATTTCGTTCCTTATGGTGCTTCCGATTGTCTGGAGTCATACGGCCTCGGGTGTTAAGGCGATTGACGGAAAGCTGGTTGAAATGGCAAGGGTTTATTCGCTTAGTAAAAGAGATATTTTTTTCAAGGTCAAGTTACCTCTTGTCAGTCCGTTTTTGCGTGCAGGCTGTACAACGGCTTTGTCAATAGCCTGGAAATCGGGCGTGGCAGCTGAGGTTATTTCCTCGCCGACAGGCTCGCTCGGCGCCCTTCTCAACGGCGCAAAAACAAGCATAAACTACACCCGGGTTTTTGCTGTGACGCTGACGGTGGTTCTTCTGAGCGTCGCGTTTGAAAAAATACTGAAATTACTCTGGAAGGAGCAGAAAAGATGATTGAATTTAAAAATGTCTGCTTCTCCTACGGTGAAAAGCAGGTTCTCAAGGACTTTAATCTTAAGGTTGAGGACGGCGAAAGGCTTTGTCTTTACGGCGAGTCGGGAAAGGGAAAAACAACCGTTCTTCGGCTTATTATGGGGCTTGAAAAGCCCGACAGCGGCGAGATAACCGTTACGGGCGATATTTCGGCTGTCTTTCAGGAGGACAGGCTTTTGCCGTTTCTCACGGTTGAAGAAAACATAAGGGAAATGACAGGTTGTGAAAAGCCCGAAGAAATACTTTCGTCGCTTAATCTGATAAACGAAAAGGGCGAATATCCCTCGGCTCTCAGCGGCGGAATGGCGAGAAGAGCCGCTATCGCCCGAGCCTTATGTAAAAAGAGCGAAATTTATATTTTTGACGAGCCGTTTACGGGTCTTGACGGAAAAAATATAGAAAAAGCAAGCGAAACAATAAACAAAGCTACCGAGGGAAAGACCGTAATAGCCGTTCTTCACGAAAAAAATCACGCCGAAAAAATAAACTGTAAGATTTTTGAACTGTAAAAATCTTGAAATCATTTTTTCAAAGTGTTATACTTTTTAAAAGATTTTCTTCGGTATGAGAAAAATTATTGATTTCGGAAAGGAGATTTAAGACAGTGGGATATCTTGATAAGGTTCATCTTGTTAATTATTCAAGAAAAGAGGATTGGATGAACTCCATTTCTCATATGGCGGGCGGCGCGGCCTGCTTTGTTTTCCTTGCGTTTACTATTTACAGGGCGATAACGCTTCATAGTTTAAAGGTTGCTTTAGTCGGCTTTATATACTGCGTATGTATGCTGTTTATGTTCTCCTGCTCGGCGGTCTATCACGGGCTTCGTCCGAACAAGGGCAAAAAGGTAATGCGTATGGTTGACCATTCAATGATTTTCCTTGCCATAGCGGGAACTATGACTCCTTATGCGGTTTTTGTTCTTTTACCCATTAAAGCGTGGGTCGGTTGGACAATGCTCGGCGTAGCGTGGGGCGCGGTGGCTCTCGGTATTTCACTGACAATGACCCTTTTTGAAAAGACGAAATGGCTTCAGATGGTGCTTTATCTTGCGGTCGGCTGGTCAACGCTTCTTACAATGAAGTATCTTTATGAATTCTTCCCGAGAACGGGACTTATTCTTCTTATTGCGGGTGGCGTTGTTTATACTCTCGGCGCAATCCTTTACGGAATAGGCAAAAAGAAAAAGTATTTCCATTTCGTTTTCCATATTTTTATAGTGGCGGCGAGCGTGCTTCATTTCCTTTCGATTTATATGTACGTTTTCCCCTTTAAAAAATAATTTCCATTTTTTGACAGTAATTAAACACTCCTTTTTGCAGATACTTAAAACGTACAAACAAAAGGAGTGTTTTTATATGAAAAAAATATTAGCTGTCTGTCTTGCGGCGTTTATTGCTCTTTCGCTTGCCGCTTGCGGAAATAAAACCGAAAACGGAACAACGGCTTCCAATAAAAACGGAGTTGCAGGCTCTGTTGTGAGCGACGTTTCCAGCGACCTCTCCTCAGCAGTGAGCGATATGTCAACCGATATTATTGACAACGAAAGCGAACTGAGCGAGGAAAAGAGCGAAAAAGAAAGCGAAAAGGAAAGCAAGAAGGACGAGAAAAAAGCAGACACAACAACGGAATTGACTACAGACTGATAAAAAGGGCAGTTTTAATAACTGCTCTTTTTATTGTTATGACTTGAAAAAAATACATATATTTGGTAGAATATAGAAGTATTAATAAACGGGATTTTTTAATCCCCAAAAGGAGTTTTGAAAATGCCTAAAACCAAGAAAAAGGGAAACGGTCTTAATTATAAAAGAACGTTCCTTATCGGCTTCGGATTTATGGGCTGTATGCTTATGTGGTCAGTTTACAATTCATACGTCCCCGTAATATTCAGAGCAAAGCTCACCGAAATAACAAACGGCGGCGAAGCGCTTCCCGGTATTCTTTCCGTTGCGCTTCTTGTTAACGCGATTATGACGATTGATAACATCTTCGGCGTTATCTTCCAGCCGTATTTCGGCAAACGAAGCGACAGCACCCATACAAAATGGGGTAAGAGAATGCCTTACATAATCATCTGTCTGCCGATTTGCGCGCTGTTCTTCAGCCTTATTCCCGTTGCGGCGACTCTTAAGGCGGGTATCCTTTCAATCGCGCTTATGATGGCTGTAATCATTTTCTTCAACTTCACTATGTCAGTATGGCGTTCACCCGTTGTATCGCTTATGCCCGACTTTACGCCTTCGCATCTTCAGTCGGACGCTAACGCCGTAATCAACATTATGGGCGGCGTAGGTCAGATGATAGGCTTTGTAATCGGCACAATCGCAACGGCTCTTGTCGGACTTCTCGGCTTCACGTCAATGCAGGAGGCTCTCAAGGCGAAGACCAATTCGCTCGGACAGATTCTTCAGGTTGACGCTTCGGGTAACCCTGTTGTTAAATATTTCAACAACTTTGACCCCACACTTGCCGAATATAAAGAGCACGTTGAAAACTTTATAGCTTCGGGCAGAGATAAGCTTTATCTCAACGGTACAACCCTTTCGGGTACGGGTGAGGAAAAGAACCTTGTCGCTCAGAAGGTTGCCGCAATCGGTGCCGACGGAAACCCTATGTATGTTAATTATACGCCTATTTTCCTTGTTGCGGCTGTTGTTTCAATTCTCTGCCTTGTTGTTCTTGTAATTTTCTATAAGAGAAATAAGCAGTACGACCTTTCAAAGGATATTGTCATTGAAAAGGCGGAAGGCGAAAAGGCAAAGAAAATCAAGATTAAAGACCTCCCCATTTCAAAGGAGGAAAGAAGAAGTCTTCTTGTAATGCTTGCGGCGCTGTTCCTTATTAATAACGCTACGGAGGCTATCGTACCGAACTTTACAAACTTTGCTCTTGACACGCTTAATGTCAAGCCGATTTATTCAACCCTTATGATGGCTGTGTTTGCCGTTTCTCTTGCTGCTTTCGGTATTCCCGCAGGCGCAATGGGCAGAAAGCTCGGCAGAAAGAAAACGATTATTGCCGGTCTTCTGGTAATCGTTGTAATGTTCGTTATTTATCTTGCGGTTTCGCAGTTTGTTAATAACAGGATGTTCACCTGGGTTGTTCTCTGGATTGCTCTTGTTGTCGGCGGCGCGGCAGTCGGTTGTATTAATATCAATACACTTCCGCTTGTTCTTGCTATCGGCGGACGCGACTATGTCGGAACATTTACAGGTTACTATTATACAGCAACCTTCTCGGCGGCTATCACAGGCCCGATTCTCTGCGGCGGACTTATCGGTCTCTTCGGAGAGGATTATAACTTTATGTTCCTGTTCTGCGCTATTATGTTTGCACTGGGACTTATCGTTATCACTCAGGTTAAACACGGCGAGTCTTCAAAGGATGAGGACACCTCGTGGCTTGAGGAAGCAGTTGAAAACGCTGACTGATAAATAAAAACCAAAAGAAGAAGCCCTCTCATTGAGAGGGCTTTTTTGTTGAAAAGATTAAATTATTCGCCTTTCATTTCAAGAAGCTTAACCGTGCCCTCATAGGAAGCGACGGAAACCTTGATTGAATCGGTAATAGCTTCTGCAATATCGTCCTCCTCAACGCCGAGGTCAAGACAGTATTTGTTGTCGATGAACAGGTCAATATCCATAATATAGGGAAGCTGAAGCGGGTCCATACCGCTTTCAATACCTCTTTCCTTATAATCCTTGACGATACTGCCCATGCCCATTTTCATCATCCACGGAGGAATACCGACTATCTTTCTGTTATGCATTCCGCGCGCTTCGTAAACATAGCCGAGGAATTCATTCCATTTCATATTATACATACCGATAGGGATTGCTTCAAAGAAACGCTTGCCCGCTTTATTTTCAGCGGCGCCTGCAATTGCCTGGCCGACCTGACGGCAGGTAAGCATAGCCGTACCGCCTTTTGGATAAAGGGTGAAGGGAAGCTTGTCCATACCCGCAATCTGCTCAATAAGAACAGTCCATACGGGCTTTCTTCCGGGCTGAGTTCCGAAAATGTAGGGGAGTTCAAGAACCGCAACGCTGAAATTCTCGTCGCAGGCGTTCTTACAAACATCTTCCTGAATAAGACGCGATTTGAAATACGGGTTGTTTTCAACCAGATTCATATCGGGGCGAAGCTTCGCGAGATAAGCGAAATACGAGCCGAGAACAACTGCTCTCTTGACGCCGGCTTTTTTACAAAGCGGGAAAATTCTCTCAAGAGGAGCAATGTTATACTTGTAATAGTAGTCCATTACGGGATGGGGGAATTCAACTCTTTCGTCAACGCCTGCCGCAAAAATGAAGCAATCGCTGCCCTTGAGCATCTCTTCGATTTCCTCGTCGGTTTTCTTGTTGATGTCGCCGAAAACGATTTCCATTTCCTCGGGGATAGGCGCGCCTTCGGGAAGGGGAGGAAGAGCAACGCTTGTTACGCTGTGACCTCTTTTGATAAGGGTTGTGGCTGCTTCACAGCCGAGAAGACCTGTGCCGCCGATCATAAATACCTTCATAATGCTTTCTCCTTTTTATAAGTGATTATTTTTTATCCTTGAATACAGGGTCGAAAAGCGGAAGCTTCGACGCCTTCATTACCGCGCTGAAAAGTCTGCCGCCCTGAACGGGTGTGATTCTTCCGAAATAGTTCATAAACGCCGCGTCAAAGCCGTGAACGCCGAGCGGACGCTTGGACTTAATATCGCTCATAATCATTTTTACCATTCTCTCGCAAGAGGTGCTGACCATATTAAGCGCTTTCTGAGCCTTGTCGTCGGATTCGCTCTGGTTTCGGAAAATATCGGTCTTTGTAAAGCCGGGACAGATAATTCCGACGTAGCATTTGCCCCTTAATTCCTCACGGATTGACTCGGTAAGAGCCTTGAGGGCGGATTTGCTTGCCGAATAAACCGACGTGCCTGCAAGCGACATAAGAGCCGCGGAGGAATCGACGTTGATTATGGCGGGGGAGTCCGATTCCAAAAGCATAGGTAAAAGAGCGTGCATTGAATAAACAGCCGAATAGAAATTGATGTTCATCGCTTTTTCAATTTCGCTGACCTCATAATTCTGGAAACGGTCAAATTTCGGAAGAATTCCCGCGTTGTTTATAAGAACGTCGATTTTAGTTCCGTTCTGTTTTAATTCTTCAGCAAAATCGAGCCAGTTCTGTTCGCTCGAAACGTCAAAGAGCTTATACGAAAATCTCGAGGCGTTTTCACCGAGCTCTTCAACAACCTTTTTCATTTTTTCTTCGCTTCTGGCTATGCCGATAACGGTACAGTTATGCTCGTTTATGAGTTTTATTGCTATACCTTTACCCATACCGCCCGAAGCGCCGGTAATGACAACCGTTTTGTCGTTAATCCAGTTTCTGTTCATATTAAAATCACCTTTTTTAAACGGATATTCGCTCTTCCATTATAAACCAATAAAAGATGTTTTTCAATAGTAAAAAGATTTACCGACTGTTCATAAAAAAATGACTTTTTTCTCTTGTAAAAAAAGAATAATTGTATTATAATCTTTACTAATAAATTTTAGCAGATTAAAGCAAAAAAGCAAAATAATAAAAAAGAGAAGGGACGTGACTACCAATGGGCAATTATTACCAGAAAGAAATTGAATGCGCTTCAAGAGATAAAATTATAGCCATTCAGAATGAAAAGCTTGTTAAACAAGTTAAACGTGTCTATGAAAACGTCGAGTATTACAGGAAGAAAATGGACGAAAAGGGCGTAAAACCCGAGGATATTAAATCCATAGACGACCTTCACAAGCTTCCGTTTTTAATGAAGAGCGACCTCAGGGACGCTTATCCTTACGGACTTATGGGCAAGCCCCTGAGCGAATGTGTCAGAATACAGTCAACCAGCGGAACAACGGGCAGACGTGTTGTTGCCTTTTATACTCAGCATGATATTGATATCTGGGAGGAGTGCTGCGCGAGAGCAATTGTTGCGGCGGGCGGAACAAAGGATGACGTTTGCCATGTTTCTTATGGCTACGGCCTTTTCACAGGCGGACCGGGTCTGAACGGCGGTTCTCATAAGGTAGGATGCCTTACGCTTCCTATGTCCTCGGGTAACACCGAAAGACAGATTCAGTTTATGACCGACCTCGGTTCAACAATTATTTGCTGTACTCCTTCTTATGCGGCTTATCTTTCAGAGTCGATAAACGAAAGAGGCGTAAGAGACCAAATAAAGCTTAAAGCAGGAATCTTCGGCGCTGAGGCGTGGAGCGAAGAGATGAGAAAGAGCATTGAAAAGGGTCTCGGCATCAAGGCTTACGATATTTACGGACTTACCGAAATTTCAGGCCCCGGCGTTTCGTTTGAATGTGAAGAGCAAAACGGAATGCATATTAACGAAGACCATTTCATAGCCGAAATTATAGACCCCGAAACAGGCGAGGTGCTTCCCGAGGGAAGCGTAGGCGAGCTTGTTTTCACCTGTATTGATAAAGAGGCTTTCCCGCTTCTTCGTTACCGCACAAGAGATTTATGCGTTCTTTCAAGAAAACAGTGCTCGTGCGGAAGAACTCACGTCAAAATGTCAAGACTTATGGGAAGAACCGACGATATGCTTATTATCCGCGGCGTAAACGTATTCCCGTCACAGATTGAAACCGTTCTTATTAAGGACGGCTATCAGGCTAACTACCAGATAATCGTTGACAGGGTTAATAATTCCGATACCCTTGACGTAAACGTTGAAATTACACCCGAAATGCTGACGGATACCACAATGGGTATTTCCGAAAGAGAAAAACAGCTTGTAAACGACCTTAAGGCTATGCTCGGTATTAAGGCGGCTGTACATATTGTCGAGCCGAAATCAATCGCAAGAAGCGAGGGCAAGGCTGTAAGAATTATCGACAAGCGTAAGATTTAACGGAGGGATAAAAATGTTTGTAACGCAGTTATCAATTTTTATTGAAAACCGTTTCGGAAGAATTGCCGAGCTGACAAGGCTTCTCGCTGATAACGGAATTGATATGAGAACAATTTCAATAGCAGACACAAAGGAATTCGGCATAGTCAGAATTATCGCCGACAATCCCGAGAAAGCGGCTGAGGTTCTTTCGGCTGACGGTTGGATTTTCCAGAAAACACCTGTTATTGCGGTTGTTATTCCCGACGTTCCGGGCGGTATGGCTGATGTGCTTGACGCTTTGACCGAAAAGGAAATCGGCGTTGAATATATCTATGCGGTTATCGCTAAAAAGGCTGAAACGGCCTGTATGATTTTCAGAGTTAAGGAAAAGAATTCCCAGGCGGCTATAGACGTTCTTAACGAAAAGGGAATTAAAATTCTTTCTCAGGAAGAGGTCAACGCAATATAAAAGAAAAAAACAACTCTCTTGTCAGGGGAGTTGTTTTTATATTATAATTAATCGGGGTGATTAAATGAAACTTACCGATATTAATATAAGAGACCCGTTTATTTTAAATGAAAACGGAAAATTCTATATGTACGGAACAAGGGCAAAAAACTTCGGCTGTAAGGTCGGCGGCGTTGACGTATATGTGTCCGATGACCTTGAAAACTGGTCGGAGCCGGTTTGTTGCTTCGATTCGGTTAAGCATAACCTGAACAGGGAAGTCAACTGGGCGCCCGAGGTTCATAAATACGGCGGAAAGTATTATATGTTCATAACCTTTACTCAGCCGAATGACAACAGGGGAACCTATGTTTTAAAAAGCGACAGTCCTCTCGGCGAGTTCACGCCTCACTCCGACGGCGCTTTAACGCCTGAAAACTGGTTCAGCCTTGACGGCACGCTTTATGTTGATAAGAATAACAAACCATATCTTGTTTTCTGTCACGAGCATGTTCAGATACTTGACGGAACTGTTGAATATCTTCCTTTAAGCGACGACCTTAAAAAAGCTGTAGGCAAGCCTGTTACAATTTTCCGCGGCTCCTCGCCGAAATGGGTAAAAAAGCCCGAAAGGGATAAGCATTATATAACCGACGGCCCGTTCCTTTACAGAACAAAGGGCGGAAGGCTCCTGATGATGTGGTCAACCTTTATTGACGGTAAGTACGCCCAGTGCGTTGCGGCTTCGTCAAACGGGAATATTGACGGCGAATTTATCCACCTTGACCCGATTATTACCGATGACGGCGGTCACGGAATGATTTTCAGTTCGGGCGACAGGTTGTTTTTGACTTTCCATACGCCAAATCAGACGGATTTTGAACGCCCTGTTATAAAAGAGCTTATCGACACGGGCGAAACTATCAGACTTAAATAAAAAAGAAACGGCAGTTCAAACGAACTGCCGTTTTAATTTGTTATCTGTTTTTAAATTTTAAATATTCTCTGTACATTATGTCGCCGTGAGTGCCTTCGTCTTTGATTATATCTGCGATTTCGGGGTAATCCTTTACATACGGCAGATATTTTTTGCCTGCGGCGTATTCAAAATCGGAAATAAATTTTAAAAGAAAACCTATGCCCGTAACCCTTGCCATAGATGAAACTGCTACGGCGAGAGCGCTTTTCGGCTTTAACGCTTCGCCCGTAAAGGAACGAAGAATCGCGGCGTGCCTGCCTTCGTCTGCGGCTGCCTTTTTAAAGGTTTCTTTTAAACCGGGGTCCTTTGCCAAATCGGAAAGCTTCTGATACATTAAAACTGCGTCAACCTCTGACTGCTGAAAAGATACCAACGGATTAAACTTTTCTTCTGACATTTTTTTCACCCTTTCATTTTTTATGTGGATATTCTATCACAGAAAGGGAAGTTTTTCAATTGATTATTTCACGAAGAACGAGTATCTCGTCAGGGGAGAGGGTATCGACAAAGCTTTCAAGGCTGACAAAGGTGTATCTTTCATCAAGCATAACGATTTTTGAGTATTCTTCCGCAATAAACGGTACAAAACTGTTAGCAAACGAATCCTTTAATATGAGAAGCGTTTTTCCGTTGCCGTTTTCGTTTGTTATTTCAACAATGCCGTGATTTCCGCCTTGGAAAACGTTGTATTTATCCTTCTTTTCAAGCGCCTTGTAACTGTAAAACGGAGTTTCGACTCCGTCGGCAGTCATCTCGGAAACGGAAATATCGGGAATAATTATTTCATCTGTCTGCTTTGAAAAGGGAACCTTTGAAAAAAGCGTGCCGCGAAAATCCGTGCTGACGGTTTTTAAATTAAAGCTTTCAAGCGGTTTCGCAGAAACGCCCTTTGCCTCACAAAAAGCGCAGTATGCCCTGTATGCGCCGCTGTAATTCCAGTGGTGGTCGGTTCTGTAAAAACAGTCCTCGTCAGAAAGGGCTTCGCTCAAATCAATCGGCTTTGCGTTACTCAGCGTTGAAATCAGCTCTTCATAAAGCTCGTTATAGCTGTAAGTCGGGGCAGAGCCGGGCATTTTTTCTTTAAGCTCAACGCAGGCTGACGGAACATACATTACGTAAACCGTGTTTTTTTCGGCTATTTTATTGACCTTTTTTGCATAAGAGGTCAGCGTCGCCCTGTTTATATCGGAGTCGGTAACGTATTGAACAAGCCTGCCGTCGTCACAGACATACGCTCCGTCAATTTCACGTTGCCCCGAGGCGTAAAGCATACCCGTATGAAGATAAATCAGCTTATCACGAAGCGGAAACTGGTCGGAAACAAAGCTTTCAACCGTGTTCTGAAATTCGCCGTCAAGAAAGTTCAGAGAAATATCTTTTCTTTTCGTGAGGCTTCTGTTTTCAAGCTCGGAAACGTCAGCGTCGGGGAGTATAAATAAAGCCGCCGAATTAATAAAGATAACCGCAATAAATAAAAATGAAATCAGTTTTTTCATTTTTCACCTCGGAACAGTTAAAACAAAATGACCTTTTAATTCTTTTAACGGTCTTTATTTTAAAAATTCGTTAAAGGCGTTTGTTATTTTTTCTGCGTCGTCACCTACTACGAGCGCGGCATAGCCGCCGCTTACGGTAACCTTTGCGCTGTCAAGCTTTTTGAGCTGGGTTTTGTCATAGGTTGAATACAAAGCAGTGCGTTTTGCAAGGTGGTCCTCAAGAGCCTTTCTTGCAACTGAAACATCGTCGTCATTTTTTACTTTAATTACGGCGATTTCGTCTGCGTTGCCGGTTCCGTCGGTTGCATAATAGATGAAAAAGCTTTCAACCTTTGAATAGTCCATATCCGAAATATTGGCGAATATTCCCTGAGCGTCGTCGTCCTCCGAACTGGCGTAGGACATTTCGCCGAAGCTTTCCGTTGCGTTTGCCATAGCGTTTTTAAGGTCGTACATACTGACCTTGGATTTTTCTGTTTTACCTGCACAGGCGCAGAGAGCGACAGAAAGAAGCATTACGACGCCGAATGTTATGAATAAAAGTCTTTTTTTCATTAATAATCTACCTCGTCAACAAATTCATCATTCATATCGTCAAATTCGCTTGTGTCAATTCCGAGAGCCTCGGCGATAGCGTTGTCGATTTCAGCGGCTGTTTCGTCGTCAAGCTCTGCCGGAATGTTTTCGTCGTTAACGTAATCAATATAGAAGCAGAGAACGTACTGTGATTTCTCGTTGAGCATCCAGTCATAGTTAATCGCGCAATCGCCGTCCAGCTGAGAAACAAGCTGGTCAACCATATACTGAGCCGCGTTCTCGTTCTCGGAGTTGATTTCTTCTTTGAAGGTACAGCTCTTTAAAGATTCGCCGTTGTCAATCGCTTCAACAAGCCACGAGGGAACCGAGTAAATATCGTCAAGTGTTTCGCATACCGAGAAAACATAGTTGTATTTTTTACCCTTAGCTTCAGGGAAATACTCTCTTGTCCAGTCGTGGTCCTGTGAACAGCGTTCATCGTTCATATTGAAATTGTGGTATGTATTCATTCCGTTGTCCATATAGCAGTCGGTGTGATACCAGCCGTCGTCGAGCTTAACGAGATTCCATGAGTGAATAAGGTCCGAAGAATGGATTACCTTACATTCAATATCGAGCATCTGCATGAACATTCTGAAGGTGGTCGCATAGCCTACGCAAACCGCGTTGTGATATTTAAGAACGTCATGGGGATTATCGCCGCCGTCGTCATTGTTTGAAATAACGGTAAGAATACCCGTATCGTTTGTCAGATTTTTTGTAAGATAGTCGTAAACTGCTTTTTCCTTTTCAAAATCCGACATTCCGTCTTCAATAATTCCGTCAAGCACATCCGTCGCCATATCAAGCGTTTCTTTTTCAAAATCGCTTAAGGCTGATTTGTCGCCTGTTTTATAAGCTTCGGAAATCGGAAGGGTAGATTTGATTTCGTATTCGCCTGCGATAACGACGCCGTCCTCAAGATTTACGTCTTCGCCGAAGCCCTGAATTTCCTCAATTTTTTTCATCGCCTTTGTCTGCCCGGCAAGTGTTACAACAGACAACGCTATGCTTACGCATACAGCGATTGAAATAAAAATTAAAAATGCCGTTGTTCTTTTTTCTTTCATAACCGTGTGTCTCCTTTGGGGTATACTGACAGCGCTTTTGCAGTCAGCAAAAACAGTTATATCACAACAGAATGTGAATGTCAATTAATGTAACAAATTATTAATATAATATATTATTTTAAGCGCAGTAAATATCCTTATTTTTGAAAAAGGCATAAAAAAGCGGCTATCCGTGATAGCCGCTTTCTCTATTTTGAAAACTGAAAATCGTTTTTCTTAAATCTTAGTCCTTAATTGCTGCCTGAGCTGCTGCGAGACGTGCAATCGGAACACGGAACGGCGAGCAGGAAACATAATCAAGACCGATTCTGTGGCAGAACTCAACGGATACGGGGTCGCCGCCGTGCTCACCGCAGATACCGCAGTGCATTTCGGGACGAACCTTCTTGCCCATTTCAACTGCCATTTCCATAAGCTTGCCAACGCCTGTCTGGTCGAGCTTAGCGAACGGATCGTTTTCAAAAATCTTCTTGTCATAGTAAGCGCCGAGGAACTTGCCTGCGTCGTCACGGCTGAAGCCGTAAGTCATCTGAGTAAGATCGTTGGTGCCGAAGCAGAAGAACTCAGCTTCCTTAGCGATTTCGTCAGCTGTAAGAGCAGCTCTCGGAATTTCAATCATTGTGCCTACTTCATACTTAAGGTCACTGCCTGCAGCAGCGATTTCAGCGTCAGCAGTTGCAACAACAATGTCCTTAACGTACTTAAGCTCCTTAACCTCGCCTACAAGAGGAATCATGATTTCGGGAACGATAGCCCAATCGGGATGAGCTTTCTTAACGTTGATAGCGGCGCGGATAACAGCCTTTGTCTGCATCTTAGCGATTTCGGGATAAGTTACTGTAAGACGGCAGCCACGGTGACCCATCATCGGGTTGAACTCGTGGAGGTCAGAGATAACCTGCTTGATGTATTCAACTGTTTTGCCCTGAGCGTCTGCAAGAGCCTTGATGTCGGCTTCTTCTGTGGGAACGAACTCGTGAAGAGGCGGGTCAAGGAAACGGATTGTTACCGGGCAGCCCTCAAGAGCTTCATAGAGCTTTTCAAAGTCGCCCTGCTGATAGGGAAGAATCTTCTCAAGAGCAGCTTCTCTCTCTTCAACAGTTTCAGCGCAGATCATTTCTCTGAAAGCGCCGATTCTTTCGGGCTCGAAGAACATATGCTCTGTACGGCAAAGGCCGATGCCTTCAGCGCCGAGCTCACGGGCCTTTTTAGCGTCTGCGGGTGTGTCGGCGTTAGTGCGAACCTTAAGCTTTCTGTACTTGTCAGCCCAAGCCATAATTCTGCCGAACTCGCCTGCGATTTCAGCGTCAACAGTCGGGATAATACCGTCATAGATGTTACCTGTTGAACCGTCGATTGAAATATAGTCACCCTCGTGGAATGTCTTGCCGCCGAGGTCAAACTTCTTGTTTTCTTCATCCATCTTGATGTCGCCGCAACCGGATACACAGCAAGTACCCATACCGCGCGCAACAACTGCAGCGTGTGAAGTCATACCGCCGCGAACTGTGAGGATACCCTGTGAAGCCTTCATACCTGTAATATCTTCGGGTGAAGTCTCAAGACGGACAAGAACAACCTTTTCGCCTCTTGCGTTCCAGCTTTCAGCGTCCTCAGCCGTGAAGACAATCTTACCGCAGGCAGCGCCGGGAGAAGCGCCGAGACCCTTGCCCATAGGTGTAGCAGCCTTAAGAGCTTTAGCGTCGAACTGCGGGTGAAGAAGAGTGTCAAGGTTTCTCGGGTCGATCATAGCAACGGCCTTCTTCTCGTCAATCATGCCCTCGTCAACGAGGTCACAAGCGATTTTAAGAGCAGCCTTTGCAGTTCTCTTACCGTTTCTTGTCTGAAGCATATAGAGCTTGCCCTTTTCAACGGTGAACTCCATATCCTGCATATCTCTGTAGTGGTCCTCAAGGATAGCGCAAACCTTTGTGAACTGCGCAAATGCCTCGGGGAATTTATCAGCCATTTCAGCTATCGGCATGGGAGTACGAACGCCTGCAACAACGTCTTCGCCCTGAGCGTTAGTAAGGAACTCGCCCATAAGGCCCTTAGCGCCTGTAGCGGGGTCACGTGTGAACGCAACGCCTGTACCGCAATCGTCGCCCATATTACCGAATGCCATCATCTGTACGTTAACTGCTGTACCCCATGAATACGGAATATCGTTATCACGGCGGTAAACGTTAGCTCTCGGGTTATCCCATGAACGGAATACTGCTTCGATAGCGCCCTTAAGCTGTTCTTTAGGATCGGTCGGGAAATCCTTGCCGATCTTTGACTTGTACTCAGCCTTGAACTGAGAAGCGAGCTCTTTAAGGTCGTCAGCTGTAAGCTCAACGTCCTGCTTAACGCCGCGAGCTTCTTTCATCTCGTCGATAAGCTGTTCAAAATACTTTTTGCCGACTTCCATAACAACGTCGGAATACATCTGGATAAATCTTCTGTAGCAGTCCCAAGCCCAACGGGGATTGTTTGACTTTTCAGCCATTACTGCAACAACGTCCTCGTTAAGACCGAGGTTGAGGATTGTGTCCATCATACCGGGCATTGAAGCGCGAGCGCCTGAACGGACGGAAACGAGAAGCGGGTTCTCCTTATCGCCGAACTTTTTGCCTGTGATTTCTTCCATCTTGACGATGTATTCGTCAATCTGCTCCATAATGTCGTCAGCGATTTTTCTGCCGTCATCATAGTATCTTGTGCAAGCTTCGGTGCTGATTGTAAAGCCCTGCGGAACGGGAAGACCGATATTGGTCATCTCAGCAAGGTTAGCGCCTTTACCGCCGAGAAGCTCACGCATATTAGCGTTGCCCTCTGAGAATAAGTAAACGTACTTATGGCTCATTTTTATAACCTCCAAAAAATTATTAACTTCTTTTAGGCAGTTTCTTGTGCCTGAAACTAAACCAATAGCCATTATAACAGATATTGTTTTATTTTTCCATTGATTTTTTAATTTTTTCTTTATTGAACTAATTATTGTTTTATATACATTTTATTTTGCACATTTTTAACAATTAATATTCCGTAGGGAGAGGCACACGACGCTCCGAAATAAATAATATCTATCCTTACGGGCTGCCGAGGTTACGTCTTCGCTATTTGACAATCCTTCCGTCACGCCTTGCATGACACCTCCCTTTGCACAAGGGAGGCTGGTTTGCGGGCAGCCAATGACCGCCCCTGCGAGAATAAATATCGCCCCTGCAAAATTCACAGAGGCGAAAATCTATATAATGCGAAAGGGCGCGCGGCTGTTCATAAGGGATTTCTCCACCGTACGTCCTGTGCCTTCGCTTGTTTGTCCTTAAAGTAACTGTCCTTTAACATAATATGCTTGTCAGGGGTCGGGTGACAAATTTTATGCTATTGCGTTTTTTTAAAATGACCAGTATAATAAATCTATCTTTTTTACGGATGTGATTTGATGACAAAGAAGGAACGGGCGAGGGAATGTATTGAAAGATTAAAGAAAATCTATCCCGACGCCATTTGCTCGCTTGAATATGAAAATCCGCTTGAACTGCTTATTGCGACAAGGCTTTCGGCGCAGTGTACGGACGCAAGGGTCAATATGGTTACGCCCGTTTTGTTTTCAAAATACAAAACGCTTGACGACTATGCCAACGCCGACGTAAAGGATATTGAAAGCATAATTCATTCCTGCGGTTTTTATCACGGAAAGGCGAGGGACATTATCGCTATTGCGACTAAAATCCGTGATGAATTTGACGGTAAGGTTCCCGACACAATTGAGGAATTAACCTCCTTACAGGGTGTCGGAAGAAAGACCGCAAACCTTATTGTCGGCGACGTCTATCATAAGCCGACGGTTGTAACGGACACCCACCTTATAAGAATTACGAACAGAATAGGGCTTGCCGAAACAAAGGACCCGTACAAGCTTGAAATGGCGCTCAAAAAAATTCTTCCGCCTGAAGAAAGCAACAATTTCTGCCACAGGATTGTGCTTTTCGGCAGGGATACCTGCTCGGCGAGAAATCCCAAATGCGACGGTTGCCCGTTAAGCGATATATGTAAAAAAATAATGTAGATTTTCGTCACTTTGGCTATTTAAAAGACGTTAAATCTGTGTTAAAATGAATTTCCTTTATTATTCGTCAGGGGTGGAAGAATAATGTATAAATTAAATCCCGCCGCTTACGGCTCGGTGTTCGTGTTGCCCGACGCGGTTGTTGAAAATTACATATTTTTATCTTCCGAGTTACAGCTTAAGGTTTTATTGCTTATTGCGAAAAATAACCTTGAGGACAACAGCCCTGCCTTTCTTTCAAAATATCTTAAAAAGAATGAGGACGACGTAAAGGACGCGATTGATTTCTGGGTCAGCGAGGGAATTTTGATTTCGGACGGCGAACAGCCCAAGCCCATTAAGACAATCGAAAAAGAAACAAAAAAGGAACCCGAAGAAGAGAAAAAAGAGGTTTCTTCAATACCCATTGTCAAGCCGACTATGGAACAGGTTGAAGCACGCCTTAAAGAGAGCAAGGAGCTTGAATATCTTTTCAACGAGGCTCAGAAAATGCTCGGAAGAACTATCGGCTGGGACGGTCAGTCAAGGCTTCTTATGGTTCACGATTACTACGGGCTTCCCGTTGACGTTATTCTTATGATGCTTTCCTATCTTAAAGAAACGGGAAGAACCGCAGCGGTTGAAATTACAAAAACGGCTAAAATCTGGGCAGAAAAAGATATAACCACTCACGAAGCAGCGAACGAATATATTGACCGTATGAACAGTGCGAACGCTGTTTTTGACGAGATTAAACAGCATTACGACATAAAGAACGAAAGGCCGTTCGCAAGACAGGCGCAGTATATAAACGAATGGATTGAAGCGGGCTTCTCAAACGCTCTTATCTTAAGAGCGTTTGACGAAATGGTTGAACGTGAAATTAAAAACCCGAGTTTTAATTATGTCAATGGAATTCTTCTTAACTGGAAGAAACAGGGCGTTAAGACGACGGATGATGTTAAAGCTTTCAAAGAAACAAAAACTAAAATCGCACCAAAGAAAAGCAAAAAACCGACTTATGATATAGAAAAGGTTAAGCAACGAAACAAAAGCAAGAGATTAAAATACGAAAAGAAGGTGAATGACTGATGGCATACGGCATTGAAACTCTTGAAAAAGCAAGGGTAATTCTTGAACAAAGGCGCACTTCAGCCGAAGCACGTGCTTCGCTGCGTCACAAAGAGGTAATTAAAAAATGCCCCGAAATCGGCATTCTCGAAAATGAAGTCGCATCTGCAGGGCTTAGTATTATCAAGGCTCTTGGGATGAAAAGCGAGGATTCAAAAAAATATATTGAACTTCTTGCCGAAAAAAATCTGGCTGCACAGGAAAAGAAAGTGGCTTTGCTTAAATCAAATGGCTTCGCCGAGGATTATCTAGAAGTCCCGTACACCTGTAAAAAATGTTCTGACACGGGGTTTTACAACGGTAAATTCTGCGCCTGTCACTTAAAAATACTTGAACAGATTACATCTGAAGAACTGTCGAAAACTTCAAGGCTCAAGCTTTCGGGTTTTGACTCTTTTTCACTTGATTATTACGCCAATCCCGAAGAAAAAGAAATGATGAAAGATGTTTTTAATTTCTGCAAGGATTATGCGGATGATTTTTCAACAAGGTCGGATAACCTTTATATGCACGGGGGCGTAGGTCTTGGCAAAACCCATCTTTCGCTCGCGATAGCAAACGAGGTTATCAAAAAGGGATATAATGTTGTTTACGGTTCCGCACAGAATTTGATTTCAAAAATTGAACGTGAAAAGTTTGGCAGAAGCCGTTCTCCCGAGGGAACAACCGAGGATATTCTTTTTGACTGTGATTTGCTGATTATCGACGATCTGGGTGTTGAATTTTCAACGGCGTTCACAGTTTCCGCAATATACAATATCATCAACACAAGGCTTTGCGAGGGCAAGCCGACGATCATCAGCTCCAATTTTGACTTTGACGAAATTGAAAAAAGATATGAGCAAAGGCTAACATCAAGGATAATGGGCAGCTACAAAGAAATTGAATTTTGCGGCGAGGATATAAGACAGCTAAAAGCAGGGGAATAAATAAAAATAAAAAAACAGCGGAGTTGCCGTTACGGTAACTCCGCTGTTTTAATTAAACCGAAAAATTCAATTCAGTCTTTTTGTGTTACTCCGTTTGCGCTTAAATCAACCGACAGGTCAATCGTTGCGTAAACAGGTTCTTTTCTGTGAAAATTAACGCCGTATGTGCCTTCGTCCTTTGTTACAAGGTCGATTTTATAAACATCTGTCGGCGTTTCGGAAAGGGCGATACCCTTATTGGCCTCCAACGGCAATTCCCATAATAGAGCGTCGGGGATTTTTAAAGTTATATCAACCCTTTTATCTGTCTCTTCGAGCTTTGTGACAAACCCCTCGTAAACAATACTGTTTCTGTAACAGATTTTATCGGTTTTCAAGCCCTCAAAATCATATACGACCCAATCGTCCGAAAGCTTTTTTAATTCATATTTCCATCCGGTTGAATATTTCCAATCGACAAACGACAGCCCGTTTTCTTCGCAGTATTTGTTGAAAGAAGCCTGATTGTCAAATTTTTCTTCCTTCATTGAAGAAAGGTCAACAACAATAAAGCGCTGTTCATACACTTCCCATTCGCTGATGCCGGGCTTAACCGTATAAATCGGCTCAACGCCGAGATGGACCACCCGTTCAAAATATGCGAGATGATTTTTATCCACGCAGGCCTTTACTATGTTATTAAGGTTTCCTAAGGTTATCTCCTTTGAATTTTCGCTCTTAACCCTGATTTCCTGCTTTTCGCTATCAAGATTATACAGCGAAACCGTATCGCTTATTTCTATCGGGTCGTAAAACGGACCTTTTTCAAAAAGCGAATTTAGCTCTTTTTTTATTATTCTTCCGCCGAAGAAAACCGATAAGCCGATTAAAAGAACAACCGCGCAGACAATAAGAGCTATTTTAATTTTAGATTTATTCTTCATTTTCATACTCTGCAATTCCTATAAGGTCAACATAATTCCAACAGTATAAATCGGTTAACGTATCTTCATTCTTTTCATATCTGTAAAGGTGACACGGAACACATAAATTGACGTTATGCTCAACAAAAGCATAATAGTTGTCGCCGTCGATTATGATTATTGCCCCGAGTATATCGTGCTCCGATTCTCTTGCAAGGGTTTTCATAAGCTTTTTAACGGTTTCGTCGGGTTCAACCTCGTTTCCGTTTGAATCGGTCAACCTTGTTCTGTCAAGAGTAACAATAATTTTTCCGTTTTCAACTTTGGATACATAATTGGAACCCGCATTTAAAAATACGACTTTATCGGGGATGAAGGCTTCCGTTTCCGCTATATTTCCGCTGTCGTAAATTACGGAATAGTTAATTTTATTATCATCACGGTTTCTGGTTATGGCTTTCAGAACAGGAGAAGCCTGTCGTGACGGGTCTGTCAGCCGATTTTTGATTATATGCCAGCCGAAAACCGAGAAACCGACTGTAATAATAACTGCGAAGATAATAATTATTATTTTAAGAGATTTGTTTTTCATATTCATCCGCACACTCCCTGAACAATGACTCTTTCAACATTATAGATGTCATTGCCTTGTAGATAATAAAGAACTCTCATATTACCGAAATTTTGCCCATAGATTTTTACCATCTTATATCCTTCAGTATCCGGTCCTTCAGGATGTCCGTTATCGTAATAATCTTTTTTATTTTCAACGGCTTTTTTGATTTCTTTTGCATTAGTATCTTTGTCTTTTAAAACCTTTGCCAAGTTCTCAAAAAAAACATAATCGATTTTACTGTAAACAGATTGTGCATCTTTGTACAGATTAATCGTTTCCGTTTCGTAAGCAATCGAGGTTTCATTATTTGTGTCGGAATAAAAAGTTATAGAATATTTATGTTCACCTTTTGAAGCTGTTATTATTGTTTGTTCTCCGTACTGATAATCCTTGACTTCTTTTTTGAGTTCATACTTGTTTTCTGTCAGATATTTTTCAGCCATATTAACAGCCTCATCGTATGATACGGTTGACTGTCTTTGACATCCGCAGAAAACTGATAATCCGACTGCAAGCACAATGCCGAATACAATAATGAGTTTTTTTAATGCAATTTCATTTTTCATCTTTCTGCCTCTTAAAAAATCGGGCAGGGTGCGGGTTTCCCCATTACCCCGCCCGGTAGCCAAAATGAACTTTTTAAATGTCTTACCTGAAAAATCTGAATTATGCCTTTGTCATTTTCTGAGAATATGTTTCAATCAGCTTGAAAAGCTCAGTGCCCTCAGTAACCGAGAAGGTGACGTAGTATTCCTCCTCATTAAGACTGCCGTCCTCGTCGTCTAAATAATAGAAGTTTCCGCCATAGTGTGCGACATTAACTCCGCTCGGGTCGGGAGCTTCATAGTAAAGCTTTTCAAAGGCTTCCTGTGACTTTTTGTCCGTTGTCCGACAACAGATTTCAACCTCGAATAAGGTCAATTCACCGTCCTCGTCATAAATATCGCCGTACTCGTCAAAGCTATCGGGCTCGGTTACATATTCGGAGAGAACCTTGTCAAAATAACCTGTGCACGCCTCAAAGAAATCAGCGTAGTTTTCCTCACGGATAACGGGAGCAGCGTGATCCTGTTCCGACCAGGAGTTGTCATAAATCGAGATATCTTTGATATCGAAGCCTACGTCTTTGAGTTTATCGAATACGCCTGTCGGGGGATAGGTTTTTTCAAGCTCGTGAAGCATTTCAACAAGCTCCTTGTCTTTCTCGTCAAACGAGTAGTTACGCATAAGCATATTCCCGTTTTTGAGAGTGTAGGTTACGGTTATATGATAGTCGGTATCCATACCTACAAGACCGTCGAAAAAGTAATCGAAGAAGGTTTCGTCTTCGTCTCTTTCTCTCTTTTTATGCTTTTCGTTTTCAATAAGAGCCTTATGGAATTTTTTAGCCTTTTCAACGCCCTCGCTGTCACTTATTTCCATGTCATACGAAGCGTTGAAGGAAGCCTTTTCTACCTTTGAAACAGACGGAACAACGTTTGTTTCGTAAACCGAAAGGGCATAGAGACCTGCAATAATTAAAAAGCAGGAGATAACCCAGAGAAGCATATTTTTAAGGTTAAAAATCTTCGGAGTCTTGCGTAAAATCATCTGTGTAATTATGAATACGACAAACGAGAACGCTATGAAGAATATTACAAAGCCAATAAGTCTGAACGGAACGAAAAGGCTTAAGAAAATGCTCATAAGCGAACCGCCGACAAACATAACTATTACGCTGATTACGGGGATTTCGGATTTGAACGCAACCATATCGCCCGCACATTCAAGCTTTCTGATTTTATAAAGCACATAGGAAACGGCTAAAATAACAAGCGAAACAGCGAAGTAGATAATAACTCTCGGGTAGTAATAATCCGTAAGGTTTGAGAAATTAAACTGCTCAACAAGCTCGGTTGCATATAAAATTTCGTCGCTCATAACAAAGCCTAATTTGTAGGCTATGAAGTCCGAAATCGGAGAATACAGTACGGGGGTTATGCCTATCTCTGTTGAAACAAGGCCGTGACCTATGCCCGTTACTACAAGGTGAACAACGGAGGCGACTGCAACGCAGACAAAGTTGATTATGAAATACAGCACCGCCGCCGCGAAGATATTGCCCGCAAGCATTACCGCAAGCACGCCCGAAACGTAGAAAACGAACGATTCGGCAAAGATTGAAACGAGCTGAAGAACAACTATCGCAACGGCTTCCTTACTGAAAATGAAGATGCCGGGAAGCGAAACCGCAAAGCCGATTAACTGCGGAACCACAAGAAGAATATAGCCCGCAAGAAAGCTCGTTATGAAAAGCCCCTTTCTGCCTATGGGCATAGCGTGAAGGGCGTTGCACATATTCGGCTTATAAAGATAAGAGAATACAAGAATTGCAAAAAGCCCTGAAAAACCGAAGCTGAATATATCGGAAGCTATGCTCATTCCCGTAAAGGTTTCAAGCTCAAGAAGATTGTCGGGCAATCTGAA
Organism: Oscillospiraceae bacterium; assembly: GCA_015066565.1. GTDB lineage: Bacteria > Bacillota > Clostridia > Oscillospirales > Acutalibacteraceae > Fimenecus. Next base: position 999,359 of record SVOB01000001.1, on the reverse strand, counting down.
ATTACTGAAAATAATTATCGGGAAGATTATTAAATCAATTATTAAAAGCGGAATTGTAAACGGAAGAAACCGCTTGATATCCGACTTGAAAATCGCTTTATTAAATAAGCATCTGTTTGATTTCATCGTCTGCCTCCCCCAGTTCATAAATAAATATTTCTTCAAGCGTCAGGGGCAATTCCTCTGAGAACAGGGGATTGGCCTTTTCAATCTGAGCCTTGATTTCGTCTCTGTCACCGCTGACAATAAGCTCATAAACTCTTCCTGACTGCTTTGTTCTGAGTACGTTTACGCCGAGCGACTTGACGTCAATTTCTTCGGCGAAGGAAACCTGAACCTTAACAAGCTTCGTTTTAAGGTCGTCAAGCGACGCCTCAAGAAAAATCTTTCCGTGGTTCATAATGCCGACCGTGTCGCATACGTCCTCAAGCTCACGGAGATTGTGAGAGGAAATGAGAACGGTAATCTGACGTGAAGCGACCTCGTTCATAATAAGTCCCCATACCTGATGGCGCATCATCGGGTCAAGCCCATCAACAGGCTCGTCAAGAACAAGAATGTCGGGCTTACAGCAAATCGCAATCCAGAAAGCAACCTGCTTTTTCATTCCCTTTGAAAGACGTCTGATATTCGCCTTCGGGTTAATTGACGGAAAATATTTTGCGTATTCAACAAACATCTGCTCGTCAAAATCGGGATAAATTCCCTTATAAAAATTCTTAAGACCCTCTGTGGTTGAGTTGTGAAAATAGAAAACGTCGTCGGAAATATAAACAATTCTCTTTTTAATTCCGTTATTTTCGTAAACGCTCTGCGAGTCAACGAGAATATGACCTGCGTCGGCTTTGTAAATACCGCAAAGAGTGTTCATAAGTGTTGTTTTGCCCGCGCCGTTAGGTCCGACAAGACCGTAAACCGAGCCTGCGTTGACGTGCATATTTACGCCGTCAAGCGCGTTGAAATTATCAAAGGATTTGACAACCGTCTTTAAATCAATCATCACGGCTTACCTCCTTATAAATACTGTCTATTTCTGCCTTGAGTTTTTCGCTGCTTTCGCCGTTGAAAATAAGCTTAGCAGCAAGCTGACGGAATTCGTTTGTCAGCTTTTCAACGTCTGCTTTCGCCTCTCCGTAGGGTGAGACGAAAGTGCCTTTGCCCGGGACAACGTAAATATAGCCCTCGTTTTCAAGCTCGCGATATGCCCTCTGAATAGTGTTCGGATTAATCGCAAGCTCGACCGCAAGCTCACGGACCGATTGCATTTTCTCGTCGGGAGAAAGAGCGCCCGTCATAATCTGGCGGATTATGCTTTCCTTAATCTGAACGTAAATGGGACGCGAGTCCCGATAATTAACGTTAACCATATTTGCCTCCTTCCTATGTGTATTAATTGTGTTAGTACACTTGCATTATATAATGCAATTTATCGTTTGTCAATAAATTTTTTAAAATTTTCCGGTCGGAGTCTATGAAGCCACTACGATTGTATGTGAATTATTATCAATCCGTAGGGAGCGGCGACCCCGACGCTCCGAAATAGCCTTCCCCTCGAGGGGAAGGTGGCGGCGAAGCCGACGGATGAGGTGTAGACGCATAACAACGGGAGGGCGCAGAGACCATCCCCTACAAAAAGTGAAAACGAATATCAAATAATGTAGGGGCGGGTTTCCACGCCCGCCCGAAAAATATATCAGCTATCGCGGGACGTCGAGGTTACGTCTTCGCTCTTTGACAATCCCTCCGTCACGCCTTGCGTGACACCTCCCTTTACACAAGGGAGGCTGGTTTGCGGGCGGCCAATGACCGCCCCTACGATTACATTATATTTTTATTTCAAACCGTAGGGACGAGTATTACTCGTCCGTTTTTAATATAAAATAAAAAAAGAGCGGTAAAACCGCTCTTTTAAAAATGATATGTTATCTCTTGATTTCATCCCACGGCTTGCCGTTGATATGGAACAACTCGTCGAAGGGATATTTGTTGTTTTCGTCCTTCTTATGATTCGGGTACCAGACCTGAGCGAAGAACGGGTTGTCCTTTGCTATAGCATCGTAATCCCAAGCCTTATGGGGAATGAAACATTCGGGGCACCAGTGGCCGCCGAGAAGAATAAGCGCGGGGCTTGCTTCAAATTCAGCGCCGCAGTGACCGCATTTCCATTTGAGCTTTGTTGCAAGGTCGCCCTTCGTCATTGAATCGGAAAGACATTCGCCGCCTCTGAACTTAGCCGCCTGCTTCATATCTTCAATGTCAAGCTCGCTTTCGGGCTTTGTTTCGTCGTAGCCGTGGTCAAGCTTGAACTGCTCTGCCGCAGAGGTGTCCTTGTCGAACTTCTGAATTTCAAAATCCTCCCACTTTTTGGGAATCTGTTCGTATTCTTCCTTTGAGCCGTAGTAAGCGCTCAGCCTTGTCTGATTATTTTTTTCAACCCAGTCGATTGTGCCGAAATCGGGTGTTTTGGCAAGCTTCTTCATAAAGGGCTTAGCCGCGGCGGCAACAATGCCTTTGGGAAGGTGACGGGGTATTCTGAAATAGAACTCAACCTGAGAAGCGAGCCTGTCAAAATACTCCTTAACGGGAAGATTTTCTCTGAAATGGAGAAATTCTTCAAGCTTGTCCGAGTCAGCGTAGAACTGACCGTGGAAATTCTTAGTGATGAACCAGTGGGGCTCGAAAAGCTTTTCGGGGCCTGCAAGACCGAGTGTGCCGAGGAGAAGACATTCAAATTCATAGTTTGAAATTCTGTATTCCTTGCCCGAGCCGATATTGTAGAAGTGATTCCAGAAATCGTCGCCGAGGTTACCCTTCATATCCTCTTCACAGAGGTTGGCGAGAAGTCTGCCCGAATCCTCAACCGTGCACCATTCAAGAACGCCGTTAATCGGAACGTGGAACATAATCGGGTCCATATTCTTAAGGATGTTAGGATAAAGGATACCCGACTGACGCATTGAAACCCAGTGCTTGATTCCGCTTTCGACGAAAACGGCTTCGGCACGGCACTTTGAAACAGCGTAGTGGTCATAAACCGAAACCTTGAGCGGGTCGCCGCAACGTCCCCAGTGAATGGGGTAGTTTCTGTCGCCCGTCTCGGCAACCGTACCTATGTAGCAGACCTTGATATCGTCTGCGTTGGGCTGAGCGAGAACAGCCTTGCAGATGTTTTCGGCAGCGCCGATATTGGTTTTCTGAGTTCTGTAGGGCTTCCAGTCAGCCGCAGGGGATACCATACCGCCTACGTGAAGAACATAGTCGGCGCCCGTTACCGCGTCGAGAACGCTTTCGTATTTTGTAAGGTCGCCCCAGACAATTCTTACCGAGCTGTCTGTCATAAAGCCTTCAAACTTTTCGCGGTTCTTCGCGCTGTCACGAAGAAGAATAACGATATTGAACTTGTCCTTTTTCGCATAGAGTTCTTTGAATCCGGCAAAACCCATATTACCGGATGCGCCTGTGAGCATTACGGTTTTTTTATCTGCCAAAATAATCACCTCTCCAAAAGAATGTAAATTAATTATATATTAATGTTTATACCAAAGTCAACCTAAAAACCCTACAAAAAAACCGCAGTGTTTTTGGCACTGCGGTTTAATATTGTTTCGGGAATTAATAGGTCATTGTGTAGTGTTCTTCACTTGCAAGGTGAATGATAGCGTCAAGGCTGTTACCGATAATTTCAATATCCCAATTGAAAGAATAGTCAGCGGCAACTACGTGGCCGTTATCGTCAAGCGTAGCAACGATTGTAGCGCTCTTAGCCGAGGTCTTTGCTTCACGCGCGATTGAGGAAGCAACAGACGGAATGTTTTCCATAATTGTTGAAGCCTTGATAACGTTCATAGCCTTTGCGCAGTGACCGTTGTCAGCCTGACCGAGCTCGTCGTCTTTAATAACGATTGTGATTGTGTTGCCGTTTCTTGTAGCCGAAACAACGTCGTCAGCGGTAAGCTGTGAAGAATAGGTCTGGTTTTCAACCGGGAAATCAGCCGAGCCGATAACCGAGCCGTCATTCTTAACGCCGTTTGAACTCATAGCCGCATTGATGATTCCGTTGCCTGCCGCTTTAATGATACCGGGCATTTTACTTGCGTCGTCAATACCGCCGTTATTCTTTGTACCGCCGCTTACGTGTGTAATAGCCTTAGCTTCGGTCTTAACCTTATTGATTGCCTCGTTGAAGGTAGCGAGAACGTCGTCGTTCTGTCCTGCGTTATTGTCAGCGGGCGTGCTGTTGTCAGCGGGTGTTGTGCTCTGATTGTCAGCGGACTTATTGCTGTCGGATGACGAGCTGCTGTCAGCAGGCGCAGCCGGCGTAGGCGTTGTGTTTGAAGCAGGGGTAACTGCCGAAGTGCCTGAAGAAGCCTGACCCGATGAAACAACAAAAGGCTTGTATGTCGGAATTATTTCGGGAGTGAAAGCTATCATAACCGTAAAGAAAATGATTGCGAAAGCCGAAATAAGAGCGAAAGCCTTTAAGAATGTTCTCTGGAAAAGCTTGCTTTTAGCTTCCTTTCTTTCTTTCTCTCGAGCGAGTTCTTCAAAAGTCAACGGGGTTTTTTCTTTTTTTGCCATAATTAATCCCTCTTAATTTCAAAGTTGTTTTTTTAAGCCGGTCAAAACAATACATTATTAATTTACAACAAAATGTCCTATTTGTCAACCGATAAAATTGTATTTATTTATGCAATTAAAGGAAAATACTTTGCAGGTCAAAAATATTGTGTTTCAAAAGTTGAAAAACGGGTTTATTTATGATATTATAATAATAGAGAAATTTTTACTTTTACTAATCTCTTTGAAAAGGGGGATTAATTATGATAGAAAACGCTGTTGCCGTTATTCTTGCCGCAGGCGGTAAGGAAAGGATGAAAAGCGCTTACCCGAGGGTTATGATGAAGCTGCTTTCAAAGCCTATGATTGAGTGGGTGCTCGGCAACGCCGAAAAAAGCGGAATAGGTCATATCTGCGTTGTAACGGGAGAGGGAGATAAAGAGGTTTCGTCCCTTGTCGGTCAGCGCGCTTCGGTAGTTTGTCAGTATGAGCAGAAGGGAACCGCTCACGCTGTTATGCAGGCGAGCGAGTTTATAAGACTTCATCAGGACTGCGACGTGCTTGTTTTAAACGGCGACGCTCCGCTTATGGACGCTGCTACAATTCACGCCGCCCTCAGCCTCCACAGAAATTCAGGCTATGACGTTACCGTCGTTTCGGCTATGAACGACAACCCGTTTGGTTACGGAAGAATTATTCGTGACGAAAATGAAAATTTCAAAGGTATAGTTGAAGAACGCGACGCTCGCAGCGAAACAAAAAGAATTAAGGAAATAAGCTCGGGAACCTTCTGGTTTAAGGCTTCGACCTTACTCGAGGCGCTTGACAACATAAACGTCCGCGAGGACGGAACATATAACCTTGTCGACGTTGTTTCAATGCTTATTGAAAACGGCTTCGGCGCAGGCGTCTATCTTTCGGAAAACGCTGACGTGGCTCTCGGCGCAAATACAAGAAGAGAACTCAGCGAGCTTAATGAAAAAGCCCGTATGGCTTCGATTTACAAGCTTCTTGATTCGGGAGTCGATATTCCCTGCTTTGACGGAGTTATGATTGACCCTAATGTCGAAATCGGTATGGACACGGTTATTTTGCCGAACACGATTATCAGCGGAGAAACAAAAATCGGTAAAAACTGCGTAATAGGTCCGAATTCCTATATTGAGGACAGCACCGTAGGTGATAACAGCACGCTTGACAACACCAAATGCCGTCTTTCAAAGGTCGGCTCGTTCGCTTCAATCGGCCCGTTTGTTCAGATAAGACCGAATTCGGTTATCAGGGATAAGGTACATCTCGGCAATTTCGTTGAGGTTAAGAATTCGACAATCGACGACGGAACAAAGGTTTCCCATCTGACCTATGTAGGCGACTCGGACGTAGGTAAAAACGTAAACTTCGGTTGCGGAACGGTTACCGTAAACTATAACGGAAAGGCCAAATACCGAACGACTATCGGCGATAACGTTTTCATAGGCTGTAACACTAACCTTGTCGCTCCCGTTAAGGTCGGCGATAACTCCTATACGGCGGCGGGCTCGACGATAACAGAGGACGTTCCCGCTTCGTCGCTCGGAATAGCCAGGGCAAGGCAGATTAACAAAGAGGGCTGGGTATCCCGCTTTAAGAACAGAGATAAAGAATAACAGAACAGGACTTAAAAGAATGTTTAACAGGTTTAAGAAAAACACCTGCTCGAAAACACCTGAATTTTTGGTTGTAGGGCTTGGAAATCCCGACAGGAAATACGCCCTTACAAGACATAATTCGGGGTTTTTGTGCGTTGACGAAATGGCTGAAAATTACGGCTTTAAGGTCGACAGGCTGAAATTCAAGTCCCTTACCGCAAGAACCGAAATTGCAGGCAGGGGAGTTCTTGTTATGAAGCCGTCAACCTATATGAACAACAGCGGGCTTGCCGTAAGGGAGGCCGCCTCGTTTTATAAAATAAAGCCCGAAAATATAATAATTATTTTCGACGACGTTTCGCTTGACATAGGCAAAATGCGTATTCGCCGAAAGGGCACTGACGGCGGTCACAACGGGATTAAAAGCATTATCTATCATCTTCAGAGCGATAATTTCCCGAGGGTGAAAATCGGCGTAGGCAAGAAGCCGAACCCTGATTACGATTTAGCCGATTGGGTGCTTTCCCGCTTTACCGAAAGCGAACAGAAAGAGCTTTTACCCGTTTTACAGTCAGCCTCAAAGGCGGTTGAACTGATAATTGACGGTAAAATAGACGAAGCTATGAACAAATTTAACAGTTGAGGTAAACAATGTCGACAGCATTTTTAAAGGTGCTCAAGGACTCCCCTGAATTTCTTGAGGTGGCGAGAGGAATTGAAAACAACCTCCTCCCCCAAGGCGTTCTGGGGCTTTCGCACGTTAATAAGGCGCATTATATTTCTTCGCTTTGCGAGTTTCTTTCCCGCAAGGCTCTTGTTCTCACGCCCGACGAGGCGACGGCGACAAAGCTCGCCAACGATATAAACTCGTTCGGCGGGAATGCCCTTATCTATCCGCAAAGGGATTTCCTTTTCCGTGAAAGTCAGGGGCAGTCAAGAGAATATGAGCAAAGGCGGATTTCGGTTCTCAATAAAATGCTTTCGGGAAAATACACGGCTGTTGTCTGTTCCGCTCCGGCTGCTGTTCAGCGGACAATTCCGCCGAAAGAACTGAAAAATAACACCCTCGTAATAAAAAAGGACGGCGTACTGAAGCTTGACGATGCAGTGAGAATTCTTACCGCCTGCGGCTACGAAAGAAGCGAAATGGTTGAGGGCATAGGCCAGTTTGCCGTCAGGGGCGGAATACTCGATTTCTTCCCTACTGACAGCGAATACCCCGTCCGCGCCGAGCTTTGGGGCGATACGGTAGATACGCTCTGCTATTTTGACGTTGAAAGCCAGAGGAGAATTGAGCATATCAAACAGATTCGCTTAACCCCGTCAACCGAGGCGCTTGTTCCCGCAAACGCCGATTTTTCACTGCTTATTTCCGAGCTTTATTCAACGGTCAAGGGCAAGGGAAGCGTTAAGGCGAGAGAAAATCTTCAGAGCGATATTGACAGGCTCAATAACGGCGTTAAGGTTTCGTCGGTCGACAAGTATATTCCGCTTATCTATAACGAATTTTCAACTGTTTTTGACTATCTTCCGAAGGACGGTATGCTGTTCGTAAGCGAATCGGCGGCGGTAAGCGAGCATCTTAAGAATTCCGAAAAGCTTTTGCTCGAGGATATAAAGGCGGGCTTTGAGGATTCGATTTTATGTAAGGGGCTTGACCGCTTTGCACTGACAACAGAAGAAACCTACAAGGTGTTTTCGGATTCGGGCGCAACCTATTTTGACAATTTCGCGAGGGGAAGTTTTGACACCCCCGTTAAAAATCTTACTACAATAAACGCAATTCAGACTGCCCCCTGGAACGGTCAGATTTCCGTTCTTCTTGAGGATATTCCCTCGCCTGTCGAAAAGAGAAGCGTTTACGTTGTTTCAACGGGTACGTTTAAGGCGGCGCAGAGTATTGCCAACGACCTTAATAAAGAGAACGTCTCTGCTTTTGCGTTCAAAAAAATACCCGATGAATTTCCGAAGGGCGCCGTAAGCGTTATTGTCGGCTCGTTTTCTAACGGCGAAAACCTCGCTTCGCTGAGATTTAATCTCATTTCTTACGGAAGGGGAGCTGCGGCTACCGCCTCAAAGAGAAATAAGAACAGGCATTTTTCCGATTCAATTCATTCTCTTGATGAGTTGCACAGGGGCGACTATGTTGTTCATTCCACTCACGGAATAGGAATTTTTGACGGCATACAGAAGCTTCAGATGGGAAATATCATAAAGGATTATATTAAAATTCTTTACGCGAAGAATGACGTTTTATATGTTCCCGTCACTCAGCTTGACCTTGTTTCAAAATATATCAACGCCAGAAGTGAAAATGACAAGCCCGTAAAGCTTAATCGGATGGGCTCTCACGACTGGGAGAACACGAGAAAACGTGTTTCAAAGGCTGTTCAGGATATGGCTGACCAGTTAATAAAGCTGTATTCCGAACGAATGAACGAGCCGGGTCACGCCTTTTCGCCCGATATTGATATGCAGTCCGACTTTGAAAGGCGTTTTCCCTATGACGAAACCGAGGACCAGCTTAGGGCGGTTGACGAAATCAAAAGGGATATGGAACGCCCGCACCCTATGGACAGACTGCTTTGCGGCGACGTTGGCTTCGGTAAAACCGAGGTGGCTCTCAGGGCGGCTTTCAAGTGCATAGCCGACGGGAAACAGTGCGCTATCTTAGTACCGACAACTATTCTCGCTTTTCAGCATTATCAGACTATTATGAACCGCTTCGGCGGCTTTCCGATTGAAGCGGAAATGCTTTCGCGCTTCCGCACTCCCGCTCAGCAGGAAAAGATAATCAAAAGATTAAAGCACGGCTCGATTGATATTATCGTCGGAACTCACCGCCTTATTTCAAACGACGTCAAGTTCAGGGATTTAGGACTTGTAATCGTTGACGAGGAACAGCGCTTCGGCGTTGCCCAGAAGGAAAAGCTTAAGGAATTATTCCCGACTGTCGACGTGCTTACGCTTTCCGCAACGCCTATTCCCAGAACGCTGAATATGGCCATGTCGGGTATCCGCGATATGTCAACTATCGAAGAAGCCCCTCAGGACAGAAGACCCGTTCAGACCTACGTTCTTGAACACGATATGGGCGTGCTTTGCGAGGCTATGGAAAAAGAGCTCAGAAGAGGCGGACAGGTTTATTATCTTCACAACAGGGTTGAAACGATTGAAAAAACAGCGGCTAAAATCAGGGAATTTCTTCCCGAGGCGAAAATTGAGGTAGCCCACGGAAAAATGACCGAGGAAAAGCTTTCGTCAATCTGGGAACGGCTGACGAACGGCGAAATAGACATTCTTGTCTGTACGACCATAATCGAAACGGGCGTTGACGTGCCTAACGTAAACACGCTTATTATCGAGGACGCCGACAGGTTAGGACTTGCCCAGCTTCACCAGATAAGAGGGCGGGTCGGAAGAAGCGCAAGAAGGGCGTTCGCTTATTTCACCTTTACAAGAGGCAAGGAACTGAGCGAAATCGCAACAAGGCGACTTAACGCCATAAGGGAATTCACCGAGTTTGGTTCGGGCTTTAAAATCGCTATGCGCGACCTTGAAATCAGGGGCGCGGGAAATATTCTCGGCGCTCAGCAGCACGGTTATATGGCGGCTGTCGGCTATGATATGTATATCCAACTTCTCAACGAAGCCGTTGGAAAGAAAAAGGGCGAAAAGATAAAGAACGAAAAAGAATGTCTTATTGACCTTCAGATTGACGCTCATATTCCCGAAAGCTATATTTCATCCATCCCCCAAAGGCTGTCCGTTTACAGAAGAATTGCGGATATTCGTTCCGAAGAGGACAGACTTGACTGTATTGACGAGCTTGAGGACCGTTTCGGAAAAATCCCCGAAAGCGTTATGGGACTTATGGATGTTTCGCTTCTTCGTAATACCGCTTCCGAAAACGGAATATACGAAATCGGCCAGAAGGGCGAGGTCATTTACCTTTATATGCGTGAAATCGACACCTCGGTTGCTCTTAATCTTTCGGCGGCTCTCCGTTCAAGAGTGAATGTTGTTTTCACGGGAAAGAGCTGTATTTCGGCCAGAAAGCTTCCTAATCAGTCCTCGCTTGAAACCTTAAAGGAAATTTTCTCCTATATAAAAAAGGAGGGCGACAAATAATGAAAATTCTTGTTTGCCCCGACTCCTTTAAGGGCAGTCTTTCTTCCTATGAAGCGGCGAACGCCGTAAAAGAGGGAATACTGAAAAACAGTCCCGATAGCGAAATAACCCTGCTTCCTCTTGCCGACGGAGGCGAGGGGACAGCCGAATGCTTAAAAAGAATTGTCGGCGGGGAATATAGAAAGGTAAAAACAAAAAATATATTTTTTGAAGAACTTGACGGCGATTTCCTTTTGCTCAAAGACGGCTCGGCTTTTGTTGAAACGGCGACTGCAAGCGGAATAATGACCGTTGAAAAGCCAAGGCTCAATCCCCTTAAAGCCTCGACCTATGGAACGGGTCTGATTATAAAAAAGTCGGTTGAAAACGGCGCGGACAGAATTATTGTCGGGCTTGGCGGCTCGGCTACGAATGACGGCGGAATGGGCGCCCTTAACGCACTCGGCGTTGATTTTCTTGATGAAAACCAAAAAGTCCTTGAGCCTTCGGGCGAAAATATGATAAGGGCTAAAAGCGTTTCTATAAGAGATGAATTTTCTAAATACAAAAATATAAAATTCACTCTCGCCTGCGACGTTGAAAACCCGTTTTACGGGAAAAACGGGGCGGCGTACGTTTTCGCTTCTCAAAAGGGAGCGGGCGAAAAGGAAATTGAGTTTCTTGACAGGGGACTTAAAAACCTTTCGGAAATCTATAATTCCTTTTCAAAGAAAGATATTCAGTCGGTCAGCGGCTCGGGCGCGGCAGGCGGACTTTGCGGCGGGCTGTATTCGTTTTTTGACTGCGAAATCAAATCGGGCTTTGACGTTTTGAGCGAAAAGGCGGGACTTGAAGAGCTGATTAAGTCAGCCGACCTTGTAATAACGGGTGAGGGCAGAACCGATTATCAGACCTCCTTCGGAAAGCTTCCCTTTAAAATCAGCGCCCTTTGTAAAAAATACGGTAAAAGGTGCGTCCTTTTAAGCGGCGACATTTCACCCGACGCCGATATAAAGGGAATGGGCTTTGAAAGCGCATATAAAATAATGAATAAGTCAATTACCCTTGAAAATGCAATAAAAAATGCATATAATCTTCTTGTGGAAACAGCAAAAAACATTGAGGTAGAAAGATGAACGTTTACGATTTTGACAATACAATATACGACGGAGAAAGCGGACTTGGAATTTTTCTTCATTTCTTTAAAAAGGACCCGTTCGGTGTTTTTAAATACGTCGGAAAATTCGGCGAGGGCTTTATAAAATATAAAAGAAATCTCATTCAGATTGACGACGTAAAGAACGAATACGGCTATATGCTCAAGGACTATCTTGCGAAGGTTGATAATCTTGAAAACGAGCTTGAAAAATTCTGGGACGCTCATGAGAAAAAAATCAAGCCGTTTTATGAAACGGTCAGAAAAGACGACGATGTTATCGTTTCGGCGTGTCCCGAGCCGATGCTTAAAATAATGCTTAAAAGAATGGGCATTGACGAAAGCCGTATGATAGGTACCGAGGTTGACCTTTCAACGGGCGAAATCGGCAGGGTCAATTACCGCGAGAATAAGGCGAAGGCGTTTAAAGAGATTTTCCCCGACGCCGAAATCGACGATTTTTATACCGATTCGATAAGCGACGCTCCGCTTATGGAAATGGCAAAGAGGGTCTTTATGGTCAAGGGCGACAGGATAACGGAGTTTGACTATAAGGCTTATAAGGAAGGTCAAAAATAAATAAAAACAGGCGGTATCGGTTAACCGATACCGCCCTGCTTTTTCATTCTTATCTTACAAAATGAGTCCAGACCTTTTCCTCTTTTTCGGGAAGACCGAATTTTTCCTTGCCAAGCTCAATGCTCTTCATAAGGAAGGTCATATTTCTTGCGAGCGTGCGGAGGGTCTGCATACCCTCTTTATCCTCTGTTACGTCGCCCTTTTCTCTGCCGTGAACCTCGTTCCAATAGTTTGAGGAAGCGACGGGCATTCCGCAGATTGTAAAATACTTGTTCATTTCGTCAAAGGTGGCTGTTGTGCCCGCTCTTCTTGCAACGGCAACCGAAGCGCCGACCTTCATCGTTTTGTCAAAATGCGACGAATAGAAAAGCCTGTCTAAAAACGAAATAAGAGTTCCGTTTGCCGAAGCGTAGTAAACGGGCGAAGCGATAATAAGCCCGTCTGCCTCCTTGAATTTAGGCGCGGTTTCGTTTACAAGGTCGTCAAATGCGCATTTTCCGTTCTTTGCGCAGCTGCCGCAGGCGATACAGCCTCTTATATCCTTGTTGCCGACTGTTACAATTTCGGTTTCAACTCCGTTTTCGTGAAAAACCGCTTCCATTTCCCTTAAAGCGAGAACGGTGTTGCCGTTAGCCCTGGGGCTTCCGTTGATTATAAGCACTTTCATATAGTTCATCCTTTCGGTTTTTAGTTTAGCGTTACTGTAATTCTATCAAAAATCAGGGGATAATTCAATTATAAATATGAGTTTTGAATAAATTTTTTCATATACTTATTATATTTACTGATTTTTTATTGCAAGTTACAATAGGTAGTGATATAATAAATCGATATTACAATTTATTGTGTAGTTTTATATTCTTGATTTTGAGAGGTATTCCGAATTGAAAAAGAATTTAAGGTTTTTTATCGCTCTTTTCGTTGCCAAGGCGGCTATGGTCGCCCAAAGGCTTCTGAAAATGAACGCGAGCTATTTTCCCGGTAAAATAGCGATTACTCTCTGCCCCGATTTTTTAGGCAGAATTGACAAGCCCGAAACGATAATCGGCGTTACGGGTACGAACGGAAAAACGACCTGCTGTAACCTGATAATCGACTCTCTTACGGACTTGGGCTATGACGTTCTCAATAACAGGTTCGGCTCGAATATCAACGCGGGCGTTGCAAGCTCGCTCATTTCCGGAAGCACTCTTTTCGGAAAGGCGAAGAAAAGAATAGCCGTTTTTGAAATTGACGAAAGAAGCTCGGTGCGAATTTACCCCTATGTTAAGCCGAACTATCTTCTCTGCACAAATCTTTTCAGAGACTCAATAAGAAGAAACGCTCACTCGGAATATATACTCGATATTATTTCAAAATATGTTCCCAAATCAACTAAACTCGTTTTAAATGCCGACGACCTTGTTTCCTCAAGAATCGCTCCCGAAAACGAGAGGGTTTATTTCGGAATTGAAAAAATGGAAAGCGACCTTCCCGAATCAATAAATATTGTAAACGATATGCGGCTCTGTCCTGTCTGTAACAGCGAGCTTGAATATGATTTTGTCCGCTATCACCATATCGGCAGGGCGCACTGTCCGAACTGTGATTTTGCTTCACCCGACCCCGAATATAAGGCGACGGTTGATTTTAAAAACCTTTCCTTGACAATGAAGCATGACTCAAAGAGCTTTCAGTTTAAACTCGTAAACGACAGCATTTTCAACGCATATAACCTTACCGCTGTCGTTGCGCTTCTTGAACAGTTCGGAATTGACCCCGAAAAGCTTTCCGAGGTTATTTCAAACCAGAAAATTGTTGAAACCCGTTTTTCAAACGAAAAAATCGGAAATATTGAGGTTATTTCAAATATGGCAAAGGGTCAGAACCCGATTGCCTGCTCGTGCGTTTTCGATTATGTAAGAAAAGCCGAGGGCACAAAAGAGGTTATTCTGCTTCTTGACGACGTTCACGATAACGCCGTTTCAAGCGAAAACATCTGTTGGATTTATGACGCCGACTTTGAATTTCTCGGCGATGAAAGTATTAAAAGGGTTATCATCGGCGGCGTAAGAGCTATTGACTATAAGGTCAGGCTTGAAATCGCGGGCGTCGGCAAGGAAAAAATCGTCTGTGTTGAAAAGGAGTCCGACACGCCTGACGCTGTCAGATGGGACGCCGATAAAATTTATGTATTACACGAGCTTTACAGAAATGACGAGGCGCTCGCCGTCCGTGACGAAATAAAAAGACGGCTTCGTCAGAAGCAGGGAGGTGAAGGCTGATGACAGTTGAGTTTTTATATCCTGCGCTTGCCAATCTCTACGGCGAAGCGGTTGAAATGAAATATATCGAAAAATGCCTTCCCGACGCAGAAATCGTTAAGACAAAGGTCAACGAAGAGCCGTATTTCGTAAAGAACGACGTTGACCTTATCTATATGGGTCCTATGACCGAAAGAGGTCAGGAAATTGTTATCGAAAAGCTTTCGCCTTTTAAGGAAAGGCTTGAACAGCTTATAAGCGAAAATAAGGTTTTCCTTATTATCGGTAATGCGCTTGAAATTTTCGGCGATTACATTGAAAACGAGGACGGAACAAAAATAAAGGCTCTCGGCATTTTTAACACTTATGCCAAGAGGAAAATGATGAACAGATATAACTCCCTTTATTTCGGCGAGCTTGACGGCATTAAAATCGTAGGCTTCAAGGCTCAGTTTTCCCATTCCTACGGCGAAAACGAAAGCGAGGGTCTGTTCAACACCTTAAGAGGCGACGGGCTTCACCCCGGAAGCAAATTCGAGGGTCTGAGGAGAAACAACTTTTTTGGAACCTATCTTTTAGGTCCGCTTCTCATTCTCAATCCCGATTTTACAAAATACCTTCTTTCGCTTCTCGGAATTGAGAACGCTTCGGTTCCCTGCGAAGAGGATATAAGAACAGCTTACGAAAAAAGATTAAAGGAATTTGAAAACCCCAAAACGGTTTATTTTGGATAAAGGACGGTGCTTTTAAATGGATAATTCAAGAATTTTTGAAGAGTACGAGTCAAACGTACGCTCTTACTGCAGAAATTTCCCCGCAGTTTTCTCAAAGGCAAAGGGCTCGACAATTGTTGATGAAAACGGTAACGAATACCTTGATTTCTTTAACGGCGCGGGCGCTCTTAACTACGGCCACAATAACGATTATATAAAAGAAAAGCTTGTTGACTATCTTGTAAACGACGGTCTTATGCACGGGCTTGATATGATGACTGTGCCGAAGGCTCAGCTTATTGACACTATTGAAAATAAGCTCTTAAAGCCCAGAGGACTTGACTATAAAATTATGTTCCCCGGTCCGACAGGTACTAACGCAGTTGAGGCGGCGCTGAAGCTTGCGAGAAAATACACTAAAAGGCGCACTGTCTGGGCGCTTATGGGCGCTTTCCACGGAATGACTCTCGGTTCGCTCGCTCTTACAAGCGACGAAGGCTCAAGGGGCGGCGCAGGAGTTCCTCTTAACGACGTTCTTCATATCCCCGCGCCGTATATGTTTGAAAATTTCGATACGGTCGAATATATGGAAACGCTTCTTTCCGACGACCATTCGGCAGTTGAAAAGCCGGCGGCTTTCATTCTTGAAACAGTTCAGGCTGAGGGCGGCGTTTACGTTCTCGGCAACGATTATTTAAAGGCGGTAAGAGAATTCTGCACAAAGCACGGGATTATTCTTATCGTTGACGATATTCAGGTCGGCAACGCAAGAACCGGCACCTTCTTCTCGTTCGAGAGGGCGGGCATTGTTCCCGATATGGTAGTCCTTTCAAAATCAATAGGCGGCTACGGTTTCCCGTTCGCCTTAACCCTTTTCAAGCCCGAATACGACGTGTTCACACCTGGCGAGCACAACGGAACGTTCAGAGGTAACCAGATGGCTATGGTCGCTTCCAAGGCGGGTATTGAGTTCAATCTTGAAAACAATGTTGAAAAGATGGCTCGCGACGCAGGCGAGATTATCGGAAAATATCTTAACGAAAACCTCGGTAACCTCGGCTTTGAAATCAGGGGTATCGGCTGTATCTGGGGTATTGATATGAAGGTCAGCGAGCTGTCACAGGCTGTTGTAAAGTATTGCTTTGAGCATAATCTCATCCTTGAAAGAGCAGGCAGGGATAACGGCGTGGTTAAGCTTATGCCCGCTCTGACAGTAACCAAGGAAGAGCTTTTAAGAGGACTTGAGATAGTTAAGAACGGTGTACTTGAGGTCGTAAACGGGTAAAAAAATGAAAGAAAAAAAGAAGGCTAAAAAGCGCACTTTTGAAAAAAGAATAATATATACTGTTTTCGGCGCTATGCTTCTTGTTTTTCTTCTTGTCGCCGTAGGCTTCGCTTCAAGGGTTGTTAATGTCGAAAAATATAATCCCGTTGCGGTAAGTTCCGATTTCTCTCATCTTACCTTTGACGGCAGTTATTTTTATTCTGTTGAAAAAGCGCCCGAAAACCTGACCCTTGTCAAAGCCGAATGGCTCGGCGGGGCAAGGCGTGAGGGCGAAAGCAGGGTTGACCAGGCTTTCCGCGACAGATATACCTACGCCGTATATCAGGACGAAAACGGTCACAGATATATCTGGGTTAAGGACGCCAATTTCTATGACGAGGGCTTTGAATGGGCGGACTGGAGTAAGGATTACCCGCTTTTTGACCAATTTGAAAACTCTTATTTCTATAAAGAGAGATAAATAATAAAACGGGCAGACGGTTGACCGTCTGCCCGTTCTTTTTATATTATTCAAAAATTACATTTTCACAGTTTTCAATATTCTTTATTTCGCCGTAGCTTTCGCTGGGCTTTTCAATTGAGAAACCGCAGTGTCTGAAGGTTACGTTATCAGCGTACCTCATAAACACGGGCGAATTCTTCTGATTTATTACGCCGTATTCAAGGCACGGTCTTAAATCGTAAAGCCCGCAGGGCCATTTGCTCGTCTTTGAAAGAGTGACGGAAACATTTTCAAAAAGCAGGTTTTCAATTCTGTTCTTATCGGTTGAGTGAACAAGAATTCCGTTTTCGCCCTTACAGTTAATATTGAAAAAGCGAATATTTTTAATCTTTCCCGCCGAGGTGTTTTCGTCCCTGTCAAAGCAGGTAATCGCTATGGGCTCGGCAGTTCCCCACCAGTCCTCGCAAAAGCGTCTTGTTTCGATTGAAATATTTGAAAAGCTGACGTTTTCAACATTTCCGCCGTCACGAATCTGAATGGAAATACCTCTGTTCGAGCGTGAAATAACACAGTCGTGAACATCAATATTTCTGAAATTCCCTACGCCTTCGGTGCCGATTTTAATCGCCGCCGAGGTCGAAGTAAGAGTGCAATCCGAAATAATAACGTTTTCCGTCGGTCCGTATTCGCGGTTACCGTTTGTGGTTTTAAGGCAAATGCAATCGTCGGCGCATTCGATATGACAGCCGAGAATTCTCACATTTGAAGAGTGGTCGGGGTCAATGCCGTCCGAATTCGCCCTGTCGAGGGGATTGAGAATACGGATATTTGAAATAAGCACATCGTCACAGCCTGCGGGGTGAAGAGTCCAGAACGGAGCGTTAGTCAGCGTTATATCCTTAAAAGAAATATGACGGCTGTTTTCGATATAGATACCCGTCGGTCTCGGGTAAAAATTGCCCGTGACGTAATACGGACTTTTTCTCTCAACAAAGGCGTCGCCGTTAAGGTCAATAACGCCCTCGCCCGTAACCGAGCAGTTGTCCGCTTCAAAGCCGTAGATAAAAACAAACGATGGCTTGCCCGTTACGGGGTTTCCGATAAGAGCGGTTTCGGGATTGTTTATCATTTCGCACGGGCGGATATACGAGTCAATATCGGCGTTCGCTTTAAGAACGGCGTTCTTTTCAAAATGCAGGTCAACATTTTTCTTTAACGTGATTGAACTGCTGTAATAGGGCTTGCCGCTTGAGAGCACAACGCTTCCGCCGCCGTTTTCACAGCAGGTGTCTATCGCTTTTTGTATCGCCTGACTGTCATCGGTCACGCCGTTGCCGACTGCGCCGAAATCTTCAACATAATACAACATAAAAATTCCTCAAAAAACTCGCCTGAATCCAAAAGGGTTCAGGCGAACTGATTTTAATAAGCCTTGCCCCAATAGAGCATGTGCTTTGCTTTTTTACCGCAGACTACGCAGTTTTCGTCAAGACATTCCTGCTCAAACGGAATACATCTTGAGGTAACGCCCGCCTGCTCCTTAAGGATGTTTTCACATTCCTCGTCGCCGCACCACATAGCCTTTATAAAGCCGGGCTTGTTTTCGGCGATATCCTTTAACTCGTCAAGGGTTTTCGCAACGTAGGTCATCTTCTCACGTCTTTCAAGGCAGGCGTTATAAAGACCGTCGTGAACCGCCTTGAGAAGCTCGGGGATTTTTGTTTCAAGCTCGTCGAGAGATACGAAATACTTTTCTCTTGTATCACGGCGAACGAGTACGCACTGGTTATTCTCTATATCCTTAGGACCTATTTCAAGACGGAGCGGAACGCCCTTCATCTCATACTGTGAGAATTTCCAGCCGGGGCTGTTGTCGCTGTCGTCAATGTCGGCGCGGCAGAAAGCGGAAATTCTTTCTTTAATCTCGCTTGCCTTTTCGAGAACGCCCTCTTTATGCTGGGCTATAGGCAGAACGATAACCTGAACAGGCGCAATGGCGGGCGGAAGGACAAGACCGTTGTTGTCGCCGTGAGCCATAATAACCGCGCCTATCATCCTTGTAGTAGTTCCCCACGAGGTCTGGAAAGGATAGTGAAGCTTGTTATCTCTTCCTAAGAACTGAATACCGAAAGCCTTTGCAAAGCCGTCGCCGAAATAATGGGAAGTACCGCTCTGAAGCGCTTTGCCGTCGTGCATAAGAGCCTCGATTGTATAGGTCTTTTCAGCGCCCGCAAACTTTTCCTTGTCGGTCTTCAGGCCTTTAACAACGGGGATTGCAAGGCTGTTTTCAAAGAAGTCTGCATAGATGTTTAACATCCGCTCGGTTTCTGCAATAGCCTCCTCGGCTGTTTCGTGGATTGTATGGCCCTCCTGCCATAAGAATTCTCTTGAACGCAGGAAAGGTCTTGTTGTCTTTTCCCATCTTACAACGCTTACCCACTGGTTAAGAAGCTGGGGCAGGTCTCTGTAAGACTGAATTGTATTCGCATAGTAGTCACAGAAGAGAGTTTCGCTTGTAGGACGAACGCACATTCTCTCTTCAAGAGGCTCGTTTCCGCCGTGAGTGACCCACGCAACCTCGGGGGCGAAGCCTTCAACGTGGTCCTTTTCTTTATTGAGAAGGCTTTCGGGAATAAACATAGGCATATTTACGTTCTTGTGACCCGTTTTTTTGAACGCGCCGTCAAGAAGCGAAACCATATTTTCCCAGATTGCGTAGCCGTAGGGGCGTATTGCCATACAGCCCTTAACGCTTGTATAGCCTATAAGCTCAGCCTTTTTTACTACGTCTGTGTACCATTTTGCAAAATCCTCCTCCATAGAGGTGATTTCGGCTACCATTTTTTTCTGTTCTGCCATTTTTAACAAGTCCTTATCTTTAGTTTTCTTCTACAAAATTAACAATGTCGCCGACTGTCAGCGGATGGTCAAGGTCGTCGAATTCATCACCCGTGATTTCGAGCTTGAATTCGTCCTCAAGGCTCATCGCAATATCGACTAAGTCAAGGCTGTCGGCGTCAAGGTCCTCTTCAAATCTCAAATCGAGGGTAATCTCGTTTTCGCTTATGCCGAACTGCTCGGCAACGATTTTTTTAATAATTTCAAATACCATAATAAAACTCCTTAAAAGCTATAATTAGATATTAAATATTTTTAATGATTTGTCAAGAAAAACAGTTAAAATTTGCTTAAGTATTCGTATTTTGAAAGGAAGGAACGCACCTTTTCAATTATAATCTTATTCCCGCCTTTTTCGTCGCTTTCAATGTTCAACGGCATAACGGGGTCGTGAACGCTTAAGCGAAGAAGAAACCAGCCGTTGCCGTTTTCTTTATCAAACGAAACCTTAACGCCCTCGTAATTGTCGTCAGCCAAAAGCCAGCCGTCTGTTTTTTCGGCGTAAACGGTCAGCTCTTTTATTACGTTCTGACCGTATTCCTTAAAGCCTTCGCAGAGAATATTCAGCCTTATTTCTTCGGCTTCAACAGGTTCCCTGAGCGAAGAAATAACCGAGGATATATCCTTTCCCTCTTTTCTGAGCTTTGCGGCAAGAATAATAATCTTCGTTACAAGATATGCGCCGTCATCAAGAAAATAGTTCTCTTTAAAGGCGGCGTGACCCGAGGTTTCAATCGCAAGAGGGGAGTTTTCGCCGTTTTTGTTCCTGCGGATTGCCTCGTCAATTACGTTTTTGTAGCCGCGTTTAAAGCGCAGGTGCTTTCCGCCGAGACGGTTATTAATAAAATCGGTCAGTCCCGACGAAGTAACGGAGTCCGTGACAATCGTTCCGCCATCGTTTCCTTCAAGCGCAATAGCCGCCGCAAGAGCAACAAGGCGGTTTCGGTTGATTTCAAGCCCGCTTTTGTCAACGCAGCCCGCTCTGTCAACGTCAGTGTCGAAGATAACGCCTAAATCAGCGCCTGATTTGACCGTCGCTTCACAAGCCGAAGCCATAGCCTGCTTGTTTTCGGGGTTGGGAATATGATTGGGAAACATACCGTCAGGCTCAAGAAACTGACTTCCCGAAATATCCGCGCCCAAAGGCTCGAGTACATCATAAGCATAAAAACCGCCTGCGCCGTTGCCCGCGTCAACTATGATTTTAAATCCGTCAAGCGGCTTGTCAAAGTTGACGGCGTTGACGCCGTTTTTAATCATTTCACGAAGAATTTTTGAGTAGTCCGATAAGAAATCAATCTTCTCAACATTCTTTATTTCGGCGCCCTTTGGCTCGTAATTTTCGGCAAAGGAAATTATTTCGTCAAGCTCGCTTCCCTCAAGACCGCCGTCGCGGGTGAAGAATTTAAGCCCGTTCCGGTCCCAGGGGTGATGGCTTGCGGTAATCTGGATTGCGCCGTCACAGCCCTTTTCAACCGTAGTCATAAACATAGCGGGTGTCGAACAAAGCGAGCAATCAAGAATTTTTATATCAAAAACCCCGAGTTCTCTTTTAACCGCGTCTGAAATTCTTTCAGCAGAAACACGGCTGTCGTGGCCGACGGAAATAAGAAGAGAGGTTTTGCCCGTTTTTTTCATTAAGAAATCAACAAAGCCCGCCGTAAAACGCTGAACAACCCCGTCGGTAAGGTCGTAATCGGGTTTCTTTTCGGTTGAAACGGCGCTTCCTCTTATGTCCGTTCCGCTTTTAAGAAATGCCAGTTTCATTTTCTACCTCCGTAGCGGCAAATTTAACCGCAACCTCGCCGCTTGCAAAGTTCAGTCCGCCCTGCATCCAGACTGCGAACGGCTCTCTCAGCGGCGCGTCAGCCGAAAGCTCTATTGACGAGCCTCCCGTAAATGTTCCCGCCGCCATAATGACCTTATTGTCATAACCGGGCATATCCCACGGCTCGGGAGTGACGTAAGAGTCAACGGGCGAGCCTTTCTGAATTCCCCTGCAGAAAGCGCAGAGGTTTTCGGCGTTTTTAAGCTTTATCAACTGAACTATATCGTGGCGTTTATCGTTATATTTCGGGTCGGTTTCAAAGCCCATTTCCTCGAACAGCGCCGAGGCAAAGACAGCGGTTTTAAGCGCTTCGCCGACGACGTGAGGGGCGTGGAAAAGCCCGAGATAAAGGTTTCTGTTCTGGTTCAGCGAAGCGCCGACCTCTCTGCCGAGACCGGGGGTAGTCATCCTGTAGGTGCATAGCTCGACTAAATCGTGCCTGCCTGCAATATACCCGCCGCAAAGCGCTACGCCGCCGCCCATGTTCTTAATAAGCGAGCCTGCCATAAGGTCGGCTCCGACATCTGTCGGCTCTTTTTCTTCAACAAATTCACCGTAGCAGTTGTCAACAAAAACTATCGCATTTTTATTTACCGCGTGAACTGCGTCGCAAACCTCTTTTATTTCGTCAACCGAAAATGAGTGACGGGTGTCATAGCCACGGGACCGCTGAATATAAACCATTTTAACGTTATCTTCAGAAGCCTGACGGCGAATTTCGCCGAGATTGAAGCTCTCGTTTTCGGTTAGTCCGATTTCCTTATAGATTACGCCGAAATCCTTTAACGTTCCGTTACCCGTGTTCTTGTCGCCGTCAATTCCGATTGTCGAATGAAGCGTGTCGTATGGAGTTCCCGAAACACAGAGTAAAACATCTTCGGGTCTTAAAACGCCGAAAAGCGAAACGCAGAGCGTGTGGGTCCCGCTGACAAGGGAAGTTCTTATAACAGCGTCCTCGGTGTTGAAAATTTCGGCTACAATTTTGTCAAGCGTGTCCCGCCCCGTGTCGCCGTAGCCGTAGCCCGTGCTTGTTCCGAGATGAGCCTCGCTGACCTTGTGGTCAATAAAAGCCTTCAGAACCTTTTGCTGATTAATTTTTGAAATCCTTTCGATTTCCCTGAACTGCCCCTCGGCTTTTTTAAGGGCAATTTCGGATAAATCGTCTATTCTTTTACTGAAAGAAAAATATTCACTCATTTTTTATACTCATCCATTCACCGCAGTTTTCAAAACCGATACGGGAATAAAAAACCTCGTTTTTGTTGTTTTCCCTGCAGAGAAAGACCTGCAGATTATTTTGCTGAAGAAACGAACAAAGCCTTGTTACAAGCGTTGTTGCGTAGCCTCGGTTTCTGTAATTTTCGTCCGTCTTAACCGAGCCGATAAGCGCCTTTTTGTCCGTCATAGCCTGACAGAGAGCGCAGGAAACCGTTTTGCCGTCAACCCTTATTTCGTCAATAAGAGCTTTTGAACGGCGAACACGGTATGAAATATCGGTAAACCAATCGGAAAAAGAAGCTTCGTTTTCGTTAAAAAGCAGGTCAAAAACCGCCCTGTAATCAGGCTCGGAAAAGGTAACCTCACAAACGGGCAGTTGCCTTCTGAGTTCCATAATTTTTCCGTATTCTCTTTTCCCGAAAGAAAAGAAATCGGAATATTTTTTATTAAAAAACAGGCTTGAAAAACCTATAACAGCCAGAAATTCGTTTATCTCTTCAAAACCTGCTCCGTCCGAAAGTGAGAGCGTAACGTCGCCCGAAAGCGAGGTGATAACGGAAACTGTGCTTTCTTTTTCGTCAGTCTGAACCCAGACCGAAAAGAAGCGTTCAGAAAGCCCGTATGCGTCAAAAAACGCCCTCTGACGAAGCGAGAACACACCGTCGTCAAGAAGCGGAAACGGTGTATTCTCATCTAAAAGCTTAATCATTAAACCTCTGCGCCGCCGACAGGACGGATTGAAAGAACGTGGCAGCTTCCCTCACCGAAAACTCTTTCAATTTCGGCTTTGTATTCGTCAAGCAATTCGTTGGGAACGAAGGCCTGAATAGTGCCTGCGAAGCCGCCGCCGTGAACTCGCCAAGCGCCCTTGCCGCTTAAAACGCTTTCGCTTATAGCAAGAGCTACCGAAACGGGCTGAACGTTGGGCTGTTTTGAAGAAAAGACGTTCTGGTTATACATATATGAGGAAAGTCCGCTTTCAAGCACCGTCGCCTTGAATGCTTCAAAATCATTTGCCTTAAGGGCAGAAACTTCTCTGTCAACTCTTTCGTTGTCATTATAGAAATGAATTGCCCTGAGCACGGGTCTGTCGCCGAGCTTTTCTCTGATAGCGGGGATGTTCTTATAGAAATCGTCCTTTTTGACCTCGCGGAGAACCTTTTTTCCGAAGAATTCGGCAACGCTTTCCATTTCGGAACGGATTGCGGCGTAGTCGTCGGTAAGGTCGGAGTGATTTCCCTTTGTATCGACAATGCAAAGCGAATGACCGCAGGAAGCAAAGTCAAATTTAACCTCTTCAATAACGGGTGAGGAGGGGTTTTCAAAGTCGATTGTTACAAAAGAGCCTACCGAGCAGGCTGTCTGGTCCATAAGTCCGCAGGGCTTGTCAAAGAATTTGTTTTCGGCGTACTGGGCGATTTTCGCAATTGTAACAGCGTCAACCTTTCCGTCGTTGTAAAGGTAGTTGAGCATTGTTCCGACAAGCACCTCAAACGCCGCCGAGGATGAAAGTCCCGAACCTGAAAGAACGCTCGACATAGTGCAGGCGTCAAAGCCGCCGACCTTGTAGCCGTTCTGAACGAAACCGTCGCAAACGCCTCTTACGAGAGCCTGGGATTTGCCGAATTCCTCGGGCTTTACTACAAGCTCGTTAAGGTCAACGACATCCATCTTATAGCCCTTTGACTTGATTCTGACTGTATTGTCGTCATTCTTTGAAGCGATAGCTATAGCGTCAAGATTGATGCCCGCCGCAAGAACCTTTCCGTGATTGTGGTCGGTGTGGTTTCCGCCGACCTCGGTTCTTCCGGGCGCCGTGAACATTCTCAAATCTCTGTTTTCGCCGAAAAGCTCCGTAAAGGTTTCGGCAAGCTCTATGTACCTGTCATACTGAGCCTTTATCTGAGAGGGGGTAACATAGATTCTTTTGAATCTTTCGTCAAACTCCCCGTTTTTAATAGCTGAAATAAGAGCCGAAGTGAACATTATTTGTCCTCCTTAATAATACTTTTGCCTGATTTTTGTTTTTGAATAGCTTCAAGAAGCAAATTAAATCCGATAAGTGAAACGCCCGAAATCATAAACAGAATTACAATCGGAAGAATGAACGCCAGCGAGAACGGGTTAAAGACATTCTGACCGATGAGCGTATATGAAAGCAACTTCGGAAGAAATCCGAGAAGTGAAATAATCATAAACAGGTCGTATTCACAGTTCATCGAGCCGTAAATCTGGCTGACCATATTAAGCGGGGCATAGGGAACTATTCTTAACCCGAAAAGCAACCACGGGTTTCCTCTTCCCTCCTTGGATTCAAGCGCGTTTGTAATAGCTTCGTTCTTTTTATAAAGCTTACTCACTGCGCCCGGGCCGAAGCGTTTGCCCCAGAAAAATTTAATTGTAAGAAGCAACGATATGCCGATAACGTTTATTATGAACGAAGCATAAGAGGGAAAAACAATTCCCGAAATAAGACAAATCGTCGGTATCGGTATGGGCGCGAAGGCTTTAAGACAGAACAGGAAAAGAACCGCAACTATAACCAGCCATTTATTGGGAAGCGAAGCGACGAACATTTCAAATTCGTTGAGCTTTTCCTGAATGGCGCGGATTTTATCCGTAAACCCTTCTATGCCGAAAAGAATCGCCAGAAACAAAAGCACAGCGCCCGTGATAATGAGAATAACGCCGATGAGATTCATCACCCGTTTTCTCGTCCACTTTTTCTTTTTCAAAAACAAAAACTCCTCTGTACTGAACAGAATATAACATTATAATTTTATACTATATTTAAGTTCAGGTCAATTTATTTTGTAAAAATTTTCAATAAAATATTTTATTATAGTGTAAATATATGTTATAATTTAAACATAAATAAATTGCTTGGAGAAAAAAGTATGAAAATTGTAATGCTTGACGCTTTCACAACAAATCCCGGCGACCTTGACTGGAGCTTTCTTAATGACTTCGGCGAGGTGACAGTGTACGACAGGACGGACGAGGGCGATATATACGAAAGAATTAAGGACGCTCAGATAGTCGTTACCAATAAAACCCCGCTTGACAAGGCTATGCTTTCAAGGCTTCCCGAGCTTAAATTCATAGCCCTTCTCTCAACGGGATACAATGTTGTCGACTGCGAATACGCTAAGGAAATCGGCGTTCCAGTTTCAAATATTCCTACCTATTCAACCTCGGCTGTGGCGCAGTTGACCTTTTCATTCATACTTGAGTTTACAAACGCCGTCTCGCTTCATTCCGCCTCCGTTCACAACGGCGAGTGGGAAAGCTGTAAGGATTTCTGTTACTGGAAAACTCCTCTGACCGAGCTTGAAAACAAGACTATCGGCATAGTCGGCTTCGGAAAAATCGGCCAGGCTGTCGCCGATATTGCGGCGGGCTTCAATATGAATATTCTCGCCGTTTCGGGCCACGAAACCGACCAGAGCGACAGAAAAAATTTCAGGTGGGCTTCGTCGCTTGACGAGTTGCTTGAAAAGTCTGATTTTGTAACCTTACACTGTCCGTTAACGCCTAAAACCACGGGTATGGTTGACGAAGAATTTATTTCAAAAATGAAAAGGGGAGCAATCCTTATAAACACGTCAAGAGGCCCTGTTCTTAATGAAAAGGCGGTTGCCGACGCGCTCAACAGCGGCTATCTCGCAGGCGCAGGGGTCGACGTTCTTTCAACCGAACCGCCCAAGCCCGACAACCCGCTTCTCAAAGCGAAAAATTGCCTGATTACGCCCCATATTGCCTGGGCGGGCTTTGAAACAAGGCAAAGGCTCGTCAGCGTTTTCAGAAGCAATATCGAAGCGTTTATAAACGGCAACCCGATAAATGTTGTTAACCCTTAATATCTCAAGACGTCAAGCCTGATTATAATTGACAAAACCGCCGACGCTGTTGTATAATAGCACGGCGGTTTGAGAAGAAATATTTTTCAAGAAACCTGCCCAACTTGCCGAAGGCAAATTTCACTCGTTTCGTAAGAAACGAATTTCACTGCCGTAAGGCAATTTCACTTTTGCGAAGCAAAAATTTCACACGAGGGTATCCCTCGTACAATAACGGGGTGTAGCGCAGTTGGTAGCGCGCTTGCTTTGGGAGCAAGATGCCGCTGGTTCGAGTCCAGTCACTCCGACCAAATAAAGCAGGTTTTTAACCTGCTTTATTTTTATGCAAATCGCTCCAAATCGGCTTAAATAGGCGTTATACACAATATGCGAATTTTTGAATGGCTGACTTGGGTTGCCGTTAGTTGACTTGAGTTTGCCTGAACGTCAACCGCTTGCCAACCAAAGAATTAAACCTCGACACCTACTGTTGAGGTTGTTGCATTTTGTTGTTGAAATAATAATTCGCAATTGTTGAGTTTACAGAGGCTTTATATCTGTTTAAAAAAATATTTGATATGTCCGCCATAGCGATAATAAGATTTGCAAAATATTTCATTATTGTGTCTTTGT
The DNA here is from genome assembly GCA_015066565.1 of Oscillospiraceae bacterium. Lineage (GTDB taxonomy): Bacteria > Bacillota > Clostridia > Oscillospirales > Acutalibacteraceae > Fimenecus. The sequence continues at coordinate 972,230 of SVOB01000001.1, read as the reverse complement.
CTAATTTATATAAATCACCCACAATATTAGTCTTATTACGAGAAAATGTTTTAGTTGTTTTAAAACGAGCATCAATTCTACCATTGTTATGAACAATCATATTTCTTAGATTTACTATGTCCTCCAAAGTCATCCATACTTCAACATCTAGAATGTTCTTTAAATCAATACCAAACGCTTTTTTATAATCGTTGCTAGCTTTTTCAATATTCATAAAGTCATTTCCGGTGTATTTTTGTATTATCTTTTTTATAAACTGATCATCTAGTCCATTTTTTTCAACAAATAATAGCGCTTCAAAATAATCACGAAATACGACTTCAATAATAGATGCTAATTCGACAATTTCAACCTGATAAAATTCATATGCTAATATCCATTCATCAGTATCTGGAAACACTTCTTTTCTTTTTTCTAGACCGACTTCAATGGTGGTTAACAGACTATAGAATTTTGCTGCCTTGTTTTTTATTAATTCCACAACAGACTCCTTACCACAGTTGAAGCAATAATTATACGTTCCTGATTCACTCATTCTTTTATCACTGAGAATAGTTACTATACTACCGCAGTAAGGACAACAAAGTTGGTAAAGTTGAATACGTCTATAATGCATATTTGTATAAAAATCTTTTTTAGATAAAGGTTTTCTACTAATGCTGTTACAATACCGTTTATAGAATCCATAATAATAATTTTTCATAAAAGATAAATGATTCTTATCAAATTCAGCAATGAATTTTTCATCAACTTTTGTATATATCTCGTTGTTTGCTTCTTTCATATTTTGTCCTCATATCATTCAAAAGTTGATACTATTATAACATTAACTATAAGCGTAGTTCAAGAAGAAGTATCACTGTACCATAATAGGATTGTTATACTCTCCTTGACCTGCACCAGTCAATGAAGGCGGATTTCATTACCTTGAAGTTTTTGCCGACCTTGATAGTCGGAAAGTCCTCGCGATAAAATAATTCTCTCGCCGCCTGAACGGAACAGCCAATGATTTTTGATACATCCATCGGCGTGAGAAACACGAGTTCATCTTCCTTTTCGGTTGCGATTTCTTCTTTAATAATTTCTTCCATCGTTAACTCCTTTACATAAATAATCCCTGTTCCTGGTCTTGCTCATACGGCATATTGTACGAGATTTTTCTGTTGAGTTCGGACTTTGTAACCTTGTAGCCATGCGCACGCATTTTCAGAACTAATACTTCAAGCACTTGGTCGTCAAGGTCAGCGTAATCGTAATTATCAAAGTCGGGTTCAGGTGTCGGCAACGCTGCAAGCGTATCGAAGATTAAGTTATCCAGTCCCGTTGTGCAGTCGCCTGACTTCGGCGTTTCATATGTTTCAATCGTTTCCGCAAGCGGCGATTCACAACCTCCGAGCCAGAAATATGTTTGCAGATTTTCTTTCAGCAGCCTTTCATCAAATAATTTTGCGTCACGAACACGATGACCGTTAGCGTCGGTGTAGGTCATATACTTGTAGTCAGGATTGTATTTTACTTCTACTCCGTGAAGTCTCATTTTTTGAATAAAGTCGGACATCGAATACGACTCTTTCATCATCCGCAGCGCCATCATTTTGATTTCAAATTTCCAGCGCGGTTCTCTGTTCCTGTCCGTCTTTGCTTCGGTAGTTTTGAATCCGTTTTTCTCGCAAAGATAATTACTGTAATTCTTGATGGCAATCAAATCCTGCGGCGCCACATTCATTTTCTTTCCGTCAAGCATATTGACGGAATTGATAACAAAATGATTGTGCGTATGATGACGGTCTATGTGTGTGGTAACAAGAACCTGATACCCTGGGAAGCAATGCTCCGCCATCTGCAAACCGATTTCGTGCGCTTTCTCCGGCGTGATGTCATCGTCCACAGCGAATGACTGCATCATATGATAATATGTTCTGCCGCCGAGTTTGTTGTACTTGAGCTTTGTCATTTCAAATTCATCGAGTACGCTCTCGGGCATACAGTTTACGCCGCTGATTAACTTGTCCTCGGTTTTCTCTTTCTGTGTGACATAGTTTACAATAATTCCTACTGATATTTTTCCAGAAGTGAGTTTAATAATCGCCATATCTTTGCCACCTCTTTTCGGGTATCACTCAAATCAACACACTCAATCTTGCCCATATTAGCAAGGCGTGTTAACTGATTCAAATTGTTGCCGATTGCATTCAGTTCTTCATCTATTCCCGTCAGACCGGGCACAACATAAATGTCCTTACCGAGCGCTGCGTCTCGAAGATACGGCGCAAGCGAATCATACTTTATATATGCCTTATCTTCAATTATCTGCCGTTCTTTCTCCGTCACTCTGAAATTCAAAACGATATTTCTGTTCATATCCATCTCCTGAAAACGCGGGGTTTGGGGCGCCAGCCCCATTGGCTTTGTATCGCCGCCTCGGGCGAGCGATATACAAAGCCGAAACTCGCCTATAACCTAATTCCGTTTACTAACCTCTTTTACCGCTTAAATACCTGGTTCCGCGTCTTTTGTTACCTTCCAGTACTCCGTTCATATCTGCTACAAGGTTGTATATGGTTTTATTCTTTTTGGTGATGTAACAGAGTGAATATGAGCTTGTAGTTTGTATGTTATCCTTGTAGCGCTTTTCAATTTCAATCAGCCCGTTAATTTCCAGTTCTTTCAGCGCCCTATCAACAGTTGAACGAGTGATGTGACAATGCTTGCCTATGGTGTATCTTGAGGGATGACTCTCGCCCATATTATCGCTGATGTGAGCGAGGTAACACAAGACGATAAACGCCTTCGGCGTTAAGTCATAACTGAATATATCGTTGGGGATAAAGAAATAATTTCCCGCTTTCAGATACTCAACCTGCTGCCTGTAATCCATATACAATCCTCCTTCCGCAAATCAGAATATTTCATTCGGAACCTTGTCCACTTTAATCATAACGCCTACGAAACTGCGTTTCAATATCAACTTAAAGTTAGTACAAATTCTTGGACAGAATAACAATTATTAGAATAGGTTGAAACGATTTTTCTTGACTTTATAATTAAGACAATATACATTTTTATATTTTTAAAAATGATAACCGCCTCGCGTAATGCAAGACGGTTTAATCATTGTATTTCCATAACAAATTTCATCGCAATGGAGAAGCCTGCTTTGAACATTTCTTCTTCAATTATTACGGATAATTCTTCAGTATTTATCAAATAATTTTCAAACATTTTGCATTGTTCAGCAGAAAACGTTGCGACTAATTTTTCCTGCGCTCTGCTGACAAGTGCGAGCAGGTTTTTGTAATCTTCTCTCCCCTGAAGATGATTATTTTCACTCGGATTTATATTTCCGTGGTATAGATTTTCAATCGTAGTCATTGTGTCACCTCAACACAAACCAATATCACAATTGCATTTGAAAGTCCAGACAAATTTAAAACAATCGCTCTATTGTTTTTGAAAGTCCTTTGTGATATAATTTTTTTGGAGGGATACATATGATTGAAACTTTAGACGATTTCATTAGAGAATACACAATAATTAAAGAGCAAGGATGGATAACAACACATCGTAGTGGTCCTACTGGCATAGGCAAAACAATTGAAGATTTATTAGGTATAGAAGAGAACAACATTGACGGACCAGATTTTGGTGTATACGAATTAAAGTCGGCGCGAATCAATACAACAAGTATGTTAACTATGTTCACCAGAAAGCCTAATTCGACAATTGGTAATTCATATCTCAGAGAAAAATATGGTTATGCAAGTGATGCATATGATAACGACAGAAAAGTGTTACATTCAACTCTTACAGCTGAAAGATTTGTACCGATATCCAGCACAGGTCACCATTTAAAACTCACTTGTGACGAAGAAAAGATTTCTATTGAATCCGAGGAAGGAATCGAACCTGTTTACTGGACAAAGGATTTCTTGCAAGCTGCTTTTGAGAATAAGTATAAAGGCGAATTTGTATATGCGAAAGCACTCTGTAGAGGAAAAGGCGCAAATGAAGAATTTCATTTTACAGAGGCATATCAAGTTTCAGGATTTGATTTTGATGCTATTATTGATTTGCTTGAACATGGAAAAATATTCGTTGATTTGAGAATTGGACAATATCCTGACGGCAGTACACATGATCACGGCACTGGTTTTCGTATAAGAAAATCTGATGAAGATTTGTTATTCAAAGTAAGGAACAGGATAGTGTAAAAAACAAGAGCGTTTTTAACGCTCTTGTTTTTTTATGCTTTTTTCATAATAACAATGTATTCTTTTGTCATTGTAGTTTCGGTCTTGCCTTTTTTATTTGTCGGTGAATTTCTGTTAGGCATTACCTTGTTTGATATATTTCTTTCTATTGTATAAAGATGTCTTAGGTTATGGCTGTTTCCAAGTTCTGCGATGATTTTGTCGGTCTTTAGGTTTACGCCTTTGACAGTTCTGTTACCGACTACCCAGAAGTGATAACCGCCCTTCTTGGTCTTTTGTGAAATGGTTTTTATTGCTTCATCTAAATCTTTATAGAAACTATATACATCACCGGCTCTTTCAATATCAACACTAAATATTTGTTCAAGAGATGACTTAAGAGTTTCGCTGCTTAGGTTAAATTCAAAACCATTTCGGTATTTTGACCCTCCCATCAATGATTTATCAATCTTAGTGACATCTTTATTTTGAGTTTCGTATAAGTCAATCCATTGCAAAGATAATCTGCTGAATTCACCATATGCCACGGTTGTTCTGCTGTCACCATATGGAGGGGATGTTATTACCAAATCGACTGATTCATCTTCAATATCGGGAAGTACTCGTGAATCGCTGGCAAATACTTTCACAAATGAATTTTCAGCATTAGAAATTCGAGATGAATAATCATTCATCTTATCAATGTTTCGTTCAAGAATACTATAAAACTCTTTCTTAACATCAGGATTGAAGGCTCTGACTTTATCCGGAGCCATTCTGTACATTTTAAACTCACCGTTTCTTCGATTCGATACAAGCCTAATGCATTCACTGAAGGCAAGAAGAGTAAAGTTTCTAATGGTATCATTTTCTATTGAAGATATGCAATTCTTAATAATTTGCAGTTCAATGATAACGCTTGGTTTAAACCAATATCCCATCTTTTTAAAATTGGGAATGTCTAATTCCATGTGTTGCTCATTTAGATAGTCCTTTAGCAGAGCAAATGCATTTTCGCCCCAATCATCTTTTCCGGCAAGATCAATCCCGATTCCAATGAAGTAGTCATTAACTGAATTAACGATCCCAGAATACTTTAAATATTCATCTTCAATATCGAAATTCAGGTGCTGCCAAGCTAAAAGTAAGTCTTCGCTATCTATTGGTTTTGTTTTAACTTCGCTTATAAACTTAGCAAGCGGGTTCAAGTCATTACCGTAAATGCTTTTTATTCCGGCTAACTGACCTTCAACCAAAACTGTTCCGGACCCAGAAAACGGGTCTAGCAATGTGTCGACACTTGTAATTCCTTTAAGTAGTGATATTATATTTCTGCTTATTGGGTATATCATTACTGCTGGATATGTATGTAGCCCGTGCGTCAATTCGCGAGTATCATCGTTCCGAAAATCCCAATAATCAATTGGCAGGCTCTTTATTTTGTTAATAAGTGCTTCGTCTTCGCTGTTATTTTGCAGATCGTCAAATGTTATATTCATATCTTCGGATTCATTATCATTATTACTTTTAACTTTAACTTCCACCGTACAGATAGTATCGTTGTGCCAACCGCCGTGAGGCACTAATAGTATTCTTTCAATTTTGAATCCATATTTTGCACCGATGCCGCCGCTATTCCATCCGAATGTAATTACCTTACCGCCGACTTTGACAATTCTTGATATTTCTCTTTTATGATTTCCCCAAAAGGACGCTTTTGTAGTATCCCATGTAACATTATAACCGACATCATTATAACACTCACTAACCTGTCTTGGTGAGTAAGGTGGATCATATAGAACTCCATCAACTGACTCTGTATCGAACATCTTCATAAAATCTAATGCATCCATGTGATAGTCCGTATCAAAATCAGGATTCAAATCATTTGTTACTGATGCCAATTTGTTTTTATTTGCGAATGGGTCAATCCATAAGCCGTCAGTTAATTCTGACAAAATGAGATTTTTAATTGGTTTAATATCGAAAGTATTCTTATTCGGCATTGCCCATATTCGTTCAATTTCAATACCGCTTCTTGATTTTGATGCTGATGGACCTTCTTCAAAGTCTTTTTTTCGCGCGTCTGTTGGCTTATCCGCAAATTCCGGAATTGCCCAGCTCCAACCAAATCGTTGAGCTCCTTCGATTCTTCCTTCAGAACATAATGTACTAATTCTTCTTTCTGAAATTCCCCATTTTTCTGCTGCATCTTTTACAGTAATGTATTCCATAATTGATACTCCTGTTTTGTGATTACCCTTATTATATTCTTTTCTCGGAACAAAAGCAAGCGCTTTGTATAACAAAATAGCACAAATTCCTTCAGTAAGCCGAAGGAGATTAGTTATGCATTTTATTTCTAGTTGCGTTAGAGTTTTTTTCGAACTTTATTTTGATTTTTCAATTGTTTTATTAGTAGCGCATTGCAAATTTCACAGGAAAAATCGTTATGCGATTTATAAGGCGATTTTCGGTAAAAAGCATTGCTCTACGCTTGGGAAATATGCGAGTTAGCCATTCAGTTTCAAGTATATGTATTGTGCTTTGCTTCTGTTGTTTCTGTTGGCTGAAATCGGCTACCGTCACGCTTTTAACCCCTAAAACGCCGAATTAGGTGTAACCACCTTAAGAACTCAAAACCGAGTCCCGAAAGCCTTGAAAACACTGATGAAAAAACTGCCAAAAGCGTGACTATATACCTCCTAACAAAGAGAAATTGCTTTCAATTACAATTTGTATTATTATGCGCTCTTGAAAAAGTCATTTTTGGGTGGTCTCTTCGGGAATACAAGAATGTCTTGGTCTGTGTGTTATTTTTAGACAGCGGCTTGTCACTCTATAAACAGTCATTGTAAAAATATACAAGTTGTAATGAAACAGGGGCGGCATTACGCCGCCCCTGTTTTTTACCTGTTATGTATTTCTGCGAACTTCATTCCTGAGGCGAAGGTGTCGAGACTTAACTCAGTATGAAGTCTGTCCCAGCACTCCGCATACTCGGCGAACATCCTTTTGTGCTCACGGTCAAGCTGCGTCGTTATCTCCGCTTCCAGATGTTTCAGTTTCTCGCACAGTTCAACCTTATCAGCAAGGTTTTTGAAATTGTATTCCTTCTGATACTTTGAGTTGAGTATGGTTTCAACAATTGTATTCGGCATTTTGCCACCTCCTTGTAACAAACACCAATACCACAACCGCCGCCCAAAGTCCAGAAGAATATTTCCGTACCCTTTAAATAGTTTGAGTAAAGAATTTGAACAATGTGCCTATACAGTTCGTTACTCTTCTTGCGTGATGCTACCTTGTTCTTTTTCTCTTAATAGCATTTCTTCGTTGATTTTTATTATTATCAAAACCATAATTCTTAATAATTCAATATAATCATTATAGTTTTGATCATCGTTTATAGAGTTTGAACCGTGACTATATTTATTTCTCAAATCTAATCCGTTACTGAACTCTGAACGATTCAAAATATAGTTTATAAATTGCTGTTCTGTCCTCGTAAACAATGTTTCTTCATGAAACAGAAGGTCGTTGTCGTATAAATCATTAATTACCTCATCAAAACCCGTATAATAATTTAGGCAAAGAACACAGTCGTTATATAGCACTCTCAAAAAAGTTACTCGGGAAGGTTCCGGTTTAATAAATCCATCTTTGTTTATAATCAGAACCTTATTATCTATCAACTCCTGTATTTTCGGCTGATCCCATGAACGAAAATCTTCTTTGAAAACATTTTCTGACATAATAAGATTTAACAGAGTATCGTATCTATCTTTGAATTTTTCAATATATGTTATTCCAGATTCCTCGTTAAAAAGTATATAGGTATATTGAAAAAATTTATCACTTGCATATGCATACTTTTTCTTTGCCATACTGGGAAGCGCATTTAATTTGATGTGCTCAGAGCTGAATTCTAATAGTTCTCGGTCAACAACTCCTTCTTCACAAAAGATTTTGTATTGTCTTAAGATACCATCCATTTCAGTAACAAGAGATTTGCACTTGTTTAAATAGTTCGATTCTTTTGACGGCACACTAAATGAGAAGCCTTCTGCACCAAATTCTTCTTTTAAGTATTCTTCAAAAAACCATTTAATTATATCCTCAAAATCTACACCTAATGATTTTAGAATTCTATAATATAAATGCATTTGAAATTTAGATTTCATCATTCCAACCTGCGAAGTGGGAGTAATCTTATATTCTTTTTTGCCCTTTAATCCAAAAAGACTAAAAACACCAGCAAGATGTTCTTTAGCTACAAATTGACAAATATAATGCAAATTTGTAAAGCCAAAAAGATATATAAAATTATTAAGTATCGTTGGATAATCTAAATTTTCTCGAATCCAATTATCGTTATAAACTATTTTTTCTATGTTGTTCTCGTTGGTAATAACGAAATCTTCATCTATGTTTTCAAATGAGATTTGGACACCATATCCGCTATGCGTGGTACTGTCATCATGAAAAAAGCGTTCCAAACTTTCGTCATATAGGTGCTTTGCTTTTATCTGTGTTTTTGCATTAAGCGGCAAATCGACACTACTTTGAGCTTCTGCTATTATTCTTAAATAATCAAAATTAGAAGGATTTGATTCAACGAATTTATCTATAATTGTATGTTTTTGTTCTTTGTTTAACGATATTGGGAAAAAGTATTTCTTATTTGACAGCCTGTTTTCAACTAAATACTCATCTATAAGCAACGGAGCTGCGTCCAACGGATGATTAACCATATAATCTGCAATAATTTCATCATAACTTTTTACAATCTGTCGGAACTTTATTATCTGCCACAGTATAAAGTTATCCAATGAAAACAGTGTATTCATCACACTTTCATTGATCTTTTTTTCCAAATTGAACTTATCAAATGCCTTCCAAAACAAATCCGTATTTGAACCATCAATAGATGAAAAAATACTTTTGATATTATCATCACAAATATTGGAAAAAGACCTTGCTAACATTGTAACAATACTTTTATTGATGGAAGCATATTTTTCCTTCTTTAAAACTTCGCTGTTAACTCTTAATGTGCTTTCATAAAACTCTAATTGTTCATCAAGAGTATATATTTGAGTTTCGTTAAAATCATTAAGATGGTCTATAGGTAGTTTGTAGCCTTTCATAATCGCACCTTGTAGCATGGTTTATAGTTTAATATATTTTATCATATAATTAGTTAACATTCAATTATTGAGATGGTTTTAAGCAATAGTGTACGCTTTTTGGGACTGAAAAAACAAACTTCGCCGAAAGACTTGTAATTGACTATTTTAAGAGTTACTATGCAAGCGGAGGTGAATACTATGGCAAAAGCAAAGAAGCCGAAGAATCACTACGGTCAGGGCAGCATCTTCTATATCGAGAGTAAGAAAAAGTGGATGGGACAGCTTGACCTCGGCAAGGACGAAAACGGTAAGCGTATCCGTAAAACCGTTCTCGGCAACACGCCTGAAGAGGTTGAGGAAAAAATGCAGAAGGTTAAGTTCGATGTTTACTCCGGCAAGTTCGTTGACGCGTCCACCATTACCTTTGAGCAGTTGATGATGCAGATGCTGAACGAAAAGCGTGCTATGAATGAAATCCAGGACCAGACCTATTTCCGCCATCTTGATACGCTTAAGCACTGCCGTCCCATCAGAGATATTCCTATTCAGAAGGTAGACAGCACGATGCTGAAAGAACTTATGCTTTCCAAGGTGCATTATTCGCAGTCATATATCCGCAAAATTCATATGATGCTCAACCAGGGTTTTGCAGAGGCTGTCAAGCGTAAAATCATTGTCGATAACCCTATGCTGGATGTCCGCCGCCCGAAGTCATCAAAGAAGTCGAAAAAGATACGGGCGTTAACCCTTGATGAGCAGAAGCGGTTCCTGGAGGTCCTTCAGCATGAGCCCGTGCGCTATGCGGAGCAGATGCTTATATCCGTATATACCGGAATGCGTATGGGAGAAATTAACGCCTTAACGAAGAAGGACATCAACACGAATTTCAACTTTATTAATATAGAAAAGACAATTGCCAAAGGAGAGCACGGCGAAGCGTTTGTCAACGACTCTGCGAAAACGGATAAGGGCAACAGACAGGTCCCTATCAACACTTTGGTGAAACCTGTTATTGAAAAGGTGCTGAAGGAATATGTTCCCACAAAAGACGGCTTTCTGTTTCACACTACGACGGGAACGCTCGTGCCTACAAGCCTGGTGAATATGGAGTTTCAGCGTATCGTTAAAAGGTATGATATTAAAGATGAAATGGTAAGCGGCAGCCTTACACTGCACAGCCTCCGTCACACCTATGCGACCCGATGTATCGAGTCGGGCATGCCGCCGAAGGTGCTGCAGAATCTGTTAGGGCATACTGATATAAAGGTGACGCTTGATACTTACTCCGATGTCTTTGATAATTTCCAGAATGAGAACGTAGCGAAAGTTGACGAGTACTTAAGTGGTGCGGGATTAGCGGTAAATGTATAATATAGATAATCAAACAATCGTTTTTTCAAGGGTTGTTTGATTTTTCTGTTTATTGTACTGTTTCCAAAAATATGGTATAATTGTTCTTGACAAAATAGGAAAGTGTATTGAGGGAGTTTATTATATGGACATTCCGAATATGTTAAAGAGTCTTATGCAATATGGTCCGGCATTCTTGAATTCATATTGTATTGTTAATGGTGAAATTCTTAAACTTGAAGATGTTGAAAAAATGGGTTGTGACGAATTTTCAGTTCGCTCAAAAATCAATATGCCAACCCATCTTTATCGCTATTTCCCTGATATAGAAACACGAGATAAGGAAACAGGTGAATTCGTTAATTATTCAATACAAGGATTAAAGAATAACACTGTGTTTCTGCAATCTCCCACTGAATTTGATGATGTATACGATTCAGATATATCTATTAGTTATGATGAATACGAACATTTAAGATTGATTGAATACTGCCGTAGATGCGGAATTGAAACAGAAGATTTAAAAGACACGCAAAGTATAGGTAACTTGCTTGTGAAAAAACTTTATGAGTATTTTGCAGAAAATAAGTCTCTTGAAGATGCTTTTGTTGTTTCGGAATCCGAAGAAGAAAACCTTGCCAATAAATTATTCGCTTTAAGAATTGAAAATTATATAGTTAAAAAAAGCGAGTTCGGTGCTGCTGTAAAAACTGCATTATTTGACGAGTACAATGAATACACTTCTGAGCTAAAGAAAACTTTCAGAACCGTTTGTTTCACAACAACTCCATACTCACAGTTAATGTGGGGCGGTATGTATGCTAACTGTCACAAAGGTTTTTGTGTGGAATACAGCGTTATGCCGAATGATCAAAAATATAACGATGTTTTTAACAATCTTTATCCAGTAATATACTGTAAAACAAGACCGAATATGGCGAAAAGACTCGTTGGAATGAAGGACAAGCCCCCAACTACTGAAACCTTGTGGGACCTATATTCTCATGGAGTGTTAAGAAAAAGCATAGATTGGGCTTTTCAAAATGAGTGGAGATTTGTGCTTCCACGTAACTACTATAACGGCAATTATAATGTTGAATTCTTTCCTATTTCTAAAGTATATCTTGGAAATCGTATGTCTCCAGAAAGGAGAAAAGAAATAATTAGCATTTGTCATGAAAAGAATATTCCTTATACTGGTGTAACGAGAAATCCTGAAGTATTTGAGATGCAGGACTGTGATGTGCTTTGTGAAAACTGTCCTAATTATAAAAAATCCTGAATGTCAACCATAAGCCAACCAAAGATTCAACAAATCGCCTAAACGCTTGACTTTTTCGCTCTGTATACTCTACACTCCGATTAGCAACCGCTTGAAATTAACGGTTTCATGCGGTTTTATTATTTGTTCAAATGGAAGTTTAGGACAAAACAAAGCCCTTGACGAGGTCGTCAAGGGCTTTGTTTTGTTTGTTGTGTAGTTCTCTTAAGACTCTTTTGGATTCGCTTGTCAAGCAGATTGTTCTCTCGCATCTTTTCGTTTTAAACTTGACTGTTTAATTTTTCCAACTAATAATAAAATGCTTTCAAGTATCAAACTTAAGCAAGCAGGATACATTATAAAGTAAAGCTTGAAAACGAAAGATAAAGTTATAGCAGCTGATATTGCCAATAGAATAATATGCGTAATCTTACGAAAATGTACAAACTCATCATCTGATAATGGTTTTTCAGGCGTATCAAGCGGACATGATATGAATATACAACACGCTGAACAGGCTGTTAAAAACAATAGGACAGCATTATAGTTGTATATTTGAGACAGTCGGATTAATACAACACATATCAAAATAGAAAGAGTTGACAATAATTCGCATCGAGTTTCAGTTGAAGCGTGATATCCGCCGGCAAACTTTCTTATGCTCTGAAAGGAGATGAAAAAAATGACACTTTCCAAGGCGCAAGAAAGTATGAACCCAATGATAATTGTTACTAAAAACAGCAGAATTTGAGATATCAGTACAAAAAAACCGTATGAATATAAATCAATCTCAGTCTCAGCTATTTTTCCATCATTTTTGAGCTTGTGAGATAATAATAATGATAACTTATTTACCATTATTCATTTTGCTGAACTTTTTAAGCTCTTTAGGTGCTTTAGGCTGATAAACCATGACACATGTTGTGCTGTTTGCATTACCCTTTAATGCAAGATTAACAACCTTTTTCATAACAGATTTCTTTTTGTTGTAAGTTTTCATTGCGCATTCTCCTTTCTTTGTATTTCCAAATGCAATTCAATGCTATCAAAGAATTATTCTTGTTTCAATAAAAAAGCAAAAACATATTTTCAGGTGTGTAAAAACACAAAAAGAACAACAAAAAATACAAAACTACTATTCTTTGATAGAAAATTCTGTCAAATAGTAGGACTGTATTACTATTTGTACGTTTTGGCGCGAAGTTTCTTCTGTTAGAATTTAAAAGGGTGATTTATATGGGAATTAATTATGTGAGAGTTGGCTCAAGGATAAGTCAAAGGCGCAAAGAATTAAAAATTAAGCAGGCTGAGCTCGCAGATAGAATAGGAATTGATTATAAATACCTGTCATCCTTGGAAACGGGAAGACGACGTACAACACTCGAAATGCTTGCTTCCTTGTGCCAAGAACTTAACACAACATATGATTATTTTCTGCTGGGAAATATCAGAAAGAATATGGAAGAAAATATTATGGATAGTTTGATGCTGTGTTCTGAAGCTGATAAAGAAATGATAGTTGAAATTATCAACTTTTGCGCAGAAAGAAATAAAAATAATTTGACAAAGTAATTAAGAATACTGTAAACTTGCACTGATAAGTTTACAGTATTACTTTTTGTAGGGGTGAAGTATATGAAAATTGCAATTTGTGATGATGAAATAGAGTATATAAACGATGTTGAGAAGCATATTAACCAATACTGTTTTGAGCATGGATTAACTGTTGAAGTTTTTAAGTATAGTAACGGAAAAGAATTAATTGAACAAAGCATTCCGTTTGATATTGCTTTTCTTGATATTGAAATGGAAGATATGGATGGCCTTGAAGTCGGAAAATGCTTGCAAAACATTAATCCGGATATAGTTCTAATCTACGTAACGGCATTTGAACACTATCTTGATGAAGCTCTTGACCTTGGTATTATTAGATTTTTCAGCAAGCCTATTGATTCGCAAAGATTCTATAAAGGATTTGAAAAAGCAATTGACAAAGTGGATAAAGCCGAAATAGTTTTTCATTTAAAAGATGAGAAAAACGGAACGGCTTGCATTCGAGCCAATGACATAGTGTTTGTTGAAATAAAAGGCCGAAAGACAAAGGTGGTCGACAAGAATGGTAAGGAATTCTTTACAAGGGACAATATTAGAGAATGGAAAATGAAGTTGAATAAATCTTATTTCATTTCTCCGCACAATTCGTTTATAGTAAACACTAACTATATTACATATTTTCAAAAGGATTATATAATACTTAACGGCAAATACACTATACCAATTGCATATTCAAAACGTGTAGATTTCAAACGGAAGTTTATGATGCTGATGGAGGGGTGATATGCAATTATTTTACTTCTTTATATACATATTTGAGGCCATTGTTGCATACTTGTATTTCTCTGATAATTATAAGGAAAGAATTAAAAAGGCATATTTGTTCCCAATATTGTTTGTTCTTTATTTGATAGCATTTTTAGTAAATATCTATGCAAACAATACAAGTTATGTAAATGAAATAACTATGTTGGTTGTTAACTTTTTATTTAGTAAGATTTGTTTTAATATTTCAACTAAAAGTAGTATATTTCATTCATCTTTTTTGTTAGCTGTATTGTTTTCAGCTGAATTAATTACAAGCGCTATGATGTCATATCTTCTGCATATCCCTTTAGATGCTTACAGGGAAAGTTTCTCAGCTTTTGTTATTTTGGTGGTGATTAGCAAAACTGTTTACTTTTTTGTTTGTAAGTTGATTTCTCACTTTTTTTCATACAAAAAGTTATCAGAAGCCGATTTTAAAAGAACTTCCGTACTCTTTATTTACCCTTTAATGACAATTGCTATGCTGACAACATTGCTATACGCATCTGTTAAATATAATTTTTCCAGAGAGCTAAATATGGCTTGCGTTGTCTTAAGCTTTCTTTCAATTGTTTTTTGTTGTTTCATTTTTATATATAACCAATGGGTTCAAAAGCAACAATTAGAATTAATGACGCTGCAAACCTTAAAAGAAAAGGATGAACTAAATAGGACTTTTTATCAATTATTAGAACAGAAAAACGAGGAACAAAGGGTTTTAACGCACGATATTAAACATCATTTGTTTGCTATAAGTGCTATGAATGATACAACTGAGATTAAAAATTATATAAGCGGTATTAACCCGGATTTAGAAAAATATCAGTATATTGGCAGAACAAATAACAAAATGCTGGATTTGATATTGAACAAGTATAGCATGTTAGCTAAGAACGAAGGAATTGAATTTAAGGCTGACATTAGAACTTCTAATTTGTTGTTTATAGATGATAATGATTTAGTTTCCTTGTTAGGAAACCTGCTGGACAATGCCTTTGAAGCTGCAAGGACAAGCACGCAAAAGAAGGTGTTAATGATTACTAACAATGAGAAATCCTTCGTTTTGTTAAGCGTAATAAACAGCTGTTCATCTGTACCTGTAATAGATAATGATAAGTTAGTAAGCACAAAGACGGATAAAAGATTTCATGGTTACGGAACAAAGAGCATCGAAAAGACGGCTGAAAAATATAATGGTGTTTGTCAGTGGAACTTCAATGAAAACGAAATGGAGTTCCATTACAATATTCTGTTTAATAAATAATTAAGAATAATAAAAAGGCGTCGCTTGTTATTTAACGAGCGGTGCTTTTTTGTATCTGTAGACTATTGGCTGGCTTTATAGTTCATTCTCACAGAATACAATAAAAAGGCGTATTTTGTTAATCAATTATCTAATAATTATTCTTGACATTAAATGTTGAGTGTGATAAACTGATACAAATTGATACTAAATTGTATCGGAGGGCTTTATGGATATTAAAATCTTTACAAAAATGCTTGCCGACAAGTGTTTTACAGATTATGAAAAGTTAAAGCACAAGTATTCCAATGACTTTGAATCGTTCCTGAGTACGCTTTCTGATCTGTATTATAAAGAATTGCCGCTTCAGGATTTCATTGGTAATAAATTAGTTTTTATTGAAAATCATGCAGCTATAAATCAGAATGCGGTCAAGCTGCTTTTGCAGTCGCAGAGTAAGTCATACGGTATAAAAGCTGCCGAAGATGAAATCATCGCAACAGCTTCCATTGAAAGCATTGATTTCAGCAGAGACAGTGTGCGCAATATCTTAAAGGGATTTGCACCTAAGGACGAGCAGGAAAACAGAATTCTGGGTATTAAACACGGACTTGAATTCATTGCCGATACGACAAATATGATTACGGAAGAAAACCTCTATGCATTGTATAAAATGACAGTCGATGATTTTCTTCCGGATGAAGATAAACTTAACCACAACAAATATTATCGACACGATGAAGTGTTTATTGTCAGCGACCGCATTGAACATTCGGGACTTGATTATAAAAAAGTACCAAAATATATGAAAACACTTATTGATTTTATTAATGCAGATGATGAAATAAACGATCTCATTAAAGCTGCTATTATTCATTTTTATATAGCTTATGTTCATCCATATTTTGACGGCAACGGTAGAGTGGCTCGTCTTGTACATCTCTGGTACCTGATACAAAAGGGATACCAGTCTGCGTTGTTTATTCCGTTTTCAAGCCAAATTGAAAAGAATCGTAAGGCGTATTATGATGCATACACGGCTATTGAAGAAAACAGAAAATATAGTGGCGTTATAGATGTTACGCCATTTGTGCTTTATTTCATCGAATATGTTTATAACAGAATGAGCGGCGATTCTACTTCAATTAATACTATGAAGGTATTTGACTCGGCTTTAAAAGACGGCAAGATAACCGAAAAAGAAGTAAACCTATGGAAGTTCGTTCTTTCCTGCTACGGAACGGAAGAGTTCTCAACAAAACAGATAGAAAAGGATTTTGGAGACGCAGCTTATGCAACTATCAGAGCATTTGTTCTTAAGTTTGAGAAACTTGGACTTCTTACTTCTGTCAAATATGGCAATCGTGTTAAGTATAAGGTTAACTGATAATGGCGGAAACAGGGTAATCGGCTTTGAAAAACAAGTTCTATAAAAAGGAGTGAGCAAAATGAAAAAAGATTATACAGGTAAACCTATGCGCCTTGTCCACACGGGCGTAACCCAGTTTGCGCCGGAAAACACGCTTGAAGCGTTTAAAAAGGCGGTTGAACTCGGCTGCGAGGGCGTTGAGCTTGATATTCAGCTTTGCGGTGACGGAGAGATAATTGTCACCCATAATAACAGCCTCGGCTATATGACGTTTGAGCGAAACAGAGCTTTTCTTAAGGACTTAACCGCGAATGAAATAAAGCAAGTCGATATTCCTTACCGGAATGCGCTCAAGCTTAAATACCCGCCTTACCCCTGGACCGAGCATGACGGCGGACGGCGTATGATTACTCCTCCCGATTACAGAGAGGACAGGGTAACCCGTCTGATAACCTTTAAGGAGTTTGACGGGTGGCTTTCAACCGTGAAGGGCGATTTTACGGTTGAGGTTGAATTCAAGACAACGGGTATGTGCAGGAGAATGGATGAAATACTTTCCGCTTCGTCAAATGTTTCCCGTTATATTTTCTTTTCGGGAGATTGGGATGTGCTTGAGGAAATGCAGGCTCATTACCGTCAGAACGGTAAACCCGAGGGTTTAAGGCTCGGGGCGAATATCCGCTTTATCAACGAAAAAACAATGGATTTTGTACGCCGTTCCGACCTTTGGGAAGTCGGGCTGAACAACGAGGCTTTTACAAAGGAAGACGTTGATATGTTCGACGGGATGGGGATTAAGGTCTTTTCAAATCTCGGCGATTATCCCGAATGGTGGAAGAAAATATGTGAAATGGGAATAGAGGGCTTTAAGACCAACTATCCCGACGCATTTACCGAATGGTGGATTGAAAATCAAAAGTAAATATTTAAAAGCACAACAAAAACCCCGACACAGTCGGGGTTTTACTTTGTTTTGTTTTATCTGTTCTGTAAAACGCTCATAACGAAATCGGGAATGTCGGAAATAAGTGCATCGCAACCCCATTCGGTGAGCCTGAGGATATCCTCTTTTTCATTGACGGTCCAGACGTTGACCATCATATTCATCTCGTGAAGACGTTTAACCTCTTCTTCGGTGATTAAATCCTTGCCGGGATGAGCGGCGTTTGCGTTTAACTGAGCGCAGTATTTTTCAACGCCGAAAGCCATTATCTCTTTTCCGAGGTCATCGTTCTCATAAAGAAGGCCGGTTCTGATTCCGGGGTCAATTTCCTTTGACTCCCTTATACACTCGGGGTTAAAGCAGGAAATGATAACTCTGTCGCGAAGACCGTATTTCTGAACCATATCTACGGTGCGCTTAACGAGGTCGTTCTTAACCTGGGGAGCCTTGATTTCAATATTGATAAGCTGCATATCCTTAACAATGTCAAGAGCTTCGGAAAGAGTCGGAAGAGTAACGCCTTTAAACTCATCGCTGAAATATGAACCGAAGTCAAATTTCTTAAGCTCGTCGCAGGTGTAATCTCTTATAAGACCCTCGCCGTTCGAGGTGGCGTCGATAGTGTAGTTATGACAGATGACTATTTCGCCGTCCTTTGAAAGATGAACGTCGGTTTCGATACCGTCGGCATTGAACTCAACCGCCTTTCTGAAAGCGGGAAGAGTGTTCTGAGGAGCTCTTTTATTAGCGCCTCTGTGTGCTAAAACAAGTGGCATAATTATAACCTCTTTTACTTAAAAATTTCCGAAAACTATTCTATAAGAAATCGGGTGAATTGTAAAGGGTATTTACAATTATTTTTATTTTACAATAAAGTTGATAAGGGAGCTTATATTGGCGAAAAGCGTTGAAACGCCGACTATGGCAAGAATAAGAAGAATATTGATTTTCCATTCGCTGACAATAAGACCGATAAACTCTCTCATCTGGGCGTTGGGCCAGAAATACCATTTTGTTTTTGCGCCTATGCCGTCGGAGCGCATACCCGCCTTTGCCGAAAGCATACCGCTTCTGAAAACATGGTAGTTAGTTGTTGAGAAAAGAATATTTGCGTTTTTCTTATGTTCCTCGGCGATTCTTTTTGAAAACAGCATATTTTCAAGCGTTGTCGTCGATTCGGTTTCGGGGAAGATAGTGCTTTCGTCAATTCCCTGTTCAACGAGGTAGTTTTTTATACATTCCGCTTCGCTTATTGTTTCGTCGCTTCCCTTGCCGCCCGAGGGTATAAAGCAGGCCTTTTTGCCTGTCTTTTCAAGCTGATTTCTGTAAAAATCGAGCGCGCGGTCAATTCTCCCTTTAAGAAGCGGAAGCGGCTTTGAGTCCCTTCCGACCTTGCAGCCGAGAATCATAATAAAATCCTGGTTGTATTTCGGCTCGTGCTTTGCGGCGTACTGAGTACAGAACACGGCGGATAAGAGAATACACTCGAAATATACAAACGCCGAGGAAACAACAGTTCGTATAACTGCGTCCTTTACCAATTCCAGCTCAATATCGGTTGAATTCGGATTTTTCACCGCAGTGTAGGCGCAAGCGACCGAGCCGATAAAAAGCACGAGGCTTATAAAAAGACCGAACAGATTATTTTTACCGAATCCCTCATGCCTTATGAGCGAAAGATTGCTGATTGAAAGAAAACCGGCAAAAATAACTAAAAGCGGCAACGAAACTAAAAACAGGACCGACATAATAAAGCCTGCAATATTATAAATCTGCCAGCCTTCAGCTCTTTCGGGCATAATCAGTCCCGCTACGGACAAGCCCGAATACATAAGTCCCTGCAAGCCGAAAAAGACTGAAAGAGCCAGGTCGAGCATTGTTTTGTATGAGAAAAACTGACTTTTTCTCCTTTTGAGAAACTGCGTTAAGCAAACCGCAAAGGAGTAGACCGTCAGCAATGCCATTCCGATTACCGTAAAGATATACCCGCCGTATTCAAAGCCTGCCAGATATAAAACGCCCGTGGGAAGAACGGTGAAGCTGACGTGAATACTTGTGTATTCCGAACGGTTTTCGCTATTGTAAACAGTTGCAATCATATCTGTTGCACCCGCTTTAAGCGACCTGACTTTTATAAGAGCGTATTCGTCGTTAAAGCCGACGTCTTTAAGCTCGGCAATGCCCTCGGGCTTGAAACTGACCTCAACATCTTTTGAATTATATTGGTTCGGCAGATATGCGGTATAGCTTTTTCCGAAAGTAAGAATTGAAATTACCGTAAACAGAACTATGGCGACAAAGCCGAGCGCTATAAAAAATTGACTTTTTCTTTTCATTTAATTCTCCGTTTTATTTTTGAGAGTTTTCGGGTGTGAGAGTAATGACTTCAAAATTACAGTGTTTTTCGGTCCTGAACGGAACACGCCAACCGCAAGCGCCCGCGCTGACGTTCATAACGGCGTCGCCCTCATAAAAATCGCCGTAGGCGTAGCCGATAACGGAATAAAGCGGACAAAGCGGGAACAGCTGACCTGCGTGGGTATGGCCCGAAAGCTGTAGGTCTGTTCCGACAACAAGATTTTCTTTAAACTCAAAGGGTTGATGGTCGGCGACAATAAGATATTTTTCACTGTCGGGGTTTTTGAGCGCTTCGGCGCTTAATCTTTCGCCGCCTTCGCTTATATCCTCTCTTCCTAAAAGAAGCAAATCGTCGGAAAGAACGGCGTATTCATCTCTGAGAATAATAATGCCGTTTTCTTCGATTGCGTTTTCAAGCTCTTCGGCTGTAAACTGCAGTCCGTTTGCATATTCGGCGTGCTTCTGCCTGTCGTGGTTTCCGTAAAGATAATAAACGGGAACGCCGCAGTTTCCGAAAAGCTCAAAGGTTTTTTCCATTTCTTCCTTCGTGGTGTAATCGTCCGTAATGTCGCCGCCGAGAATAATACATTCGGGCTTCTCGTCCGTCATAGCCCTGACTTCCTTTTCAAGAACAGAAAACGGCTGGGCGCTTCCGACGTGGATATCAGCCGCAAAAACGATTTTATGTTCATTCTTAAGCTTCGCAGATTTGTAAGTATGGTACTTCGGCAAAACAACCTGCATATTGACGGTTCCGTAAACAAAAAACAGTATTCCGAATACTACGCTGAGAATTTTCGCCGTAACGAATTTTCTTTCCGACTTGCGGATAAGACAGATAACGCTGTAAACGAGGTCGGCAAAGGCGTCCGCCAGAAGAGCCGCGTAGAGAGCCATCATAAACGGCTGAACGGGGCGAAGCTGAACGGGTCCAGCCATGGGCAGAACCGCAAAGGCTATTGCCAGAAGAAGCTTTAAAACGATAAAAACAATTCTTACCGCAGGTCTAAAATCCTTTTTCCTCAAGAAAAACTGAATGAGCGAAATAATAATCTGGGCTGCAACAAACAGCAGCGTCCACGATAAAAAAATATTCATTTGAGTTTCCTTTCATTTATTATGAAAAAGCATAATTCAGAGAGTATTATACAACGAAAGACGGGTAAAAGCAAAACAAATATCTTAGAAACAAAAAACAAAGCGCAAAAATTTTCCAACCTGCTTTGAACACTTTAACGAATTTAACCGAAATATCGAACTTCAAAAGAAATGACATATTGAATTACAGAAATATATTTGTTATAATAAATTATTGTATTTTCATTTTAGTATTTTAGGAGATAGTTTTATGAGCACTGTTTTTGACAGGGCTGTAGCTTTTGCGGTAAAGGCCCACGAGGGTCAGACGAGAAAGGACGGCTCGACATACATTTTGCATCCGCTTGAGGTTGCGGTGATAGCCGGTACTATGACAAGGGACCTCGACGTTCTGTCGGCGGCCGTGCTTCACGATACGGTTGAGGATACGGCGGTGACGGCTGAGGACATACTTGAGAACTTCGGTCCGAAAATTGCCGAGCTTGTCGCCCACGAAACCGAGGATAAACGTCCGGAAATGGCGGCGAGCGAAAGCTGGAAGATAAGAAAGGTAGAAAGTCTTGCCGTTCTTAAGGACAGCCCGATTGATTCAAAAATCCTCTGGTTAAGCGATAAGCTTTCAAATATGCGCTCGCTTGTAAAGGATTATGAAACGATAGGCGAAAAGGTTTTTGACCGTTTTAACGAAAAAAATCCGAAAGAGCAACGTTGGTATCACGAAACAGTGCTTGAATATATTAAAGAACTTTCCGATTATCCTGCGTATAAGGAATATCAGTCGCTTTTTGACAGAGTGTTCGGCAAGTACAGATAAGGAGGAAAATTTATGGAAAAAATTATTAAGCTTACAGGAAGAATCGATTCGGCTAACGCCGCCGATGTTGAGAAGAAAATCAATGACGAAATAGGCGCGTTTGACGGCTTTCTTACTCTTGACGCAAGCGAACTTGAGTATATCTCGAGCGCAGGGCTTCGCGTTATTTTAAGACTTAAAAAGGCCAATAATACAACAAAGGTTATCAACTGCAGCTCGGATGTATATGAAATTTTTGATATGACGGGCTTTTCGGAGATGATGGAGGTCAAAAAGGCTTACAGGAAGCTTTCGGTTGACGGCTGTGAGGTCATAGGCGAGGGCGCTAACGGAATCGTTTACAGAACAGACCCCGACACAATCGTTAAGGTTTATAAGAACCCGGATTCGCTTGACGTAATCCATAATGAAAGAGAGCTTGCAAGGAAGGCCTTCGTTATGGGTATTCCGACGGCTATTCCCTATGACGTTGTTCAGGTAGGCGACCTTTACGGCTCGGTTTTTGAGCTTCTTAACGCAAAGTCGTTTGCTAAACTCATAAATGCGGGCGAGTCGGTAGAGCTTCTTGCAAAGCAGAGCGTTGATATTTTAAAGGCTATGCACGCAACTGTTCTTAAAGACGGCGAGCTTCCCGACAAAAAGAAAGAGGCTATGAAGTGGGCTGAGTTCACCTCGGCGCAGCTCCCCGCCGAAATTGGAGAAAAGCTTTTAAAGTTGTTTAACGATATTCCCGACACGAATACAATGCTCCACGGAGATTTCCATATCAAGAATATTATGCAGCAGAACGGCGAAAACCTTCTTATCGATATGGACACTCTTTCAATGGGTCATCCTATTTTTGAGTTCGCCGCGATTTACGCCGCGTATATCGGCTTCAGCTGTGTCGATAAATTAAACGCTCAGGAGTTCCTCGGTATTAAAAAGGAAGCCTGCGACGATTTCTGGAAATACACGGTCGAGTATTATTTCAGCGACAGGGATGAAGACTATAAACAGTCCGTTATCAATATGGCGGCTATTATCTGTTACACCCGTCTGCTCCGTTGGTTTACAACCAAGAAGGATGTCAACGACGATTACGTAAAAGCCGTAATTGATTACTGTAAGAACTATCTTATAAAGTATGTTCCGAAAACCGAAAAGCTTTATTTTTAAACGGAGGAGATAATTATGCAGATTACTTCAGATAAAAACGGCAGCACCCTTACAGTTAATGTTTCGGGAAGAGTTGATACCGCAACGGCTCCCGAGCTTGAAAAGTATATAAACGAAAACACCTCTGACGTTAAAGAGCTTATCCTCGATTTGAAGGATATGGATTACACCTCATCAGCGGGGCTTCGTGTTTTTCTTAAGGCTCAGAAGCTTATGAACGCTCAGGGCTCTATGAAGGTAAAGAACGTTCAGAGCGCTGTTATGGAAATTTTTGAAATGACGGGATTTTCGGATATTCTGTGTATCGAATAGGGTTGATTTGTAAATGGAAAACATTTTCACTAAACTGATAGGAACTCTGGCGGTGGTTCTGATTGTTGCCGCATTTATCGGAGGCAGCGATACGCTGTCCAGATTTTTCAAAACCGATAAAAAATGGAAGTATTCCGTATTGTTCGGTATTATCGGAGGACTGTTCGGCGTTTACGGCAATATTTCCGGTTTTAATCTGAACGGCGCCGTGATTTCCGTAAGGGATATCGGACCTATGCTTGCGGGTTTCGTAAGCGGACCGTTAGGCGGTGTTATCGCGGGAATAATAGCAGGACTTCACAGGCTTTTTCTCGGCGGTATAACTGCCAATGCGTGCGTTGTCGCAACGTGCTGTATCGGCTTGATAAGCGGACTTTTGTCTTTGAAATGGCGTGAGTTAATCAAAAAGCCGTATGTCGCTTTTATTTTCGGAGCTTTTTTTGAGGTTTTTCACCTGAGTATCGTTCTTATTATGGTAAAACCCTATGAGACGGCGGTAGATATAGTTAAACAAATTGCACTTCCGTTTATACTTATAAATGCGGTGGGATTTGCTCTGATGGTGACAATAATAACCTATACCGAAAAGCAAAGAGGTCTTGTTGTCGAGAAAGGCCGCCTGCAGTCGGAGCTTGATATCGCAAAAACCATTCAGGAAAACTCAATTCCGAATATTTTCCCCGCCTTCCCCGAAAGAGAGGAATTTGATATTTACGCTTCAATGACTCCCGCAAAGGAGGTCGGCGGCGACTTTTACAATTTCTTCCTTATAGACGACGACCATATCGCCATGGTAATTGCCGACGTTTCGGGAAAGGGTATTCCCGCGGCGCTGTTTATGATGGTTACGAATATTTTAATCAGCGACCGTACCCGTATGGGAGGAACTCCCGCCGAAATACTGACCTTTGTCAATAACAACCTTTGCGAACACAACAAGGCGGATATGTTCGTTACTGCCTGGCTTGGTATTCTTGAAATTTCAACGGGAAAGCTCACTGCGGCGAACGCAGGCCACGACGACCCCGCCGTTTACCGTAAAAACGGAAAATTTGAAATTGTTAAAAACAAACACGGACTTGTCATAGGCGCTATGGCAGGCGTAAAATACAGGGATTTTGAAATTCAGCTTAACGAGGGCGACAAGCTGTTCCTTTTCACCGACGGGGTTCCCGAGGCTACCGATAAGGATAATAATATGTTCGGCTTTGAGCGTATGCTTTCTTCCCTTAATAACAGCAGCGACAAAAATCCCAAGGGCGTTCTTGACGGCATTAACGAGGCCGTTGCGTCCTTTGTCGGAGACGCGCCTCAGTTCGACGATTTGACAATGATGTGCATTGAGCTTAAAGAGAGAAATAAAATGAAAACTCTTACCGTAGAAGCTACAAACGAAAATCTTACCGCGGTCAACGATTTTATTGACGGCTTTCTTGAAGAGAACGGCTGTCCGCCGAAGGCGCAGATGCAGATTGACCTTTCCGTTGAAGAAATATATGTAAATATTGCCAACTACGCCTACGGCGAGGGTACGGGCAAGGCTGAAATTTCAGTTGATAACAGCAACGGCGAGGTCACGGTTATTTTTAAAGACAGCGGCGTGCCTTATAACCCGCTTGAAAAGGAAGACCCCGATATTTCTCTTTCGGCTGACGAAAGGGAGATAGGCGGACTCGGAATTTTTCTTACGAAAAAGAATATGGATTTTGTTTCGTACGAATATGTTGACGGTAAAAACGTTTTCACAATGAAAAAGAATATCTTATAAAACGGCAGGAGAAGCTACAGGTTTATGAAAATAGGGCAGAAGTTTGATGAATTAAGAGCGAAAAACAAGGCTGCGGATTTTATTTTTTCCTTTACGGATGAAATCGGCAGAAGTAAAATCGGACGTAACGCTTCAAGCATTTCGTTCTATGCCTTTATTTCAATGATACCGCTGTTTATCCTGCTGTGCGCCCAGCTTCCGTTTACGGGAATAAGCGAAAACGAGCTGCAGGATGCAATTGTAAATATTACCCCCGACGCTGTTCACGAGCTTGTAGCCCTTGTCGTGACGGAAGCCTATACCGCAAGAAAAGCGATTTTTTCGGTTTCGGCAGTCTTTCTTCTCTGGGCTTCGTCAAAGGCTATGCTTTCGGTTATCCAGTCGCTTGATATGGTCTATGACGTAAAGGAACGAAGACCCTATATTTCGATGATAGGTTTTGCGCTTCTTTATACTGTCGCCGCGCTTGTGATTGTCGGCGGACTGCTTGTTGTATTCGCAAGAGGTCACAGCATAGAGGATATTATCTCGACCGCTTTTCCGACAAAGGCTATGTTTGAAGCCTGGGCGAAAAGGGGACACAATATTTTAAGCCTTATTGTACTGACAGCCGTTTTTGCGCTTATATACCGCTTTGCGCCGTCGGGCAAAAGAAAGCTTGTTCATCAGCTTCCGGGCGCCTTGTTCGCGGCAGTAGGAACCTCTGTATTTTCAATATTCTTCGCTATCTACAACAACAGGGGAAATATATATAAATCGTTTTACGGAAGCCTTACCGTAAACGCGGTTTTTCTTATCTGGGTTTATTTCAGTATTTCAATTATCCTTATAGGCGGAGTTATAAACAAGCATTACGAGGAACAGATAAAGAGCTTTTTCACAAAGCGTAAAAAATAACGCCGTCGGGCAAGATTCAGGATTTTAAAAATGACCTACGTTATTTCGGATTTACACGGTTATCCCGTCGAAAAACTAAAAAAGCTTCTTGAAAAGGTGTCGTTCGGCGAAGACGATTTTCTCTACATAATCGGCGACGTAATCGACCGTAACGGCGACGGGGGAGTAAGCGTTCTTCTCTGGCTTCTTGAAAGCCTCAACGCTCAGCTTATTTTGGGAAATCACGAGGCTATGCTTCTTTCGTGCGATTTCGTGTTCGACGAAATTACCGATTCGTTTCTCGAAAGGCTTGACGAAAGACAGCTCGCCGTTTTAAATAACTATATTCTCAACGGCGGGTCAGTTACGTTAAAGGCTATGCGCTCGCTTCCGAAGAACACCCAGGCGGATATTCTCGATTATCTTCGGGATTGCCCGTTGTACGAGGCGGTGACGGCAGGCGGCAGGGATTTTATTCTTGTTCACTCGGGTTACGATAATTTCAGCGAAGAAAAGAAATTGAGCGACTATTCGCCCGACGAACTAATCTGGGCGCAACCGAATATAGATGATAATTACTATAAGGACGTGCATACCGTTTTCGGACACACGCCTACGAAGCTTTTTTCCGAAGACCTTGACGGAAAAATTCTTACAACGAAAACCTGGACCTGTATTGATTGCGGGGCGGCTTACGGAAACGAGCCGGTTCTCTTAAGACTTGACGATTTCAAACAGTTCAGACTGTAAGCAGAATAAAGAACAGCACCGCGAGAAGCGGCGCTGTTTCTTTATGTAAACTATTAAGCTTCGTTTACAAGCTTTCCTGTCATATGGTCGATTGTCAGTTCAAGACACAGCACTCTCGGAAAGGCGTTTTTAAGTTCCTTTTCGAGATATTCCTCGTCGTCGGTGAATTTCTTTACGAGAAAGGTGCAGATTTCCTTTGCCTTTTCTTCGCTTTCAACGGGCTTTATTGTTCCGAAAATAACAACGCTTTTAATGTTTAACGACCAGTCGCCGTCTTTTCTGTACCCCTCGTCATAAACGCAGTAGCCGACTTTGTTGTTCATTTTAATTGCGTCGAGCTTATGACCCTGCTTTGCGCCGTGAAAATAGATTTTTCCGTCCTCTTCACAGTACCAGTGATTCATAGGTATTCCGTAGGGGTAACCGTCCTCGCCCATAAGGGAAAGCACGCCTCTTTTGGTTTCCTTTAAAACCGAAATACATTCTTCATTTGTTATCTGTTGCTTTTTTCTTCTCATTTCCCTGAACATTATATTCGCCCCTTTTTGTAATATGGGTTTTCTGTGTTTTACTGTAATATCATACTAAAATAAAAGAAAAAAAGCAAGGAAAAGGGCGACACCGATAAGGATGTTTAAGCCCTAACCTTGCTTTTTTCATCTGTTAAGAAGCCATACGCCGATATTGAGATAGAGCGCAAACGTCACCCACACAAGATAGGGGATAAGAAGATTTCCCGCTGAAGAATCAACCTTTTTGAAAAGCTTTATTGTAAGAACAATCAGTCCCCAGAGGACGATAAGCCAGAAAAAAGCGAACAAAAACGCCTGAATATTGAAGAAAATTATACTCCAGAAGAAGTTGAACGCAAGCTGTAAAAGATAAACGTAAATCGCGCTTCGTCTGTTCTTTGACGGCGAGGTTAAGCTTACTCTTGCGGCGCAATAGCCCATCAAAGCGTAAAGCAACGTCCAGACAATGGGAAAAACTATCGCAGGCGGCGAGAGGGGAGGCTTTGTAATCGTATTTTTATATATTTCGGTTCCGTTTCGTATCAGAAAACCCGAAACAAAGCCAACCGCTTCGGTCAGAAGAATCCAGAAAACATAGTTTTTCCAAGGTTTATTTTTCATTTTCATCACCCCATATTAAAATATGTGTGATTATCGGCGGTTTATTCGTTCCCGCCGTTAAATTGACAAAACGGGTCTTATAAAATATAATAAGGACAGAAACAGTGAAAGGATGATTTCTATGATTTGTAAAGTTTGTTCAGCGGAATTTGACGGTGACGCAAAATTCTGTCCCGAATGCGGCGCGCCGATTCAGGATACCGTAATAAATGACGCTCCTCCCGAGCAGGCAGTTCCGAACGGACAGCTTTATCCCTCGACGCCCGAAATGGGTATGGGTATGATTAACCCATTACTTGCAAAAACCGACGCGCTGATTAAAGATAAGCTTTATCTTGCGCTGTGTATTTTAATGACGGTTGTCTGCGCGCTTCCGCTCGCAAAGGGCTTAAAAGCCGGGATTAATATTCCGTCAATAATTATTACCGTATTTTTGTGGATTCTTTATTCCGAAAAAAATAAACAGCTTCCCGACGCCAAGCGCATAAGAATAATCAGCGGCTGTGTTTATGCTGCGAAAGTTATTTCTTATGTTATTTCGGGCATTGTATTTCTGGCGGGTATTCTCTGCTTCTTTTCCTCTGCAAAGTGGATTGACATGTTTACCGACGCCTTTTCGGGTAACGCCTATGCTGACTCGGCGTTTGACGCTGTGTTCTCGCTCGGCGGCGGAGTTATAGGAACGATATTTATATTTGTTGCGGTTCTTTTGGCTGTTCTGACCTTCTTCTCTTACGGAAAAATTCATAAGTTCGTTAAGAGCTGTTACGAGAACATTCAGTCGAACACAAACGCCCTTGAAAACAGAAATATCACTTATGTATGGATGATAGTTTTTGCCGTTTTCAGCGGTTTGGGCGCTTTAAGCTCGGTTACATCTTCTCCTCTTACGGCGGTCATTTACGGTTGTGAGACGGCGGTTGCAATAATGGTTGCGTTGCTTATTAAAAAGTATTATTCCGAATACTGATTATTAAAATAATAACGGCGGTTCAGTTTTCACTGAACCGCCGTTTTCATTTTTGTTATTGCAGGTTGTATTTTTCTATTGCGCCGAAATCGTTTTCGATTGAAAGAACATCCCCGTCAATTGAATACTTGAAAATGTGTTCCTTTGTGTTGTTGTTGAAAACAATTGTAACGCTGTCGCCGTTATCGGTATAGGTGAAATCCTTTATTTCGCCGCCGAGTGCGAACGAGCCTGTTTTGTCGTCGTTGAAAAGATAATAGAATTCGTTGTCCGTAGCGCCCGCCCAGAGACCGACAATTGTTCTTGCAGGTGTTGTCGGTTCGGTCTTGCTTTCCTGCGAAGTTTTTTGAGTTGTCTTTTCTTCGCCGTCTGCCTTTTCGTTTTCTTCAGCGGTATTACTTTCATTTGCGGAAGAAATAATGTCGGCTAAGTTTGTTTTTGAGTTCGTTTTTTCCTTTTTCTTCGGGGCTGTGTTTCCCTTGTTAAAGAAGGCAAAATAACCTGTAACCGCCAGCGCGGCGCAAAGCATAAGAGCCAGTAAAATAGCGAATGGCTTTTTCATTTTTCTCACTGTCCTCGAAATTAAGATTTATTCAATTATACTTTATGCGTTGAGGAATGTCAATTTTACGCTTTTAAAAACCCAATGGTCGATTTTGTCATAAAAAAACGGGGCGGAAACGTTTTTTTATTGTATATTTACTATTGATATTTTGTCTTATAAAGTTGTATAATAACTTCGGTAAATTTTTATCAATAAAATAAAGGAGTTCGCATTTATGATTAACTATTCAAATGAAGTTAAAGAAATGTGCTGCGTTAAAAAAGGTCCCAACCACGGACCCGCGCCGATTCCTGAAGAAGGTAAATGGGTAGAAGCTAAACAGATTACCGATATTTCAGGCTATACTCACGGCGTTGGCTGGTGCGCACCTCAGCAGGGCGCCTGCAAGCTTTCACTTAACGTTAAAGACGGCATTATTGAAGAGGCTCTCGTTGAAACAATCGGTTGCTCGGGTATGACTCATTCGGCTGCTATGGCTGCTGAAATTCTTCCCGGCAAAACTGTTCTCGAGGCTCTTAACACCGACCTCGTATGCGACGCTATCAACACCGCTATGAGAGAGCTGTTCCTTCAGATTGTTTACGGTCGTACTCAGTCCGCTTTCTCCGACGACGGTCTTGTTGTCGGCGCAGGCATGGAGGACCTCGGCAAGGGCTTCCGCTCAATGGTCGGAACAATGTACGGCACTAGGGCAAAGGGCGTTCGTTATCTCGAAATGACCGAGGGCTATTGCACAAGAATGGCTCTTGACGAAAATGACGAGGTTATCGGCTACGAATTCGTTTCTCTCGGCAAGATGACAGACTTTATAAAGAAGGGTATGTCACCTAACGAGGCTTATGAAAAGTCACTCGGTACTTACGGTAGATTTGACGAAGCTGCTAAGTATATTGACCCGAGAAAAGAATAATAGAAGGAGGAATTACTAATGGCACAGTTTGAAGGCTACGAAAGACGAGAGGCTAAAATCCTCGAAACTCTTAAAAAATACGGTATCTCCTCCATTGACGAATGTAAGGAGATTTGCGACGCTAAGGGAATTGACCCTTATACAATCGTTCAGGAAACTCAGCCCATCTGCTTTGAAAACGCAAAGTGGGCTTACACCGTAGGCGCGGCTATCGCTATTAAGAGCGGTTGCACAAAGGCTGCCGACGCAGCTGCCGCTATCGGTATCGGCTTGCAGTCATTCTGCATCCCCGGTTCAGTTGCCGAAAACCGTAAGGTCGGTCTCGGCCACGGCAATCTCGGTAAAATGCTTCTGAGTGAAGAAACCGAGTGCTTCTGCTTCCTCGCAGGTCACGAAAGCTTTGCTGCCGCTGAAGGCGCTATCAAAATCGCCCTCAACGCTAACAAGGTTCGTGAAAAGAACTTAAGAGTTATTCTTAACGGTCTCGGAAAGGACGCAGCTTATATTATTTCAAGAATCAACGGCTTCACATATTGTGAAACAGAGTTTGACCCCTATACTGAAACAGTTACTGTTACAAAGCAGATTCCCTTCTCAAAGGGACCGAGAGCTGACGTTAAGTGCTACGGCGCTGACAATGTTCCCGAGGGCGTTGCTATCATGAAGCTTGAAAACGTAGGTGTTTCAATCACAGGTAACTCAACTAACCCGACTCGCTTCCAGCATCCCGTTGCAGGCACTTACAAGAAATGGTGCGTTGAAAACGGCGTAAACTATTTCTCGGTTGCTTCCGGCGGCGGTACAGGACGTACTCTTCATCCCGATAATATGGCTGCAGGTCCGTCAAGCTACGGTATGACAGACACAATGGGCAGAATGCATTCCGACGCTCAGTTCGCAGGTTCTTCTTCAGTTCCCGCGCACGTTGAAATGATGGGACTTATCGGTATGGGTAACAACCCGATGGTCGGCGCTACAGTTGCAGTCGCAGTTGCAGTTGAAGAGGCTATGAAATAAGTCTTAACCGAATATTAAAGCCTGTCCGAACGGACAGGCTTTTTCTTTGTTGAAATAACTTTTCCCGTATTGTATAATGATTTAAGAACTGATAAAAGGAGTTGTGAAGAATGAAAAAAATCGGCAATTTTCTTTACGGGCTTATGTTCGTTCTGTTTTTCAGAATAAGCTCGTGGCTTTGCTCTGTTCCTATGTGGCTGACGCTCATTCTTCACTTTGTAATCGGTCTTTCGTGGAAATGGTTTATAGCAACGCTTATTGTATGGCTGCTCGCAGGATTTATTCGGTATCTTTTAATCGTTTTTGCCCGTTGGGGCGGTAACAGCGAAATGCCCGAGAGGGAAAACAAAAATCCTTATTCCCACAAAAATAATTAAAAAAACGGGTGTTAATCAACACCCGTTTTAATTTTATCTGTCGTTTAAGCTCTGATAGCTACGTCTCGGATGAACCGCCATATAAGCGGGACGGATAATTTTTCCTGCGTTGATTAGCTCTTCTATTCTGTGAGCCGACCAACCGCTGATTCTTGCGATAGCGAAAATCGGAGTGTAAAGCTCAAAGGGGAGCTTTAACATATCATAAACGAAACCGCTGTAAAAGTCGATGTTAGCGCTGACGCCCTTATACATCTTACGTTCCTTCGAAATTATTTCGGGCGCAAGTCTTTCAACGCTTGAATAGAGGTTGAATTCTTCCGTCAGCCCCTTTTCTTCGGAAAGCGACTGGACATAGGAACGGAAAATGTTGGCTCTCGGGTCGGAAACGGAGTAAATCGCATGGCCGATTCCGTAAATAAGACCCGTTTTGTCAAAGGCCTCCTTATGAAGAATTTTAGTAAGATAGGCGCTAAGCTCTTCTTCGTCAGTCCAGTCCTTAACATTTTTCTTTATATCCTCAAACATATGGCAGACCTTAATGTTCGCTCCGCCGTGCTTCGGACCCTTCAACGAGCCTAAAGCCGCCGCAATTGCCGAATATGTGTCTGTTCCCGAGGAAGAAACAACGTGGGTTGTAAAGGTCGAGTTGTTACCGCCGCCGTGCTCTGCGTGAAGAACTAACGCAAGGTCAAGTATTTTAGCTTCAAGGGGAGTAAAGGACGAATCAATTCTTAACATATGAAGAATATTTTCCGCCGTTGAAAGCTCGGGCTCGGGTCTGTGAATAAAGAAGCTTGAGGAGTCCTTTATATAATAATTATATGAAAGATAGCCGTAAACCGAAAGAAGCGGAAATGTCGCTATAAGCTGTAAGCACTGGCGAAGAACATTCGGTATGCTTGTGTCGTTCGGGTTATTGTCATACGAATACATTGTAAGAACGCTTCTGGCAAGCGAGTTCATCATATCCGTTGACGGCGCTTTCATAATAATATCTCTGATAAACGAGTTCGGAAGCGAACGGTAGGAATTGAGAACGCCCTTGAATTCTTCAAGCTCTTGAGCCGTCGGAAGCGAGCCGAAAAGCAGAAGATAGGTAATCTCTTCAAAGCCGAAACGGTTGTCCTTTACAAAGCCGTTTACAAGGTCAACTATATTGTAACCGCGATAGTACAAAGTACCTTCGCAGGGAACCTCTTCGCCGTTTATTAACTGTTTTGAGTTGATTTCGGAAATCTCGGTAAGTCCTGTAAGAACGCCCTTGCCGTTAAGGTCGCGGAGTCCTCGGTTTACCTTGTGCTCAACATAAAGCTCAGGCTTGATAATACAGTCGTTAAGACACAATCCCGAATACTTTTCAATTTCGGGAGTAATTGCAGAATAATCTATTTTCTTACTCATACTTTTACCCTCCTTTTCTGAAGTGGACTGATATAATACCATAATTATTTAAATAATTCAATGAACAAATTGTTAAATTATAATAATAATAATAGGTCGCTTTGCGAAATAAAAATGTCGGTTTTTGTCGACTTATTAAGTTATTTACTTGAAAACGCCGAATACTTTTGGTAATATGTAACTAACAAGAAAAACGGAGAAAGCAATGATTGATTTATGGCAAAGGCTTAAAGGCGAAGCGCGCCCTGTTTACCTTTACGGAATGGGTAACGGGGCTGAGAAAATTCTTGACGAATGTATCAGACAGGGTATTGAGGTTAAGGGCGTTTTTGCGTCCGACGGCTTTGTGCGTCACCAGCTTTTCAGAGGTTTTACGGTTGAGAGTTACAGCGAAGCGAGAAAAAAGCACCCCGATATGACGGCTCTTTTGTGCTTCGGCTCGGCTCTTCCCGAGGTAATTGAGTCAATTAAACAAAAGGCGGAAGAAATAACCCTTCTGGCTCCGAGCGTTCCCGTTTACGGAAAAGAGATTTTCAATTCAGACTTTTACGGAAGAAACGAAGAAAGAATAAAAAATGCCCGTTCTCTTTTCGCCGACGAAAAGTCAAGGGCGGTTTACGACGGAATAATTGAATACAGGTTAAGCGGAAATATAAACAGGCTTTTTGAAATTGAAACAGAAAGAGAAGAAAACTATAAACTGCTTAAGCTTGAAAACGAAATATTCGTTGACCTCGGCGCATACAGAGGCGACACCGTTCTCGAGGTGAATAACCTGTGTTCGCTTGAAGCTGTCTATGCCGTTGAGCCCGATAAAAAGAGCTTTGAAAAGCTGAAAAAGAATACTGAAAGCATTAATAATGTTAATTATTTTAACTGTGTTATTGCCGAAAGCGACGGCGAAGCGCTTATCTCGGACAACAGGGGAAGAGGCTCGGCAGTCTCAGAAACGGGTAAAATAATTCAACAGAGAAGCGTCGATTCAATTCTCGGCGGAAAAAGGGCGACGTATATTAAATTTGACGTTGAGGGCAACGAGGAAAAGGCGATAATCGGCGCAGAAAAAACGATAACAAAGTACCTTCCTAAAATGAAAATTGCAGCCTATCACAGAAGCGGGGATATCTTCAATTTTCCTCTTCTGATTAATAAAATAAGCGATAAATACACGTTTTATTTAAGACATGAGCCGTCGCTTCCCGACTGGGATACGGACATTATAGCTTTACCGAAGGAGTGATAAAATGTTAAAGGATTCACTTATTGCAAAAACCGACGCAAAAGCGGATGAAAGTCAGATTTTTATCGGATACGGGGTAAGAATTACCTTGCTTTCTTCAAAGCTCATAAGGGTTGAGCAGGCTGACCTGACAACTGACCTTGCGTCTTTTACCGTGTTTAACAGGCGCTTTGATGCGGGGAAAATGAATGTTACAAAAGTTAACGGTGAGGTTATCGTTGAAACCGAGGACAGAATTTTCCTTATCAAACAGTTTAAGCCCTATAGCGTTGTTTTTAAGGACACGGGGAAAACCGAAATCTTCTCAAAGCAAAAAAATCTTAAAGGTACCCGCCGTACTCTTGACGGCACCTTCGGCGCGGTAAAGCTCAACGACGGTCTTATAACTGACGGCGGAGCATATCTTCTTGACGACAGCAAGTCGGTATTGCTTGACGAAACGGGCCATTTTATAAAGAGGCAGAAGAATTCCACCGACTATTACGCTTTCGCCTACGGAAAGGATTACAGGGAAACAATAAGAGAGTTTTACCGCATCAGCTCCTTCGTTCCCCTTATCCCGAGGTTTGCCCTCGGCGTCTGGTGGAGCCGTTACCACGCATATACCCAGAACGAATATCTTTCGCTTATGGATAAGTTCGCCGAGGAAAAGGTGCCGATAACCGTTGCCACGGTCGATATGGACTGGCACTGGGTAAAGAATTTAAAGGAACAGTTCGGCGTTGATTACAGCGGCTGGACGGGTTATTCGTGGAACAGCGAGCTTTTCCCCGATTACAGACAGTTTTTAAGAGAGCTTAAGGAGAGAAATCTCCATATCACCCTCAACCTTCACCCCGCCGACGGAGTTCACTGCTACGAGGATATGTATGAAGAGATGGCGAAAGCAGTGGGAATTGACCCTGCGAGCAAGCAGACGGTTGAGTTCAAATGCGGAAACGACGACCACTGGAACGCTTATTTTGACGTTCTTCATAAGCCCTATGAAAGAGAGGGCGTTGATTTCTGGTGGATTGACTGGCAACAGGGAACTGAGAGCGACGTCGACGGACTTGACCCGCTTAACGCCCTTAACCATTATCATTTTCTCGATAATGCCGAGGACGGCAGAATGCCTTTGATACTCTCCCGTTACGCAGGTCTCGGCTCTCACAGATATCCTCTCGGCTTTTCGGGCGACACGGCGATAAACCACAAGGTGTTTGACTTCCAGCCTTACTTTACGGTTACGGCGGCGAACGCGGCTTATTCGTGGTGGAGCCACGATATCGGCGGCCACCATTTCGGCTACCGTGACGACGAGCTTTATCTTCGTTGGATTCAGTTCGGAGTCTTTTCACCTATTATGAGGCTTCATTCAACCGCAATTGAGGTTCTCGGTAAGGAGCCGTGGAAGTATCGCTCGGATATTCATGAATACTCTGAAAGATGGCTTCGTTTCAGACACGCTCTTATTCCGTATCTTTTCACAATGGATTACCGCACCCACGAAAGCGGCGAGGCGATTTGCGAACCCTTGTATTATTCCTATCCCGAAAACGAGAGCGCATATAAATATAAAAACGAGTATATGTTCGGAACAGAGCTTCTTGTATGTCCGATTACTAAAAAGCAGATTAAGAGCATTAATATGGGCTCGGTTGAAGCGTGGCTTCCCAAGGGCAGATGGGTTGATATTTTCACCTGTCAGGCTTATGAAGGCGACAGAAACATAACGCTTTTCAGGGATATGGACACCATTCCGGTTCTCGCAAAGGAGGGCGCAATTATACCCCTTTCGGCTGATAAGGGCAACAGGACGGATAACCCCGAAAACCTTGAAATCTGGGCGTTTTCAGGCAACGGCGAATTTACTCTTTACGAGGATGACTCAAAGGTTGACTATAAGGATCACAACGCCAAAACACGCTTTGAAATGAAATATGAAAACGGCTCGGTTTCGTTTACCGTAAACGCTGCCGAGGGCGACCTTTCGGTGCTTCCCGAAAAGAGAAATTACGTTGTTAAATTCAAAGACCTTGTAAATTCCGACGGTAGCGAAGCTGTCCTTGAATTCAATGACCTTTCCGTTTCTTCGCCGAAAACTCTCACCCTTGAAAACGTTAAGAGAAAAGAGAAGAACGAGCCGAGAGACGAGGTTATCTGGGCGTTTTCACGCTGGCAGGGCGGAACGATGAAAAAGAACGCTGTTTTTATGCCGTTCAACAAGCTGACAAAGCCCGAAGAAATCCGTGAAAAGCTTAAGAGCTCGTCAATGCCCGAGGAGCTTAAGCTTCTTATTGAAGAAAGAATATAGAATAAAAAAGCGGCGGCGTAGCGCTTATTAAGCGTTACGCCGCCTTATTCTTTTATTAAAGACTGTTAATGATTTTTTCCATCTGAGGAAGCTTTTTTTCTATATCCGCGACCAGTTTTATCTGAGTTCTTGTCCTCGCTAAATTGTGGTCGGGATAATTTATATTAAAATATTCGTCGCCGTTGAGATAGTCCTCAAGAAAACGGATTGCAAGCTCAAGCGTCATTATCTTTACCGAAACGGCAAGAAGCGATTTTTCCTTTTCCGTAAGGGATTGCCCCGCAGCTTCAAGATAGCCTTTCGAGTAGGCTTCAAACAAATCAAGGTCAATTGAAACGCGCGACAAATCCTTTTCATCCTCCTTCGCCGTTGAAGCGCCGTAACGGATACAGTCGCCGAAATCGTAAAGTGAAAGGCCGGGCATAACGGTGTCAAGGTCAATTACGCAGATGCCCTTGTCGGTCTTTTTGTCAAAAAGAATATTGTTGAGCTTCGTGTCATTATGAGTTACCCGTACGGGTAACTCTTTTTTTCTTAAAAGGTCTGTGAAAAGACGCGCGTCGTCTTTCCTCTGCCTTATAAATTCAATTTCCTTTTCCACCTCGCCGACGCGGTTCGCCCTGTTGTTTTTTATTGCTTTTTCAAGGCTTTCATATCTTTTTTCGGTGTTGTGAAAATCGGGAATGGTTTCAAAAAGCGAATCAATAGGATAATCCGAAAGAAGTCGCTGAAAAATGCCGAAAGCCCTTCCCGTTTCATAAAAGATTTCGGGGTTGTCAATACTGTTTAAAGCATAGGTGTCTCTGACAAAGGAATAGACACGCCAACAGTCGTTTTTATCGGTTTTAAAATAGTTTCTGCCGTCCTTTGTCTTTATTACGGTCAGCGTTTCCCTGTTTTCGTCGCCGCCGTTTTTACGGATTTTTTCTTTCAGAAAACCGGTTACGTTGACGATATTTTCCATAAGCTCGTCGGGATTCTTGAAAACAAAGGTGTTTATTCTCTGTACAAGGAAAAATTCACTTCCGTTTTCCGTTTCAACTTCGACCTTGTATGTGCGGTTGATGTGACCGTCCGTAATGGCGTCAAAGCTGACTGGTTCGCCGGGAATATCGAAGGAATTTATAATTCCCGTGAGTTCCTCGTTCATAATTTTTCCTCCCCTCATTTTCAACAAAAATTATTATAAAATTTTTACAATCAATAGTCAACATTAAATCAAAATTGTCTTTACATATAGATATAAATATTATAAAATATATTCATAATGGAAAATTATGTTTGGAGGAATTAAAAATGGCTCCCGTTTACAAAAGAATATTATTAAAGCTCAGCGGCGAGGTGCTTGCCGGTGACGAGAAAAAGGGTATTGATTTCAATACCGTTGACAGCATCTGCTCTGCCGTAAAGCAGGTAACCGAGCTTGGCGTTCAGGTCGGTATTGTTGTCGGCGGCGGCAACTTCTGGAGGGGAAGAAGCTCGGGCAAGATGGACAGAACAAGGGCTGACCATATGGGTATGCTCGCAACTGTTATGAACTCGCTTGCGCTTTGCGACTCGCTTGAGCAGATGGGCGTTCCCGTAAGAGTTCAGACCGCTATTGAAATGCGCTCGATTGCCGAGCCTTATATCAGGAATAAAGCAACGCGCCATTTTGAAAAGGGCAGGGTGGTTATCTTCGGCTGCGGAACGGGCAACCCGTTCTTTACAACCGATACCGCAGCGGCTCTCAGGGCGGCTGAAATCGACGCTGACATTATCTTCAAGGCGACAAACGTCGACGGCGTTTACGATAAAGACCCCAATAAGTTCAGCGACGCGGTAAAATATGACGAGCTTACTCATAACGAGGTTCTTTCAAAGGGACTTGCGGTTATGGACAGCACCGCCGCTTCGCTTTGCAGAGACAACGGAATCGCTATTCTGGTGTTCAATCTCAATAATCCGCAGAATATTGTTGACGCAGTATGCGGAAAGAAAATCGGCACAATCGTTAAATAATTTTAAGGAGAATTATTATGAAAGCAGTTTTTGATTTTACCGAAGAAAAAATGCAGAAAACACTCGATGCTCTCAATCACGAGTACGGCTCAATGAGAGCGGGCAGAGCTACGGCTTCCGTGCTTGATAAAATTATGGTTGACTACTACGGCGTTCCCACTCCCATTAACCAGATGGCTGCCGTTTCGGTTGCCGAGGCGAGAATTCTTACAATTCAGCCGTGGGACGCCTCAACTCTTAACCCGATTATGAAGGCTATTCAGTCCTCTGACCTCGGAATTAATCCGCAGAATGACGGCAGAGTTATCCGCCTTACCTTCCCGCCTCTTACCGAGGAGAGAAGAATTATGCTTACAAAAGACGTTGCGAAATACGGAGAGGAAGCTAAGGTTTCCGTAAGAAATATCAGACGCGACGCCATCGACAAGCTTGAAAAGATGAAGAAGGACTCCGAAATTACCGAGGACGACCTTAAGGAAGGCAAGGAAAAGGTTCAGAAGATTACGGATAAGTTCACAAAGCTTATTGACGAGTCGAGCGACGAAAAGAAAAAGGAAATAATGGAAATCTGACGCTATGGAAGATAACAGTTTACCTAAATTTGACGTATTGCCCGAGCATATAGGCTTTATTATGGACGGTAACGGAAGG
This sequence comes from Oscillospiraceae bacterium, assembly GCA_015066565.1. Lineage (GTDB taxonomy): Bacteria > Bacillota > Clostridia > Oscillospirales > Acutalibacteraceae > Fimenecus. The sequence goes on along the minus strand of SVOB01000001.1, from coordinate 932,683 downwards.
TGGGCGCAACAGCGTGGCCTGCCCCGTTACAAGGGCCATATCGAAGGCGCAAAAACCTTCAGGGTTATAGGCGAATATGCCGCTGACATAGGCATTAAGTGTATGACCTTTTATGCCTTTTCAACTGAAAACTGGCGCAGACCCAAGGAAGAGGTCAACGCTATTATGGAGCTTTTCAGGGAATATCTTAAAGAGGCTGACGAACGCAAGGCTGAAAACGAGGAAAAGGGTATTCATATGACCTTCCTCGGAGACAGAAGCAACCTGCCTCTTGATATGCGCGCGCTTATGAATAAAATTGAGCGCGTCAGCGGAAAACAGCATAAGGTTATTGTAAATATCGCCATTAACTACGGAAGCCGTCAGGAGATTACGAATTCAACAAAGGAAATCGCAAAGCTCGTTAAGGCGGGTAAGCTTTCGCCCGACGATATTACCGAGGAAACGGTTTCAGAGCATCTCTATACCGCCGGTCAGCCCGACCCCGACCTTATTATCCGACCGAGCGGCGAGCACAGGCTCTCGAATTTCCTGCTCTGGCAGGCGGCTTATGCCGAGTTCTGGTCGTCAAACGTGCTCTGGCCGGATTTCTCGAAAGAGGATCTCAACGAGGCGTTGAGAGAATTTGAAAAAAGGAACCGTCGTTTCGGCGGCGTGTGAGGTTAGTTTTATTATGTTAAAAAGAACAGTTTTCGGAATACTTGCCGCTTTGTTCGGCATTACAATTATCGTCTTTTGCTATACGCCCGCTATGGTTATTACGGTTGCGGCTCTTTCGGCAACAGCGTGCTTTGAGTTGAACAAGTGCATAGGTCTTAAGAACAAGCCGATTTACTATATCAGTGTTTGCGTAGCGGCGATTATTCCGGCTTATTATGAATATGCCGAGGAAATAAACAGTTTACTTAATATTAAGTTTTCACCCGTAGCTTTTCTTGTGTTTTACATAATTCTTCTTATGGGACTTATGCTTGCGAAATATGAGGAAACCAAGTTTGAAGAGGTTGCGTCCGTTATCGTTTCAAGCGTGCTTGTACCCTACGCTTTTGCTTCGCTCTTCAGGCTGAGGGATATGTGGGTAACCTACCCAGACGTTTACGATAAGCATTACGGAAGATTTTTCATCCTTTTTGCGCTTCTTGCGGCGTGGCTTACCGACACCTTTGCGTATTTCACGGGGAGTCTTATCGGAAAGCATAAGATGTGCCCGAATATCAGCCCGAAAAAAACCGTTGAGGGCGCCATAGGCGGAATTGTCGGCGGAGTTCTCAGCTGTGTAATTCTTTTTGCGGTTTATGATAATTTCTTCTTTGAAAAGCATAATATGAATTACATTGAGGTTATTATAATTTCGCTTCTTCTTGCGCTTATCAGTATGGTCGGCGACCTTTCGGCTTCGGTTATCAAGCGCAATTTCAACGTAAAGGATTTCGGAAACGTTGTTCCCGGTCACGGCGGAGTTATGGACAGGTTCGACTCGGGTTTATTTGTAATTGCGGCTCTTAACGCAATAATTGTTATTTACAGGGGAATTTTATCATGACGAAGGTGCTTTCGATTTTGGGCTCAACAGGCTCAATAGGAACTCAAAGTCTTGATGTCGCAAGAAAAAGGGATTACCGCATCTCTGCTCTTGCGGCTTTTTCCAATGTTGATTTAATTGAAAAACAGGCGCGTGAATTCAAGCCGAAAATGGCGGCGCTCGTTGACGAAAAGGCGGCGGCAGATTTAAAAATAAAGCTTGCCGATATGTCGGTAAAGGTGCTTTCGGGGCTTGACGGCGTCTGCGAGTGCGCAAGGGAAGAAACCTGCGACACGGTCCTCAATTCCGTTGTCGGTATGGCGGGACTTAAACCGACTCTTGCGGCAATTGAAGCGAAAAAGAAAATAGCGCTCGCCAATAAGGAAACGCTTGTAGCGGGCGGAAAGCTCGTTTATGAGAACGCCGAAAAATACGGCGTTGATATTTTACCCGTTGACAGTGAGCATTCGGCGATTTTTCAGTGCCTTCAGGGCTGTTACGATAAAAAACAGCTGAAAAAACTTATTCTTACCGCGTCGGGCGGCCCGTTTTTCGGGAAAACTATTGACGAGCTTAAAAACGTTACCGTTGAAAACGCCCTTAAACACCCGAACTGGTCAATGGGTGCAAAAATAACCATCGACTCTGCTACAATGATGAATAAGGGGCTTGAGCTTATCGAGGCGGTATGGCTTTTTAAAATGAAGCCCGAGGACATTGACATTGTTGTTCACAGAGAGAGCATTGTCCATTCTCTTATCGAGTTTGACGATAATTCGGTGCTCGCTCAGCTCGGACTTCCCGATATGAGAATACCTATTCAGTACGCGCTGACTTATCCCGACAGGTTCCCGTCGCCCGTAGGCGAGCTTAACCTTGCGAAATGCGGCTCGCTTACATTCTTTGAGCCTGATTATGACACCTTCAAGTGTATTAATCTCTGCCGAAAGGCAATCACAATGGGCGGGCTTTTTCCTGCGGCGGTTAATTCCGCTAACGAGCAGGCGAACAAAATGTTCCGCGAGGGAAAAATCGGTTTTCTCGATATTTACGAAAGAAGCGCTTCGGTGCTTGAAAAAATACCGACGTATGAAGATTACACATACGACGACGTTATGGAAATTGACTCTCTTGCAAGAGAGCTTGTTAAAAAATTCTGATTAGTAGGTGATTTGTATTTTAGCGGCTATCAGCTTTGCGGCAATCTGGGGCAAGGCGTGGAAAATTATTCTTGCAATACTGTTTTTCGGCGTAATCGTTATGATTCACGAATTCGGTCATTTCGCCACAGCTAAACTCTTTAAGGTTAAGGTAAACGAATTTGCAATAGGAATGGGCCCCGCTCTTTTCAAAAAGCAAAAGGGCGAAACCCTTTATGCCTTAAGGCTTTTCCCGATAGGCGGATTTGTGAGTATGGAGGGCGAGGACGAGGAAAGCGAGGACGAAAGAGCCTTTAATCGCCAGAAGGTCTGGAAAAGATTTATCATAGTCGCCGCGGGCGCCACGATGAATATTATTCTCGGTCTTATTATCGTCGCCGTTATGCTCGGCACGTCCCACGAATTAATCGGAACAAATACAATTCACTCGTTTTCCGAAAACGCAGTCAGCGAACAGAACGGACTGCGGGTAGGAGATAAATTCGTTAAAATTGACGGTCACAGGCTCTATTCGGATATGGACTTAATGTTCCTTTTGAGCCGAAGCGAGGACGGCGTTTACGATTTAGTCGTTGAACGTGACGGCAAAAAGGTTGAGCTTGACGACCTTCAGTTTGAAACCCACAAGGTTGAGGGCGTAACGGTTATAACCTATGATTTCGTAATTGTAGGCGAAAACCCGACGTTCCTTAATATTCTTAAAAACACCTTTACCCAGTCCGCTTCGATTGTCAGGCTTGTAAGGCTGTCGCTTTTTGACCTTGTAACGGGAAGATACGGGCTTTCCGATTTGTCGGGCCCTGTCGGTACGATAAACGTTATAGTTGACGCTACCGAGGAAGCCACAACCGAGGGCGACTGGCAGACGCTTCTTCTTATAATGGCGTTAATTACAATCAATATCGGCGTTTTCAACCTTTTACCGCTTCCCGCTCTTGACGGCGGAAGACTTCTGTTTATGGTAATTGAAATGATACGCCGTAAACCCATTAAGCCTAAATATGAGGGCTTCGTTCATGCGGCGGGTCTTGCGTTGCTTCTGATTCTGATGGTGGTTGTCACCTTCAGCGATATTATGAAACTGGTGAAATAATATGGAAAGAAGAAAAAGCCGTGTCGTTACTGCGGGTAACGTAAAAATCGGCGGTGACAATAAAATAACCGTTCAGTCAATGCTTAACGTAATCGCTTCGGACGTTGAGGGTAACGTCCGTCAGGCGATTGAGCTTGAAAAGGCGGGCTGTGAAATAGTCCGTCTTACAGTTCCCGATATTGAAGCGGTAAAAACTCTTGAGGCTGTTAAAAACGCGGTGAATATCCCCGTTGTAGCGGATATTCATTTCGACTACCGTTGCGCTCTTGAAAGCGTTGCGGCGGGTGCGGATAAAATCCGTATAAATCCCGGTAATATCGGCTCCGACGACAGAGTAAAGGCAGTCGCCGACGCCTGCAGACTGAAAAATGTTCCTATAAGAATCGGCGTAAATTCAGGCTCGCTTGAAAAGGACATTTTAGCGAAATACGGCTCGGTAACCGCCGAGGGTATGGCCGAAAGCGCTTTTAGGCATATCGCCCTTCTTGAAAAATTCGATTTTAACGATATTGTCGTTTCAATAAAGTCGTCCGACGTTGAAAAAATGGTTGAAGCTTACAGAATTGTTGCGTCAAAATGCGACTATCCGCTTCATCTCGGCGTTACCGAGGCGGGTACGGAGAGAATGGGGCTTATTAAGTCGTCCGTCGGTATAGGCGCGCTTCTTCTTGACGGAATAGGCGATACAATCCGTGTTTCAATGACGGCGGACCCTGTCAGGGAAATTGCGGCGGGCAACGATATTTTAAAGGCTGTCGGTATTAAGACTGACTGCCCGTACATAGTTTCGTGCCCTACCTGCGGAAGAACTAAGATTGATTTGATTTCGCTTGCCAATGAAATCGAAGAAAGGCTTGTCAACTGTCATAAACCGATTAAGGTTGCGGTTATGGGCTGCGTTGTGAACGGACCCGGCGAAGCAAAGGAAGCGGATATCGGCGTTGCAGGCGGCGACGGCAGCGGACTTATCTTCAAAAAAGGCGAAATAGTTAAAAAGGTCGCCGAAGAGGATATTGTGGAAGAACTTATGAAGGAAATTGAGGAATTATAAATGGCGTCATTACAGGATTTATTCGGCTCGACGGTCTGCAAAGGCTTTCCCGAAAATAATGTGATAACCTCAACAGCCCTGGACGATGAAAGCAGGGTTGTTGAATTTACTGTCGATTTAGGCGAATACGCCGACCTTGACCTTATAAGCCGTGTTGAAAAAAGAATAGCAAATACGCTTGAACTGAGTAACAGCCATATCTATCCTCATTTTCAGAAGAGTCTTTTCGGCGAGGATAAAATGGGCGAAATTTTTACCCTTACAAAAAGCGCTATTCCCGTTGCTAACGGATTTTTTGATAATGCCAAAACGGTTATAGAAGAAAATAAAATTACCGTTATTCTTAAAAACGGCGGTGAAAAAATACTTAACGACGCTCACTGCGGCGAGTGTATTTCATCAATTATAAAAGAGCGTTTTTCACTCGAATACGAGGTTGAAATTGTAAGCGAATTCAAGGAGGAAATGCCCTCGCTTGAAATGCTTCAGGAGGAGATTGACAAGCAGTTCGCTGTCAAGGCTCAGCGTGAAAACGTAATTCCCGCCCCGAGCGAGAGAAGGGTTGTCGAGGGCTTCCCGATTATTTTTGAAACGCTTCATCCGATTTTCGGCGCGCCGATTCATAAGGACCCGATACATATTAAGGACGTTCATTTCGATTCGGGAAGAGTTATAATCTGGGGCGATATTTTTGACCTTGACGTAAGAACAACCAAGGACGGAAGAAGCAATATAATAACCTTTAATATCACCGATTATACCGATTCATATACCTGTAAGCTCTTTGACGAAAGGGAGAGAACTCAGCTTCTTCTCTCAAAACTCAAGGACGGGCTTACGGTTATGGTTTGCGGCGACGTAAGGCTTGACAAATATACAAATGACTATGTTCTGAATATCAGAAACATTTCAACCGTTACCAAGGTTGAGAGAATGGATGAAGCCGAAGAAAAAAGAGTTGAGCTTCATCTTCATACAAAAATGTCCGACCTTGACGCGGTCACAAGCGCTTCGGACCTTGTTAAACGCGCTATTCAGTGGGGTCATAAGGCTGTTGCCATTACCGACCACGGCTGTGTTCAGGCGTTCCCCGAGGCTATGAACGCCGCGGGCGATAAAATCAAGGTTATTTACGGCGTTGAAGCGTATTTTGTAAACGACGACGGAATAGACAATATCGGTGACAAAGAGGTTCTTAAAACAGTTCCGTATTATCATATGATAATTCTCGCCAAAAACCTGACGGGACTTAAGAATATGTATGAGCTTATTTCTTCAAGTAACCTCAAGTATTTCTATCGCCGTCCGAGAATTCCCAAAAGCGAGCTTGTAAAGCGCCGCGAGGGTCTTATTATCGGCTCTGCGTGCGAGGCGGGTGAGCTTTACAGGGCGATAGTCGGTAAAAAGAGCGAGGAGGAGATTGAAAAAATCGCTTCGTTCTACGATTATCTTGAAATTCAGCCTACTACGAACAACTCGTTTATGATAAGAAGCGATAAGGAGCTTTACGCCGACATAAATAATGAGGCTGACATTGAAAATATCAACAGAAAAATAATCGCCCTTGCCGATAAGCTCGGTAAAATGACAGTCGCTACCTGCGACGTGCATTTTATGGATAAAAAGGACGGTATTTTCAGAAAAATACTTAAAGCAGGTCAGGGCTTTGACGATGTTGAGGACCAGGCTGAGCTTTATTTCAGAACTACCGATGAAATGCTCGCGGAGTTTTCATATCTCGGCGAGGAAACGGCAAAGGAAGTCGTTATAACAAATCCGAATAAAATCGCCGATATGATTGAGGTTATACGCCCGTTCCCCGACGGCGTTTTCCAGCCCTATATCGAGGGCAGTGAGGAACAGCTTCGAGATATCTGCTGGACAAAGGCTAAACAGCTTTACGAAAAGGACGGAAAGATTCCCGAGTATGTTTCCGACAGGCTTTCAAGAGAGCTTGACTCAATTATTGCCAACGGCTTCGCCGTTCTTTATATAATTGCCCAGAAGCTTGTATGGGACTCAGAGGACCACGGCTATCACGTCGGCTCCCGAGGCTCGGTCGGCTCGTCGTTCGTTGCGACAATGGCAGGAATTTCTGAGGTAAATCCTCTGGCTCCCCACTACCGTTGCCCGAAATGCAACCATACCGAATTCTTCCTCCACGGCGAATACGGAAGCGGCTTTGATATGCCGCCGAAAAACTGTCCGGAATGCGGCGAAGAGATGAAGCGTGACGGCCACGAAATTCCGTTTGAAACCTTCTTAGGCTTCCACGGCGACAAACAGCCCGATATTGACCTTAACTTCTCGGGCGAGTATCAGTGGTACGCCCACCGCTATACCGAAGAGCTTTTCGGTAAAGACCACGTTTTCAAGGCGGGCACGATTCAGACCGTTGCCGAGCAGACCGCATACGGCTATGTAAGAAAATACGCTGAGGACAGGGGAATAGTCTATAACAAGGCTGAGGTTGAACGCCTTAAAAACGGCTGTACCGGTATTAAGAGAACGACCTCGCAGCACCCGGGCGGAATGGTTGTTGTTCCGAGCGATTTTGACGTTACCGATTTCACTCCCGTTCAGCACCCTGCGAATGACGAAACAAAGGGTATGATTACAACCCACTTCGATTTCCATTCGCTTCACGACACTATTCTCAAGCTTGACCTTTTAGGTCACGATGTTCCGAGTATATATAAACACCTTGAGGATTTGACGGGCCTTAACGTAAACGACGTTGATATATGCGACCCGAATGTTATAAAGCTTTGCACAAGCACCGAGCCTCTTGGCGTTACTCCCGAGGATATAGGCTTCGATATAGGAACTCTGTCCATTCCCGAAATGGGCACTCCGTTTGTCTGTGAAATGCTTAAGGAAACGAAGCCGCAGAAATTTTCCGACCTGTTACAGATTTCGGGACTTTCTCACGGTACTGACGTGTGGCTGGGCAACGCTCAGGAGCTTATCAAGAACGGAACCTGCACCATTTCAGACGTTATAGGTACCCGTGACAGTATTATGGTTTACCTTATGCATAAGGGACTTGATCCGGGTATGGCGTTTAACATAATGGAATCCGTCCGTAAGGGTAAGGTTGCAAAGGGCGCCGAAAAGAACTGGGATACATATAAAGAGGAAATGCGTAAGAACAACGTTCCCGAATGGTATATTTCCTCCTGCGAAAAGATTAAATATATGTTCCCGAAGGCTCACGCCGCCGCTTATGTTATAGCGGCTCTCAGACTCGGCTGGTTTAAAATTTACCGTCCGCTTGAATATTATGCGGCTATGCTTACCGTAAGAGGCGAGGATATGGACGCCGTAACGGTTCTTCAGGGTAAGGCCGCTATAAGAAGGAATATGGACGCAATCAAACAAAAGGGCAAGGACGCTTCCAAAAAGGAAGAGGACCAGTTTACCATTATGCAGATTGCTTCCGAAATGCTCACAAGGGGAATTGAGCTTCTTCCCGTTGATTTATATAAATCCCACGCGAGAATATACAGAATTGAAAACGGAAAGCTGCGTATGCCTTTCGTCGCTTTAAGCGGCGTCGGCGAAAACGCGGCGAAGGCGCTTTACGACGCCCAAAACGACGGCGAAGGAGAATTTCTTGCCGTTGACGATATTCAGAGAAGAAGCGGAGCTTCAAGCGCGGTTATTACTGCATTGAGAGAGGTCGGCGCGCTCAAAGGAATCCCCGAATCAATGCAGATGAATTTATTCGGATTTTAAGGAGTGAGAATATGGGCTTGAAAATTCTTTACGGCATTTTAATTGTTCTCGGCGCTTTTATTGTTCTTACGCTTATTCGCGCGGCTTTCTACAAGCCGAAAAAAAGCGCGTTTGAGCCTTTGCCCGAGGAAAAGGTTGACCTCGACAGATATATGAAAAATCTTCAGAGGGCTATTTCAATTCCCACCGTTTCGTATGCTACGGACGAGGAATATGACTGGCGTCCGTTTGAGGAATTTCATTCGTTTCTTGAAGAGGCTTATCCGCTATTCCACAAGACTCTTAAAAAGGAAAACGTTTCAAAAGCGAGCCTTCTTTATACCTGGGAGGGTAAAAACCCCTCGCTTGACCCGATTGCGCTTCTTTCTCATCAGGACGTAGTTCCCGACGACGAAAAGCGAAAGGACGAGTGGGAGCACCCCGCTTTTGAGGGCCATAACGACGGCGAATTCATCTGGGGCAGAGGCGCTCTCGATATGAAAAACCACCTTATCGGCGTTATGGAAAGCGTTGAAGCGCTTATTGCCGAGGGTTTCGAGCCCGAAAGAACGGTTTATATCTGCTTCGCCCACGACGAAGAGCCTATGATTCAGGGCGGAAGCGGCGCTGACACAATCTGCGGTATCCTGCGTGACAGGGGAGTCCACCTCGACTGTATTCTTGACGAGGGCGGCGCGATTCTTCCCGTCAATGTCAAGGGATTGATTGAGAACAAGTATCTCGCGGGCATAGGCGTCGCCGAAAAGGGCTATGCCGATTACCGTATTTCAATCAACGGTCATTCGGGCCATTCTTCACAACCGCCTAAGCATACGGCTCTTGGCAAGATGGCTAAGGTAATTAGAAAAATTGAAAACCATCAGTTCAAGGCTCACCTGAGTAAAAATATGTATAATCTCTTTACCGAGATAGGAAGAAACGCTTCGTATCCCGTAAGGCTTTTCGCCTGTAATCTCTGGCTTTTAAAGCCGCTTGTAACGAAGATTATGACCCTTATTCCGCCCGCCGCTTCAATGGTAAGAACCACCACTGCCGTAACTATGGCTGAGGGAAGCCCTGCGGCTAACGTTCTTCCAGGAAAGGCGGTTATCAACGTCAATTTCCGTATTATGCAGGGCGACAGCGTTGAGGGTGTTAAGAAGCATATATTAAAATATGTCGGTAAGAAAATTGACGGAATTGAATTCGTAAAGGGCAAGGAACCGTCATACGTTTCGCCAACCGATTCGCGTTGCTTTAACGCCATAAGAGAAATCTGTGACGGAACAAGCCCCGATTATATCGTCGCCCCCTATCTTGTAATGGGCGGAACGGACGCCTGCAAATACGAGGGAATATGTGAAAATATTTACCGTTTTTCACCCTTTGTTGCGGACACGTCGTTACTACTGAGAACCCATAACACAAACGAGAGAATTCCCGTTTCTTCCCTCGAGGGCGGAGTGACGTTCTTCAAGCGTTATATCAAAAAGCTTGCGGGAGAGTAACCGTTTAATACTTTAATTGACAAATTTTTTACAGATGTTATAATATAAGTGTAAATCAAATCCTGTTTTTCAGGAAATAGATAAAGAAAGAGGTTTTATTATGAAAAATTGTGTTAACTGCGGCGCTCAGTTAAACGACGACCAGGCGTTCTGCACAGCTTGCGGCGCTCAGCAGCCCGTAGCGGCTCAGCCCGAAGCTCCCGTTCAGCCCGAAGCTCCCGTTCAGCCTGTAGCGGCTCCCGTTTACGCTGCACCTCAGGCTCCTGCTTATGATCCCTTTGACCATACCGCAGAATTCGACCCTCAGGATATTTCCGAAAATAAGTGCTACGCGATGCTTATTTACCTTATGAGCTTTGTAGGCATTATCGTTGCTCTCCTTGCAAGCAAGGATTCACCCTATATCAAGTTCCATCTCCGTCAGGCTATCAAGCTTGAGGTTTGCACAATCCTTCTCGGTATTGCGGCAGGTGTTCTTTGCTGGACATTTATCGCTCCTATCGCAGCAGGCGTTTGCATCTGCATTCTTACCGTAATCAAAATCATCTGCTTCTTCCAGATTTGTGGCGGTAAGGCTAAGGAACCCGCAATTGTCAGAAACCTTAAGTTCCTTAAATAATCAGATTTAAATAATATGGTAACAGCCGCCTCGTTTGAGGCGGCTGTTTTTATTTTAATTAATATTGAAAAACGGACGAGCAATGCTCGTCCCTACGGATTGAATTGTATGTAAAATGTGTTCGTAGGGGCGACCTGTGGTCGCCCGCAAATTCAGATGTTATTTATTTCGGAGCGTCGGGGTCGCCGCTCCCTACGGAATGATGCAAATCCAAATCGCATCGTAGGGGCGGTCATTGGCCGCCCGCAAACCAGCCTCCCTTGTGCAAAGGGAGGTGTCACGCAAGGCGTGACGGAGGGATTGTCAAAGCCCGCAAAATTAGATATTATTTTTTCGGAGCGTCGGGGTTACGGCTTTACCATTACCCTTTTGTCACTTCGTGACATTTCCCCTATCAGGGGAATCTACACCGCTCCCTACAGATGTCCTTTGATAATTTTTCCATAGGGGACGGCGTCTCGACGTCCCGCAAAATCAATATGTTTTTTCGGGCGGGCGTGGAAACCCGCCCCTACAATATTTTTTAAATCAGCGAAACTGTTTTGTAGGGGAGGGTCTCCGTGCCTTCCCGTTTAATGATTATCAAATTCCAAACGGACGAGCAATGCTCGTCCCTACGGTATAATATATATAATATAAATTACAATACAATCGTAGGGGCGAATATTATTCGCCCGCAAATTCAACGCTTTAAACCGATAAAACTTTTTTCGTCAAATCTATTGACAAATTTTTTCAACGGTGATATATTTATAAAAACAAATATTAAAGGACTTTTTTATGAAAACAAACGTTTTTGCAGCTGAATACTTTTACTTTTACTTTATCAAAAAAATTTGATAGGGTCGGTTTTGCTGCAAAACAAGAAAATTTGTTAACTTTTTTCCCGCAGTGAAATCACTACGGGATTTTTATTTTATCGGAAAAAGAAGAGGTGCTTAAAAATGGTAGTAGTAATTAAAAAAGGTACGAATGAAGATCAACTGCAGAATTTAAAGGAATGGTTAAGAAGCTTCGGCGTTGAAATCCACGAAAGCAAGGGCGAATATGAAACCATTTTAGGTCTTATAGGCGACACAAGTCATATTGATACCGACTTGTTAAGCTCGCTTTCTATTATTGACTCGGTTACAAGAATTTCCGAGCCGTTCAAGGCGGCTAACCGCAAATTTCACCCCGACGACACGGTTATCGAGATTGCGGGCCATAAAATCGGCGGAGGCAATTTTCAGTATATTGCGGGACCCTGTTCGGTTGAAAGCGAAGAGCAGATAAACTTTATAGCCCGTGAGGTTAAAAAGGCGGGCGCGGCTTTTCTTCGCGGCGGCGCTTTCAAGCCGAGAACCTCGCCCTATGCTTTCCAGGGTATGCGCGGTGAAGGAATGAAGCTTCTTGAGGAAGCCAAAAAACAGACGGGAATGCCGATTGTTACCGAAATTATGGATATTTCCCACCTTGATCTTTTTGAAAACGTTGACGTTATTCAGGTCGGCGCAAGGAATATGCAGAATTTTGAACTGTTAAAGGAATTGGGTCATACCGACAAGCCTATACTTCTCAAAAGAGGACTTGCCGCTACTATGCAGGAGCTTCTTATGAGCGCAGAGTACATTATGGCGGGCGGAAACAATAAGGTAATGCTTTGTGAAAGAGGAATTCGCACCTTTGAAACCTACACGAGAAATACAATGGATATTTCGGCTATTGCCCTTCTTAAAGAAAAAACCCATCTTCCGATAATCGCCGACCCGAGCCACGCCGCGGGCTTTTCAAGGCTTGTTAAACCGCTGGCACTTGCGGCTACGGCGGCGGGAGCAGACGGAATTATGATTGAGGTTCATAACGACCCTGCCCATGCGCTTTGCGACGGACCTCAGGCGCTTACCCCCGAGCAGTTCAAGGACGTTGTTGAAGACTGTAACGCAATAAGAAATATTCTTAATAAATAAGGTGATTAAATGACTGTTGGCATAGTTGGTTTAGGTCTTATAGGCGGCTCATTCGCAAGGGCGTTTAAGGAGTTTACGGATTATACCGTACTCGGCAGGGATATTTCTTCAAAGGCGTTTTACGCCGCAAAGCTCGTTGACGCCATTGATGGCGAGTTGACTGAAAAAAATATAGGAGAATGTGACCTTATTCTCGTTTCACTTTATCCCGAAAAGACTGTTGAATTCATTGAGGAAAACGCGGCTGAATTCAAAAAGGGCGCTTTAGTAATCGACTGCTGCGGAGTTAAAAGATACGTTTGCGAGCGTCTTTTACCCGTTGCCGAAAAGAACGGCTTTGTCTTTTTAGGCGGTCATCCTATGGCGGGAACTCAGAACTGGGGCTTTGAATATTCAAGAAGCTCTATGTTCAAGAACGCTTCAATGATTATAACCTGTTTTGAAAAGCTTGATATAACCGAGCTTGAACGGATAAAGAAGATTTTTCTTGAAGTAGGCTTTGCCAGAATTCAGTTTTCTACTCCTGAGGAGCACGACAGAATTATCGCTCTGACCTCACAGCTCGCCCACGTTGTTTCCAACGCCTATGTCAAAAGCCCGACGGCAAAAAAACGGATGGGCTTTTCAGCAGGAAGTTACAGGGATATGACAAGGGTTGCGGATTTAAACGACGAAATGTGGACAGAGCTTTTTCTTGAGAATAGGGACTACCTGTCCGAAGAAATTGACACGCTTGTAAAAAATCTTAAAAAATACAGTAAAGCGCTTAAGGATAATGACGCAAAGGCTCTTCAGGCTCTTTTAATCGAGGGCAAGGAGAATAAGCGGGAGGACAGATAATGCAGACCGTAACTGTTGACGCATCAAAAAAATATGACGTAATTATAGGGAAGGATATACTTTCTTCTCTCGGCGACAGACTTGTCGATAAGTTTGAGGGTTGCAAAATTACAGTTGTAACCGATTCAAGAGTTGACTCTCTCTATTCCGAAACTGTTCTTGACAGTCTTTCCGAAGCGGGCTTTCAGACCGAAAAATTTGTTTTTCCCGAGGGAGAGCAGAGCAAAAACAAGGATATTCTTTTTGAATTGCTTGAATATTTAGCAGAAAAAAGAATGACGAGAAACGACCTGCTTTTAGCGCTCGGCGGCGGCGTAGTCGGTGACCTGACCGGCTTTGCGGCTTCGTGCTATTTAAGGGGTGTTCGCTTTATTCAGGTGCCTACAACCCTGCTTGCCTGCGTCGATTCGTCAGTCGGCGGAAAGACGGGAATTAATCTTCAGGCGGGTAAAAACCTCGCAGGAGCTTTCTGGCAGCCCGAGGCTGTTTTCTGCGATTTGAATACGCTTGACACTTTAAGCGATGAAACCTTTGCCGACGGAATGGCTGAGGTTATAAAATACGGCGTAATAGCCGACAAAGAGCTTTTTGACACTGTGAAGAACGGTAATATAAGAAATAACGCCGAGCTTCTCGAAAACACGGTCGCCCGTTGTGTTTCTATTAAAAGGGATATAGTAAACGCCGACGAGAGAGAAAACGGAATAAGGCGTGTTCTCAATTTCGGTCACACTGTCGGCCACGCCGTTGAAAAATGCAGCGATTATTCCGTTTCTCACGGAAGCGCGGTTGCAATCGGTATGGTTGTCGCTTCAAGGGCTTCATATAAAAACGGGTACAGCGAAACGGATTGTACGGACGAAATCATTTCGGCGTTAAAAGAAAATTCGCTTCCCGTTTCCTGCGATTTTTCGGCTGAAAAGCTTTCGGCTGCTGCTCTTTCCGACAAGAAAATGTCAATGGGAAACGTTGCGTTTATACTTCCGGAATGTATAGGAAAATGCAAAATTAAAAAAATCGGGTCGCTTGAACTTATTTCGTTTATAAGCGACGGATTGGAGAAATAAAATGGACGTCAGAATAACTCCGAGCGAGGTTTCGGGCTCGATAAAAGCCATAGCGTCAAAGTCCTTTGCACACAGGGCTTTGATTTGCGCCGCCCTTTCGGAGTCTGACAGCTTTATTTTTCTTAATTCCACTTCAAAGGATATAGAAGCGACAGCCGAATGTCTTATGTCGCTCGGCGCAAAAATAACCCGTCAGGGCGAGGCTATGAGGGTTGAGCCTGTAAAGGAGATAAAGGACGAACCTCTTTTCTGTAACGAAAGCGGGTCAACGCTGCGGTTCCTTTTGCCTGTTGCGGCGGCGATTAAGGATAAAAGCGTTTTTACAGCCGCGGGGAAACTGCCCGAGCGTCCTCTTTCGCCGTTGAAGGAAGAGATGGAACGCCACGGCGTATCATTTTCAAACGGCTTTCCGCTCGAAATAAACGGCTCTCTTTCAAGCGGAGAATACGTTTTAAAGGGAAATGTCAGTTCCCAGTTCGTTTCCGGCTTGCTTTTCGCCCTGCCCCTTTTAGACGGAGACAGCGAAATAAAACTTATTCCTCCCGTTGAGTCGAAGCCTTATATTGATATGACCGTTGAGGTTTTAAGGCAGTTCGGGATTGAAATAACCGAGGGTATTAACTCTTATTTCGTTAAGGGAAATCAGGTCTACAGAGCCTGCGATTATACCGTCGAGGGCGACTGGTCAAATTCGGCATATTTTCTTGCTATGGGCGTTAAGGTTGCGGGGCTTGATATGTCCTCAACCCAGGGTGACAGGGCGTTTCTGGATATAATGAATTCCTTCGGCGCTTCGGTTGATTATAAAGGCGGTTTTATTTCACTTAAAAACGGGGAACTTCACGGGATAACAATTGACGCAAAAAATATCCCCGACCTTGTTCCGCTTCTCGCAACCGTTGCGGCGACGGCTAAGGGACAAACCGAAATATACAATGCGGGAAGATTAAGGTTTAAAGAGAGCGACAGGCTCAGGTCAACCTATGAAATGTTAAAAAATCTCGGCGCCGATATTGTTTCTACCGACGACGGCTTTATCATTAACGGAAAAGACAGGCTTTCGGGCGGGGAGGTCGATTCGTTTAACGACCACCGAATTGTGATGTCCGCTTCTGTTGCTTCGTTAAAATGCGAAAATGAGGTTAAGATAAAAAACGCCTTTGCGGTCGCGAAATCTTATCCCGAATTTTTTGAACACTTCAATTTACTGGGAGGTAATGCTCAATGTCTATGACTTACGGCGAAAACGTAAAAATGACTGTTTTCGGTCAGTCGCACGCTGAGAAAATCGGCGTTATAATCGAGGGCTTACCGAAGGGAACCGAAATTGATTTTGACTACATAAAGAACTGCCTTTCACGTCGCGCGCCCGGTAAAAACGCATATTCAACACCGAGAAAGGAAGCCGACGAGCCGATTTTTGAAAGCGGAGTTGAAAACGGAGTAACAACGGGCGAAGAAATAAAAGTTGTTATTAAGAATACGAATACAAGGTCTTCCGACTATGAAAAGCTAAAGCTCGTTCCGAGACCCGGACACGCCGATTATACTGCTTTTGTAAAAGAAAACGGTAATTATGATGTTCGGGGCGGCGGCGCTTTTTCGGGAAGAATGACTGCTCCGTTGGTGATTGCGGGCGCAATCGCTTCTTCAATTCTTAAAAGGCGTGGAATAGAAATCGGAGCGCATATTTTAAAAATCAGGGATATTTCCGACTCCTCCTTTGACAGTGTAGCTGTTTCCGAAGAAGAGCTGGAAACAGTTAAAAATAAAGAATTTCCTGTTATAGATGATAAAACGGGAGAGAGAATGATTGAAGAAATTCTCGGTGCAAAGGCTGAGGGCGACTCGGTCGGCGGAGTAATCGAATGTGCCGTTGTATCTTTCCCCGCAGGGATAGGCTCGCCGATGTTTGACGGGCTTGAAAACGTTATAAGCAGGGCTGTTTTTGCCGTTCCCGCTGTCAAGGGAATTGAATTCGGCTCGGGCTTTTCGGGAAGCGGTATGCTCGGAAGCGAGAACAACGACGCTTTTACGGTTGAAAACGGAAAAATAAAAACCGTGACTAACAATCACGGCGGAATTTTAGGCGGAATTTCAAGCGGTATGCCGCTTGTTTTCAGGGTTGCGGTAAAGCCGACCCCGTCTATTTCAAAAAAGCAACAAAGCGTAAATCTTAAAACGCTTGAAAGTGAAACGCTTGAGATAACAGGCCGTCACGACCCCTGTATTGTACCTCGCGCTGTCCCCGTAATTGAGGCTGTTACGGCGTTTTGTCTTTATGATTTAATGAGAGGTGAGGGTAAAATATGAAAATTGAAGAATTAAGAAACGAAATTGACTCTATTGATTCACAGCTTACCGAATTGTTTGAAAAGCGGATGAAGGTGGCAAAGGAAATTGCCGAATACAAGAGCGAAAACAACCTTCCCGTCTATGACAGAGGCAGGGAGAGGGAGATTCTCAACAAGGTTACCGAGAACTGTTCCCCCGAGCTTGAAAATTATATGCGTTCGCTCTATATCACGGTTTTTGACCTTAGCCGTTCTTATCAGAAAAAGCTTTTGGGAAGCAAAAGCCGACTTGTCGAAAAAATTGAAAGGGCGATTGATTCTTCACCAAAACAAATGCCCGACAGGGCAACCGTTGCCTGTCAGGGAGTCGAGGGAGCTTATTCCTCACTTGCCTGTTCAAAGCTTTTTAAATATCCGACTGTTATGTATTTTAACAGCTTTGACGGGGTTTTCGCCGCAGTTGACAGCGGGCTTTGCAAATACGGCGTTCTGCCTATTGAAAACAGTAACGCGGGCTCGGTAAACGAGGTCTACGACCTTATGAACAAGTATAATTTTTATATTACCCGCTCAATAAAGCTCTGGGTCAGCCATTCGCTTCTTGTCAACAGCGGAACAAAAAAAGAGGATATTAAGGAAATCTTTTCTCACCGCCAGGCTATTGAGCAGTGCTCCGAGTTTTTAAACACGCTTAAAAATGTTAAGGTCACTGTATGTGAAAACACCGCCGCGGCGGCTAAAATGGTAAAGGAAAGCGGAAGAAATGATGTCGCCGCCATTGGCTCAAGGGATTGTATCGAGCTTTACTCTCTTGAAGAAATTGCTTCTTCAATCCAGAACAGTGACAATAATTACACAAGGTTTATCTGTATTTCAAAGGATATTGAAATATATGCGGGCGCAAATAAAACGAGTATTGTGCTCGTGCTTCCTCATAAACCCGGCTCGCTTTACAACGCTATTGCGCGTTTCGCTTCGCTCGGACTTAATCTGACGAAGCTTGAAAGCCGACCGATTGCAGGAAGTAATTTCGAGTTTATGTTCTATTTTGACGTTGACGCTTCCGTATATTCGCCCGAGCTTCGCACTCTTATTTCCCAGCTTGAAAACGACTGCGAAAAATTTGTTTATTTAGGAAGCTATTCGGAGGAATAATATGAAAAAAATCCTTGTTATAAACGGACCTAATCTCAATATGCTCGGGATTCGCGAGCCTGATATTTACGGAAAGCGTGATTATAATTCGCTTTGTGAATATATAAAAGAAAACGCTTCTTCTCTCGGGCTTGAAGCCGAGATTTTTCAGTCAAATCACGAGGGAGAAATTGTAGACAAAATTCAAAGCGCTTACCGTGTCTTTGACGGAATTATTATAAACCCTGCCGCCTATACTCATACGAGCGTTGCTATTCTTGACGCTTTGAAGGCTGTCGGAATTGACGCTGTTGAGGTGCATCTGTCGGACGTAAACACCCGTGAAGAATTCAGACAAATTTCTTATGCGGGTTTAGCGTGTAAAGAGCATTTTATCGGGCTTGGATTTGAGGGCTACAAAAAGGCGCTTGAATGGTTTTGCAAATAAAAAAAGGCGGGTCACATTATTTTGTGACCCGCCTTTTTTTTGTTCTTATTCGCCCTCGCTTGTGTGCCAGCCGAAATGATAATACATTTCGTCAGTACAGTTAAAGCTGAGACCTACGGTACCGAGCGAGGCGAAATTATTAACCCCCGTAATCTCGGTTGAAACCTTCATATTCATAGTGTAGGTCAGGCTTGAAAGCTCGTCGGTTGCGCCGTCAAAAACAGCCGTGATAACACATTCGCCGAAGGAGATATCAAAGTCGTCAACCGTGAAATATTCGCTTGACTTTTTAAGTTCGTCAAGAACCGGCTTCTTGTCGTGAA
Organism: Oscillospiraceae bacterium; assembly: GCA_015066565.1. Lineage (GTDB taxonomy): Bacteria > Bacillota > Clostridia > Oscillospirales > Acutalibacteraceae > Fimenecus. Next base: position 913,958 of record SVOB01000001.1, on the reverse strand, counting down.
GGCTGAAAGCCTTTCTGACAACATCTTCCTCGGGCTTTAAGGTGATAACTACCGTTCTTGTAAGGCCGGTAACGAAATCCCTATCGACTTTTTTGCCGTTTTCCTCAACCTCAACGGTTTTAATATCGGGCTTAACGGAGGAAATCGCCGTTTCAATATCGTCATAGGTGAGCCTGCTGACATCCTTTTCGCCCCAGAGGTAGAGGATGTCGTTTATTTTTTCACTGCTGTCTGAACGCAAATCAAGAACATTTTCTGTGTCGCCTTTTTCGTTCTTGAGATGACCGAGCAGGGAGTTAACTGCGCCGTCAACAACATATTTTTTATAAACAATTGCCGCTGAACGAAGCGCCTTGTATTCGTCCGAACTCTTATCGATTTCCTTATTGTCTTTTGTGAATGTAATCGAATCCGTCGAGTCGTCCGTCCAGAAGCTTTCGTTATAGCTGGTCTTTGGCGGAACATTCTTTTTTATACCGTTGGCGATTTTATTGAAGTAGTCAACAACGAGCTTCTTGTTGGCTGTAGTCGCTTTCATTTCCTCGTCGGTTGCGAGCGACCATATTCCCTCAAGCGTTTCGCCGTTATCCTTCATAACGTTCGGGCTGAAACGGGTTACGATTTCGTTATGGGAAAGCGTGATTTCGCTGTCGGCGTCCTTTTCCTTGTAGTTTTCAAAAAGCGGCGCTAATTTTTCAAGCGGAATAACCGTTTTCAGTTCGCCGTAGGTAAAGGTGTAGGACGGGTCGTTAAGGTCGGTTTTAAGGCTGACCTCTTCGGGCAGTTCGGTTTCGGTTTTAAAAGGATTTGAGCAAGAGGAAAATAACCCGATTATAAGCGAGAGTAAAACAAGAGCGCTTATAATTTTCAGGGAATTCTTTTTCATTTTTCACTACTCCCTTAACAGTTCTGTAAATTAATATTATAACAATCGGTTGAAAATATCAACTCAATTTATATTCCCTTTTCGTCAAAGAGATAAGCTGTTTCAAGCGAAAGCTTAAGACCCGCTTCAATAGCCATAGGCGAAATTTCGGTTATGACGTCTTCGCGGGTAGCGTAAACGAACTTTTCGTTTAAATCCGCCGCTGAAATTCTTAACGCCTTTTCGTTCTTCATAGCGGCGAGAAGCGAGGACGAAATTGTATCTTTACCCTCGACAACGTTTACCGAAGCGTTTTGTGACGCAGCAGTTAAAATATCGGAGGATGTATTGACAGCGGAAACAGAAAAACTTTCAGTGGACTGAAGACAGTCGACCGAAACAAAAAGGGTCGGAATATCGCTGTACTTCGGGGAATATTTCCTTACGAATTCTCTTGCGCCGTATGCGCCCGCGCCTGCCGAAACGCTGACAAGCTCGGTGTTTTCAAGGCTCAGATTATTGTAGGAAAGATACTGCATTACCGCGAGTGAATCAAAGGTTCCCGTAAGGTTTCCTACGGCGCCCTGAATATCCTGTTTAGCGTTATAGAAATTCATATAAATAACGCAGGCAGGGATAAAGGCGATTTCAAAAAGGATTACATAAGGGCCTAAAAGCGTATAGCCGCACGCAACATAAAAGCCGTCAAAAACGATACAGATTAAACAGCCGATTGTGAAATAGAAGTATGCGAATTTTTCAAGCGCAGGACCGCTTATGCGAAGAAGCTTTCTTTCAATCGGGGAATTGATATTGCCGACAAAAACGATTCGTCTTTTCTTTTCGCCCGAGGGATTTTTAACGCAGATTACGTTCTTGCTGTTCTTCGTAGCCTTTAAAGCGGGGCAGAGAACGCTCAACGCCATAAATACGACGGATGAAAACATAAGATAGGTTGTAATAACGGGAATAAAGCCTGCAACACAGGCGAAAACAATTGAAAAGATACAGAAAATGCCCTGAAGAACAGGGGTCGAAGCCTTAGCGGATTTAACGGTTATATCCTGGGTTTCAACACTGTCGGCAAATTTTTCCATCGTTGAAGCGACAAACTGCTGGGCGTTATTCTCGCCCTCGCTTCCCGCTTTTCTTGACGGACTGTCTTTACATACCTGTTTAATGCTTTTTATAATAAAGTTCGTTGTTTCTCTTGATTTTGATTCGTAATTAGGTAAGCTTTCACTTGCTTTCATTATTTTTCCTCCTTGGACAAAGTTCAAATTTTATTTTACCATAAATTATTATAAAAGTCGAGATATTTTATATACTTGTCATTTGTTTTTCGGTGTGGTAAAATATAATGTAATTTAATTTCAATCGTTTTGTTTTCGGAGGAAAAGGAATGAAAACAACAGGAAGAAAAAAATCAATGACAAAATATAAACAACAGGAAATGAAAATTGTTCTCGGAGGTTTTCTCGCAATCGTTGTTATAACGCTTGTTTTAGGCTTTGCGATTACCTCAAAAAAGTCTCCGAAGGCTGAAAAAACAACAACGGCGGGAACCGAAGCGGTTGAGCCTTCCGAAGACGGCAAGACTACCGAAAAAAATGAATCGACCACCGAAGAAAAAACAACTAAGGAAGAGTCTACAACCGAGGAAAAAACCACCGAGGAAGAGTCAACGGAAGAAAAAACAACGGTTGACGAAAATTCAAGCCCGTTCAATCCCCAGACAGTAAAAATTGACGAGGGCAACTGGGAATTAACGCTTCTCAACGCGAATTACAAGCTTCCCGACGGCTACGTCCCCGAGCTCGTTCCCGCAATTCCGGGAAGCGGAGAGTCGCTTGACAAGAGAGTTCAGCCCTACTACGAAAAAATGTATAACGCCGCTAAGGCGGAGGGCGTTTACCTTACTCCCTATTCGGGCTACAGAAGTATCGCAACCCAGACAAGACTTCATACAAACAAGGTTAATTCATATAAAAGCCAGGGATATTCCGATTATGAGGCTGAAAAAATGGCAACCCGCTGGAGTATGCTTCCCGGGTGCAGCGAGCATAATTTCGGCGTCGCTATGGATATTTGCAATACGAACGACGATTTCAATATGACCGAGCAGTACGCCTGGCTTCAGGAGCACGCCGAGGAATACGGCTTTATCGAAAGATATAAGGGTGATAAGGAACAGTACACGGGAGTTGCGAACGAGCCGTGGCACTGGAGATTTGTCGGCGTTGAAAATGCAAAAAAGATTAACGCAAGCGGACTTTGTCTTGAAGAGTATTTAGGAAAGACCGACTGATTTTAAGGGGTGCGTCTTAATTGAAAAAGATTATAGTTGCCGATGACGAACAGTTAATAAGAAGGCTTGTCTGCGATTTTCTCAAAAAAGACGGCTTTGAAACGCTTGAGGCCGAGGACGGCAGTCAGGCTTTGTCGCTTTTTAACTCAAATCCCGACACGGCGCTTCTTATTCTCGATATTATGATGCCCGCCATTGACGGCTGGGAGCTTTGCAGAAAAATCCGTAAAAAATCGGACGTTCCGATTATTCTTCTCTCTGCCCGCAGTCAGGAATTTGACCAGCTTACGGGCTTTGAGGTCGGCGCGGACGACTATGTAACAAAGCCGTTCAGCCCTACCGTTCTCGTAAAGCGTGTTGAAGCGCTTCTGAAAAGAAAGGGTAACAGCGGCGCGGATACAATGAGGTTCAGCCTTGACGGACTTGTGCTCGATAAGAATTCACACGCCGTAACCGTAAACAACTCTGAAATTTCGCTCACCTTAAAGGAATTTGAGTTGCTTGACAAGTTGCTTTCGGCTACCGACAGAGTTTTTTCGAGAGAACAGCTTCTCGACGACATCTGGGGATATACCTATGACGGCGATACAAGAACCGTTGACAGTCACCTCGCAAGGCTTCGCACAAAGCTCGGCGACTGGGGCGAGAGGCATATTATAACCGTTTACGGTCTCGGCTATAAGCTTGACAGAGAGGGCGTCGGCGAATGAAAAAACCTTCCGTTAGTATCAGATTTAAACTGTTCGCTCAGGTCGGTGCCATACTGACCTTGGCTATCCTTGCCTTTTTGGCAATAAACTACTGGTACCTTGGCGACGTTTATGTCGAAACGGAAAAAAACAGTATGGTTCAGCTCGCCGAGACGGTTTCCTCGGTGGACGCCTCCCGTGACGATTACGAGGCGGTAATGAATCAGTATGAAAACGATAATTCGGTTATTATCAACGTCTATTCCGACGACGGCGAATTCATTTATGAAAGCCACGTCGTTTTTATGAATAATTACGGAAGAATTTCGGTTGAAGAGCGTCAGGAAAACGAGGACGGAAGCTATTTTGAAATTCAGCAGGCTCAGAAGAATAATATTCAGTACATAGTTTACTATAAGCCTCTTGACAACGGGAACGAAATCGAGATGTTCAGCCGTAAGGATATAATCGACGAAAACGTCCGTATAGCCATGAACTTTATGGGCTTTACGGCGGTTATAGCCGTGTTTGTCACCCTTCTCGCAATCTTTATTTATTCGGGAAGATTTACAAGACCTCTTATCAAAATGAGCGAGGTCACAAAACGCATGGCTAAGCTTGATTTTTCCCGTAAGGTCAACGCTAAACAGAACGACGAAATAGGAAAGCTCGGCAAGAGCATCAATAACCTTTCCGATTCGCTTAACGAAGCGCTTGTCGATTTAAACGAAAAGAACAAAAGGCTTCTTGACGAGGTTGAGCAGGAAAAGAAGCTCGATTCAATCAGAAAAAGCTTTGTTTCAAATGTTTCCCACGAGCTTAAAACGCCGATTTCGATTATTCAGGGCTATGCCGAGGGACTTAAGCTTATGACCGAGGGCGGCGAAAAGGAAGCGGCGGAATACTGCGACGTGATTATGCACGAAACGGAAAAGATGAACGAGCTTGTTTTACAGCTTCTTGAGCTTTCCTCGCTTGAATCAGGCGGAAATCAACTGAATGCGGAAACATTTAATATTTCGGATTTTGTTACGGGCTATTTCAAGGGGATGAAAATCGTTCTTGATGAAAAGGATATTAAATATGAAACCGACATCAACCCCGAATTTACGGGAACGGGCGATAAGGTTAAGCTCAATATGGTGCTCAATAATTATGTTTCAAACGCAATTTCCCATATAAGCGGCGAGCGGCTTATCAGGGTCAACGCCGAGGATATGGGCGAAAGCATAAGAATTTACGTTTTTAATACGGGCGAGCATATTAAGGACGAGGATATAGAAAATATCTGGCAAAGCTTTTACAGGGCTGATAAATCCCGTTCGAGAAAAGAGGGAAGATTCGGGCTCGGGCTTTCAATTGTCAGCGCAATCTGTAATCTCCACTCAACCGAATACGGCGTTGAAAACGTGGAAAACGGAGTAAGATTTTTCTTCGACATTAAAAAAGCTGATTAAAAAAATGAATATACGTCAAAAATAGAGATGGGAGTTAAACTCTCATCTCTTTTTTTCGGAGTTGATAAAATGATTAAGCTTAAAGCAAGACAGATTCTCGTAGGACGTGTATTTAAATCCTTTTTACAGTTTTTCTTTTCCTTTTTTGTTTTTGCATTGGGAATTGCGGCGTTTTTGATAGCCGTTCTTCTTTTTAATGACAAAACGGTAAATGAGTTTTATAACGGTGTTTTTTCCGGTTATTCCCAAATAGCCAAAGGCGTGACGGCGGTTCTGCTTTCGTTTGCGGGGCTGGCTTTAATTGCCAGAGGAAAAATGCTTTCGGCTCTTTTTTCCTGCCGTCTGGTTTCAAAAAACAGCTTTCCTTCAGGAATAAAAAAAACCTTCCGTTTTCTGCTTTTTATTTCAATGAAATTCCTTTTCACTTTAAGCTGGGGCTTTGTTTTCCTGTTTCCTTCAGCGGTGTGCGCTTCATTCCTTTTGATGAGCCTTTCCCAGGGCGCTATGGAAAAGGGGATTCTGTATTCGTGGATTTCGGGCTGTGCAGTTCTCGCTTTGACGGGCTTAGGCTTCCTTTTCGTTATGCTTCAAAGGTACAGCGCATGGCAGTATTATCTCTGTAACGAAAAATACGGCGTGGTTTCCTCGCTTTATAAAAGTCTTGAAAAGACAGAGGGGAGATATTTTGAAATAGCCCTTTTCAAAGCTTCTATGCTCGGCTGGCTTTTAAGCTGTTTGCTGGTTTTACCCGTTGTTTATGTTATTCCGTATTATAGAATATCACTCGCTTTAAAGGTGATGACGGATAAAAAGCAAACGGAGAAAAATGAGAATGAAAATATCCTGCCCGCCGTGTTCAGGGTTGTAAGAGAGCAATAAAAATAACCCGTGATTTGAAAATCACGGGTTAAAATTTTGTTTTATCAGAAATTAATGAGTCCGTTGCCGTCCTTAACGAGCATAAAGGTTGCCGCAAAAACAAGCGAAACGATTGTCATAAGCTTAATGAGAATATTGATTGACGGGCCCGAGGTATCTTTGAACGGGTCGCCTACGGTGTCGCCTACAACAGCCGCCTTGTGAGCCTCGCTTCCCTTGCCGCCTTCCTTAAGGGACTCTATGTATTTCTTTGCGTTATCCCATGCGCCGCCTGAGTTCGCCATAAAGATAGCGAGCATAACGCCGCTGACAAGTGCGCCTGCAAGCAGACCGCCGAGAGCCTCAACGCCGAGCATAAAGCCAACTACAAGCGGAGCGACAACGGCCATAACGCCGGGTAAAATCATTTCGTGGAGAGCCGCAGTCGTGGAAATAGCAACGCATCTCTTGTAGTCAGGCTTATCGGTTCCCTCAAGGATACCGGGCTTCTGTCTGAACTGATGACGGACTTCTTCAATCATCTTGTTAGCCGCTCTGCCTACGCTGTTCATAGTAAAAGCGGAGAAGAGGAACGGAAGCATACCGCCCAAGAAAAGACCTACAACAACCTTGGGGTTAAGAATACTCATTCCGTTTTCGCCGATACCCGTCGTCTGGGCGTATGAAGCGAAAAGGGCGAGAGCCGTAAGAGCCGCCGAACCGATGGCGAAGCCCTTGCCTATAGCCGCTGTGGTGTTGCCTACCGAGTCGAGCTTATCGGTGATGTTCCTTACTTCCTCTTCAAGCTCGCTCATTTCCGCTATGCCGCCTGCGTTATCGGCAATCGGGCCGTATGCGTCAACCGCGACCGTCATACCCGTTGTTGAGAGCATACCGACAGCGGCGAGCGAAATTCCGTAAAGTCCGCCGAATCTGTAAGCGATAAGAATACCTATGCCGATAAAGAGAATCGGTAAAAACGTTGACTTCATACCGACGCCGATACCGCTTATGATATTTGTAGCCGAGCCTGTTTTTGAAGCGTCGGCGATTTCCTTTACGGACTTATATTTTTCGGAGGTGTAAATCTCGGTAAGCTTACCGATAATAGTTCCTACGACAAGACCCGAAAGCACGCACCAGAAGCCGTTCCAGTTAGCCGCTTCGTTAAAGTCGCCATCGCCGAGAATGTTTACGCTCATAAGAGCCGCGGCGATAATAACAAGACCTGTTGTAAGGTATTCGCCTATGTTAAGCGATTTCTGGGGGTCGCTTGACTTTGAGCCTTTTACGATAATTGTTGAAATAATTGAAGCGACAATACCGACTGCGCAGAGAAGAAGCGGGAATACAGCTCTATTTATAATTTCCTGCTTTGTCGAAGCGGCAAAAGCGAGGGTAATAGCCGAAATAATCGAGCCAACATAAGACTCGAAAAGGTCGGCGCCCATACCTGCTACGTCGCCTACGTTGTCGCCTACGTTATCCGCAATAGTAGCGGGGTTTCTCGGGTCGTCCTCGGGAATTCCCGCTTCGACCTTGCCTACAAGGTCAGCGCCTACGTCAGCCGCCTTTGTGTAAATGCCGCCGCCGACACGGGCGAAAAGGGCGATTGAGGAAGCGCCGAGAGAAAAGCCGGTGAGGATATTGAACGATTCGGCTTTAAGCTCGGGAACAAAATTAATGATTATAAGGAATATTGCGCCGATTCCGATAACGCCGAGACCTACTACGCTAAGACCCATAACCGCGCCGCCGCTGAAAGCAACGCCGAGAGCCTTTGTAAGTCCGCCGGTCTTTGCCGCCTGAGCGGTTCTGACGTTGGCTTTGGTTGCAACCGTCATTCCGAAATAGCCCGCAAGCGTTGAGAAAAGAGCGCCCACGACAAAGCAGAAAGCGGTCTGGAAATTGATAAGTAAAGCAATCAACGCGAAAAGAGCGATGGCAAAGCCGACGAGAATTCTGTATTCGGAATACAGAAACGCCTTTGCGCCCTCGGAAATATTGCCCGCAATTTCACGCATTCTTTCGTTACCGCTGTCCTTTTTCGAGATTGAAAAAGCGGTCAGTACCGCGACGAAAAGGGCAAGAGCGCCCGCCGCAACGGTAATCAAAAGATACAAGGTTGTTGAATCCATATAATCACTTCCGAAAATAAATTGTCGGGGGTTAAAGCCCCGACTGATTGTTATAGTTTTAACATTATATCATAAATGAGTATTCAAATCAATTATGCACTATGTAAAAAATCCTCACATATTTTTGTGAGGATTTAACTGTTATATTTAATTGTTTAATTTACCGTCCAGCTTATTTCATAGACGTTTCGCTTGAAAACAGGCGAGGTGACGGGGGTGTAGTAAATTGAATATCCGCCGTAGGAATATACGTCCTCAAAGAAGTCCCTGAAGGCGCTCTGAAGCTCTTCGGGCGACGGCATTTCACCCTCAAAAAGAACGCACGCCCGCTTGTTTGAAGCGTTACGCTCGAGAACATATTTGAACTGATTGAGGTTCTTAACCGCAAGTCCCCTGATTCTGAAATAATTGAACTGATTTGAATTACATTCGGGCAAAACAAGGTTCTGGTAAGCGCCGTATTTATCCGAAGAACCGGACGGGCTGACGATATGGGTTCTCAAAAGCACCTCATCGGTGATATTAAAGCAGGAATGGCTGATTTCCTGTTCGGAATATGAGGTGATATTTTTTTCGTTTGCGTCGTCGTCAAAGGTCACGTCAACAAAATAATATTCGCCGTAAAGGTCAACCGCGTTCCACATATGCCTTTCATTTTCGGCTGTTCCTATCACGGAAAGCGTCGGAACTCCGAGCCGAAGCATAATCAACTGGAACGCCCTTGCGTAACCCTCACAGCGAGCCTTGCTTTCAACAAGCGCTCCGTAGGCTGAACCCGTATTCTTTTCGTCAACGAGATAGGTGACGTTGTTTATAAGCCAGTCGTGAACAAAAAGCTCGCGTTCAAAAAGGTTGGGGTATCGGTTTGCCTGTTCAACCACGCTTTTAACCTTTGATTCAAGAGAAGCCGCCATTTGACCTGTGTCACCCTCAAAAAAAGTGAAATTAACCTCGGTTATTTTACTGTCAGAGGTTGCCTTGTAGTTATAAAGACTCCAGTCAATGAAGAACAGCTCGGGGTTGAAATCCCTTATATATATGAGGATGTGAAGAAAATCATCTTCGGAAACGGCTCTTGAAAGAACAATATCCTTTTCGTAATTTTTAAGCCTGTTTAAAATCTCGAAATAGGTAAACCTTAAATTTTCGGGTACGAAATGATGAAGCGTAACAGGACTGTAAACGCCCTCGCTTCCTATATTTACGGGGTGAACAGGCTCATATCTGGTTGAAGAAGCTCCGCTCGCTTCACTCATTGACGGAGCGTTACTTGCCTCGGGAGAACTGAAAAAACGTGAATAATCTTCCTCTGAAACGCCGTCGGTGGCTTCGGGCTTTGGTTTAACGCCCTCCGGCGAGGTGATTCTCGTTATTGTAAAAAGGGCGGCGGCAAGAATTATTACGGCAAAAAGCACCGAAATCAAAGCCTTTTTGCTCACTGAAACCGCCTCCTTTAAAAATTAGTCCGTTTTTTTGATTTTAACATTAATTTTTTATGTTGTAAAGTGTATAAAACAGTGGAAATTACCATTTAGTTGTGATACAATAAATTATAATTATATTAAAATTTATAAATAACTGAAAGTGCAGGGCTTTTCTATGGAAAACAGCAAAAAGAAAAAGCATTTATATACGGTTGCGACGGCGCACCTCGATACAATATGGAACTGGGATTTTGAATATGTTATTTCAAAGTGTATTCCAAAAACCCTTAAGGATAATTTCAGGCTTTTCAATATCAGTAAGGACTATAAATTCAACTTTGAGGGCGCTTACAGATATGAGCTTATGGAGGAGTATTATCCCGAACAGTTCAAAAAGCTTCTCGAATACGTTAAGGAGGGCAGGTGGGCTCCCTGCGGCTCTTCCTATGAAAACGGCGACGTAAACGTTCCGTCTCCCGAAGCGCTTATAAGAAATATCCTTATCGGTAATAACTATTTCGGCGATAAGTTAGGCGTCCGTACTAACGAGATTTTCCTGCCCGACTGCTTCGGCTTCGGCTACGCCCTGCCCGCAATTGCAAGCCATTCTAACTTAAAGGGCTTCACAACCCAGAAGTTAAGCTGGGGCTCGGCTTACGGAAATCCGTTCGACTTAGGAAAATGGTACGGCGTTGACGGCTCGTTCATTTACGGCGTTCTTGACCCCGGCTCATACACTACGGATTTTTCAAATAAAAAATATGTTAAATCCCGCAATATTCAGAATTGGGATTTCGTACAGAAAAAGCTTGAAAAGAACGAACAGTTCGGACTTGATTGCACCGTTGCCTTTCAGGGAACGGGCGACCAGGGCGGCGCGCCGACGGTTGATTCGGTCAGGGCTATGCAAAAGGCTATTGACAAAAACAGCGAAAGTGACCTTGAGGTAAGCTCGGATTTCATTATTGACGTAGTCGATACTCTTTCCGAGTTGGACGAGAGCGTTCAGGAAAAGCTTCCTACATGGAACAACGAGCTTGTTATGACCTATCACGGCGCAGGCGGTTATACCTCAAGAGCTATAAGCAAGCGCTGGAATTCTCACAACGAGCTTCTCGGCGACGCGGCTGAGAGAATGAGTGTAATCGGTAATTATCTCGGCGCAAGAGAATACCCGCAGGAAGAACTCAACAGAGCGTGGAAGAGGGTTATCGCCCATCATTTCCACGACGACCTTCCGGGCACGTCCGTTCAGCGCGCATATAAGAGAAGCTGGAACGACCTTGCGGTTTCGATAAATCAGTTTTCAACCGAGTATGACGCTTCGGTCGGCGCAGTTGCGAGTATGCTCAATACCGAGGTAGTAGGCAGATGCGTAGTTGTCAGCAATCCGCTTGAAATTGAAAGGAACGAATGTGTTACGGCTGTTCTTGACAGCGGAGCCGATTATTTCCGTGTGTTTGACGGAGCCGAGGAGGTTCTTTCCCAGACAAGAACTCTTGAAAACGGTAAAAAAGAGGTTACGTTTATAGCTGATATCAAGCCCCTTGCCGTTAAGGTCTTTTCGTTCAGGGAGTCGGCAACTCCCTGCGGACTTCCCTCGTCATTAAGGGTTACCGAAAACACCCTTGAAAATTCGCTTGTTAAGGTCACAATTAACGAAAACGGCGAAATTTCAAGTATTTTCGATATTGAAAACGGAAAAGAGCATCTTCTTGAGCCAATCCGTTTTGATATTTTCGAGTATTTCGGAACAGTTGAATATCCCGCCTGGGAGATTGATTATAAGGAAATCGCCTGCGAGCCTCAGTACAAAACCGAGTTCGTAAGCAGCGAAATCGTCAAAAACGGAGCCGCCAAGGGCGAAATCAAGGTTGTTCTTAAATGCGATAACTCGATTTTTACATATTATGTTTCCCTTTCGGAAAATTCCGACAGAGTTGACGTTCAGAACGAAATAGAATGGCGTGACAGACACCGTCTTTTAAAGGTTCGTTTCCCGTTTGAAGCTTCAAGCGAAAAGGCGACCTATGACCTCGGTCTCGGCGCTATCGAGAGGGGCAACAACACCGAAAGTCTTTATGAGGTTCCCGCTCAGAAATGGGCTGATTTGACCGACTTTACGGGTGAATTCGGCACGTCGGTTTTAAGCGACTGTAAATACGGCTGGGATAAGCCCGACAACCGCACGCTCAGACTTACGGTAATTCATACGCCGATGAAGAATTTCCACGACGACAGTATGCAGAGTATGATGGAACTCGGTCTTAACCGCTTCGGCTTCGCAATCGTTCCCCACCTGTTATCCGTCGGCTCAAAGACGGTTAACGAGTCAAGAAAATTCGCTATGCCGCTTTTCGCCTTTGAAGTTTCAAAGCATATCGGCTCGCTCGGAAAAGAGTATTCGTTCGGAAAAATGAGCACCGATTCGGCGGTTATAAGGGCTATTAAGAAGGCTGAAAAGTCAGACGAAATAATAGTAAGAATTAATGAAATTGAGAAAAAAGACCACAGCGGCGTAACGCTTAAGCTCGGAAACGGCGTGTTATCCGCCCGTGAGGTTTACGGCTCCGAGGAGGAAAGAGGCGAGGCGACGGTTAAAAACGGCTGTCTTGTATTTGACCTTAAGCCATACGAGATAAAGTCGTTTGCACTCACTCTTGAAAACGGCGCTGACCTAAGGGAAAGCTCTCAGCAGTTTATTTCGCTTCCGTTCGATATAAGAGTCTGCTCGTATAACGGCGAGAAAAAGACCGACGACATAGGCGGTATTCACTATACCGTTCCCGCCGAGCAGTTCCCCGAAACAGTTTCCTCGGGCGGTATAACATTTAAGCTCGGCGACAGGGATGAGAAAAACTCAATGCTCTCCTCACGCCAGAAAATCGAGCTTCCCGAGAACGCCAAAAAGCTTTATGTCCTTGCGGCTGAGCTTTACGGCGACAGGGAAAAGGTTTTTGAAATCGGTATTAACACCGTTAAACGCAAGGTTGCCGCTATCGACGAAAAGGTCGGCGGCTGGGATTTATACGATTTAGGCGAAACCGCCTTTACTAAGGACGAAAGGGTTGCTTTTGAATTCACCCACGCCCATAAATACGGCAGTGACGTTGTCGCAAAGCAGAGTTATCTTTTCGTTTATGAATTTGATGTTACGAATGAAAGGTATTTCACCTTCCCGAAGGGACAGACCACGCTTGTCTTTGCCGCAACGGTTACGACCGACGACAGAACGGCGAAACCGCTTACAGAGTTTACGGATAAAATCGAAGACCGTAAATTCACTTATTCAATGAGTAAAAAGGAAAGAAAGAACTACCGTAAATATAAGCGTATCGCTACGTTTAAATCATAATTAATTCAGAGAGAGGGTATTTGTTTTGGCTCTTGTTTCAATGAAAAAACTGCTTAAGCAGGCGGATGAACAGAATAAGGCTGTCGGCGCATTTTCCGTAGGCAATATGGAAATGGTAATGGGCGCTGTCCGCGCGGCGGAAGAACTCAATACGCCCATTATTCTTCAGATTGCCGAGGTCAGACTCAAAAATTCACCGCTTGAGCTTATGGGTCCGATGATGATAGCCGCCGCTAAAAATTCGGCGGTCGATATTGCCGTTCACCTTGACCACGGTCTGACGCTTCCGACGGTTGACAAGGCTCTTGAGCTCGGCTTTACCTCGGTTATGTTTGACGGCTCGCTCCTTGATTTTGAAGAAAACGTAAAGACCGTTCAGAAGGTTGTTGAAAAGGCTTCAAAATACAAGGCGGCGGTTGAAGCGGAATTAGGCGTCGTCGGCGGTAACGAGGGCGAGGGCAAGGCACATAAAATCCTTTGCACCGACCCTGTTAAAGCAAAGGAGTTCTGCGCAAGGACGGGAGTAAACGCTCTTGCGGTCGCTATAGGTAACGCTCACGGAAACTATCCTGTTTTACCCGAGCTTCGCTTTGACGTTCTTGAGGAAATTGACAAAACGGTTGACACCCCTCTTGTTCTTCACGGCGGAACGGGAATTACCGACGAAATGTTCAGACACGCTATTTCGCTCGGCGTTCGTAAAATCAATATCGCCACCGCTTCGTTTGACCATCTTGCAAGGTATGCAAAAAACTATTGCGACTCGGTTGAAAAAGCGAACTATTTTGACCTGTCGGCTCAACAGGTCAACGGCGTTTATGAGAACGTAAAGAGACACATAAAGGTTTTCAATAACAAGGACTGATTTTTTACGGAGGTAAATATGAAATACATTGAATTTGACAACAGTAAAAAGTACGATTTAATTCTTTTGGGCAGAGTGGCGGTTGACCTTAATCCCGTTGACTATTATTGCCCGCTTAACGAGAGCACGACTTTCAAGCGCTATCTCGGCGGCTCGCCCGCAAATATCGCTGTCGGTCTTGCAAGACTCGGTAAAAAATGCGGCTTTTTCGCCCGTGTTTCGGATGACCAGTTAGGTACGTTCGTAACCGACTATTTCGATAAGGAGGGTATTGACACCTCTCATATCGTCCGTTGTCAGAACGGCGAAAAAATCGGTCTTACCTTCACGGAAATAAAATCCGAAACAGAAAGCTCAATCGTTATGTACAGAAACGTTGCGGCTGACTTGAAGCTCGACGTTGAGGATATTGACGAGGAATATTTAAAGCAGGCGAAGGCTGTTCTCATAAGCGGAACTGCGCTTGCGGAAAGCCCGTCAAGAGAGGCGGCGCTCAAGGCTGTAATGCTTGCTAAGAGAAATAACATTCCCGTTATTTTTGATATTGATTACCGCGCGTACAACTGGAAAAGCAAGGATGAAATTTCAATTTACTATTCCGCAGTTGCCAAGCAGGCTGACATTATTCTCGGCTCAAGAGAGGAATATGACCTGACCGAAAAGCTTATCGAAGAGGGCAGAAACGATTTACAGACAGCCGCTTACTGGCATAACCAGAACGCAAAAATTGTTATCATCAAGCACGGCAAGGAGGGCTCGACCGCCTATACAAACGACGGCAAGAGCTATTCAATAAAGCCATTCCCCGTAAAGCTTCTTAAATCCTTCGGCGGTGGCGACGGCTACGCTTCGGCTTTCCTTTACGGTCTTTTCGAGGGCTGGGATATTATGGATTGCCTTGAATTCGGCTCGGCTTCGGCTTCGCTTCTTGTCGCTTCCCACGCCTGCAGTGAGGATATGCCCTCTGTAGAAGCGGTTAAGGAATTCATTAAGAAAGAAAAAGAAGAATACGGCGAAATGGTAGCAAGAGCTTAAGTCTTTACTATGAAAAAAGCAGGATTTTTCAGAAAAAAGGCGGTTAAAATAACGCTTTCGGCAATACTGTCTGTTATTATTCTTGTTGTCGCCTTTTCCGTATTTGCAAATATTTATATTATTTCCTATGCGAGTAAATACATTCTCGACAAGGATGAACTGTCAGACCTTGACGTTGACTGCGTTATGGTCCTCGGCGCAGGGCTTTGGGACGGTAAGCCGTCGCCTATGCTGAAAGAACGGCTTGATTTCGGGCTTGAAGCGTATGAAACGGGATGTACGGACAGGCTTCTTATGTCGGGAGACCACGGAACGGAATTTCACGACGAGGTCAACGCCATGAAGGATTATCTTATCGGGCAGGGCGTTGACAGGGATAAAATTTTTCTCGACCACGCCGGTTTTTCAACCTATGAGTCAATGTACCGCGCGAGAGATGTTTTCGAGGTTGAAAGCATGGTGATTGTCACCCAGACCTATCATCTCTACAGGGCGGTTTACGACGCAAGAAAGCTCGGCGTTGAAGCGTACGGTTATAAAGCCGAAAGGCTTGAATACCCTGTCTGGAACTATCTCAGGGAGCCGTTGGCGAGAGTTAAGGATTTTGTCTGGTGTATTGTTAAGCCGTTGCCGACCTTTCTCGGCGACTCAATTCCGATAAGCGGGTCCGCCGCATTGACAGACGATAAAACACAGGTTTAGGAGTGATAAAAATGTACGAAAGACCATCATTTAACGAAAATAACGAAAAAATTCTCTGTTTAAGAAACGGTAAAAACGCCGATATGCTTATGGATATCCGTGTTAAGATTCTTAAAGCAGGGGAGAAACTGACCCTTTGCGATAAGGAGCAGGAAACGGCTGTTCTTCTTATGCAGGGCGAGGTAGAATTTGTTTTTGACGGTAAAACCGAAACCGCTTCAAGAAGAAGCCCGTTTCTTGACAAGGCTACGGCAATCCATTTTTCAAAGGGACTGACCGTTGAAATCAAGGCGGCTTCCGACAGCCGTCTTGTAATTGAACAGACCGATAACGAAAACGATTTCGGCTATCATTATTACACTCCCGATATGCTTATGATTCAGCATTTCGGCGCTGACCAGTGGGACGGTACAGCCGACAGACAGGTGCTTACCGTTTTTGATTACGAATCTGCGCCTTATTCAAATCTTGTTCTCGGCGAGGTTTTTCATAAACCCGGTTGCTGGACGAGTTACCCGCCCCATTACCACCCTCAGCCCGAGGTTTACTATTACGAATTTGAAAAGCCCCAGGGCTTCGGAGTCGGCTTTAACGGCGACGACTGCTATAAGGTTGAGGACGGCGGTTGCCTTTGCATTACTCCTATGCATACTCATCAGCAGGCGGCGGCTCCCGGTTATAAAATGTGTTATGTATGGATGATTCGTCATCTTGAAAATGACCCGTGGAGAAAGACGAGAATCGACGCTCCCGAGCATAAATGGCTTTTGGATTTATAATTAATATTTTTCAGATATGAGGTGACTTTATGGCAAAAATGACAATGGCACAGGCTCTCGTTAAGTTCCTTGACAACCAGTACGTTTCGTTTGACGGAAAAGAAACCAAATTCGTTGACGGTATCTTTACGATTTTCGGTCACGGAATTGTTTGCGGTTTAGGTCAGGCTCTTGACGAGAACAGAGGCTCTCTTAAGGTCTATCAGGGCAGAAATGAGCAGGGTATGGCTCACGTTGCGACTTCCTTTGCGAAGCAGAACAACAGAAGAAAGATTATTGCCTGCTCGTCGTCAATAGGCCCCGGCGCCGCCAATATGATTACGGCGGCGGCTACAGCTACGGTAAACCACGTTCCGCTTCTTCTGTTCCCTGCGGATGCGTTCGCCTGCCGTCAGCCCGACCCCGTGCTTCAGCAGTTTGAGCAGGTTAATTCGCTTGCAACAACTACAAACGACGCTTACAAGGCTGTTACAAGATACTGGGACAGGATTGTACGTCCCGAACAGCTTATGAGCGCTATGATTAACGCTATGCGTGTTCTTACCGACACGGCTGAAACAGGCGCGGTTGCAATCTGTCTTCCTCAGGACGCCGAGGGCGAAACCTACGATTATCCCGAGGAATTCTTTGAAAAGAGAGTACATAAGATTGTCCGTACGGTTCCCGCTTACGAGGAGCTTGAGGACGCTTTAAGAGTTATCGCTTCGGCTAAAAAACCGCTTATAATCTGCGGCGGCGGAGTGCGTTACTCCGAGGCGGGCGACGCTCTTGAAAGCTTTTGCGAGCAGTTTAATATTCCGTTTGCCGAAACCCAGTCGGGTAAATCCGCCTGCCGTTCGTCGAGCAAATATAATCTCGGCGGTCTTGGCGTAACGGGTAATTCGGCGGGTAACGATATCGCAAAAGAGGCAGACGTCATTATCGGCGTCGGCACCCGTTTTTCGGATTTCACAACCGCTTCAAAGTCACTTTTCAGGTCGGACGCAAAGGTCGTTACAATTAACACCTCGCGTTTTGACGCTTATAAATTAGGCGCAACAAAAATTGTCGCCGACGCAAAGCTCGGTCTTGAGGCTCTCGCTCTTCTTCTTTCGGACGCGGGCTACAAATCGGCTTATACCGACGAGTACTTAAGTGCCAAGGCGAAGTGGGACGCTGAAATGGACCGTCTTGCTGCTTACAGATATGACGAAAACTTCAAGCCCCTTATTTCAGCGGGCGACGAAAAGACAATTCCCGAATTTGCTTCAAAATTCGGAACGATTACCCAGACCTCAGCTCTCTGCTTAATCCGTGAAAAGCTCGACGCAGACGCTATCTGCGTAGCGGCCTCCGGCTCTCTTCCCGGCGACTTACAGAGAATGTGGACAACCGACAGCAAGTATTCTTACAATATGGAATACGGCTATTCGTGTATGGGTTATGAAATCGCAGGCGCTCTCGGTTCAAAGCTTGCCGAGCCTGAAAAGGAAGTTTACGCTCTTGTCGGTGACGGCGCATATCTTATGCTCCACTCCGAGCTTATCACCTCAATTCAGGAAAGAAAGAAGATTAATGTTCTTCTTTTCGATAACTGCGGCTTCGGTTGTATCAACAACCTTGAAATGTCTAACGGCATAGGCAACCTTGCGACCGAGTTCCGTTACCGTGATGGTAACGGCGAGCTTCTCGGCGACCTTATCCCGATTGATTTCGCAAAGGCGGCTTCGGGTTACGGCGTTAAGACCTATACCGCGAGAACTCTTGAAGAGCTTGAAGCGGCTCTTGAAGACAGTAAAAAGCAGACTGTATCCACTCTCATTGACATTAAGGCTTTGCCAAAAACAATGACTGACGGCTACGGCGCATGGTGGCATGTCGGCATAGCTTCGACATCGGCTAACGAAAAGGTCAGGGCGGCCTTTGAAAATAAAGAAGAAAACAGAAAGAAAGCGAGGAAATATTAATGCTTGACAAAAACAAAGTAAAATTAGGTATTGCGCCTATCGCGTGGACAAACGACGATATGCCCGATCTCGGCAAGGAAAACACCTATGAGCAGTGCATTTCCGAAATGGCTCTTGCGGGTTATACAGGCTGTGAGGTCGGTAACAAATATCCGAGAAACGATATGGCTTTTCTTAAAAAGTCGCTTGCGCTTCGCAATATGCAGATTTGTAACGCGTGGTTCTCGGCTTTCCTTACAACCAAGCCCTACGAAGAGGTTGAAAAGGATTTTATTGAGCATATCACCTTCTTAAAGGAAATGGGCGCAAAGGTAGTCGGCATTTCCGAGCAGGGACATTCAATTCAGGGTACTGACAAGTCAATCTTTGACGACAAGTACATTATGAATGATGAGGAATGGGATTTACTTTGCACGGGCGTAAACAAGCTCGGCAAGGTTGCGAAGGATATGGGAATTACCCTTACCTTCCATCATCATATGGGCACAGTTGTTCAGACAGCGGCTGAAATTGACCGTCTTATGGAAAACACGGACCCCGAACTTTTCAATCTTCTGTTTGATTCGGGCCACCTTGCATACTGCGGCGAGGATTATATGTATATTCTCAAAAAGTATATTAACCGCATTAAGCACGTTCACTTAAAGGACATTCGTCCCGAGGTTATCGAAAAGGTTAAGGCTGAGCACCTGAGCTTCCTTCAGGGCGTTCGCTTAGGAACATTTACTGTTCCCGGCGACGGCGCTATTGATTTCAAACCGATTTTCGATGTTCTTGACGAAAACGGATATGAGGGTTATGTTCTTGTTGAAGCCGAACAGGACCCCGCTATTGCAAATCCGTTTGAATATGCGGTTAAGGCGAGAAAATATATAAACGAAGTTTCAGGACTTTGATATAACCCGTCCGTATAATCAACAAATCTATCATAGGGGACGGCGTCCCCGACGTCCCGTTTAATCCACAAACCTATAAGGAGATAATAAAATGGCTGTAGAAAAGTTAAAGTATTTTGTAAACGGTGAATTCCGTGACTCAAAAACAGATGTATGGTATGACCTTCATAACCCTTCAACGGGTGAAATCACAGGTCAGGCGCCCTGTTGTACAAATGACGAGGTATTGGAAGCTATCGAAGCGGCGAAAAAGGCTTATCCCGGTTGGAGAGCGGTTCCCGCTATCAAGAGAGCCCAGATTATGTATAAAATCCGTGACCTCATCATTGAAAGAATGGATGAACTCACAATGTCCGTTGCCAGAGAAAACGGCAAAGTATGGGGCGAGTCCGAGGGCGACGTTTTAAAGGCAAAGGAAGGCACCGAGCTTGCTACTCAGGTTCCGTCGCTTATGATGGGCGAAAGCATTATGGACGCCTCAAAGGGCTATGATACGGTTAAATACCGTGAGCCTCTCGGCGTTTTCGCAGGCATCGTTCCCGTAAACTTCCCCGCTATGATTCCGTTCGGCTGGATGGCTCCTACCTGTATTGCGTGCGGTAATACAATGGTTCTTAAGGCGGCTTCGCTCACACCTAAAACCGCTATGCTCTTCGCTCAGATTTATAAGGATGCAGGCGTTCCCGACGGCGTTATTAATGTTGTTACCTGTTCAAGAAATGAGATTAATACAATCCTTGACCATCCCGACGTTAAGGGTATTACGTTCGTAGGTTCAACTCCCGTAGGTCTTAAGATTTATCAGAGAGCTGCCGCCGCAGGAAAGCGTTGTCAGGCTCTCTGTCAGGCTAAGAACCACGCTCTTGTTATGAGTGACTGCGCTCTTGAGAGAACGGTTGCGGGCGTTATCAACTCCGCTTACGGCTGCGCAGGTCAGCGTTGCATGGCTCTTTCTTGCTGTGTAGTTGAAGAGGCTATCGCCGACAGATTTGTTGTCGAGCTTAAAAAGCAGGCTTCTCAGATTAAGGTCGGCCCGTCCTGGGAAAAGGATTCAAAGCTTGGCCCGATTACATACGAAAAGCACTACAAGGAAGTTCTCGCCGACATTGACAAGGGCGTTGCCGAGGGAGCAGAGCTTGTTCTTGACGGCAGAAACTGTGTCGTTGAGGGTTATGAAAACGGCTATTTCGTAGGCCCGACAATCTTTGACCATGTCACAGAGGATATGTCCATAGGCCGTGAAGAGGTATTCGGACCCGTTCTTTGCATTAAGCGTTGCAAGAACTTTGAAGAAGGCCTTAAGATTATGAACGATAACCCCTATGCAAACGGCTCGGTTATCTATACACAGAGCGGTTACTTTGCAAGAGAGTTCGCCCGTCATACCGACGGCGGCCAGGTCGGCATTAACGTTGGTATTCCCGTTCCCGTCGGCTTTTTCCCGTTCTCGGGTCATAAGCAGTCGTTCTTCGGCGATTTGCACTGCTTAGGTAAGGACGCATATCGCTTCTATACCGAGTCAAAGGCAGTCACAACCCACTGGTTTGACGAAGAGGAAAAGACATCCACCAACGTTTCCACATGGGACGGCACTATCTGATAAATACTATGCCAGAAGAGGATTTTCCGAAGAGAAAACAAAACAGGTTAAGTCAATACAATTATTCCGACAATGGCGCATATTTTATTACGTTTTGCACAAAGGATATGAAATGTATTTTATCGCATATTGTCGGCGAAAAATCCTTGGGGTACGGTGAAGAAAAATCAGATAAGGGATTAGACCTTGTAGGGGCGAGCTGTGCTCGCCCGAAGATTTGCCTTACCGACCTCGGTATGATAACAGAAGAAGAA
This sequence comes from Oscillospiraceae bacterium, assembly GCA_015066565.1. Lineage (GTDB taxonomy): Bacteria > Bacillota > Clostridia > Oscillospirales > Acutalibacteraceae > Fimenecus. The sequence continues at coordinate 892,787 of SVOB01000001.1, read as the reverse complement.
ATCAAAAAGCTTAATACTGTTTATGATGGCGTTTCGGTCGAAAAATATGTAATTATGCCAAATCATATTCATATTCTGATTATGATAGATATTGAATACGGGCGAGCACAGCTCGCCCCTACAGTATCGCATATTGTTCAGCAGTTTAAGGGAAAAATCACAAAGCAGTATGGAAAATCTGTTTGGCAAAAAGGGTTTTATGACCATATAATCCGAAACGAAGAGGATTTCTTAATGCATTGGCAGTACATTGACGAAAATCCGAGAAAATGGCTTATAGGTAAAGACGAATACTATAAATAAGGAGAAAAACTATGTTAAATATCGGTATTATCGGCGCAGGACGAATCGGCAAGGTTCATCTTGAATCAATTTCCTATCACGTTAAAAACGCAACGGTTAAGGCTGTTGCAGACCCGTTTATGAACAGCGAAACCGAGGCTTTTATAAAGTCCTTCGGCGTTGAAAAAATTTCAAAGGATTATAAGGATATCCTTAACGACCCCGAAATTGACGCAGTTCTTGTATGCTCGTCAACCGACACTCATTCTTCAATTTCGGTTGAAGCCATCAAGGCGGGCAAGCATGTTTTCTGTGAAAAGCCCGTTGACCATTCAATAGCTAAAATCCAGGCGGTTGCAGACGCTCTTAAAGAGAATCCCTCAATTAAGTTCCAGGTAGGCTTTAACCGCCGCTTTGACCACAATTTTGCGGCTATCCGTAAGGCTTATGACGAGGGCAAAATCGGTGAGGCTCATATCCTTAAGATTACTTCCCGTGACCCCGAGCCTCCGAACCCGGCTTACATAAAGGTTTCGGGCGGTATCTTCCTTGATATGACGATTCACGATTTCGATATGGCTTGCTTCCTTACGAACAGCGACGTTGAAGAAATTTACGTCAATTCCGCAGTTCTTGTTGATCCCGCTATCGGCGAGCAGGGAGACGTTGACACGGCTATTATCACAATGAAAATGGCTAACGGCGCTCTCGCTGTTATCGACAATTCAAGACGTGCTGCTTACGGCTATGACCAGAGGGCAGAGCTTTTCGGCTCAAAGGGAATGGTTGCTACCTCTAACGACACTCTTTCGTCAGCAGTTCTTTCAAACGCAGACGGCGTAACAGGCGAGAAACCGTTGTTCTTCTTCCTTGAAAGATATATGGAATCCTTCTCGGAGGAAATGCGTCAGTTCGTTTCTGCTGTTGAAAATGACACTGACGTTCCCGTAGGTATTCACGCGGGACTTCAGTCGGTCAAAATCGGACTTGCGGCTAAAAAGAGCGTTGAGGAACACAGACCCGTTCTTCTCTCCGAAATCAACTGAAATAATTAAAGCTATAAGCCCCTCTTTTCAGAGGGGCTTTATTTAATTATTTCTTGACAAATGTGTTAAAATATAATTGAAAAAGGAGATGATTCTGTGGTAGAAATCAATTCAAGAAAAGCGGCGATAGTCGGGTGCGGCTTTGTAGGCTCGGCTTCGGCTTTTGCGCTTATGGAAAGCGGACTTTTTTCTGAAATTGTTTTAATTGACAGGGATATGAACAAGGCGCAGGGCGAGGCTCTTGACATAAGCCACGGCTTGCCTTTTGCGAAGCCTATGCAGATTTATGCGGGCGATTATCCGGATATTTCGGACGCGGCGGTAATTATAGTCACCGCAGGCGCAGGTCAGAAGCCCGGCGAAACAAGGCTTGACCTCGTTAAAAAGAACGTCGGTATTTTTAAATCGGTTATTCCCGAAATCGTTAAATACAATAGAGAAGGGATTTTACTCATAGTTGCAAATCCCGTTGACATTCTCACCTTTGCGGCGGCCAAATTAAGCGGTTTTCCGTCAAACAGGGTTTTCGGTTCGGGAACTGTTCTCGATTCGGCAAGGCTTAAATATCTTCTCGGCGAGCATCTCGGTGTTGACCCGAGAAGCGTTCACGCCTTTATTATCGGCGAGCACGGCGACAGCGAAATCGCCGCCTGGTCAAGCGCAAACGTTTCGGGTATTCCGCTCAACAAATTCTGTGAGATGAGAGGCCATTTCAATCATAACAAGGCAATGCACGAATTAGCCGATACGGTTAAAAACAGCGCCTATGAAATAATCGAAAAGAAGGGCGCAACCTATTACGGAATAGCGATGAGCGTTAAAAGAATCTGCGAAGCGATAGTCCGTGACGAAAAATCAATTCTTCCCGTTTCAAGCATTCAGAAGGGGAATTACGGCATCGATAAAATCGCTTTAAGTATGCCCGTCATAGTCGGTAAGCACGGCGTTGAAGCCGCCGTTCCGATTGAATTGAACGCTAAAGAGCAGGAGGATTTGAAAAAATCCGCCGAAACGCTTCAGAGTATAATTGACGGATTGGATATATAAAAAGAACCCCGTGAGATAAGGGCGTGCGGATTAGGGATTTAACAGATTTTGAAATGTTCTTTTCCGTTATAACTGCTTCAAAAAAGGGATTAAGGCGTCAGCCTTAATCCCTTTTTGTTCATTGTTCTGACGAAAAATTCCTATTTCAAAATTGCTTTGCACCTCAAAAATTCAGTTTTTAGTGTAAGACAAGGCAAAAAGCGCAGGAATACTTTGTGTATTCCGAGCATTTTTAACGAAGTATTACGCTGAAAGATGTTTTTTGAGGCTATTAAATCCCTAATCCGCACGCCCTAAGGGGTCTAATTATGCCTTATTCAAAAACAACCGTCACAATACTGTTTTTGCCGACTGTGATTTGTTTTTGCTTTTCGCCTTGATATGTCTGTTCAAGGCTTTTTTCTTCGTCGGTAGTGTAAACCGTCATATTCTTTTTGTTTACGTCAAGAATTATATCTCTGCTTTCACCCTCGTTTACAAGAACGAGAACGATTTTTCCGTCGGGCGTTTGATATGCCGACTGGGTTAATTCGTAAGTTCCTACCTTGCGGCGAATATCCCATTCGGCGAGATTTTCGTCCTCGGTTATGTTGAGAGTTGAAACTGTGTTTTCGCTTTCAACAAGGCAGGAGCCTGTCGGGATGAATTTTGAATAATGGGCAAGGGCGTAATAGCGTTTGGCCATTGAGTATTCCGAAAAATCGTTGCTTGCCGAGAAAAGACCGTCGGCGTAGTCAAGCCCGTCCTCAGGCTTTATGCCTATCTGGTTGACCGCAACCCAGCCCGTCCAGGAGTTAGCGTGAGAAAGCGCCATATCGTTGCCTATAACGCGAGCCATAATAAGCGCGCTTTCAACAGTCTTAGTCCCGTGTTGACACGGAAGCTCGCACCATTCGCTCATATCAACTCTCGTGTCTGAGAAATTATCCGTAATAAACTTTCCGAAATCCTCTTTTGCGAGGGCGTAGTTATCAGACCAGTAGCTGTGATAACAAAGAGCGCCGAGAACCTGAGAAATATCCTTGTCATCCCTCATTCTCTCAAACCAGCCGTTTGTCTGCCAGCTCAGGTCGCCGCTTTCGGGGCCGTAGAGCTTAACGTCAAGTCCGCGTTTTTTAATCTCCTTTGCGAACATACGCATAAGAGTAATAACCTCGTCAACCTCGTAGTGACAGCCCTCCTGACGTACGCTCTCGCCTCCCCAGGACCACTGAGGCTCGTTGATGGGAGAGATATGCGTCACGGGAATTCCCTCGTCAATAAAATGCTCGGTTATAGTCAGAAGATAGTCAACATAATCCTCGTAACATTCTCTTTTGAGGTTGGATTTGTAGGCAGTCAGTCCGCCCGACGACTGACCCGAAACGGTAAAGGAATAGTGAGGGGAATTTGCGAAAAGAATAACAGTGTCAATACAGCCGTAGGAAATACATTTTTTCATCATTTCAACGGCGTTTTTGTCACGGGTGAAATCATATTCCCATTTTCCCGTTTCCTCGTTCTTTACAAGAAAGCTTTCGGTAAGTCTCCAGGGATTATCAACCCTGTTGTTCTTTTCGTCATAGCCCGCTCCGACGTTGTAGCGGTAGATGTTAAGAGCAAGACCTTCCTTTGAATAAAGGTATTTCGCTATTTCCTCACGCGTCTTTTCGTCCGAAACATTCTGACTCCACCAGCAGGATGACGTGCCCCAGCCATAGACAGGTTGAAGCGTTTTCTTTTCGTTTACCGTAATTTTCATAGCTTTACCGTCCTTTGTTTTAATAATAATAACTGAAATAATAACAATTAAAACTAAAAGAATCGGGATAATAATCAGTAATTTCTTTTTCATACTTTTGAAATAACCGTCTTATAATTCTCGCCGTCACGGTAGGTATAGGCGAACTTGTCGTTAGTTATAAATGTTGGGTTAAACAGCGTTTCAAATTCATCCTTGATATAAAGCGAAGCCTTTTCGTTTTTGAAATCGTATGTGTAAACGCCGTATTCGAGGGCGTTCGTAACGGTGCCTGTAAGAAGAACGGTGTTTCCGTCCTCGCTTACCGAAAAGGTCATTGCGCTTATTGAATAATCCTTAAGCTCACGCTTGCTTCCGTCAAGAAGCGAATAAACAACGCCGTTTTCCTTGTCGAGAAGGTAGTTACCGCTTCTCGCGTAGGCGGTGTTATAGTCGCCCGGGAGAGAAAGAATATTGTTTCCGCCGATTTCCTCTTCAAACGAATGGAAAACCGAGAAGCCCGAAGCGGTTTGCTTAATATAGATAAGTCCTTCGTCCTCTTCGCTCTTTGCAACAAAATAGCCTATTGCGCCTGTTGCGACCTTTTCCTCGCCTGAGCCGTTTTTAAGGAAAATATCAAACGGAGCCTTTCCGCTTTCGTCTGTCTGATAATCTCTTGAAGAGAAGAAATAAAGCTCATCCCCGAACGAAGAAACGCTGTCCTCGGTTGTTACAAAGAAATCTCTTCTGTGAGCGCCCGTTATGTCAACGCCTCTGTTTCTGTTTGAAAAATACCTTTCTGTTTTTCCGCTTTCAAGGTCAATTTCAAACATATCGTCCCAGACTCTCTGGTTGCTGTAAGCGGTTGACGGGTCGGAGTTTACAAGAAGCACCGTGTCGCCGTTCGGCAGCTTTACAAGATTAAAGAGAATAAACGAATAAACCTTAACCGACGAATCGGTTTTATCGGTGAATACGCCGTAGCCGAAAAGCTTTTCGCCCGACTGAATATAGTAAACCGTAGTGTTTATCGTATCGTCGCTCATAGGCACGCTTATGTCAACGGTTTTAACCGAATCGGTGACCTTTTTAAGCTCGTTCTTTTCAAATTTGTAAAAGGTTACCTTTGAAGCGTCGTCAAACGAATAAAAATATCCGCTTTCGCTCGCTTTTATAAGCGGGGTTTCGTGGCGCATTTCAAAAAGAATTTCCTGTTCTGACGATTCTCTTGTCGAAACGTCGCCGATTGAAGCCTGAGGATTTTCTTTCTGTTCTTCAAGCTTATGCTTCATATAGAACGAAAACGCAACCGAAGCGGCGGCAAGAATTACAAGAACTATTGTGACTATATTTTTCTTCTTCATTAATTCTCCTCCGAAGCGGTGGTGCTTTCTTTTGTGCTTTCGTCTTTTTCGCTCTCTTCGGTTGTTTTATCCTCGGAGGCTGCTGTTGTTGAAATAAGAACCGTTGCGTCCTCTGCTACCGTCAGCGGCTCGGCTGTGGTAACTGTTTCGGGAGCGTCAGTGCCCTGGATAGCGCTTATATAGTCAGAGCCGTCCTTGTCGGTTCTGAGAGTTACTCTTAAATATTTGTCGGGCTCGGGAGCTATCATATCGCCGTCGGCTGTCTGAGCCCATTCGTTACCCGCAAGAAGCCCTACGGTGAGAATTACGGCAGAGCCCTTTTTGCTTATGTCAACAACTCTCGGGGTGTAAACGGGAACAATACCCGTAAGCGGAATAGTGTAGTTTTCGGCGTCCGAGTCATAGGTGAACGTGTAGCCGTAGCCTTCAATGGTTGAGTGGCTCGCCTCCGTCTGAGACCCGAACAACTCGTGAAATTTATCTTCAACATCCTTTGCGGGAATAACCATTCCGTCGTCGGTATATTCGTATTTCTGGGGAGTTAGCTCGTCGGAAAGAATTGACCATATTGCTATATCCGTAAGCTGTTGTTTATCGGCTAAAGTAACGTCGTCAAAGGTCGCGGGGTCGTTCATGACAACGGGGCGAAGAAGCGTGTTGTATTCTTCAAGCTGTTTTGAATTGTCAAAAGCCTTGCTTATGCCCTTAACGGAAGAAACTATTATGAAAACAAGCCCTATTACCGCAAGAAGAACTATGAGAAGTCCTACGGGGAAAGCCCATTTATGAGTTCTGAAATGTTTTTTTTGAGTAGCAGTTTCGCTCATTTTTTACACCTCTATCTGATTTGTCCGTCGCCGCGGACAACGAATTTCATACTTGTCAGCTCGTTAAGACCTAACGGGCCTCTTGCATGAAGCTTCTGGGTTGAAATACCGATTTCAGCGCCCAGACCGAAAACTCCGCCGTCGGTAAAACGGGTGCTTGCGTTGTGATAAACCGCCGCCGCGTCAACGTTATTTAAGAATTTTTCGGCTTCGGCTTTATCCTCGGTAATAATAGATTCGCTGTGCTTTGTGCCGTATTTATAAATCCAGTCAATCGCTTCCTCGGTGCTTTCAACGCACTTGACCGACATATCGAAGCTCAAATATTCCTTTCCCCAGTCCTCGTCGGTTGCGGGAAGAATATCGGGACAGATTTTTCTTGATGTTTCGTCGCCGTGAAGAGTTACGTCCTTTTCGTCAAGCCGTTTCTTTATTATCGGCAGGGCAGAGGAGATAATGTCCTTATGAATCAAAAGACTTTCAGCCGCATTACAGACTGACGGGCGTGAGGTCTTTGCGTTAAAGACGATTTTCGCCGCCATTTCAATATCGGCGCTTTTATCAACGTAAATATGACAGTTTCCCGTGCCGGTTTCGATTACGGGAACGGTTGCGTTCTTTACGCAAGCCTGAATAAGCCCCGCGCCGCCCCTCGGGATAAGCACGTCAACAAATTCGTTGAGGGTCATAAGGTCAGTTGCGCTCTGTCTTGAAACGTCCTCAACAAAATTTATGCAGTCCTCGGGGAAACCGACCTTTTTAACAGCGTTTCTCATAACGAGGGCTATTTCGGTATTGGAGTTTATCGCTTCCTTACCGCCACGGAGAATTACGCAGTTACCCGCCTTAAGACAAAGTGAAGCGGCGTCTGACGTGACGTTCGGTCTTGCTTCAAAAATAACCGCAATAACGCCAATGGGAACGCTGACCTTCGTTATTTCAAGTCCGTTCGGTCTTGTCACGCTGTCGAGAGTTCTTCCGACAGGGTCGGGGAGAGAAACAACCTCTCTTACGCCGTCAGCCATACCCTTGATTCGCTCTTTCGTAAGAAGAAGTCTGTCGAGCATGGTTGGGTTGATACCGCTGTTCTTTGCGGCTTCCATATCTATTCTGTTCTTTTCAAGTATTTTTTCACAGTTTTCCTCAAGCGCCGAAGCGATTGACAAAAGCGCTCTGTTTTTATCCTCAGTGGAAGCGACGGCTAAAAATCGCGAGGCTTCCTTTGCGCCTTTTCCTAATTCATAAACAGTTTTCATTTCTTCACCGCCTTGAATAACGTTCCGACTGTCTTGCCTTCGAGAAGGTCATAAAGCTTTTTCGGGTCGTTACCGTTCATAACAACGGTGTCGATACCCGCTTCGGTTGTAACCTTCGCCGCCTGAACCTTTGTCGCCATACCGCCCGTGCCTAAAAACGAGCCGTTGGGGGAGGCTATGGAAATGATTTTTTCATCTATCTTATCAACCTCGGAAATGAGCTTTGCGTCATCAAATTCATTCGGGTTTTTATCGAAAAGCCCGTCAGCGTCGGTCAGTATTACAAGCAAATCGGCGTTTATGAGCTTAGCGACAATAGCAGACAGGTTATCGTTATCGCCGTAGACAATTTCGTCAACCGCAATACTGTCGTTTTCGTTTACAACGGGAATTGCTCCGAATTCAAAAAGCTTGTTGAAGGTGTTTATAAGGTTATGCCTTCTTTCGTCGCTGTCGACGTCGCTCTTTGTAATAAGAAGCTGACCGATTGTGTGGTTATATTCGGAAAAGAACTTGTCATAAATGAACATAAGCTCACACTGACCTATGCTTGAAGCCGCCTGACGGCCCTCGGTGTCGGTAGGTCTTTCCTTAAGCCCGAGCTTTCCGACGCCAACGCCTATGGCGCCTGACGAAACGAAGCAGATTTCAACTCCCGAATTCGCAATATCCGAAAGCACGCTGATAAGCTCGTTTATTCTTCTAATATTGGTTTTGCCGTTTTTATGGGTCAAAGACGAAGTTCCGACCTTGACTACGATTCTTTTAACTGACATAAAACCCACTTCCATCAGAAATTTACATATATATTATATAATACCATATTACTGTAGAAAACGCAATAAAAAGCAACCGCAAACTTAAAGTTTACGGTTGCCGGCAACAAATATGAGGAACAGTAAGGAAAAATCCTACAGTACCTTTGAGAGAAAGTCCTTCAATCGCTCGGATTGAGGGTTCGAGAAAAACTCTTCGGGAGTATTCTCTTCAACTATGACGCCGCCGTCCATAAAGATAACCCTTGAGCCTACCTCACGCGCGAAGCCCATTTCGTGGGTTACGACGACCATCGTCATACCGTCTTTGGCAAGATTTTTCATAACGTCAAGCACTTCGCCGACCATTTCGGGGTCGAGAGCCGAGGTCGGCTCGTCGAAGAGCATAACGTCGGGGTTCATACAAAGCGCGCGGACTATGGCAATACGCTGCTTCTGACCGCCCGAAAGCTGATTCGGATAAGCGTCCGCCCTGTCCTTAAGACCTACCTTTTCAAGAAGCTCATACGCCCTTTTTTCGGCGTCCTGCTTGCTTATTCCCAATAAGGTGGTCGGCGCGATAGTCATATTTTTAAGTACCGTCATATTCGGGAAAAGGTTAAAATGCTGAAAAACCATTCCCATTTTCTGGCGGTGAGTGTTGATATTTACCTTTTTATCGGTAATGTCTACGCCCTCAAAGAAAATCTGACCCGAGGTGGGGATTTCAAGAAGGTTTAAAGAGCGTAAAAAGGTGCTTTTACCGCTTCCCGACGGACCTACGATAACAACAACCTCGCCCTTGTCGATTTCACAGTTGATACCGTCAAGCGCTCTTACGGTGCCGTCGGTGTAGTGCTTCTTGAGGTCTTTTACAGAGATTAAAACATTATCGTTCACTCTTACGAAGCCTCCTTTCAAGCTTTCCTACAAGCGAGGACAGAATCATTACCGTTATAAGATAGGTCAACGCAACGGCTGTCAACGGAAGCACATATTTATATGTCAATCCTGCAACGTTGTCCGCCGCTTTTGTCAGGTCCTTTACACCGACGTATCCCGCAACGGAGGTCTCTTTAAGAAGGGCAATAAATTCGTTGAGAAGGGTTGGAAGAACCGCCTTGAACATCTGGGGAATAATTATGTAGCGCATCGTCTGAATGTAGTTAAAACCAAGGCTTCTGCCTGCTTCAAACTGGCCGTTGTCAATTGACATAATACCAGCGCGGAAGATTTCGGCAACGTACGCTCCCGAGTTTATACCGAATGCGAGAATGCCGATAAGCACGCCGTTTTTTGAAGCTCTGAATATAACAAAATACATAATCAGAAGCTGAACAACTACAGGAGTTCCCCTGATTACCGTCAGGTAGACCTTGCATATTGAATTGAGCACACTCAGCACGCCGTAGCCGAGGCCACCGCGCATTTTCAATGTTTCGGAATTCTTGTCAAAGGAAGAGCGCACCGCCGCAACTAATATACCGATAACAATACCGAGAACAAGCGCACCGGCGGTTATTTTAAGCGTGTTTACAAATCCTGTAATGAACAGCTTATACCTGTCGTCTTTCAGAAAGGCGAGCTCAAAGTCCCTTGATAAGCTTAAAAGAATAGGCACGTTAAAACCCCTTTACACCCAAAATCAAGGGCAGTGCATACGCTGCCCTTGACTGAAGTTTTTAATTAATTTTATTCAGCGGGAATGTATTTGTCAATAATTTTCTGAACGGAGCCGTCAGCTATGAGCTCTTTAAGAGCGCCGTTTACAGCTTCCTGAAGCTCTGTGTTCTCTTTTGCGAAGCAGATAGCGTAATCCTCAACAGTGTATTCTGTGTCAAGAATTTCAAGGCCTTCGTTAGCTTCAACGTAATTCTTAGCGGGCTCATTGTCGATAATAACGCAGTCAACCTTGCCTGCATTAAGTGCCTGAACTGCAAGAGCGCCGTTAGCATACTTTGTAACGTGGTCGTCGCCGAACTCGTCAGAAGCGTAGATGTCGCCTGTTGTAGCTTCCTGAACGCCAATCATTTTGCCTTCAAGGTCGTCAAGTGATTTGATGTCGCCGCCTTCTTTAACGATAACAACCTGAACGCCCTTTGCATAGGTGTCGGAGAAGTTAACGCTTTCAAGACGCTCATCAGTTACTGTCATGCCTGCCATACCCATATCATATTTGCCTGACTGAACACCGGGGATGATGGTCTTGAATTCAACGTCTTCGATTACAAGCTCCATACCGAGCTTCTCGGCAATAAGACCTGCGATTTCAGCGTCGATACCGACAATCTTTTCGCCTTCGTAGAATTCATAGGGCGGAAAAGATGCGTTAGTCGCCATTGTCAGTGTCTTAACCTCAGTGTTGCTTACGGGCTCTGTTGACGGTTCATCGGTTCCGCCGTTCTTTGTGCAAGCGGCGAGAACGCCAACCGAGATAACGAGTACTGCTGCTAAAACGATAGCAATTATTTTTTTGTTTTTCATTTCTGTTTCCTCCTGAAATTTGTTTGTTTGGTTTGAACTTGCGTATAATTTATCACTAAATATGCATAATGTCAAGTAAAAAATGCAAAAAAGTTGCATAAATTTGCATATTTATACATTTTTGATAAAAAATATGCAGGATAGATACATTCTGCCCTGCATTTTAGACAATATGTTCAATTGATATTACATTATATAATAGCGCTTATTTTCTCTCGCCTGAGATTTTTCCGCTTTTTCTGTCCTCAAAATAGGTTGAATTTTTAGGAACAACAAAGGTAATTCCCTTTTCGATAATTTCAAAGGTAGCCTCGGTGACGTATTCGCATTCGCCGTCAACATTGACCGCCGCCGGCTTTTCGCTTTCGATATGAAGCTTCTTTCCTCTCATAAAGGTTGTTATATCCCAGTCAAGATGCTCGCCTTTTTTATATTTTCCCATAAGAGAGGCAAGCTTAAGGCGGGAAACCTTGCTTTTAACAAGAATCATATCGAGCAGTCCGTCGTCGGGAATAGCAAGCGGAGCGCCCTTGTAGCCGCCACCGTACCAGCGTGAGTTACCGCAGAGGGAAAAGAGCATTGAATCTTCAATTACAAGCTTGTCGTCAACATAGACCTTGAAATTGCTCTTAAGCTTTTTGAAAAGGCAGTAAACAAGCGCAAAGGTATAAGCCATTTCACCTGATATAAGCGGCAGCTTCTTGAAATAGACCTGCTTTGCGCAAACCTCGGCGTCAATTCCCATTGAACACTGGTTAATTGCGATTTTGTCGCCGCAGCGGATGAGGTCGAGCTTTATCGGCGTGCCGTTTACATGGTCGTCAATATTTGTCATTTCGCTCGCCTTTCCGAAAAGACGGATAAAGTCGTTGCCGCTGCCTAAAGGAATAACCGCAACCTCGGTTGTGTCGGGATAAAGGTAGGCGCCGTTAATAACCTCAAAAAGAGTTCCGTCGCCGCCGCAGGCGTAAAAACGGATGTGCTCGCCGCTTTTGGCTCTTTCCTTTACATAGGTTATGCCCTCATACGGCGCGGTGGTAATGTGAGTTTCAATTTCAAGCTCGGGGTGGTCTAAGGCGTATTGCTCAATTCTGGGCTTTATGAACTCAAGAACCTTACCCTTACCTGATTTCGGGTTGACAATAAAAACGTGTTTCATTTTTCATTTCTCCCTTTCATTTAAAATACATATATAACTGACATTTAATCATTCCGTTGTAAAGCTTCCTGCGTTTGTCCGCCTCTCTTCCGAAAAGCTGTTCAAAATTTTCGTGAGGGGTTATTACCGAATAGCTGAAGCCGTGTTTCTGAACAAAGGCTTTTCCGAGAATACGGTATAATTCGTCAACCTCGCCGTTTTCCATAAGTCTTTCGCCGTACGGTGGATTGGTTATGACCGTTCCTCTTTCGGTTGAGGGCGAAAATTCGCTGACATTCTTTAATGAAAAGTCAATATATTTTTCAACTCCCGCTCTCTTGGCGTTTTCTCTCGCAAAGGACAGGGCGTTTTTATCAATATCGCTTCCGTAAGCGTGAAAATCTTCACAGTGTTTTATTTTGTCCCTTGCCCGTTCTCTTTCCTCGTCCCAGATGTTTCTTTCAATAAAAGAAAATCTTTCGGCTGAAAAATTACGGTTAAGTCCGGGTGCTATGTTGTGAGCCATAAGCGCGCCCTCAATAAGAATCGTACCGCTTCCGCACATAGGGTCATAAAGCTTATGGTACGGCCGAAGACGTGAAAAATAACAAAGGGAAGCGGCGAGGGTTTCCTTTATCGGCGCTTCGTTTGCGCTAAGGCGGTAGCCTCTCTTGTGAAGCGCCGTGCCCGACGTGTCAATAAGCAGAAGCACCCTGTCTTTCATTACGGAAAACTGAATCTGATAAATGCTTCCCGTTTCTTCAAACCATTCTATATTGTATTTGCTTTTAAGCCTTTCGACAACAGCCTTTTTTATAATCGACTGGCAGTCGCGAACGCTGAAAAGAGTTGACGAAACCGAATAGCCCTTAACGGGAAAGGCGTCGGTTTTGCCGATGAAATTTTCCCATTCAAGAGCCTTTGTGCCTTCAAAAAGCTCTTCAAAGCTCTTTGCGGTGAATGAGCCGACAAGAATCTGAACTCTTTCGGAAAAGCGTGAACAGATATTTGTTCGCGCTATCATTCTTTCGTCGCCCGTAAAGAAAACACGCCCGTTTTCACTTGTAACGTTTTCGGCGCCTAAACTCTTAAGCTCGTCGGCAATCGGCTTTTCAAGCCCTAAAAGAGTAGGTACGGTTAAATTGTATTCCATAGTATCTCCAAGTTGTTATATATATTAATTATACTAAAACAATGTCGATATATCAAGAAAAAATGAAAGGGACGCTTCCAAAAAGAAGCGTCCCAATTTGGTTATTTTATTTAATTACGCCTTGTCCTTACAACCGAAAACAACGTCAATCTTATGAGCAACAACCTCTTCGATAGCGTTTCTTGCGGGTGTGAGATATTTTCTCGGGTCAAAGTCCTTCGGGTTCTCTGCAAGGTGCTTTCTCAGAGCCGCTGTCATAGCGATACGGATATCGGAGTCAACGTTAATCTTGCAGACCGCCATTGAAGAAGCCTTTCTGAGCATATCCTCGGGAATACCGATAGCGTCTGGCATTTCGCCGCCGAACTCGTTAATGGTCTTGATGTGGTCCTGGTTAACCGAGCTTGCGCCGTGAAGAACAATCGGGAAACCGGGAAGGCGTTTGCCGACCTCTTCAAGAATGTCGAAACGAAGCTGCGGCTTCTGGCCGGGCTTGAATTTATAAGCGCCGTGTGATGTGCCGATAGCGATTGCCAATGAATCAACGCCTGTTCTTGTAACAAAGTCGACTACCTGGTCGGGATTTGTATAGCTTTCGTGACCCTCTTCAACAACAACGTCGTCTTCAACGCCTGCAAGAGTTCCGAGCTCGCCCTCAACAACAACGCCGTGAGCGTGTGCATATTCAACTACCTTTTTGGTAAGAGCAACGTTTTCCTCATAGGGAAGCGAGCTGCCGTCAATCATAACTGAAGTGAAACCGCCGTCAATACAGCTTTTGCAGGTTTCAAAATCGGGGCCGTGGTCAAGGTGAAGAGCAATAGGAAGACCTGTTTCGTCAGCGGCAGCCTTAACCATAGCGTAGAGATAACCGTGAGAAGCGTATTTTCTTGCGCCTGCGGAAACCTGAAGAATAACGGGAGCGTTAAGCTTCTTAGCCGCGCGGGTAATACCCTGGATAATCTCCATATTATTTACGTTGAAAGCTCCTATCGAATAGCCGCCCTCATAAGCCTTTTTGAACATTTCGGTTGTTGTAACCAATGGCATAAAATCATCTCCTAAAAATTTACTGAAGATATTATATTACATTGTTAAAACAAAGTCAAACTATTTTAACAAATGGCTTTGTTTTTGAATATAATGGGCAGAACATATTTTGGAGGCGAAAAAAATGGTAAAATATTTTTTAGGCGCTAATACCGCAAACGGCTTTTATTCACTCTTTGACGAACTGTATTTTCCCGAATATGACGGCAGACTTTTTATAATAAAGGGCGGGCCGGGAACAGGCAAATCGTCGGTTATGAAAAGAATAGCGGCTGAGGCAGAAAAAAGGGGATACAAGACAGAAAGAATTTACTGCTCGTCCGACCCGTCGTCTCTTGACGGGGTGATTATTCCCGAAATTAAAACAAGCGTTGCCGACGGAACCTCGCCGCACGTCATTGAGCCGAAATACCCGGGAGCCGTTGAACAGATTGTAAATTTCGGCGACTGCTGGGACAGAGGCTTTCTTCGCTCAAAGACTGAATCCATTATTGAAAAAAGCTTTGAATGTTCCTCTTATCATAAGCGGTGCGTAAGGTTTTTAAAGGCTTATTCGGCTCTTCTTAACGACAGTTTAAGACTTGTCGAGCCTCATATTGAAAGCGAAAAGCTTTCGGATTTTACCGAAAGGCTCTGCCTTCGTGAATTTGAAAACAGAAGCAGAAAAGGGGAGAGCAGGGTTTCGTTCAGGTTTTTAAGCGCCGTTACGCCTAAGGGAATTACATTCTTTGAAGAAACCCTGAAGGACGGATGCGACCGGGTTATCACTATTGAAGACGAATACGGCGTTGTGTCGGACAGAATTTTAAGAGCCGTTTTTAAAAGGGCTGTGAAGGCGGGCTTTGACGTAACGGTATGCCCGTGCGTCACCAACCCGAAAAAGAAAATCGACCACTTGATTATTCCCGAAAAACGGCTTTGCTTCGTTACGGAAAACAGCGCTCATCTTTTAAGCGAAAAGGGCGAAAAATCAATCCTTTCAAAAAGATTTATGAACGCTTCGGAAATAAAAAAACATTCGGCAAGGCTTTCGTTTAACCGCCGCGCTTCCCTTGAGCTTCTTGACGAAGCGGTAATGTCGCTTGTCAACGCAAAATCCATCCACGACGAGCTTGAAAAATTTTATATTGACGCTATGGATTTTGACCTTTTGAACGAAAAGGCTCAAAAGCTCATAAACGAAATATTTGACTAATTCGTCTCCTGATATTATAATAAAAGCGCAGGAATAAACCCTTTAAAGAAAAGGAGAGTTATTATGAGAAAATGCGCAAGATGCGGCGTTGATATGGTTGAAAATCTTGAGTCGGGCTTAAAGCTCAGACGACCCGCTAACTTTAAGGTTACCGAGGTTGACCTTAAAGCGGCTATGTGCCCGAAATGCGGCTGCACCGAGCTTTATACCGAGGAGCTTTCAAAGATAGAAACCGTAAACAAAATCAACGCTATGGACAGATAAAACATAAAAAAAGAACGGCTGATTGAATTTCAATCAGCCGTTTATATTTTCAGCCCTCAATCTGTTTGTTGAGCTTCTTTGTAACGCTTTTTGTAATCAGATTAACGGTAACCCAGATTACAGCATAGGCGAAAACAAATATTGCGGTGTAAATCGCAACTACATTCCATTTAAGCGGCATCCAGCTGTTTACAAGATAGGTCGCCGTATAAACCGTGTAGATGCAAACAAGCTGAACGAGCGCCGCCTTAAGAGGCGACCAATGCTCAATTCTGTGAAATACCGAACTGCCTGCCTGAATAAAGGCGAGAATATAGGTGCTGACTATTGCGATAAAAATCTGGCTGCCCGTAAGAGTCAGGCGGGCAGGGCTTAAAACCTGCCATATAACCGTACCGCCGACAATCGGGCCGAGTCCTGCGAAGCAGGCGCCGATTAATAAAAACTGTTTTGCGTAACTGAGATTTTTCATTTAACTCCCATCCTTTCCATAACGGTCTTCTGTTGCCGTCTTGAAATGAAATCCGTTTCACCGTTTTTTAATTCGACAATCAGCGAGCCGCCCCACGAGCTTGAGAACTTTTTAATTTTCTTTTTGTTCACGAGCGTTGACTGATTGACTTTTATGAACTGTTCGCCGAGCATTTCTTCAAGCCTGTACAAACGGTATTTCAACTGGTATTCACCGCTGTCAGTTGAAGCGAAAACCTTGTTTGAAGAAACATAAACTCTGAAAATTTCTTCAGGCTTGAGCGGAACTATTTCGTCATCCCTGTAGCCGTTGATATTCACGCCGTAATTATTGACCAATTCCTCAATCTGTTCAACAAGGGCGTCCCTTTTGTGAGAATGAATTTCAATTCTCTCGTCTTCGTTTTCATTTATTACCGTAATGATTTTCATATACGCCCTCCTTTCAGTTAAGATTTAACCACAACCGAAAACCTTTTTCAACAGTTTTAACGTATCAGGTCATTTTTTGAATGTAAGCGGTAAAAATGGGTTATCTTTTCCTTGACAAAATCAAAAAGCAAATATATAATAAGTTTTGCTTTGGGCCCGTAGCTCAGCTGGGAGAGCGTACGGTTCGCATCCGTAAGGTCGAGAGTTCGATCCTCTTCGGGTCCATAAAATAAACACCTGCTTCGGCAGGTGTTTATTTTTTTGAAGAGGAGCGAACGAAACCGTCCATGCCGAGCGGTTTGCCGTAAGGCAGAGCGAGGCGGACATAAAATAGGATTATTTGCGAAGCAAATTCTCAGTGCGTAGCACTGTGATCCTCTTCGGGTCCATAAAAGAAAGAGCAGATACCGTTTGGCATCTGCTCTCTTTTATTGCTTTTTATTCATCCTTACCGCAGCAGTGCTTATATTTCTTACCGCTTCCGCACGGGCAGGGGTCGTTTCTGCCGACCTTCTTGCCCTTTCTGACGGGTTGCTTTTTCTCGCTTCCGTCGGTAGCTCCGTTAGTGGCGGTGATTTTCGCCTGCTGTTCACGCTTGACGTCTTCTTCTGTCATAATACGGACAGTCATCATATCGTAAACCGTACCCTCACGGATGGCGTCCGTCATCTCGTCGAAAATGTCGAAGCTCTCCATTCTGAACGCAACAACGGGGTCCTGCTGACCGTAGGAACGAAGCGAAATGCCCTGCTTTAATTGCTCCATATCGTCAATATGGCTCATCCAACGCTGGTCAACGTTTTTAAGAAGCACCTTGCGCTGAAGCTCATCCATAAGCGCGTCGCCGTACTTTTCTTTCTTCTCGTTATAAATCTTATGAGCCTTTTCAATCAGGTAATCCTTCATCTTCTGATTGTCAAAGTTTTCAAGAGTGTCGTCGCCGATTATATATGAGAATTTACTTAACATACCCGCTATGTTCCAGTCCTCAGCGCTGTTGACTGTCGGGCAGTAGAAATCGACCATATCGTTATAGTAGCCGTCAATCATCTTCATAATTGTCGGCGTAAGGTCAAGTCCGTCAAGAACCTGGTTGCGCTGACCGTAGATAACCTCACGCTGCATATTCATAACGTCGTCGTAGCTTAAAACGTGACGGCGGATGGCGAAGTTGTTACCCTCAACCTTTTTCTGCGCGTTTTCAATCTGCTTTGTAAGCATACCGATTTCAAAGGGCATATCGCCGACTGATTTAAACGTGTCAAGTATCTGGTAGAAACGGTCGCCCGCGAAAAGACGGAGCAAATCGTCCTCAGCCGAAAGGAAGAACTGGCTTTCACCCGGGTCGCCCTGACGGCCCGAACGTCCCCTCAACTGGTTGTCGATTCGTCTTGACTCATGTCTTTCGGTGCCGATAATGCAAAGACCGCCTGCCGCGCGAACCTTATCGGCTTCTTCCTTAATCTGTTCCTTAAACTCTTTCTGAAGAGCGTGATATTCTTTTCTTGCGGCGAGGATTTCCTCGTTATCGGTATCGGCAAAGCTTTCCGCCTCGACAATCATATCGTCCTCGTAGCCGCGCTTTCTCATTTCGATTTTGGCAAGCAGCTCGGGGTTGCCGCCGAGGATGATATCCGTGCCTCGACCTGCCATATTCGTAGCGATTGTTACTGCGCCGAATTTACCTGCCTGGGCGATAATCTCAGCCTCCTGAGCGTGGAACTTGGCGTTGAGCACCTCATGCTGAATATGCTGCTTTTTAAGCATACGGCTGAGCTTTTCGCTCTTTTCAATATTGATTGTGCCTACGAGTACGGGCTGTCCCTTTTCGTGACACTCGAGAATTCTCTGAATAATCGCGTTGAACTTTGCTTCCTCGGTCTTATAGAGAACGTCGTCACGGTCAACTCTTATCATAGGCTTGTTTGTCGGAATGGCGATAACGTCAAGAGAATAAATCTCCTGAAATTCCTCTTTTTCGGTCATAGCCGTACCTGTCATACCCGAGAGCTTATCGTAAAGACGGAAGTAGTTCTGGAAGGTTATTGTGGCGAGGGTTTTGCTCTCATGCTCAACCTTGACGCCTTCCTTCGCTTCAATAGCCTGATGAAGTCCGTCGCTGTAACGTCTGCCGAGCATAATACGGCCCGTGAATTCGTCAACTATAAGCACCTGACCGTCCTGAACAACATAGTCAACGTCACGCTTCATAACGCCGTTAGCCTGAAGAGCCTGGGTCAGATGGTGCATAAGGGTCATATTCTCGGCGTCCATAAGGTTGTCGAGATTGAAATACTGTTCAGCCTTTGCGATACCCGATTTTGTAAGCGAAGCCGACCTGCCCTTTTCGTCAACAAGATAGTCGCCGTCCTCAACAACGTCGTCGGCTTCTGTCTTTGTATCGAGTTCTTTTACAACGGTCTTTTTAAGTGACTTTACAAATCTGTCCGCCGCTTCGTATAAATCGGTCGATTTTTCGCCGATACCCGAAATGATAAGGGGAGTTCTCGCTTCGTCGATAAGAATTGAGTCGACCTCGTCGACGATTGCGAAAGAGTGACCTCTCTGAACTCTCTGGTCTCTGTAAGTGACCATATTGTCACGAAGATAATCGAAGCCCATTTCGTTGTTAGTGCCGTAGGTGATGTCTGCGGCGTAGGCTTCCTTTCTTTCGTCGTTATTCTTTTCGTGAATGATAAGACCTACCTTAAGTCCCAAGAATTCATAGAGCTTGCCCATCCATTCCGAGTCACGGCGGGCGAGGTAGTCGTTAACCGTAACAATGTGAACGCCTTTTCCCGCAAGCGCATTAAGATAAGCGGGGAGGGTTGCAACGAGGGTTTTACCTTCACCTGTTTTCATTTCGGCAATTCTTCCCTGGTGAAGAACAATGCCGCCGAGAATCTGAACGGGGAAATGCTTCATATTGAGAACTCTCATCGAAGCCTCGCGGCAGGTGGCAAATGCCTCGGGAAGAATATCGTCAAGAGTTTCGCCGTTATTCAGGCGCTCTTTGAATTCGTCCGTCTTAGCCCGAAGCTCAGCGTCCGATAATTTTTCATATTCGCCCTCAAGGTCGAGAACAGCCTGCTGAATGGGCATAATTCTCTTTAATTCCTTAGTCGAATAATCTCCGAAAATCTTTTTGAAAATAGACATTTTTTTCTCCTGTATTTTTAGTGATAATTATAATCCCAAATTTACCTATTCTAAAGTATATCACATAATTTTGAAAATTCCTATCATAAAATGTAAAAAAATTATTAATTGGAATAAATTTACTTAAATAATATCTGCAAAATGACCAAAAATACACTCTATTTTTTTATAGGACAGCGGCTCGTTTTCATTGACGGCAACCTCAAAATTTGGTAAAATTGTTGTGTATATTTTAATGTAAAATAACGGAAAAGGAGGAATTGCAGATGACTGACGCAAGAACCCTGTCTTACATTAACCTTTACGCTATTCTCGGTACGCTTGAAAATCTCTGTGAGCTTGACAGTAAATCAAGAGATTTGTTAAAGGACCTTAAAAAGCCTGTTTCAATCTGTTTTGATATAAAGGACGGCCCGAGCGCTACTATTACATTTACCAAAAACGGCTGTCGTATGGAGGACGGAATTCATCCGTGCGATATTAAAATCCCGTTTTCATCACCCGAAAAGTTCAACGGTATGATTGACGGTACGGTTACGCCCGTTCCCGTTAAGGGCTTTACGAAGATTAACTTTTTACTTAAAACCTTTGTTGCCCTTACCGACAGACTTACCGAGCTTATGAGACCGACTGAGGAGGCTCTTGAGGACAGAGAGTTCTTTGAGCTTTCGACAACTCTTACCTTTTATACTATTTCCGTCGCTCTTGCCCAGATAGGCAATCAGGACGAAATAGGAAAGCACAGCGCTTCTTATATGGTGGACGGCGATATTCATTTCGGAATTGAGGGCGGACCTGCGGCAACTCTCAGGGTTAAGGACCACCATCTCGTAACGATTAAAAAGGCGCCCGAAAACCCGCGCGCTATTATGAAATTTGCCGATATTGACCTTGCTTACGCGCTTTTCAATAACAAAGCCAACGCTCTTGAATGCGTCTGCAACGGCTCAATAGAAATTCACGGCATGGCTTCCATGATTGACAATATGAACAGGCTTCTCGACCGAGTTGCGCTGTATCTCGCTTAAAGGAGGACTGAAAATGAGTAAATATCCCGTTTACAATCACGACAAGGGCAGAGAGTGCTTTGACAGGGCGTTGAAGGTCATCCCCGCCGGAATTTACGGTCATTTAGGTCCTTCCGAGGGACTCTGGATTCCTATACAGAAATGGCCCTTCTATTCCCAGAAGGCTCAGGGCTCCTATTTCTGGGACCTTGACGGAAATAAATATATAGACTATATGTGCGCTTACGGCCCCAATGTTCTCGGTTATAACGACCCCGACGTTGACGCGGCGGCAAAGGCTCAGCTCGAAAAGGGCAACTGTACCACAGCTCCCTCAAGCATTATGGTGGAATGCGCCGAAATGCTTGTCGACACTGTCGCTTCGGCTGACTGGGCGTTCTTCTGTAAAAACGGCTCTGACACAACAACTCTCGCCGTTATGACGGCAAGAGCGCATACTCATAAGAGAAAGATTATTTTCTTAAAGGGCTACTATCACGGCGATTTCCAGTGGGCGCAGAAAATTGACTATCCCGGAATTCTTCCCGAGGATGTTTGCCATAATCTCGTTGCCCCGTGGTTTGATATTGACGCTTTACAGAAACTGTATGACGAGAATGACGGCGATATAGCGGGCCTTATCGCACAGCCCTATGACCACGGCAATTTTAAGGATAATGAAACTGCAAGCAAGGAATACTGGACGGGCGTCAGAAAATGGTGTGACGACCACGGCGTAGTTCTTATCTTTGACGATGTAAGAGCGGGTTTCCGCCTTGATATTGCGGGCAGCGACCATTATTACGGAATCAAGGCTGACCTTATCTGTTTCTGCAAGGCTCTTGCAAACGGCTATAATATGTCGGCTCTCTGCGGCGGCGAGCATATGAAGAACACGGTTTCGGGTATGACCTACACCGGCTCATACTGGATGAGCGCCGTTCCGTTTGCGGCTTGCATAGCCTGTATTGACAAGATGAAGAGAATTGACCTGCCGACGTTCTGCAGGACTATGGGTACAAAGCTCACCGACGGCTTTAAGGCGGCGGCTGAAAACAACGGCTTTGACCTCGTTGTTTCGGGCGAGCCTGCGCTGTTCTATTTAAGAATTGCGAACGATGACAGCCTTATGCTTCATCAGGAATGGATTTCGGAGTGCGTCAGCAGAGGACTTTTCCTCGCTTCTCACCACAACCATTTCATTAACGCTTCGCTTACTGACGATGATATTGCGCTTTCAATTGATATTGCCGAGGACGCATTCAATGAGGTAAGAAAAAATCATCCTGAGTTAAGGTAAAAATATCTTTTATATAAAGGGAGGAAAACCAAATGGCTAATTTAGCTAAACAGGAATGGCTCAGCCTTGAAAAAAAGGCATATGACCTTCGCAACCTCTGCTTACAGACCACCGTGTGGGCAGGCAGCGGCCATATCGGAGGCGGTATGTCGGTTATGGATTTGCTGACCGTTCTTTATCACAAGTATCTTAACATCAAAGTTGACGACCCCAAGTGGGAGGACAGAGACCGCTTTATTCTTTCAAAGGGTCACGCCGCTATCGCTTACGCTCCCGTGCTTTGCGACAAGGGCTTCAACGACGTTGAAATGTTAAAGACTTTTAACCTTTCGGGTTCAAAAATGGGTATGCACCTTGACTCGAACAAGGTTGTCGGAGTTGACGCTTCAACAGGCTCTCTCGGCCACGGTGTTTCAATAGCCGCGGGAACTGCTCTTGCGGCAAGACTTCAGAACAAGAGCTACCTTACATACGTTGTAACCGGTGACGGCGAGCTCGGCGAAGGCTCAAACTGGGAAGGCTTTATGACAATTAACCACTATCAGCTTTCAAACTGCATCGTCTTTATCGACAGAAACCATTGTATGATAGACGGCCCGACAGAGGAAGTTATGAAATTAGAGCCTCTTGAGGATAAAATGAAAGCCTTCGGCTTTAACACCGTAACTGTTGACGGAAATAATATCGGCGCTCTCTGCGACGCTATTGACGCCGCGATTGAAAGAAGTAAAGAACCCTGTGCGCCGTCCTGTATTATTATGGATACAAAGAAGGGCGCAGGCATTAAGACTATGGAGGGCGACTACCTCTGGCATTACGGCGCAATTGACGACGTTCTTTTTGAGAAATTCAAAAAGGAAATCGAAGAAGATTACAAGGCTCGCTGTGAAAGAGCCGAAAAGGAGGGCAAATAATTATGGCAGGCGGATTTGTTTATAACGCAATTGACCAGACCGAGATTTCAACCGCTGAAATCTACGGCAAAACTCTTGCAGATATTATTGTAAACGACCCAAAGGTTGTTGCTATTACCGCTGACCTTGCGAAGAGCACAAAGCTCGGCGACGTATTAAAGGTTTGCCCCGAAAGAGTTATCAACGTCGGTATTGCCGAGCAGGATATGTTCGGCGTAGGCGCAGGTATGGCAAGAGCAGGTATGATTCCCTTTATGTCCGGCTTCTCGGCTTTCACCTCAATGAGAGCGTGCGACCAGCTTCATACCGATATCTGCTATCAGAACGTAAACGCTAAGATTATCGCTACTCACGCAGGTACTTCCTTCGGTCAGGCCGGCTCAACTCACCACGCAATCACTGATATTGCTATCACAAGGGCTATGCCTAACCTTACCGTTATTGTTCCCGCTGACGGAATTGAAACCGCTCACGCAGTCAGAGCCGCTTATGAAAATTACGGCCCTTATTACATCCGTATTAACCGTGGCTTTGACAGAGTGCTTTATTTGAGCGAGGACTACGGCTTCGAGGTCGGCAAGGCGGTTGAAATTCACGAGGGAACCGATATTACAGTTATCGCTTGCGGAAGCTGTGTTTTCCAGGCGCTTCAGGCGGCTAATTTCCTTGAAAACACCGACGGCTTAAAGGTAAGAGTTCTCAATATGCATACAATCAAGCCCATTGATAAGGAAGCTATTGTCAAGGCTGTTTCGGATACGAGAAGAATTATTACCGTTGAGGACCATTCGGTTATCGGCGGTCTCGGTTCGGCAGTTGCCGAGGTTATGGCTCAGGCGGGCAAGGGCTGCGCATTTAAGATGCTCGGCCATCAGGATAAGTTCGCTCCCATCGGTCTTCACGAGGATATTATGTCCGAGGTCGGAATTGACACTAACGGCATTATCGCCGCAATCCGTGAAACAATGAAGGCTGATTTTGAAGAGGACGATAACTGGGAAGACGACGTATAACAGCGTTTGATTATATCAGAAAGCGAGTTGATATAATGCATAAACAGGAAGAGCTTTATTCTAATAAAATATTTTTCAATGCGGCGTTGCCTCTTATCAAGGTAATTGCCAACGACGTGCCGAGCCTTAAAAAGCAGTTCAAAAATGTTCACGCCGTAATTCAGGTAAGCGCCCTTGACCCCGATTCCGAAGGCGGAAAAATCGGTATGCACTACGTTGTCAACGGCGACGACTGGCAGGTTCATCTCAATAAGGTTGACCCGAAGCCGCACGTTGAACTTGAGTTTAAATCCGTTGAAGCTATGAACGCCTTTTTCAAGGGTAAAATCGGCCCTGCAACGCTTCCGAAAATGAGGGGAGTTGCAAAGAATTTCGGCGCTTTTAAAGCGTTCCTTATGACGCTTCTTAAAATGTCGAGCGTTCTTTCGGCTGAAAAACCGCCCGAGGATGAAGAAACAAAACAACTTATGGTAAAATGCTTCTTCTATCTTCTTTCAAGCGGAATCAGCCAGCTTAACAAGATGGGACACCCCGAAATCCACGCATGGACGAGCAAATCGCCCGACCGTGTTTATGCTTTTGCGGTAAACGACCATCCCGAGGTTTCGGCATACCTTCGTATTAAGGCGGGTAAGTCCAGAGCCGGCAGGGGAGAGTATAAGAGGGCTATGCCGTTCTTTACACTCCGTTTCAGAACCTTTGACGACGCTTTGGGAATTCTTCTCGGCACTGCCGATATGCTTGAAGCGGTTAAAAAGGGTAATCTTATTATGGACGGCGCTCCCGAGTTCGGCGGCCAGATTGGCGCGTTTATGCTCGAGGTCGGCGCCTTGGCGAAATAAGGATTATACAAAGTAAACCATAAAAAAGAGCAACTCCCCATAAAAGGGGAGTTGCTTTTTAGCGCTTTGCGGGGAGCGACGACTCGACACTCCAAAATAAAAAACATCTGAATTTGCGGGCGACCACAGGTCGCCCCTACGGAAACATTTAAATTAAACACATACCGTAGGGACGAGCATTGCTCGTCCGCTTTGAATTTTATAATAAAAAAACGGGAGGGCACGGAGGCCCTCCCCTACAGAATAATTATGTTGATTATTATATCGTGTAGGGGCGGGTTTCCACGCCCGCCCGAAAAAAACCACCCGATACAAAATGTATCGGGTGGTTTTTATATCTTATTAATCAAATATTCTGTGGAAGGCTTTGCCGCTTTCAGCATCAAAAGGATAAGTCAGATGTTCGGAATACTTTTTATTAACAGTAACTATGCTTCGGTCAAACTGATTTAAAAACTTTTCAAAGCCAACAATGTTATCTGTAAAATCTTCGGCATTCATATTAAATGAATTACCGTTATTATCTTCTAATTCCATATATACTGTATAAACTTTTGTTGCATTTTTTCCACTGAAAATACGATTTATTCCGACATCTATGCTTTTTACATCGTTAAATTCGAATATTACCTCGTCTTGTTTTGTTATATAGTGACGGGTAATCTGTTTTAAATCAGCATTATCATAAGATTTAATCATTATCGGAATCATAGAACCCCAAAGAATTACAAAACAAAGGGCAACACAAAAAGTTGTTTTAATCTGCTTATTCGCCTTTTCGCTTTTCCCCGAATAATACTCTTTAAAAGGAATACCCAGATAAGTTGAGTTATCGTAGTTAATTAGTATAATCAAAGATATTGCTAATGGAGCGAGTCCCATTAGTAAAGCGGGAAAACTGAAATTAATAACAGAATATACAGAACCCTTTTCAGCCGTAATCTTTGCCAAATACGGAATAAATAATTCGATATTTATAATAGCAAGAAAAGATGAAACTATGCACGAAATCGCACCGACAAGTCGAAATAGTTTTTTATCTTTTTTAGATAGTTGAGGCTTTTTCTTTTTATCTTTTTTCTTTTGCTTTGCCATAATAACACCTTAACTGTTATACAACTGATAATAAAATCCCTTTTTCGCAAGGAGCTCTTGATGATTTCCGGCTTCGACTATTTCGCCGTTGTCGATTACGAGAATCGTGTCGGCCTTTCTTATAGTCGAAAGACGGTGCGCGATTACGAAGCAGGTGCGGTTTTTCATAAGGTCCGCCATTGCGTACTGAATCTGCATTTCAGTCCTTGTGTCAACCGAAGAGGTCGCCTCGTCAAGAATAAGAATTGACGGGTTGGCGAGAACCGCCCTTGCGATAGTGATAAGCTGTCGCTGACCCTGTGAAATGTTAGTTCCGTTTTCGTCAAGAACAGTGTCGTAGCCGTCTGACAGAGTGCTTATAAAGTGGTGCGCCCTTGCCATTTTTGCGGCGGCTATAATTTCCTCGTCCGTTGCGTCAAGTCTGCCGTAGGCTATGTTTTCGCGGATTGTGCCTTTGAACAGCCATATATCCTGAAGAATCATACCGTAAGCCGAACGCAGCGAGTCTCTTGTCAGCGTTCTTATATCCTTGCCGTCAAGCGTGATTTTACCGCCCTTGACGTCATAGAAACGCATAAGAAGGTTTACTATTGTCGTCTTTCCTGCTCCCGTAGGACCTACTATCGCAACAAGCTGACCCGGATTTACCCGAAGGTTCAGGTCGTTCATCAACGGCTTGTCCTCGGTGTAAGAAAAATCAACGTGTTCAAAACGTATAACGCCCTCGGGGTTTTTAAGAACCTCGTTATCTTTGTCGGAGGTTTCGGGCTCCTCGTCAAGAAGATTGAATACACGCTCTGCCGAGGCAAGGGTGCTCTGAAGGTTATTCGCTATCTGGGCAAGGTCTACGAAGGGCTGTGAGAACAGCTTTGAATATGTAATAAATGTCGTAATTCCGCCGAGACTGAGGGAGTTGTTTATTACAAACAGACCGCCGAGTATACATATTATAACGTAACCGATATTATTAACAAAGCTTATGAACGGCATAATGATTCCCGAAAGGAACTGCGCTTTATAGCTTACCTTAAAAAGCTCGTTGTTAATATCGTCAAACTCGTTTATCGCGTTTTTCTCCATTGAAAAAATCTTGATAATATTGTGGCCCGTATACATTTCTTCAATGTGGCCGTTCAATTCGCCGTTTCTGTCCCATTGCTGTCTGAACCAGCGCTTTGAGCGTCCGGCTATGAGAAGCGCTATGAGTGCCGAGGCGGGAACAACCGCTACCGATACGGCAGTCATTGTAAGGTTAAGCGAAAGCATCATCGCAAGCACGCCTATAACCGTAATAACCGAGGTTATAATCTGAGTCAGGTTGTTCTGAAGCGATTTGTTAATGTTGTCCAGGTCGCTGACTGCACGGCTTAAGACCTCGCCCGTTGTGGTCGAGTCATAGTAGCGGAGAGGTAAAAGCGAGAGCTTTCGGTTTACGTCATCGCGAAGCTTGTAAACAAGTCTCTGAGCAACGCCCGCCATTGTATAATGCTGAATATACATCATTACAGAGGTTATTGCGTAAACTGCAACAGCCTTGGCAAGTATTCTTGCAACGTCAAGGAATTCAAAGGTATTGCCCGCAAGCTTGTTCTGAACCTGAACGTCGATAGCGTCAATTATGTCGCCGAGATACCTCGGGCCGAGAATACTCATGGCAGTACTGACTATCGCCGCAATTGCAACGATAACGAGCTTAAGTCTGAACGGCTTTAACCTCTTGGCGAGCTTTTTAGCCGTGCCCCAGGTGTCATACGCCTTGTCGTTTTTCTTTTTATAAACAGAATACTTTGAATTTTCGTTTTGCTGTTTTTTCTTCTTACTCAACCTGCTCACCCCCGCTCTCTATTACGGAATACTGTGAGTCGGCTATTTCTCTGTAAACTGAACAGCTTTCAAGCAGCTCCTTGTGCTTGCCTATGCCTACTATTTTGCCGTCCTCAAGAACTATAATTTTATCGCAGTGCTGAATTGTGCCTATTCTCTGGGCGACAAGGATTACCGTCGCCTGAGAAAGATTTTCGCGAAGCGACTGTCTTAAGGCGGCGTCTGTTTTAAGGTCAACCGCCGAGAAGCTGTCGTCGAAAATGAAAAATTCGGCGTTCTTAATAAGCGCTCTCGCAATTGCAAGACGCTGCTTCTGACCTCCCGAAAGGGTGTTGCCGCCCTGGGAAATCATTTCATAAGCCTTGTTGGGAAGCGCATTTACGAATTCGGTTGACTGTGAAATTTCAAGCGCCTTTTCAATTTCCTCGGGAGTGGCGTCGTGCTTTCCGAATTTAAGGTTGTCCGCTACAGTTCCCGAGAAGAGAACAGCCTTTTGCGGAACAAAGCCGATTTTTCCGTTAAGGGTGTCAAGCGGAATATCCTTAACGTTGACGCCGTCTATGAGAATTTCACCGCTTGTTACGTCAAAGAAGCGGGGAATAAGGTTGATTAAGGTCGACTTACCGCTTCCCGTTGAGCCGATAATGGCAACCGTTTCGCCTTTTTCAATTTTGAAGCTCAGCCCGCTTAAAACGGGGTTCTCAGCGCCGGGATAACCGAAATATACGTCTTTGAATTCAAGAGTTCCCTTTATGTTTTCATCGGGAACAATCGGGTTTTCGCTTTCCTTAACTGTCGGCTCAATGCTAAGCACCTCGAGAATTCTGTTAGCCGAAATTGTGCCGTAAGGAACCATTATAAACATTGTAGCCGCCATAACGAGAGCTACAAGAATAACAACAAGATAAAGGATGAACGCCTGCAAATCGCCGACAGCGGTTGCTATTGTTTCAGCCTGAGTAACGGCGTCGAGCCTGTTTATCTGCATTGTCGAAAGCCAGACAAGAGAAATCGCCATTACGAAGAGAATTGACACGCCTATCGGAATAAGCAAAGCGACTATACGGTTGATTTTAAGGGCAAGGGCGGTGAGCCTGCTTGAAGCCTCGTCAAATTTTTCGTCCTCATATTCGGTGCGGCTGAACGCTCTTATAACCCTGATGCCGCTTATCTTTTCTCTTATTACCTGATTAAGACGGTCCGTGCGCTTTTCCATCTCGTCAAACATCGGTATAACCTTTCTTGCGACAAGAAAAACAATAAGCGCTATAACGGGGATAGCCGCGAGAATAACCGTTGAAAGCTGAGGATTCTTGAAAACGGCAAGGATTGCGCCGCCGATAAGCAGAACGGGGGTGGCAATAATCATTCTTATTCCGTTTACAATCATATCCTGAATGTGTTTAACGTCGTTTGTCGAACGGGTGATAAGCGACGGAATACCGACCTCGTTTATGTCGCCGGGGGACAGGGACTCAACCTTTGTGAATATTTCGCGGCGAAGCGTTGCGCCGAAGCCCATAGCGGCTCTGGCGGTAAAATAACTGCCTATAATCGAGGTTATGATACCCGCAAACGAAACTGCAAGCATTTGCATGCCGGTCTGCATTATGTAACCTATATCTCCCTCTTTAACACCGTTGGTAATGTTTGTAAGCATCAACGGCAGGACAAGTGTCGTTACATTGTTAAGCACCATAAAGAACATAGCCGCCGCCGTTTGCGCGGAATATGGCTTAAGATACTTGAGAACCTTAAACAAACGCTTATCCTCCTTTCAGATAAATTCGCATATAAGCGAGTTTGAAACAAGAAAGCCCGCTCTTGTAAGAGAAATATGGCTTTCATCTATATCAACAAGTCCTTTGGTTTTAAGAAATCTTGCTTTTTCCTTTTTGATTTCGTCAAACGGATGGGAAAATCTTTTTTCAAATTCCGAAAAGCTAATTCCCTCCGACAGACGAAGCTTTAACATTATATATTCCTCTTCGCCTCCGCCTTCACCGTCGTCAACAGGTGAACAGCCGCCGAGGAAGGCTTTTATATCCCTCGGGAAATAGAATCTTTTTCCGTTCATAAAAGAATGAGCCGAAGCGCCTATTCCGAGATATTCCTCATCACGCCAGTATTTTAAATTGTGGCGGCTTTCGTAACCCCTGACAGCGAAGTTTGATATTTCATACTGTAAAGTATTATTACTTGTCAGTTTGTCGCAGAGATACAAATATAGCTCTGCGGTTTCGTCATCATCGGGAAGCGAAAGCGACTTCCTCATTTTATAGAGAGGGGTGTTTTCCTCAAGCTT
This sequence comes from Oscillospiraceae bacterium, assembly GCA_015066565.1. Taxonomy (GTDB): domain Bacteria; phylum Bacillota; class Clostridia; order Oscillospirales; family Acutalibacteraceae; genus Fimenecus. The sequence continues at coordinate 862,844 of SVOB01000001.1, read as the reverse complement.
GAGAATGTATGCGCTAACGTGTTTTACGCCGAGCGACAAAGCAAAATCAACCGTTTCGCCTAAAGATTGCTTTGTCTGATTTTGCAAGCCTAACATAACGTCCGCCGAAACATTTTCTATACCCGCCGAATATGCTGATTTTACAGCGTTTTCAAGCTCTTTCGGGGTTGAACTTCTGCCGAGAAAAGCAAGCTCTTTTTCGTTTGACGATTGAAGCCCGAAGGACATTCGGTTAACGCCCGCAAAAGCCGCCGCCCTTAAGAATTCGGGCAGTGAGGAGTGCGGATTGGCTTCAACGGTGATTTCGGCGTCGTCTGTGAGAAAAAGGTCCTTAGCCTTCTTTACAAGCCTTTCAATCTGGCTCGGCGATAAAAGGCTCGGAGTTCCGCCTCCAATGTAAAGCGTATCAGCTTTACAGCCGTATTTTTCACTGTATTCGTCAAATCTTTTCAGAAGCTCTTTAACATACACTTCTCTCGTCTGCTCATCAGCCGAAAACGAATAGAAATCGCAGTAAAGACATTTTTTCTGACAAAACGGAATATGGACGTAAAGCCCGACAGGATTAATCGTCATCTAACTTAAGCACCGCCATAAACGCTTCCTGCGGTACCTCAACCGTACCGAACTGGCGCATACGCTTTTTACCTTCTTTTTGCTTCTCAAGAAGCTTTTTCTTTCTTGTTATATCGCCGCCGTAGCATTTCGCAAGAACGTCCTTGCGCATAGCCTTAACGGTTTCTCTTGCTATTACCTTGCCTCCGATTGCAATCTGAATCGGAATTTCAAACATCTGTCTCGGGATGTTTTCTTTTAATTTTTCGGCAATCTTTCTCGCTCTCGGGTAAGCCTTGTCGGCGTGAATTATAAATGAAAGAGCGTCAATTCCGTCGCCGTTCAAAAGAACGTCAAGCTTTACGAGGTTGCTTCTGACGTAGTCCTTAAGCTCATAGTCGAACGAAGCGTAACCCCTTGTGCGTGACTTGAGAGCGTCAAAGAAATCGTAAATAATTTCGTTAAGCGGCAGGTCGTAGGCAATATCAACTCTGTCGGAAGCGAGGTAAGTCATATCCTTATAAACTCCGCGCCTGTCCTGACATAAATCCATAATCGTACCGACATATTCGGGCGGGGAGTAGATATGCGCCGCCGTCATAGGCTCTTCGCTGTAATTGATTGTTGCGGGGTCGGGGTAGTTTGTCGGATTGTCGATTATTACCGTTTCGCCGCTTGTCAGGTGTATTTTGTATTCAACGCTCGGAATTGTCGTAACGAGGTTGAGATTGTATTCTCTTTCAAGTCTTTCCTGAATAATTTCAAGGTGAAGAAGCCCTAAAAATCCGCAACGGAAGCCAAAGCCGAGAGCGCCCGAGGTTTCAGGCTCAAAGCTTAGCGCCGCGTCGTTAAGCTGTAGCTTTTCAAGAGCTTCCCTGAGGTTTTCGTAGTCGGCGCCGTCAGCGGGATAAACGCCGCAGAATACCATCGGATTTACCTTTCTGTAACCGGGAAGAGGCTCGCTTGCTTCCTTTTCGGCTGTTGTGACCGTGTCGCCGACTCGTGCGTCGCTTACGGTTTTAATCGAGCCTGTGAGATAACCTACGTCGCCCGCGCGAAGTATTCCGCGGTTTTCCATTGAGGTCGCTCTCATAACGCCCGCTTCAACTACGTTGAATTCGGCGCCTGTAGCCATCATTTTCATCGTGTCGCCGACCTTTACAGTACCGTCAACAACTCTGACATAAACTATAACGCCCTTATAGCTGTCGTAGACCGAGTCGAAAATCAACGCCCTGAACGGAGCGTCGTCGTCGCCCGACGGGCAGGGAATATCCGAAACAATTTTTTCAAGCACCTGCTCAACGTTTACACCTGTTTTAGCCGAAATTTTCGGTGCGGTTGAACAGTCAAGCCCGATAATATCCTCAATTTCAGCCGCAACTCTTTCGCTGTCGGCGGCGGGCAGGTCGATTTTATTAATGATAGGTACAATTTCAAGGTCGTGGTCGAGCGCTAAATATGTATTGGCGAGCGTCTGGGCTTCAATACCCTGAGAAGCGTCGACAACGAGAAGAGCGCCCTCGCAAGCGGCGAGAGAACGCGAAACCTCATAGTTAAAGTCAACGTGACCCGGAGTGTCAATGAGGTTAAGCTCATAGCTTTCGCCGTCGGCGGCTTTATAGTCGAGGGTTACGGCGTGGGATTTAATCGTAATTCCGCGCTCGCGCTCAAGGTCCATATTGTCTAAAAGCTGTTCGGTCATATCCCTCTGGGAAACAGACTCGGTAAGTTCAAGAAGCCTGTCCGCAAGAGTGGATTTGCCGTGGTCAATATGGGCGATAATTGAAAAATTCCTGATGTGCGTTTTCTCTTTTTTCATATATACCTCTGGATGAGTTAGCTTATTTCGCTCTGGAAGCCTTCGCCTACGATTTCGCTCGCATTCGTAATCATTGTGAATGCGTTCGGGTCGACTTCCTTGACAATTTTATTTATATTGGCAATTTCGTGGGAACGAACCGCGCAGAGAATCATATCCTTGTCTTCTCTTGTATAACCGCCCTTTGCGGGAATAATCGTTGCGCCTCGGTCAAGCCTTTTCGTAATAGCGTCGGTCATTTCGTCAACGTTTGAGGTGACAATGAGAAGAAGCTTTCCTCCCGCCGAGCCGTAGATAATAAAGTCGATTGTCTTGCTTGCGGCGAAAATAGTTATAGCGGCGTAGAGCATGCTTTCGAGGTTCCTGTAAACAAGTCCCGAAATGCCTACGACAACGGCGTCGCAGAGAAGAATAATTTTACCGAGCGAAATATTCGGTCTGAATTTATGAACGAGCTTGCCTATTATATCCGTTCCGCCGGTTGTAGCTCCTCTTAAAAATACAAGCGAGAGCGCAACTCCGCAGGTTACGCCGCAGAAAATAGCGGCGAGCAGGGGGTTGTTCGTATAAGGCGGAATCCAGTTTTTAAGAAGGTCAATGCAAATAGAACATGAGGCGGTAGCGACGATTGTCTTTGTAAGGAATCTCGTTCCGAGTATTTTAAACGAAAGAATATAAAGCGGAATATTCATAACGAAAACCATTGTACCGACGGGTAATTGGAAAAGGTAGTTGAGAAGGGTCGAAATACCCGTAAGACCGCCGATTGAAATATGGTTGGGCGTTGAGAACATATTGACGGAAACCGAATAAAAGAAGCCGCCTAAAATATAGAAAATATAATCGACTATTGTGTCGAGAACCATTTTTTTAGTTATTTTGATTTTTTTCTTAGCCATTGCTTTCACTCCAGATTGTGTCGAAGAGCTCTTTTATCCTTTCGTTTTCTCCGCTTAAATACAGATAGCCGAAAAGAGCTTCAAGCCCCGTTGCGTAGTGGTAGTCGCCCTCACTCTGATTTTTGGGCGTGTGTCCGGCGTGGGCGTTTCTGCCACGCTTAAAAATTGATTCTTCCTCTTCTGTAAGAACGGGGAGAAGCTTTTTTACCGCCTGCGACTGCGAAGCGGCGTTAACATATTTGACCGATTCCTTATGCAAATCGTTGACGTGACGAAGTGAGTCAAGAGTCAGACGTCGCCTGACCTCAAGCGTGTAAACTGCGTCGCCGACGAAAGCTAACGAAAGCGGGTTAATCATATTGGGATTATTCGACATATTCAAACTCCAAATCGTAAATGCTTACCGTGTCGCCTTCCTGAATTCCCTTTTCCCTTAACGCCTCAAGAATGCCCGAGGTGTCAAGAACTCTTTGAAAATACTGAAGACTTTCGTAGTCGTCCGTGTCAACCCTTGAAAGTATTTTGCCCAGCCATTCGGCTTCTATTATGAACCTGTCGTCAAGCTGAGTAACGGTAAAGGATTTGTCATCCTGAGCGCCGAGGGCGATTTCAAGCGGAACCTTTTCTGCTTCGTATCTCCTGACGGGCGGAAGAGTTGAAAGCATTTTCGCAACCGAGTCGATAAGCTCCTTTGTTCCGTAAGAAATCGGGGCAATAATTTCGTGATATTCAAGACCCTTTTCTTCAATAAACTTTCTGAAATCCTCTCTTTGTTCATCAGTCGCAAGGTCAATTTTGTTTCCCGCTACTATCTGAGGACATTTGGCGAGCTCGGGATTGAATCGCTCAAGCTCACGGTTTATCGCTTCAAAATCCTCTTTCGGATTTCTTCCTTCGCTTCCTGCTACGTCAACAATATGAACGAGCATACGGCATCTTTCAACGTGGCGGAGAAACTCGTGACCTAATCCTACGCCGTCGCTTGCGCCCTCAATAAGTCCGGGAATATCTGCCATAACAAAGCTGCTTTCGGGACCCATAGTCACAACGCCGAGAACAGGGATAATCGTTGTGAAATGATAGTCGCCGATAATCGGCTTTGCTTCGCTTACAACCGAAATGAGCGAGCTTTTTCCGACATTCGGGAAGCCTAAAAGACCGACGTCCGCTATAAGCTTCAATTCAAGAATTATCTCCCATTCCTCGCCGGGAGCGCCGCTTTTTGCGAAACGCGGAGTCTGCCTTGTGGGCGTTGCGAAATGAATATTTCCCCAGCCGCCCTTGCCGCCCTTTGCGGCAACGAACGGCTCGTCGTCGGACATATCGCAAAGCACAGCGCCGCTTTGGGCCTCTTTTATAACGGTGCCTCTCGGAACACGGATTATAAGGTCCTGTCCTTTTTTACCGTTACAGTGCTTACCCTGACCGTCCTTACCGTTTTCGGCTGAGTATTTTCTCTTATATCTGAAATCGGCAAGCGTTGACAGATGGTCGTCAACCTGAAAGACAATGTTTCCGCCTCTGCCGCCGTCACCGCCGTCGGGTCCGCCGGAAGCGACGTATTTCTCACGGTGGAAAGCTATTGCACCGTTCCCGCCGTTGCCTGCCTTGATTTTGATTTTTGCGCTGTCAACAAACATTTTTGTTCTCCGTCAATATTAATAATAAAGCATAATACACTAATTATATATAATACCATAAATAATAAAAATAATAAATACTTTTGAGCCAAAATTATACTGAAATATCGCTGTTTTTTTGATTTTTTTGGACGAAAAATTATAAAAATCCAACAAATTGTGGCTTAAAGTATTGACAAACACAATATATTGTGATAATCTGTAATTGAAAAAGGAATTCAACTAAACCTATTCTGATTTGATGTCCGTTTTAACGGACTGAAAAATGAAAATTTCCGAACATTTGTGTTGACAAATCGAAAAAAGGTGCTATAATGAGACTTGTAAAGAACAAATGTTCAACAGTTCGGAGGTAAGAATTATGACTATTTCATTTGCAGTTAAAACACTTATTGAGCTTGCGCTTATACTTTTGCTTTCCTACGGCTTTTACCGTGAGAGGGACGTTATCCGCTTCGAGAAGAAGGTCGGAAGATTTATCCGTTTTATGATTAACAGCTATCGCCGTGATTTTATGCGCAAAAAGCTTACCGTTCATAACGGAAATCCCTCTCAGACTGAGAGCAGGGTAAACGTAGCTTAAATCATCTTTTTATTGTTTTATATTTTCCTTTCTTTTTAATCCCCAAAAAGCGGTCCGAGGGTGCTATGCCTTCGGGCTGCTTTTTATTGTTTTTGTTGACAAGCCGTTAAATATATATTAAAATGCCATTCGGCAGTTCGAAACCATCCTGCCTGCGTGAAAAACGCTAATCAAAACTACGGAGGAAAAATTAATATGAAAAACAAAAAGACCATGAGAATCACCATGGCTGCTGTTATTGCGGCTATGTATGCGGCCTTGACTTATGCTCAGGGATTACTTCTTCCCGGAACTACCACGGCGGCAATTCAGTTTCGTGTAAGCGAAGCTTTAAACGTACTTGCGCTGTTTACGCCCGCGGCTATACCGAGCCTGACTCTCGGCTGTGTCCTTTCAAACCTTTACAGCATCGGTCAGGGGCTTCCGCTTGATATGATTTTCGGCTCTCTCGCAACGCTTGGCTCAACGCTGTGTATGTATTTTCTGAGAAACGTGAAAATTAAAAAGTATCCGCTTGTTGCGATGCTTATGCCGGCAATCTGGAACGGCGTTATAGTCGGCTGGGAGATTGAAACGTTTTTTATCGAAGGCAAATTCAATTTTTCAAGCTTTCTTATTCAGGGCGGATACGTCGCCCTCGGGGAGCTCGGCGTAATGCTTATTCTCGGGTCGCTTCTTTATTTCGCTCTCAACAGGAAGGAAATGAAAAAGTATCTTGACACAAAATAAATAATAAAAGCAAAACAGCCACTCTGAAAAGAGTGGCTGTCCTGCTTTTGAAAGGAGAAATGAAAAAGTTTTGGGGGGTTAAGATGAGCGGTGTGCGACTTCCGCTTATCTTGGTTATATAATAACACACAATTTTTAATAAATCATAATTAATCTGTGAACTGAAAGTGAACTTTTTATTAATGAAAGTTAATATTTTATTCATATTTGAGGTTGACATTTACGATAATAAAATAATATTATATAGGTACATTACTTTTTAAATAAAAGCAGGTGACGGTTATGTCTGAAAAATATATTCTCGGCGTTGACGGCGGCGGCACGAAAACTCACTGCGTGCTTTACGGAATTGAGGATATGGACAGCTATCTTTTCTCGTTCCCGACCTCAAATCACGAAAAGCTCCGCGGCGGCTATACTCAGCTTGAAAAGGTAATTGAAGAAATGGTCGCTATTATTTGCTCAAGCAGGAGTATCAGCGTCAACGATATTCTCTCTTCCTGTTTCAATTTAAGCGGAATTGATTTTCCCTATCAGGAAAAATTAATTGCCAATATGATTGAGAACACGGGACTTCGTCACTTTATTTTAAGAAACGATACCTATGCCGGAATAAAGGCTAACTGTGAAAACGGTTACGGGATTGCGGCGGTTAACGGAACGGGCTGCTGTATAGCGGGTATTAACGAAAACGGCGAAGCAATTCAGTTGGGCGGTCTCGGAGAGATTTCGGGCGACAGAGGCGGCGCTCATCATATGATTCAGCTTGCCGTCAGCGCAGTTTATGACTGGCTTTTCAGGGGCGGGGAGAAAACCGCCCTCACCTCAGAGCTGTCGAAGGCCCTTGACACGAAGCCCGAGAGAGTTCCCGAAAAGGCGTTCCAGGCCTTTGAAAAGAATGACGAGGTAGCTATCCGCAAAATGGCTATTGCGGTTTATGCGGCTGCCGACCTTAAGGATAAAAAGGCGTTTGATATTCTTGAAGAAATCGGCGACTATTACGTTGATAATATTATCGCAGTATATAACCGCCTCGGTTTTACCTCGGCGGAGATTCCCGTAACCCTTATCGGAACTCAGTTTATAAAGGGCGAAAACCCTGCGATTATCAACAGAATCAAAAAGCGACTTGAAAAAGGCGGTATGCCTTTCAAAGTCAGCGTTTCCGTTTCAAAGCCCGTTGTGGGCTCTGTTCTCTGGGCTGCGGAGATGATGGGCTTCTCGGTTTCGGAGCGTGAAAAAATTAAGCTTTGTTTAAAGGATATATAATAAAACACCGAAAACCCCGAAAGGGGCTTTCGGTGTTATTTTTTCGTGTTGACAACCTACATTAGTAGGTATAAAATATCAAAGGTTATTTATATTTAAAACATATATTAAGGAGAATAAAAGTTGAAAATTCTTATTGCCGGCGGCGGTAAGGTCGGCGACACGCTCGCCCGCCAGTTGTCCGCCGAGGGACATGATTTAACACTTATAGATTGTAACGCTTCGGTGCTTGAGTCGATTATGGATAAGTACGACGTTATGGCTATTCAGGGAAATTGCGCCGTTAAGGACGTGCTTATCGAAGCGGGTGTTGAGGACGCCGAGCTTCTTATAGCCGTAACCGCAACCGACGAATTGAATCTTCTTTGCTGTATGACGGCTCACGGGATTAACAAAAATCTTCATACAATCGCCCGTATCCGTAACCCCGAATACAGAAAGCAGTTTTACGATATGCGCGACACGTTTGCGCTTTCAATGACCGTTAACCCCGAAAGTCAGGCGGCGGAAGAAATTGACAGGCTTATTCAGTATCCGGGCTTTCTGAAGCTTGATACCTTTGCTAAGGGCAGGGTAGAAATCGTTGAGCTTAAAATCACTTCCGACAGCAAGCTTGTCGGAACAAAGCTCAATAATATGTATTCTACGGTCAAAAGTAAAATTCTTGTATGTACCGTGCTTCGTGACGGAAAGGTTATTATGCCCGACGGCAGTTTCGAGTTCAGAGCTGACGACAGAATTTTCGTTACCGCTTCAAAAAACAACCTTTCGGGGCTTCTTGAAAACCTCGGTATTATTTCGAGAAAGGTCAAAAGAGTTCTTATCTGCGGCGGCGGAAAATTGAGCTATTATCTTGCGGGCAAGCTTGAAAAATCGGGCATTTCCGTTAAGATTATCGAAAAGAACCCCGTTCGCTGCGAGGAGCTTGCTCAGGCGCTTGAAAGCTCGACAATAGTTCTCGGCGACGTGAGCAACCGTACTCTTCTTGAAAGCGAGGGTATTTCAAATTACGATGCGGTTATTTCCCTTACGGGTATGGATGAAATTAATATTATGACCTCGCTTTACGCTCATATTTCGGGTGTCCGCCACGTTATAACGAAGATGAGCAGGGTTGATAACTCAAGCTTCCTTGACTCGCTTCCGATAGGCAGCGTCGTCAGTCCGAAGGAGCTTTGCTGTAACAACATTGTCCGTTATGTCAGGGCTATGGACAACCAGACAGGCGCGGCGATTGCCGTTCACTTTATTGCCGACGGAATGGCGGAAGCGGTTGAGTTTATAGCTGATGAAAGCGTTAAAAACTGCGGCGTTCCGCTTAAGGACCTTAAACTGAAGCCGAATATCCTTGTTTCCTGTATCACAAGGGGCGGAAAGACCGAAATTCCCGACGGTAATTCGAGCTTTGAGGTCGGAGATACGGTTGTGGTTGTAACTAACAGCAACAACACTGTTTATAAGCTTAACGATATTTTTGAATAATTGGTGGGTAAAGATAAATGAATTACAGGATGATGGGGCGGATAATCTCAGAGATTTTAGCCTTTGAAGCGGCATTTATGATTCCGCCCATTTTTATATGTATGCACGAGGGCGCTCACAGAACGATGTTCTGGTTCCTTATAACAACCCTTGCGACTCTTGCTGTGGCGGCGGTTCTGTTTTTCTTCTGCAGAAACGCCAAAAAGGGCTTTTACGCCCGCGAGGGACTTGTGTGCGTAGGACTTTCGTGGCTTATAATGAGCTTGGTCGGTTGCTTGCCGTTCTATTTTTCGGGTGAAATCCCGAAATTTATTGACGCGTTTTTTGAAACAGCCTCGGGCTTTACTACAACAGGCTCGTCAATACTTTCCGATATTGAGGCTCTTTCAAAGGGGGCTCTTTACTGGCGAAGCTTTACCCACTGGGTAGGCGGTATGGGCGTGCTTGTTTTCCTTCTTGCGGTAGCGCCCAGAGAAAAGAAAAACGGCGGCTTTACAATGCATCTTTTAAGAGCCGAAAGCCCCGGACCTATTGTCGGCAAGTTAGTTCCCAGAATCAAGCAGAGCGCCATGATTCTTTATATTCTTTATGTTGTGCTTACCGTGCTTAACATTATCTTTTTGAAGCTGGACCCGAAAATGCCCCTTTTCGATGCGGTCTGCACTGCTTTCGGAACAGCGGGTACGGGCGGCTTTTCCGTCAGAAATATCGGGCTTGCATATTACAGCCCTTATGTTCAAAATGTCTGCACCGTATTTATGTTCCTGTTTGGCGTGAATTTTTCCTGCTACTATTTCCTGTTGATGCGCAATTTCAAGGGATTTTTTAAGAATACGGAATTGAGGGTGTATTTCGGTTGGGCAGTCACCTGTACCTTGATGGTGTTTATCAATATACGAGGATTATACGATACGTGGAGCGAGGCTTTGCGACACGCCGCTTTTCAGGTTTCGTCAATTATGACGACAACCGGCTTTGCCTCAACCGACTTTGATAAGTGGCCGTCTTTTTCAAAAATTATATTGCTCCTGCTGATGTTTGTCGGCGCTTGCGCAGGGAGTACTGGCGGCGGAATCAAGGTTCAGAGAGTTGTTTTGCTTATAAAGGATTTAAGAAGAAATATTCACCAGATTCTTCATCCTAACGAAGTCAGAATAGTTCAGATGGACGGTCAGAGGGTAAACGAAAGAATTCTTAAGAATACGGGAATGTACCTGATTGCATACGTGCTGATTATTTTAATCAGTACCTTCCTTGTTTCGGTTGACGGTTTTACCGTAACAACAAACATATCGGCTGTTTCCGCCTGTATGAACAATATAGGACCCGGTTTTGAGCAGGTCGGACCGACGCTGAATTTTTCGGGCTATTCCGCTTTTTCAAAGCTTGTGCTCATAGGAGATATGCTTGCAGGACGACTTGAGATTTTCCCGATACTCGTTCTCTTCTCGAGAAGCACCTGGAAAAAATCATTATAATAAAAAAAGCGAGGAACTTCCTCGCTTTTTCTTTTTGCTTAAAGTCATATTTTAAAGCATTTGTAAATATCGCGGTCCTCGCCGATAACAAAAGCAATATCGTTTTCTTGTATGACAGTATCAAATGACGGAATAAACACATTTTGATTACGGTTAATTGTGAGAATGTTAACATTGTATTTTTTCCGTATATCAAGCTGAGAAAGTGACTTGCCGTGCCAATCCCTCGGAACCTTCATTTCATAGATTGAATAACTGTTATCAAGCTTTATGAAATCGAGTATGCTTTTTGATGCGTATTTTGTCGCTATGCGTATTGCCATCTGCTTTTCGGGATAAACAACCTCGTCGGCGCCGTTGCGAAGCAGAAATTTGCCCTGAACATCATTGGTTGCCCGAGATACAACAACACTTGCGCCAAGGTCTTTAAGAAGTGATGTTGTTTCAAGCGAGCTTTGAAAATGACCTCCGAGCGCAACAACGCAGACATCAAAATTCCCGATGCCGAGCGAACGCAGGAATTCTTCGTTTGTGCCGTCGCCGATTATTGCGTTGGTTACAAAGGGAAGTATTTCATTGATGCGTTCTTCATTGGAGTCAATCGCCATTACCTCACAATGAAGTTCTTCCATCCGTTTGGCGACGTTGCTTCCAAAATCGCCCATTCCTATAATTAATGCAGTTTCCATATTCTTTCTCCTATCCGACAGATATTTTTTCAAGCGGCAAGCGGGAATTGTTGTCGGCAGAAGGCAGGGCTGCGTAAATAAGCGTGAGCGCGCCTACTCTGCCGAAAAACATAAGAATCATAAGAATAATTCTTGATATAAGCGAAATCTTCGTTGTTATGCCGACTGTAAGTCCGACCGTGCCTATTGCCGAGCCGGCTTCAAAAAGACAGGTTAAAAGCGGTAAGTCGTCGATACGGCTTATAATAATTCCGCTAACAAAGAAAAGGAAAAGATAGGCGAAAAGAATTGCGCCCGCAGTACGAACGGTTTCCTCGGAAATCCTTCTTTTGAAGCATTGAACATCATTGCGCCTGCTGAATACCGTAACAGCGGCGAAGAACAGAACCGCAAAGGTTACTGTTTTCATACCGCCTGCGGTGGAGCCGGGCGAACCGCCTATAAGCATAAGGACTATCATAATTGCGTTCCCTGATTCGTCCATACGCGCCAGGTCCTGTGAGTTGAAGCCCGCTGTTCTTGTTGTGACGGACTGAAACAGAGAGCTGATTATCCTTTCTCCTATGGTTAAATTACCGTATTCAAAGAAAAAGAAGTAAACTGCGGGAACAATTATGAGTATGAGCGAGGTCAGAAGCACAATCTTGCTTTGTAGATTGTAGCGCTTAAAACGAAATTTGTTAGTACCTATATCGTCCCAGACAAGGAAACCGATGCCGCCGATTATGATAAGAAGCATTACTATTGAAAGCAGGTAAATGTTATTACTGTAGGATGTCAGCGACGAAAACGGACTTCTGACTCCCAAAAGGTCAAAGCCCGCGTTACAGAAAGCCGAAATTGAGTGGAAGACCGAATACCAGATTCCCTTCAAAATTCCGAAATCCCTACAGAAAACGGGCGCCATAAGAACTGCGCCGGCAAGCTCGATGATTACCGAGGTCTTAAGAATAAAACCCGTAAGCCTTACTATGCCGCCGACTTTAGGGGCGCTGATTGATTCCTGCATTGTGCTTCTTTGCCACAGACCGATTTTTCTGCCTGATGCTCTGATTACGGTCAGCCCGATTGTGATGACACCCATGCCGCCTATCTGAATAAGCAAAAGAATAACCGCCTGACCGAAAAGTGACCAGTATGTAGCGGTATCCCTTACGACAAGCCCCGTTACACAGGTTGCCGAAACCGCTGTAAACAATGAGTCGAAAAACGGTGTTACACACTTCTCGCGTGAGGAAACGGGCAGCATCAGGAGAAGCGTTCCGAGCATTATCAATCCAAAAAAGCTGATAATAATTACCTGAAACGAGCTTAACCCGCTGCGTCTTATGCCCTTGTGCTTTTTAATCATTTCACACCTCTGTCGCTGTGATGGATTATTTTATATATATTAGCATAAACCTCGGTTGATTTCAACCTAAATAAATAAGAAGGGGGCGGATGTTTCCGCCCCCGTAATTATTGTTATAAAATACTTACGTTATACGCCGCGCCGAGCATTCCGGCTTTGTTGCCAAGCTCAGCCTTGAGCAATTTAACCTTGCGGAAGTTCGGCATAAGAACCTCGTGAAGCCTTCTGTCCACTTCATTTCTGATGTAATTTTCATTCATAATTCCGCCGCCTACAACGATTGCGGGGGGATTAAAAATGTTACAAAGACTGACAAGACCTACGACGATTTCGTCAATCCATTCGTCAATCTGGAATTTGATTTCAGGGTTTGAGAAATTAGCGGGTTCAAAGATTTCTCTTCCGTTGGTTTCATGCCCGATAATCGGGGAGCAGCGGCGAACAAGCGCCGTTGTCGAAGCGTAGGCTTCATAGCAGCCGTAACCTCCGCAGGGGCATTTGTTGCCGCCTACGTGTGTGCGGATATGACCGAATTCGCCTGCCGAGCAGGTGTCACCGATAATAACACGCTTATCCATATAAATTGCGCCGCCGACACCCGTTCCGTAGGTAAGGCAAAGGAAGTTGTCAAGACCTCTGCCCGCGCCGAACTGAGCCTCGCCCATAGCCGCGCAGTTTACATCATTGCCCGCCGCAACGGGAACGCCGTAACCGTCGGTAAAGATTTCTTTAAAGCTTGTTCCCGAAAAGCCGGGGAAGTTTTCAAGAGCGTGAATAACGAAAGCGTCATAGGGGTTAATCTGACCGGCGGTGCTGATACCGACTCTGTCAATACCCTCGTAGCTTTCAAAGATTTCCTTTAGTTTCGCAATAAGCCCTGCGCCGCCCTTTTCGGCGTCCGAGGGGATTTCGTGAATATCGCTTATCTGAAAGTTTTCGTCGACTATGCCGTACTTGAGAGCAGTACCGCCGATGTCGTATGCAAGAATTTTCATATTTTCACCTCAAAAACGAACTGAATATATAATAAATCTTTTTCACTCAAATATCAACAAGTTTTTTTAAATCTATTGAGCAAAGCGACAAAATGTGGTAAATTATATATAATTATAAAATATAAGATAAAAAAGGAAGCGGTTTTATGAAACTTTCAAAACGCATCTGGACTTCGGTTATACTGTTCGGGCTTTTCGGTCAGCTTGCGTGGACAGTTGAAAATATGTATTTCAACAAGTTCCTCTATGACACGATTTCGGGCAACACCACTTATATTTCTGCTATGGTTGCCGCCTCTGCAATAGTCGCTACCCTTACAACGCTTGTAATGGGAACTCTGTCCGACAGGGTGGGCAAGCGTAAAATCTTTATGGTTACAGGTTACATAATCTGGGGCTTTACGACAATGGCGTTTGCGTTTATTACCGTTGACAATGCGGCGAAGCTTTTTCCGACGCTTAATGCAGTATCGGTTGCGGCTGTTACGGTTATTATTATGGACTGTGTTATGACCTTTTTCGGTTCAACGGCTAACGACGGCGCTTTCAACGCCTGGGTAACGGATATAACCGACAATTCGAACAGGGCAAGGGTTGAGGCGGTTTTGTCGGCTCTTCCGCTCGTTGCGGTTCTTGTCGTTTTCGGCGTACTTGACTCGTTTACCCAGAAGGGCAACTGGAAAATGTTCTATCTTGTTGTCGGCGGACTTGTAACCCTCGGCGGCGTTATAGGCGCTTTCCTTATCAAAGAGAGCGAGACCTTAAAGCCCAACAGGGACAACTATTTTAAAAATATCGTTTACGGCTTCCGTCCTTCGACTGTAAAGGCAAATAAAATGCTCTATATTTCCTTCGCGGCGTTTACTATTGTCTGCACTGCTTATCAGGTGTTTATGCCGTATCTTATAATTTATATTGACAAAAGACTCGGTATTCACGATTACGCAATACCGCTCGGAGTTATTATTATCCTTTCGGCAGTGTTCAGTATCGTTATGGGCTCTGTTCTCGACAAGGTCGGCAAGCATAAGTTCTTAATTCCTATGCTTATAGTTCTCGCTGTAGGTTGCGTCGGAGTATATTTCTCAAGAACGCTTCTTCCGCTTGCTGTTACCGGTACTGTTATGATGGGCGCAAACCTTGTTGTTTCGGCGGCTATAAACGCTACAATCCGTGACTACACTCCGGAGGACAAGGCGGGTCTTTTCCAGGGAATAAGAATGTTCTTCTCGGTTCTTCTTCCTATGGTAATAGGCCCTGCAATAGGCGACGCGGTAATTCAGAGCTCAAAGGAAACCTATGTTGAACTCGGCGTTGTTAAAAACGTACCTACGCCGTATATCTTTCTTGCGTCGGCGGCAGTTTGCATAATCGCTCTTATCCCGGCGATAATCTTGGTTAAGAATAAGAATAAAGAAATAAAAGAAGCAGGAGAAAAGAATGTATAAAAACTACATTTTTGATATGGGCAACGTGTTGCTCGGTTTTAATGACGAAAGGCTGCTTTCGGCGTTCCTTGATGACGAGGACGATAAAAAGCTCGTTGAAAAGGAGCTTATCTGGTCTGAGGAATGGCAGCTCGGCGACAAGGGACTTATAAATGAAGAGGAATTTCTGTCCCGTGTGCTTGCCCGCCTTCCCGAAAGGCTTCACGAAGGAGCGACAAAGGTTTATCTCAACTGGCATCGCCTTATGGACCCTATCCCGGGAGCGCTCGATTATGTTAAACAGCTTAAAAAAGAGGGCAAGAAAACCTATGTGCTGTCAAACGCTCCGCTTCGTTTTTCAGAGCTTGAAAAGCTTTATCCCGAGCTGTTTTCGCTCTTTGACGGCATAGTGGTTTCGGCGAGAGAAAAGTCGATAAAGCCCGAGGATAAAATCTATCGGGTTCTGCTTGAACGCTATTCCTTAAATCCTGCCGAATGTTATTTCTATGACGACCTTCAGTGTAATATCGACGGCGCAAAGAAAAACGGAATTGACGGCGAGGTGTTTAGAGGCAGCTTTTTACATCTTTTAAAGGAAAACAAGAATGAAAATGAATAATATTATTCTTATCGGTATGCCCGGCGCGGGAAAATCGACTCTGGGCGTCGTTCTTGCTAAGGCGCTCGGCTTTGATTTTGTCGATACCGACCTGATTATTCAGTCTGAGCAAAAGGACAAGCTTTACAGAATAATTCAGAAAAAGGGCATTGAAAAATTTATTGAAATTGAAAATAAAACGGTTGCTTCCTTAAGGGTTGAAAACAGTGTTGTCGCTACGGGCGGAAGCGTTATTTTCGGCAAGGAGGCTATGGAAAACCTTAAAAAACTCGGAACGGTTGTCTATCTTGAGGTTGAGGAAAAGGAAATCGAAAAAAGGCTTTCCAATATTAAAACCAGAGGCGTTGTTATGAAGGACGGCGAAACTGTTGAAGAAATTTATAACACCAGAACGCCGCTTTATGAAAAATATGCTGATATAACCGTTTCGTGCGAGGGCCTTGATTTGGAAAAAACGGTTGAACAGATAATTAACTTTGTGGGGGAATGAATATGAGAAATATTCTTAATTATCTCGTAAAAAGCTTTCTTGCGGGAGTAATGATTGCTACGGGCGGAACGGTTTTCCTTTCGTGTGACAATAAGGTAATCGGCGCTTCGCTTTTCTCAATCGGTCTTTTTGTAATCGTTGTCCGTTCGTTAAATCTCTATACGGGCAAGGTCGGTTACATATTCGATAACAAGCCGTCATATTTAATCGAGGTGCTTGTCACAATAGTCGGAAACTTTATCGGCACCTTTGCCGTCGGCAATCTTCTTCACCTAACAAGAGTAGGCGAAAAGCTCAGTGAAAAGGCGGCGGCGCTCTGCCAGACAAAGCTTGACGACAGCGTTTTAAGTATTTTATTCCTTTCCGTATGCTGCGGAATATTAATGTATCTCGCCGTAAACGGGTACAGGGATTATAAGCACGAAATTGCGAAATACATAAGCGTTTATATCTGCGTTGTAGTGTTCATTCTCTGCGGATTTGAACACAGTATTGCGAATATGTATTATTTCTCGGTCGCTTCAATGTGGAGCGTAAAATCCTTCGGATATATGGGAATAATGATTCTCGGCAACGCAGTCGGCGGAGTTGTTTTTCCGCTTTGCAAAAAACTTGTTAAGGAAAAAGCGGAATAATCTATGGGCGTAACTCTTTCTCAAAAAGAGCATATCGAGTATCTCGGCGAAAACGTAGGGGTTATTGTGTCCGACGAACACACCTTCGGAACGGACGCAATTCTTCTCGCCTCGTTTTCCTCCCCTAAGCTCAACGACGTTATCTGTGACCTCGGAACGGGTTGCGGAATAATTCCGCTTTTGTTTTACCGTGACGGAAACAGAAAACTGACCGCCGTTGAAATTCAGGAAAACGCCTGTAATCAGGTTGAAAGAAGCGTTGAAATGAACGGCGCAGGGGAGTTCTTTACTCTTATAAATTCCGATTTGAGAGAGCTTGATTTTTCGGTTCTTAACGGTAAATTTTCTCTTGTTACAATGAACCCGCCCTATACAAAGGCGAACGGAGGAATCAAGAGCGAAAAGCAGAACGAAAAAATTGCCCGTCACGAAACTATGTGCAGTATTTCGGATGTTGCCTTTTGCGCTTCAAGGCTTCTCAAATTCGGAGGCAGGCTTTGCCTTTGCGGAAGACCCGAAAGGCTTTTTGAAACAATGAAGGCGCTCGGCGAAAAGAAGCTTGAACCCAAAAGGCTCAGACTCGTTCAGAAAAATACAAAAACTGCGCCGTGGCTTTTCCTGCTCGAAGCAAGGCTCGGCGGAAAAAGCGGGATGACGGTTCTTCCCCCGCTTTATATTGAAAATGACGACGGAACAGACAGCGGGGAGTTGCTTTCAATTCTCGGAAAATACAGAGAGGAGACGGTTGAATGAGCGGAATACTTTATGTAGTCGGAACGCCTATCGGCAATCTCGGCGATCTGTCGCCGAGGGCTTTAACCGTTCTTGAGGAATGTGATTTCATTGCCGCCGAGGATACAAGGGTCACGCTGAAGCTTTTAAACCACTTCTCAATAAAAAAACAACTCGTATCCTACCACGAGCATAACAGGTTTTCCCAGGGCGAGCCGATTGCCGAGAGAATTCTTCTCGGCGAAAACTGCGCTCTTGTTACCGACGCTGGAATGCCCGCTGTTTCCGACCCCGGAGAAGACTTAGTAAGGCTTTGTCACGAAAAGGGGATTAAGGTCGAGTCGGTTCCGGGACCTACCGCCTTTGCAACGGCGGTTGCCATTTCGGGCATGCCGTCGGGCAGGTTTACCTTTGAGGGATTTTTGAGCGTGAATAAGGTCAGCCGTAAGGAACACCTCGAAAGCCTTGTGAACGAAAAAAGGACAATGGTTTTCTATGAAGCGCCGCATAAGCTCTCAAGAACGCTTGAGGATATGGCTGAGTATTTCGGCGACAGAAAAATCGCCCTTGTCAAAGAACTTACAAAGATTCACGAAACGGTTGAAAGAACTACTCTTTTCGCCGCCCGTGACAAATATAAGGAAATTCCGCCCAAAGGCGAATATGTTATCGTTATTGACGGCGCAGGCGAACAGACGAAGGAATACACGCTTGACGAAGCCGTAAAAATTGCAAAAGAGCTTTTAGATGGCGGAACGTCGGTTTCCGAGGCGGCAAAAAAAGCCGCAAAGGAAACGGGACTTAAAAAGGGCGATATCTACAAGGAGTTGATTTGAAATGCCGAAATACTGGTATTTATGGGCGCTGATAATTATTCTTATTCCGGTTACCGTCTATGTCTGTTATAGGGCGGCTCTTGCCGCAAAGCAGGCGAGGGAGGAAAGGGAAAAAACTATAGAACAGTTAAATGAGGCAAAATCCCTAAAGGATGAGTTTTCGCTGATTTCGGTTTCTGACCTTAAAAATGCGGATGATAAACGCGTTCTTGCGGGTGAGGCGCTTCTGGTTGACCTGAAGTTGAGAAAAGAAATAAAACCCGCTGAGGCGTTTGAAAAATTACCGGTTGAAAGACAGTATGCCTATGTGCTTAACTGTATTCTTGAGGATTGCGAAAAGGACGCTTCCTCATTCTTCCGTAAAAATACCCCTCCGGTTTCAACTATTGCCGTCAGCGCATTGAATGCGGCCGGGCTTGATGATATAGCCGATATTTTTTCGGTTCTTTATCCTATGTTCGACGATGAAAATGAAGAGGTTTCTCTTAATCAGGAAAAAATAAAAGCCGCCGATGAAAAATTCGGCAGCCTTTTTAACAAAGAAAAATATATAGCCCTTGCGGCGAAATATATTAAGGATAACGCCTCGGCATTTACGGGTGAAAGCTTACTTTGAGTTTGAAAGCTCGTTTACAAGAGGCATATATGCGCTTTCCGCTTCTGTGATTACGGTTTTTACGCAAAGCGGTACTTTATCGGCGGGGCTTTTTTTGGTCGGTTTTCCTGCAATAATCTGCTTTATAAACTGAGCTGAGGTCAGGTCGGAAATCGCAGAAGCAAGAGCAGGCTTGTAGCCGAGAAGCTCGGGCGAAAGGTCGCCTGAAATTACGGCGGCGGCAATCAGCCTGTAAAGACCGACTGTCAGAAAGTCCTTCGCAATTTCCGGGTCGGAAGCCTTTTTTAACAGAAGCTTTTCCATAAACGACGCGGCTCTGTAAATAGTGCTTAACGAAAGCTCGCTGTCCTGTAAAATATCGCCCTCGTCAAGGTCGATGCCGATGCTCTTTTTTGAATTACTCATTCCTAAAAGGTAATCGCAGGTTACGTCATAATAATTCGCCGCTTTTTTTACAAAATCAAGCGAACATTCGCGTATTCCCTTTTCATAGTGCGAAAGAAGCGCCTGCGAAATCCCAAGCTCCGAAGCGGCCTGTTTCTGACTTATTCCTCTTTTTTTTCTCAGTTCAGCAATACGCGCTGAAAAATTACCTGCCATTTACCCCAATCCTTTATACAAAATGTAAAATCAATTATATAAAAAATATAACAGCTTGTATATAATCATATTCAACAAATTATACGGAGGTCAGTTTATGAAAACCTACCAAATTCATCTTATAAGACACGGTATGACTGCCGAAAATCTTGAGGGGAAATATATAGGTCACACGGATGTTCCGCTTTGTGAGGACGGAATAAAGCAGATTGAACAGATGAAAAGCGAAATGGAATACCCGTCGGTTGACGCCGTTTTCACAAGTCCGCTTTCAAGGTGCGTCGATACTGCAAAGCTTATTTATCCCGAAAGAGAGCCGGTTGTAATTAACGAGCTGATTGAATATGACTTCGGCGAGTTTGAGGGAAAAACAGCCGAGGATTTAAAGGATGACGAGGATTTTGCCGAGTGGCTTTCGGGAACAAATCCGAGAAAAGCGGCTCCGTTCGGCGAAAGCAACGCCGCCTTTACTTACAGGGTTTGCGCCTGTTTTGAAAAAATAGTTGACGGCATTATCTCTTCGGGAGTTAAAAGCACGGCGGTAATTACTCACGGCGGAGTTGTAATGGCTCTTATGGCGGCTTATGCAATTCCCGAAGCGCCTATGCACGACTGGCTGACTCCGAACGGGACGGGTTACACTCTTCGGATTGACCCGTCAATCTGGATGAGAGGAAAAAAGCTCGAGGCATTTGCGGAGTGCCCGACCTATCCTTTAACCGAGGAAGAGGAGAGAGCGCTCTGGGACGTTTATGACGAATAATCAATGAGAGAAAATCGGGTATTTTTACCCGATTTTTTTATTATTGTTATTGCACTGATTTATAATAAGTTGTATAATAAAAATCTATAATGGAGAAATATGGAGTAAATTTATGACAGATTTTTCATCTGGCTTCAAAGGCTATGAAAAGGCGGAGGATATTCACGGGCAGATAAGGCTTTGCCTTAGTGAAAACAAAAAAATGCTTCACCTTAAAAATATGAATTTCAATTTCGCCTGTAACTATAACGACAGTCAGGCGAAGGAGGTTAAAAAGCTTCTTGACAGAGAGGGCGTAAAGGCGCTCTCGCTATACGTCAACGACGACGTTTCCGTCGAAAGGGTTAAAAGTCTCGCTTCGATTTATTCGGTTGAATATATCGTTGTCGGCAGCGACGAAAAGAAAAAAGAGCTTGAAAAAGATATAAGCGATTTTACAGTAATAACCGAGGGGGAATAAAATATGGAAATGACCTTCCGCTGGTTCGGTAAGGATAAGGACACCGTAACTCTTGAACAGATTAAGCAGATACCTAATGTTACGGGTATAGTTCCCGCCCTTCACTATCTTCCCGCAGGCGAAGCGTGGGAGATGGAGGACGTCAGGAAAATGTACGACGAAATAACCGCCGCAGGCTTTACGATGGAGTGTATCGAAAGCGTAAACGTCCACGAGGATATTAAAATCGGACTTCCCACAAGGGATAAGTACATTGAAAACTATAAAAAGTCGATAAGAAATCTCGCTTCGGTCGGCGTTAAGGTTATCTGTTATAACTTTATGCCCATATTCGACTGGACGAGAACCGATTTGTATATGGCTCTTCCCGACGGCTCAACCTGCCTTTCGTATAACGGAAAGCAGATTGAGGGCAAAAGTCCCGAGGATATGTTCAAGGAAATTGACGAAAATTCAAACGGTTACGCCATGCCCGGTTGGGAAACCGAAAGAATGGGCGAAATCAAGGAGCTGTTTGAAAAATACAAGGGAGTTACCGCTGAAAAGCTTTGGGAAAACCTTGAGTATTTCTTAAATGCCCTTATGCCCGTCTGTGAAGAATGTGACGTTAAAATGGCTATTCACCCCGACGACCCGCCATGGGATATTTTCGGGCTCCCGAGAATTATCACGGGCAAGGAAAGCATTGAAAGGCTTCTTAAAACGGTTGATAATCCGTATAACGGAATTACGCTTTGCACCGGCTCTCTCGGCTGCAGCGCAAAGAACAATATTGTCGATATTATTGAGGCGGCAAAGGGCAGAATTTATTTCGCCCATCTTCGCAACGTTTCGATTAACGAACAGTGGTTCAACGAAACCGCACACGAAAGTAACTGCGGCTCGCTTGATATGTACGCAATTGTCAAGGCGTTGATTGATTCGGGCTTTGACGGTTATATACGTCCCGACCACGGCAGAATGCTCTGGGGCGAAACGGCAAGACCCGGCTACGGCCTTTATGACAGGGCGCTCGGCGTTGCTTATTTAAACGGACTTATTGAAGCAGTTAAAAAGGAAAAGAGGGGTTAAAATGTATTCTCATCCCAATCTTGACGGCAGAGTTGCCGTAATCACGGGCGGCGGCGGAGTGCTTTGCGCAGGCTTTGCCAAAACTCTCGCTTCTCAGGGAGTAAAGGTCGCTGTTCTTGATTTGAACGAGGCGGCGGCGAAAAAGGTCGCTGACGAAATCAACGCCGGCGGCGGAAAGGCAATAGCCATAGGCTGTAACGTACTCGAAAAAGAGAGCATGGAAAACGCAAGAAGAATTGTAAACGAAAAACTCGGAACCTGCGATATTCTTCTTAACGGCGCAGGCGGAAACAACCCTAAGGGTACTACAACTAAAGAAACTCTTGAAGAAATTGACCTTGAAAACAAGGACCCCGATGTCAAAACCTTTTTTGACCTCGACGCTGATGGAATTTCATTTGTGTTTAACCTTAATTTCCTCGGTACTCTTATTCCGACCCAGGTTTTCGCGCGCGATATGGCGGGTAAAAAGAACGCCTGTATCGTAATGATTACCTCTATGAACGCTTTCAGACCGCTTACTAAAATTCCCGCTTATTCGGCGGCTAAGGCGGCGGTAAAGAATTTTACCGAGTTTATGGCAGTTCATTTCGCGGACGTCGGAATCCGCGTAAATTCAATTGCTCCGGGCTTCTTTTCGACAAATCAGAATAAAACGCTTTTATGGAACGAGGACGGCTCGCCTACCGCAAGAACGGGTAAGATTTTAGCCGCAACACCTATGAAGCGCTTCGGCGAAACCGAGGAGCTTTCGGGCGCTCTTCTCTTCCTTTGCGACGAAAAGTATTCAAGCTTTATTACAGGCACTACTATCGCCGTTGACGGCGGATTTAATGCATATTCGGGGGTGTAAAATATGGAAGGCAGTATCAAATGGTTAATGCTCGCTGTTGCTTGCTCGGTATTTGCGATTATTATTATGCTCATAGGACTTTACAGGAATAACAGTATTCTTAAAAAGTCAACCGATATACCCGAGGAAGCCGAGGGCAACAAGAAACTTGCTCAGAAGGTTTTTATCAAGCACGCCGTTGTTGCGGGTATTCTTCTGGTTATTGCAGTTATTATTAAAATTGTTACGGGAGGCGCCGACGCTTAAATGGAACTTAATTTGAGAAAAAAAGAAGATTGTACGTTCGATATGATTTCACTCGGTGAAATTATGCTTCGACTTGACCCGGGCGAGGGCAGGATTAAAACCGCGCGTTCGTTTCGAGCCTGGGAGGGCGGCGGCGAGTATAACGTCGCGAGAGGACTTCGCCGTTGCTTCGGTATGAAAACCGCTGCAGTTACGGCTTTTGCCGATAACGAGGTCGGAAGACTTGTCGAGGATTTTATGCTTCAGGGAGGCGTTGACACCTCGCTTATAAAATGGGTCAAATATGACGGAATAGGAAGAACCGTCAGAAACGGACTGAACTTCACCGAAAGAGGCTTCGGCATAAGAGGCGCTGTCGGCGTATCCGACAGGGGAAACACAGCCGCTTCTCAGCTCAAGGCGGGCGACATTGACTGGGATTATATCTTCGGCACTCTCGGAGTTCGCTGGCTTCATACGGGCGGAATTTTCGCCGCTCTTTCCGAAACGAGCGCCGAGGTTGTTATTGAAGCGGTTAAGGCAGCTAAAAAATACGGAACGGTTGTTTCCTATGACCTTAACTACCGCCCGTCGCTCTGGAAAGGTATCGGCGGAAAGGAAAAGGCTCAGCAGGTAAACCGTGAAATCGCAAAGTATATTGACGTTATGATAGGTAACGAAGAGGATTTCACAGCCTGCCTCGGCTTTGAGGTTGAGGGTAATGACGAAAACTTAAAGTCGCTCAATATTGAGGGTTATTATAAAATGCTCGGCGAGGTCGTTAAGGCTTACCCGAACTTTAAGGTAATCGCCACTACTCTTCGCACGGTTAAAACTGCAACTGTCAACGACTGGTCGGCTATCTGCTTCGCAGACGGAAGGGTCTATAACGGACTTGAATTAAAGGGACTTGAAATTATGGACAGAGTCGGCGGCGGCGACAGCTTCGCCTCGGGTCTTATTTACGGCCTTATGACCACGGGCGACCCGCAGAAAGCCGTTAATTACGGCGTCGCTCACGGCGCGCTCGCCATGACTACGCCCGGCGACACGTCAATGGCTTCGCTCAAAGAGGTTGAAAACATTATTAACGGCGCCGGCGCAAGAGTACAGAGATAACGGAGGAAAACAATGGATAAGGAAAGAATACTTACAAGAATTCAGGACGCAGGCATTGTTGCCGTAGTTCGCGCTGAAGACACAGATACGGCTATACGTATTACAGACGCCTGTATTGAGGGCGGAGTAGCGGCTATTGAGCTGACCTTCACCGTTCCCCACGCAGACAAGGTCATTGAAGAGCTTGCAAAGCGCTATACTTCCGACGAGATTATCCTCGGCGCAGGCACGGTTCTTGACGCAACCACGGCGAGAATAGCTATGCTTTCGGGCGCTGAATATATTGTCAGCCCTGCGCTTGATATTGATACTTTAAAAATGTGCAACCGTTACAGAGTTGCCATGATGCCCGGTATTATGTCCGTCCGCGAGGGACTTATCGCTATGGAAAACGGCGCCGATATTTTAAAGGTATTTCCGGGCGAGCTTTTCGGCCCGAAGATTATTAAGGCAATCAAGGGACCGATTCCGTACGCTAAAATGATGCCCACGGGCGGCGTTAACGTTGATAATGTCGGCGAGTGGATTAAGGCGGGCGCGGTAGCTGTCGGCGCAGGCGGAGCATTGACCGCAGGCGCGAAGACCGGTGACTTCAAAAAGATTACCGAAACCGCTAAACAGTTCGTCGCAAACATCAAGGCGGCAAGAGCTGAACTTTGAATACATAATGCCTCCCTTGTGTAAAGGGATGTGTCACGCAAAAGCGTGACGGAGGGATTGCAAGCAATATTGAAAACCCCTCAGCCTGCCGTATGGCAGACAGCTCCCCTTGCGCAGGGGAGCCGATAATTTGTTTATTATTTTTTAAAAAGAGGTATATAAAAATGGAAAAGAAAGTATTACTTGAAACATCGGCAAGACACGTTCACGTTTGCCGCGAAACACTCGACATTCTCTTCGGCGAGGGCTACGAGCTTACAAAGAAAAAGGATTTGTCACAGCCCGGTCAGTTCGCCTGTGAAGAAAGAATCCAGGTCATCGGTGAAAAGGGCAGCTTCCCGGCAGTTTCAATTCTCGGTCCGATAAGACCCAACGACCAGGTTGAGCTTTCGGCATCCGACGCGCGTTCAATCGGCGTTAAGGCTCCCGTAAGAGAGAGCGGCGACATTGCAGGCTCGGGCGCATGTAAGCTTGTCGGCCCCAAGGGTGAGGTTGAAATCAGCGAGGGCGTTATTATAGCTAAAAGACATATTCATATGACTCCCGCCGATGCAGAAGCTTACGGCCTTTCAGACAAGCAGGTTGTTTCTGTTAAGATTGACTCCGCAGAGCGTTCGCTTGTTTTCGGCGACGTCGTTGTAAGAGTAAGCGAGAAATTCTCTCTTGCCATGCATATTGATACCGACGAATCAAACGCTGTTATGGCGGCTCCCGGCACATACGGAATTATTCTTGACTGATTATGATAAAAACGCGCAAAAGCGGCGTGCTTATGCATATTACCAGTTTGCCGTCACCGTTCGGTATCGGAGTTATGGGAACAAGCGCAAAAAAGTTCGCCGAAAAAATAAAATCAATGGGCTTTTCAATCTGGCAGGTGCTGCCGCTTAACCCGCCTGACAGATTTGCTTCACCCTATGCTTCGGAAAGCGCCTTTGCGGGTAATTTTATGCTCATAAACCCTAACGGGCTTGAAGAAATGGGGCTTATTACCCACGAAGAGGTTCAGAAGGAATACTATTACGGCTCGCCTTATACCGCCGACTACGAATTCGCCTATCATTCAAGGATGAGGGTGCTTCGCTCGGCTTATTCAAAAATTGATAACGGGCTTAAGGCGCAGGTTGAAAAGTTTAACAGCGAGAATAAATGGCTTGAAGAATATTCGCTTTTTATGGCGGTCAGAGCCTCACAGGACGGTAAGCCCTGGTGGGAATGGACTGACGGACTTTTTGATTATAAGAAGGCGCAGACAAGAAAAGCCGAATTCAGTGACGAGCAGTTATTCTGGCAGTTTGTTCAGTTCGTTTTCTATAAGCAGTGGAAACAGACGAAGGAAGAAATAAACGCTGTCGGCGTTGAAATACTCGGAGATATGCCGATTTATGTTTCGATGGACAGCGCTGACGTCTGGGCAAATACGGAGCTTTTTGAAATTGACGAAAAGACCTTCGTGCCGAAAAAGGTTGCGGGAGTTCCGCCCGACTATTTTTCAAAGACGGGTCAGCTCTGGGGCAACCCGCTCTATGACTGGAAAGAGATGGAAAAGGACGGCTATTCCTGGTGGATAAGACGTCTTAAGCACGCAACCGAAATATACGATATGGTCAGAATTGACCATTTCAGAGCGTTTGCTTCTTACTGGGCTGTTCCGTACGGCAGTGAAACCGCTATGGTCGGCGAGTGGCTTGACGGCCCGAAGATGAAGCTTTTCGACAGGGTTAAAAAGGAGCTCGGAGATATTCCGATACTTGCCGAGGACTTAGGAGTATTCGGCGAGGACGTTGTTAAGCTTCTTGAGGACAGCGGCTTCCCGGGAATGAAGGTTATTCAGTTCGGCTTTGCGCCGGGTTCCAACAGCCTTCATCTTCCCCATAACTATCCCGTCAATTCCGTCGCATACGTCGGAACTCACGATAATAACACTATTCTCGGCTGGCTTTGGGAGGCTAACGAAACAGAACGCGCCTTTGCGCTCGATTATTGCCGATTCAAGAACGGCAATTGGGGCGAGGGAGGTCAGAAGAGCGAATCCTGCCGAAGCATTATCGAGGCGGTATGGCGTTCAAGCTCGGCTTATGCGATTATTTCCTATCAGGATATGAGCGGTTACGGAGCCGACGCAAGAATGAACACTCCGGGTAAAGCCGAGGGCAACTGGCTTTTCAGAACGACTAACGAAGCAATTGACCAGATTGATTCGGAATATTTCAAAAAGATAAACTATCTTTTCTCAAGAGGATAAAAAATGCCTTCCCCTTGAGGGGAAGGTGGATTGCCGAAGGCGAGACGGATGAGGTGTAGGCGTGTAACGCCGTTAATGATAAATGTTCAGATTTTCCACCTCATCAGTCACCTTACGGTGACAGCGACTGACAGTCCCGTCCCATCTGTTACTGCGTGACATCTCCCCACACTGTGGGGAGTCACCCCTCAAGGGGAAGCCAAAATCGTAGGGCGGGGGCTTGCTCCCGCCGATTTTTATAAAAAATGCTTGACTCTACACCTACTGTAGAGAATATAATAAGGCTGAAACGAGGTGATTTTCCGTGAAAATGAAAGAACTGTCCGCTCTTACGGGTATTTCCGAAAGAACTATTTATTATTACATTGATGACGGCGTTTTCGTACCCGAAAAGCGTTCGGAAGACTACAAGGGAAGAAAAAGCTATGATTACACGGAAAATGATGTCAGGCAGTTAAAACAAATCGCACTTTTGAGAAAATATGATTTCACAATAAAGGACATTAAACTTCTCAAAAAGGAGCAAATCAATATTTCAGACGTTCTTGAAAGAAACATTGAAGAATCAACTGAAAGCATAGAAGAAAAAAGCAATAATATTTCCGCTATGAAAAAAGCTCTTGAGAATAACCCGAGTAATCTTGATGAGCTTTGTGAAATGCTTTCAAATCCGACCATTGAAAAAATGCCCGCCATCAGCGACGGCAAGGCGGTAACAGTATGGAGCGATATAAAGCTTGTTTTAAGGGCGCTGGGAATCCTCGGTCTCTGGATTATTATGGTCTGGGGGATGACGAAAAGCAGTGTGGCACTTTTTTTAATGTTTTCTGCTTTTTATATTGTACCGCTTATTCTTGATACGGTTGCCTTTATTCTCGAAGTATCGGAAAAGGGCGGAATGGTAATGCTTGCCTCAAGAATACTCAGAGTAGTTATGGCATTTATTTTCATATTCAGTTTTGGTTATTCTGCTGTACAATCTAAAACCCGTGAAGCTGATTTAAAAACGAAAAAACTACAAGCTTCGATTTCTGCAGATGCCTTTACAGGAATGCCCGAGGATGAAAGTACAGTTTATTTAAAAGACTATCGCGAGCTTGACTCACGTTCGGATGATGGTTGCTTTTCAGCTGTTTTGTTGAAAGATGTATACATCTTTGATGAAGCGTTCGAAATGGAAATGGCATTGTCAGAGGGCAGTACCCCAAAGGATTTGTATCTTGATATTGATGTGACATACTGTGATAATGTAAAACTGTTGCAGGGAATGTTTAAATCTATGGCAAAGCGTGAAATGAAAAAACAGCTTTCGTATTTTAATAAACTAAATTGGGATACGTATGAAACTGATGACGGTTATAAATGCTCAACTTACTATGTCAGAAGACACGAAGACGGTAATAATGATTATTATCTTATTATTGTCGGAAACGGGCAATTTTTGAAAGCATATATAGGTGTGAATATGAGAGAAATTGATTTTGACGTTTTTGAAATTGATAAATACTATCTTGAAATATTAAGGGAAATGAAAAAAGACAGGTTCTGAAAGAACCTGTCTTTTTTTTAAAATACTGTTATACCTGATAAAATCCGACTTTTTTCATTACCTTGCGAAGCGTCCTTTCGGCTCTGTATGACGCTTTTTCGGCGCCCGCCTTCATACACTCGTTAAGATAAGCCTTGTCGTTAATGAGCCTTGCGTATTCCTCCTTGAGAGGTCTTAACTCCTCAACAACCGCCTCGGCAACAGCCGATTTGAAATCGCCGTAGCCCTTGCCGTCAAATTCCTTTTCAATCTCGTCAAAGCTCTTACCCGTACAGCACGAATAAATGCCCATAAGATTGTTTACTCCGTCCTTGCCCTCTGCAAAGCGTACCTTCGCTTCGCTGTCGGTAACGGCGGATTTTATTTTCTTTGCGATTGCGTTATCGTCCTCAAGAATCGAGATGAACGATTTTGTGTTGAGGTCTGATTTGCTCATTTTCTTTGTCGGTTCCTGAAGCGACATTATCTTTGCTCCCGTCTTTGCGATAAACGGCTCGGGAACCGTAAGAACGTCGCCGTAAATGCCGTTGAAACGGGTTGCGATATCCCTTGCTAATTCAAGATG
Organism: Oscillospiraceae bacterium; assembly: GCA_015066565.1. Taxonomy (GTDB): domain Bacteria; phylum Bacillota; class Clostridia; order Oscillospirales; family Acutalibacteraceae; genus Fimenecus. The sequence goes on along the minus strand of SVOB01000001.1, from coordinate 833,887 downwards.
CTGTTTCTGGTCGTCGCCGACGGGAACGAAGTTTGACTGATAAACAAGGATATCCGCCGCCATAAGCACGGGGTAGTCGAATAAGCCGACGTTTATGTTGTCGGGGTGCTTTTCGCTCTTGTCCTTGAACTGAGTCATTCTTGCCGCCTCGCCGAACTGGGTGTAGCAGTTTAAAATCCAGCCGAGCTGGGCGTGCTGGGGAACGTGACTCTGAACAAAAACAGTGTTCTTTTCGGGGTCAAGTCCGAGAGCGATAAGTATAGCGTACATATCGAGCGTTCTCTGACGGAGAAGTTTCGGTTCCGTACGAACTGTAATTGAGTGCAAATCCGCAACGGCGTATAGGCAGTCGAAATCCGCCGCCATATTTTTCCAGTTGCGAAGAGCGCCGAGATAGTTGCCCAAGGTAGGCGTGCCTGTCGGCTGAATTGCGCTCAGAACTATTTGCTTGTTTTCGTTTTCCATAATAATTATTCCTTAATCTGAAGTGCTTTAACAATTTCGGTAAGCTTTGCTTTATCAAAAATTCTCGGAACGGGATAAAGCGGATGAGCTTCCTTCATAGCTCTTTCAACTATGGTGTCGATATCCTCGTCCTTAATCTGAGTAAAGCCCTTCGGGATGTTCATTCTCTCGTTCAACCCGTAAATAGCGGCGATAAAGCCCTTCGCCTTTTCTTCGTTGGTTGCGCCCTGAATACCGACAATATCAGCGAGCTTTGAAAGCGAATCGTAAACGCTGTCGCCGAACTGCTCGAGCATAAAGGGAAGAATAACTGCGTTAGCAAGACCGTGAGGCACACCGTACATACCGCCGAGGTTGTGAGCAATAGCGTGAACGTAGCCGACATAGGCTCTTGTAAACGCCATTCCCGCATAGAACGAAGCTTCAAGCATATTCTTTCTCGCTTCGATATTTTTACCGTCGTTATAGGCGGTTTCAAGATTTTCAAAGATAAGCTTTGTAGCCTTTTCGGAGTATTCTCTTGTCGATTTTACGTTTGACTTGCCGATATATGCTTCAACGGCGTGGGTCAGAGCGTCAAGACCTGTTGTCGAGGTGATATGAGGAGGAAGACCTACCGTAAGCTCGGGGTCAAGAACCGCATACTTCGGACGGAGAACGGGGTCGTTGATAGCGTATTTCTCGTGTGTTTTGGGGTTGGAAACAACAGCCGCAACTGTTGTTTCACTGCCTGTTCCGGCTGTTGTGGGAACTGCGAAGAACGGGGGAAGCTTTTTCATTACCTTAAGAGTGCCGCGCATTTTTTCAAGCGACTTATTGGGTCTTACTATTCTTGCCGCCGCAGCCTTTGCGCAGTCCATGGGCGAGCCGCCGCCGAATGCAATAAAGCCCTCGCAGCCGTTGTCGAGATAAAGCTTTCTGGCTTCCTCGATATTGTCAAAGGTGGGGTTGGGCTGAACGCCGTCATAAACGGTGTATTTAATGCCTAATTTATCAAGCTCTTCAAAAAGACCGTCAAGAAGATGAAGCCCCATAAGTCCCTTATCGGTAACTACAAGAACGTTGTTTACGCCCTTGCCCTTGATAAAAGAGGGAAGCTTTTTAACGCTGCCTGCGCCGCTTATGGTTTCAGGCGCGTCCCAGTTCATAAACAGAGTGAAGACATATAATACCTTCTGATAAGCACGATAGTAGAATTTCTTTAATTCCCACATAATATGGTACTCGCTTTCTTAAATATTTTTTCTTTTATCAATATCCCTTTCGATTTGTTCCCTTAACTGTGAAACGGACTCAAATTTCTTCTCGTCACGCATAAAGGAAACAAGCTCGACCGTAGGATTTTTGCCGTATAAATTGCCGTTAAAGTCAAGTATATGAGTTTCGCTGTTGACCTTCGGCGTGTTTTCAACAGTCGGGCGAAGACCGATATTAGTAATTGACTTGAATCTTTTGCCGTCAACCGTTGTAAACGAAGCGTAAACGCCTTTTTTAGGAATTACCAGCCCGTTTCCGACAGCCTGATTTATAGTCGGAATACCGAGCTTTCTACCGAGATGCTTTCCGTCAAGCACCTCGGAGGAATATGAGAATAACCTTCCGAGCATTTCGTTCGCTTTTTCGATTTCACCGTTTTTTATAAGAGAACGGATTTTAGTTGAAGAAACCGCCTCGCCGTTTTCGGAAACAATAGGGGAAATCAGAAGCGAAACGCCGTTCTTTTCACATTCTGTCTTAAGAAAACCGACGTCGCCCTCCGCGTTAACTCCGAAACGGTAGTTCTCGCCGCAGCTTATTGCGCCGACGTTCATCTCATTAATCAGTATATCATAAAAAAATTCATTTTTCGAGTATGTATATACTTTTTCAAAATCAATTATTCTTATTTCTGCGCCGAGAGACCTTATGATTTCTTCTCTTTGTTCGTCCGGAATAAGCTTTGGCGGAGTTTTACCCGTTATCACCGAGAGGGGATGAACGTTAAAAAGTAAAACCGTAGGGGTCAGCGAATTATTTTCGGCGGCTTTTATTGCGTTTTCAATGACCTTGATATGACCCTTGTGAAGTCCGTCAAAGGTGCCGAGGGCAACTGATGTCTTATTCATCGGGAAGCACCCTCTTTACCGTCATTTCGTCGCTTTCTTCAGTGATTTCGCCTACGCCGAGAAACCTGTTATCAGGGGAATAAACCCTGTAAAGCCCGATTTCGTCGGAACAGTCAAGTCTGTTTCTGAGAAGCGCTCCGCCGTTTTTAAAGCGAAAAGCCTGAGCCTCGGAAACAGTTACCTTTTCATATTTTTTTAGAGCCTCGTCAAGAGGGATAACAAGCCCGTTCAGTTCCTCCGGGGTCATCTGACGCATTTGCTCAAGCGTTGTGCTTTTGTCGATTGAAAAACCGTTTGACCTTGTTCTGCAAAGCTCGCTTAAAACTGCCCCGCAGCCTAAATCGGCGCCTATATCGTCAGCGAGCGAACGGATATATGTTCCCGCCGAGCATTCGACATAGATTTCAACCGTGTCGTCTTCAAAGCCGAGAAAATCAAGCCTGTAAATATTGACCTGACGTTCTTCACGCTCAACAATTTCGCCTTTTCTCGCAAGGTCATAAAGCCTTACGCCGTCCTTACGGATAGCCGAATACATAGGCGGAACCTGATTGATAGTTCCGAGATAGTCGTCGAGAAGCTGTTCAATTTCAAAGGCGCTTGCGTGAACGGGAGCCTTTGAAATAACCTCGCCCGTAATGTCAAGCGTATCGGTAATTATACCGAGTTGAAGCTTCGCAACGTATGCCTTTCTGCTCGAGGGCAGAAGTTCAATAAACCTTGTCGCCCGTCCGAGAGCTATGGGAAGCACGCCCGTCGCAAACGGGTCAAGAGTCCCCGTATGACCGCCCTTCTTTTCGCCTAAAAGCTTTAACGTCTGCCTTACCGCCCAGAAGGACGTAATATCCTGTTGTTTATTAAGACAAATAAAACCTGTCATAAACTTTCCTTAACTGTGTCGAGAATGATTTTTTTAGCTTCTTCAAGCGTTCCGTAAACAGTACAGCCCGAAGCGCGGATATGACCGCCTCCGCCGAGCTTGGAACAGATTTCACAGGCGTCAATCGGGTCGTTTGTGCGAACCGACACCTTATATTCATTCTCGCCTTTTTCTCTTATTGTAACGCCTGCGAGTACGCCCTCAATCTGACGGGGGAGTGCTGAAATTCCGTCGCACTCCGTCTCGTCCGAGCCGCTTTCCCTGAACATTTCCTTCGTAACGCTCATAAGGGCGCATTTTCCGTCGAAATACAGTTCAAGATTTGAAAGCGCAAGCTTTTCAAGCGCGGCGTATGTTTTTGTTTTGGTTTCAAACAAAAGAGTGTTTATTTTTCCGTTTTCAGCGCCCAGTTCAATAAGCTTTGCGGCGCAAAGGTGAGTGTGGGCGGTTGTGTTGGTGTATCTGAAACAGCCCGTGTCGGTAGAAATTCCGACATAAAGGCAGTTAGCGATTTTTCTGTCAATTTCAACGCCGAGCTGTTCTATGACCGAGAAAACGATTTCGCAGGCGGCGGCTCTTTCCTCAAGAAGAAGGAAAGGAGAAAAAGACCTGTGCGACAGATGGTGGTCAATAGCAAGGTCGATTTTTTCGCCGTACTTTTTATCAATATCCTCGCCGAGAAGCTTTCTGTCCGCAACGTCAACCGATACGACAAATCCGTTTTCAAATTCGTCGTTTACAAGCCCGTTGCAAAGAAAGCGAAACTTTTTGGGAATCTCGTTCTGACACTCAAAATGCACCTTTTTGTTGAGCTTTTTCAAAGCGTAAAACAGCGCAAAGGCGCACCCTAACGTGTCGCCGTCGGGATGCTGGTGGGAGATGAGAATAATATTGTCGTTTTCCTTTAAAAGCTCAGCCGCCTTTTTGACATCAATCGTCATTTCTGTTACTCTTTTCCAATTTTTTGAATATTTCAAAGCTGTGCTCAACCGAGTCGTCGGCTATGAATTTGATTTCGGGGGCAACGCGAAGATGAAGCCTGTTAGTGACCTCACGTCTTATAAGACCTGTTGCCGCCGAAAGTCCCTTAACCGCTTCCTTAGCCGACTCAAGCCCGTCAAGAGCGCTCACGTAGACCTTGGCGTACGATAAATCGTGGGTAACGTCAACGTGAACGACCGTGAGCATTTTGCCGCTGACTCTCGGGTCCTTGAGCTCACGGACAATAGAAGCGATTTCTCTTTTTATATCCTCAGACATTCTGTCTGCTCTGTAGCCTGCCATTTTTTACCTCCTGAATAAATCAGTCGCGGTATTCCTCCATAATAAAGGCTTCAAGAATGTCGCCCTCTTTTATGTCGTTGAATTTCTGAAGACCGATACCGCATTCGTAGCCTGTGGCAACTTCCTTAACGTCATCCTTAAAGCGCTTGAGCGAAGCAATTTCGTCCTCGGTGATAACGATACCGTCACGGACTACGCGGATTTTCGAGTTCCTTGTAACCTTGCCGTCGAGAACATAGCTGCCTGCGATAGTTCCTGCACTTGAAAGCTTGAATACGTTTCTGACCTCAGCCTTGCCGAGAAGATTTTCTCTGAATTTCGGGGCGAGCATACCCTTGATAGCCGCTTCGATTTCTTCAATGCAGTCGTAGATAATGCGGTACATACGCATATCAATTCCGTCACGCTCGGCAAGAGTAGAAGCAACGCTGTCGGGACGTACGTTAAAGCCGACGATAATAGCGTTTGAAGCGTTAGCGAGCATAACGTCGCTTTCGCTTACAGCGCCTACGCCGCCGTGAATAACCCTGACTCTTACCTCGTCGTTTGAAAGCTTTTCAAGGCTCTGCTTAACAGCTTCAACCGAGCCCTGAACGTCAGCCTTGACGATGATGTTAAGGTCTTTAACCTCGCCTTCGTTAATCGAGTCGAAGAGGTTGTCAAGAGTAACCTTCTGGAACTGCTTGAACTGCTCTTCCTTTTCCTTCTGCTTTCTCTGTTCAACGAGTTCACGGGCGAGCTTTTCATCCGAAACTGCGTCGAAAATATCGCCTGACTGGGGTACCTCGGCAAGACCGGTGATTTCAACGGGAACTGACGGACCCGCTTCCTTAATGGACTTGCCCTTGTCGTTTGTCATAACTCTTACACGACCGACAGCCGTGCCTGCAACGATAATGTCGCCTGACTTAAGAGTACCGTTCTGAACAAGAAGAGTTGCAACGGGGCCTCTGCCCTTATCAAGACGCGCCTCGATAACGATACCTCTTGCGGCTCTGTTCGGGTTAGCCTTTAATTCCTTAAGCTCGGCAACGAGAAGAACGCTTTCGAGAAGCTTGTCAAGTCCCTCTCTCGTCTTAGCCGAAACGGGAACGCAGATTGTGTCGCCGCCCCAGATTTCGGGAACGATTTCATATTCGGTGAGCTGCTGCATAACTCTGTCGGGGTTAGCGCCCTCTTTATCCATCTTGTTTATTGCAACGACGATAGAAACGTCAGCCGCTTTAGCGTGGTTAATAGCTTCAACTGTCTGGGGCATAATGCCGTCATCAGCCGCAACAACGAGAATAGCTATATCCGTAGCCTTAGCGCCGCGCGCACGCATTGAAGTAAATGCGGCGTGACCGGGGGTATCAAGGAAGGTGATATTCTGACCGTCAATTGACGTTCTGTAAGCGCCTATGTGCTGGGTGATACCGCCCGCCTCGGTTGAGGTGACGGAGGTGTTTCTTATAGCGTCAAGAATTGAGGTTTTACCGTGGTCAACGTGACCCATAACAACAACGACGGGGTCTCTGGGAATCAAATCCTTTTCGTCGTCCTCGGTGATATCCATAATTCTCTCTTCGATTGTGACAACAACTTCCTTTTTAACCTTTGCGCCAAGCTCTGTCGCAACGATTTCGGCGGTGTCGTAGTCAATAACCTCGTTTACGTTAGCCATAACGCCGAGTGAGAATAACTTTTTAATTACCTCAGCGGCTGTCATTTTAAGAAGAAGGGCAAGGTCGCCGACCGTAATTTCCTCGGGAACGGTGATTTCGATTGTTCTCTTCGCTCTTTCCTCGGCGATTCTCTTAAGGCGTTCTGCCTCTGTTTCCTTTTTACGCTTTACGCCGCCCTGCTTGCGGTACTGCTGACTTTTCTGCTTAAGCTTCTGCTTTCCGACATAGTTGTCGTTCCTTGTGTTAGCCGAAGCGATATCGTCATACTTTTCGTTGTATTTATCAATGTTGATATTTCCTGCGTCTCTTGTGTCGATAGTTTTTCTTTCACCCTTTGTACGGGCCTGAAGGGGCTTGTCAGCCTTTTCCTTTTTCTTCTGAGCCGCGGCAGCGGAGGGCGCTGAGCTTTTCTGGGCAGCAGGCTTCTTTTCGTCGGAAGCCTTTTTGTCCTCAGCCTTTTTCGGATTCGCTTCGTCCTTTTCTTTCTTAGCAGGCTTTGCCTCGTATTCCTCGGGCTTTTTCGCCATAGCGAAATAAGCGTCAAGGCTTGCGGGCGCGTTCTGCTTTGTAAGAATATCAAATACCGCGTCAAGCTCTCTCTCTTCAAGAGCCGTCTGGTATTTCTTCTCACCCTCGAAAAGGGGAGTGAGCATTTCTATAATCTGTTTGCTCTGGATATTAAAATCCTTTGCAAGCTCGTGAATTTTATATTTTTTAGTCATATATTAACCTCCCGATATGTCATTAGCTTTTTGGCGAAGCCCTCGTCGTTTACGGTGATGACCCCTGCCTTTAAGCCGATTATAAAAGCGAACTGTTCTATTGTATAGGGAACTGAAATAACTGTTACTCCGTTTTCCCTGCAGAGCGAGCCGAATTCTTTTTTAAGCCTTTCGGACGAGTCCGAAGCGAGAATACAAAGCGAAGCTTTTTTGTTTCTGACGCTTAATTTGCTCTCGTCGTGACCGACGCTCATTTTACCCGCTTTTCTGCAAAGACCGAGCAGTCCTGAAAAATTGTCGTTATTCATTTTCCAGCTCACGCTCCAAAATGTCGAGTACATCTTCGGGGATAGGTGACGAAAAAGCCCTTTCAAAGCGTTTCGCCTTTCTCGCCTTCACGAAGCAGTCCTTACTGTGACAGATATAAGCGCCTCTGCCGTTCTTTTTACCCGTAAGGTCAAGCGAAATTTCGCCCTGGTTATTTTTAACTACCCTGATTAATTCCTTTTTCGGCTTATTTTCGCCGCAGCCAAGGCATTTTCTCATAGGGATTTTCTTTTCAGCCATTTCTACCTCTCCCTTCTTTCGGAATTTGCTTTTTAATCAGCCCTCGTAGAAGCCGCTTTCGGGCTTAATGTCTATTTTCCAGCCTGTAAGTCTTGCCGCAAGGCGGGCGTTCTGACCCTTATTTCCTATGGCGAGTGAAAGCTGGTTGTCGGGAACTGTTACCTGACATGATTTTTCCTGTTCGTTAACGATTTCAACCTTGAGAACGTTTGCGGGCGCCAAAGCCGCCGCAACAAATTCTGTCGGGTCCTCGCTGTATTTTACAATGTCGATTTTCTCGCCGCCGAGAAGCTCGACAATCTTTTCAACTCTCTGTCCTCTTGAACCTATGCAGGCGCCTACGGGGTCAATGTCCTCGTCCTTTGAGAAAACAGCCATCTTTGTTCTTGCGCCCGCCTCACGGGAAACCGCCTCAATAGTGACTGTGCCGTCAAAGATTTCGGGAACCTCTTCTTCAAAGAGCCTTCTGATAAGGTTCGGGTGACGTCTTGAAATCATAGCCTTGGGTCCCTTGTCGGTAACTCTTGCTTCAATGATATAAACCTTAACCGTGTCGCCCTCGTGAAGAATTTCGCCCTCAACCTGCTCGTTCTTGGGAAGAATCGCTTCGCTCTTGCCGATTTCAACCGTAGCGTTGCCCGTAACGGGGTCAACTCTGACAACCTTTGCGTTTACTATTTCCTGCTGCTTGGACTGGAACTCCTTGAGCATAATACCCTTTTCGGCGTCACGGAGTCCCGAACGGATAGCGTGCTTAGTCGACTGAGCCGTAATTCTTCCGAATTCCTTCGGGTCAAGGTCAACCTCGATAATATCGCCGACCTTGGCGTTCTTTTTAATTTCCTGAGCCTGCTCAACGGTTAACTCGATAGTCGGTCTTTCAACTGTTTCAACAACTTCCTTTTTAAGATAAATTCTCATAAGGTACTTGTCGGGGTTGATTTCGCAACCTACGTTTTCCTCTTCACATTCGTTGAGCTTTTTAACCTGTGTTACAATAGCGGTTTTAATTCTGTCAAAAAGGAACTCGGCGGGGATGCCTCTTTCCTTTTCCATCATATTGACAGCTTCAAAAAATTCTTTGTTCTGCTTACTCATTTTCGTTGAACCCTCCAAAATCGTCTAATTTAACGTATGACGCTTCTTTTTTATTAAAACTGAGCCCTCTTCCGTCGTCAAGCTCAACGGTAACGTTTCCGTTGTCATATTCCCGAAGAGTACCCTTGTAGTCGCGTTTTCCCTCAAAGGCGTGAATAAACCTGACCATTACTTTTTCGCCGAGGTATTTTTCAAAGTGAAAATCTCTTACCAGCTCACGCTCAATGCCGGGGGACGAAACCTGAAGCGAATAGCTTTGCTCAATCGGGTCTAATTCGTCAAGCGGGCCGTCGATTGCGTGGCTCATATTGACGCAGTCGTCAATGTTTATGCCGCCTTCCTTGTCAATAAAGATACGCAAAAACCAGTTTGCACCCTCTTTCTGAAAACGGACATCCCAAAGCTCAAGACCGAGGTCCTTTGCCAGAGGCTCGGCGATATCCCAGACAAGAGCGACAGTGTTTTTCTTCTCTGCCATATTTTCCTCCAATAAAGTTTTGAGAGCGGGTCGCCCCACTCTCAAAAGTCAATACCTATACTTACCGTCGCATATAATACCATATATATAATAAAAAAGCAATAGTTTTTTGAATTATTTTATAAATTCCTCAATTTCCTCCGCCTTAAGAACATTTGATGTTCTTTTTATCTCCTTGCCGTTTTCAAACAGAATAATTGTCGGTGCGCTCATAACAGCGTAGAGCATTGAAAGGTCAGGGCTTTTATCCGAAATAATATTTACGCATTTTATAAGCCCTTTTTCGTCAAACTTCTTTATTTCCTCATCCTCGATTTTACAAAGGGGAAACGCCGCCGAGCTGAAATATACAAGAACTCTGTTTTCACAGTGTAAAACCTCATCGGCAATATTCATTATGTTTACTTCAGTTATCATTTTTGGCGTACTCCTTTGATAATTCTCTGGCAAGGTATTGAGCTTTACACAAGTCCAAACTGCCTACGGGATGCTCATCCGTTCCGGGTATGAAAATATCGGCAAAAGGCTTGATATTCAACAGGTTACAGGCATAAGAGCACTGCTTTCGGATTATATCGTACCCGACACGGCTGTCATACCCACCTGTGACAAGTAATATGCCTTTACGCTCTTTTCTGAAGGAATAGAGAACATTCCTCTCGTGACGGGCGTTATAGAACCTCTGAAAGCGGTCAAAAAGCGCTTTAACGGGGGCGGGAAGACCGAGATTATAGACGGGCGTAGCGAAAACGATAACGTCCGCTTCGCCGAACTTTTTGAAAAAATCCTCAAGGTCTTTTTTACGGCAGGCGTCGGTTCCCTTACAGTAGCCGCAGTCGTCGCAGGCTGCGGGAGCGAGGTCAAAAACGCTGACTGTTTCAATTTCGGCGCTTCTGTCAAGACCGCTGACAAAGCCGTTCAGCAGTCTTTTCGTATTTCCGCTTCTGCGCGGAGAGCCGAAAATGACAAAAACCTTCATTTTAATCCCTCAAAAAGTATTCTTACAAAATCCTATTTTATCACTTTTCGCCATCCAGTTCAACCGATATTTCAAATATGTAAATTTTCTGTTAAAAAATTATAATTTGGTTTAATAATTCGTTTAATCGTATTATAATAGTATGTGGATTCAGAATAAGGAGGCAATTCAATGGCAAAGGGTGAAAAACTGAAGAAAATCAAGACAACACATTTCGGAATTCAAAGAAAAATCGTTGCAAATATGACTACGGAATCGTGGGCGAATATTCCCCACGTTACTTATAACTACGAGCCTGACGTGACCGAGTTTATGATTGAATACAAACGTCTTAACAAGGACGTTGCGCCCGAAAAGAAAATTACGCTCAATACGGTTATGCTTAAAATAATCGTTGAGGGGCTTAAGGCCGACCCGGATATGAACGCACATATCGAGTTCGATAAAAAGCTTGTCAGGGGTCAGATTCATACCTTTGAGGATATCAATATTTCAATGCCGATGGTTCTTCCCAACGGCGAAATGATGACAATTAATCTTCATAATTTTGAAAACAAAAACCTTGACGAGATGACTGCTTATATAGCCGACGTCAACCGCAGGATAGCGAATACCGACCTCAACGAGGTTATGTTTGACGTTTCGCTTGACAATACTCTAACGGCGCTTAAAAAGGGTAAGGTCAAGCAGACTATTTACCGTCTTATCGGATCAAAAACAGGCAAGCAGAAGGTTAAAACCCTTTCGGGCAAGGAAAAGAGCGCTTACTATAAAATACCCGAAAGCGACCGACTTACAAAGCGTGATATCGAGCAGGGTACAATAACCGTTTCAAATATCGGCTCGACCTACCGTGAGCAGAGGGGCGCTACCTGTATTCTTGAGATTATTCCGCCTCAGGTTTGCGCAATAGCTGTCGGCGCAGTTCAGGACAGACCGGTTGTCGTTGTCAATGAGCAGGGCGAGAAGGAAATCGCAATCCGCCAGATTATGCCGCTTTGTATTGCCTTTGACCACAGGGCGCTTGACTTCGGTGAAATTGTTCCGTTCTTGAAGAAACTCGATTCGATTTTTGAAGAGCCCGAAATAATTCACACCTGGAAGAACGAAAAGCTCAGTGATGAGAGTATGGCTGAAATCAAGTCCGAGCGTGAGGAACGTGAAGCTAAGTATCAGTTGAGCAAGGAACGTGAAAAGGAGCGCAAGGAAGCAGAAAGGGCAGCCGAAAAGGCGCAGAAGGAAGCCGAAAAGCTTCAGAAAGAGGCAGAGCGTAAAGAAAAAGAGGCTAACGAAAAGCTTGAAAAGGCAAAAAAGGAAGCTGAAAAAGCACTTAGGGAAGAGCTTGAACGTCAGGAAAAAGAGGCTAAGGAAGCCCAGAAGGCTCAGAAAGAGGCTGAAGAAAAAGCTAAAAAGGAAGCCGAGAAAGCCAGAAAAGACGCCGAAAAGGCTGAAAAGGAAGCCGCAGAAAAGGCAAAACGCGAAGCCGAAAAAGCTAAAAAAGAAGCCGAAAAAGCCGAGAAAGAAGCTGAGAGAATTCGCGAAAAGGAAGAAAAGCAGCAGCGTGAAATTGAAAAGGCAAGGGAAGAAGCCGAAAAGGCGAAAAGGGAAGCTGAGGAGGCCCTTCGAAAAGCCGAGGAAGCCAAGAAAAATGCAGAAAGCGTGTTGAACGAGGATGAGTAAAATACTTTTTATCGAATATCCGAAATGCTCGACCTGTCAGAAAGCAAAAAAGTGGCTTGACGATAATCATATTGAATATGAGGACAGGCATATAAAAGAAAACAACCCGACCTTTGACGAGCTTAAAGAGTGGTATTCCCGAAGCGGAATGGAACTCAAGAAATTCTTTAACACAAGCGGTCTTTTATATAAGTCAATGGGGTTAAAGGACAGGCTGCCGCAAATGAGTGAGGACGGGCAGTTAAAACTGCTTTCGACTGACGGAATGCTGGTAAAACGCCCGCTGATTATTTCCGACAGTGTAATCCTCACCGGCTTCCGTGAAAAAGAATGGGCAGAGAAGTTGAAATAAAAAAACAAAACAAAAAGGACTTAGCCGAAAGGTTAAGTCCTTTTATATTTCTTCGAAAAACCGCAAAACACGGACAATCGGTTCGACCCCTATTGCAAATCAATATAATAAAAACTCTTACACCAAAAAGGTGCAAGAGCTTTTTTATGCCGGTGACCGGGGTCGAACCGGTACGGTGTCGCCACCACCGGATTTTGAGTCCGGCACGTCTGCCAATTCCATCACACCGGCATTTGTCAACGGTTGATATTATACAGTAAAGAAAATGAAAAATCAACTGTAATTTTTGTAGGATGTTATTTGGCTTCCCCTTGAGGGGAAGCTGTCAACCGTGAGGTTGACTGATGAGGTGGGAAACTTTAATACATATGATACTAACGGTGTTTCACGCCTACACCTCATCCGTCACGCTTTCGCATGCCACCTTCCCCTCAAGGGGAAGGCTCTTAATTATTATATTTTCATTTCACCGAACTGTCCGTTTTCATAGGTGACGAGAGTTTTAACATTACAGCTTTTAAGCAACTCAATCGACCCGTCAAAAAAGCAGTCGAGGGTGTCGGTTGCGTGGGTGTCGGACGAAAGAATAAAGCGAACGCCTTTTTCGTTCATGTAGCCGATAATTTCCTTAGTCGGGTAGGGGATTGACCTCGCTTTTCTTGAAATTGCGCCGGTGTTGACCTCGACAATAATACCCGATTTTGCAACCTCGCCTGCCGCCGAAAGCGCTAAATCCCTGTACCATTTCGCATTTTCGTCAATGAATTTTGCGCTTTGATTATACTTCAATACAAGGTCAAAGTGACCGAGAATATCGGCTTTTTCCCTTCTTGAAGCCCTGACGACGTTTTCAAAATACTTTTCGGCGAAAATATTTGCTCCGCCCATTATTTCAATGCCTTCGACCATTTTATTTTCACTCGCGTCCGCATAACAGATTTTGCCGTCGGGCGAGGTTACGGAGTGAACTGAACTTATTATGTAATCGAACTGATTTAACTGCTTTTCCGTATAGTCGGAATTTAAGTCCATTTCAATCCCGAGGGCGATTTCCATTTTGCCCTCATATTCCTTTTTTAATCGGTTGACTTTTTTTATATACTCGTCCTGACCGTATGGCGTCATGCACCAGCTTTCATACCAGGGCAGAACGCTGTGCTCTGAAAAGCCGTAGGTCTTAAAGCCCTTTGAAAAAGCCGCTGCCGCCATTTCCTCGGGTGTGTTTTTTCCGTCGCCGAAAAATGTGTGCGAATGTAGATTATAGGGGTAATTAATCATTTCATTGTTTCCTGCTTTACCTTTTTTTCAACGATTTTACGGCTGCCGAGTTCTCTTAAAATATCCTCGGGAGTAATGCCCATTTCAACCATAAGAACAAGCGTATGATAACAAAGGTCGCTTATCTCGTAAATGACCTCTTCCTTTGAGTTCTTTGCGCCGATAATAACCTCGGTTGATTCCTCGCCGACCTTTTTAAGTATTTTGTCAAGTCCCTTGTCAAAAAGATATGAGGTGTAAGAGCCTTCCCTGGGATTTTCTTTTCTTCCCACAAGAAGCTCATAGAGCATATCAATTGAAAAATCGGATATTTCTTCGTTTTCAAATACGGTTGACGAGAAGCACGAGTCGGTTCCGAGATGACAGGCGGGTCCCGCCTTTATAACCTCAACTACAAGCGCGTCGAAGTCGCAGTCAGCCTTGATTGTAATTATTTTCTGGGTGTTGCCGCTGGTTTCGCCCTTGCGCCAGAGAGTCTGTCTTGAGCGTGAATAAAAACAGGTGTAGCCCTCTTTTATTGATATTTCAAGCGATTCTCTGTTCATATAGGCTACAGTCAGAACCTTTTTTGAAAAGAAATCCTGAACGACAGCGGGAATTAAACCCTTTTCGTCAAATTTGAGTTTGTTTAAATCGAACATATTATATAATCCTCATTTCAATATTTTCGCCCTGAAGGTACTTTTTAAGCTCGGGGATTTTTACTTCGCCGAAATGGAAAATCGAGGCAGCAAGCCCTGCGGAAGCGTTTGTGTTTTCAAAAAGCGTTTTGAAATGCTCTTTGTTGCCTGCGCCGCCCGAGGCTATAACGGGCACATTAACAACCGAGCAAATTGCGTTGAGCATTTCAAGGTCAAAGCCGTTTTTTACGCCGTCGGTGTCAATTGAATTAAGAACAATTTCGCCCGCGCCGTTAGCCTCGCCCAGCTTTGCCCATTCAAGAGCGTCAAGCCCCGTGTTTTCTCTTCCGCCCTTTGCGAATACGGTAAAGGCACCGTCGACGCGCTTTACGTCCATTGAAAGAACAACGCACTGATTTCCGTATTTTTTAGCCGCTTCATTTATCAGCCCGGGATTTTTTATCGCTCCCGAATTTACGCTGACCTTGTCCGCGCCGCATTTGAGAACTCTGTCAAAATCGTCGACAGTGTTTATTCCTCCGCCGACTGTAAGCGGAATAAAAACGCATTTTGCGACCTCGGTAAGAATATCCGTGAAAAGCTTTCTCTCTTCAAAAGAAGCGGTAATATCATAAAAAACCAGCTCGTCAGCGCCCTGTTCGTTATAGAATTTTGCAAGCGTGACCGGGTTTTCAACGTCCTTTATGTCAACGAAATTCTGACCCTTTACAACTCTGCCGTTTCTCACGTCAAGGCAGGGGATTATTCTTTTTGTAATCATATCTGTTCACCTGCCAGTAAAATGGCTTCCTTCAAATCAATCGCCTTTGTGTAAAGAGCCTTGCCGAGAATTGCGCCGTAAAGCCCCATTTCACTGAGCTTTTTTATTTCGTCGGTAAAAGTAATCCCGCCCGAAGCGACAATATCCATTTTAAGCTCGTTTTTCAATTGCTTATACAGCTCAAGGTTAGTGCCTTTCTGGGCGCCGTCACGGGAAATATCGGTATAAATAACAGTTGAAACGCCGATTTTTTCAATCTCTTTGCAAAACTCAATCCCACTTTTTTTGCTCACGTCAAGCCAGCCGTTAACAGCCACAAAGCCGTCCTTAGCGTCTATACCGACGGCGATTTTTTCCTTGTATTTGTCAACAGCCCTTTTAAGAAAATCGGGGTTGTTGAGCGCCGCCGTTCCGAGAATAACACGGCTTACACCGTTTTCAAGATATTTTTTTATTCTCTCTTCGTCACGGATTCCGCCGCCGATTTCAATAAATAAATCGGTCTTTTTCGCTATCTGCCTGACGGTTTCAAAGTTCGAAAGACTGCCGTCCTTTGCGCCGTCAAGGTCAACCGTGTGAAGAAATCCTGCGCCCTGTTTTTCAAAGTCCTTTGCTACGTCCACGGGAGAAGAGGAGTAAACTGTCTTTTTGTCGTAGTCGCCCTGAATAAGTCTTACGGCGCAGCCGTCTATAATGTCAATTGCGGGAAAAATTTTCATAATTTTATTCCTTTAAATTTCAGAAAATGCCTTTAACATACGAAGTCCTGCTTCGCCGCTTTTTTCGGGGTGAAACTGGGTGCCGAAAACGTTTCCGTTTTCAACCGCCGCCGTAACCGTTATTCCGTATTCAGCCGAGGCTGAAAGATAGGCTTTTTCGGTTTTTGCGTAATACGAATGAACAAAATAAACGCAGTCGCCCTCGTCAGTGTATTTAAAAAGCGGGCTTTCTTTTTCAAGGTGAAGCGCGTTCCAGCCAATCTGGGGAATATTAAGACTTTTCTTTTCTTCGGGCAGGTCGTCAAGAATAGGAACAACCGAGCCGGGAACGAGCGAAAGTCCGTCGTGAACGCCGTATTCATAGCTTTTTTCAAAAAGCAGCTGCATTCCGAGACAAATACCTAAAAACGGCTTTCCGCCCTTTGCCTGCTCAATGAGAAAGGAACGCAGACCCGTTTTATCGAGCTTTTCCTTTGCGTCACCGAAAGCGCCGACACCCGGAAGAATTATATGAGAGGCGTTATTAATCATTTCTTTTTCGTTCGTAACCGTCGCTTCAAGCCCGAGAAATTCAAGCGAGCTTTTAAGGCTGAAGAGGTTTCCGACGCCGTAGTCAATAATCGCTATCATCAGAGAACTCCTTTTGAAGAGGGGATTTCGCCGTTTAAACTCCCGTCAATGCTAACGGCGGTTTTCATAGCTCTTGCTACAGCCTTGAAAATGCCCTCGATTATATGGTGGGTGTTTTTGCCGACAAGCTTATGAATATGAAGAGTGATTTTCGCGTTCCTTGAAAACGCTATGAAAAACTCCTCGCACAATTCGGTATCAAACGTGCCGACCTGTGGGGAAGGCATATCGCAGTCAAAGAGCAAGAGGCTTCTTCCGCTTATGTCAACGGCTGTGAGAATAAGGGTTTCGTCCATAGGTAAAATCATAGCGCCGTAACGGGTTATGCCTGCGCAGTCGCCCAGTGCGTCGGCGAACGCCTGACCTAAGCAGATGCCTATATCCTCGACAGTGTGGTGACAGTCAACCTCAAGGTCGCCCTTGCAGTCTAATTCAAGGTCGAACCTGCCGTGCTTTGAAAAAAGGGTCAGCATGTGGTCAAAAAAGCCTATGCCGCTTGTACCCGTAAAAACTCCGCTTCCGTCAAGGTTCAGCTTTAGTTTTATATCGGTTTCGTTAGTTTTTCTGTTTATTTCGGCTGTTCTCATTTTACTATCCTCCCGAGAGCGTTCAGAAGAGCGTCGTTTTGTTCTTTTGTTCCGACTGTAATCCGAAGATAATCCTTAATTCTCTCTTTACTGAAATGACGGACAAGAATTCCGTTTTCCTTTAGCTTAAGGTAGAGCTGTTCTCCGTCCTCGCCGTCTTTTTTTGCGAAAACAAAATTCGATCCTGACGGCAAGACGGTAAAGCCGAGTTTTATTAACCCGTCTGTCAGAGCCTGTCGGTTTTCTTTGATAATGGCGACGGTCTTTTCAAAATACTCTCTGTCCGAAATTGCCGCTGCGCCGATTTCTATTGAAAGACGGTTGAGATTATACGGGTTAAACGAGTATTTCGCTTTTTCAAGGTCGGCGATAATTTCACTGTCGCCAAGGGCAAAACCGATTCTTGCGCCTGCGAGCGCATAGGATTTTGAAAAAGTTCGTACAACAAGAAGATTATTATATTTTTTAATAAGTCCTATTGCCGTACAGTCCGAAAAATCGCAGTACGCTTCGTCAATTACAACAATGTGATTTTTGTTGTTTATAAGTATCTTTTCAATCTGTTCGGTTGAAAGAGTAAGACCCGTAGGCGCGTTCGGGTTAGCTATATAAACCGTTCCGCAATCGGAAAGATAGTCGTTTTCGTCAATCGAAAAATCCTCTTTCAGCGGAATTTCTTTATAATCAAGTCCGAAAAACGAAGCGAAAACGGGGTAAAATCCGTAGGAAATATCGGGAAAAACAACCGTGTCCTCTTTTTTACAGAATGAAAGAAAGGACAGCGCAAGCACCTCGTCGCTTCCGTTACCGCAAAAAACATTTTCGGCTTTTAATCCGTAGTTTTCGGCGATTGCCTTTTTGAGAACAGCGCAGGTCGGGTCGGAATAAAGTCTTAAATCAGCCGCCTTTTCACTTGTCACAACAGCCTTAACCTTATCGCTCGGCTCGAACGGAAACTCGTTTGTATTCAGCTTTATGTAGGACTTGTCCTGAGGCTGTTCGCCGGGGACGTATGCGTCCATGTTTTTAAGAATATCGGTTGAAAAAACGCTCATTATTCTTCCTCAAATCTTGTAGTAACGCTTCTTGCGTGACCCGAAAGTCCCTCTCTTTCGGCAAAAAAGGCTATGCTGTCCTTTGCCTTTTCAAGCTCGGCTTCGGGGTAATAGATGAACTGAGATTTTTTAATATAATCGTCAACCGAAAGGGGCGAAGAAAACCTTGCGGTTTTGCCCGTCGGAAGAGTGTGGTTAGGACCTGCGAAATAGTCGCCGAGCGCTTCGGGAACGTTTTTGCCTAAGAAAATGCTGCCTGCGTTCTTAACCCTTTCAAGTAAATCAAACGGGTTGTCAACCGCTAATTCAAGGTGCTCGGGAGCAACCTCGTTAGCAAGCTCAACCGCTTCGTCAAGGCTGTCGACAATGAACGCCTTTCCGTAGTTTTCAATTGACGAAGAGGCGATTTCATATCTCGGCAAAAGCTTTACCTGCCTGTCAACCTCATCCGAAACCCTTTTCGCAAAGGCTTCGTCCGTAGTTATAAGAACGGCGGCGGCGAGCTTATCGTGTTCAGCCTGACTTAATAAATCGGCGGCAACGTATTTCGGGTTTGCCGTAGGCTCCGCAACAACAAGAATTTCACTCGGGCCGGCTATCATATCAATATTGACCTTGCCGAAAACCTGCCTTTTGGCGGTTGCGACAAAAATATTTCCCGGACCTACTATCTTATCGACCTTCGGTACGCTTTCGGTGCCGTAAGCTAAAGCCGCAATCGACTGGGCGCCGCCCGATTTGATTATTTTATTTACGCCTGCAACCTTAGCGGCGGCGAGAATATCGGAACGGATATTGCCCTCTTTATCGGGAGGGGTGACCATAACTATTTCGCTTACTCCCGCGATAACGGCGGGAATAGCGTTCATAAGCACGCTTGACGGATAACTTGCCGTACCGCCCGGAACGTAAAGACCGACCTTTTCAATCGGAATGATTTTCTGACCGAGAATAATTCCGTTTTCCTTTTTAAATGTGAAGCCTTCACGCTTCTGAAGCGAGTGAAACTGACGTATGTTTTCAGCCGCCTGCTCAAGAACGGCGATGAACTCTTTGTCCGTTTCGTTATAGGCTTTATTGAGCTCTTCGTCCGTTACGGCAAGATTATCTATTTCGCATCCGTCAAATTTCAGGGCGTATTCCTTTAACGCTCTGTCGCCGTTTGAACGGACGTTTTCGATTATGTCGGCAACGGTTTTTTCAACGTCTGTTCTGTCGGTAGTGCCTCTGTTGAGAAGAGCGTCAACGTCCATTCCGCTTTTGTATCTTATAATTTCCATTTTTTCACCCGATTTTTTCCGCTAACTGCGTGTTGATTTTCATTATTATATCGTTCTTGAAGCGAAAGGCGTTTTTGTTCGCAATAAACCTTGCGCTTATGGGAAGAATTTCGGTATAGACCTTAAGGTCGTTTTCCTTAAGAGTTGTTCCCGTTTCAACTATATCGACAATTACGTCGCTCATATCGAGAATAGGCGCTAATTCAATTGAGCCGTGAAGCTTTATAACGTCAATTTCACGGTTGATTGAGTTATAGTAAGTTTTAGCGATATTAACAAATTTTGTTGCAACTCTCAGCGGCTCGTCGGGGTTTTCAACCCAGCCGTTTTTAGCCGCAACCGCCATTTTGCATTTTCCCAATTTCAGGTCGAGAAGCTCATAGACGTCAGGCTCGGTTTCAAGAAGAATGTCTTTTCCGACAACGCCTATATCGGCCGCGCCCCGTTCAACATAAATCGCAACGTCCGACGGCTTTACGAGAAAATATCTGACCGTTCCTTCGCTGTTTTCAAAAATCAGCTTGCGGTTGTCCTCGAAAATATCCTCGCAGTCATAGCCTATTTCGGCAAAGAGCGAATAAACTTTTTTACCTAATCTGCCCTTCGGCAAAGCGATGTTAAGCATTTTTATCCTCCCTGAAATCAAGCACCTTTGCGGCGGAGAAGTTTTCGGGCAACTCTCTTTCAATACGAATTGAGAAATTATCGCTTAAAAGTGAATTTGCGGTTTCAAAAATGGTTGAAAATTCGGTTGAGTCATCATACAGAATAACCACGTCGCAGTCAAAGCTCTTTTTCTCAAAGAGAAGCCTTGAAAGCTCGTCTGTGTATACCGCAAAGCCGATAGCGCCGCTTTCCTTACCCATCTTTTTGGTTAAAAAGTCGTAGTTTCCGCCTTTTAAAACTATTTTTGAAAGTCCCTGAATATAGCCCTGGAAAATAATTCCGTTATAGTAGTCAAGGTCGTTCACGATTGAAAAATCAAGGCTTATGTTTTCCGAAAGGGGACTGAAGCGAAGCGAATTGTAAAGACTTTCAAGCTCCTTTAAAGCGTTGAGCGAGCTTTCGCCTACGGCAAGAGTTTTTGCCTTTTCAAGCGTTTTTTCAAACGGGCCGTAAAGAAGCGGAAGCGCCGATATGTTTTCCTTTAATTTTTCGGGAATATCAAGTTTCTCCAGTTCCTTTTCAAGCTCGTGGGTGTTTCTGCTGTAAATAAAGGAGTTGAGCGTCTTTTTCTCTTCAAGCGAAATTGAACATTCGTCAAGAAGCGACGAAACAAAGCCCATATGCGAAATATCAAGTACGAACGGCTGACCGATTTCCTTAAGCGAACGCAGGGCGAGATAAATCGCTTCGACCTTTGCGCATTCGTCGATTTCGCCGAGAATTTCAATACCCGTCTGGTTTATTTCCTTATATTCTCTTGAGCCGAAGGGGACTCTGACGACGTCCTCATCATAGTAAACCTTAGTAAAGCCCTTAATTTTTTCGTCGGGCATCTTTCTGACAATTGAAAGCGTGACGTCAGGCTTTAAGGAGAGCAGTTTGCCGTCAAGGTCCATAAACGAGATTATTTTGTCGGTGTTGAGAAAGCTCTTGTTATCGACATAAAGGTCATAAGGCTCGAACTTATTAACCGAAGCCTTTTTAAAGCCGTGACTTTCGTATATGGCGCGAAGTCTCAGCTTAAGCTGTTCCTCTTTTGATAAAACGTATAATTCGTCCGTCATATTTAAAACCCTTTCAAAAGATTTTATACGATTATAGCCTATTTTAACGAATTAGTCAATTAGCAAATTAGCGTATTAGCACGCTAAAGCGAACCGAAAATTATGTAAAATAGACAAATAAAGGGGAAACCTTAGAAAAAATACCGCCTCAAATGATTTTGAAGCGGTATGTTTTTGTGTTATTCGTCCTCTTCGGCGTCTTCGTTTTCGCCCTCGGGTTTAGGGAGAATATGAACCTTGACCTTTCCTATCCTTCTGTCCTCAACATTGAGAACCGTGAATTCAATTCCGTTATATTCAACGGTGTTCATTTCTCCGTCCTCGGGAAGAAAACCGAGTTCGCTTATAATAAAGCCGCCGAGCGTATCGTAGTCGCCCTCGGGGAGCTTTATGTCAAGCTCCTCCTCGACCTCTTCAATATCGGTTATGCCGTCGATTGTAAAGGTTGTTTCGTCAATGACCGAAATTTCCTCGTCCTCGTTATCGTATTCGTCCTGAATATTGCCGACAATCGCTTCAAGCAGGTCCTCGAGAGTAACTATACCCGCTGTTCCGCCGTATTCGTCAATGACGATAGCCATCTGGATTTTCTTTTCGGTCATCTCATTAAAAAGCTCGCCGCAGTTCTTTGACTCGGGGATATACATAGCCTTTCGCATAATATGGCGAAGGGTTTTGCTCTTAGGGATAGTCGTTCCTACATAGGGGAGTAAATCCTTAACGTAAACAACGCCGATTATGTTGTCGGGGTCGTCGTCATAGACGGGTATTCTCGAGTGACCGCTTTCAATCGCTATCGGAAGAATAGCCTGAAGCGGCTCGTCAACCTCAATACATTCCATATCGGTACGGTGCGTCATAATATCCGCAACGTCAATATCGTCGAACTCGAAAATGTTGTTAATCATTTCCTTCTGTTCGCTTTCTATAACGCCCTTTTCCTCGCCGACGTCAACCATCATTCGAATTTCTTCCTCCGTAACAACCTCGTCGCCCGCGTTCGGGTCAAGGCCGAAAAGCCTTACTACGCCGTTGGTTGAAAGCGAAAGGATTTTAACGAAGGGCTTGACGATTTTTGAAAAAACGAGAAGCGTTTTCGCAACTGCGAACGAAACCTTTTCAGGCTTTTGCATAGCAATTTTTTTCGGTACCAGCTCGCCGAGAACGAGCGAAAAGTACGAAACAAGAATTGTTATTACTACCGTTG
The DNA here is from genome assembly GCA_015066565.1 of Oscillospiraceae bacterium. GTDB lineage: Bacteria > Bacillota > Clostridia > Oscillospirales > Acutalibacteraceae > Fimenecus. The sequence goes on along the minus strand of SVOB01000001.1, from coordinate 811,726 downwards.
CAAGTCCTAAAATGAAATTATAGGGCAGGGCGGTCCATTTCGGCGAAAGCGCGTCTGCAATCATGGTTGCGAACGACTGAGCCGCCGAAGCTGAGGTCAAGAAGCCCGCAAGCGTAACGCCAATCTGGATTGTTGACAAAAAATTTGAGGAATTCCTTGTCAGCTTTTTAATCATTTTTGCTTTTTTGTGGCCGTCCTCAGCCATCTTTTCGATTTTCGCGTCGTTAAGCGAAATAATCGCAATTTCGCTCATGGCAAAAAACGCGTTGATAAGGATGAGAACAAATAAAATAAGTACCTGGAAAATAATAGTCGCAGGTCCGGGGTCGTCCATAAAAGACATAACTCCTTTCGATAATAAGAAATGTTGTAATTTACATTATTTGTAAATTACCTTGTATTATACAATTAATTATGACTTTAGTCAAGTACGGTTGAATCGTTGGAAAAAATACACACATTTTATACCATAAAACGCCGAAAATTCCATATTATTTTTCTAAAATGACACTTTACATAAAAACTTAAATTTGTTATTATTGTATGTGGCAAAAATTAATGCTTAAAAATGTATACATTTTCAAGGAGGAAAAACTTACTATGGCATCAGAAAACAAGGCTGTCGTAAGCAGAAAGTCCAAGACAATGGACGGTAACAACGCCGCCGCTTATGTGTCCTATGCGTTCACAGAGGTAGCGGGCATTTACCCCATTACACCTTCAAGCCCGATGGCTGACTACGTTGATCAGTGGTCCGCTAACGGCCAGAAAAACATCTTCGGCACAACCGTTAAGGTAGCCGAGATGCAGTCGGAAGCAGGCGCAGCAGGTACCGTTCACGGTTCACTTGCGGCAGGTGCTCTTACCACCACTTATACCGCTTCTCAGGGACTTCTTCTTATGATTCCCAACATGTACAAAATCGCAGGCGAGCTTCTTCCGAGCGTTTTCCACGTTTCAGCTCGTTGCGTAGCTTCACACGCACTTAACATTTTCGGCGACCATTCGGACGTTTACGCTTGCCGTCAGACAGGCTTCGCTATGCTCGCTGAAACCAACGTTCAGGAAGTTATGGACCTCGGCGCAGTTGCTCACCTTGCAACAATCGAGTCAAGAGTTCCCTTTATCAACTTCTTCGACGGCTTCCGTACCTCTCACGAAATCCAGAAGATTAAGGTTTGGGATTATGAGGACCTTAAAGAAATGTGCAATATGGACGCTGTTAACGCGTTCCGCAAGCGCGCCCTCAACCCCGAAAGACCCGTTATGCGCGGTTCACACGAGAACGGCGATATCTTCTTCCAGCACAGAGAGGCTTGTAACGAATATTACGATAAGGTTCCGGCAATCGTTGAAAGCTATATGGATAAGGTCAACGCTAAGCTCGGTACTGACTATAAACTCTTCAACTACTACGGCGCCGCTGACGCTGACAGAATCATTATCGCTATGGGTTCTGTATGCGACGTTGCGGAAGAGGTTATCGATTATCTTCTTGCCAAGGGCGAGAAGGTAGGTCTTGTTAAGGTTCGTCTTTACAGACCGTTCGCCGCTGAAAAGCTTTCAGAGGCAATTCCCGCAACAGTTAAGAAGATTGCGGTTCTTGACAGAACAAAGGAGCCCGGCTCTATAGGCGAGCCTCTCTTCCTTGACGTTGTCGCTGCTCTTAACGACACGGGCAGAAGCGCAATTGTTACAGGCGGCAGATACGGCCTCGGCTCAAAGGACACACCGCCCTCAAGCATCTTCGCTGTATATGACGAGCTTAAGAAGGACAAGCCCGCACGTCAGTTCACAATCGGCATCAATGATGACGTTACACACCTTTCACTCACCGAAGTTCCCGCTCCCATCACTGCGGCAGAGGGCACAATCGAGTGCAAGTTCTGGGGTCTCGGCGGCGACGGTACAGTCGGCGCAAACAAGGACTCCATCAAGATTATCGGCGACCATACCGACAAATATGTTCAGGCTTATTTCCAGTACGACTCAAAGAAGACGGGCGGCGTTACAATCTCCCACCTTCGTTTCGGCGACAGCCCGATTAAGAGCTCTTACTACATAAACAAGGCTGACTTTGTTGCCTGCCATAACCCCTCATACATTGAAAAGGGCTTCAAGATGGTTCAGGACGTTAAGCCCGGCGGCGTATTCCTCATCAACTGTCAGTGGGATGAGAAGGAACTCGCTGAAAAGCTCAACGCTGAAACAAAGCAGTATATCGCTAAGAACAATATCCAGCTCTATACAGTTAACGCTATCGACCTCGCCGCTCAGATCGGCCTCGGCAAGCGTACAAACACTGTTCTTCAGTCCTCGTTCTTCTCACTTGCAAAGGTTCTTCCTGCTGAGGAAGCAATCGGCTATATGAAGGAAAAGGCTCAGAAGTTCATGAAGAAGGGTAAGGAAATCGTTGAGATGAACGAAAAGGCTATCGACGCCGGCGCTTCAGCTTATGTTAAGATTGATATCCCTGCTGATTGGGCTACAGCAACAGACGACGCTAAGGAAGAAAAGAGCGAAGGCGCACCGAAGCTTGTCAAGATGGTTGACGAAATTATGAAGCCCGTCGGAAAGATGGACGGCGATTCACTTCCCGTTTCGGTATTTGTTGACCACGCTGACGGTACATTTGAGCAGGGCGCTGCCGCTTATGAGAAGCGCGGCGTAGCAGTTATGGTTCCCGAGTGGGACGGCTCAACCTGCGCTCAGTGTAATAAGTGCGCTTATGTTTGTCCTCACGCTACAATCCGTCCGTTCGCTCTTAACGCAGACGAGGCTAAGAACGCTCCCGAGTGCGCTACTCTTGTAGATAAGAAGGGTAAGGGCAAGGGCGAATATATGTATACAATGGCTGTTTCTCCGCTTGACTGTATGGGATGCGGCGTTTGTATCGGCGTTTGCCCGACAAATTCTCTTAAGATGGTTTCCCGTGAATCACAGGATGCTAAGCAGCCTGCATTTGATTACATGGTTAAGAACGTTTCCGTTAAGGATGACCTTGCTAACAACACAGTTATCGGCAGCCAGTTCAAGACTCCTCTTCTTGAGTTCTCAGGCTCCTGCGCAGGCTGTGCTGAAACAAGCTATGCAAGACTTATCACTCAGCTCTTCGGCGACAGAATGTACATTTCAAATGCTACAGGTTGTTCGTCAATCTGGGGCGGTCCTGCTGCAACATCACCCTATACGGTAAATAAGGAAGGCCACGGTCCCGCATGGGCTAACTCACTGTTTGAAGACAACGCTGAGCACGGCTTCGGTATGTACCTTGGTCAGAACGCAATCCGCAACAGACTCATCGGTAAGGTTGAGGCTATTGCAGAGGAGGGTAAGGCTTCCGCAGACGTACTTGACGCTTGCAAGGCTTATCTTGATACTCTTTCCGACGGCGAGGCTAACAAGGCTGCTTCGGCTGAACTTGTTAAGGCTCTCGAGGGCTTTGACTGTGATTGCGAAATGAAGAAAGACATCCTTGAAAATAAAGAATATCTCGCTAAGAAGTCAATCTGGATCTTCGGCGGCGACGGCTGGGCTTATGATATCGGCTTCGGCGGCGTTGACCACGTTCTCGCTTCCGGCGAAGATGTAAACATTATGGTATTCGATACCGAGGTTTACTCAAATACAGGCGGCCAGGCTTCAAAGGCTTCCAACATCGGTCAGGTTGCTCAGTTCGCAGCTGCAGGTAAGTCTATAGCCAAGAAGAGCCTTGCCGAAATTGCTATGAGCTACGGTTATGTCTATGTTGCTCAGATTGCTATGGGCGCTGATAACAACCAGACAATCAAGGCTATCACTGAGGCTGAAGCTTACCACGGCCCGTCAATCATTATCGCTTATGCACCGTGCGAAATGCACTCAATCAAGGGCGGTATGACAAACTGCCAGGCTGAGATGAAGAAGGCTGTTGACTGCGGTTACTGGAATATGTTCCGCTACAACCCGGCTCTCAAGGCTGAAGGTAAGAATCCCTTCACCGTTGACAGCAAGGAAGCTACAGGCAGCTACCGTGACTTCCTTCTTAACGAGGCTCGTTATTCACGTCTTACACGTGAATTCCCCGAAAGAGCTGAAGAGCTCTTCGCTAAGAGTGAAACAGTCGCAAACGACAGATATGCTCACCTTCTTAAGCTTAAGGAACTCTACAGCGTTGAGGAATAATCGACGTTAAAACAAAATAAAAGGGAAGTCCCCCGGGACTTCCCTTTTTGTTTTTTCGTCATTTTAAGTGTCACCGAACAGTTTTTCGTTTATCCGTAGGGGACGGGTCTCCCGTCCCGCAATAACCGATATATTCGGGCGGGCGTGGAAACGAAGCCCCTATATAACTTGATAATTAACGCAATTATTTTGTAGGGGAGGGTCTCCGTGCCCTCCCGTTTAATGATTATCAAATTAAAAACGGACGAGCAATGCTCGTCCCTACGGAATGATATGAATTAAAACAATATCGTAGGGGACGGCGTCTCGACGTCCCGCAATAATCAATATGTTTTCGGTTGGGACTTTGTTACGTCAGATAGTTTGATTGCCAAATACTATTGCAAAAAACGAATGTCTGTGTTAAAATACTTAAGTTAAAAAGATTTCTTGAAAAAGGGGAATATACTGTATGTCCGGACATTCAAAATGGAGTACGATTAAAAGAAAGAAGGAGAAAACCGATAATCAGCGAGCTAAGGTTTTCACCAAAATCGGAAGGGAAATTGCCGTTGCGGTCCGTGAGGGCGGTCCCGACCCTGCGGGTAATTCAAAGTTAAAGGATATTATCGCCAAGGCAAAGGCGGCTAACGTTCCGAACGAAAATATCGACAGAATTATCAAAAAGGCTGCCGGCGACGGCGACGCTACCAATTACGAAGCGATTACTTACGAAGGCTACGGCCCGTCGGGTATTGCGGTAATGGTTCTTACTCTTACCGATAACCGTAACCGTACTGCTGCCGACGTTCGCCACTATTTCGATAAGTACGGCGGAAATATGGGTACAACAGGCTGCGTATCCTTTATGTTCACAAAGCAGGGACAGATTATTATTGATAAGGAGGGCGTTGACGAGGACGCTCTTATGACCGACGCTCTTGAAGCGGGCGCAGTTGATTTTATTGCTGACGACGACGTGTTTGACGTTCGCACCGAGCCTACGGATATGGGCGCTATCAACGATGACCTCGCCGCAAAGGGTTACACAATCCTTTCGGCAGACGTCGCTTACATTCCCGGAACTTATACAACTCTCTCAAACGAGGACGATATCAAGAACATGGGCAAAATGCTTGAAATGTTTGAGGATAACGACGACGTTCAGGAGGTTTATCACAACTGGGAAAACGAAGACGATTACGAAGGATAAAAACAGTAAAATCAAAAAGCAGAAGTTCTTTCGAGCTTCTGCTTTTATTTTTTATTTATTTAACTTTTTTGCAAGTTTTTTTATTGCCTTAAAGGTTTCGTCGCTTATATCATGTTCGATTTTACAGGCGTCGTCAGTTGCGGTTGGTTCGCTCACTCCGAGTTTAATAAGAACGTCGGTAAGCACCTGATGGCGTTCATAAATCTTTTCGGCAATTTCTTTTCCGAGCTCGGTCAGAATAAGATGACCGTCCTCGTCGGTATCAAGGTAACCGCCGTTTCTTAAAAGACCGACGGCGCGGCTTACGCTCGGCTTTGAAAAGCCCATGTATTCGGCTACGTCAAGCGAACGCACATAGGGCTGTTTCTGAGAAAGAATGAGTATAGTTTCAAGGTACATTTCGCCCGATTCCTGTAAATGCATAAGACCGCTTCCTTCCATTTTAGTGTATAGTGTATTCTACCACAGTTTTTCCCTTTTTTCAAGTGCAGTTTTGTGTCAACGGGGCGTTGGCTGTCATAGTATGTAAGGAAAGGAAGGACGGCTATATGAACAATTGCATTTCTATACTCGGCGGCGATAACCGTTTTAAGTATGTAAAAGCTTTTTTTGAAAAAAAGGGCTTCGCTGTGAACAGCGTGTTTTACGGCGGGAGCGATGAAAAAACAGAGATAGCCGAAACGGTTATTCTTCCGGTTCCGATTATGAGAAACGGTTTTCTCAACGCTCCGTTGACAGAAAAAAAGGTTGACGAAAAAAGCCTTTTTGATATTCTTCCCGAAAATTCAGTCGTTTTCGGCGGAATGTCAGGCGAGCCGCTCAAGGAGAAATGCAGAAGAAAGGGAATAAGGCTTTTCGATTATTATAAAGACGAAGAACTCCTCAACAAAAACGCCGTTTTAACGGCAAAAGCAACTCTTATCCTTTCAAAGCAGGAAAAAATACCCATTGAGAACGGGGAAATTTTTATTCTCGGCTACGGAAGATGCGGAAAAGCGCTTGCAAAGGTGTTTTCCGACGTCGGGGGGCACGTTACGGCGGTAACGGGTAAAAGCGCAACAGATGAATATCCCTTTATTCATTTTTCCGAGTTAAAAGAAAAAATAAGCGCTTCTTCACTCGTTATCAATACCGTTCCGTCACCCGTTCTCGGTGAAGAGGAATTAAAGGCAGTAAATAAAAATACAACTCTTATTGAAATCGCTTCCGCGCCGTTCGGAATAGACTTTGAATGTGCGAAGAAGCTTGATATAAACGTAATAAAAGCCCCGTCGCTGCCGGGGAGATTTTTCCCCGAAGAAGCAGGCAGGGCGATAGCTGAGTGCATCTTTAAGGAGATGAATAAATGTCAAAAATAAAAGCAGGCTTTGCTCTCTGCGGCTCGTTCTGCACCTTTTCGCAGGTCGTGCCAGAGATAAAAAAGCTTGTTGACAGCGATATAGATGTTTACCCGATTATGAGCCCGACGGCGTATTCAACCGATACCCGTTTCGGAAAGGCTGAAAAGTTCAGAAACGAGATTGAAGAAATCTGCGGAAAAAGCATTATCCATACCTTTACATCAGCTGAGCCGATAGGGCCTAAAAAAATTCTCGACGTGCTGATTATTGCGCCTTGCACGGGAAACACAATCGGCAAAATTGCGAACGGAATAACCGATACGCCCGTAACGCTCGCCGCAAAGGCCCACCTGAGAAATCAGAGACCGCTTGTGCTTGCGGTTTCAACAAACGACGCGCTTACGGCGTCGGGAAAAAATATAGGGTTACTTATGAACACGAAAAATATTTACTTTGTGCCTATGCGTCAGGACGACCCGATTTCAAAGCCCTCGTCCCTTGTCGCATATTTCGACAGAATTAAGGATACAATGTTTTCCGCCCTTTACGGCACGCAGATTCAACCCGTATTTGATTAATATAATTTGTTTAATTATGGGCGGGTTTCCATGCCCGCCCGAAAACATATTGACTTTGCGGGATGGGAGACCCGTCCCCTACAATGTGATTTGGATTAATATTATACCCGTAGGGACGAGCATTGCTCGTCCGTTTTTTAATTTTAATCAAAATAAAAACAGCCACCTCATCTGAGGTGGCTGTTATATATCTGCTTCCCCTTGAGGGAAAACTGCCTGTTCAATTATTCGTCCTTGTTGCTGTTTGAATTATTTTCCCTGAATTTGTCATAGGCTTCCTGGGCGGCTTCAATACGTTTTTTAATCGTTTCACCGAACTGGGAAACATTCAGAAGTCTGAACGATTCCTTCGTTCTGCGGTTTGAACGGCTGCTGAAAGCGTCAAACTGATTTCGGAATTCTATAAGCTGGTCAGCCGCCGAGGACATCCATTCGCTGATTCTTTCCTCTCGCTTGGCTGACGATTCCCTGCGTTCGCTTTTACGCTTTCTCATGGATTCCTTTGCGTCCGAAACTATTGCGTCGCGGACAACTGTGAACTGCTCTGTCGCCTCTCTTGCCGTGTCGCCGAACTTTTCAAGCCTGACAAGCATTTTCTTTATGTCGAGCGCGCTCTTTAACGTGTCAATAAGGTCAAAGCTGAAAACTATAAGAATAGCGCCTAAAAGATAGGGCCTTACATAAGGCTTGATAAGGCCGTAAAGAGTTTCGATAACATACGGTCTGAAGGCGTAAACGTAAATCATTGAGCAAAGCGCCCACATAACCGTGTGCCGAAAACAGATTCGCCCCTGAATATTGAGAAACTTATCCGAATAATCCCACCAGCGCGCATGGAACATTTTTTCCATTATAAGACTTGTCATAAATTCAAGCGTGTCGCAAAGAAGAATCGCAAGCACGGGAATCATAAAGTACTGGTACTTTTCGGGAAAATACGAGCAGATTTTTATAATCAACTCCATTATAAGAAATCCGCAGCCGTAAATCGGGCAGAGCGGACCCGTTAAAAACCCTCTGTTAATCAATCTGTGATGAGCAATCGAGCAATAAATACATTCGCCCAGCCAACCGACCGCCGAGGCGAAAAAGAAAAGCAGAAGGTAATATACTATTTTATCAAACATTTCTGCCAATCTCCTTTAAAAATCTGTTTTTATAGCTTTTTGAAAGTGAATAGCAAAGCTCCCTTGTTGCGCAGTATTTATCCGAAAAGCTGACTATAAGCCCTTCTTTTGACGAGGGAATTGTAACTGTCAGCGGGAACATATGCTTTAAAATAATCTTTTCTTCCTTTTTGCTGAAGTCTCCGCCCGTGAGAATTCTCGCGTTGTCGCAGGCGAATTTCGGGTGAAGATAGCCGTGAGGACGGTGCCACATTTCCTCGGGATTTCGCCAGTCATAAAACACCATATCGTGCATTATCGAAGCCCTCGCCGCCGAACGGTAATCGAGCTTAAGACGGCGACAGATAAGAAAGCTTAAATATGAAACGCTTGTCATATGCTGTAACCTGTCTATTTCAAGGTGCTGTTCATACTCGCTCATGCGCTGGATTTCGGGTCTTTCGTATAAGTCGCCGACAGCCTCGAGATAGCATTTGCCGTTTAAATGAGAATATATATCATAGGATTTTTTGTATTCCTCGTAGAGCTTACTCAGAAAAATCCCTCCTAAATTCGTTATGCGAATGAAAATTATATCACATATCTTTTAATAATACAAATACATTTTTATATTTATTGACTTTTTAACCGTTAAGGGCTAAAATAAAACGCGAGTAAACCGGGCAGTTGCGTACAATTTGTATGAGGAAAGTCCGAGCATCACACAGCAGGGTAACGGCTAACGGCCGCCGAGGGCGACCTCCGGGACAGTGCATAGAGATATACCGCCGCTTTTGCGGTAAGGGTGGAAAGGCGAGGTAAGAGCTCACCAGTGTGCCGGTAACGGTACTGCTAAGTAAACCCTACCCGATGCAACACCGACTGAAGTTGTCAGCTGGGCAGATACTTCGAAGGGTGGCTTGAGCCTTACGGTAACGTAAGGACCAGATAGATAATTGCCTTAAATGACAGAACTCGGCTTACAGGTTTACTCACCCTTTTATAATTCACCCCATAATATGATGTATGGGGTGATTTTTATGAGTTTGTTTTTCGGAACGCTCTTTATTCTTTTTATGTTTATAGGCGTTGTTTTTTCGGTTTATGCGGTATTTTATTTCTTGCTCAAGCCGAAGAAAAGACGGGAAATTGTTCTTCTTCCCCTTGATGAAAACTGCGGCGACGTGAGAGGTCAGTTGAGTTTTCTCTTTTTTGAAAGCTCGCTTTTTACGGGAGAAATGAAAGCGGTTGTTGTCGATATGGGTATGAACAATATTCAAAGGGAAATCTGCGAAAAAATCTGTGAAGAAAACGGGGTGAAACTCATTTACCCCGAAAAAATAACGGAAGTGCTTTAATTGGACGAAAGAGACGAAAAGGTAATAATCAACGGAACGGTTGAAAGCGTAACGTTTTATAACGCCGCTAACGGCTTTACCGTTTTTGAGGTTTCCGGTGATGAGGATGGCGACATTTTCACCGCCGTAGGCGTCGTCAGCGAACTTTCACCCGGCGAAAGCGTTACGCTCACGGGCGTATGGCAAACTCACCAGTCCTTCGGAAGACAGTTAAAGGTTGAGCTTCTTGAACACGCTATGCCCGTCAGCACCGAACAGCTTTTCAAATATCTTTCTTCGGGCGTTATAAGGGGAGTAGGCCCCGCAACTGCTGAAAAAATCGTTGAAAAATTCGGCGAAAACAGCTTTGACGTTATAGAAAACGACTGCCTGCGTTTAACTCAGATTAAGGGTATTTCGCCCGACAAGGCGAGAAAGATTTCAAATGAATTCAAAAACCAGTTCGCCGCAAGAAGCACGGTTATTGCGCTTGAGCAGTTCGGAATGACTACAAGCGAGTGCCTTGCCGCTTTTAAGAGATACGGCGTTGACGCGGCGGCGGTTGTTAAGAATAATCCTTACAGGCTTTGTACCGATATTGATTCAATAAGCTTTGACAGGGTAGAGGAAATCGCTTCAAAAATACCTGATTTTGCAAGCCGTGACTGCAGAACGAACGCAGGGCTTCTTCATATAGTAAAGCATAATCTCTATTCTAACGGGCATACCTGCCTGCCGAGAGAAAAAATGATAAAGCCCGCCTGCGAGTTTCTTGATATAACGGCGGATGAAGCCGAAATTGCTATGGATTCTTTAATTGAAGAAAAACAGCTTGTTTCCGAAAAAATCAACGGGCGTGATTTTCTTTTCCTGCCTTCGTCATATAACGATGAAAAGAAAATCGCGTCAAGAATAAATGTGCTTTTGAGGTTTCCGCCGCAACAGAATTTCACTGTCGGCGAGGATATTGACCGGATTGAAAAAAAGGATAAAATAACCTACGGCGAAAAACAGCGCGAGGCTATTGAAACGGCGGTAAACAAGGGAATTCTTATTCTTACCGGCGGTCCCGGAACAGGTAAAACCACAACCTTAAAGGGTATGTTAAGGCTTTTTGAAAGGGAAAAGCTCAATATTGTTCTTGCCGCGCCTACGGGCAGGGCGGCGCAGAGAATGACCGAGGTTACAGGCTACGAAGCGAAAACAATTCACCGTCTTTTAGAGGTCGAATGGGACGAGAGCGACAGACCCGTTTTCAGACGGAATCTCCGTAATCCCCTTGAAGCCCAGGTGCTTATTGTCGATGAGCTTTCCATGGTCGATATTCATCTTTTTTCTTCGCTTATGGACGCGCTTCCGTTCGGCTGCAGGCTTATAATGGTCGGCGACAGCAATCAGCTTCCGCCTGTCGGCGCAGGAAATGTTCTTCACGATTTGATTGACTCTTCGCTCTTACCCGTCGTTGAATTGAACGAGATTTTCCGTCAGGCTCAGCAGTCTCAGATTGTAACCAACGCTCACAAAATAGTTCACGGCGAAAAAATTGAGCTTACAAGAAATGACGGCGATTTCTTCTTTATGGGAAGGAACAGCGCCCTGCTCGCCGCAAGAACGGTAAGAGAGCTTTTCTGTGAAAGGTTGCCTGCGGCTTACGGCTATAATCCGATAAAGGATATTCAGGTGCTCTGTCCGTCAAGAAAAGGCGAGGCGGGTACTGTTGAACTTAATAAAATGCTTCAGCAGGCGATTAATCCCTATACCGAAAACAGAGCCCAGCTCCTTTTCAGAGGCAGTGTTTTCCGTTCGGCTGACAAGGTTATGCAGATAAAGAATAACTACGATTTGGAATGGGAAAAGGACGGCGAAAAGGGCAACGGCATTTTCAACGGGGATATAGGCTTTGTTGAGGATATTGATACCCGTTCGGGCGTTCTCTACATAAATTTTGACGGCAAAAGGGTTATTTACCCGTCGGCTAATCTTGAAGAGCTCGAGCTTGCCTATGCGGTAACCGTTCACAAAAGTCAGGGCAGCGAATTTAAGTGCGTTATTATTCCCGCCGTGGGTATTGCGCCTCAGCTGTCTTACAGAAATCTTCTCTATACGGCTGTTACGAGGGCAAAGGAAAACCTTATTATTGTCGGAACGGAAAACCAGGTTTACAAAATGATTGAAAACGATAAAAAGACCAGACGTTATTCTGCTTTGAAGCATTTTTTAACCGAGGGCGAAAATGGATAAAGAAAAGCTGAAAAAACTATTAATTAATGCGTTTTTCCCCGAAAGGTGCGAGCTTTGCGGAAAGGTGATTTATCCCTATCTTCAGATTTGCGACGAATGTGAAAACGGCTCGTTTTATATCAGGAATGAGATTTGTCATTTCTGCGGAGTTGAAAAGGAATACTGCGTCTGTAAAAAGAAAAAGAATTCTTATTCGGGAATTTGCGCTCCGTTTTATTATGAGGGCGGGGCGAAGAAGGCGATTTTAAATCTTAAATTCAGGAAGAAAACTCAGTATGCCAAAAATCTTGCGGGTTATATGGCAGAGTGCGTTGAGAAAAATTATCCCGACGTTTCCTTCGATTATATTACGTTTGTTCCGATGACAAAACGGCAGATAAAAGAACGCGGTTTTAACCAGAGCGAATTATTTGCAGAGGGTTTATATGACCTGTTGTTAGTTCCCGTTAAAAGCTGTCTTGTCAAGGTTTTTGAAACAAAGCAACAGCACACCTTAAAGGAAAGTCTGAGAAAGGGCAATGTTCTGGGCGCCTTCGACGTTGATAAAAGCGTTGACCTTGAGGGGAAAACAATACTTCTCTGCGACGATATTCAGACTACGGGTTCAACGCTCAACGAATGTGCAAAAATGCTGAAACTCGCAGGCGCAAAAGAGGTGTATTGCGTAACCGCGGCGATAACCAAAAAGCGAGTTGACAAAAAACAATAAAAATGTTAATATACATTAGATATTTTAAAGGCTGTGAAAAGGATTAAGGTATTCACGCTCGTTTAAGAGAGCTGCCGTTCGGTGCAAGGCAGTACAGCGCTTACCGTCGTCACCTTTGAGCTTTCCTGCCGAATTTTTAAGCAGGGACGGATGCCGCCGTTATCGGCTTTAAGAGGTCTGTTTTTAACAGGCAATTTGAGTGGTACCACGGATTTTATTCGCCTCATACTTTTGTATGAGGTTTATTTTTTTTGGAGGGAAAACAATGCGAAAGGAACTTGCAACAAAGTACGACCCCAAGGACGTTGAGGACCGTATATATGCCGAATGGCTTAAAAACAAGTATTTCCACGCTCGCCGTGAGGAGGGGAAAGAGACTTATACAATAGTCATTCCGCCGCCGAATATCACGGGTCAGCTTCATATGGGCCATGCGCTCGACAATACCTTACAGGATATTCTTATCCGCTATCACCGTATGGCGGGTTACGATACGCTCTGGCTTCCCGGCACTGACCACGCTTCAATAGCTACGGAAGCTAAAATAGTTGAGGCTATGCGTAAGGAGGGCGTTACAAAAGAGGATTTGGGACGTGAAAAATTCCTTGAACGCGCGTGGGACTGGAAAAAACAGTACGGCGGAAGAATTATTGAACAGCTTAAGAAAATGGGCTCTTCCTGTGACTGGGACAGAGAGCGATTTACTCTTGACGAGGGCTGCTCGAGAGCTGTAAGAGAGGTTTTCGTCAACCTCTATGACAAGGATTTGATTTACAGGGGCAACAGAATGGTAAACTGGTGCCCGCACTGCAACACCTCGATTTCCGACGCTGAGGTTGAATATGAGGAAAAGGAAGGCAATTTCTGGCATCTTCTCTATCCCGTAAAGGAAACGGGCGAAAAATTAGAGCTTGCCACAACCCGTCCCGAGACGATGCTCGGCGATACGGCTGTTGCAATAAACGCCGAGGATGAAAGATATAAGCATCTTCACGGCTGTCACGTCATTCTTCCTCTTCTCAATAAGGAAATCCCGATTGTCTGCGACGAACACGCCGATATGACAAAGGGTACGGGCGTTGTTAAAATTACGCCTGCTCACGACCCGAACGACTTTGAGGTAGGCGTAAGACATAATCTTCCGATAGTTCGCACCTTTACCTATGACGGTCACATGACGGGCGCTAAGGAAAAGGCAGAGGCTGATGAATTACGAGCTTCGGGTAAGGCTACTCAGAACGAGCCCGAGGTTCTTGACTGCGGAAAATATGCGGGTATGACAACTCTTGAAGCGAGAAAGGCTATTCTTGAAGACCTTGAAAAAGGCGGCTTTATTAAAGAGATTGAGCCTTTGAAGCACGACGTAGGCACCTGCTACCGCTGTAACACAACAATCGAGCCTATGGTTTCTAAACAGTGGTTCGTCCGTATGGAGCCGCTTGCAGGTCCCGCTATGGAAAGCGTTGAAAAGGGTGAAATAAGATTTGTTCCCGACCGCTTCAAAAAGAACTATATGAGCTGGATGAGAGGTACAAGAGACTGGTGTATATCCCGTCAGCTCTGGTGGGGTCACCGAATCCCCGCTTGGTACTGCGAGGATTGCGGCGAAACAATTGTTTCAAAGACCGACGTTGAGGTTTGTCCGAAATGCGCAAGCAAGAATCTTTCTCAGGACCCCGATACGCTCGACACCTGGTTTTCATCTGCGCTCTGGCCGTTCTCAACTCTCGGCTGGCCTGACGAAACCGAGGATTTAAAGCATTATTACCCGACAAATACTCTTGTAACGGGTTACGATATTATCGGTTTCTGGGTAAGCCGTATGATATTCTCGGGTCTTGCCTATACGGGAAAAGCTCCGTTCGATACCGTTCTTATCCACGGTCTTGTCCGTGATGCGCAGGGCAGAAAGATGTCTAAGTCCTTAGGCAACGGCATTGACCCGCTTGAAATTATTGACAGGTACGGCGCTGACGCGTTGAGATTTACTCTCGCAACCGGCAACAGCCCCGGAAACGATATGCGTTTCTCGGACGAAAAGGTTGAAGCGAGCCGTAATTTCGCAAATAAAATCTGGAACGCCTCGAGATATATTCTTATGAATATTACCGATGATGAGCCTGCTCCCCATATTCCCGAAAAACTCGCTCTTGAGGACAAGTGGATTTTAAGTCAGTACAATACCCTCGTTAAAGAGGTTACCGAGTCGCTCGACAAATACGAGCTCGGAATGGCTGTTCAGAAGCTCTATGACTTTATATGGGACGTTTTCTGCGACTGGTATATTGAGCTTACGAAAATCCGCCTTAACGGAAACGACGAAGAAGCCAAAGCCACCGCAAAGGCCGTTCTTGTTTTTGTAATGTCAAATACTCTTAAGCTTCTTCATCCGTTTATGCCCTTTATTACGGAAGAAATCTGGCAGGCGCTTCCCCACGACGGCGAAACGATTATGCTTTCACCCTGGGATAAATATGACGGGAAACTCAATTTCTCCGAAGAAGAAGCCGAGATGGATAAGATTATGACCGCTATCAAGGCTGTCAGAAACCGCAGGGCTGAAATGAACGTCGCCCCGTCGAAAAAAGCGAAGGTCTTTATCGAAACCTCGTTTAAGGATACCTTTGAAAGCGGAGCCGTATTCTTTAACCGCCTTGCTTCCGCAAGCGAGGTTGAGGTCGGCGACAGGTTTGACAATATGGACGACGCCGTTTCAATAATTACCGAAAGCGCAAGAATTTATATTCCGCTTGACGAGCTTGTTGATTTCAAGGCTGAGCTTGAACGCCTTAATAAAGAAAAGGCGGCAGTTCAGAAGGACCTTGATTTTGTAAACAATAAACTCAATAATAAGAATTTCGTCGAAAAGGCTCCTGCGCAGGTTGTTGAAGGTCAGCGCAAGGCTCAGGCGGCGTATCTTGAAAAGATTAAAATGCTTGACGAAAGTATTTCAAAGCTTGAAAACAGATGATTTACAGCGAAGCCGAAAACTATGTTCACTCCCTTTTGAAATTCGGCATTAAGCCGGGGCTTGAACGAATAGAAAAGTTGCTCTCTCTCTGCGGAAATCCGCAGGGAGATTTGCGCTTTGTCCATGTCGCAGGGACTAACGGAAAGGGGACAACCTCGACCTTTATAGCTAATATTTTAACCGAGGCGGGTTATAAAACGGGGCTTTTCACTTCGCCCTATGTTAAGGATTTTCTTGAGAGAATTCAGATTAATTCAAAGCCCGTTTCAAAGCGTACCTTCGCTTCGGCTGTCGAAACCGTTAAAAAGGCGGTTGAACAGATGGACGAACAGCCGACCGAATTTGAAATAATTACCGCAGCGGCTTTTATTTGCTATAAACGGGAAAAGTGTGATATAATAGTTCTTGAGGTAGGGCTCGGCGGCAGGTTTGACGCAACGAATGTTATTGATACCCCGATTTGCTCGGTTATTACCTCTGTTTCGCTTGACCATACTCAGGTGCTCGGCGATACCGTTTCTAAAATCGCTTTTGAAAAATGCGGTATTATTAAAGAAAACGGCTTAACCGTCACCTCGTCAAGACAAAATATTGACGCTTTAAAACAGATTAAAAGGTCTGTAAAAGAAAAGAACAACTCCCTTGTAATTTCGGATTTTGAAAATGCGAAAATTACAAAAGAGAGTATTGAGGGAACTGAGTTTTCCTATAAAAACAAACATTATTCAATTCGTCTTACGGGCGAACATCAGGTTGAAAACGCCCTTAATGCCATTGAAGCCGCAAGGCTTATTAAAGGCGTAACCGAAAAGAATATAAAGGACGGGCTTAAAAAGACCGAAATGACGGCGAGAATGCAGGTTATCAATAAAAAACCGCTAACAATTCTTGACGGGGGTCATAACGAGGGTTGTGCGCTGGCTCTTGAAAAGGTGCTTAAAAGTTTTGTTAAAACCGATATTCACGCAGTTATCGGTATGATGGCTGATAAGGATTGTGAAAAATACCTGAGTATTATTCTTCCGCTTTGCAAATCCGTGACGACGGTTACCCCGAATAATCCGAGGGCGATTTCGGCGGAGGAGTTAGCCGGAATGGCAAAAAAATACTGTGAAAACGTCTTTGTCGCTTCAACTCCGAAGCAGGCGAGAAAACAGGCTGAAAAGAATTCGGGTGAAGACGGCGCGGTTGTAATCTGCGGATCGTTTTACCTTGCGGGCGAGTATGTTTAAAAGGTGATAGTATGAAAACAAAAATTTCATTATTTCTTATAATATCCGTTCTGGCGGTTGTGTTTATTCTGCCTTTTTCGGTATTTGCCGATGAAACCGAGCCGACGGGCGACGCACCGAGCGAGGTCGTTTCCGAACAAACCTCCGACGTAACTGTCAAACCGGAAGAGCCTGAAACCGAACCGGAAGAGCCTTATGCTCTCGACCTTAAAAAGACAAGTATAAATATCGGCCTCGGCGAGCAGATAACCTCTTATTGCCTTATAAAAAACACTGATAAATACGAAAAGGAATTTGTTTTCGCATCCTCTAATGAAAAGATTCTGACCGTTGACGGCGAGGGTAATATAAAAGGCGTTAAAATCGGTAAGGCGGATTTAATTATTTCAGAGATAGTCGAAACCGAAACCGTAGATGAAGAAACTGGCGAAACGACAGTTGGAACCGTTGAAAACGAGCTTGGCAGGGTAACCGTAAACGTCAAAAAACAGCCCGATTCGATTAAACTGAACGCCTATAATCTCGCTTTAGGCGTCGGCGAAAAATACGATTTGAATGTTGCTACCAAAAACGGAAGCGCATACGGAAGAACGTTTACCTCGTCAAATAAGAGTATCGCTACCGTAAGCTCGGGCGGAATTATAACTCCGAAGAAAACGGGAACAGTAAAAATAAAGGCTAAAATTTATGACGGAAAAACTCTTACCTGTACTGTAACCGTTACCAAAAAACCTACGACAATTAAAATTACCAATTCAAATACGAAGGTTCAGAAGGGCTCGACAAACCACAAGATTACTTATAAAGTCAGCAGTAGTGACTTAACCGTTAAGCCGACCTTTTCTGTCGGAAGCACGAAGATTGCGAAAATCAGTTCTGCAGGTAAGGTTACGGGCGTAAAGACGGGCAAAACCACGGTTAAGCTCAAAACGAATTACGATAACCTTTATGCCTCCCAGACAATAACGGTTATTGACAAGGCTTTAAAGCTCAATTATAATTCAGCCCAGCTCGCTCTTGACAATTCAAACGTCACAAGAGAGGAATACGGAACCTCCGCCCAGGGAAGAAGACTTGAAGCCTACATTATAACCAATAAAAAGACGGGGAAATATACAAAAACTCTCTTTATGGATTTCGCCGTTCATGGCTTTGAGGACGAATATGACCGTGACGGAAAGGTGCTTGTTGACGAGGCGAATAAGCTTATAAATTATTATGCCTCACATTCGGAAGAGCTTGGTAATTATCGGCTTGTCATAGTTCCCTGCGCAAATCCCGACGGAACTATAGCAGGTCAGAACAACTTAAGAGCCGAGAAAAAGGCTTTCGGACGCTGTACCGCAAAGCATATTGATATGAACAGGGATTTCAACACCTTTAAGGCGGTTGAGAGCAAGGCGCTTAAAATGTTTATCGCCAAGTGCAAGCCGAATATTTATCTTAATATGCACGGCTGGTACGACGAGGTTTTAGGCACTAAAAAGCTTAACGGCATAATCCAGAACGCCCAGGGTCTGACAACCCGAAAGGACGGCAAATACGGCGCCGATTACGGCTACATAATCGGATATGTCAGGAACACATATAAAATTCCCGTTGCGCTTGTTGAATATAAAAATTCAAAGCAGGTAGTTCTTAGCCGCGACGTGAAAATGATAAACGATATTATTAAAGCGTATAAATAAGGAGATTAATTATGGACACGAACAAAAAACTCACCAAAGGCCACGACAAAATGCTTTCAGGCGTTTGCAGCGGACTTGCCGAGTATTTCGGCATCGACACAACTCTCGTAAGAGTCGGCTATGCCCTGCTTACGGCTTTCTTCGCCGGCGTACCGGGAATTATTGCGTATATTATTCTTGCGATAGTTATGCCCGACCCTGAGTATTGATTAAAAGGTTATCGTGGGGGAGGGCCTCTGCGCCCTCCCGTTTTATTATCATTGAATTTTAAACGGACGAGTAATACTCGTCCCTACGGTTTGAGTTGAATTAAAAATATAATCGTAGGGGCGACCTGTGGTCGCCCGTTTTAGTTTGATGTCATTCGGCGGGCGAGCACAGCTCGCCCCTACGGTATAATATAAATCACAATTCAATCGTAGGGAGCGGCGACCCCGACGCTCCAAAATAATTAACATCTATATTTGCGGGCTGCCGAGGTCGTCAGTCCCTACGATTTAGAATAAATTTACCGATGATGACAATATGAAAAAAGATTTATAAAATAAAAAACCTCGGTTTTAAACCGAGGTTTTTTTGTTTTTATTTTGAAACTCAGATTCTTGCTACGCCGTCTTTACGGGCCGCCTCTGCAACTGCAGCTGCGACTGTATCCTTGACTCTTTCGTCAAAGGCATAGGGGAGAATGTATTCGGGATTGAGCTTGTCGTCGTCAACAAGTCCTGCAAGAGCGTAAGCCGCTGCAATCTTCATATTTTCGGTAATCTGGCTTGCTCTTACGTCCAAAGCGCCGCGGAAGATACCGGGGAATGCAAGAACGTTGTTAACCTGGTTCGGGAAATCTGAACGGCCTGTGCAGACAATGGAAGCACCTGCTTCCTTTGCAAGGTCGGGCATAATCTCGGGAGTCGGGTTAGCCATAGCCATGATAACAGGGTCGGGCTGCATTGTCTTAATCATTTCCTGAGTAAGAACGCCGGGAGCGGAAACACCGATAAACACATCAGTGCCCTTGATTGCTTCTTCAAGTCCGCCTTTAACCATACCGCGGTTTGTAACCTTTGCGATTTCTTCTTTTGCGGGGTTGAGACCGTCTCTGCCTTCATAAATAGCGCCTGTTCTGTCACAAAGAATAACGTCGTGAAGTCCGAGAGTCATAAGAAGCTTTGCAATAGCCGTACCTGCGGCGCCTGCGCCGTTGATAACAGCTTTGCACTCGCCGATTTTCTTGCCGGTAATCTTGCACGCGTTAATGAAAGCTGCCGCGCAAATAACCGCTGTACCGTGCTGGTCATCGTGGAAAACGGGAATGTCGCAGATTTCCTTAAGCTTTCTTTCAATTTCAAAGCAACGGGGAGCCGCGATATCCTCAAGGTTAATGCCGCCGAAGGAGCCGGAAATAAGATAAACCGTTCTTACAAACTCGTCAACGTCCTTTGAACGGACGCAAAGAGGAAAGGCGTCAACGCCGCCGAATTCCTTAAAGAGAACGCATTTACCTTCCATAACGGGCATACCGGCTTCGGGGCCGATGTCGCCTAAGCCAAGTACTGCGGTACCGTCAGTGATAACGGCAACCATATTCCAGCGGCGGGTGAGCTCCCAGCTCTTCTTGTAGTCAGCCTGAATTGCGAGACAGGGCTCTGCAACGCCGGGGGTGTAAGCTAAGGAAAGAGCGTCCTTGTTGTCAACCTTAGCGCGGGCAACAACTTCAACCTTGCCCTTCCATTCGCCGTGAAGGCGAAGCGATTCTTTTCTGTAATCCATAATAATTACCTTTTGCCTTTCGTTTGATAATTTTTTAACTTTTTAAACAGAACTAATGGGCAGAATACGATAATATTCTGCCCTTTAATTAAAGGTTAAGCTCTTTCGATATGAGACTTAATCTTCTTTGTTTCGGGATAAGGAGTGTAGTTCTCTTCCCACGGGAATGTGTAATCAAGACCTAATTCGTCTCTTACAGCGTTGATTTCGCCCTGAACGGACTCGTTAATCGGAACGCCGTGAGGCTCTCTTGACTTCCAGATTTCGTATTCCTTTTCGCCTGCGATGTAAATTCTCTCTTCGCCGGGAGCCTTTCTCGAAGCGCGGATTTTACGGATAATGTCGCCTGTTTTCTTTCTGCAAAGCTCTTCGCCGAGGAAGTGGTTGGTGTCGATAGCGATGAAGAAATGACCGAGGTGATAGGGTCTGATGTTGCCTTCTTCGTCCTTGCCGTCAAGGTCCTTGCCGTAAGCGCCGTCCTGAAGAACAGATGAAAGGAACTCAACGAACATAGCGAAGCCGTAGCCCTTATAGCCGCCGAGAGCCTCGCCGATACCGCCGAGGGTTGTAAGAGCCGCAGTGCCCTGACGAATCTTCTTAAGAGCAACGCCTGCGTCGCCTTCAACGGGTGTGCCGTCGATGTTGATGATTGTGCCGGGATGAACGGGCTCGTCTATTCTTGCGTAATACTCGATTTTACCGTTCTGGGTAATTGAGGTAGCGCAGTCAAAGTTGAAGTCGAACGCTTCGTCTGACGGAACGCCTAAGGTGAACGGGTTAGTACCGAACATACCCTCAGTGCCGAGTGTGGGAGCAACCGAAGGACGCGCGTTGGTACCGGTCATACCGATACAGCCCTGCTCGGTAGCCATTGAGGTATAGTAACCTGCGATACCGTAGTGGCAGGAGTTGCGTACAACAACCATACCCATACCGTATTTCTTAGCCTTGTCGATGGCCATCTGCATAGCCTTTGTGCCGATTACCTGGCCCATGCCGTTGTGACCGTCAACAACTGCTGTTGTTTCGGTTTCTTTAATAATTTCAAAGTTTGTTGTGGGGGACTGAATACCGGCCTTGATTCTGTCAAGGTAAATGGGCTTGAATCTGTTACAGCCGTGGCTTTCAATACCTCTTTTATCCGACTCAAGAAGAACGTCTGTGCACATTTCGGCTTCTTCTCTCGGGATACCGTAACCTACGAAAGCGTCTGTTACGAAGTCAGTGATTAAGTTCCAAGGACATACTACTTTTGGCATAACTTAAATCTCCTTTGTTTAATAATATTTTTACCAAATTTTATTATAACATATATTTTATAAAATGCAACATTTTTCGCCTTGAAATTCACTATATACAAAATGTTGTATTTGTGGTAAAATATAGTGTAATCCATTGAAAGACACGGAGTAGATTATGTTAAAAATAAACGAAGTATATAAAAGAGAAAAAACACATCCGGAAAAGATAATTCAGTTCGGCGAGGGAAACTTCCTTCGCGGCTTTGTTGACGTTCTTATTGACGAAGCTAACGAAAAAGGCGTTCTTGACGCTTCGGTAGTTGTCGTTCAGCCCAGAAGTGACAGCAAGGTTGACCTGTTCGACAGTCAGGACTGTCTTTATACGCTTCTCACAAGGGGAATAAACGACGGCGAAACCGTTGACGAGGACAGGGTGATAACCTGTATTTCACGCTGTATTTCGCCTTACAGAAATTATATGGAGTTTCTTGACCTTGCGAAAAACGAGGAATTAAATCTAATTATTTCAAATACAACCGAATCGGGAATCGTTTATAACGGAAATGACGAGCCTGTTGATATGCCGCCGTCAACCTTTCCCGCAAAGCTGACAGCCCTTCTTTATGCAAGGTTCAAGGCGGTTCTCGGCGACGCTTCAAGGGGCTTTCTTATTCTTCCGACCGAGCTTATTGAACAGAACGGCGACAAGTTAAAGGAAATAGTTTTCGCCTACGCTAAAAAATGGGAGCTTCGGGAGGAATTCATTCCCTGGGTTGAAAAATCCTGTTGCTTTGCGAATACGCTCGTCGACAGAATTGTTGCAGGCTACCCGAGAGAGGAAACACTGACGCTTGAACAAAGGCTCGGCTATGAGGACAGGCTTCTTGACGTCTGCGAGCCGTTTTTACAGTTTTTTATTCAGTGCGACGAGAGCTTCCGTGACCGGATTCCGTTTGAAAACCTCGGCTTTGACGTTCAGTTCGTTGACGACCTGACGCCTTACAGATTGAGAAAGTTAAGGCTCCTTAACGGCGCTCATACGGCAAGCGTGCTTTCCGCCTTTCTTGAGGGCAAGGAGACAGTCAGCGAAATGATGAGCGACGAAAACTATCCCGTTTTCCTCGAAAAACTGCTTTCGGAAGAGATAGTTCCGTTTATTGATATGGACAAACAGGGCTTGCAGGAGTTTGCTTTTGCAGTTCTTAACAGATTTAAAAACCCGTTTATTAAGCACAGGCTTTTCGATATTTCGCTTAATTCCGTTTCTAAATTCAGGGTCAGGAATCTCACCTCGCTTGTTGAATACTATAAGGCGAACGGAGTTGCGCCGACCTGTCTTTGCTATTCGCTTGCGGCTCTTATCCGTTTTTATAAGGGCGAGTGGCGTGAGGGCAAGCTTATAGGAACAATCGGACAGACCGAATATGAAATCCGTGATTCGCTTGAAATCCTTGTCGATATAACAAAGGCTTATGAATCCGACGACGTTATCAGAGAAATCCTTTCAAATACGTCTCTCTGGGGAATAGACCTTACCCAGATTTACGGGATGTATGAAAAAGTGGCTTTCTATTATGACGATATAATGGAGTTCGGCGTCGCTCACGCTCTTGAACATATTACAAAAGGGGAGTAGAATATGGCTTCTTTTATGGATAGTGATTTTCTTCTTACAACCGATACGGCTAAGGCTCTTTTTAAAAACGGAGCCGAACACACGCCGATTTTTGACTGGCACTGTCACCTTTCTCCGAAGGAGATTTACGAAAACAAAACTCCGTCGGGTATCGTTGAGCTGTGGCTCGGCGGCGACCATTATAAATGGCGCGCCATGCGCTCAATGGGTATTGAAGAAAAATACATAACCGGCTCCGCGCCCGACAGAGAAAAGTTCAGAGCGTACGCAAAAACCGTTTCCTACGCAGTCGGAAATCCGCTCTGCCACTGGACTCATCTCGAATTGCAGAGATATTTTAATATCTATACTCCTCTTAACGAGAACACGGCTGACGAAATATTTGACGAATGTAATAAAAAAATAGCCTCGGGCGGCTTTACTCCGAGGGAGCTTATCGCTTCGTCAAACGTAAAATGCGTCTGCACAACTGATGACGCGGCGGATTCGCTTGAATACCACGCGCTTCTTAAAAAAGAAAACCTGCCTTTCAAGGTGCTTCCCGCATTCCGTCCCGACAAGGCGCTGAGCATTGAAGCGCCGGGCTTTATTCCGTGGCTTTCGGCTATGGAAAAGGTTTGCGGAATGAAAATCAACAGCTTCTCAAAGCTGAAGGAAGCGATGAAAAAACGA
This sequence comes from Oscillospiraceae bacterium, assembly GCA_015066565.1. Classification (GTDB taxonomy): domain Bacteria; phylum Bacillota; class Clostridia; order Oscillospirales; family Acutalibacteraceae; genus Fimenecus. Next base: position 787,852 of record SVOB01000001.1, on the reverse strand, counting down.
ATTGATTTCTTTAACGAAATGGGCTGTCGGGCTTCCGACCACGGCTTCGGGTACTTTCCTTATTCACCCGCAACCGAGGAAGAACTTGAAGAGATTTTTTCAAAGGGCATTGCCCTCGAAAAGCTCACGGTTGACGAAGCAGATAAATACAGAACGGCTTTAATGCAGTTTTTAGCCGGGAATTACCACGATTTAGGCTGGGGAATGGAGCTTCACATCGGCGCTATGAGAAATAACAACGCAAGAATGTTTTCATCACTCGGCGCTGACACGGGCTTCGACAGTATTGATGACAGGGAAATCGCCTTTAAACTGTCCCGCTTCCTTGACAGCCTTGATAAAAAGGATAAGCTTCCGAAAACAATTCTCTTTAACCTCAATCCTAAGGATAACTATGTATTTGGCTCAATGCTCGGCAATTTCCAGTCTGATGAAACGGCGGGTAAAATCCAGTTCGGCTCGGCGTGGTGGTTTAACGATAACTATGACGGTATGCGTGAGCAGATGAAAACGCTAATGAACCTCGGCGTAATAGGAAAATTTGTCGGTATGGTGACCGACAGCCGAAGCTTCCTGTCATACCCGAGACACGAATATTTCAGACGGATTCTCTGCGAACTCTTCGGCGACCTCGTAGAAGAGGGCAAATATCCAAAGGATATAGATTTCCTTTCAAAACTCGTTGAGGATATTTCATTTAATAACGCGTGGACGTATTTCGGGATGGAATAAACTCTTTCCTAACGGTTTGGAGGTGACTTTGTGAACAGTAAAGACCAAATTGAAAACTCTTTAAAAAAAGACAATAAAAAAGAACATACTATTCTTTGGGTATTGATTGTTATTTTTTTGATGATTGTTTTTTCATTAATATTTGCAAACCAAAATTCCCGCAGTAAATCTTATTCTTCATTGAGAACGTGGGTGAGATACAAAGATAAAAATGTAACTCTTTCAGATGACACAAGAGAGCAATACGTCAAGGATTATGTGCTTGAAAAATATGGGCTGGACAGTGATGTGATTAACATCTGGAGCCCTGATGCCAATTCCTTTCATTGGGGAATGTGGGTAGCGCGCGTTCGTCCGAAAGACGTTAAGGATAGTAGATATTTTAACGTTTGGGTAAAGAATTCGGGTAAATGTAACGACGAATATTTTCTTTGGGAAAGAAATGACGAAATATATAATACAGTTGAGAACCGTTTGTTGCCGTTACCCTTTGATTACCGTTTTTACTGCTTTTCGCACTATGGAGGAAACGACCCGCCTTTAAGAGCAGATAAAATGCTGGCGGTTGATTCTCTTGAACAGGTTTTGGGCTTAAATGGAGTATATACTGAGATTTATCTGTTCATTAACACATCGGATAAAGATAAATACGATTTAAAGACTTTGTTACGCGAAAGATTGACGGGCATAAACAATAACATTAATGTTTTTTATTGTGATGACTTGGATAATATAGATTATTCCGAATATGATTATAAAAACCGTGACGAATACTATTAATTGATATGCAATTGAAATATGTATTTTTGTTTGAAAAAAGGACCTGCATATGCAAGTCCTTTTTTAATCTGATTCATTATAATATCTCAAATCTATAAATTGAATGGTGGGTTTTCATTATAAGTCTGTCACGCTCGACGGTGTAACTGCCGTAGCCCGTTGAATAGCGGACAGTTGAGTGATTCGTGAAATACAAATAGCGGCTGCCGGGATGCCTGTGCTCGCTTTCCATTATATACGCTTCGCCCCTGTGACCGATAAGTTCCCTTCTTGAGCCGGAGGAGTGCACGGAGCTTGTCAGTTTTTCAATGTCCGTGAGCCTGACCGCCGGAAAATGCTCAATAACCCTTGCCAATTCTATCACACCCAAATACTTGTTGACTTTATTATATCGAAAAAAAGTTTAATTAGTCAATACTTTGTCAGAGAATAATAATAAAAAAGACTTGCAATTAATTTGCAAGTCTTTTTTTCAAGCGGGGTACGGGAGTCGAACCCGCCTTAAAGCCTTGGGAAGGCCTTGTAATACCGATATACCAACCCCGCTTATATCGGTTTATAATTCTATCACATGAATTCGCTTTTGTCCATTATTTTGAAAGAATTTTTCTCAGTTCAAAAAGTATTTTTTTCTCTTTTCTTGAAACCTGAACCTGCGAGATGCCGAGTATTTCGGCGGTTACTGTTTGTGACAGTGAGTTGAAATATCTTAATTCGATTAGCTTTCTGTCGTCGCTTTCAAGAAGAGACAACGCCTGCTGAAGAGCCAGACGGTCCGTGATTTTTTTCTCTTCGCTTTCGACGGGAATATCGAGCTGCCTTTCTTCACCTTCGTTGTCGCCCGTCAGGGAAACTGTCGGCAGGGCCACGCAGAGCAATTCGGATATTTCAGCCGCGTCTAACCCCGAAGCCTTTGAAAGCTCGCTGACAGTGGGCTCGGTTCCAAGCTCAAGAGTCAGCTTCTCGCTTATTCTCATCAGCTTTGCGGCTTTGTCCTTTAAGGAACGGCTGACCTTAACTGCGCCGCCGTCACGGAACAGCCTTTTGATTTCGCCCAGGATTACGGGAACTGCATAGGTTGAAAAGGCAAAGCCTCTCGTTTCGTCAAAGCCCTTAGCCGCCTTTAAAAGACCGAGACAGCCCGCTGAATACAGGTCGTCATAGTCTATGCCGCGGTTTCTGAATCTCCGCGCGCAAGAGTGAACAAGAAGTAAATTGCCTTCAACCAGCTCGTCAGTTGTCACTGTTCTTGCCCTCAATACGCTTGAAAAGGGTTACCGTCGTGCCCTTTGAAACGGCGGAACGCACGTTCATTTTGTCCGTAAAGGTTTCCATAACCGAAAAGCCGAGCCCGGCTCTGTCGCTTCCTCCCGTTGTGAAAAGCGGCTCGCGGGCTTTTTTTATGTCCTCGATTCCCTTGCCCGTGTCTCTTATTCTGATTTTCACGGTTCCGTCCTTTGTAAAAGACCCGCTTATGTAAATTTCCCCTACCGAGTCGGGATAGGCGTGAACAATGCAGTTAGTAACCGCCTCGCTGACGGCGGTTTTAATATCGTTGATTTCTTCGACCGTCGGGTCAAGCTGGCTTACAAACGCCGAAACAACGGTCCTTGCAAAGCTCTCGTTTGAGGATTTTGAAATAAACTGTATTCTGAATTCATTATCGGTTTTTTTCATTTTTTATCCTCCTTTCTTTTATATATGCGGGCGATTTTTTCTATTCCCGAAAGGCGCATTACCTTATATGCCTGAGGGGAGAGACCCGTAATATCCATTTTTCCGCCGTAATCGGCTATGTTTTTGAACCTGCCCATTACAAGCCCTATGCCCGAGCTGTCCATAAAACTGACCGAGCTGAAATCTATTGTCAGTTTTTTCGGTCTTGATTTCTGAATATAGGTGTCAATAATCGCCCTTGCGGCAGGGGCGTTATGGTGGTCAATTTCACCTGAAAGATAAGCCGTAACGCTTTCTTTTTCACAAATAACCTTTGTAGGCACTGTAATTCCTCCTTTTTTATATTCCGTTTTAATTTTAGGACAGGCTTAAAGAATAAAATGTCGTAAAGTGTAAAGAGAATAAAAAATAATCGGCGGCATAAAAATAGTTATGAATAATTTATGAATTTTACCAAAAGGTATTGATTTTTTGAAAAAAATGGCTAAAATAATAATTAGCACTCGGGAGATTAGAGTGCTAAAAACAGTCAAATTTATTTAATATACAGGAGGAATTTATTATGACTATCAAACCGTTAGCTGACAGAGTTGTTTTAAAGGCTGTTGAAGCTGAGGAAACAACCGCAAGTGGAATTATCCTCGCTTCATCCGCACAGGAAAAGCCCCAGTTTTCAGAGGTTGTTGCGGTAGGTCCCGGCGGCGTTGTCGACGGTAAAGAGGTTACAATGTATGTTTCAGTCGGACAGAGGGTTATTACAGGTAAATATTCGGGTACCGAGGTTAAGCTCGGCGACGACACATATACAATAGTCCGTCAGTCAGACATTTTAGGTATTGTTGAATAAGGAGTGACACATTATGGCAAAACAGATTATTTACGGTGAAGAGGCAAGAAAGGCCCTTCAGGCAGGTATTGACAAATTAAGCAATACAGTTAAAATTACGCTCGGCCCCAAGGGCAGAAACGTAGTTCTTGATAAAAAATACGGCGCTCCGCTTATCACAAACGACGGCGTTACCATAGCTAAGGAAATCGAGCTTGAGGAGCCGTTTGAAAATATGGGCGCTCAGCTTGTCAAAGAGGTTGCCACAAAGACAAACGACGTTGCAGGAGACGGCACAACAACAGCTACTCTTCTTGCTCAGGCTCTCGTAAGAGAGGGTATGAAGAACGTTGCCGCAGGCGCTAACCCGATGGTCGTTAAAAAGGGTATCCAGAAGGCTGTTGACGCTACGGTTGAGGCTGTTAAGGCTAACTCAAAGGGTGTTGAGTCATCCGATGATATTGCAAGAGTTGCTACCGTTTCGGCGGCTGACGAATATATCGGCTCTCTTATTGCCGACGCTATGAACAAGGTTACCTCCGACGGCGTTATCACAATCGAAGAGTCAAAGACAAGCGAAACCTATTGCGACGTAGTCGAGGGTATGCAGTTTGACCGCGGTTATATTTCGCCCTATATGGTAACCGATACCGATAAGATGGAAGCCGTTATTGACGACGCTTATATTCTTATCACAGATAAGAAGATTTCAAATGTTCAGGAAATCCTTCCTCTTCTCGAGCAGATTGTTAAGGCGGGCCAGAAGCTTGTTATCGTTGCCGAGGATGTTGAGGGCGAGGCTCTTTCAACCATCCTTGTAAACAAGCTCAGAGGAACATTCACCTGCGTATGCGTTAAGGCTCCGGGCTTCGGCGACAGAAGAAAGGAAATGCTTCAGGATATCGCTATTCTTACCGGCGGCGAGGTTATCACATCCGACCTCGGTCTTGAATTAAAGGACGCTACTGTTGAGTCACTCGGCAGAGCAAAGCAGGTTAAGATTTCAAAAGAAAACACAATTATTGTTGACGGTGCAGGCAACAGTGACGCTATTAAGGCCCGTGTTGCTCAGATTCGTTCACAGATTGAAACCACAACAAGTGAATTCGACAGAGAAAAGCTTCAGGAAAGACTTGCAAAGCTTGCAGGCGGCGTTGCGGTTGTTCGTGTAGGCGCTGCAACCGAAACCGAAATGAAGGAAAAGAAGCTTCGTATTGAGGACGCTCTCGCTGCAACAAAGGCGGCTGTCGAAGAGGGTTGCGTAGCAGGCGGCGGCGTTGCTCTTCTCAACGCTATTCCCGCAGTTCAGAAGCTCCTTGACGAAACCGAGGACGCTGACGAAAAGACGGGCGTTAGAATTGTTCTTAAGGCTATTGAAGAGCCTGTTCGTCAGATTGCCGCTAACGCGGGACTTGAAGGAAGCGTTATTATTGACGGTATCCTTCGCTCGGGTAAGACCGGCTACGGCTATAACTTTGCTAAGGAAGAATATACCGATATGTTTGAGGCAGGTATTCTTGACCCGACAAAGGTTACCCGTTCGGCTCTTCAGAACGCGGCTTCGGTAGCGGCTATGGTCCTTACAACCGAATCGCTTGTTGCCGATATTCCCGACCCTCAGGCTGACGCTGCGGCAGCGGCTGCCATGGCTTCTCAGGGCGGAATGTATTAATTAACCTATATAATAAAAAATAAAAATACACATCGGGAAACCGATGTGTATTTTTATACTGAGAATATTTAATAATCGTCAAATATTGAGAGAAATATACAAAAAAATTAATAAATTATGAATAAATAAACATTTTTTCAGTTTTTTGAAAACTTTTACTTGACTATTTGACCTTTTTTGAGTATTATTAAAACAATTGTACTAGTGATAATCGGGGGGTAGTCTGTCTTTCATGCTTCAGGATGAGATGAAAAAGTGTTCAGACGAAGCCCTTGCTCTGTTAGCTCAGGGCGAAAACCGTGACGCCGAAAATGAGCTTATTGTCCGCGCGTTGCCGACAGTTAAATTTCTTGTCACAACCTTTTCAAGCCCCGATATGTCTGTCGGGCAGGACGATTTTGTTCAGGAGGCGTTGCTCGGAGTTTTAGCCGCTATTCATTCGTTTGATAAGGGCAGGGGAGTAAGGTTTATGACCTTCGCTTCACGTTGCGCTCTTAACCGACTTTTGTCCTTTGTCAAAAGAACCTCGGCGAAAAGCTTTCCGACGGTTGAATTCGATTATTCCTATGAAACGGGTTCCCTTCAATATGAGCCTGAGTCTCAGCTCGTTGCGGAGGAAAGCTATAAAAAGTTAATACGGTCCGTACGTGACGCTTTGACCGAAACCGAGCTTAAGGTGCTCAACTGCTATCTTTCGGGTATGAGTTATGACGAAATATCGGCTCAGACGGGTATTTCACAGAAGGCGGTTGACAATGCGCTTTTCAGGGCGAGGAAGAAAATCAAGGCTATGCGTTGACATAATATGACCTATAGCTCAAGAGTAGAGCATTTTGTATTTATTTACCGAAGGACGACGGTGCAATTCCGCCAAAGGTCAAAAATAAAAGCGAGGTAGCCAAAATGTACGAAGACAAAACCCTTACTTGTAAGGATTGCGGTAAAGAATTTGTCTTTACTGCAGGCGAGCAGGAGTTCTATGCAGAAAAAGGCTTTGTAAATGAGCCCTTACGCTGCAAAGAATGCCGTGACGCTCGTAAAGCTGCCGCAAGGGGCGAAAGAGAATGGCATACAGCCATCTGTGCTAAGTGCGGCAAAGAAGCAAAAGTCCCGTTTATGCCCCGTGATGACCGTCCCGTATACTGCAGCGAATGCTTTGCAGAGATAAAGGGCGAAGAATAAATCCCCTAGAGATTTATTGAAAAACCAGCCGTCGGGTGATTCACCCGTCGGCTGGTTTTCATTTTGTGTTAATTCTTATTTTGATTCTTTCTTTTTAAAAAGCTTTCCGAGGTCGATGCCGTCAATCTTTTTAATAAGCGGCGACTCGCTCTTTTCAAACCATTTAAGAAGCGCGTTCGCGATTACGCAAGCGATAACGCCTGAGAAAACGCCGATTATCATTCCGCCGATAACGTCCGTCGGATAGTGAACGCAAAGGTAAATTCTTGAGCAAGCCGTGCCTAAGGCGATAACGGGGAAAAGCCACGCTATGTATTTCTTGTTGTTTCTTGCGAAGGTAATGCACATTGAAACTGCGATTTCAAAAGCGGCCGTTGTGTGTCCGCTCGGGAAGCTTTTGTCGCTTTCTTCGTGATGACCGACATTCTGCCACCATTGATAGAAAACGTCGTTCTGCATTGTTACATAGGGCCTTGCGCGGTCAATAAGCGGTTTTGCGATAAGGTTTGTTATAAGAGTGCCGATAAAGATGGCAAAGAAAAGCGGAACGCCATATTTTCTTGTCTTTTTGAAAAGACAGAGAATAATGGCGACAGCCATCATCGGCATAACAAACAGCTCGTCACCGAAAAATGTGAAGATATTTGCTATTACAGTCATAAATGCGCTCTGAATATTTGAGAACGCTTCGAAAATAGCGTAGTCAAAACCGTGGAAGGTTTCGTTAAGCCATTCGCCGACTGTGAGAAGTGGTAAATACATCATTTTCATCTCCGTTTCAGTTTGTAGTTTAATTATATCAAAACGGTAAAAAAATTCAACCTTATTTTATTTGTTGACATTTTTCAGTATTAAAATTTATAATGAAAAGGGTGATAATATGACTGAAATTCAGAAATTTCTTTTTGATAATCGGGATTTAAAATACCGTTCCTTTTCTTTAAAGCTTATTCCGAATATTGATGAAAAAACCGTTGTCGGCGTTCGCGCGCCCGTTCTTAAAGAAAAGGCGAAACAGATGTATAAATCGGGTGAATACGTCGATTTTATTAAAAAGCTTCCCCATAAATATCTTGAAGAGAACACTCTCCACGGCTATATTCTCTGTCAGATAAAGGATTTTGACGAGCTGATAAACGAAACCGAAAGGTTTTTACCCTTTATAAACAACTGGGCGGTATGCGATATAATAAGACCGAAGGTGTTTAAAAAGCACACCGACGTCCTTTATGAAAAGGCTGAAAAATGGCTTGAAAGCGACGAAACCTATACCGTCAGGTTCGGTATGGGTATGCTTATGAGCTATTTTCTCGACGAAGAATTTTCAAACGAACACCTTTCACTTGTGGCAAAAGCCGACAGTGAGGAATATTATATAAGTATGATGGCGGCGTGGTATTTTGCAACGGCGCTCGCCAAACAGTATTCTCAAGCGGTTAAATTCATAGAAAACAAAAGGCTTTTGCCCTTAACTCATAACAGAGCCATTCAGAAGGCGGTCGAGAGTTACCGCATTCCGCAGGAAAGAAAAGAATACCTAAAAACATTAAAAATAATAATAAAATAATCCCTTGACTTTTTAAACTCAGGGGATTAAAATAAAAACAACAGTTGAATGGTTGTTCAACTATTCAAAGGAGGCGGTTCTATGGAAAAAGAAAACAAGGAAAGGCTTATAAAGATAATTATTTCGGCTGTGCTTCTTGCTGTTGCCGTTGTTCTTGACAGGGTACTTGATTTACCTGTCTGGGGAAGTCTTTTAATGTATCTTGTTCCCTATCTTGTAATCGGTTACGAGGTTTTGCTCGAAGCAGGGGAGAACATAATTCATCTTGAGTTTTTTGACGAGGGCTTTTTGATGACTGTCGCCACTCTCGGCGCTCTTGCAATAGGCTTTTTACCCGGCGCGAAGCCTCAGTTTGCCGAGGCGGTTTTCGTAATGCTCTTTTTCCAGGTAGGCGAGTTTTTTGAAGAGCTTGCCGAGGACAGGGCGAGAAAAAGCGTAACTACGCTTATGGACTTACAGCCGACTGTTACTCATATTGAAAAGGACGGCTCGCTTATTGATGTTGAACCCGAAAATGTTGAAATAGGCAGTGTTATAACCGTAAAACCCGGCGAGAGAATTCCGCTGGACGGCATTGTTGTTGAGGGAAAAAGCTCGCTTGACACAAGGGCGCTCACGGGTGAAAGCGCGCCCGTTGACGTAAGCGAAAACGAAAAGGTCGTTTCGGGTTGCGTAAACTTAAACGGAATGCTGAAGATTAAAACCGCCTCGCTTCTGGGAGATTCAACGGCGGCAAGAATTTTAAATCTCGTTGAAAACGCCGCCGAAAATAAATCAAAAAGCGAAAGCTTTATAACTAAATTTGCCCGTGTCTATACTCCCGTTGTAGTAATCGGCGCCTTGCTTCTTGCCTTTATACCGCCTGTTCTTTCGGGTGATTTTTCACTTAACGTTGCAAAATGGATTTACAGAGCGCTTACCTTTTTAATTGTTTCGTGTCCGTGCGCTTTAGTCGTTTCCGTACCGCTTACCTTCTTCGGCGGAATAGGCAAGGCGAGTAAGGACGGTATTCTTATTAAGGGCGCTAACTATATGGACGCTCTCGCAAACACCTCAACCGTTGTTTTCGATAAAACCGGAACTCTTACTCACGGCGTGTTTGAGGTAAGCGATATTTACGCCGAAAACTGTGAAAAAGAAGAGCTTCTTTTCCTTGCCGCTTCAGCTGAAAAATATTCGACCCATCCTATTGCCCAGTCGCTTAACGAAGCGTATAAAGCTCTCGGCAATAACGAGGGTGTGGACGTCAGCGACATAGTTGAAGAAGCGGGACTCGGCGTTAAGGCTGATGTCAAGGGCAGAACGGTTCTCGTCGGCAATATGAAGCTTATGGAAAAAGAGAAAATAGACTATACTGCCTGCGACAAATCGGGAACGGCTGTTTATGTTGCCTGTGACGGAAAATTTATGGGCTATACTCTTATTACCGACAGAATCAGAAGCAATATAAAAAATGCCATTGAGCTTATTAAACAGCAGGGCGTAACCTCGACCGTAATGCTCACGGGAGATAAGGAAAAAATCAGCGGCGAGGTCGCTTCAATGCTCGGTATTGACCGCTACTGCGCCGAGCTTCTTCCCTCCGATAAGGTTGAAAAGGTTGAAGAAATTCTTGAAGATAATCCCGACGGCTCGGTTATATTTGTAGGCGACGGAATAAACGACGCTCCCGTCCTCGCACGCGCCGACGTGGGTATCGCTATGGGTTCCCTCGGTTCTCAGGCGGCTATCGAAGCGTCGGACGTTGTTCTTATGGACGACAATATTTCCAAAATAGCAAAGGCGATTTCAGTTTCAAAACGCACTATTTCAATCGCAAAGCAGAATATAGTTTTTGCTATCGCCGTGAAGCTTGTTGTGCTTATTATCTCGGCTTTGGGACTCGCTCCCTTATCGCTTGCCGTTTTCGCAGACGTCGGCGTACTCGTTCTTGCGGTAATAAACGCTATGAGAGCTTTAAAATAATGCTGACACTTATGCCAGTGACAATAAACTGAACAGATGATAGAATAATGCGTGTAATCGTTTGATTATACGCATTATTATTTTGGGAGGGAATTAAGTGAAAAAATTATTAGCTATTCTTCTTGTCGCTGTTTTCTGCCTTGGCGTTTTTACCGCCTGCAGTAAGAAAACAGAGGGACCGAAAACAAGCGAGCAAAACGTCACCGAGAACCCTTACGCAGAGTTTATTGAAACCTATAAGGGCGACTGGAACGGCTGTGTTAAATTCACCGACTGCAAAGACGCATATAAAGACTGGGAAGGCAGTATAACAGGCGCTATCGCCAGATTCAATATTGATAATGAGGGAAATATAACTCCGTTTATAGGGCTTAACGTTCAGGATACGCCTATTGAAAACCTGAGCGCAAAATTCAGCGAGGACGGAACAATTCTTCTCAGCGGACAGTGGATTAAAGTCGGTTTCAAGGACGTTGTTTTAAGCGAAAACAACGGCACGATTTCAACAAAAATCACCGTTGAAAACCAGGGCGGAGCAATTACTCTTATATTCAATTTCAGACGCCTTGACGATACGGGCTGGACTGACGAAAATCCGGGCTTCGGCGAAAGCCAGATTAACGAATGTATGGGCAAGAGCTTTGACGAGCTTGCCGAAATCAACGGCTACAGCCCGTCGGATTATCCTGCGGCTCAGCAGGCTCAAGAAGCTACAAGCGAAGCGCCCAAAACCTCTGACAGCGGCGAAAACGCGGCGGCAGGCGCAATTATCGGCTCGTGGGTTTACTCGGGCGGCGGCTATACCTATACGTTTAACAAGGACGGCACGGGCAGTTACACCGCAGGCTCAACGGTAATGGAATTCACCTATGAGGACGACGGAAGCACTGTAAAAATTCTTTATAAGGGCAATACGGTACCCAATGAATTCGCTTATACAATCAAAGGTAAAACCCTTTCCATTGAGGACAGCTTCGGCGATAAGGTCGAATATACCAAAAAATAATAATTAAAAAAATAAGGCGAACCGCCCTGAAAGACGGTTCGCCTTTTGCTATATTTTTCACTTGATTTAGTCAGGATTTAATGTATAATTAAATCTATGAAAAAAGTCAGCGAAAAACCGAAAAAAGAAAAGAAAATCCGTTCAGAGTTTTCAAAAAGATATACGCCGTCGTTTGTCGGCTTTTCTGTTATGCTCGCTTTTTCAATGTATCTCGTTTATGTTCTTAATCTTTTTTCCTTAAGCTATGAGCCGCCCGTCAAAAAGGTTGAGGTTGAGCCTATGCTTATTGAGGTGCTTTCTCCATACGTTGAGAAGCAGGAACCGAAAAAGGAAGAAAAAAAGAAGGACGAGGGCAAATACAAGGTCAACGACGAGGTTGAGGCAAAGGTTGCGACGGGCGACGCTAAAGTCGACGAGGACGCAGGCGCAAAGCCAGTTAAGGATAATTCAATAAGTATAAGCGAGGTTAAGCCCGAGGTCACTAAGGATATTTCAGCCGTCGCTTCGTCGGGTCAGCTTCAGCTTTTTTCTTCAAAGCTTACAAATTATACCTTCGCGGCTATAGATTCGGCTCAGGGCTGGAACATTATAGGTAACAATCTTTACTACATAACCTCCGACCATAACGTGCTCACGGGAAATCAGATGATAAATTCCGTCCGCTATTATTTCAATGAGCGCGGCGCGGTTGCATCGCTTGTAGGTATTGACGTTTCGCGACATCAGGGCAATATCGACTGGAGAAAGGTAAGACAGGCGGGTATTGATTTCGCAATTATAAGGGTCGGCTTCCGAGGCTACGGCGAAAAGGGAAGCCTTAGTATTGACGACAATTTCCATAAGAATATAAGGGGCGCTCTTGCGGCAGGTCTGAGAGTAGGGCTTTATTTCTATTCCCAGGCGATAAATATTCAGGAAGCTATTGACGAGGCGAGCGTTGCCGTTCAGCAGGCGAGGGGCTGTAACATAACCTTCCCGATTTATTGCGACACCGAGTTCGCTCAGACAGACCGAAGCGGAAGAGCCGACAGGCTTGACTACGATAAGCGTACTGACTGTGTTGAAGCGTTCTGCGAAACCGTAAGACAGGCGGGATATATGCCGGGCGTTTATGCGAGTAAATCATTTTTCTACGGTCAGCTTGATTTTGCCCGACTTTCTTCCTATCAGATATGGCTTGCCCACTACACAAAGGATATGACGAACTTCCAGTTCGGCTATCAGGTCTGGCAATACACCGACAGCGCCCGTGTTTCGGGCATTACCCAGAATGTAGTTGACCTTAATATCGCTTATTATGATTATACGTTCAGAACGGATATGTCCTCTAACGGTCAGAATGTCGTACTTTTCCATGATTACAACGATATTCTGCCCTATGAGAACGCCGAAAGGATGATAGGCGAGTATTCAACCGTCAAAACAGACGAGCATTATGCGAACACTCTTTCGCTTATAAACTCTCTCGGAATTGATTCTGTAAAGGACACCTACAAACGCTCGCTTGAAATAGTTCATCTTGCCGTGCTTACCGAAAACCTTTTCAATAACGCAACAAGAAAACAGAACGAGGAATCCTCAGCCGAAGAAACGGAGAATTGAGCGGTCCGTAGGGAGCGGCGACCTGACGCTCCGAAATAAATAACATCTGAATTAACGGGCGACCACAGGTCGCCCCTACAATATCATTTTAATTTACATAAAACAGTAGGGAAGAGTATTGCCCGTCCGGTTTTTAACAAAAAAAGCAGGCTCGATTTGAGCCTGCTTTTACTTATTTATTCTTTATTATTTCCCGCCGAACATGAGCATTAAGAAGCCCGCCGCAACGGCTGAGCCTATTACGCCCGCAACGTTCGGACCCATGGCGTGCATAAGTAAAAAGTTTGTCGGGTTTGCCTTGGCGCCCTCGTTCTGGGAAACTCTTGCTGCCATAGGAACAGCCGAAACGCCAGCCGAACCGATAAGCGGGTTGACCTTTCCCTTGGTAATATAGTACATAAGCTTGCCGAAAAGAACTCCGCCCGCCGTTGAAAAGCTGAAAGCGAGAAGACCGATTCCGACTATGGCGAGGGTCTTTATCTGAATAAAGTTTTCGCCGTTAGCCGTTGCGCCTACCGTGACGCCGAGCATAATCGTTACGATATTGCACAGAGCGTTCTGAGCCGTGTCGGAAAGTCTGTCCGTAACTCCGCTCTCCCTGAAAAGATTGCCGAGCATAAGCATACCGATAAGCGGCGCAACGCTCGGAAGAAGAAGGGCGCAGAAAACCGTAACGATAATCGGGAAGATTATCTTTTCGGTCTTGCTTACGTTTCTGAGTTGCTCCATTTTGACTTCACGCTGTTTTTTAGTCGTGAGCGCTCTCATAATCGGAGGCTGAATAAGCGGAATCAACGCCATATATGAATAAGCCGCAACCGCAATTGAACCGAGCAGGTGAGGGGCGAGCTTCGACGTTGTATAAATCGCCGTCGGGCCGTCAGCGCCGCCGATAATCGCTATTGAAGCCGCTTCCTGAGGTGAGAAAAGTCCGGTTGCGATTGAAATAATAAACGCAACGTAAATACCGAGCTGAGCCGCAGCGCCTAAAAGAAGGCTTGACGGGTTTGCGAGAAGCGGACCAAAGTCGGTCATAGCGCCGACTCCCAGGAAGATAAGGCAGGGGAAAATACTCGATTTTACGCCCGCGTAAAGAAGTCTTAAAACGCCGTCGTCATACCAGTGAGCGCCCGCTACCGCTGACGAAGCGTCCATAAGTCCCGCAGGGTCAGCCATAAGCCCCGTGTTAGGAAGATTTGCAAGCATCATTCCGAAGGCAATCGGAACGAGCAGCAGCGGCTCGAATTTCTTTGCGATAGCGAGAATAAAGAGCACAAACGAAACTGCAAGCATAACGCCCTCGCGCCAACTCAGCGACGCAAAGCCCGATTGCATAAGCAGTTCTTTTATAACCTCAAAAAAGTTCACCTTTATTCCTCCTATGAAATAACCGCAAGAGCCGAGTCGGTTTCAACCGTGCTTCCCTTGGTTACGAGAACCTGAGAAACCTTGCCGTCGCAGGGTGCTACGATTTCGTTTTCCATCTTCATAGCCTCAAGAATGAAAAGAACCTCGCCTGCTTTAACCGTGTCGCCCTCAATAACGTTTACCGAAAGGATAGTGCCGGGCATGGGAGAGGTGACCTTTTGACCGTCTGCATTTACGGAAGCCGCCGAAGAGGAAACTTCAACTGCCTTTTCTTCTCCTGCCGCTTCAACCTCAACCTCATATCTGTTGCCGTTAACATTTACAATATATTTCATATCCGTCACTCCTTATATCTTTTTAATTGATTTGAATTTGATTTTGTCAAGTTCTATTCCGCTGTGAGCGCTGACGGCTGACATAATTACCGCCGTTTCCTCTGCGCTTACGTTGTCAAGCTTAAGCTCTCCGTCTGTTTTTGTGAATTTCTGCTCGTTGCCGAGGTTTACCTTTACGGGCTTCGGAGGCTTTTTATCAGTGATAGCTTCCTTTTTAGGTTTATCCTTATGGAAAAACCTTATAAGCCTTGAAAGAATGACTATGAACAGCGCTATAACAACGAGTTCAAGCATTACTACAAGCATTCCCGTGAGCGAAATTACAAATGCGTCTGAAAGTGAAACGTCACCCTGCCACATAGTTTACCTCCTAATCAACTCTTTCTATCGAATAAGAGAAAGTTCCGCTTGACGGCGAATCTCCCTTTTTATCTCTGTTTTTGAAAAACTTTTCAGCCTGGGCGGGAAAGGCGATATACGAAAGAACGTCCTCGTCGCTCTTTGCCAAATCGCCGAGCTCCTTTTTAGTCTTTTCAAATATCGGTTCAAGCAAATCCGCATAGCGACAGGTTATAGGCTCGGTGTCGCCGAGAACCTTTTTCTGAAGCTCTTTGTTGACCTCGCCCGGCGCCTTTCCGTATTCGCCGTGAAGATAAGCCTTGACCTCTTTTGAAATGGTTTTGTATCTTTCGCCCGTAATGATATTTGTCGCCGCCTGAACGCCGACCATCTGGCTCATAGGCGTAACGAGAGGAGGATAACCGAGGTCTTCGCGTACTCTCGGAGTTTCTCTTAAAACCTCGTCAAGCTTGTCGAGCTTTCCCTGAGCGGTAAGCTGAGCAACAAGGTTTGAAAGCATACCGCCCGGCACCTGATAGTTAAGAGCGTCGGTATCGGTTGTAAGTACGACGGGATTTAAAAGTCCGTTTTTAAGAGCCTTATTGCGAAGCGGCTTGAAGAAATCGTTTATCTCTTTTAAGCTGTTTAAATCAAGGTCAATATCGAAGCCCTGTTCCTTTAAAGCGTAAACAAGCGTTTCAGTCGGCGGCTGAGACGTACCGCCCGAGAAGCAGGAAATAGCGGTGTCAATAACGTCTGCGCCCGCTTCGGCAGCCTTTAAAAGCGACATAAGGCCGAGACCCGTAGTCGAGTGAGTATGAACGATTATCGGTAAGGATACGCTTTCCTTCAACGCCTTTACAAGCTCAAAGGTCTCCCTCGGGCTTATAATTCCCGCCATATCCTTTATACAGATTGAGCTGACGCCCATCTGTTCCATTTTTTTCGCTATGCCGACGTACATTTCAAGGTTGTGAATCGGGCTTTTTGTAAAGCAGATTGCGCCCGAAGCCATAGCGCCGTTTTTAAGCGTTTCGTCAACGGCAACCTCAATATTTCTCAGGTCGTTGAGCGCGTCGAAAATTCTTATAATATCAATTCCGTTTTCGACGCTCTTCTTGACGAACATTCTTACAACGTCGTCGGGGTAGTGCCTGTAGCCGAGAAGATTCTGACCTCTGAGAAGCATCTGTAACTTCGTATCGGGGCATTTTGCCCTGATTTTTCTGAGCCTCTCCCACGGGTCCTCGTTAAGATACCTCAGGCACGAGTCAAAGGTTGCTCCGCCCCAACATTCGAGCGAATAGTACCCGACCTTATTTAATTTTTCAAGTATGGGCGCAAATTCGTTGTAACTCATACGGGTCGCAATAAGCGACTGATTTGCGTCTCTTAAAACTGTTTCCGTGAACTGAATCTTCACCGAAGAGACCTCCGTCACAATTATTGAAAATCAGACAAAAAAGCCCAACTTTCACCATTTACACTATACCATATATTGGGTTAAAAAACAAGAATTACCGCCAAATGTTCGCACTTTTTGGCGTTTTGATTATATTTTTTTCATTTAACGGAAAAATATTAGTTATATTTAAAGAGTGTGAGCTGATAATTCTTGCAAATAACGGAAAAATAAGATATACTAATCTTAATATCTTTTATTAAGGAGAAAAAGCTATGGATCCCATTCATGTTGATTTTACAAAGGGTTTCCCCGGTAAAAAGGGCGGCTCCGAAGAAAAAGCGGTTGTTATCCCGCCCGAAAAAGCGACGCTTAAAAGAATTATCGCTCTTGTTTTAACTCTGATTATCGGCGCGGTTGTTTATTACTTTATGCTTCCCGCTATTAACTTCAAGGCGATTGAGCTTTATATCTTTTTAGGTATGCTCGCCCTAATCTATATCGGAGTTACGATTATAATTACAAAGGCGTTTGTTGACCCGGAGTATGCTCCCTATGTCAGAGAACGCTCAAAGATTCCCTTTATAATCGTCGGCGTGCTGGTTTTGGTTACTGCTGTCGGCTGGCTTACCGGCGCGGTTATTTTCAGGGCGAAGGCTTACAGCCGTATCATCACCGTTGAAACAGGCGATTTCAATGAGGATGTTGCTGATATCGATTTCTCGTCCGTACCCCGTCTTGATACCGACGCGGCAAATGCTGTAGCGACAAGAACCCTTGGCGACCTTTCGGATATGGTATCCCAGTTCGCTATTTCCTACGACTCAACTCAGATTAACTATAAAAATACTCCCGTCAGGGTTACTCCCCTTGAATACGGCGATGTTTTCAAGTGGTTTAAAAACACCAAAAACGGACTTCCCGCTTATATTATAGTAGATATGACAACTCAGGAGGGTAAATTAGTCCGTCTTGAGAACGGAATGAAGTATTCCACAGCGGAGCATTTCTCACATTATCTTATGAGAGTTTTGCGCTTTAAGTACCCGACTTATCTTTTTGACAGCGCGAATTTTGAAATTGACGAGGACGGAAAGCCCTTCTGGATTGTTCCGATTCTTGATAAAACAATCGGTCTGTTCGGCGGTACTGACGTTATAGGCGCTGTTGTTGTTGACGCCTGCACGGGCGACACAACGGTTATAGCTACAAGTGACGATTATAAAACAAAGCTTAAAACCCAGTACACCTTCCTTGACGAACAGTGGCAGTGGATTGACCGTGTTTATTCGGCTACGCTTGTAGACGAGCAGTTCAATTATTACGGAAAGTATTCGGGCGGTTTCTTCAACTCTATTTTCGGACAGCAGGATGTTAAGGTAACCTCAGAGGGCTATAACTACCTTGCGCTCAATGACGACGTTTATATGTATACGGGCGTAACAAGCGTTGTTTCCGACCAGTCGATTATCGGCTTTACGCTTATTAACCAGAGAACAAAGGAAGCTAAATTCTATCTCGTTTCGGGCGCGCTTGAAACCTCGGCTCAGACCTCTGCGGAAGGTAAGGTCCAGCAGTATGAATATAACGCTACGTTCCCGCTTCTTCTTAATATCAGCGGCGAACCGACCTACTTTATTGCGCTTAAGGACTCAAGCAGCTACGTTAAAATGTATTCAATGGTAAATGTTAAGCAGGCAACCGTTGTCGCTATCGGTTCCTCGCTTTCCGAATGTCTTGAAAACTACGCCGCAGAGCTTAAAGCCAACGGCATAGGCGTTGAAATTGACGTTGACGCAATAAGCGAAGGCGAAAATCAGCCTGCAGAACCCGAGAAAGAGGAATACGCTTCAATAACAGGAGTTATAAGCGATATTCGTTCGCAGGTTGTAAACGGCGAAACGGTTTACTATATTCAGGTAAGCTCGCTTGACGCCTACTATTCGGTTAAGGCTTCGGTTTATGAGCAGGCTGTAATCCTCAACGCAGGCGATACAGTCACAATCGAGTATAAAAAGGATTCCGACGGAAGTATTATCCCCGCCGTTTCTGTAAAGCTCGGTAAAACCAAGGCAAAGACCGAAAGCAAAGACTGATGAATAATCAATTACCAATGACAAAACCCTCCGTTTAAACGGAGGGTTTTCTTATATTTACGTTATTATGTAGGGAGCGGCGACCCCGACGCTCCAAATAAATAATATCTGATTTTGCGGGCGGCCAATGACCGCCCCTACGATGTGATTTGGGTTAATATTATACCCGTAGGGGCAGGGTTTCCCTGCCCAATTCAATTTTCATCTGACTTTGCGGGCTGCCGAGGTCGTCAGCCCCTACGAAAACATTTAAAATAAACACAAACCGTAGGGACGAGCATTGCTCGTCCGTTTTTTTATTGACATATATAACGTTAAATGCTAAAATGTAAATGCCAAATATTCCAACTGAATAAAAATGCTCGTAGTGGGGTATGTTATTTTTATCTCTTCTGATAAAAATGCATGCTCTTGAAGACATACCGTGTTACGAGCGAATATGTTGGAATGTTTGGCGACAGTTGGAGCAGCGTTTTTTGTGCGTGGCTTCGGCTGCGCACTTTTTTATTTATATCAAAAAAGGAGAGGTAAAATGAAAGAGTTATTCGGAAAATTATTGAAGAATAAAAAGGTTTTTATATCTGTCACTTCTGCATTATTAGTGCTGATAATTACTGTTATTGCGGTTAGTGTTGGAGTTTCAAAAACCGATAAGTCGGAAAAAGGTGATAATACACCAACCGAGAGTTTTTCAACTACTCAAACAACTACTGAAACAACACAAACTACCACACAATTAACCATTCAAACAACTACGCAATCAACCACACATAATACTACTCAAAACGTGACGGTTCCGATTGAGTGGGAAGATTTAGAATATGAATATGTTGATAGTAGCGGTTATAAGTTTGAAATATCATTATCGCTAAGTCCATGGATTCTGTTATCAAATCAAAATGCGATTAATTCGGCTTGGGCAAAAGTGGGTAACAATAATACATTGCCCGGCTTTAATGATTGGGGACTCGAAAAATGGGAGACTTATAACACGTATAACCGAAGCGGAATGATTAAAGCACTTAATGGTTATTCAACATCGTATTTTAGGAAACCAATGACAGATATGTATTATTGTATGGCTTCCTTAAAAATAAAAAATGTTACTGAAGGTTGGGATATAGATACCTCGAATTCAAGAAATGTGGGGTTCTCTTTACTTTGGAAAGCGGATAGAATGGATATTGATTGTATTGGAAGAATTTTCTATTCAAACGGAGAAAAGGACTATCTTACAGGAGTCAATATAAACGCTGATATGGTAGGTAACGATTGGGGACCGGTATCAATCGTGTTTATGGCACCTGAAAATATGACGCCGAACAATCCGAATGGCGATTATTATTCGGATTTGCTTAATCTTACTCATTTGGAAACATTTGCGCTAAACGCCGGGATAAAGAAAACAATATGGAATGGTGAGGAAGTGTCTTATCCTACAGTTCCTTATGTCGGTATCATAGGCAATGATGGTAAATATGTAAAATCTAATCGTGAGTAAAAATAAGCATACATAATTGAGCTTACGCGAGTAAGTTAAAATAAAATAATAAATGAAAGGAGAAGAAAAATGAATCCGGGATTAATAGTCGTGTTCATTATTGGAATTGCTATTATCGCAGTTGCAGTTGCAATAGGACAAAAAAGAGGCAAAAAGCTTTTAGCAGAGGGAAAAATCGTAAAAAGACAGGGCTCTTTCTGGGAGTATTCGGAGTTGTTCACAACTACGGCAACCTATGAACAGATTGTCAATGCTGTAAAACAAACTGATTTTTCCGATTGTCAGGCTACTGCGGAGTATTATGACGCAGAAAAGACTATTCTGTTTAAGTCGAGTCACGCTTGGAATGCAACTGTAACATTTAAGGGAACAAGCGAAGGAAAGAACCAGTTGGATTTTCGCTTTTCTGCTTACAGAACAAGAAAAGGGATTCCTTATCGCGTCGACACAATGAACATAATGGAAACTGCGATTGAAAAAATTGTTTTGTCCATAGATTCACAGACGACGGTTGAATCACACAGAATGAAACTTACTGTTAAATAAAAGGGAGGATATTATAATGAGTGTTTCTGAATTGATTATATTATTGATGGCTGTTGTAATTGTAGTAGGTGCTTTTTTAATTGGGGTTATTGTAAAAAAAGGCTTAAATAAAGCAGCTAATTCGGCGATGAATAAGTATTATGAGAAAAAGGAACAGAACAATCCTCCGCAGCAGGAAAACCTTGCGGACAGATTCAAGAATGACAACTGATAAGAATCCAAACAAAAACAGGACACGAATATTTCGTGTCCTGTTTTTTATACTTCACAAATCCGCAACGAATAATCATTTGTCGCTGTTTGCTTTTGCTGTGTTGATTGACGCGACTAACAGACGGTGTATTGTTCCGCATTGATTATATAATGCTTTATGTGTTTGTTCATCAATTATTTCTGCTTTTGAGAAAAGTTCTAACCAATACTCTGTTTCATAACATTCCTTTAAAGCAATCTGAAGTTTTGAAATAAAATCTGCTCGACTGTGTGCATAGTTCGCTTCGTGAATGTTTGCGCCGATAGAGGTTGAAGAGCGTTCAATTTGATTTTTAATTGAATAATGCCCGTTAAGGTCTTCGCACATTTTCAAAACATTAACGGCAAAATCCAAAGATAAATCACGCAATTTTGAATCTTTCATTTTATTTTTCCTTCAGTGAAATATTTTGTAAATACAAAATGTGAAGTACCGATTAATCGATGTGAAGTTTTTCGCTTTGCGAAAAGTGAAGTGAATTAAATCGTTAATATGCCGTAAGGCATACTTCACTGCGAAGCAACTTCACATTCGTATGAATACTTCACAAATCCGCAGGATTTAATTCGTTTTATAATGATGAGCTTGCTCAAGGAGCATATCCTTAACCTTCATAAGCCTTGCCTTTGAAGAACGGTCGTTTTCCTCAAGCTTCATTGAAATATACTTTATTGTGTCGGTATATCTCGGAATGAGAACGTGCTCAAGCGAATTTACCCTGCGCCTTGTCTTTTCGATTTCAATGCTCATCATTTCACAGCTTTTTTCAATTTCGGCGAGCTTTACAAGCTCCTCGGAAACCTTTGAAAGAGCCGTTACCGCTTCGTCAAGCTCGAAACTGGTGAACGCAAAGCCGTAGGGGTAAACCGCCGAGGAATCGTTGTTGCGTTTCTCGGTTGTGAATACGGGCACGTTTACGCTCATAACGTTCTTTGCCGAGGGGTTCGCAAACATTTTCTGGCTTGTCGTAAGAAGCGATTGCGAAAGCATTTCGCTCGACATAACCGCGCCCGCCGAAGCGAAATTGCGGTTGCAGATACGAAGCTGTTCTTCGATATGGACTCTCAATTCCATATCCTGCCTTACAAGGTCAAGAAACTGGCGCATTAATTCGTCGCGCTTATCCTTGAGCATCTTGTGTCCGCGAAGCGCAGTGCTAAGCTGTTTTTTCAGTTTTTGTAATTGCATCCTCGTCGGATTAACATTCATTACTGCCATAAAAGAGCCTCTTATCAGTCTTTTTCGTAGTATTTGTCGAGCATTTCGTCCTTGATTCGTTTAAGCTCGCTTCTCGGTAAAATCCTAAGAAGCTCCCAGCCTAAATCAAGCGTTTCTTCAATGGGTCTGTTTGCGTTATAGCCCTGGGAAACATATTTGCTTTCAAATTCGTCGGCAAATTTAGCGTAGAGCTTATCAATATCCGTAAGAGCCGCTTCGCCGAGAATTACCATAAGCTCCTTTGCGTCCTTACCTCTCGCATAAGCGGCGAAAAGCTGGTTCATTGACGCGGCGTGGTCCTCGCGGGTTCTGCCGTCGCCTATGCCCTTATCCTTAAGTCGTGAAAGCGAAGGAAGAACATCAATCGGGGGAGTTACGCCCTTTCTGTAAAGCTCACGGGAAAGAATTATCTGACCTTCGGTGATATATCCCGTAAGGTCGGGGATGGGGTGAGTTTTGTCGTCCTCGGGCATTGAAAGAATCGGGATAAGCGTAATCGAGCCGTCTTTACCCTTAATTCTTCCTGCTCTCTCATAGATATTTGCAAGGTCGGTGTACATATAACCGGGATAGCCTCGTCTGCCGGGTACTTCCTTTCTTGCGGCGGAAACCTCACGAAGAGCGTCGGCGTAGTTTGTAATATCGGTCATTATAACGAGAACGTGCATACCGAGTTCAAACGCAAGATATTCAGCGCAGGTCAGAGCCACACGGGGAGTGGCGATTCTTTCAATTGCAGGGTCTTTAGCAAGGTTGACGAACATAACCGTTCTGTCAATAGCGCCCGACTGAGTGAAGGAATTGATAAAGTAATCCGCTTCCTCGAAGGTGATACCCATAGCGGCGAAAACAACGGCGAACTGTTCGTCCTTGCCTCTTACCGCTGCCTGCCTTGCAATCTGCGCGGCGAGCTGAGCGTGGGGGAGACCCGAAGCCGAGAAAATCGGAAGCTTCTGACCTCTGACAAGCGTATTAAGTCCGTCAATAGCCGAAATGCCCGTCTGGATAAACTCCTGAGGATAGTTTCTGGCGGCGGGGTTCATGGGTCTGCCGTTAATATCCATTCTCTTCTCGGGAATAATTTCGGGACCGCCGTCAATGGGATTGCCGAGACCGTCGAAAACTCTTGAAAGCATATCGGACGATACGGGTAATTCCATGCTTCTTCCGAGAAACTTAACCTTTGAGCCCGAAAGATTGATACCTGCCGAGGATTCAAAGAGCTGAACAAGGGCGTTACCGCCGTCTATTTCAAGAACCTTGCAACGGCGCTTTTCGCCGTTCGGAAGCTCGATTTCGGCAAGCTCGTCATATTTTACGTCCTCAACGTCCGAAACCATCATAAGAGGTCCCGCAACCTCACGGATTGTACGGTATTCCTTTGCCATCAGTCTTCGCCTCCCTTCTTTGATGAAGCAATTTCGCTCTTGAGCTGAAGAATAATCGCTTCGTATTCCTTTTCTGCGGTATTTTCGTCGCAGTATTTAAATCTGCCTATTCTCTCTCTGACCGGAAGCGAGAGTAACTCGTTAATCGGAGCGCCCTCGTTCAAAGCCTCTGTCGCGAGGTCAAAATATGAGAGAATCGCTTTAATCATAAGATACTGTTTATGAAGCGAGGTGTAGGTGTCGGTGTCGTCAAAGGCGTTCTGGTGAAGATAGTCTTCCCTGACGCTTCTTGCCGCTTCAAGCTTGATTCTGTCCGGCGCCGAAAGGGCGTCCATACCGACAAGGTTTACTATTTCCTGAAGTTCGGCTTCATCCTGTAAGAGCGACATAAGCTTGATTCTGTATGCCGCCCAGTCCTCTGCAACCTCTTTTGCAAACCAGCGTTCAAGCTGGTCTGAATAAAGCGAATAGGAGGTCAGCCAGTTGATAGCGGGGAAATGACGCTTGTAGGCAAGTCCTGCGTCAAGACCCCAGAAAACCTTTACTATACGAAGCGTAGCCTGGGAAACGGGCTCGGAAATATCGCCGCCGGGAGGTGAAACCGCGCCGATAACCGAAAGCGCGCCCTCGGTATCCTCGCTTCCGTTGATTATAACTCTTCCTGCTCTTTCATAGAACTGAGCAAGTCTGCTTCCCAAATATGCGGGGTAGCCCTCTTCACCGGGCATTTCCTCAAGTCGTCCCGACATTTCGCGAAGAGCCTCAGCCCATCTTGAAGTAGAGTCAGCCATAAGGGCAACCGTATAGCCCATGTCACGGAAGTATTCCGCAATCGTTATACCCGTGTAAATCGAAGCCTCACGCGCCGCAACGGGCATATCCGAGGTGTTCGCGATAAGAACTGTTCTCTCCATAAGCGAATTGCCCGTTCTCGGGTCTTTAAGCTCGGGGAATTCGTTAAGAACGTCCGTCATCTCGTTGCCTCGTTCGCCGCAACCGATATAAACGATAATATCGGCCGCCGCCCATTTTGCGAGCTGGTGCTGAACAACAGTCTTTCCCGAACCGAACGGACCGGGAACTGCCGCAACGCCGCCCTTTGCAATCGGGAAAAGGGTATCGATAACTCTCTGACCCGTTGTAAGAAGAACGTCGGGAGAAAGCTTTTTCTTATAAGGTCTGCCGATTCTTACGGGCCAGGTCTGGAAAAGCTTTATTTCGACTTCGCCCTTTTCGGTTTCAATTACGGCGACAACTTCGTCAACAGTATGCTCGCCCGCGAAAATCTCTTTAACAGTTCCGCTGATTTTGTCGGGAACAAGTATTTTATGGGTGACAGCGGCTGTTTCCTTAACAATACCGACTGAGTCGCCGCCTATAACCTTATCGCCGACCGAAACCGTCGGTTCAAAGTTCCATTTCTTTTCTCTGTTAAGGGCGGGAACCTCAATGCCTCTCTGGAGAAGCGAGCCCGTCTGTTTCATTATTTCTTCAAGCGGACGCTGAATACCGTCGTAAATCGAGCCTATGAGTCCGGGGCCGAGCTCAACCGAAAGAGGCTTGCCGGTTGAAACAACCTTTTCGCCGGGGCCTAAGCCTGCAGTTTCCTCATAAACCTGAATTGACGCGCGGTCCTCGTGCATTTCGATAATTTCGCCTATAAGGTTCTTATCGCTTACACGTACAACGTCGTACATATTCGCCTCACGCATTCCCTCTGCTATTACAAGAGGGCCTGCGACCTTGGTAATTACACCTTGGTTCATCTGTTTCACCTCAGTTGTTAAAAATGATATCGCTTCCTACGGCTCTTTCAACAAAGTCCGAAAGTCTTTGTCTGCCTATTCCGTTATTCCCCTTTAAACCCGGGACGGGAATAATTGCGGGAAGCGTTTTTTCTTCATATTTTTTTCTCTCCTTTTCACAGGCGAGAAACATTTCTTCAGTCATATAAATAATCGAATAAAGCTCGGTTTCGGCGGTGTTGCGAAGAATCATATTTGCCTTCTGAGCCTCGTCACATTCGATTGTGTCAAAGCCTATGGCGGCGAAGCCCTTTATGCTTTCCCTGTCGCCGATAATTGCGATTTTATTAGCCATAAATTTCACGCAACCTTTCTCTTGTCAGGTTATTGTCTGCGCCTTCGCCTATGCCTACAGCGATAATGTGGATTGCCTTTTCTTCCGAAAGCCTTGCTATATAAAAGCCGAGAGCCGCTTCGGGTCCGCTGCCGCATTTTTTACAGTTATCTCTTGCGAGCTTAATTAAAAGGTTTTCTGTATATTTTTCAAACTCGGCAGGGGATACGTCGAATTTTTCCATAGCCCTGTCGCAACCGAAAGCGCGAATTTTTGAAAGGTATTCCCTGAGCGAGTCAAGAGAGTCGAGAGAAGCGGAAATGACCTTCTGCTTATCAAATTCCTCAATGCCGTCGAAGAGTGCGTCCTCATAGTATTCCTTAGGTGACGAAGTCATACACGCCCTTAAGGCAACCTTGACGTTTCTGTAAAAAATCTCGGTTTTAACATATTCAATAAGAAAACCGATTTTAGTCTCTTTTGCCTTTTCAAGTTGCATTTTCATACAGGCTGTGTCTATAAATGCGTCCGCCTTTCTCGCGTCGGTTGTGTGGGCGAGTGTGGTATAGGCCTTTTCGGACACGGCTGAAAAGCCCTCGGGCAAAAGGGAATAGTTGTTTTCCTTAACGGCCGTCTCAATCACCTTCGGGTCAACGGTGCAGGGAGACATAAAAAGCCCTCTGTAATCGGAGTTTGAAAGCAAGCCCTTTATGACGGATTTGATGTTATGAGCGTCATTCGGATAGACAAAGACGTCAAAAACCGTCATATCGGGAACGATTGACGAAAGATAAGCCCTTGTCTGTTCTCTTGAAGAACGGATTATTTCGTCAACCGTGTCGCCCTCGCCGTAGCCCTTGTCGCGCAGAAAATCCCTTAACGCTTTAACAGAGCCGAGTGAGAGCATAGCCTCAATATCGCCGTGTGAAAAAAGATATTTTTCCCTCGCTCTGACCGAGCCGAAGGAGTATTCGTAAGAATTAGGCATATCAGTTTTCTTCCTTAAATATATTCTCATTAATAAAGTCCTCGATTTCGCTTCTATTGTCCTCGATTAAGGCTTCAACCGAACAGTTGATTTCAATTGAGCCGTCTTTGAGAATAAAGCCGCCGTTAATGTCAGCGGGAGTTTTTGAAACTGAAGCGTTTATACCTGCCGACGCCATTTTCTTCTCAAAATCCGACGGAATTCGGCTTAAATCCCTTTTGTTTAGAAGTATTTCGCCCTTTTCGGCAGGCGCTTTTTTAGCCAGCCTGTAGATAAGCGAAAAATACTCCTTATCAGGAAGAGAAAGAATATAGTTTTCCATTTCGTTGATTGTCCTGTCAATCTCTTCTCTTCTCGCCTTGAGAACGGTGTTCCTCGAAATGAGCGAAGCATTTGACGAGGCTATATTCTTTAAGCTTTGAGCCTGCTTTGAAGAAGCCGAATCAATTTCGTCGGAGTTTTCCTTTGCCTGAAGGCGAGCGTTTTCAAGAATTTCGTCGCATTTTGCCCTGGCGTCCTCAACGATTTTTTCAGCCTTGTTCTTACCGTCTTCAATTATAAAGCTTAGTAATTTATTATCGTTAGCCATTTTCGTTAATATCCTTTAGATGTCGATTCCCGGGATTGAAATAACCGCAAGAAGAGAAACGATAAATGAAAGAAGAGCGTAGATTTCAACAAGTGTGATTGAAACCATAGCCTTTGAGAAGTTTTTGTCGTCCTTAGCGGTAAGAGCAATACCCGAAACGGCGGATTTACCCTGCTCGATAGCGGAGATAAGACCGCCGAAGCCTATGGCGAGAGCGGCTGCAAGAAAAGCGATGCCCTGTCCCTTTGTGGGGATTTCGCCGCCTAAAATACCGCAGTTTGCAATGATAAGGAAACCTACGATAAAGCCGTAAAGACCCTGAGTACCGGGAAGAAGCGTAAGAACAAGCATCTTACCGAATTTTGAAGAGTCCTCCGAAAGAACGCCCATAGCCGCCTGGCCTGCGCCGCCGACACCCTTTGCCGAGCCTATGCCCGATAATACCGTAGCAATTACAGCGGCTACAACCGCCAAAACTAAACCTAAATAACTCATTTCTTGTTATCCTCCTTGATTCTTACATATTTACTGTTTAATGTGAACGGCTCAAACGGTTTTCCGCCGCCCTCATAAAATTTACTGAACATTTCAACGTACTGAAGTCGCATTGTGTGAACGTATGAACCCAGCGCGTTAAGACCTATATTGATAGCGTGACCCAGAATGAAAACAACAACCATCAGAATAATTCCGGGTATTGATTTTCCGAGCATCTCCGAAAGAAGATTGAAAACCTCCGCCATAACGCCCGTCGTAAGACCGAGAGCAAGAAGCCTCGAGTAGCTTAACAGGTCGCTGACGTAACTTGTAATGTCGTAGAGCGAAGCCACGCCCGAAAGAAGCCTTTTGAAGATGTTTTTGTTATTACGTCCCTGAGTGAGAATTAAAACCGCAACACAGAATATCGCAATATAAATACCGATATTCATTATTGTTTTACCGAACTTTGCGCCTGCCGCGGCAATCGCAACGCCGACAAGAAGAAGCATCCAGCTTCCGACGTCGAACAGCGCGCCCTTTTTGTCGCCGTTCTTCCAGAGCACATAGAACTTGCAACCCATACCGACAAGAATGTGAACAAGTCCGAGAGCGACTGACAGAATCATAATTGTCATAGCGTCGTTTTTCTGGTCGAGAATCGGCCACGGACAGATATCCGCCATCGTTATATTTGCGCCCGTGAAGTGGTTGTAATAAACCGCGGGGGCGTTACCGAAGAACGAGCCGTAAACAAGTCCCCATATAAAAGTGGAAACACCGCAGTATTCAAACAGCTTAAGGTTGTTTCTCATATTCGGTTCGGGCTTGAATTTTCTTATTGCGATAAAACAGGCGAGGAACATAAGCAACCCGTAGCCCGCGTCGGAGAACATCATTCCGAAGAAGAAATAGTAGAAGAACGCGAGTATCGGCGTCGGGTCAATATCCGTAATTCCGGGCGACGCGTACATTGTAACTATTCCCTGGGCAGGCTCGGCGAATTTGTTGTTCTTAAGCTTTACGGGAGCGTCCTCGCCCGCGTCCTCGAAAACAACCTCGCACATATCGAGCTTTTTACAGATTTTTTCAAGCTTTCCGCAATCCTCTTCGGGAATAAAGCCCGTTACGACGAACGTATGCTCTGAGTGGTCAAGCTTGCTTATTGCGTCATACTTGTCCGCGCGGATGGCGAAAAAGTCGGAAGCGAACTTGATTTTTTCACGCATATCGGCAAAGGAAGCGATTTTTTCCTTTGCTTCGCTGTCCGCTTTGTCAATGTCAGCGAGCTTCTGACGGTATTGCTCAATAAGCTTTTTCGGCTCGTTCTTTCCCTGAAAAGCGGGGTAGGAGAAGCCCTCCGAACGTAAAAACCCGTCGGCAAGCTGCTCCTGCTGTTTCGGGACGAAAAGCACGAAGCAGGTTATATTGCCCGAAGAATAGACTGTTTCGCTTTCAAAAACGAGGTCCTTACATTCTGCTATTTTTTCGGCAAGCTGTTTCTCACTCAGAAGGTAAGGAAACGAGCCTGCTATAATAGCCGTTGACGAGGTTTTCTTCAGCGAAAACGGAATATCGTAGTTCTCCCACGGCTCAAGCTGAGCGATTGAGGCCTTAAGTCTGACCTTTTCTGCGGCGTTCTCGGTCTGAAGCCTGTCAAGACTTATAATGTCGGTGCAAACGTCAGTTGTTTCGCCCGCTATGAGCGAAAACTCGCCGATTTCGTCGGGGTCGATTTCTCTTCTTCCCGAGAGTGAGGAGAGCAGCGAGCTTTTTTCGGGAACTACCGAATCAAGAATTTTTAAAGCCTTGTCGGCGTTCGCCTTTTGTCTTTCAAAGACCTGACGGCGTGAGGAGAGGTCAATTCGCTTAAATCCGTCGTTAGCCTCTTTATCAAAGCTCAACTGAACAATGGAGCTGTCCTGCAAATGTTCTATTAAAAATTTTCTGTCTTTCCGCAAAGCCACTATCGTAAAGGATTTCATTTTCAGCTTTGCCATTTATTATCACCTCGCTATAGGAATTCCCTTAAGGAAGAATCAGAAAAATTTTTCCACAGCCTTAATAATAACCGACTGTCTGTTCTTTTCGGCAACCGACCGAAGCTTTTCGCACTCGCCGAGCGCCTTTTCTTCGGAGGCGTTTATCTGTTTTTTGTTTTCTTCCTTAACCGAGGTTAAAAAGCTGTCAGCTTTGGTTTTTGCGGCGTCGGCGCTTGAAGAAATGAGCTCGTCGGCTTTTCTTTCGGCTTCGTCGATTAACTCCTTCGCCTTGTTCTGAGCCTCGAGAACAATGCCTTCACTTTCCTTTTCGGCGTTCCTGACCGCGTCTAAAATTTCTTTAGCCATCAGTTTTCCTCCGTTTTAAACTGTAAATGAAGTGTTAAACACACAACTGTTTAGTATAGCACAATATAAGAGAAAAAGCAACATTTTTTATGCCTCTTTTTCATGTTCTTAAGTATATTTTATTTGCTTGTTTCGACCTTCATTAAAAATTTATAAAAAGGCTTTAATGAAAGAAAATCTTTTGCAATTTTGTCAGCAAGCCTGTCCGAAAACAGAAGCTCAAAATCGTTGCTGTAACAGATGGCGCCGATATTTTTCATATCGAGCCATTCCCTTTTCTTTTCGCTCTCGTTCGGGAACTTTGTGCGTTTGAATTTTTCAGCGTAAAGATTGAAAACCTCGGATTTCTCAACGGCTTTTCTCGCTGCCCTGTAGTCCCTGTCGTCGTTTAAAATCAGCTCTCTGAAGCGCTCCATTGAAGCCGTGCTTGCCTTATAGTAGCCGCAACCGTATGAAAAACCATCGGGCGTGACCTCGACAAAAAATGCGGGAAGTCCGTCATAAAGCTTTTTATCTCTTAAAAACACGCACCATATTTTTTCCCTGAAAATTGATTTATCGTGAGTGAACCTCGTGTCACGGTAAATACGCGAAATCGACTTGCCGATTTTCGGCTCGCAAATCATTCTGTCGTCAATTTCGTTTATTGTCGGCGCAAGCGCTTCGACCAGTTCTCTCATCGGCTCAAGCACCTTTTCTTCATAAATATCCCTGTGTTCAATAAACCAGGGCTTTGAGTCCATAAGCCTGTTTTCAAATAAAAAGTCAAGCCCTTCCTTTGAAAAATTCATTCTTCAATCCTCTTATCCTTAAAATAAAACTCGTAGTCGTGTTCGTTAATCTGCCTTTGAACTCTGCAGGGGTTACCGTAGGCTACGCTGTTTGCGGGAATATCCTTTGTAACAACGCTGCCCGCGCCGATAACCGTGTTGTCGCCTATCGTAACGCCGGGAACTACAACGGAGTTGGCGCCTATCCAGACGTTGTTGCCGATATGAATTTCGGCGTTGTACTGATACGCCTTGCTCCTCAGGTCGGGTCTGATAGGATGACCTGCAGTTGCGAGAGTGACGTTCGGACCGAATAAAACGCAGTCGCCTATATAAATATCCGCGTCGTCAACGCAGGTAAAATTTGAATTTGCATAAACAAACTTACCTAAATGAACGTGCTTTCCGCCCCAGTTTGCGTGGAAAGGCGGCTGAATATAACAGCCCTCGCCGATTTCGGCAAAAAGAGAATAGAGAATTTCCATCCGTTTCTCCATTTCGCTCGGTCTGGTTGCGTTAAAATCATATAATGCGTCAAGAAAAGAAAGCTGTTCTTCCATTATTTCGTCGTCATTAGGGTCGTAGATTAACCCTTTATCCA
Source organism: Oscillospiraceae bacterium (assembly GCA_015066565.1). GTDB lineage: Bacteria > Bacillota > Clostridia > Oscillospirales > Acutalibacteraceae > Fimenecus. Next base: position 756,545 of record SVOB01000001.1, on the reverse strand, counting down.
TTTTTTCGCGTTCTGTCATTTTAATCACCTGCCGTGAAAATAATTTTATCACAGAATATTGTGTTTTTCAATTACGCTTTGTTGACTTTTTAAGGATAATTTATTAAAATATAAATGTTATATTACTTCTTTAAGAGGAGGAGAAAAAATGGACTTACAGAAAATTATTGACAAAAAGGATTGGGCTGCAAAATATATGGTTGATGAAATCACCCATATAATTAAGACCTTCAAGAAAAGGGACCCGGGCTCCGAGGGCGAGCTTGAAGCCTGCGAATATATGGCTGAGGTTCTTAAGAAGGACTGCGGTTGCGACAGCGCCGAAATCGAAGGCTTTAAAGAAAATCCCGGTTCATTCTTTGGCTGGATTTATTTTACAATAACCTTTGTTCTTATTTCAATTGCGCTTTATTTTGTTTTCCCGCTTGCGTCCGTTATTCTTATTTCATTCGGACTTTTTATCGCTCTTATGCAGTTCGGCTTTTATAAGAAGTTTGTTGACAAGGCGTTTAAGGAGAAAACAGGCCATAACGTTACCGCTGTTAAAAAGCCCACGGGCGAGGTTAAGAGAAGACTTGTGTTTAACGGACATCCCGACGCGGCTTGGGAATGGCCCGTAAACTACGCTCTCGGCGGAGTCGGCTTTGAATCCCACGCTATTATCTGCGCTATCGGCGCTGTTTATTATATTGTTATTTCAATTATATATATAGCAAAACACGGTCTTATGGGCTTGCTTCTTAATACCGACGCCGCTACAAGCGAATGGTTCGTTAAGTGCGCTCTCTGGGGACTTCTCTTTGTTCCGTTTGAAATCGGTCTTTACTTTATGTGGAATGAAAGAAGAATCGTTGACGGCGCTAACGATAACCTCACAGGCTGTTATATGGGCATCGCTGTTCTCAAGGCTCTTCAGGACGAGGGAATTGAACTTGAAAACACTGAACTTGCAGTTGTTCTTACCGGTTCCGAAGAAGCGGGACTTCGCGGTTCAAAGGCTTGGTGCGAGGCTCATAAGGGCGAGTGGCAGGACGTTCCTACATTCTTCTTCTCGTACGACACAATCTATGACCCGAAATATCTTATGGTTAATTACCGTGACCTTAACGGCACCGTAAAGGCCGATAAGGACGTTTGCGACCTCTTCCTTGAGGCGGCTCAGGCAATCGACGTTCCGATTACAAAGGGCTGGGTTCCTCCGCTCGGCGGCGCAACCGATAATGCGGCCTTCACTCAGGCAGGCTTCAGGTCAACAGGTATTACAGGTCTTAACCATAAGCTTGAGGATTATTACCATACCCGCCGTGATACATACGACAATATGAACGAAGAGGGACTTGCGAATTGCTTTGCCGCAACGGTCAAGGCGCTCGAAATGTTCGATAACGGCGCAAAGCAGTAAGTTAATAAAAACAGAAGGAAGTCTGATTGTGACATCAGGCTTCCTTTTTTATTTGCAAACGAATTATTCACAAATAATTTACAAATAAAAATATTGACATTTTCATACAATTGGGTATAATAAGAAATGTAGTTAGCACTCGGGCGTTTTGAGTGCTAACAGTGATAAAATCATTAAAAAGAGGTGAGCAGTGTGGAAGAATTAAGCGACAGAAAGCAAAAAATCCTTGCGGCAATAATTGAACAGTATATCGCAACGGGTGAGCCTGTCGGTTCAAAAACTCTTCTTCCTCTTCTGCCGTTCTCGGTTTCGTCGGCGACTGTCCGTAACGAAATGGCTGAGCTTAGTGAAATGGGCTATCTTGAACAGCCTCACACCTCGGCGGGAAGAATTCCCTCTCAGCTCGGTTACAGGTACTACGTCGATAAGCTGATGAATAACTATGAATTGTCCGAGCGTGAAAAACGCACGATTGAAATGAAGCTCGGAACTCAGGTGCGTTCGCCCGAAAAGGTGCTTGAAAAGGCGAGCAGTATTCTTGCCGATATGACAAACTGCGCCGCCGTTTCAACAACCCCGTCCGATTCCGCGGCGGTTATCCGCAGGGTTGAGCTTGTACCTGTAGGAACAAGGCTTGCGATGATTGTTATGCTTACTTCCTCGGGTATTCTTAAAAGCACTATCGTCAGAACCGATTATGAGCTGACCCTCGACGTTGTCGAAGCGTTTTACAATATTGTAAACAAGCTTTTTATCGGTAATCCGGTTAGCGAAATGAATTTAGCCTTTCTTCAGACGCTCGCCGTATCCTTGGGCGATAAGGCGCTCGTTATGACTCCGCTTCTCGTTTCCCTTTCGGAACTTGCTTCAACGGCGGGCAAAAGCGATATGCTTCTTGAAGGTCAGTCAAATTTGCTTCATCACAGCCAGATTGCTTCAAATGCGTATGAGCTTATGGAGTTTTTAAGAAAGGGCGAGCCGCTTTCAAATCTGTTTTCATCCCATAAGGACGAGATGAACGTGCTTATCGGAAAAGAAAACCTTTACCGCGAGCTTGAAAATTCAAGCCTTATCTTCTCAAGATACAATATCGGCGGAAGAGACAGCGGAACGCTCGGTATTGTCGGCCCGACAAACGTTGACTATGCAAGGCTTATACCGAGTCTTAAATATCTGACTAACGTCGTCGGTATAATTCTCACCGACGCAACGGAGGAATAATAATGAAAAAAGAAAAAGAAAAAGAAAAAGAGAACACTTCGCCCGTTGAAAACGGACAGGAGGCAGAAACGGAAGAAGTAAAAGAAGAAATTTCCGAAATCGAAAAAATTAAAAAAGAGCTTGAAGAAAAGGCTGACAGACTTCTCCGTACTCTCGCCGAATACGATAACTTCCGCAAGCGTTCACAGAAGGAAAAGGAACAGGCTTATTCGGATACGAAATCCGATGTGCTTTCGGCCTTCCTTCCCGTGATAGACAATATCGAAAGGGCTATGGAAAACGGTAACGCTTCTTATGAGGATTATAAGAAGGGTGCTGAAATGATTTTCAATCAGTTCTTAAAGGTTATGACGGATTCCGGCGTTAAGTCCTTCGGCGAAAAGGGCGACACATTCGACCCCAAGCTCCACAATGCGGTAATGCATATTGAGGACGAATCTTTGGGCGAAAACGAAATAGCTCAGGTTTTTGAAAAGGGCTATATGTTAGGCGACAGGGTGCTTCGGCCCGCAACAGTTCAGGTAGCAAATTAAATTTATATAGATTACTACAAAAATTAACAAACAATCTCTAAGGAGGAAAAAATAATGAGTAAGGTTATAGGTATTGACTTAGGTACAACTAATTCATGCGTAGCGGTTATCGAGGGCGGCGAGCCTGTAGTTATCGCAAACGCAGAGGGCGCAAGAACAACACCCTCAGTCGTCGCTTTTTCAAAGGACGGCGAAAGAATGGTCGGTCAGGTTGCCAAAAGACAGGCAATCACAAATCCCGACAGAACTGTTTCTTCAATTAAAAGACACATGGGCTCCGATTATAAAGTAAATATCGGCGATAAGAAGTTCACACCCCAGGAAATTTCAGCTATGATTCTTCAGAAGTTGAAGAGCGACGCTGAGGCATATCTGGGCGGCAAGGTTACCGAGGCTGTTATCACCGTTCCCGCATATTTCACCGACTCACAGCGTCAGGCTACAAAGGACGCAGGTAAAATCGCAGGCCTTGAAGTAAAGAGAATTATCAACGAGCCTACGGCGGCTGCTCTTGCATACGGTATCGATAAGGAAGAGGACCAGAAGGTTATGGTTTATGACCTCGGCGGCGGTACCTTCGACGTTTCGATTATCGAAATGGGCGACGGCGTTCAGGAGGTTCTTGCTACCGCAGGTAACAACCACCTCGGCGGCGACGACTTTGACCAGAGAATTATCGACTGGCTCGCAGATGAATATAAGAAAGAGCAGGGCGTTGACCTGAGAAGCGATAAGATGGCTATGCAGAGACTTAAGGAAGCGGCTGAAAAAGCTAAGATTGAGCTTTCTGGCGTTACCTCGTCACAGATTAGCCTTCCCTATATCACGGCTGACGCAACAGGCCCGAAGCACCTTGAAACAACTCTTACAAGAGCTAAGTTCAACGAGCTTACGGCTGACCTTGTTGAAGCTACAATGGGTCCCGTTCGCCAGGCTATCAAGGACAGCGGACTTAAGACAAGCGAGCTTAACAAAATCCTTATGGTCGGCGGTTCTTCAAGAATCCCCGCAGTTCAGGAAGCTGTTAAGGCATTCACCGGCATTGAGCCCTTCAAGGGCATTAACCCCGACGAGTGCGTAGCAATCGGCGCTGCGCTTCAGGCAGGCGTTCTCGGCGGCGAGGTTGAAGGACTTCTTCTTCTCGACGTTACTCCGCTTTCACTCGGCATTGAAACCATGGGCGGCGTTTCAACAAAGATTATTGAAAGAAATACAACTATCCCCACAAAGAAGAGCCAGATTTTCTCAACAGCGGCTGACAATCAGACCTCGGTTGAGGTACACGTTCTCCAGGGCGAAAGAGAATTCGCAAGAGATAACAAGACTCTCGGCATCTTCCATCTTGACGGAATTATGCCCGCGCCCAGAGGTATTCCGCAGATTGAGGTAACCTTCGATATCGACGCTAACGGCATTGTTCACGTTTCGGCTAAGGACCTCGGCACTCAGAAAGAACAGTCAATTTCAATCACATCCTCAACGAATATGTCCAAGGAAGACGTTGAAAAGGCTGTTAAGGAAGCCGAAAAGTTCGCTGAAGAGGACAAGAAGCGTAAGGAAAGCGTTGATACAAGAAACGAAGCCGACCAGATGGTTTACCAGTGCGAAAAGATTCTCTCCGAGTCAGGCGACAAGATTCCCGAGAGCGATAAGACCGCCGTTCAGGAAAAGATTGACGCTCTTAAGGAAGCTCTCAAGGGTGAGAATATCGAGACTATCAAGGCTAAGAAAGAGGAGCTTACTCAGCAGTTCTATAAGGTTTCCGAGGAGCTTTACAAGCAGGCTGCGGCTGCGGCTCAGGCTCAGCAGGGCGCTGACGGCGCGGCAACCGATAACGCTTCAACAGACGGCAACAACTATTATGAGGCTGATTATACCGACGTTGAGGACGGCGACAAATAATTAATTGATTTTCGGGGCAGGGCAGGTTACTGTCCTGCCTTTAGGAGTAAATTATGGCAGATAAGCGAGATTATTATGAGGTGCTCGGCGTAAGCAAAAACGCAACCGAGGACGAGATAAAAAAAGCATATCGGCAGATGGCGAAAAAGTACCATCCCGACCTCAACCCCGATAATAAGGAAGCCGAGGCTAAATTTAAAGAGGCTAACGAGGCTTACGAGGTTTTGTCCGACGCTGAAAAAAAGGCGAGGTATGACCAGTTCGGTCATGCGGGCGTTGACCCGAATTACGGCGCAGGCGGCGGTGGCTTTAACGGTCAGGGCTTCGATTTCGATTTGGGCGATATCTTTTCGTCCTTCTTCGGCGGCGGTTTCGGCGGCGGAAGGGCTAACCCCAACGCTCCCCAGAGGGGAAGCGACACAACCGCAACCGTTACAATTTCGTTTGAAGAAGCGGCAAAGGGCTGTAAACGTCAGGTCGAAACAATGCGTATTGAGGTCTGCGACGAATGTCACGGCTCGGGCGCGGCGGCAGGCTCGGCTCCGAAAACCTGTCCCGAATGTAACGGCAGAGGTCAGGTTACCTCAGCCCAGCGTACTCCGTTCGGCGTAATCCAGACCCAGAAGGCTTGCTCCCGTTGCGGCGGCAAGGGTACCGTAGTTGATAATCCCTGCAAAAAGTGTCACGGCAACGGAAGAATACGCAAGAGCGTTAAAATTGAGGTCGGTATTCCCGCGGGTATTGACGACAGACAGATTATCAATATCAGAGGTCAGGGCAATAAGGGCGTAAACGGCGGTCCCGCAGGCGACTTGAGAGTTGTCGTAAACGTCCGTCCGCACCCGATTTTCGAGCGCGACGGCTTCAACGTCTGGTGCGATATGCACATTTCGTTTGCTGAAGCGGCGATAGGCTGCGAGCTTGAGGTTCCGACTCTTGACGGAAAGGTTAAATACACCGTTCCCGCAGGAACTCAGGGCGGCGATATCTTCAAACTTCGCGGCAGAGGTATTCAGAATATCAACGGCAGGGGCAAGGGCGACCAACTGGTCAGAATTATTGTCGACGTGCCGAAAAACCTGAATTCCGAGCAGAAGGAATTACTTAAGAAATTCGACGCTACTCTCGGTAATACAAGCCGTTTCGGCGAAGATACGAAGCACAGCTTCTTCGGTAAAAAGAAGAAATAAAACTTAAGTTTAAAGCGATTATACCGACAAAAAGGTATAATCGCTTTTGTTTTCGGAAAAAATAAATTGTATAAAATTAAATTTTCACTTGACAAACGCTTTTTATTGATGTAATATATAAATGCAATCAATTGTATGCAATTTAATTTTACAAAAGGAGTGTTTCAAATGAGTATTTACGACATCAAGGTTACTGACAATAAGGGTAACGAGGTTTCAATGGCGGATTATAAGGGCAAGGTCCTTCTTATAGTTAACACTGCTACGGCGTGCGGCTTTACTCCCCAGTATGAAGGACTTGAAAATCTTTATGAAAAATTTGTAGACCGCGGTTTCGAAATTCTTGACTTCCCGTGCAATCAGTTCGCGTTTCAGGCTAAGGGCAGCGACGAGCAGATTAACGAGTTCTGCACTCTTCGCTATAACACAAAGTTCCCCAGATTTAAGAAGATTAAGGTCAACGGACCCGGCTCGGACGCTCTTTATGACTATCTTAAATCACAGAAAAAGGGTATGATTAAGTGGAATTTCACCAAGTTCCTTGTTGACGCCGAGGGCAACGTAGTTGACAGATTTGAGCCTACGGTTAAGCCCGAGGATATTGAAGCGAGCATAGAAAAGCTTCTTAAATAATTATTCGGATTGGTGAAAGAGTAATGCAAAAAAACTATGACGGCTTAAAGCTCGATAATCAGCTTTGTTTTCCGCTTTATGCCTGCTCAAAAGAAATTGTAAGAATGTATAAGCCGTTTCTTGACGACATAGACTTAACCTATACGCAATATATTACAATGATGGTAATGTGGGAGGTTGAGGAGATAAACGTCAAGAGCCTCGGCGAAAGGCTTTATCTTGATTCGGGAACTTTAACCCCGCTTCTTAAAAAGCTTGAAGCGAAGGGCTATATTCTCAGAAGCAGAAGCAAAACAGACGAGAGAAACCTTATCGTTTCGCTTACCGATGAGGGAAGAAAGCTCAGGGATAAAGCGGTTTGTATTCCCGAAAAAATGGCAGGCTGCGTCCGTCTTACAAGGGAGGAAGCGTTTGAGCTTTATCGCCTTCTTCACAAGGTGCTTATCGGTATAAATGAGGAGAACGAAAATGTATGATGTTTTAATTATCGGCGCGGGTCCTGCGGGTATTTCGGCGGCGCTCTATGTCAAGCGCGCCAACAAAACGGTAAAGGTGCTTTATCACGGCGTTTCCCAGCTTGAAAAGGCGCATAAAATTGATAATTTTTACGGTTTTCCGAACGGAATAAGCGGCGAACAGCTTTATAACGACGGTATTTCTCAGGCGAGAAATCTCGGCGTTGAGGTTGAAGAAAAAGAGGTATTCGATATCGTCTATAATGCCGATAAGACGTTCACCGTAAAAACCGAGGATGAAGAGCTTTCTTCAAAGGCGGTTATTATTTCAACGGGAAATAAAAAAATCCGCCCGAATATCGAGGGCGTTGAGCAGTTTGAGGGCAGGGGAATAAGCTATTGCGCAATTTGCGACGGCTTTTTCTACAGGAAGAAAAACGTTGCGATTATCGGCAACGGAAGCTACGCTCTGAGCGAAGCGAAGGACCTCGAAAATATTGTAAACAGCATTACGGTTTTCACAAACGGCTTGCCTGCGCCCGAAACGGATTATAAGGTTGTAACCGAAAAAATCAGCAGGATTAACGGTGAAACGAGAGTGAATAATATTGAGCTTGAAAACGGCGAACAGATTGCCGTTGACGGAATTTTTATCGCTCTCGGAACAGCGGGCGGCGCGGATTTCGCAAAGAAAATCGGCGTTTCGGTAAAGGGCGACAGCCTTAAGGTAAACGAGAAAATGGAAACAAATCTCAAGGGGCTTTTCGCCTGCGGAAATGTTACCGGCGGCTTGCTTCAGGTTTGCAAGGCGACTTATGAGGGCGCTGTTGCAGGGCTTTCGGCAGTCGAGTATATAAAATCAATCAATAATTAAAAAGGAGCAGATATTATGAGCGTTAAGCAGTTAGCTGAACAGGATTTCGAAAACGAGGTTCTTAAGAGCGAGGGTACGGTACTTGTAGATTTCTTCGCTACCTGGTGCGGCCCGTGCAAAATGATGTCACCCGTTATTGACGAAATTGCGGATGAGAGAACAGACGTCAGAGTTTATAAGGTTGACGTTGACGAGGCTGACGAGGTTGCTATGCAGTTAGGAATTATGAGCATCCCGACTATTATGGTATTCAAAAACGGCGAAGCGACAAAAACCTTTGTCGGCGTAACCGATAAGGACGAAATCACAGCGGCTCTTTAATAAAACGTAAAAGAAAAAAAGACTTTCTCGCATGAGAAGGTCTTTTTTTGCAGTGTAGGATATTATCCGTCTAAAATCATTAATATGTTTTTCGGGCGTGCGTGGGAACAAAGCCCCTACACAATTTTAAAATCGTTTTCACATATTCTGTAGAGGAGGGTCTCTGCGCCCTCCCGCCTGTTTTTTATTGACAGGTACTTCATATAATGATAAGATTAAAAATGACGTTTTGCTAAAAATGTCAGGTTACAGTGTTATTCCGTTATTAAGGAGGGCTTTTATGAAAACTGTAAGAAGGTTGGTTATCACCTTTTTGATTGCAGCGGTTTTTGCAACTGCTTTTTCTCTTACCTCACTTGTTTCATTTGCGGAATACAGCGCTGAAAAAATCGGCTGGTATGAAGAAGACGGCAAAACCTATTATTATTCCGAAGGTGAAATGTATAAGAGCCGATTGGCTGAAATAGACGGTAAAAAGTATTATTTCGGTTCAGATGGCGCTATGTATACAAAGCGTCTTATATCTGTCAGCGGTAAGAAATACTATATGGGCTCTGACGGCGCGGCGTATACAAAGCGACTTATTTCCGTAAACGGTAAAAAGTATTATATGGGCGCTGACGGCGTGGCCTATACAAAACGTCTGATTTCCGTCAGCGGTAAAAAATACTATATGGGTTCTGACGGCGTAGCCTATACAAAACGCCTGATTTCGGTCAGCGGTAAAAAGTATTATATGGGCTCTGACGGCATAGCCTATACAAAGCGCCTGATTTCGGTTGACGGTAAAAAATATTATATGGGTTCTGACGGCGTAGCCTATACAAAGCGCCTGATTTCGGTTGACGGTAAAAAGTATTACATGGGCGCTGACGGCGTAGCCTATACAAAGCGTCTTATATCAGTCAGCGGGAAGAAATACTATATGGGCTCCGACGGCGTAGCCTATAAGTCGAGGCTGATTTCTGTCAGCGGTAAGAAATATTATATTGGCTCCGACTGTGTTGCATATAAAAGCAGGTTTGCGTCTTTAAGCGGTAAAAAATACTTTTTCGGCTCCGATTGCGTAATGCGAAAGGGCTGGCAGATGATAGATTACAGGGAATACTATTTTGATTCTGCCGGAGTTATGCTTACCGGTAAACAGACAATAGACGGAATAGTCTATGTCTTCAACACCAACGGCCCGCTTACTTATAGTTTCAGAAGCACAAGCCTTCTTAACAGTCACTTTAAAAAACACGGTGCGGATACATATTCAAGAACGGCAGCCGAATATCTTAATAAGGCAAACGCTGTTATCAGTAACCAAAAAGCGCTGTCAAAGCTTGAAGCCGAAGACGGCGACAGGGTTTTCTATCTTGAGGAAACCGATGAGATTGTATTCGTTTCAACTGACGGCTTTATTAGAACATATTTTATCTGTTCGGGCAAAGATTATTTTGACAGACAGTAGCAGACATAATTAAACGGCTTCCAAAGGGCGATACCGGTAAGGATGTTCAGGTTTTGGCTTTGTTCTTTTGTCCCTAAAGCAATTAAAAATCCCCTGAATACGAAAGTATGCAGGGGATTTTATAATCACTTTATGAACTAAAATTACTTTGCCAAAACTGCTTCGCACCCTAAAATGAGACAATTTTTCGTTAGAACAATGAATAAAACGGGGTTAATGCTTTGTGCCTTAACCCCGTTTTTGAAGCCGTTATAGCGGAAAAGAGTCCGTTTTAGGGCTTAAACCTCCTTATCGGCATCGCCCTAAAGCCGTTTTTTTATTTTTTATCTTTGCCAGAATTTTCTGTCGAGGCTTCTGTAGCCTACTGCTTCGGCTATGTGCGGGGTGTCGATTATCTCGCTGTTGTCAAGGTCTGCTATCGTTCTCGCCACTCTCAACACCTTGTCGTATGCCCTTGCCGAAAGTCCCAGATTGTCAAACGCGTTTTTAAGCATCTGACTTGCGCCGTCTGTCAGAATACAGTATTTTCTTGTCGCCGCCGAATCCATTTTGGCGTTGCAGGTGATATTTGTGCCTTCAAACCGCTTCTGCTGAATAAGCCTTGCGGCGTTGACCCTCTTTTTGATTTCACTGCTCGGCTCACCCTTTTCGTTACCGGATAAATCCATAAATTCAACGGGCGGAACCTCAATATGAATATCAAGTCTGTCAAGAAGCGGACCGCTGACCTTTGAAAGATACCTCGCCGCCGCGCCTTTAGGGCAGGTGCACTGTCTGGTCGGATGCCCGTAAAAACCGCAGGGGCAGGGGTTCATAGCGCAAACAAGCATAATCGAGCAAGGGTAAGAGAAGGTCGCCGCAACTCTTGCAATCGTGATTTTGCTGTCCTCAATTGGTTGGCGCATAGCCTCCATTGACTGCCTTGAAAATTCGGGAAGCTCGTCAAGAAACAGAACGCCGTTATGGGCGAGTGAAATTTCGCCCGGCTTCGGAACTGTTCCGCCGCCTGTAAGTCCTGCGGGGGAGACAGTGTGATGCGGTGAACGGAACGGCCTTGATTTTATTAAAGAAACCTTTTCGGGCAATACGCCCGCAACCGAATAAATCTTCGTTGTTTCAAGCTTTTCTTCAAACGTCATGTCGGGAAGAATGGACGGCAGGCGCTTTGCGAGCATACTTTTGCCTGAGCCGGGAGGGCCTATCATGATAACATTATGTCCGCCTGCGGCGGCTATTTCGAGCGCCCTTTTAGCTTCAAACTGCCCCCTGACGTCAGAAAAATCAGGAAGATTATCGGTTCTTTCGTATTCTCTGTAGTCCTCGGCTGAAACGGGAACTAACGCTTTTTCACCGTTCAGATGGTCGAGTAGCTCGTTGACAGTTTTCACAGGGTAAACCGTAATTCCCTTGACCACAGCGCCTTCGGCTGAATTTGAGGCGGGGATGAATATCTCTTTAATGCCTGCCTGCTGAGCCTTGATAACCATTGGAAGAACGCCGTTGACGCGTCTTACGTCGCCGTTTAATGAAAGCTCGCCGATAAACGCCTTGTCGCTGATGTCTGCTCTTAACTGTCTTGTCGCTTCAAGCAGGGATATGAGTACCGGCAGGTCAAAAACCGAGCCGCCTTTTTTTACGTCGGCAGGGGAAAGGTTTATAACTATTTTTGTCATCGGGAAATCGTAGCCCGAATTTTTCATAGCCGAACGGACTCTTTCACGGCTTTCGGAAACTGTTGTGTCGGGAAGCCCGACCATATCGAACTTCGGCAGGCCGTTGCCTATATCCGCCTCGACCTCGACAACAAAGGCTTCCATACCGAAAAGACCTATGCTCAGTACCTTTGAAAACATTTTCTCACCCCTTATAACTGAATTATACAATATAGGAAACTTAATTTCAATATTATAAAATTGCATTTACTTTTTTAAATAATTTGTTATAATAAAATGTGGATTAAGTTTTATTTCAGGAGGTAAAACGATGAACGATATTAACGCTTTGTATTCTCTCTGGTCCGAAAAAGCCGTTCTTGACGCCGATTTAATTGACGAGCTTAAGTCAATTGACGGTAAAGAGGATGAAATTCTTGACAGATTTTACCGTTCTCTTGAATTCGGTACGGCGGGTCTTCGCGGCGTTCTCGGCGCAGGCACGAACAGAATGAATATATATACTGTCAATCAGGCTACTCAGGGACTTTCAAACTATCTCAACGAGGCTTTTGAAAACCCGAGTGTTGCTATTGCATACGATTCGAGAATAAAATCCGACCTTTTTGCGCGTGAAGCGGCGGGCGTTCTTGCCGCTAACGGAATAAAGGTCTATATCTATCCCGAGCTTGTTCCTACGCCTATGCTTTCCTTTGCCGTAAGGCGTCTTAAGTGCTCGTCGGGTATAATTATCACCGCCAGCCACAACCCCGCTAAGTATAACGGCTATAAGTGCTATGACCCCAACGGCTATCAGATGACCGACGAAGCGGCTCAGAAAACCTATGATTATATTCAGCAGGTTGATATGTTTGACGGCGTTAAGAGAATGGATTTTGAAAAGGGCCTTGAGGACGGAATTATCGAGTATATCGGTCAGGACGTTTATGAGGAATTCTATTCGGCTGTCGAAACCCGTCAGGTAAATAAGGGAATCTGCGAAAAGGCCGACCTTAAGGTTATCTATACGCCCCTTAACGGAACGGGTAATAAGCCTGTCCGTGAGATTTTAAGAAGAATCGGCGTAAAGGATGTCAGGGTTGTTAAAGAGCAGGAAATGCCCGACGGCAATTTCCCGACCTGCCCGTTCCCGAATCCCGAAATCAAGCAGGTTTTCGAGTGCGGAATTGAAATGACAAAGACCGAAAAGGCTGATTTGCTTCTCGCAACCGACCCCGACTGTGACAGAATGGGTATTGCCGTTTATGACGGCAACGACTATGTTCTTATGTCGGGTAATGAGGTCGGAGTAATGTTCACCGAGTATCTTCTCTCCTCGCTTAAAGAGCAGGGCAAGCTTCCCGAAAACCCGATAGTAGTCAAAACTATAGTTACAACAAAGCTTGTTGAAAAGGTTGCCAATAACTACGGTGCCGAGTGCGCTGACCTGCTTACCGGTTTTAAGTATATCGGCGAGCTTATAACAAACCTTGAAAAGAAAAACGAGGCTGACCGCTTTATTGTCGGTATGGAAGAAAGCTACGGCTATCTTTCGGGTATTCACGCCCGTGATAAGGACGCCGTTGTCGCTTCGATGATGCTTTGCGAAATGGCGGCTTATTATAAGACAAAGGGTATGACCCTCGTTGACCTTATGAACAGCCTTTACGAAAAGTACGGTATGTATCTCAATACGCTTCTCAATTTCAACTTCGAGGGCGCAAGCGGAATGCAGAAGATGGCTGATATGATGACCTCGCTTCGTGAAAACGCGCCGAAGGAAATTGCGGGTCAGAAGGTTGTTTCGGTTGCCGACTATAAAAAGAGCGAAAGAGTAAACGTTGAAACGGGCGAAAAGGCCGTTATTGATTTGCCGAAATCGAATGTTCTTTCGTATTCTCTTCCCGACGGCAGCGGCGCAATAGTCCGTCCGTCAGGCACAGAGCCGAAAATCAAGATTTATATAACCGCCGTAGCCGAAAGCCGTGAAGCCGCGCAGAAAAAGGCTGACGAAATCGGCGAGAGCATGAAAAAGATTTTAGGAGTATAAAATGAATAAAAAGTTTGTAAAAGCAGTCGCAGTTTTTCTGGCAATACTGATGCTTCTTTCAGTGTTCGCAATACTTATGAATGTGTTTGTTTTCAGGTTTTAGTATTTAAGAATCAACAGCCGCCTCGTTTGAGGCGGCTGTTTTCATTTTGATTAATATTGAAAAACGGACGAGCAATGCTCGTCCCTACGGTTTGAGTTGAATTAAAACTGTCATCGTAGGGGCGGTCATCGGCCGCCCGAAAATACAGATGTTATTTATTTCGGAGCGTCGGGGTCGCCGCTCCCTACGGCATAATATAAATTACAATACAATCGTATGGGCGGTCATCGGCCGCCCGCAAACCAGCCTCCCTTGTGCAAAGGGAGGTGTCACGCAAGGCGTGACGGAGGGATTGTCAAAGAGCGAAGACGTAACCTCGACGTCCCGCAAAATCAGATATTATTTATTTGGAGCGTCGGGTCACCGCCCCTTCAAATTAAAAATCCCCTGAATTGTTCAGGGGATTTTTTTGTTTAATTAATTATTCCGAAACAGTAAAGCCCTCGGCGATTCTCTTCTCCTGAAGGTCTTTCTGCATCTTCTTCTTATTTTCGCCCGAAAGCTTATAGAAGAACATCGGTATTGCGCAAAGCAACATACTAAGTCCGGGTACTATAGAAACGAGCGAGAACATAGCGAAGTTCTGCCAGCGGGGAAGCTCGGTTGCCGCAACGATTGCTGTTGAAGAAAGCATCTGGTCGGGCTTCATACCGATTGCCATATACATAGCGACAATGCCTACCGTCGAAAGCGCCGAGCCGAGCTTGTTTATAAAGCCCTGACAAGCCGAGCCGAGAGCGTTGTCACGGTGGCCTGTCTTGAGTTCCATAAAGTCAAGACAGTCGTAAATCATGGCGATTGAAATTGTGTTGATAACGCCGAGCGGTATGCACTGGATAAGAATGAACGGGATGCAAAGATAAAGGTTAGCGGTGAACCAGCCTATAAGGGTTGTGCCTATTGAAGCGACAAAGCCTGCAAGACAGGTTGTTATAAGCAGTTTTTTGTAGTCGAATTTCTGCATAAGCTTCGGCATAAGTATTGTTGCGCCGAACATACCGACAACGGCGCACATCTGGAAAATAGTTTTAACCGAACCTACCGACGCGTCAATAGCCGCCGTCTTTTCTTCAAGAGTCATTCCGTTGAGGTCGGGACCTATATAGAAAGCGTATCTTGCAACGTGAATTGCCGCCGCCTGAACCATGTATCTTCCCGACGAGAAAACGCCCATAAGAATTACAAGAAGCAAAGGCTTGCATTTGAAAAGACGTTTGAGCTGTGAATCCTCGCCCTTTTCGTGCTTTTTAACGGGCGGAACGGCTCTCTCTTTAATATGGAAATATGAATTGACATACATTACAATGCCGATTGCTACAACGCTCGCGGCAATAATGAGGTACTTTTTCTTGTTGTATTCCTCTGGGTTTGAGGTGTCGAGGAACAGCGGAAGAAGGAAGCCTGATGCAAAGAAGAAAATTTCGGGAAGAGCCGAGCCTACGGAGTTCCAGATTTTTGAAAACGAAACAACGTGGCTTCTCTCGTCTGCGTTCGGGGTGATAACGTTGGGAATGCTCCAGAACGGAACGTCAGCCATTGTGTAAATCATTCCCCAGAGAACATAGACAACCGCCGAATAAATCATAAGGGGCTTCGTGTCAAGCGACGGGCTTAAATACATAAGAATAGTAAGCACCGCTATCGGAACCGCCGCAAAGATTATATAAGGCTTCAATTTGCCCCATTTAGTAGTGTGGCGGTCAACAATCATACCCATAAGCGGGTCGTTGATGGCGTCCCATACTCTTGCCAGGAGCATAAGCAAAAGCACGAACATAAGCGGTAAATGAAGAATATTAACATAATAGTCGCTTATGTAGCTGGACATCATAGCGTAAATCATGCCCTGGCCCATACCGCCGATAGAGAACATCCACAGTTCTTTTTTACCGACGTATTTTTTTTGTAATGCGTCACTCATATTCATTCTCCTTTATATATTGATTGTGAATTGACTGTTAGCTATGTTTTCGGGAACGTAAACACCCTCGCCGAATACGCGTGAACGAACTTCAATTCTGTCGTCAAATACGTTGAAAATCAGTCCCTGCGTAAAGCGTTTGAAGGGTCCGTGATTAATAACGCCTACTGTCGGTGCGTTGATTGCTTTGAAACTGCCGCAATCCTCGTATGTGTATTCGCTTGTGCAGTAGTGGAGGTGGCCCGTGATATAGATTACGTTGTTATATTTTTCAAAAATCGCCCTTAATTTATCCGAATCCCAACCGACAGAGCCTCTCCATTTACCCCTGCCTAAAAAGGTCTTGGGCAAGCCGTTAGTCTTTTTCAGCGGTTGATGGTTAAAAATGAAAACGGGTTTGGTTTTATCTGAATTGCCTAATTCGTTATCAAGCCATTTTAACTGGCTGTTGCTTATAAACGAGCCTTCAAATGTATTTCTGTCCGAGCCGAGCATAATGAATTTATAGCCCTTGACATCATACGAAAACCAATATCTGTCTGTCGGATTCGGAACACCGTTCTTTACCGAGGATAAAAAGGACGCAAACCTTTTAAGCTGGCTTTTATGGCCCTTTAACCTGACGTCGTGGTTTCCCGACACGGCAAAAACCGTATCGAATTTGTCCTCAACCGGCTTTAATAATTCGCCGAGCATTCTGTATTCGTCCTTTTCGCCGTATTCCGTAAGGTCGCCTACAAGAACCAACGAATCGAATTTTCCGTCATAGCCCTTAATATCTTCAACAGCGTAATAAACTCTCGCCGCCCTTAAGGGTGAAAGTCGTGAAATCTGGGGGTCGCCCCAGACGACAAAGGAAAGATTCGAATTAAGTTTTTCGATTTTTTCTTCTTTTTCACTCCGTTCGACAATGCTGTATTTTTTCAGCGTGTCGTCAAGCGATTTTTTCATTTTTTCGTACATTTTTTCACCATATTATGCCGACCGCCGCCAAAGGCTTAAGGAAGGCTTCTCTAATTCGGAATCTGAGCGAATGCTCTCCGTTAGGGGCGGATATGGGAATGTAGTCAACGCCCGCTTTTTTCATTATTTTTTTGCTTCGCCATATATGAAATTTACTTGTTACAAAGGCGATTCTTACGTTGTCGCCGAGCAATTCCCTTGTGTTTTTGAAATTCTCGAGCGTTGTCATTGCTTTTTCTTCAAGGATAATTCTGTCTTCTTCAATTTCAAGCTCAAGCAGTGTATTTTTCATTATTTCGGCTTCGGAAACCGAACAGCTTTTAGCGGTCATACCACCCGAAACCACGACCCTGACCGACGGGTGCGCTTTAAGGTAATCGGCGCCCGTTTTTATTCTCTGAAAAAGTATGTCGCTCGGCTTGTTGTCCTTAATCGGACCTCCGAGAATCAGAATGTAGTCAAAGTCCATATACATTAACCTCTTTTTATCAATAAAATATTATAACATTTTCTATTTTTTTAAACAATGTGCAAGTTTACTATTTGATTTAGCAATTATTTGTGATATAATTATAAAAGTTTAGTTTAAGGAGGAAGACAGAAATGACAATTTCAGAGAAAAGAGAAATGGTTGAAGCTGTGCTTAACGCGTCAAGCACCTGTCCCGAGCTTCGTGAAGCCTGTAAAATGTATCTGAGCGAAACAGACGCAGGAAACGAAAAATCAAAAGCCGCTATGTTAATTTCCGAGCTTGAAGAGGATGTATGCAAACTTGACAATACTCTTGCGTTTTTTGAATCCGACGCGGCAAAGGGAATTTTCGGCGACGCCCTTGAGGGTATGCTTGCGGCGGCGAGAGCGGCTAAGGCAAACGGCGAAACAGTCTGTATCTGTGACGGCTGCAGAGCGGGAGCTGCAATACTTGAAAAGAAAGACGAATTTCTTAAATAATTTTTTGGAGTTGAAAATATGTTAGCAAAAAGAAAAAGAATTCCCGTTTCTCTTCTTACGGGTTATCTCGGAGCGGGTAAAACTACGCTTTTAAACCACGTCCTCGCCAATCAGGAGGGCTATAAGGTTGCGGTTATTGTCAACGATATAGGCGAGGTCAATATTGACGCTTCGCTTATTCAGAAGGGCGGCGCTGTCACCCAGAAGGACGACAGCCTTGTTCCGCTTTCGAACGGCTGTATCTGCTGTACTTTGAAGGTTGACCTTATGAACCAGATTGTCGAGCTTGCCCGTTCAAGAAAGTTCGATTATATTCTTATCGAGGCTTCGGGTATCTGTGAGCCCGGTCCGATTGCAGGCTCAATCTGCGCCCTTGACGGAACGGACAAGAGTATGGGTATTCCCGGCGTTGTTTATCTCGATAATATTACGACAGTTGTTGACGCCAAGAGAATGGCTGACGAGTTTTCTTCAGGCAAGGCTCTTCTCAACGATAACCTTGACGAAGAGGACATTGAAAACCTTTTGATTCAGCAGATTGAGTATTGCACAACAATTATTCTCAATAAGGTTGACGAGGTTACCGACGAAGAAAAGGCTAATGTTATCGCCGTTATTAAGGCTCTTCAGCCGAAAGCGAAGATAATCGAAACGACCTTCGGAAGCGTTGACGTAGGCGAAATCCTTGATACCCACCGCTTCGATTATGAAAAGATTGTTGAGTCGGCAGGCTGGCTTCAGGCTATGGAAACCGAGGGCGAAAACGGCGAAAGCCATCACTGCGACGATGATGACCACGATGAACATGAGCATCACCATCACGACCACGATGACGATGATGACCATGACGAGCATGAACATCACCACCACGACCATGATGACGACGATGATGACGACGACCACGAACACGGTCATCACCACCACCATCACCATCATCACGACGAGGGCGAGGCTGAGGAATACGGCATTTCGACCTTCGTTTACCAGAACGTTAAGCCTATGATAAAGGACAAGTTCGAGCAGTTTATAAACGAGGGCTTCCCGAAAGAGGTTATTCGCGCAAAGGGACTTTTCTGGATTAAAGAAAACCCCGAAATCGCTTATATCTTTGAACAGAGCGGCAGACAGAAGACAGTCCGTGACGACGGCGCGTGGATTGTTTGTTTCCCCGAAAAAGAAAAGCAGCAGATTCTTGAAATGAACCCCGACATTAAGGAAATGTGGGACCCGGTTTACGGCGACAGAATCAATAAGCTCGTCTTTATCGGAAAGGGTATGGATAAAGCGGCTATTATCAAGGCTCTTGACGATTGTATCGATAAAAACGCTAAATAAAATTTTCAGGGCGGGGGATTGCTCCCGCCCTTTTTATTTCAAATTAAAAACGGACGAGCAATGCTCGTCCCTACTGAATGATGAAAAATTAAAATGTTTTCGTAGGGGCGGTCATTGGCCGCCCGCAAACCAGCCTCCCTTGTGCAAAGGGAGGTGTCACGCAAGGCGTGACGGAGGGATTGTCAAAGCCCGCAAAATTAGATATTATTTTTTTTGGAGCGTCGAGTCGCCGCTCCCTACAGATGTCCTTTGATAATTTTTCCCGTAGGGGACGGCGTCTCGACGTCCCGCAATAACCGATATTTATGACTTTATTTTATTTACCGAGTGTGGTATAATTCAGATAATATGATAGGGGAGTGTGAGAATATGCGTTGTCCTTTTTGCGGAAGCCATCTTGACGACAAGGCTAAATACTGTAACGAATGCGGAACTGCGGTTGATTCGGAGTGTTCGGGTAAAAATATAAACTACAGAAGCTATACCGACACAAGACCGAGTTCAACTCCTCAGAAAACGAAAGTTCATACAGGCAGTGTTAATCCGAATAAGGTAAGGGAAAACCCGTTTGTTGAAAAAAAGCCTATCGGGCAGATGCCGCCTGTGTCAAATCTTCCGTCAGCCGCCTTTGCGAGAAGTCAGGTTAATACTAAAAAGAAAAGCGGCTGCGGCACTGCCCTTGTTGTTGTCATTATACTATCCATAATCATAACTGTTATAATTCCGATAATCGGTCCAGTCTTATTTAAAAACGATTCTGATTTTGACGACAATAATTCATACAACTATGACGATTATTCCTATGAGGAAGGCGAAACCGATTTCGGCGGAAGAATTGACGGCAAGTATTATTTGAACGATAAGGTTAATCTTGCGTTCGTAATTCCCGAGGGCTTTGAAGAAAGCGACGGCGATAACGGAGTTCATACGTTCACCGAGGCTGAATACTATCTTGAAAGCGGAAAAGACTATATCTTAACGGGAACTGATTATTCCGATAACGCAGAAGAGTTTCTCGATTTTTATTCGTCAGATGTTTACTATGAAATGAGCAAGAGCGATTGGACCGACGACTACGATTCGCATTTTTCGGATATTACCGATAAAAAGGTCGGCGATACCGAACTGAAGCATATAACCGCAACCTTTGAAGATAAGGACGGCGAACAGCGTGTTTCCGATACTTTCGCAGTTGTGTCCGACGGAAGAGTATTCTTTGTTGAAATAAACACGACAGACGGAAATATAAATAAGCAGGTAATTGACTCGTTTGTCAACGCCTATGAAACTGACTGATTATGCTTTCATTTAATAACGGAAAATTTAAGATAATGCAGATTGCGGACGTTCAGGATACCGATAAAACCTCGCCCGACACTCTTCAGTTAATTGAAAAGGCTCTTGATAAAGAAAAGCCCGATTTGGTTGTTTTTTCGGGTGACCAGGTCAAGGGCTACGGTCTTTTTCTGAAATTCGGAAAAACTGACGAAAAGATTAAACGGGCGATTGAGAATATCCTTTCTCCAGTTGTTGAAAGGAATATTCCTTTTACTTTTTGCTTCGGAAATCACGATGACAACCCTGCTTTTACGAAAAAGGAACAGCTTGAATTCTACCGTTCGTTTAAAAACTGCCTTGCGTTTGACGGAAACGAAAGCATAAAGGGCGTCGCCAACCATTATATAACTGTCAGCGGTTCGGACGAAAAGGAAAAGCTGCTTTTATACATTCTCGATACCAACGGCTCGCTGTCCTTAGGCGGTTACGACAGCCTTGACGAAAACCAGCTCAACTGGTACAGAAAAGTCCGCGATTCCTTTGAAAAGAAAAACGGCGCCTGCCTGAAGAGTATTGTCTTTCAGCATATTCCGCCCGTTGAGGTCTTTTCACTTCTCAAACGGGTTAAGAAAAACGAAAAGGGCTCGGTTGAGTCTTACCGTAACTTCAAGGGCTTTTATAAGCTAGATTACAACATGGTTGATAAAAACGGCTTTATGAAAGAAAGCCCCGCCGTTCCCGACAGGGATATTCACGAGCTTTCCGCCTTTAAAGAAAAGGGCGAGGTGCTCGGAGTTTACTTCGGTCATGACCACAATAACAGCTTTCACGGAAAGGTTGACGGGATTGACCTCGGCTATGCCCAGGGTTGCGGCTTTAATATTTACGGACCCGGGCTTGACAGGGGAATGAGGGCTTTCGTTTTTGATGAAAACGATATTGAAAACTACGAAACCTACACCGTAACCTGCCGTGACCTGACTGATTTCAAAATGAAAACTCCCGTTAAGGATTTTGCTTATACCGTTTCGCCTCCGAGCGTTTATGACGTCAGAAAAGCGGCGGTAAAAACGCTTAAATACGCTGCTCTCGGCACAGCGGTTTTCGTTGTATCGAAAGAGATAATAAAAAGAGCTAAGAAATAATCTCAGCTCTTTCTTTTTTATTCAGTTCAGTTTGTTTATTTCCTTTATCTCTTTTCTGACCTGAACGATTCTGTAAACCGAAACGAATATGCACAGAATAAAAATGCTCAGAACAATTATCAGCTTTAAGTCTCTTGTCAACGAATAGGTTGTCGCGTCAAAGCCCATTACCGCAAGCGAGCTTATGATATAGGAAAGGGGAACAAATGAAACATAGGTCATTATTTTTCCGAATTTTTCTTTTTTGCGGAAGATGAGCAGGAGGGTTAAAGAAACTATAAAGCACGCCGCCGCAATAACAATGTAATAATTGAGCGTCAGCCTCGGCAAAGCAAGTCCTTTGTATATATTTGACCCTCTGATATGCGTTTCGTCCTGTCCGTTGTTAGAGGAATAATAAATCGAATAAGTCGGATGCCCTTTGATTTCAAGAAGCTGCGGGCTGGTTTCCCTGCCGAGTTTTTCATTCACGACCTTTACAAGTCTGTCCCAAAGGGTGGTCCACGCTTCAATGTGGCATACCCAGCCGCCGTCGGTGCCTGAATGGGTGTCGGTTTCCGGCTCATAGGTAAAATAGTACGAACAGCCCGTCACCCTCTCGTCAAACATTACAAGCGAAATGCCCAAAGCATCTTCATTCGGGTCGGTTTCGTCGGGCAAAGTGACTGCGAAGGAACTTCCGACTACTTTTCCGTTGGGGGATTCAATCGGGACAATTCTTACCTTGTCGTTCACCGTCATAAGCGAACTGTCATATTCAAAATAATCCCTTGCGCTCAGAAGCGAATAGCCTGTGAAAAGTATTGTCAGAACAAGAAAGACCGAAAGAACGGCGGAGGCAATCCTCTTTCTGACTATTCTTTTCTTTATTTCCTTAATCGGCGCCGTATTTTCCGTCTTTTCAAATGTGTAACCGCCTTTAAGGCTCTCATATTCCTTTTCGCAGTTTTCACAACCTTTAAGGTGTTCGGAAACGAATTGCGCCGTTTCCTCGCTTAACATATCTTCCGAGTAAAGGGGTAATAAATCCTTTACTATACTGCAATCATTTTTCATTATCGTTTTCCTCCAGCTTATCTAAAATCATTTTTCTCGCTCGGTGGTAAGTGACGCAAGCCCAGTTTTCGTTTTTTGAAAAGATACTGCCGATTTGCTTAAAGCTCATTTCGGCAAACACCCTCCACATAAAAACCTCTCTGTATGGCTCGTTGATTTTATGAAGAGCGTTTCTTATCCGTTCGGCTTCGTCGGCTTTAATCAGTTTTTCTTCAAGCCCCTCTTCGCTGAGGGCGGAGTCTTCGTTTAACGGAAGAATATCCTTTTGCTTCTTAATCTGGGAATAATAGCAGTTTTTGGCAATCTGACAAAGCCAGACCCTTATTTCACAGTCTCCGCGGAAGCCGTCAATCGCCTTCATAGCCTTGAAAAAGGTTTCCGAGGTAATGTCCTCGGCGGTCTGCCTGTTACCCGAAAGACGAAGAATGTATGAGTAAACCGAGTCAAAGTATTCCGAATATATTTTTTCAAAATCCGTCACTGTTCCACCTCCCTTCATAGCATAAGACTCAGAAAACGTTTTTTTCTTACAAAAAAATTTTGTTTTTTTAATTATAGCATAAAAACTTGATTTTACAGCATAAATGTGGTAATATCTTCTTGCTTGGGGGTATAGCTCAGCTGGGAGAGCGCTTGAATGGCATTCAAGAGGTCAGCGGTTCGATCCCGCTTATCTCCATACAAATAAACATTCCGACTCAAAAGTCGGGATGTTTATTTATGATATTAAGAAGGTATTACATAATGGAAGAAACAATTTTAAAAAAGCTTTTGCTTATAGTTAATCCCGTTTCGGGACAGAAAAAAGCGAAGAACTATGTTGCAGATATGATGGTTGCCTTTGAAATGGCAAGCTACGAGGTTAAAACAGTTCTCACCGAAAAGAATAAAAACGCATACGCCGTTGTTAAGGAGATGGGCGCCGATTACGACGTAATTGTATGCGTCGGCGGCGACGGAACTCTTAAAGAAACCGTTTGCGGCGTTATGGAGGGCGGTAAGGACCAGCCTATAGGTTATATCCCGATGGGAACGACTAACGACTTCGCAAATTCCTTGAAAATTCCTACAAAGGATGTCCACGCCGCAATCGAAAATATCGTCAACGGCGTTCCCCGTCCCGTTGATATGGGTAAATACGAGGGCGAAAACTTTATTTATGTTGCGGGCTTCGGTAACTTTACCGCTATTTCATACGCCTGTAACCAAAAGCTGAAAAACGCTATCGGCAACAAGGCCTATTATCTTCAGGCTGTTCCCGATTTCTTTAAAATGAAGCCCTATTACGCAAGGGTTGAAGCTGACGGCGAAAAATTTGAGGGCAAGTATTTTTACGGCGCTCTTTCAAATTCTTACGGTATCGGCGGTATGCCCGTTCTTCACAATATCGGCGTAAGATTTGACGACGGACTTCACGAGCTCGTACTTGTAAAGTGGTTTAAAAATCCTAAAGAGCTTATTGCGCTCGCTCTCGCTATGCTTAAAAAGGACGTTAAGAATAACCCGAACGTTATTATCCGTCACGTTAAGGAAGCGACCTTTGAATTTGACAAGCCTACGGCGTTCACTCTTGACGGCGAGTTCGGCGGCGATATGATGAAAGCTACGATTTCAAACAAAAATCACGCAGTCAGAATGATGCTTGACCACGAGCTTATAAACGAATAATCAAAAAGCTAAAGCCATCCGATTGGATGGCTTTTTATTTTTATAAAACTTTTTCAACCGTTTCAATTAACTCGGGAAGAGAGTTTATTATTATCTTTTCCTCGTCAACGTGACCGAAGCCGTATTTACAGTAGATAAAAGGGATTCCGGCGTATCTTGAAGCGTCAAGGTCAACCTGAGCGTCGCCGACATAGACCGCTGAAGAAAGGTTGTTCCTTTCTATTACTGACTTTACGTTTTTGCCCTTATGCTCGTGGGTGTTGCCCGAACACTCAATATCGGTAAAATATTTTCCGAAATCATAGTATTTTAAGAAACATTCTATATATCCGCTCTGACAGTTGCTGACAATAAACAGCCTGTATTTTTCGCTGAGAACCTTTAGAGTGCTTTCAAGGTCGGGAAAAAGAACTCCGCCGTGTTTGCTTAAATAATCGTTTTCCGCTTCGCAACATTCTTCGAGGATAACAAGCCTTTCTTTTTCGTCAAGCTCGGGCAAAAGGGCTTTTATTATGTTTTCCATTGTAAGCCCCATAAGACCCTGCATATCCCTGTTTGTAATATGAAGCTTAAATTCCTTATGGGAATCGAAAACCGTATTCCAGCTGACTACTACGTTATCGCTCGAATCCCAGAGCGTACCGTCAAGGTCAAAAATAATTCCTTTCGTTTTTTCCATTTTTTCACTTCCGTTTCTTTCAAGATATTAACATAATTGCGCTTAAATATCAATCCGTCTTGGATTTTTTATTCTTTTATGTTATAATTTTTTAAAACTGGTTTCGGAGAAAAGTTATGAAAGAAAAAACTTTTGTAAATATTTATACCGACGGCGCCTGCTCGGGAAATCCCGGACCGGGCGGATGGGGAACTATTCTTCGCTGTAACGGGGTTGAAAAGGTGCTTTCGGGCGGTGAAGAGAATACGACCAACAACCGAATGGAACTCACGGCGGTAATTGAGGGCTTGAAGGCTCTTAAAAGAAGCTGTAAGGTTGAAATCTGTACCGACTCGAAATATGTCGTTGACGGAATAGAAAAGGGCTGGGCGGCTTCGTGGAGAAAAAACGGCTGGAAAAAGGCTGACAAAAAGCCCGCCTTGAACCCCGATTTGTGGGGAGAACTGCTTGACGAGCTTGAAAAGCACGACTGTTCGTTCGTTTGGATTAAAGGCCATAACGGACACCCCGAAAACGAGCGCTGCGATTCGCTTGCGGTAGGGGAGTATCAGAAGTATCTTGAGAAATAATTTCTTCTTGTAATTGCTTTGCGATTATGATAATATTTAAATGTTAAGTTGAAATTCCTATTATTTAGATTTTTGTGACAGGATGTGATTTTTTGGACGACGTTAAAACGGCAGTAGTTGAAGCTCCCGAGGAAGAGTCTATTGTCAACGAAGCGGACAAAATTTCAAACAGACGTTATCTTCGCCCGCGCGAGATAGTAGCCTTTCTTCTGACCACCTTCGGACAGAAGAACTTAAGCCAGTTCGCAAACGCCTACAGGCAGTTCTTTATGATAAGCTTTCTTGGCCTTTCAGGCTCGGCTTACGGACTTATCGTATTCGCCGAAACGCTTTACGACGCGGCGGACGACTCTATTTCGGGCGTAATTATCGACAGAACGAGAACACGCTGGGGCAGACTTCGTCCCTATCTTTTATTGCCGACTCCGTTCTGGGCGATAGCGAGCGTTATGCTCTTTTCCGTTCCCGTTTTTCTCGAAACGAATGCGGCAAGAGTTATATGGGCGATTGCCGGAATATTCATATTCAACCTCGGTATGTCCTATTTCAACGCGTGGAACATACTTCTTTATAATATCACGCCGAACCTCCGTGAACGCGACAGCCTTATAGGCACCTCAAAGTTCTTTGAGCTGTTCGGAACCTTTCTTACAAGCGCCGTTCCGCTGTTCGTCGATTTTCTTCCCGGTATCTCAAAGGGAAAAATCGGTATGCAGAGCGTTTATACATATTTTGCAATAATTATGGCGGTAATTGCGGGAGTTACTGCAATTTACGGCTTTAAGGCTTTAAGAGAACGAGTTCCGCTTGTAAATAAGAC
Organism: Oscillospiraceae bacterium; assembly: GCA_015066565.1. GTDB lineage: Bacteria > Bacillota > Clostridia > Oscillospirales > Acutalibacteraceae > Fimenecus. The sequence goes on along the minus strand of SVOB01000001.1, from coordinate 730,368 downwards.
GGATATGCAACAGATAAGCGTATGGCAGTCCTTTAAAAACGCCTTTAAGAATAAGCCCTTGTTTATTCTTCTTATCTCTTCGTTCTTTGCAGGCTTCAAATCAGTCGGCGCCACGAACGAAACGTTTTTCTGGCTTCATAATACCGGCAAGCAGTCAAACGCTATGCTTTGCAGTCTTTTCACGGGTATTCCCGCTTACTTTATGACCCCGCTTGCGCCTAAAATCGCAAGAAAAATAGGCGCGAGAAACGCGGCGGCGCTCGGCGGTATTTTCGCAGGCATATTCTATTTTATATTATTCCTTGTAAACCCGTATAAGAATATAAGTAACCCGTATGTTGCGCTTGCGGTAACGACAATTCTTCTTACCCTGGCGGGCTTCCCGAACGGTGTTCTCAACGTTTGCGGCGCTATTCTTCAGGGCGACGTTTACGATTACAGCGAATGGAAAACGGGCGTTCGTAACGAGGCGCTTGTTGCAACCGTCAGCGGCTATTTCCAGAAGCTTTCAAACTCCGTTATGGGTCTTCTCGGCGGCGCGGTTATAACCTGGATTGGCTATACGGCTCAGAAGGACGAACTCGGAAACGTTATCAGGGCGACCGAACCGAATATACTTTTCGGCTTCTTCTTCCTTTTCTCTGCGGTTCCCGCAATTGCACGTTTCCTTTACGGCATAACGCTTCTGTTCTTCCCGATTCACGGCAAGTTCAAGGAACAGATGAACGAGGAACTCGCCGTAAGACGTCTTGAAAAAATCAAGGCTAACGAGGCTGAGGGTTCGGCTGAAACTGAGTTAAACGGAACAACTGACAGCCCGACGGAATAGAATAAATAGAATTAAGGCTGATACATTTCGTATCAGCCTTTTTATTTTTCATATTATTATGCAAATAAGCCCGTTACAACCCTCGTTTATAACTCGTTCGAGCGTTTCCTGAAATTTCATTCTCGCCTCGGTCGGCATATGAAGCAGCTTGTTGCGAAGTCCCTCGTTGACCAGTTCGTTCAATGATTTTCCGAATATGTTTGACTCCCATATTTTCTGCGGGTCCTCGGTGAATTCGTCGAGCAGGAATTTAACTAATTCCTCCGACTGACTTTCGCTTCCGACTATCGGCGCGACCTCGGTGGCGATATTCGTTTTCATCATATGGATTGACGGGGCTGTGGCTCTCAGCTTTACGCCGTATCTTCCGCCCTGCTTAACTATTTCGGGCTCGTCAAGGCTCAGCTCGTCAAGCGACGGCATTACAATTCCGTAGCCCGTTGCTTCAACCTCGTCAAGAGCGTTCTTGAATTTGTCAAACGCCTTTTTACTCTCGGACAAATCCCTTATACAGTTCATAAGGCTCTGCTCGCTGTCAATATCAAGCCCTGTCTGCTCGGCGATAATTTTATAGAAAAGGTCATTATTGAGGGTTGCGCTGACCTCAACGCTTCCGTCGCCGAGATTTATTCTGCTTATAACCGAGCTTTGGATGTATTCGCATTCGTTCATCTCGTCCGTAAGCGCCGAAGCGTCCCTGACGTGAGTCATCTGTCTTGAAGCGTCGCTTATTGAAGAAAAGACCTTGCTTTTAAGCCAGTGATCGCCGGGCAGGGTGGTAATCCATCTCGGCAAATCAATCGAGATTTCCTTAATCGGAAATTCAAAGAGAATCTGCGTGAGTATTTCCTTTATTTCCTTTTCGCTCATTTCAAGACAGTTTACGGGGAAAACGGGAACGCTGTATTTTTCTGTAAGATTTCTTGCGGTTTGTCTTGAAGCGTCGGAATTCGGATTGGAGCAGTTTAGAAGAACAATAAAGGGCTTGTTTATTGCGTTAAGCTCGTTAATCGCTCTTTCCTCCGCTTTTTCGTATTCCTCTCGGGGTATTTCACTGAAACTTCCGTCGGTTGTAATAACAAGACCGATTGTGGAATGTTCGTTAATTACCTTCTGAGTTCCGATTTCCGCCGCCCTGTCAAACGGTATTTCCTCTTCAAACCAGGGCGTTTTTACCATCCTCGGATTTCCCTCTTCAATATAGCCAATGCTTGAAGGGACTATATAGCCGACGCAGTCAACCATCCGCACGTTCATAACTGCGTTGTCCTCAAGCTTGATTTCAACCGCTTCCTCGGGAACGAATTTCGGCTCGGTTGTCATTATGGTTCTTCCCGCGGACGATTGCGGAAGCTCGTCATTTGCCCTTACTCTGAACGATTCGTCTGCTATATTAGGCAGGACGAGTGTGTCCATAAACCTTTTTATAAAGGTTGATTTACCCGTTCTCACGGGACCGACAACCCCTATATAAATATCTCCGCCCGTGCGTTTTGAAATATCCTGATAAATGCTCGTGTTATCCATTGTTCATTCCTCCTTTACATTCTCGGCAGAATAAGCATCGTGCCGGGCTCAATATTTTCATCCGAAACCGAGTTTTCTTCGGTAATCGCCTTAACTGTCGTGTTATATTTTTTGGCTATGTCCCATACGGATTCGTTCCTGTCGGGATAATAAAGGGTCAGCGCCGCACGGCAGGGCACTTTTCGACAATCGTCTTTGACTTTTATATCGGTAATCAGCGGCAAACAGGTTTTTTCAAAAACGCTTGCGTTTATTTCCACCTCAACTCTTACGTCAACGTTTGTCTGCGAGGTGACAAGAAAGCTTGATGAGTTCACCCGAACCGATTTTTCACAGATTAAGTCTTCACAATTGACCGCCCTTGAATACTCGAATTCAAGCGGTTTTTCGATATAGCCTTTTTCTCCGTTAGTGTATTCAACCGTCAGCCCCGCACGGACCGATCCGCTTATAATGACCTTGTTTTCCCGTTTTGTAACGCTTGACACAATATCTCCCGTTGAAAGCGAAAACACCCGACCTATCTGTTTACCCGTAGCCGAAAAGGAATTTCTGCAAAGGCAGGTGTCCTCGAACTGTTCTGTAAGACACCTCGCCTCAATCCTTTTTATTTCATTTTCAATTTCGTATTCTGTGGAATAGGCGTCTGTTACAACCTTAATTTCCTCGGCTTTGAACACGCTGATTTTTGCCCTTGCGCCGACTGAAACGTCAAGAAGCCTTATTGCGCCCGTGGAGTCTGCCCTGACGGTATAGTCAATTGCGCTTACGGTTACCCGGCTTACCGAGCTGTCGGCTTCCTCGGTTGTATCGAGCTCGACAATCTGGCTTATCGGCAAAACGAACTGAGCCGACTGAATACAGTTTTGTCTGTCGTCGGCTATGTAAAGAGCTTCAAGCGTCATATCGCCCTTTACGAGAGCTTTTCCCGAAATCAGCTTCGTTTCGGTTATACAGGGTGAAGCGCTTATGCTCACCATCTGGGCGATTGAGGGCAAATCGGGGTTTATTTCAAGCACTTCGCTTAGTGTAAAGGGCTTTTCCGTCACTGCACGCGCGTTACTTACAGTAAGGCATTTCGTCCTTGTCTGAATACCTGCTCCCTCGGCGGAGGAAACGACGGATTGGCTGACAACCTCGGACGCGTGAAAGGAAATAACGATATTTCCGTGAACGTCAAAGCGTCTGGGGTTGACGAGCCTGCAGTTTACATACTGGGTTGCCCCCGTAACGCTCAGGCAATCACTGTCGGTAACGTTCTGCGCTTCGGCGAAGCGCGAAAAGGGGACTGTGCTTTCAAAGCAGTGAAGCGTTCCCTTCTGCGAAGTGTAAAGAAGCCTTATCAGAGCGCTTCCCTCAACCGCGACCTTTCCGTCGGACAGCGAAGCTGACTCAATTTCGGGCGTGAGCGAACAGCTCAGCACGGTTTCAATGTCATCAACATACTCCGGCAGGGTGATATCGCTGTCAATATTCTGTGAAATATTTGAGTCACATACATTCTGAATGTTTGAAATATTACTTTTAGAAAGTGAAAAATCCATTTGCCTCTCTCCTTTTTGTTTGTTGTAAAATGGCTCGGTATATTTATATTTTTATGTCCTTTTATTTATGCAGGAGGAGTAAATTTTTGTTTTATAAGGAAAAATCAGGCAAAAAAACGGTAGAATATACATAATTAATATAAAAAGAACAAAAATTTTTAAATTTAATGTTGACTTTGCAGAAAAAGTTCTGTATAATTCAATATGTATAGAGGGGTATTTATGCCCTGTAACAAAAAATAAACTCAAATTGAGAAAGGTGAACACTATGAAAAAAGTAATCAGTATTGTTGTTGCAATTGCTCTCGCTCTTTCATGCTGCGTTGTTGCTTTTGCAAGTGATACCAATTGTTCGGCAGCTACACTTTCGGAGTATCTTGGTTATGTTGATATTACTCCTGAGGATATTCAAAGAGTATTGGCTACAAATGGCGTAACGATTGATGATCCTTCGGCGAATCTTCCGTCCGAAACAATCGCTCAGCTTGTTGTTATGTTCCTTGATGATGGTTGTATGCAGCCTTCTCAGGCAGAGGGACTTACTAATTCACTTTCTGCAGATAACTTTATCACAATGGATCAGAAAAATGAAATTGATGGTGCAGTAAATCAGTGGGTTGTTGATAACACACCAGCTGACCAGCCCGGCGAAGGCGAAGGCGGCGACGACAGCGGTGAAGGCGGCGGATTTGACCTTGGCGGCATTACAGATACAATCAAGAACATCTTCTCAAACCTCGGCAACTTTGATTTAGGCTCCTTCGGCGAAGGCGCTAAGTCAGGTCTCGGCCAGCTTATCGACGGCCTTTCAGGCGCAGGTCTTCCTGACCTTAGCTCAATCACAGGTCTTCTCGGCGGTCTCGGCGGCGGCGGAGATATCCTCGGCACAATTATGGGACTTCTCGGTCTTGGCGGCGGTGATGACGGCAGTTCAACACCTTCGACACCCGTTACTCCTTCAACACCCGGTACTAACACAAACACTAATACTGCAGTTATTCCGAAGACAGCTGATACAGCTCCTATCGCTGCAGTTGCTACTCTTGCAGTAGTTGCCGGTGTTGCTTTCGTACTTACAAGAAAGAAGAACGAAGAATAATTTTACTCTTAGCATTTTAATTTGAGTTTAATTTATAAAGCCTCATTCCGTTATGGAATGAGGCTTTGGTTTTTAATTGACAGAGACAGAAAAGCATAAAACGGATAATCAGACAGATTATCCGTTTTATTTTTATAAATCAATTATAATTTCTACGGGACAGTGGTCGCTTCCGAATATTTCCTGATGAATTTTTGCGCTTTGAAGCTTTTCTTTTATTGAATCCGAAACACAGAAATAATCTATTCTCCAACCTATATTCTTATCTCTTGCGTGAAAACGGTAACTCCACCAGGAATATTCGTTTTCGACGTCAGGATAAAAATACCTGAAAGAATCGGTAAATCCGCTTTCAAGAAGAGTTGAGAATTTTTCTCTCTCCTCATCCGAAAAGCCGGGATTTCCTCGGTTCGTTTTCGGATTTTTAAGGTCAATTTCTTCGTGGGCGACGTTCAGGTCGCCGCAGAAGATGACGGGCTTGCTTTCATTCAGCGACAAAAGGTATTCTCTGAATTTATCCTCCCACTGCATACGGAAATCAAGTCTTTTCAGTCCGTCCTGAGCGTTCGGGGTATAGCAGCCAACGAAAAAGAAGCTGTCAAATTCAAGGGTTATAACCCTTCCCTCAGTATCGTAATACGGGTCGTCCATACCGTAGCGTACCGAAATCGGTTCTTCCTTTGAAAAGATAGCTACGCCCGAATAGCCCTTTTTCTCAGCGTAGTTCCAGTAGCAGTTGTAACCCTCGGGCGAAAAATCGACCTGACCCTGCTGAACCTTTGTTTCCTGAACGCAAAAAATATCGGCGTCAAGCTTTTTAAACTCGTCAATAAAGCCCTTGTTTATACAGGCTCTTATGCCGTTGACATTCCACGAAATCATTTTTTTCATAATATGTACCTCTGAAAAAGTATTACAGGTGTATTTTATCATAAAAATTCATAAAAATAAACAATCATATTGGAGTTTTTTTATTTACATTTAAAAACAGTTGTGATAAAATTAATTTATAATTTTTTAAGGAGTGAAAGTAAAATGGGATTAAAAAATATTGATAACGCAGCTGCCTCAAAGGGCAAGGGACTTGAAACCGTATGGCAGTTTGTAAAGTTCATTTTCGTAAGCCTTCTCGCTATGATAGTTCAGTTTGCGCTTCTGAACATATTGAATCACGTTCCTCCGATAGTTAATCTTTTCGGAACCGATTTTAAATGGTGGGTATTTGAATCTCCGGTCAATATGGCTGAAGGCGCTGTTATTATCGGCGGACTCGGATACTTTATTTCCAATAACACCGCAAACATAATTGCTCAGATAGTATCCTTCTTCGTAAATCGTAAAAAGACATTTAATTCAAACGTAAATGTTGCTATAACTTTGCCGATATATATTCTCTTTACGGTAGCTTTAATAGCTTTTTCGGCATGGTTAAATCCCACGCTTCAGCATCTCTTTGTAAACAAAGGATGGATGGGCGGTGACCTTGCGGCAAACGCTTCTACTATGATTTGCTCTGCGGTTCAGTTCTTCCTTTATTTCCCATTTGATAAGATTCTCTTCCCCAAGGCAAAGGAAACTGAAGAAGCTAAAGAAGAAACAGCCGAATAATTAAATAAACAAAGGACCTTACAGTTTTCGTAAGGTCTTTTTTTATTCTGTAAGTATTTCCTTTTCAATGCCGATTTGTTTTTCGCAAATAAATTTTCCCGTCAATATGTCTTTCGGTACACTGATATTTGCTTTTATTACGTTCTTCGATTCCGAATATATTTTTATCGCCTTCCCGTTGAAATCAAAGGCATTTAAAAGAGCTTTTTCGCTTTCGTCGGGCGTATGTTCATCTTCAAAAAGATAACCGGAATATCTGAAAATACCGAGAGGCAGAAGCCGATTTTTATTATCGAGATATTCTCTGCTTTCAAACAGGGCGTCTTTATCCTTGTAATCGGGAAGTGTAAGCCCGAAAAAGAAAACAGAGTATCTTGTGTTTTCCCCGTTTAGAGAAAAGAGCTTTGAATTGAAATCGCCTTTGATGGTTGTTTCAACTCTTGCGGTAATAAAGGCTTTTGAATGAACGAGCCTTTCACTCCCGTCCGAATTAGTTAAAACACCGCTAACGAGCAGGTCGCCCTTCGTTACGGCGAGCGACGGCTTTAAAAGGGGAGTTCCCTTTGAAACCTCATATTTTATTATCACCCCGTCACTGTCGGAAACAATATTGACGGGCTTGCTTTCGTCAAAAATATCAGGTTTATCCTTTAGCTCTCTGACCTCGATTACAGCAAAGCAACCTCGGATATTCACCTTTGCCCAGGATAATTTGTCAAGTGCAGAAACTGCTTTTTCGCTGACTGAAACAGTGTCAATACTGCTTTTAAACGAGCCTATTTTAACGCCGTTTTCCTCAAAGATATGAAGTATTTCTTCCTTTGAATACTGTTCGTTCCCCTCGACCGATACACTCCAGATAAAGAAGGAAAGAAAGACGGTAACAAGAACGCAAAAAAGAAGAGAGAAAAGAAGCCCTTTTCTCTTTTTATGCTTTTCAAGCGAGCTTTTGAGCGAAACTACACGGAGAACAGATAAGTCCATTCCCGCTTTTCCCGCTGTCCTCTCAACCTCTTTCAAAGCGTTTTCGGTTGTGGCGGCAGTTATAGTTCCGCTTGTATTTTTTATGTTCCATAAAGGAATTCTGTTTTTTGTACAAAGGTTTATAAATCGCTCGGGAAAGCCGCCCGAGGCTTCAAATTCGGCGTAGCCCTGGATGTATCTTAAAAATGAAAGAAAAAGCATAAAAACCCCTATGAGAATTCAACTGAAAGTATTTTGCCGCCGATAACTATCTGGTCTTGCGTGTAGGTGCGTATTTCAAGCGAATCGCCCGTAACCGCCACCATCAGCGTATCGGTACAGATTTTTATTCTTTCGTTTTCGTATTCGACAATTCCTTTGCAACCGTCGAGAATCAGTTCCCTGTTGCCCTCAAGCTCAATGTGACAAAGCCTGAGCTGTTCGATTTTACTTATTCTTTCGTTTGTCCTTTCCTTTTGGCTCATTCAATTCACCTCAAGAATTAATATGAAGAAGAAAACATATCTATTCTTGAGGTGTGAAGAATGAAAAACAGAATACTTAAAATACTTAAATCGGCGCTTTTGGTTTTATTTGTCGCTTTCTGTTCATATTATCTTTTGTCCGAGCCGGCGGTGGTATCAAGGGGAATTAAAAACGCGCTTGCAACGGTCGGCGGAGTGTTGTTGCCGACCCTTTTTCCGTTTATGGCGCTTGCCTGCTTTATAGAAAACAGCGGGGTGTCATCCTTTATAGGAAGGGCGTTTTCGTTCCCTACAAGGCTGCTTTTTCGCCTGCCCGGGGAAGCTTCTGCGGCAGTGATAATGTCGCTTGTCGGCGGTTATCCCGTCGGGGCGCGAATGACGTCACAGCTTTTTAATGACGGAAAAATAACAAAGGAACAGGCGGCGAGGATGTACCTTTTCTGTATAAACGCAGGACCCGCCTTTGTCATTTCAACTGTAGGCGTCAGCCTGCTCGGGTCATTAAGGGCGGGAGTAATAATGTTCTGTTCTCTGACCCTGTCGTCGTTGCTTACGGGCTTTTCGGCGGGCTTTCTTTTTTCAAAGCCCGTTATTAAAGAGAAAAGGGAAGTCAAGGTCTTTGAAAAATCGGTTTTTGAGGCGTTCACAAAAAGCGCTTCGCAGGCGACGGGCGGGTTTCTCTCCGTCAGCTCGTATGTGCTTGTGTTTTCGGCGATTTGCGAGGGGATAAGAGCCCTGCCGTTAAGCAAAAACATAACCTGTTTTATCTTTTCGTTTCTTGAGGTCACTAACGGCGTAATGTCGGCGGCGGGGAGTTTTTCGCTTCCCGTTATAACCGCAATAATCGGGTTCGGCGGGCTTTGCGTTCATTTTCAGGTTATGAGCTTCGTGCTTGAAAGCGGGTTGAAGCTCAGGTATTTTTTCGTTGCAAGGGCGGTTAACGGCGCTCTGGCTTCGGGAATTTGCAGGGTGCTTTTGTACCTTTTTCCGATTGAGCTGTCGGTTTTTTCTTCAACCGATAAAATGGTTTCAGCCCCTTACAGTATCTCCCTGCCGTGCTTTGTCGCATTTTTGCTTATGAGCATAAGTTTGATTTTTGATATTGCTCCGAGAAAGAAAGTGTGATAATATATTTTTAAAGATTAATGATGGGTAGTGAAAAAATGAGCGAAATCTCAAAGAGATGTGAATATTGCTTTTACGGAAAAACGGCAGCGGACGGCGAAACCGTGCTCTGTCCTAAAAAGGGGCCTGTTTCGCTTGACTACTGTTGCAGGAAGTATAAATACGATATTTTAAAGCGTGAGCCGAAGAGAAAAGCCCCTGTTGAAAGCATTGACCCCGAGGATTATAAATTATAAAAAAAGACCGAAGAAGATTTCTTCTTCGGTCCTTTTAATTATCTTTTTGAATTCGGGTTCATTTTTACCGTTTTAACGCTTTGTCTTTTGCGGCGTTTTTTCTTTTTGTATCTGATAAGAAGAATGAAATAAACAATAATAAGCGTAACCGCCGCAAGAACAATCAGCTTGAAGGCTGTTGACGAGAACGCTTCTTTAAGCAAATGGAAGAACCAGAGAATCGGGCTTCTTGAAATATTTTCGGCGGCGACAAGGTCAATAACTGCGATTTCCTCGTCGGCGTAAAGCACCTGAGCCTTGCCTATAGGGTCACCTTTTTTTATCGGAGCAGATACGGATTTAGGCGTCTGGGAGTCGATGACCTTAACCATTACGCTGTTTTCGTCGTTGCCGGTGGGAACGAGCAGGGACATATCTGAGGAAGGAACAAGCCTTAAATGGTCCGCCTCGGTGCTCAACTCAACGTCGATAACCGTTACGGTTGAATTAGCGCTGACAACGGTCGAAAGCTTAATGTTTTCAAACGCCCATTTGAAAATCTTTTTACATTCGAGAAGCGCCGCGTTTTCGTCACTGTCCTCGTTTTTAGCGCCCATTACTATTCCGATATAGTTATAGCCGTCCTTGCTTGCGGTTGAGATAATACATCTTCCGGCGCGACTTGTCGTACCCGTTTTGACGCCCGAAACATACTCATAATAATATGTCGGGTGGCCGGGATTCATCATCCAGTTTGTCGTGTAAAGGTATCTTTCGTCAGACATATTTGTTTTCGGAACGGTGTATTTAACGGTGCTTGTAATCTCTTTGAATTCGGGAATTTCAAGCGCTTTGAGTGTTATTACAAGCATATCCTCAGCCGTTGTGTACTGTTCCTCGTCGTCAAGTCCGTGGCAGTTTACGAAATGGGTGTTCTTACAGCCGAGGTCAACAACGTATTCGTTCATCATTTTAACGAATTCGGGAATGCTTCCGGCAACTCTTGTGCCGAGAATGTTCGCCGCCTCGTTAGCCGAATGAACGAGCAGGCAGTAAAGCAAATCCTTAACGCTCATCTTTTCGCCGACCTTAATGTTTGCGTTTGAACTGCCTGTGCCGCTTATATCCTGAATGCTCGCTTCGTCTGCTTCGATTATTTCGTCCGGGTCGGTACAGTGCTGTAAAACAATTGAAGCGGTAACGATTTTAGTCAGTGAAGCGGGGGGAGTACGCTTGTCCTGGTTTTTGGAAAGCAAAATTGTTCCGTCATCAATTGAAGCGAGAAGAACTATATCCGATTCAAGTTCTACCGACGAATTATAAAGAGCCTGACTTTCAATAGAAAAAACGGAGAGAGTAAATGTCAAAATTAACAAAAATGAGACAATTTTTTTGAACAAAACCTCAAAACCCCCTTGCAAAGTAGCGGAATAAGTTGTATATTATACATTGATAATCTACAAGATATGATTATATCATTATCCAACGCTTTTTTCAATAGCTCATATCTTAGGGAAGTGAAAAAATTGGTATACGTTACAGGCGACACCCACGGCGACAGAGAACGCTTAAGTTCATCTGCGTTAAAAGGAATTAAACCTGGCGACACTCTTATTGTCTGCGGCGATTTCGGCTTTATATGGAAAGACGACAAAAGCGAACAGAAATTTATTAAGAAGCTCGCCAAGCGTAAATACAATATCTGCTTCATCGACGGTACCCACGACAACTTCACATTGCTTAACAATTTTGAACAGAGCGAGTGGAACGGCGGAAAGGTACATAAGATTTACGGTAATATCTACCACCTTATGAGAGGTCAGGTTTTCACTATCGAGGGCGAAACCTATTTCACAATGGGCGGGGGAGAAAGCCCCGACATTGACCTGCGAAACGATAATGAAAGTTGGGACAGAGAGGAAATCCCGTCTAAAGAGGATTTGCTTGAGGGAATCAAGACACTTGAAAAGTATGACGGCAAGGTCGATTATATAATCACTCACGAGCCGCCCGCGAAAATCAAGAGCTTCCTTAATCTTCAACAGGGCGACAACGTCCGCTTTACCGTTCTTAACACATATTTTGAAGAGCTTTCAAAGGACTGTAAATTCACACGCTGGTTCTTCGGAAGCATGCATATCGACAAGTTTATCAGCACAACTCACGTCAGCGTTTTTAAGAACATAATCAACGCAAAGACCGGAGAAAAATTGAGGAGTTAACAATGACGAAGAGAGAAAAAATTATTGGATTAGCAGTAGCGCTTGTTGTAATTGCGGTAATAGCCGTTATTATCGCTAAAATACCTAAAGCGGAAAAGAAACCCGAAAAAACAACCGAGCCGGTTTCAACTTCACAGACGGTGACCTCGACAACCGAAACAACTACGGAAAAGCCCACCGAAACCGAGGTTACGACTGCGGATATTCCCGATGTTGAATATAATATCCAGAATTCAATCATCATTCAGGGTACAAGGGCTATGGAAATGTACGGCATAAGCGAATCGGCGCTTGAAAGTTACGCCGATATTATAAGCACACTTGCCGAAAGATGCCCGAAGGTTAAGGTTTACAGCCTTATCGCTCCCACTCAGGTTGAATTCTACGGCCCTGAGGATTATCGCACGGGCAACCGTTCTCAGAGAAAGGGTATTCAGATTGCCTATGACTTTATGTCGGACAAGGTTATTAAGGTTGACGCCTGGAGCTCGCTTGCTCAGCACACTGACGAATACCTTTATTACCGAACCGACCACCACTGGACAGCAAGAGGCGCTTATTACGCTTATCTCGCCTTTGCAAAGGCGGCGGGAATTGAAAATCCCCAGCCTCTTGATAAATACGAAACAGGTAAAGAGGACGGCTTTGTAGGAACAATGTACGGCTTTTCGGGCAAGGCTCAGGTGCTTGCCGATAACCCCGACTATATTGAATACTTTATGCCGCTTAATAACGCTAAGGGCGAAATCCTCGGCGTAGGCGGCGACGGAAGTCTTACGGGTAACAACCAGAGCCTTATGATAGTTAATCCCAACGCAGGCAACTACGCTGGCACCTTTATTCAGGGCGACCAGGCTCTTGAAAAAATCGTTACCGACAAAAAGAACGGAAGAAAGATTCTTCTTATAAAAGAGTCCTACGGAAACTGCTTCGCTCCGTTCCTTACGGAAGCGTTTGAGGAAATCTATATTCTCGACCCGAGAAAAGACGGCGTTAACCAGATGAGCCTTCCGTCATTTATTGAGGAAAACGGAATTACAGACGTTATAGCGCTCAACTACGCTCTTGCAACCTCGAACCCGACTATCAAGAATTCCTTCTCAAAGATAGTTAATCAGTAAAACTGAATAAAAAGAATACTTTGTCCTTGTTCATCATACCATTTAGTAGTTATTAACTTCTAAGGAGGCAGTTATGAACGAGGACAAAAAACTTTTATCCGTACCTAACAATATTATAATGGAGGACAGGCGGATGCTGACCGTTTCGGGCGTGTCGGATGTCGACAGCTTCGACGAGGAAACGGTTGTCGTCTATACGGACCTGGGACTTCTGACAATCAGGGGCAATTCGCTTCATATAAACAGGCTCAGCGTTGAAACGGGGGAACTTTCGGTCGAGGGCGAAATAAACTCGCTCGCTTATACCGACTCCCAGCCTAAAAATGCTTCATTCTTTTCAAAGGTATTCAGATGACCTACGGCGTTTCGCTTGCAAAACAGACATATAATTTCTTTGTGTCTGTCGGCTTCGGCTTTGCGTTAGGTATTGTTTACGACGTTTTTTTCATAATAAGAAACCTGATTTCAAAAAGAAAATGGGTGACAGTCGTCTGCGACGTTATTTTTACTCTTTTTTCGTCGCTGATGAGCTTCCTGCTTTTGCTTTCGGTAACCGACGGTCAGATACGCTTCTATGTTATCCTCGGCGAGCTTATCGGTTTTTTCGTATATTATTTCTCGCTCGGAGTTTTTATAGTGAAAATCTGCGAAAAAATAACCGCGGTTTTAAAGAAACTGTTCGCCGTTGTTAAAAGGTTTTTCCTTTTTGTTTTCAGGGTGATTTCTTTTCCGTTCAGAAAGCTTTTTAAGCTCTTAAAGGGGATTTTTAAAAAAATATATGAAAAAACGCTTAAAAACACGAAAAAAATAGTAAAAAAATCAAAATACCACTTGCAAGTTGATACTGCTTTGTTGTATAATCAAAGAGTATATAAGGGGAATGTTGCTCAAAGCAACACAAGATATAGGAAAGGCAGAAAAAATTATCGTGGCGAAGAATCAGGCAAAACAGAATAATGAACGCCGCTTTAAGGGTAGCTATATCCTTATTGCCGCCTTGCTTGTAATGGTCGGTGTCTTTGCAGTTTCAATTATACATAAGGGCGCTGAAATCCACCGCAAGGAAAAAGAACTCGAAGAAGTATCCCAACAGGTTGTCGATCAGCAGGAGGAGAACGCTAAGCTTCAGGCTGTTATTGACGGCGAACAGGGTGACTATATGGAAAAAATTGCACGTGAGGAGCTCGGGTACGGTAAACTCGGCGAAAAGTTCTTCTATAACGTTACTCCGGGTGCGAACGGCTGATTGAAAGGGGCTTTTTTCTTTTAGCATGGTTGAAGTAGGACAAATTCTTGTTGGCAAGGTAACCGGACTTACGGATTTCGGCGCTTTCGTAACGCTTGAAAGCGGTGAAACCGGTATGGTTCATATTTCAGAGGTGGCTAATACCTTCGTAAAAAATATCTCTGAGCATTTATCCGAGGGCGACGAGGTCACGGTTAAGGTGCTCGAGATAAATGAAAAAGGTAAAATAAGTCTCTCTATCAAGCAGGCGCAGGAGCCTAAAAAGGTCGAAAAGCCAAAGAAAACCCGTCCGCAGCCAAAGGGCTGGCAGGGGCTTCCCGAAAAGTCCACTGAAAATCAGAGCTTTGAGGATATGCTCGCTTCCTTTAAAAAGACCAGCGAGGACAGAATGAGCGACCTTAAGCGTTCAACCGAAAGTAAGCGTGGCTCACGCCGCGGTTACGGTAAATAAAAATAAAACAGGCTGTATTTAAAATACAGCCTGTTTTTTTATGTTCTTTATTATTCCTCTTCTTCAGCCTTTTTGTAGCCCTTTGTGATAAGAAGGTTTTTAATCTTGTCAGCGGGGTCAATAAGCTCGCTTAAGGACATATCGTGGTTGAGAGTGTCGATAATGTACGAAATATATTTCGCCATATCAACCTCGCGATACCATTCCTTTTCATAAAGCTCGGGCATTCTGTAAATGAGGTTTGTTGTGAATACCTTTGTGAAGAGGCCTTCCTCATAAGCCTTGTCAAAAATCTCAAGTCCCTCGCAGAAAAGACCGAAGCAGGTGCAGATGAAAATACGGTTAGCCTTGAGTTCTTTAAGCTTTTTGGCAACCTCAATCATGCTGTCGCCCGATGAAATCATATCGTCAACGATAATAACGTCCTTGCCCTCAATATTGGCGCCGAGGAATTCGTGAGCGATAATCGGGTTTCTGCCGTTGACAATTCTTGAATAGTCGCGGCGCTTATAGAACATACCAAGCTCAACGCCGAGAACCGTTGAATAATAGATACAACGGTGCATACCGCCCTCGTCGGGGGAGATAATCATAAGGTTGTCCTTGTCAATTTTAATGTCGGGACAGGTGTTAAGAAGCGCCTTAATCATCTGATAACTCGGAGTGAAATTCTCAAAGCCCTTGAGCTGAATACAGTTCTGAACTCTTGCGTCGTGAGCGTCGAAGGTGATAATGTTGTCAACGCCCATATCGAGACAAAGCTCCTGAAGAGCCATAGCGCAGTCAAGCGACTCACGGCTTGAACGCTTATGCTGTCTGCCCTCATAGAGCATGGGCATAATAACATTGATTCTGCGAGCCTTGCCGCCGATAGCGGAAATCGCTCTCTTGAGGTTGGAATAATGGTCGTCGGGTGACATGTGGTTCGTCTGACCGTACATCTTATATGTCACGCCGTGATTGAAAGCATCGATGAGAATGAATATGTCGTAGCCTCTGATGGTTTGTGAAATATGCGCCTTGCCTTCGCCCGAACCGAAACGCGGGAACTGAGCGTCGATGATAAAGGTATCTCTTTCGTAGCCTGAAAACGCAAGCGTGCTTTTGTGCTCGCTGGTTCTCTTATTACGCCAGGAAACGAGGTAGTTATCAATCCTTTCAGCCATTTCCTCACAGCCGGGAAGCGCGATAATGCCGAGCGCGCCGTAGGGGATAGTAGTGAATTCTTGTTCAAAATTAGGCATATTCTTCTCCTCCGCAGATATTAAATTAAGGGTACAAAACTCCTGTATTCATTGTACTATACATTTGTCCATTTTCCAATTGTCAAAGATAAAAAATATAAACGATTTTTTTAGCGAATAATTGGACAATTTGACACCAAAAAACAGACGGAAAAGATTATCGGTTAGCAAAAACTAACCGAATAAGAAAAAATAAAAATCTTTTTCAAAAAGGACTTGACACGGTAAACACTCTTTGATATAATATCAAGCGTCGTCAAAAGACGGCGAACCGAATATGCGAGAGTGGCGGAATCGGCAGACGCGCACGTTTGAGGGGCGTGTGTAGCAGTACGTACGGGTTCAAGTCCCGTCTCTCGCATAATGGAAAAGACCATCGTAAGATGGTCTTTTTTCATTATCAAAATATGTTGAGGGACTTGAACCGAAGGATTTTTTCGTTAAGAAAATGCTTCAGTGAAGCATTTTTAGAAAAAATGTGCGAGGCGGGTACTGAAATCCTCAAGGATTTCGGTCGCCGAACACCCAAAGAATTGCAGAGCAATTCCTTGTCAAGTCCCGTCTCTCGCATAAATGAAAAGGACTATCGGAAGATAGTCCTTTTTGTTTATTTAAATTTAAGTTAGGGACTTGAAGCCTAAGAGGGTGAGGGGTGTAAAGAAAAAAGTCCGGCGGACTGTTTTTAATCCCGAAGTCTTTGACGGGTCCTGTCGTAAGACGGGTGTCAAAGATGCCCGATTTGCAAAGCAAAGCGGTGTCCCGTCTCTCGCACCAAGTAAGAGCATATCCGTTCGGATATGCTCTTAACTTTTTGTATTTTGTCTGAATACGGCATAAAACCCGCTAACTGCAACCGACAACCAACCGCAAAACCCGAAACGGCTTGAAACATCGGCAAAGTCAGTCGCCAGTTACCCCACTTCCGCACCAAAAACAGGATTGAACATTTCGTTCAATCCTGTTTTTTTAATTCTTTCCGGTGCTTTTGAGTCGCATAAACAGCGGCAGTACCGCACCGCCGAAACCGCAAAGATTTAACGGCGTGTCATACAGAGCAATCTAATGCTTTCTACTTTTGTCCCAAACTGCATACGGTCTGCAACGGGGAATATGATACTATCTGTTGTTTTGCAAGAAGTTTTTAATAAGAAAAACTGTGGCTAGTTCTTGTATGTTCTTTGAATTGTCAATACCAAGTTTTATAAGCTCCTTTTCTTCTTGCGTGAGTTTGTGGCTTGTGTTATCGGCAATTTGCTTAAATATCTCTTTTAATTCTTTTTCATTCATTTTTATCATTCTTTCATTCCAGTAGTTAAATGTAATGTTCAATATAAGAATAGTGCTATTGAATATTAATGATTATTTCTTTGCTATTAGCAACACAAACCCCATTTCTAATTACAAAACATTGAACAGAATGTGAACCTTTATACAAAGTTTGTTCACTCCACTTAATTCCGTTTTGATCGGCATATTCAAATCCACCACGTAATGCGTTTTCCCGACTTGCCTCCTCACCAGTGTTAACAATTTGCCAAGCAATTCTAAATGGCTTTTTAATATTAGTAATTACACTAAAATCTAAGTCGCAATGTTTAGGAAGAGGGGTGCCATTATTTGAATAATCAATTTTTTTGCCATCAGATGCGTACACCTTTAGTGTAATGAAGGCATACCCTTCTTTTTTTATTCTCCAGTAAGGTTTCTGTTTGTGAGGTAAAATGGAAAAAGAATTTAATACAGCCAATCGGTTGTTTTTACTTGCATCATCCTTTGGGAACTCATTTCCAAATATTTTTCTCCATGTTTCACAATCAGTTCCTTCATCGTTTAGTAGTTTAATATGTTCAATTAATTTGTCAATGAAATCAGAAAAATCTGAAATATTATATCCTGATAACAAGTCATTACCAACTATTTTCTCAGATGGGTCATCAATAACGGGCAATTCCCATTTATCTATATAGTCTTCTTTATATGAATCTATTATGTTTTCAATAGTATCAATAAGCAATTCCTCTGTTGTTAATGAAGAATCACCTAAATTATCTGCTACTATTTTTTCCAATGTGATGCCCTTAGGATATTTAGAATTTTCAGGACAATTTGTTTTTCTCCACCATTTAAAAACTTTTACTAATGGTTTGTATTTTTGGTTATTATTTTGGTTTACGGCGGTTGACCATTCTTTGTGCCCTTTGGGATCAGTTAATGTCCAAGCGCCGGTTTCTGAGTCTCCAACCAAGTATAAAGAATCATCGCTTTCTTCGATAATTACTGGAACAATATCAACACTAATTTCACCCATTTTCACACCAACAGAATGATGTTGAATAGTTGTATTGGAATAATTGTTGTTCCCTCTTAATATTTCTTCAAGCTCAGATAACACCTTTGAAGAATCGTCATTTTTATTGTAATTTGTTACAACAATTATATCGACATCTCGTTTTTTATCATCCACTGCTGGTCTAATAGCTGTATGTTTTGCATATGAGCCCGACAAAAATGAATCAATATATACTTTGCTATATTCTGTGTGATTTTTAAGATAATCTCTTAAGTTTTTTTGTACACTACTAATGTATGAAACTGTAGATGGTTTTGGTTCTATTTTGCTTAAAAAATCATCAAAATGTTTTTGTAATGCTATGGTTAATCACCTCTCTCAATCTTAAACTGAGTTAACGTTGTGTCTGCATAATCTCTTATATCTAATCCGGCAACAGTACCTATTTTGTATAACATTTCAAGTATTAGATAATAAAAGGCAAGTATAGTTTCATCCTTTGCGGATGTAATCATACTTAAATAATGCCTGTTATCATCTCTTCTAACATGAAATGTAAAATCGTGAATTGAGCATCCAAAATCTATACTACTGTAGTTTTTTACGTGTTCAATTATGGTTTCAGGTGTAACACTATCCAACGCTAGTATCCCTCCATAAATTGGAGTAAGCTCCCTAGGTGGATTTTCCCTTCCTGCGACAACCACACCTCTGTTTGAACGGTAAAGATTGGTAACAGATTCAATTTTTTTGTTAGTATATTCAAGAGTTGATTTATCAATTTTAGGTTTTGAATCAAAAACGGCATATACACTTTCAGCCGTAATATATTTTTCACCAGCATCAGTAGTATAAATTAGTGGTGTATATAACGCATCATAAATAATTATATCAATTTGTTCACTAATACCACCTTTTGCATCGAATACAAATCCTTTGTCAATTGCATATTTGCTTGGCAAAAAGCTTCTGAAAAAATCTATCCATGCTGCTTCTCTATGGTCGCCTTTTGTAGTAGGATGGTCTAATGGTACGTTAAGCTTGTTTTCTAAATCTCTTTGTTTGCACTTCATTAAGCTTTTAATTTCCACGAGAAGTCATTCCTTTCATCAAAATTTTAAATGGTCGTTTTTGTCATTACCCAATTCATATTTATTTTAACATATTCGACATATTTTCTCAATATTTTTTATTAATCAGTGGGTGCGGGCTTCTGCCCGTTCTTTCGGCTTGCCGAAACAAGACGCCGTAAGGCGATGCTTGGACTCACGGTTAAGGGAGTTATTACGGTGATTGTTCCCCCATAAAACGAAAGCCGCTCGGCGTTGCCGTGCGGTGTGAACTGCCGCAACGGGCGCGGCTTTATCCTGCTTGCATATCGATACCGCCCGAAAATAGAAACCGAAAGCCCGAAACCCCTTGAAAACATTGAATAGTTGAAAAATCCAAAGCCTTCAAAAAAAGCCCGAAAAGCGTGGTTACGGATGCCGATTTCCCTTGTGGCTCTAAGCAAAACGGACTCTATGAGAGCACATACCGGAGTGAACCGTTATTCACGGGAGTAAATCTGACTGTTTTCGAACGCCTGAAAAACTACCTGAAAACTGCCATGCGATTCTCAATCGCCCTGCGTAGAGAGGGTGTAGCGGTTAGAATGTGAATTGCCGATATTCGCACCTCAATACCGAGCCGACAAAGCGTAGCCTTTGATTCAGGGAGTATCAACGGATACTCCCTGATTATTTCGTTGCACGAAATGTCGGCTCGTCAGGAAACGGGTTGTCGAGGTCGTCGCACCCTACGAATGCGAATCTGAGTTTTGCCGCACATCCTGTCAAAAAACTCTCACAAACGCCGCACAATCGTTTTTGATTGCTTCGGCGGTTAGTTTTGCTGCCGTGTATTCATTCGTTCAAAAAACGCCCAAAGAATTGAAACAATAAATTCAATCATTTTGTGTTTGTAAAAAGGATAATTAAAACGGTGTTTTCCCCGAAGGGCTTTTAGGATTGTTTCTGTCAGTTTTCTTTACGGGAGGTTATGAAACTTCTTAACCGTCCACGGCAGGTTTTACGAAACACCCTTTATATATTATTCCTGTGCAATCTATTGCACGGGGGTAGTGCAATTTTTAACATAATGAAGCGACATAAAACAGGCAGGGAGTTTTCATTTCCCTGCCTGATCTATTTTATATCGTTTTTAATAGTTTAACATACTTTCCCTGCTCGTCCTCGCCAATGAAAATGACCTTGTCAAAGCCACTGTCAATATAAAGCTTTAAGGCAGGATAGTTGTCCAAGTCAACGCCGATTGACAATTCTGAATATCCAAGTTCTTTTGCTTTATCAGTAATGAAATCAACGAGCTTTTTACCGATGCCTTTACGCCTGTATTCTTTCTTAACGATAAGTCGGGAAACATAAACACGCTGATTTGGAATCGTGTAATCTGAATCGTTCATTTCTTTTACAAGCGAGATTTCGCCGATGAATTCATCACCGTCTTTGTAAATGTATGTAACACGGTTACCGCTTTTCAGTTCGTCTAAAAACTGTTCGGCAAGTTTGCTTTGTTTTTTCATATTCCAAATGTTGTTGCATTTGGAATAATCCTCGATTTTCAATAATTCTATATTCATGTCATCACTTCCTATAGTTTAAATCGTTCTTTTATCATTTTTGCAGTTTCTTCCGCAGAAAGATTGGTATTATCAATTTTGATATAGTTATCGAACGGTATTTCGCCGTCATAGCTTTCAATGCGGTAATTGCTGTCATCGTCAATCAATCTTTTGTTTGACAATTCGATATTGCGCTTTGACGGTTTATTGTTCATCCTGTTTTCACTGCCGTTTCTTTCAAGCCTTACGCTTTGCGGAGCGACAAGTTCTACATAATAAAACTCTGTATTATACGGTTCGAAAATGCTTTTTATATGCTCAATATAATTCCAATCATCTTGACAATCAAAAGCCCACATATATGTAAAAATTAAACCATATTTATTACTTTTTGCGAACTCCTCAAATATCATTTCTCGAAATCTTTTGATTGCATTCCCATTAAAATCACCGAATATTTCCAATATAGGCTCTATGCTCATATGATTGTGAAAAAGCCGTAAATCCGTTATTTTTGTAAGTTCCTGTCCTACCGTCATTTTTCCGACTGCTGCATTGCCGATAATAAATACTAATTTCATATTTTCCCACTCCTCTATTGTAAGTGTATAATCTCAGTTACCGCACCGCCCGACAGTTTTCTTGCTCATTATACCACACAATCCTCCCTGTGAAAATATATTTCTCGAAATGATTTGACAAAGACTGCAAACAGAGTTAACATCCGAACGAGCCGAGAAAGGAGGAAATAATATGGCTAAACGAAAGCTGAAAAATCATTACGGCGAAGGGAGTATATTCTACTCCAATGTTAAGCAGAAATGGATGGCTCAGATAAATGTCGGCAAGGACGAGAACGGCAAGGTAATCCGCAAATCGGTTACAGCCGAAACTCAGGAGGAAGTCAAAGCCAAGCTCGATGAATTGAAGCTCAGCATTTACACCGGCAAGTTTGTCAATGCGAATACGATTACATTCTCTCAACTGATAAAGCAAATCTACGATGAGAAGTTAGCTATGAATGAGATTCAGCCGCAGACATATTACAGGACAATGGAAACGGTCAAGCTCTGTAAGGAGATTAACGATATCCCTGTTCAGAAGATAGACAGCACAATGATTAAGCAGTTGCTACTCTCGAAGGTAGATTACGCTAACAGCACTATCAAGAAAATGTATATCATTCTTAATCAGTGTTTCAAGGAAGCGCTGAAGAGAAAAATCATATCGGACAATCCAATGTTGGATGTACGCAAACCGAAATCGACAAAAAAAGACGAAGAAGATTCGGGCGCTGACTCTTGATGAACAGAAGAAGCTCGTTGAGGTTATACGGAATGAGAATTTACGGTATGCAGAGCAGATGTTGATATCAATGTTCACGGGAATGAGAATGGGAGAGATAAATGCTCTCTCTGTTAATGACCTGAACACGAATTTCAATTTCATCAACATCGACAAGACTATCTCAAAGGGCGAACACGGAGAGGCGTTTGTAAACGATACGGCGAAGACCGAGAACGGCAACAGACAGATACCGATAAATGAAACCGTAAGACCTGTGATTGAAAAGATAATATCCGAATACACGCTCACGGATGACAATGTACTTTTCCACACATCAGCAGGAACGCTGATAGCTACAAGCGTAGTGAACACGGAGTTCAGGCGGATAGTGAACAGATACAACATACAGGACAAGTCGGTCAAGGGAGATTTATCGCTTCACAGTCTGAGACACACATACGCAACCCGTTGTATAGAAAGCGGAATGCCGCCGAAGGTGTTACAGCATCTTATGGGACACTCGGATATAAAAGTAACGCTCGACACATACGCAGATGTATTTGACAACTTTCAGTCCATAAGCGTAGAGAAAGCAGACAGTTATCTGACAGAGGTAGGCTTGGCGGTGTAAGAAGCCGTCCAAGCTCAACCGTTAACCAAACAAAGACTTAACAACCGCTGAAAACACTAAGCGAGAGTGGGAAAGAATACCCCACTCTCGCACCAAGTAAGAGCATATCCATTCGGATATGCTCTTATCTTTTTGTATTTTGTCTGAATATGGTATGAAACCCGCTAACTGCAACCGTCAACCAACTGCAAAGTCCGAAACGACTTTGAACATCGGCAAAGGCAGTCGCAAGTTACCCCACTTCCGCACCAAAAAGCAGGATTGAATCACTTTCAATCCTGCTTTTTCTGTTGTATTTAGCTTTATCCAGTTGCATTTTCGCCGTCAATCCTGCGGATTAAACTTTCCCATATTTCATCCTGTGTCAAACAGTGTATTACAGTGTTTTCTATTTCGGAGCAGAACTGCAGACGCTTTGCAACGGGGAAGCAATAGCTAATATCCTTATTGTATTAACAATGTGAATCTTTATTATTCATCCTCGTCTTCATTTTCATATCCACTACATTCTTCTTTATGATCACAGAAATCACAGATGCAATCGTCTGTATATACACCTGTTTCCCAACACAAATCTGTAGGATTCATATAAACAGTTTTATTTTTTAAACTGTCTACCTAGAAGGTAGCATATCAAAAGCAAGGTGCTTTCAGTTTATTAAAACAAAAGTTGTAGGGGTTAATTATTTCTTAATCCTGTGTTTTGAAAAAAACAAATGACATTACTTTCACAATATGGTATAATAACCTCACTAAACAGAAGCTAAATCACAGATTTGGACTGTTTCGGAGAACATTGAATCATAAATCGAATGCTGAAACATTCCCGCATTTCGCGCTTTGCGGCTTTCGCCGCCGATTTATGGTATAATACAAAAATTAAAATAGAGGTCTTTAATTTGAAATTGGAATTAGCAATGAACCTTTTGATATTCCTGTGCTCGCTGTTTGGAACTGTCTATGGGTTAAAAGAATTTTTCAAAAAGAAAAAAGCGTTATATTTAAAGCTGATAACCTGCGGAATTATGAGTTTAATGCTTGCAAGGCTTTATCAGGTGATTTTTATTGTCGCTCATGGTGATTTAAACAAGGGCTTTCATATCGGTATATTAGGTATTATAGGCAGCTTTATGTTCTTTTTCTCTGCAAACTTCGGGCAGATGGACGGACTGGTGGACGATAAAACAAAGGCCTTCAGAAAAACAAGGTTAATATCACTTGCCGCGCCTGTAATGATACTTGTGCTTTACCTCGTTTTCTTTATGAAAACAGATAATACGGAATTGAGAATTGTATGGGGTGTTGTAGCCTTTTTCATTATGCAATGCGCTTATTATAGCTTTAAGCACATCATTATATATGATGTTGACTTCGGCATTATAAAATCCCTGAGAGAATATAATCTGCTTTCACTTATTTATGCTTTTCTTATTATGCTTGAAGCCATAGGTTTGTACACGGAAATTAAACCGCTGTATATTGCATCGTGTATAGGTACAGGCATTATAGCAGTTACTCTGCTTCCCGTATTGAAGGGAGGTGTTGAAAAGTGGACAATATAACCTATATCCTTTATATCTGCTTTTTGATACCGATGCTGCTCTCGCTTTTTATTATGCAGAAAAAATCGAGGCTTGTGGTTGTCTTTGTCCTGATAGGTACGACAGTATGTCTTATTGCAGGCGAGATAAATAACCGTATCTACCTTGCTTTAGATAAAGATATGCTTTATTTTACAACTACGGTTTCCCCTGTGACGGAAGAATTGCTCAAGGCGTTGCCGATACTGCTTTTTGCGCTTTTCGTTTCGGATAACAGGCAGAAACTTGCACAATCCGCTTTTGCCGTCGGTCTCGGTTTTGCCATAATGGAAAATATGATTATGATAACGCAAAACCTGTACAGTGTAGATATTAAATGGGCAATTATGCGGGGATTCGGTGCAAGCTTAATGCACAGCATCTGCACGGTGGCAGTCGGCATAGGTATTTCGTTTGTAAGAAAAAGAAAAAAGCTTTTTTATTGCGGAACGCTTTCTCTTTTAATGCTGGCGGTAACCTACCATTCCATTTATAACACTCTTGTATTGTCGCCGTATAAATACTTCGGAGTGCTGCTGCCGATTTGTACTTATATTCCGCTTTTGATTTTCTGCTTTAAGCGAAAAAGGATTGAAGAATAAAAATTATACCCCTATGGCACTTGCCATAGGGGTATATTGATAATCACTAATCAACTCTTTCCGTATCTTTAAGATTAATCCAGCCGACGTCGCTCTTGAGTTTTCCCCATGTTTCGGAATTTACTTTCTGTTCTTCGACTATCGTATATACTTCACCTTTTTTCACTGTGGTTACGATATCATATTCCGTACCCGCGCCTTTTCGAACGTCAGTCATTTTTGCTTTTATCTTTATCATATAAGGAAATTCGGATTTTACTGTTGTTGTTGTTGAGGCTTTTTGTTTAAGTATGGCATTAACTCTCTTTGCAATTTCACCCATGCGGCTATAAAGATAATCGCCAGGGCATGACTTATTTGCAAAATCTCTGTGAACTGTCATATTGACGCCGTCTTTATGCTGAATACGTGTAGCTTTGTCAGTACTCCAAGTAAGCCTTTCAATGTTGTTTCTTTGGCAAATATCTGCTACAAGCCTGATGAGCGATTTATACGCTGCATCGTTTACCTTGTACGGCTCAGATGAATCAGAAGCAACCTCAATCGTAACAGCACGGTTATCATTAGCGGAGTTACTGCTGCACCATGAACGGTCTTTCTCCTCAACATACATTCCAATTCGCCCGTCCTTGTCTATGCCGTAATTTGAGCTTGCCTTTGCATCCTTATCAGCAAATACATTGCCGCATGTATAAACGGATAACTGCCCTGCCATGCAATGAATTGTTATAGTATCTATTTTATGCGTTCTGTGTGTAATATTATGTTCCGGGTCGTTTTTGTTAGGAGATAATCTTGTATGTTCCACAAGTGAACTGTTTGAAAATGAAACTTTTTCTCCGTTAAGAGTGAGAACTGTACCTGCTAAAGATGCTTCATCTGAAGCACTGCGCTCAGCATCTAAATCATCTTCCTCAGGGTCATAACCGTCAACCAACCCAGCGTATTCATCAGCCCTTACATCTATGGCTTCCCCACTTGGCGTATCTGTTTTTGCCTTGTTGCCTGAACAGCCTGCAAAAGTTCCTGCAAGCAAACAAACGCAAAGAAGCGCACTCATCAATCTAAAAAATAAACTCTTTGTCATAAAATCAGGTCCTCCGTATTTTTGATTTTCAACAATTTAATTATAATATTTCTGTAAACAAAAATCAATCAGAAAATTCAATTATGTTTCTATACTTCCTTGGCATAAATATACCCCCCTATGGTAGTTTCTTTTATTCTACCATAGGGGGCTGTTTTTCTATTGTCTACTTTTTACGGTTCTGTGCAAAAGCAAGGTGCTTTCTGTTCGTTAAATCAGAATTTATAAGGCTTTCTATAGTGAACATACAACGATTACTGCTTTTTAGTATCCGCCAGATTAATCCAGCCTTTACCGCTTTTCAGTTTTCCCCACTTAATATTATCAACCGTTTTTTCGTCCACAATGGTGTATACTTCGTTTTTATTAACATTCATGACAAAAGAACCGCTCAAGCCCGGATTTCTGCGAACGCTGGTTTTTTTCGTAATTTTGACCAAATACTCTTCGAATATCTTTTCTTCAGAACATTTTCTTCCTGTTACGGTTTGTCCTTTGGTTTCTTCAAGAATACTGTTTACCTGTGTTGCAATATCACCCATTCTGCTGTAAAGATACTCGCCCGGACAAACCGTATCTGCAAAATCGCTGTGTACAGTCATATTAGCACCGTCAAGATGTTTAATGCGCGCTTCCTTGTCGTCACTCCAGACGAGTTTTTCTATTCCGTTTCGCTTACATATATCTGCCACAAGCTTAATTGTTGTATTATATGCTTTGTCGCTGACTGCATATGGATGGGAGGAATCTGACGCCACTTCAATAGTTACCGCACGGTGATCGTTATCGGCGTTACTGCTGCACCAAGAACGGTCCCACTCCTGAACGTACAATGCTATACGCCCGTCATCATCGACACCGTAATTGGAGCTTGCATTTGCTTTAGATTCTGAAAACACATTTCCGCAGGCTTCAACGGTAAGCTTGCCTGCCATATAGTGAATAGTAATGGTATCAATCTTATGATTTCTGTGTATGGTTTTGTTTGGTGATAAACGGGTGTATTCTACAAGATTACTGTTGGTAAAAGTAATATCCTGACCGTTGATAATCGTACCGGCTAACGGTGCTTCATTATTGTTGCTGCGAGCAGCTTCCAAATCGGCGTCAGCTTTGGGGTCATAACCGTCGGTTAATTCTGCTAATTCTTTTGGGTCAATATTTTCAAACACCGCTAAATCTTCCGCTGATTCGCTTGCAGTTTCTGGTTGTTGGTTATTACCCGAACAACCTGCGAAAGTTCCTGCAATCAGGCATAAGCAAAGCGTTGCGATTACCATTTTTATTGATATACTTTTTTGCATAGCTTTCATCCTTTCGGAAATTTTTTAATAATATATCACATATCGGGTGACAAAAAGGTGACATATTAATGAGTAAGACCCCGATTTGTCGACACCATTATACCATAAATCAGCGGCGAATGCCGCAAAGCGTGAAGCGCGGGAACGCGTCAGCGTTCGATTTATGATTCAATATTCTCCGAAACAGTCCAAATCTGCGATTTGGCATCTGTTTCGCGAGGTTATTATACCACACAATCTCCCCGTTTACAATATATTTCCCGAAATGATTTGACAAAGACTGCAAACAGAGTTAACATCCAACCGAGCCCGGAAGGAGGAAAAATAATGGCTAAACGGAAGCCGAAAAATCATTACGGCGAAGGAAGTATATTCTACTCCAATGTTAAGCAGAAATGGATGGCTCAGATAAATGTCGGCAAGGACGAGAACGGCAAGGTAATCCGCAAATCGGTTACAGCCGAAACTCAGGAGGAAGTCAAAGCCAAGCTCGATGAATTGAAGCTCAGCATTTACACCGGCAAGTTTGTCAGTGCGAATACGATTACATTTTCACATCTGATAAACGAGATTATCTGTACCGTTTATTGTACCTTAAATTATGTTATGGCATTGCCTTTCTTATATGAATATGCTATAATTATATATAGTTTATTGATGCTGAAATTAAAAATATTAGGATTGATAGAAATGAGTAACCCTATTGATAAAATAAATACTGTTCAAGATATTAATGACAGAAAGGAAATAATCAATCGTTTCCGTTTAACAGGTTATATAGACAGAAACGATGCCATCAACAAAATTGTATCTCTCCGCTCAAAAGACAGCGATATTCTTGCTGTTGCAACTGCAGAGCAGATTTCCGGCTCGGTTCCGTTGAGCGACGCTCCAAACGAAGCCCTTATAAATGAACTTCAAAAGCAAATTGATTTGCTTACACTTAAACTTGGTGATTAGTTTGACATAATAATTATTTCATAATTGTTGGAGGTGGAACTTTGGAATTCAAGCTTAATGAATACCATAGAAATGTTTCTGACGAAGAATTGCTTAAAGATATTCTTCGAGTTGCAAAATCTATAAATAAAGAAACTATTACAAGAAAAGAGTACATGGAAAACGGCGGAAAGTATCATAATAGTACTATATGCAAAAGATTTGGAAGTTGGATAAAAGCATTGACAATGTGTGGTCTCAAGCCTAGTCAGCAACAAGTCTATTCATCTTCAGGGACTTATACACAATCAAATATTTCTACACAGGAACTAATTGATGACTTGATAAGAGTATCAAAGGAGATAGATAAGACTACTTTTACCAGTGGCGAATATAACGAACACGGTAAGTTTTCTTCTGCTACATACTTTAAAAGATTCAAAACATGGAACAATGCACTTAAAGCAGCTGGATTAATACCTTTTGAGGTGCCTTCAGGAAAAAGGATTAGCGAATACGGTCTGTTAGAAGAAATAGAAAGAATATGGATTAAACTTGGTCGTCAGCCAACAACCACAGATATTAAGAATGGTGTTAGCAAATATTCATTACATGCTTTTGAGCGTCGTTTTGGAACATGGAGAAAAGCTCTTGAATTCTTTGTTTCATACATAAACGGAGAACAAGAAGTCGAAAAACCTGTCGAAAATAATGATGTTATACTTCCAAACGATATTCAACAAAGGATAGCTAAAGCAGATCAAATTCATAAAACTAAAAGAGATATAAATCTTCGTTTGCGTTTTAAGGTTATGCAAAGAGATAATTTTAAATGTTGTATGTGCGGTGCCTCGCCTGCAACCGATCCTACTGTAATTTTACATATTGACCATATAATACCTTGGGCAAAAGGCGGAGAAACTACAATCGATAATTTACAAACTTTGTGTTCAAAATGCAATTTAGGTAAAAGCGATTTGCTATAATCGATTGTTCATTCCGTATCGAAAGCGGAATGCCGCCGAAGGTGTTACAGCATCTGATGGGACACTCGGACATAAAAGTCACGCTCGATACCTATGCAGACGTATTTGACAATTTCCAATCCATAAGCGTTGAGCAAGCAGACAGTTATCTGAATCAGGTTGGCTTGGCGGTGTAGGAATACAAAGCCAATAAAAAACAAAGCGCATCGGGGAGAAATCCTCGGTGCGCTGTTTTGTTGTTTATTCTTTTTATTATCCCTTGTAACCCGAAGCAGTTGCAGTATGAGTATAATCATCTCCGGTCAGAGATATTTCAATTTTAAGAAGAATTTTTCCATCATCGTCTGTAAACGAGATATTAACCTTTGTTGTGTCGCTGAGTACAAAGCTTGAAGTGCCGCTTTCGGGATCAAAATCAGCGTTAGCTGTTGCACTTCGGCCGTCAGATGTTATTTTAAAACCAAGCGAGTTTTCACTGTTGGCTGTTACCTCAACTGTTGCTGTGTAGTCTTTTGATTGCTTGCCGTTTTCGAAATGAACGCGTTCGCCCGTAAGATTTGCCGTTCCGCTGACACTATACGTTCCGGCAACCTTTTCTGCTGTATGCGTATTACCAACCGGCTCGCTCTGAGTTTGTGTTTCAGTTTCCGTTTCGGATTCGCTTTCGTCCCCGCTCAATCCCGCCAGCTCATAAAGAACTGCACGAAGCCTGTCAATATATCCCTTGATATCAAAATCATCTGTATTCGTTTTCTTGGAAGTGCGTTCAATTATTCTTTCGCCGACTTCTTTGGGAATATTTCCGTCATAAACAGGTGCATCAGGCTCTGGCACATTCTCTTTCGTGTCACTCTTAGATTCGGTTTCAGATTTTGGATCAGTATTTTCACTGACTTTTTCAGAGTCGCTTTCGGAAGGTGTAATGCTATCTACGGAAGCACCGTTTGCCACATTATATGCTTCGGAAATCTTATTGAGAAAGTCCTCAACCGTTTTGAGATCGCTGTCATCGTTAAGAAAATCCTTGACCTGCTGATCATCCCAGCCGAGCATGGTCTGGAAAAGTTTGAAGTCCATTCCACCGTCTTTATTTTTTATGAAAGTACCCGACAGCAGAGAGCCGTCGTTAACATAGTCGCTTACAGATGAAGCTACATAAGAAATAACTCCGAAGGCGTTTTCACCTAAATCCTGTGCTTCTTTCGGGCTAAGAGATTTATACCCGCCTTCAAGAATCTTTTTTCCCGTTGTTCCTATGTCTTTAAGCCCTGTGCCAAGTCCCATTAACGAGAAGACCTGACCGACAGGAGCAAACTGCGCTTCGGTTTTCTGAAGTGCTATGGCAATTTCATCTTCTTCACCGTTGTTGTATATAATTGAGCCTGCCGTACCGACCTCAAGAACAGTATTTATTCCCGAGCAGACTATTCCGCCTGTCTGTGCTATTGCACCGATAGTAGTGGTTGCAGGAGCGGCTGCAACTGCAATAACAAGGCCTGCCGCAGTACCTGCCGCCTTTAATCCTGTTGCGACCTGAACGGCGGTATTTGCCTTATCGGCAATTGCTGTGTATTCTGCGCCTTCAAGAACTGCAAGAGCCTGTTTTAACTGAGCATATGCGTGTTTTGAATCCGTTCCAAGTTGTTCGGCAAGAGTTCTTATACCCTTGCCTGAGGGGGCAGCATCATAGGCATCGACAATATCCTGGGCCCATTTTTTTGCACCGTCATCATCCGCAGCAAATGCTGTTAATCCGAGCCCGAATGAAGGAGTGCCGATTTGAGCTGTTTTTAAAGTTGGCTTTTGGGTATACGAAGATTTTTCAAATGCATCAGCCGCTTCGGTTAATGCACCTGCAAGCTGCTCACTGATTTTAAATGTTTCCACAGCCTTTGTCAGAGTGTCAACAAAATCCTTTGCGCTTTCTTTATCCATCTTTTCGGTATCATAGAAAGCTATCTTGTCAAGGTACACTCTTGCGGTAAGATAATAGTCAACTGCAAGGGAGGCGGTAACATTCATTGCCTGTTCCGCTTCACTTGCCGCAGGTAAGGAAACCGTAATTTTGCTGATGTTTCCTTTTTTGCCTGAGCATCCCGCAAAAACAGATAAAGCTAATAATGCCGAGAGAAGAGTTGCTGTGATTTTTTTAATGTGTTTCATAGTAATTCCTCCGTGTTTATATTGCTTTGAATGTGTTGAAAAAACGATTTAGTATACTTAACATTCAACTGCCTTCATTATACTGTATGCATATATATGTGTCAACGAAAATAAGCGATTGGCATGTGATGAAACAGTGTTTTGAAACCGTCCAAGCTCAACCGCCAACCAAACGAAATTTGAATAACCGCTGTAAACAGTAAGTGAGAGTGGAAAATCATACCCCACTCTCGCATAAAGGAAAAGGACTATCGAAAGATAGTCCTTTTTGTTTCTTCAATAGGTTTAGGGACTTGAACCCTAAGAGGGTGAGGGGTGTAAAGAAAACAGTCCAGGGGACTGTTTTTAACCCCGAAGCACACAGTTGCTTCGGGGTTTGGTGTTGTTAAATTGTTATAATTGCCATTGACATTTTTATAATATTTAAGTATGATAAGTTATACAAATCATACTTTTATGAGGTAGATGAAATGGACTCACTTAAAGGAAAATATGCGTGGACGGCAACTGTGGGTGAAAAGGGACAGATTGTAATACCCAAGCAGGCACGCGAGGTATTCGGAATAAAGCCCGGCGACACCTTGCTTCTTTTCGGTGACGAGGAGAGAGGAATTGCAATTCCTCCTAAAGAGGCTTTTTCGGAGCTGTTCGGCAAGGCATTTCTTGAAAAGGACTGCGATAACAAATGAAAAAGATAGCATTCTTTTGTATCCCCGCTCACGGTCATACAAATCCCATGCTTCCCGTTGCGGCTGAGTTGGTCAGACGTGGCAATACAGTCAGGTTTTATTCGTTTAATGAGTTTGAGAACAAGATAAAAGCAACGGGAGCTGACTTTGTTTCCTGCGACGAATTTCTCGGTGAATTAACGGAAAAAGAAGAAGCAGGGCTTAAAAATGTTTCCACTACGGAAATGACAATTCAGGATATTCGTATTACTCTTAATATGGATTCTTTTCTTGATGAAGAATTCAAAACCTTTCAGCCCGATGTTGTATATTCGGATTCTGTTTGCTTTTGGGGTAAGCTGAATGCGTGGAAGCACAATGTTCCTTTGGTTGTTTCAACAAGCACATTTGCCTTTAATCAGATGGCTTCACAGTATATGAAGAACTCGCCGAAAGAACTCGCAGACATGATTTTCGGACTGCCGAAAATATCAAAGGCGCTCAAAACGCTTGAGCCTTACGGCTATAAGGTAAAGAATGCGTTGTCCCTTGTTCAGAGCGATAACAAAACCGACTCGGTTGTTTATACATCCGAAAGGTTTCAGCCGTATTCCGAAAGCTTCTCCAACCATTACGCCTTTGTAGGTCCGTCTGTTTTTTCAAAGGTCCAGCCGGACAAGGATAAGGAAAGACCTCTCATATACATCTCAATGGGAACGGTCATAAATGACAGACCCGATTTTTACGCAAAATGTATCGAAGCACTTAAAGACGAAAACCTTGACGTGATAATATCCTGCGGAAATGCGCTTGATATTTCTGTTCTCGGCGAACTGCCCGAAAACATAAAAGTCTATCCTTATGTTGACCAGCTTGATATTTTGTCAAAAGCAGACGCATTTATCACGCACTGCGGTATGAACAGCGTTTCCGAAAGTCTTTATATGGCGACTCCCATGGTGCTGTATCCTCAGACGGGCGAACAGCAAGCAGTCGCAAGACGCGCAAAGGAAATCGGCGCAGGCGTAATGCTTGCAAACGATTCGGTTGATGAAATCCGTTCTGCAGTTCTTGAAATACTGAACAACGATTCTTACGCCGCAGGTGCTAAAGAATGCAGCAAGGACTTCCGCTCGTGTTCGGGAACAGTCGGTGCGGCTGAGTTTATTGAAAATGCTCCGCATGACTCGGACGGAATCGACATACTGGACGAACTGAATAAATCGAACGGTAAAATACAGATTGCGTACTGGACGGTTGTTGCTTTTTTGATTGTTCTTTTCGGGCTTCTGATAAGTTGGAAATATGTCTGGATAATCGGTATTTCCGCAGGCGCACTGTTAACGCCGATAACCAAAAAGATACTGAATAAAAGGTATAATTCAATCGTGAAAAAAGCGAAAAGAGAATAGGTTGAAATACCGCACAAATCAAAACCCCGAATCGTTAGGGCGTGCGGATTAGGTATTTAATAGCCTCAAAAAACATCTTTCAGCGTAATACTGCGTTAAAAATGCTCGGAATACACAAAGTATTCCTGCGCTTTTTGCCTTGTCTTACACTAAAATCTGAATTTTTGAGGTGCATACGCAATTTTGAAATAGAAATTTTTCGTTAGAACAATAAATAAAAACAGGTTAAGGCTGACGCCTTAACCTGTTTTTTGAAGCCGTTATAACGGAAAAGAGCATTTCAAAATCTGTTAAATCCCTAACCCGCACGCCCTTTTGGTTTTGTTTAATACAGAGTTTTTTTAATCAGTCGCCGACGCCATTATTATTACAAAGCGTTCAAGCGTTTTATCGTATACGCTAAGGCAAAGCGCGCCCCACCATTCGTGACCGTCGTCAAAATAGTCCGACCAGTCCGTGCTCCACTTGAACACCTCAAGGCAGTCCGTTCCATTAGGAAAAAGAGCCTTGTTTATTTTTTCAAAATCCTCATTTGTATAGTTGTTTTCATGCGGAGGATATAAAAATGCAGTTCTGTAATTCAGTTCAGCGTTTCTGTCCGCAGGTGCAAAAAGCGTTTCTGTCGGAATTCTATTTGCTTTCAGGTTTCCCTCTTTAACATTTAATTGCCCGGTGATACGCTGAGCGCCTTTTATAAGAGCGTTAAAATGTGACTCAACGCTGTTATATTTTTCGTCAAGCCTTACGATACAAAAGTCAATTACGCAATCAGGGTAATCGGAAATAAGCTCATAAAAGGACTCGTTGGTTTCTCCGCCCATATTTTTCAGATAGTTTTCGACCGTGTTTTTTGCAAGTTCCTCAACAAATGCCGCACGGCTTTTGTATCCGTAAGGGATTGCGACAACCGTGTACCATTGACCGGGATAATCCCAGTGCTCCTGAAAGTAGTCCTCAACCGGATGACTGTCAACAACCGAATCAATTTCGGGATGAAGGGCTTTTGCCTTATTCAAAGCTTCTCTGTGTATTTCCTCACGTAATTCGGAAGCGTATTTCAAATCCTGTTCACTGTACATTTTAATTCTCCTTCTTGACTGCTTAATTATACAACTTTTTCTCTCTTATAACAATAAAAAAAGCAAATCTCTTGTTATATTACCCGAAAAGTGGTAAAATCAGGTTAGAAACGGAGGGATATTATGAATTATGCTTTTCTTGCGGTTTTTATTATTTCAACCGCAGTTCATCTTTACGCTTCTCATAAAAAGGACACGAAGCTGAGAAACATTACAAAGCCGTTTATTCTTCTGTCGCTGCTCGGCTTTTATGTGCTTTCGGCTCGAAACATGTATTGGGAAATAGTTCTCGCACTTGTTTTCAGCTGGCTTGGTGACGTTCTTCTTATGCCCAAGGGTACAAAATGGTTTACCGCGGGCGGCATAGCCTTTATGATAAGTCACGGCTTCTTTATAGCAGGCTATTGCAGGGAGATTGTTTTTTCCGCCATTCCCGTATGGCTTATCGTCATTCTTGCGGTATTCTTCGTTTCGGCGGTCACGTTTATTTTTTCAAAGCTCAAGGCTTATCTTCCCAAACCGCTGTTCTACCCTATGTTTTTATATCTTCTCATAAACGGCGCGATGAATTGCTTTGCCATTTTCCGTCTTGCGGGGAATCCTGTTCAGGCGACTGTTATTACGGCTGTCGGCGCGGCGCTGTTCTTCATTTCCGATACAAGTCTGTTCTTCGTACGCTTTAATAAGGACTCGAGGCTTAAAACTCACTTTATAGTAATGCTTACTTATTCAATCGGCGAATTCCTTATTGTTCTCGGACTTTTATAAAACGGAGGTTTTATTATGAAATACTATCTTTATAATTCCAAAGCAAATAACGGTATCAGGCCGAATGTTCCCGCGGGCACCGAGCTCGTTGATGCGGTAGGTATCGACTACCCCGAATATCTTAAAAATCTCAATCCCGACGACGAGGTTGTTCTTGTCGGCGGCGACGGCACGGTAAATTACTTTATCAACGCCGTTAATCCCGACAAAATCAGAAATAATATCTATCTTCTCGGCAGCGGAACGGGAAATGACTTTCTTAACGATATCGGAAAACAGCCCGGCGAAGAGGTTCTTCTCAACCCCTATTTTGAAAAGCTCCCGACCGTATATGTCAACGGACTTGAAAAGCTTTTTATAAACAATATGGGCTTCGGTATCGACGGCTACTGCTGTGAGGTTGCCGATCAGATTAAGAAAGAAAAGCCGCAGGAAAAAATCAATTATTCCGGAATCGCGATTAAAGGTCTTCTCTTCCATTTCAAGCCCGCTCACGCCGAGATTACCGTCGACGGCAAGAAATATGATTTCGACGACGTATGGATTGCGCCGACAATGAAGGGAAAATTCTACGGCGGCGGTATGAAAATGGCTCCCGACCAGGACCGTTTTTCGGGCAAGCTGACCGTCGTTGTCTATCACGCGAAATCAAAAATCAAGGCTCTTAAGACGTTCCCGTCTATTTTCAAGGGCGAACATACGTCGAATACCAATATGGTAAGCGTATTTACGGGTAACGAGATAAAGGTTCGTTTCTCACATTCCTGCGCGGCGCAGATTGACGGCGAAACCGTCCTCAACGTAAGGGAATACACCGCAATTCAGCCTGAATAAGGCCTATTGTAAATTGAATAAAAAGGTGACCGAGTTGATATTCGGCCGCCTTTTTTCTGTAAATGCTTCTTTATAAACTCAATCATTTTGTGTTTGTGAAAAAGATATAAAAAGCCCTCCCGAGAATCGAAAGATTTTTCGGAAGGGTTTATATATTATTTGTGTGTAAATTATTGCACGGGGGTGGTGCAATTTTTAACATAGCGTATCGCCCGTTAAAAAAGAAAAAGCACCCTGCATTTGCAAGGTGCTTTCAGTTTGACAAATCAGAAGTTGTCAATCAGTTCTTTAATTGTTCTTTCGTAATTCTTTTCAATTAATGCTATTCGTTCATTATGTTTTTGAAATCCCGCAATTACATTTCGGTTATCTTCTATAAGAGCCTCTATTGTACAATCTATATCATCGCCTCTGTATTCTATATCAGAGCGGTGACTGAAAATCAAGTCATAATTATTTTCTATATATTCATCTGTCATTGCAAGGCAGACAAAGCGGATTGACGGTAAGTACCGTTCATCAAAACTAAGTCGCCAGTCATACGGAACATAGCATCCCTCAATAATGAGATTTTGGTTATTTTCTATTGCCGTCTTTATCATTTCACGCACAACAGGCCATATATATTCTGTCATTTTGTCATCATCATAGGGCGTTAATTCCGTATTTCCACTACGGATCAAGCCCATTTTCAAATGATCAATAGACAGATAAGGATATTTACATTTTTCAAGTAGCTTCTGCGCCAGAAGCGTTTTACCTGTGTGTGATGCACCTGTAATCAATATAATCATAGTCAGCCTCATTAATCCCTATTTGTATTTTTCATTATACCACACAATCTCCTCGTTTAAAATATATTTCTCGAAATGATTTGACAAAGACTGCAAACAGAGATATCAGATTTGTTTTATAACTACCGGTCCGTAAGCGTAGAAAAAGCAGACAGTTATCTGATAAAGGTTGGCTTGGCGGTTAACATGTAATTTATAAGGGCGAGGTTATTCCTCGCTCTTGTTTTATTAAACGGGTTGTTGTATAATTGCGGTAGCAAAATCCGTATCAGAACACCGCTGAAAAGAGGTAAAATTATGGACAAGGCAGTAAGCAACAAGGCATTTCCGCAATTCTCGGAAAACACGAAGGAAAGCCATCAGGATAACGCATACGCAAACTCTCTTGATATGATGAGAGTCAGCCCTTGCGTTCAAAACAGACCTTCGGGCATAACCAAAGCCGAAATATACGACAACGGCGTTGTGTTTACATTCGGTGTATCTGCGAGAAAGAGCGTGCTTTCATACACTCACGAAACCTCGCTTGATTTATATAAACCTGCCGAGGCAACAGTTGGGCGTCTTTACCTTCATATTGAGCTTTGGACAGACAGCATTTTCAGGGTGGTGTTCTCATCCGAGAAGGAAATTAAAAACCCGTATTCTCGTTTGCCGAAGGATGCCCGGATGCTTACGGCAGAGCCTGAAAAGGTTGATTTTACATTTGAAAACAACACCGTAAGAACGAAAGAAATTGAAATTCATATAGACAGCGAAACGGGCAAAATTACGGCAAACAGACTTGACGGTAAAGAGTATTTCAGCGAGCTAAAAACCGCATTTAAGGCGGCGGATATATATGACCTCTCGTTGAGCAGTAGCGGCAAAGAAGCCGCCTGCTTTGAAGCCGTTTCACTTGAAAACGACGAGGTTATTTACGGACTCGGCGAAAGGTTTGATTCTCTTACCCGAAACGGCAGAACGGTTGATTTTCACAACAAGGACGCCGTCGGCACGACAAGCCGCCGTTCATATATAAACATTCCGTTTTACGTCTCAACAAAGGGTTACGGTCTGTTCCTCAATTCATCCGCTGAAACCGACTGGCAGATTGCGACAACAGACCTTAATGCAGTTCAGTTTGGCGTGCTTGAAGGTCAGCTTGATTACTTTGTAATCGCAGGCGAAACACCGAAGGACATTATCAAGGGTTACTGTCATCTTACAGGTTTTTCTAAGCTTCCTCCTTTGTGGTCATTCGGACTGTGGATGAGCAGAAACAGCTATACTTCATGGAAGGTTGTTGATAAAATCGCAGAAGAAGTGCGTGAAAACGATATTCCCTGCGATGTGCTTCACCTTGATACCGCCTGGTTTACGGAGGATTGGAATTGTGACCTGAAATTTTCAGAAGAGCGTTTTCCCAATCCGAAAGAGCATATAAAAGCGCTGAACGATAAGGGCTTTAAGGTTTCGCTTTGGCAGTATAATTTCATACCGCCGAGAGAGAACAATTCCAACTATTACGAAGCGGTTGAAAACGGCTATCTTGCGAAGGATTCGCAGGGTGAGCCTTATCAGCTCCCCGAAAGCAAAAAGGGAAGCTGGACCGACGATGTGATAATCGATTTTTCAAATCCCGAAGCGAGAAAATGGTACAGTGAGAAGATTAAAGGTTTAATGGATATCGGTGCAAGCGCCATTAAAACGGATTTTGGAGAAGGCATTCCCGAGGACGCAGTTTATCACAGTATTGACGGAAAGCATTTTCACAATCTGTACTCTCTCGTTTACAACAGCACAGTATTTAACGCTTCAAGTGAAAACATAGTATGGGCGAGAAGCGGAACAGCAGGAAGTCAGCGCTATCCTCTTCACTGGGGCGGCGACAGTCAATGTAGCTTTGCAGCTCTGTCAGGAACGCTTCGTGCGGCGCTTTCTTTAGGTTTAAGCGGAATTCCGTTTTTCTCGCACGATATAGGCGGCTTTATCGGCACACCCGATGATGAGCTGTATATCCGTTGGGCGCAGTTAGGATTGTTTTCGTCACATTCACGCTGTCACGGAGTCGGGGATAACGCCCACCGTGAGCCGTGGTATTTCTCGCAGGAGGCCCTTGAAATATTCAGGTTTTACGATAAGCTTCGGTATTCGCTTATGCCGTATATTTACTCTCAGGCGAAGAAATGCACAGAAACCGGACTGCCGATGATGAGAGCGCTGTATCTTGAATATCCCGGGGACAGAAACACACGGTTTATTGATGACGAATATCTGTTCGGCGAAAGTCTGCTTATTGCACCCGTTCTTAAGCCGTTGAGCAAGAGCAAATCGAGAGATATATACTTGCCGAAGGGTATCTGGCACGACTATTTCACAAAAGAAAAGATCGTTTCCGATGGCAAATGGATAACAAGAGAGATTGACCTTAAAACCATGCCGATTTATGTTAAAGACGGCACGGTGCTTGAATACTGCTCGGCTGATACCTGTCTCGCAGACGGCATGGGCGAAACCGTAAAAACAGAGAAATGGCAATAAGGTTTCTTGTTTGTCGGCAATGATGAATCCAACCGTTATCTGACAAAGGTCGGCTTGGTGGTGTAGGTCAAGCTACCGACAACAATTTCACTTTATTTTATGAGTTTAGGCAGAAAAAACATTTGAAAAAATCAAAAATCCGTGTTAAAATATGTTTAACGAGTAGCGAAAGCGTAAGTCCGGTTGGGCTTACGCTTTTTTATTTTCAGGAGGTATTTATGTCAACAGAAAACAAAACAGATTCCAATGAAAAAGCGCATCAGCTTCTCGGGGAGGAAAAGGTAGGAACGCTTATGCGAAAATACGCCGTTCCGTGCATCATCTCCCTGCTGGTCGGTGCTCTTTACAACATTGTCGATCAGATATTTATAGCTAATGCTTCATATCTTGGCTCATACGGAAATGCGGCTAACACGGTTGTGTTTCCGCTAACGGTAATTGCGCTTGCAGTCGCCGTTATGATAGGTGACGGCTGCTGTGCGTTTGTAAGTCTTAATCTCGGTAAAAAGAAGCCCGAAGCCGCAAGGAAAAGCGTAGGCAATTCGGTAATAATGATTATCGTTTCAAGCATTCTGCTGAGCGCTGTATATATTATATTTTCGGACGGAATTATCACCGTTTTCGGCGGCACGGTCAACGCCGAAACATTTAGTTATTCAAAGGAGTATTTCTTTTATATAACGCTTGGAATTCCCTTTTATATGTTCGGTCAGGCAATGAATCCGATTATCCGTTCAGACGGCAGTCCGAGATTTGCTATGGCATCAACGCTTGTCGGAGCGGTAATCAATATAATCCTCGACCCCGTATTCATTTTTGTATTCAGATGGGGAATGATGGGCGCCGCAGTCGCAACGGTGCTCGGTCAGGTGGTTACAGCTTTACTTGGAATTTGGTATCTTTGCAATATGAAGCTCGTAAAGCCGCATAAGAGCGACTTCAAGCTCGATTTTTCAGTTTGCAAGAGAACTCTCGTTCTCGGCATAACGAGCTTTCTGTCGCAGATTTCACTTGTCGCCGCTATGGCTGCAATAAACAATATGATACGCAAATACGGTGCGCTGGATTCGGTTTTCTCACAGGAGCAATATGCGCAGATACCTATGGCTGTGGTAGGAATAGTGATGAAATTCTTCCAGATAGTAATTTCAATCGTAGTCGGAATGGCGGCAGGCTGCATACCCGTAGTCGGCTACAATATGGGTGCAAAGAAGAACAGGCGTGTAAAAGAGTTGTTTACACGCCT
The DNA here is from genome assembly GCA_015066565.1 of Oscillospiraceae bacterium. Classification (GTDB taxonomy): domain Bacteria; phylum Bacillota; class Clostridia; order Oscillospirales; family Acutalibacteraceae; genus Fimenecus. The sequence goes on along the minus strand of SVOB01000001.1, from coordinate 689,873 downwards.
GCTTGTCGCAGAAGCCGCTGTCGGAACTGTTGCGCTTATAATAGTCGAGTTTTTCCCGAAACAGCTTATCGGCTTTTTCGGTGCGGCAAATGAAAGCGCTTACTATACGGATTTTGCCGTTAAGGCGTTCAGAATTTACTTATGTATGATAGTTTGCGCCTGCGTCAACAAGGCGTGCTTTATCTTCCTTCAGGCAATGGGAAAGGCAATGTCATCTACATTTCTGTCAATGGTCAGGGAAATTGTGCTCGGCGTCGGATTTGCATTGTTGCTTCCGCTTTTCTTCGGGCTCGACGGAGTGCTATATTCAATGCCCTTGTCGGACATTCTGACATTCATCATAGCCGCTATAATTATTAAAAACGTCTATTCCGAATTGAACGGAAATATTAAAGGAGAAAAAGTATGAATGAAATGGAAAAAGTCAGAGCGGAAATTAGAAAGCTCTACGAAACAAATCCGCATATTCACCTGAATATGACTATTAAGCATCCGAGTGTAACGCTTACAAATACGCCTGCAACCATCACGGGTGTTTATTCGCACATCTTTCAGATTGAGTCGGATGAAATTGACATTCTCAAGCGTTATACCGTGCAGTATTCCGAGGTATTGATGGGAAATGTAGAGATTGTTGAGTTGAAAAGATGCTGAACCTCAACCGCCAATCAAACAAAAACTTAACAACCGCTGTAAACAGTAGGCGAGAGGGGATAAGCATACCCCACTCTCGCACCAAAAAGCAGGATTGAAATCACTTTCAATCCTGCTTTTTCTGTTGTATTTGATTGTATTAAGTTGCACTTTCGCCGTCAATCCTGCAGATTAAACTTGTCAAGAAAAGTAATTGCATATTTTAAAAAAACAGACTGCACACATCGTTCGAGTACAGTCTGTACAATTCATTTTCCGCTGTCGCCGTAGTTTGAAAGTACTCTTGCCGACGGGTCGTTGACATCGCAGCCCTCCCAGGATTTGTTGGGCATCCAGAAATCAACTATCATCTGCGACTGGCCGGGATAATACTTTTCAAAAATATCTCTGTAAAGCAGAGACTCCTTTGTGAACGGTTTTGCGTGGCTGTATTTTTCACAGCCCTCTTTGAACTGTTCGTCCGTATAAACGGTTTGGGCGTATTCTTTCAGATAATCGACCATCGAATGACCGACTGCATCAGAGAACGCCGCTTTTTCACGCCATAAAATTTCGTCGGGAAGATAACCTATTCCCTCGAAGGCGTGACGAAGCAGGTACTTGCCTTTGCCGTAGGTATTCATTTTGATTTCGGGATCGAGAGCCATTACATAATCGACGAAATCAAGGTCGCCGAACGGCACTCTCGCCTCAAGAGAGTTTACCGAAATACATCGGTCTGCACGCAGGACATCATACATATGAAGTTCCCCGAGACGCTTCTCTGCTTCAAGCTGAAACTCCTTTGCCGAGGGAGCAAAATCGGTATATTTGTAGCCGAAAAGCTCATCGGAAATTTCACCCGTAAGAAGCACACGGATATCCGTTGTTTCGTGAATCGCCTTGCAAACAAGATACATACCCATACTCGCACGGATTGTTGTAATATCAAAGGTCCCGAGAATCTTTATAACATTCTCAAGTGAAGAGATAACTTCATCGGGAGTCATTAAAATCTCCTTGTGATCGCTGCCTATGTAATCTGCAACCTGTCTTGCATATTTCAGGTCTATGGCATCCTCGCTCATACCTATTGCAAATGTCTTAATCGGCTTTTGCTCTTTTTTAGCCGCTATTGCGCAAACGAGTGAAGAATCAAGCCCGCCCGAGAGAAGAAATCCTACCTTTGCGTCCGAAACAAGCCGTTTTTCAACTCCTGCTATGAGCTTTTCACGGATGTTTTTGCATGCTGTTTCAACATCATCGTAACAAACACCGTCAACACGGGTTATATCGTTATAGCAGACAAACTCGCCGCCTTTATAATAATGTCCGGGCGGAAACGGAAATATTTTTCCGACAATTCCGATAAGGTTTTTGGCTTCGCTGGCAAAAACTATATGGCCACTACTGTCATAGCCGTAATAAAGCGGACGGATGCCTATGGGATCCCTTGCGGCTATATATTCGCCTTCTTTGCCGTCATAGATAATCAGTGCAAACTCAGCATCCATTCTTTTGAACATTTTTACTCCGTATTCACGGTACATAGGCAGCAGGATTTCACAGTCGCTGTCGCTTTTAAAGGTATAGCCTTTTTTTATAAGCTCATTCTTTTCCTTTTGAAATCCATAAAGCTCGCCGTTGCATACAACATAGCTGCCGTCAAGCTCAAACGGTTGCATGCCTTCGTCGTGAAGCCCCATAATCGCAAGACGGTGAAAACCTAAAAGTCCTTTTCCCGTATCAATAATACGGCTGTCATCGGGTCCTCTTGACTTTGTCTTTTCAAATCCTTTTTTGAACAAATCAAAAGAGGCACCGTCTGAACAGTAACCCATAATAGAACACATAAGATTTACCTCCTTAAAGTAATCCAGCCTATAACAGGGCGATGCTGTAATCGCGGTGCCACCTGCATTTTTCTCTTTTAACGCTCCTGACAGAGCTTGCCGTTTAACGCACAACCTACGGCGCACCTACTTGCTTTTGCTTTCGGATTGCTGCTTGAAAAGTGTTATTCCTTCGGCGCCTGTTACACGGCTCACATCAATTCCGTGCTTTCTGAAAACGGTGTTCCGAAATACTTCTCTTTTCTCAAACGCATTTAATTTAAGTTTATTATTCTACATCCTGAAGGGCGTCATAGCCCTCCTCGCCCGTACGAACCTTAACTACATTTTCAACATCATAGACAAATATCTTTCCGTCTCCGATGTTTCCGGTATAAAGTACCTTCTTGGCGGTTTCAATAACAGTTCTAACGGGAATTTTGCTGACTACAATATCAACCTGAACCTTAGGTAAAAGACTTGCCTCAACCTGAACGCCTCTGTAATATTCGGGTGTTCCCTTCTGCCAACCGCAGCCGAGAACATGTGAAACAGTCATACCGGCGATTCCTATGTCAATCATAGCAGTCTTGAGAGCTTCAAAGCGTGACTCCTTACAAATGATTTCAACCTTTGTAAACTTAGGCGTTGTCTCGTCAAATGCCGGAACTTTCTTTACCGGTATAGCTTCCGCAACGGGAACATCACCGGGAACTGCCGTGGCATTTTCATAACCGTAGTCAATGCTTTCAACTGCCGGCAAGAAATCTGCATAGGCGCTCGGAAGTCCGTGCTCGGTCTTGTCAAGCCCCTTGATTTCCTCCTCCTGTGACACCCTTAATCCAACTGTTTTCTTAATAACCGCAAAGGTCAGTGTCATCATAAGAGCTGTCCACGCAAGAATACAAACTATACCTAACGACTGTATTCCCAGGAGTCTGAATTTACCCGTGTAGAACAGACCTTCAAGTCCTGCAGGCGCTGCCGGATTTGCAAGCAAACCTACCGCTATTGTTCCCCATACGCCGTTTGCAAAATGTACTCCTACTGCGCCGACGGGATCGTCAATGTGGCATTTCAAATCCAGTAATTCAACGATAACTACTACCAAAATACCCGAAACGATACCGACGACTACCGAACCGAAAGCGTCAAGAGCGTCGCACCCTGCCGTTATTCCAACCAGTCCTGCAAGCGAACCGTTGATACACATCGAAACATCGGGCTTTCCGTTTTTAATCCATGTAAATATCATTGTAGTAACTGTCGCAACTGCGGGAGCTATTGTAGTTGTAACAAAAATTGACGCAAGCGATTTGCTGTCCCATGCCGCCGCTCCGTTAAATCCGTACCAGCCGAACCAGAGTATAAAACAGCCGAGTGCGCCGAGCGTAATGGAATGTCCGGGAATTGCGTTGACCTTCGAGACCTTGTTCTGTTTATCTCTTTGATATTTGCCAAGTCTCGGACCAACCATTATTGCCCCGATAAGGGCGGTGATGCCGCCGACCGAGTGAATAGCCGCCGAGCCTGCGAAATCGTGGAAACCGAGTTGAGCAAGCCAGCCCTGAGAATTCCATACCCAGCCCGCTTCGACGGGATAGACAAAAAGTGAGATAACTGCAGAATAAATACAGTATGAAGCAAATTTTGTTCTCTCTGCCATTGAACCGGAAACTATTGTGGCGGCAGTTGCACAGAAAACAAGATTAAACACGAATGAAGGAGCATTGCCGTTTTCAAGGAATGAACCGAAGTCTGTAAGAATTTTAAGATTCGGAACACCGATGAATCCGAGAACATAATCCTCCGCCATCATAAGGCTGAAGCCCAAAGCTACGAATACAACCGTGCCTATGCAGAAATCCATAAGATTTTTCATTATGATATTTCCCGCATTCTTTGCTCTTGTAAATCCGGTTTCAACCATTGCAAAGCCTGCCTGCATAAAGAAAACCAGCGCTGCGCCGATTAAAAACCAGACGCCGAATACCTCTTTTGTTGCGGTTTCCTGTATAAGTTTGGTTATTTCTTCTATAGCCATATAAAATCAAGTCCTTTCTTCGGTTATTTAACGCTGAAAAGTATATCGCCGTAAGTCGGGTAAGGCCAGTATTTCTTTGAGGTCAGCGTTTCTGCCTCGTCGCTCGCAGCACGCAGCTCTTCCATCCTTGCAATCACGCTGTCACGGATTGCGTATGCCTGCTTGCTGATTTCGGCGCCGTCATCAATAGCGCAAACCGCATCTTCAAGCTCGTCAGCTTTTTCGTAGATTGTATCGGTGAGAACGGAAAGCTTTCTGACAAGATTAGTTTCGTATGTGCAGGCGATACTGCTGTCAAGAGCTTTTTTGACAGCTGCGGATGATGCGATTTCTGCACTGTAAGCTTCAACTGCGGGCGCAATTTCCGTCTTAGCCATAGTTACCATAGTATTCGCCTCAATGATTACCGACTTGACATAGTTTTCAAGCGTAATTTCATATCTTGACTTGATTTCCGCTTCGGTAAACACGCCCTGGGAGGTGAGCATATCGACATTCTTTTTGTCGAGCAGATGAGGAATGGCATCCGCAGTTGTACGGTAGTTGAGAAGTCCTCTTTTTTCGGTTGCTTCTTTAATCCAGCTCTCGTCATAGCCGTTGCCGTTGAAAATGATTCTCTTGTGGTCTTTAATAGTCTTTTTAATCATTTCATGAAGAGCCGTTTCAAAATCCTCTGCGCCCTCAAGTCTGTCGGCATAAATCTTCAGGGACTCCGCAACAGCGCTGTTAAGCATAATATTTGCGCAGGCAATAGAGTTCGACGAGCCAAGCATACGGAATTCAAACTTGTTGCCCGTAAATGCGAACGGCGACGTTCTGTTTCTGTCCGTGTTGTCTCGGTTGAATTTCGGCAGAACATCGACACCGAGCTTCATCTGAGTCTTTTTAGCCGATTTATAGGGTTTGTCCTTTTCGATAGCTTCCATTACGGCGTTTAATTCATCGCCGAGGAAAATCGAAACAACTGCAGGCGGAGCTTCGTTAGCACCGAGTCTGTGGTCGTTGCCGGCTGTTGCAACGGAAATACGAAGCAAATCCTGATAATCGTCAACCGCCTTGATAACAGCGCAAAGGAAAAGCAAAAACTGAGCGTTCTCATACGGCGTTTCACCGGGAGAAAGAAGGTTAATGCCCGTATCGGTTGCTATAGACCAGTTGTTATGCTTGCCGCTTCCGTTTACGCCTGCAAACGGTTTCTCATGAAGCAGACATACAAGTCCGTGCTTTGCGGCAACCTTTTGCATAATCTCCATTGTAATCTGGTTGTGGTCGGTGGCAATATTTGTTGTTGTATAAATGGGTGCAAGCTCATGCTGAGCGGGAGCAACCTCGTTGTGTTCGGTTTTAGCCAGAATTCCGAGCTTCCAGAGTTCATCATTAAGCTCTTCCATATATGCAGCTACTCTCGGCTTGATAACACCGAAATAGTGGTCATCCATCTCCTGACCCTTCGGTGATTTTGCGCCGAAAAGGGTCCTGCCCGTAAAACGCAAATCCGGTCTCTGATCATAAACTTCCTTGGTAATAAGGAAATATTCCTGTTCCGGACCTACGGAGCTTACTACTCTTTTTACATCATCGTTTCCGAAAAGCTTAACTATTCTCAGTGCCTGCTTGTTGAGAGCTTCCATCGAACGAAGCAACGGTGTTTTTTTATCAAGCGCATGACCGCCGTATGAACAGAAGGCAGTCGGAATACAAAGCGTTTTTCCTTTGATAAACGCATAAGATGTCGGGTCCCATGCAGTATAGCCCCTTGCTTCAAATGTAGCTCTCAGACCGCCTGACGGGAAAGAGGATGCGTCGGGCTCGCCCTTTATAAGTTCCTTACCGGAAAATTCCATTATTACTCCGCCATCGGGAGAGGGAGCGATAAAGCTGTCATGCTTTTCCGCTGTAATGCCTGTCAGTGGCTGGAACCAGTGAGTAAAATGAGTTGCGCCCTGTGAAACCGCCCAATCCTTCATAGCTATTGCAACGGCATTGGCAACGCCTATATTAAGCTCTGTGCCCTCGTCAATTGTCTTTTTGAGCGAATTATAAACCTCTGCGGAGAGCATGGATTTCATAACTCTGTCGTCAAAGACCTTGCTGCCGAAATAATCTGTTACGGTTTTCATAAGTGTATCCTCCTATATAATAAAATTTGAAAAACAAGAGAAGAGGCGCCTTCGGTGATAAATAATCGCCAAAGACGCCATTGCCTTTTATAAGTTTATTATAAAGAGAAAGGAGTCTTTGAGAATAGTGCTCAAAGACTCCTTTGCCTTAATATTCCGTTTTAATGAGAGAGGCGCCTTTGAGAAATCTCAAAGACGCCATTGCCTCTATCAATATGTGAAAAAGTTTACACCCGAAGCAAAGGTTTGTCAACTGTTTTTTTAAAAATTTTTAAATTGTGCTTGATTTTTAAAAAAATCGGGAATATAATACACACAAATGAGCAATGGAGTTCGTCCATACACTTGGCTGTATGGGACGGGCTCTTTTTTTATTATCAGTTAAGGAAGTGACCGAAGGCATATGTTAAAGGAGGGACAGGTAAGAATTCCGTCCGGGTGCGCAATAGCGGCGATTATCGACCGAAAGGGCGGACTTATCAACGGCTCTGAAATCATTAAATCGATTGCGCTCATGCACGACCGTTCCAATGGACTCGGAGGCGGCTTTGCGGCTTACGGAATATATCCTGAGCACAAGGACGAATACGCATTTCATATCTTCTTTGAAAACAAGGAAGCCCATCAGAAATGCGAAGAGTTTCTGTTCAAGCATTTCAATATAGACGTTGCCGAGAGGATTCCGACGAAAAAAGTTGCGTCAATCAGCAACGGTCCGGATATCTGGCGCTATTTCGGCAGAGTCAACCGTGTGCGTATGAAGAATTCCCGTCTTGACGAGGGCGAATATGTTGTCCAGTGCGTAACAAAAATAAATGCGGCGTACGACGGCGCATACATTTTTTCGTCGGGCAAAAATATGGGCTGCTTCAAAGCCGTAGGCTACCCCGAGGATGTCGGTGAATTTTATATGCTCGACAAGTATGACGCATATCTCTGGACGGCTCACGGCCGTTTCCCGACAAACACTCCCGGCTGGTGGGGCGGCGCACATCCGTTCAATATTCTTGACTGGTCAATAGTTCACAACGGCGAAATATCAAGCTATGACGCCAACAGAAGGTATATTGAGCAGTTCGGTTACAAATGCACAATGCAGACGGACACCGAGGTAATCACTTACCTGTTTGACCACCTTATACGCCATCACGGTCTGCCCGCAAATGTTGCGGCTGATGTTCTGACGGCCCCCGAATGGGATGAAATTGACAGAATGGATGATGTAAAAAAGGAGTATTTCACCAATCTCCGTGCCATTTACAGCGGCGCTCTTGTCAACGGTCCGTTTTCGGTTATTCTCGGTTCAAACAAGGGTTTGCTTGCCATAAATGACAGACTCAAGCTTCGTTCCCTTACGGCTGCTGTCAAGGGCGACAGAGCATACTTCGCAAGCGAGGAAAGCGCCATTCGTATAATCTGTCCCAATCCCGAAAAGGTATGGTCGGTAAGCGGCGCAGACCCCGTTTTTGTTCCGCTTGAAATCGACGAGAAGGAGGATGAATAATATGTCGGTTAACTACATCCCCCGAAGATTTACGGTAGTCCGTGACAAAAATCTCTGTATTGACTGCGGCTGCTGTGTGCGTCAGTGCTCCAATGAATGTCATTTTTTTGATGACGACGGAAAAACCGTTGTTTCGGATTCCGAAAACTGCGTTGCGTGTCACCGCTGCGTTGATCTTTGTCCAACAAGGGCATTACGGATTGAAAAGTATGTCTGCGATTACAGAGAAAATGCCAACTGGACGCCTCAGTATCAGCAGGAAATCTGTCGTCAGGCAGAAACGGGAGGAGTTTTGCTTTCGGGAATGGGAACGCCTAAGCCGTATCCGATATACTGGGACAAAATCCTGCTTAACGCTTCTCAGGTAACAAACCCGTCCATCGATCCTCTTCGTGAGCCGATGGAAATAAGAACGATTCTGGGCAGAAAGCCCGAAAAGATAACTGTTGAGAAAAAGGGCAAATCGACTGTTGAAATGCCGCCTCAGGTAATAATAGAAACTCCGATTATGTTCTCGGCGATGAGCTTCGGCTCAATAAGCTTAAATGCGCAGAAATCACTTGCTATGGCGGCGAAAAACCTCGGCACTCTCTTCAATACAGGTGAAGGCGGTCTGCATCCGGATTTGGCTGACTATACCGATTGTGCAATTGTTCAGGTTGCTTCGGGAAGATTCGGCGTTCACAAGGATTATCTTAATAATTCACGATTTGTTGAAATAAAAATCGGTCAGGGCGCAAAGCCCGGCATAGGCGGACATCTTCCGGGAGAAAAGGTTAATGTCGAGGTTTCGAACGCACGCATGATTCCCGAGGGCAGCGACGCAATTTCGCCTGCGCCGCATCATGACATTTATTCCATTGAGGACCTGCGCCAGCTTATCTGGTCGATAAAGCAGGCAACCGACAACAAAAAGCCGGTTTCGGTTAAAATTGCCGCCGTTCACAATGTCGCGGCGATTGCTTCGGGCTGTGCGAGAGCAGGTGCCGATATAATTGCAATCGACGGTTTCAGGGGCGGTACCGGCGCAGCTCCGACAAGAATAAGAGACAATGTCGGAATACCGATTGAGCTTGCGCTTGCGGCTGCGGATCAGCGTCTTCGTGACGAGGGCATACGCTCAAATATTTCGCTTATTGCTGCCGGCTCGTTCAGATGCTCCGCTGATATAGTAAAGGCGATTGCTTTGGGCGCAGACGCATGCTACTGTGCCTCCGCTCCGCTTATAGCGATGGGCTGTCATATGTGTCAGACCTGTAATACGGGCAAATGTAACTGGGGCATAGCTACACAGAGACCCGAGCTTACGAAACGCCTCAATCCCGAAATAATGCACATAAGAGTTGAAAACCTTATAAACGCCTGGAACCACGAAATAAAAGAGATTATGGGCGGTATGGGTATTAACTCCGTCGATTCGCTTCGCGGTAACAGACTGATGCTCAGGGGTATCGGTTTAAGCGAAAAAGAGCTTGAAATACTTGGCATTATGCATGCAGGAGAATAGGAGGACGGCAGTATGAAAAAAGTATATGCAAAAGAAGAACTCTGTCTTAACTGCCGTCTTTGCGAGGTTTACTGCAAAACGGCTCATTCAAAGACGAAGGATGTGCTTAAGGCTAATAAATATGAAAATCCCGCACCCGTTTCAAGAATAACGGTTTACGGAGATAAAATGCTTTCGGCGGCTGTCAACTGCCGTCACTGTGACAATCCGAAATGCGTTCAGGCGTGCATAACGGGAGCTATGACAAAGGATGAAAAAACGGGTATAGTTTCAGTCAACGAGAAAAAATGCATCGGCTGCATGACCTGCCTTTCCGTCTGTCCCTTCGGCTGTATAAAAACGGGCAAATTTGCCGTTAAGTGCGATTTGTGTCAGGATGAGGACGAACCTGCATGTGTTAAGAACTGCCCTAACCACGCACTTGTTTATATTGATCTGGGAGGTGCAGAATAATGAAAAAATATATCATTATCGGCGCCTCTGCGGCAGGTCTTGCCTGCGCCGAACAAATAAGGAAAGAGGACTCAGAAGGCAGTATTACCGTTCTTACAAGGGAAGCTTATCTTCCTTACAGCAGACCGTCAATCAGCTATTATCTCAAGGGCGCAGTAAAAGAAAACGATATGTATCTGCGTTCGCCGAATTACTATAAAGAAAAAGGAATTGATATAGTTACAAACGCGCCTGTAAGGTCAATAGACAAAAAGAACAAAACGGTTAAAGCGGGCAGAAAAGCATATTCCTACGATAAGCTTTGTATATGCACGGGCTCTAAGCCGTTTGTTCCGCCAATGAAGAATGTAAACGGTAAGGTTAACGCATTTACCTTTCTCGATCTGGCCTCTGCAAAGGCAGTTAAGACAAAAGCAAATAACAATACAAAAGCTGTTGTTATCGGTGCCGGCCTTATCGGAATGAAGGCCGCCGAGGGACTTTCAAAAATCTGTAAAAGCGTAGATGTTGTTGAGCTTTCGCCGAGAATACTTCCGTCTATACTTGATGAAAAATCAGCTCGAAGCGTAAAGAAGTATATTGAAGAAAACGGTCATATTGTTTTTCATCTCGGCGACACCGTTACCGAAGCGAAAAGCAAGGCAAACAGAATAACCTCCGTTGTTCTCAAAAGCGAAAAAGAGCTTGAATGCGATATGCTTGTGCTTGCAGTCGGCGTGCGTCCCGAAACAGAACTTGCCGAACAGGCAGGTCTTAAAGTCGAAAGAGGTATTATTACAGATTCCGAAACAATGCAGACAAGTGACAAAAGCATTTATGCCGCAGGCGACTGCACCGTCAGCGTGGATATGCTTGACGGCAGCAAAAGGGTTATTGCCCTTTATCCGAATGCGGTTTATCAGGGAACGGCGGCAGGTTCGCAAATGGCGGGCGGAGATATAAAGCTCAACGGAGCATATTCCGTAAACGCCATTGACTTTTACGGACTGCGAATATGCACCTGCGGACTTATCAATGCCGTAGGCGAACAGTATTCTGACAGAACAGTCAGAAGCGGTGACAAGTATAAACGGCTGATATTTGAAAATAACCATCTTGTCGGCTTTGTTCTTATAAATGCAAGTGAAAACGCAGGTATATACACAAGCATTATCGAAAACAAAACCGATTTATCTGAAATCAAAACGGATATTTTTGACACGCCTTCTCTTTTTATGTTTGACAAGTCAGAAAGAGAAAAACGCCTGAAAGGAGATATTGCATGAACGTTATTGCAGGACTTCGCAGATATGCAGAGGTAAACGGTGATATAAAGACAAAGCTTCTTTCACAGAATAAGGTTACCGTTGAGGATGTAAACGGTCAGCGCTATCTCGGTTGCGCGCTTGACCGCGGAAAAACCATTGAAATACACGGTACGGCGGGGAATGACCTTGCCTGCTACCTCAACGGAGGAAAAATCCTGCTGTACGGAAACGGTCAGGATGCCGTCGGCAATACAATGGGCGGCGGGCAGATTATCATTTACGGTCATTCGGGTGATGCTCTCGGCTACGGAATGCGTGACGGAGAGATTTACATCCGTGACAATGTATGCTGCAGAGGCGGTATTCATATGAAGGAATTCCGCAGTATGAAGCCCGTTCTTGTTATCGGTCAGAATGCAGGTTCTTTCCTCGGCGAGTATATGGCAGGCGGGACTATTATTCTGCTCGGTCTGAATATGAGGCGGGGCGAAAAGCTTTTCGGTACACATTGCGCAAGCGGTATGCACGGAGGAAAAATCTATGTAAGAGGCGCTTTTCCGAAAGAAAATCTTTCGCCGAATATTAAAATAAGCTCTCTTACCGACGAGGATAAAAAAGAGCTTAAAAAATATGTCAAAAACTATTGCAAATACTTCGGTCAGGACTATGAAGCGGTAATGAGTAAGCCCTTCAAAAAGCTTACTCCGGTTACCTCAAGACCGTATGCAAATCTCTATACATCCAACTGACAGGAGGCAATATGTTTAACCTGTTACACGAAGAATGCGGAGTTTTCGGAATATTCAGCAAAAAATCCTCCGATTTGGCGTCACTCACTTATTATGCGCTTTTTGCTCTCCAGCACAGAGGGCAGGAGAGCGCAGGAATTGCAATAAATGATGACGGCGTATTCCGCTATGTCAAGGGCGAAGGACTTGTCAGCGAGGTCTTTACAAGGGAAAAACTGAATTCTCTGGGCAACGGCAACATAGCAGTCGGGCATGTACGCTATGCAACGACGGGCGGTAAGATGCTTCAGAATATTCAGCCGCTTCTTGTTAACCATCACAACGGAAGAATGGCTCTTTGTCATAACGGTAATCTTTCGAATTCGTTTGAATTGAGAAGAATGCTTGAAGAAAGCGGATCACTGTTTCACACAACTACCGACACCGAGGTTATTTCATACATAATAGTTCAGCAAAGACTTGTTACGGGTTCGATTGAGAGCGCAGTCAGCGCAGCCATGGAGATAATCGAAGGCGCTTACTCACTCGTAATAAGCTCTCCGCAAAAGCTGATCGCTGCGCGTGATCCTCATGGCTTCCGACCGCTCTGCTATGGAGTGACAGACGACGGCTCCGTGGTTTTCGCTTCGGAGTCCTGTGCGCTTGACGCAGTCGACGCAAAGCTTGTCAGGGATCTTAAACCCGGTGAAATTGCAGTTGTTGACTGTGACGGATTACATTTTGATGACTCTCATTGCAAGCTTTGTCCGAAACGCTTCTGTGTTTTTGAGTATATCTATTTTGCCCGTCCCGACTCGGTAATTGACGGCGCATCCGTAAGTGTTTGCAGGCAAAGAGCAGGGCGGTTTCTCGCAAAGGAACATCCGGTTGACGCTGATATAGTCATCGGCGTGCCCGATTCAGGACTTGAAGCGGCAATCGGTTATTCGCACGAATCGGGCATTCCCTATGCAATCGGATTTACAAAAAACAAATATATCGCACGAACTTTTATTTCTCCCGGGCAGGATTCCCGTGAACAGGGTGTCGGGATAAAATTAAATCCAATTCGTGAAGTAGTAAAAGATAAGCGCATAGTACTTATTGATGATTCAATCGTGAGAGGCACAACCTGCCGGCATATTGCCAATCTGCTCTGGCAGGCAGGTGCGAAGGAAATACATATGCGTGTCAGCGCCCCGCCCTTTATAGCTCCCTGCTATTACGGAACCGATATTGACAGCGCAGATGTGCTTATTGCGAATAAAATGAAAACTGAGGAAATCGCCGGTGAAATCGGTGTAACCTCTTTGGGCTATCTAAGCGTTGAAAATGTTAAACATCTCGCCGGCGAGGACACGGGCTTCTGCACTGCCTGCTTCGGCGGAGAATACCCGACATCAATTCCGGATGAAACGGCAAAGGACCGCTTTGAAACCAAAATCAGCGAAAAATAACATATTTTTTTATTAACCCACAACGGAAGCGGCTGGCTTCGTCAACACCTGTCGGTTCCGCTCTGACTCCTGGAGGTGGGAGGTGCTCTCCTTGTTCAAAAGACGAGGAGAGCATTTTGCGTATATGAATTATACTGTCACTATCACGGAAAAGCGTTTTTGAACTATATGGGGCACTCAGACATCAAAGTAACCCTCGACACCTACGCAGATGTATTTGACAACTTCCAATCCGTAAGCGTAGAGAAAGCAGACAGTTATCTGAATCAGATTAGTTTGGCGGTGTAGGTGCAAGCCGCCGACAGCAATTTCACAAAAAAGTTAACCCCGAATCATAAGATTCGGGGTTTAGTGCTGTTTACTTAATTATTCATCTTCTTTTCTTTTTCTGCCGTAAACTGCCGCAAGGCAGGGGCCTGCAAGGACAGCAATACAAATCCACGGATTAAATGCGTTGCCCGTCTTGGGTATAGGTTCATACCCGGCGGGCTTTGAGTCCTTCTTTTCAGGCTTTGTTACCGGCTCATCCGTCTTTTCTCCGTCGGGTTTGGCAGGCTCGTCAGGTTCTTCCTTGCCGTTTACCGTGAAGGTCGTTTCGGTTTCTCCGTCCGTGAAGAGAAGCTTCAGTGTGTGCTCGCCGACCGAAAGAGTTTCTAGATAATCTGCGCTGAGCTTGATGTTTACGCTGCCCTTTGTTGCAGTGTAGTTTTCCTCGCTTACGGCGTTTCCGTCTATCTCAATACCGAGGAAGAGTCCGAATGCTTTGTCATCATCTGCGCTGCGGTTGACAGTGAATTCAAGGTCCTCGCCGCTGTCCTTTGTCCATTCAAGATTATCTTTATCGAATGTGTATTCGGGAACAAGCGGGATAACGGTTTCGGTTATTTCGTTTTCACCGTTTTCGTCCGAGAAATACTTATGGCACTCTTCGCAATACCAGTATTCGACATTGCCGTCCTTGGTTGAGGTGGGCTCAGTATACGGATAATGCGTGAGTTTATGACCTGCCGCCTCAACATCCTCAACAGTCTTTGTCTGTGTTTCAAAAGCGGGGTTCGTAAAGGTTGCCGTATATGTGTTTTCACCCTTATCTGTGCAGGTCGGGTCTTTGGTCTGCTCGGCAGTCGGATTTACCGTTTCGGTTTCAACCTCTCCGCAGTAATTACAAGTACGGCTTGCGGTTACGGAATCCGTTCCGTTCCACTCGTAAGTGATTTCACCCCAGGTGTGCGGGTTATCGTCGATAACGTATTTTCCGTTCTGAACAGTTACATTGTAGTTGCTGTTCGGAGTATATGAAACCGTAATATCATACGTCCCGGGCGTCTTGTTATCGGCGTCTGTCGAAAGAGAAATCCCGAGGTCTTCGCCGTAATAGTCGCCGGTTATTTTGTAAGTAAGCTCATCAAGGTCATCGCCGTGGTTGGTTTCCTTATTGTCAGCGGCAATCGTTATTTTTGCAGGGTTAACCTTAAGTTTAATCGGCGTTCCCATTGTCCAGCTAACAGTATAGTTGCTGTCATCATATACGCAGTTTGCTTCAACGGGCGAAAGGGTGTATTCGCCGGCGTCCTTTCCGCTTACCGAAGTACTGCCCGTGTAAGTGAACTTTGACGCGTCAAATCCCGTGTCCGGGCAGGTAGCGGTGAATGTGCCGTTAAAGGTCTGCTGAGAACCGTTATATGTTTTTGTATCGCTGTTGCCGTTTACGGTTACGTTAATAGCTTTAGGATTAATTTTGAGCACGCCGTTTACGTATGTAACATCATAATTGCTGTCCGCCGCATTTGTACCGTTAATAAATGCGCTTTGCGGAGTAAGAACATAATCGTCACCCGCATTTTTTCCCTGTCCGTCAATTTCAATTTGTGTTACTGTGTCCGTGCCCTTAAGTCCTTCTGCAGTAATTACATTTGCAATTTCCTGAGCGTTTTCATACACTGTATCTCCGGGGCCCTGGTTAAAACCGTTATACTCATATTCCTTATTTTTTGCTGTTATTTCAAGAGACGCTTTGTTAATCGTAAAGTTTTTTACAATATCAGGATGTCCGTTGCCGAAGGTAATAACCGTACGGTACTCGCCTGCGTTAATACATTCGGTGCAGCCGTCCCAATTGTCGCCGTTTTTCACCTTGTAATTTACGGTATAATCGGCGCCCGGGGTCAGCTCACTGCCGCCTATGGAGACGGAGGAAACAACGGGCTTTTGCTCGGTTGCATTATAGGTATATGAATCCGAACCGCTCCAGTCAACCGAAACCTCAGCCTTTGCCGGCCAGTTATCGGGAGAGATTTCTTCGCCCGTCTGCTGTGCGCCGTCGCCGTCATGGTTAAAGCCCTTCAGGTGCGGATAGAACATGTAATACTTTCCGTTGGTATCATCAGCTACGTCCTCTTTCATAAACCAAACAAAGGAATCGGAAAACTCCATATTTGTTAAAGCGTATATACCGGTCATCTGTACTGTAGTAAGACCTGTCACATTTATTACGGTTGCGTTGTAGTTTTTGCCGATTGCATTCCAGTTGTTTTCACTCGTTGCGCCGGGAACAGTTACAACGTTTCTGTCATAATAACAGTTTGCAACCTTTGCAGTTCCGCCGCCTGAGCCAAAAATTTCTCCGATTATTCCGCCGACATAAACATTGTCGCCGCTTACCATAACCGCGCCCGTATTATAGCAGTCGGTAATGTCAGCGCTTCCGTTAGTTGCGCAGATATTATATCCGACTATTCCGCCGACGTCAACACGGGTACCGTTTCCTGAAATTGTTCCTATATTATAGCAGTCAGTAACAGATGAACTTCCGCTAAGCACACCGATATTACGTCCGACTATTCCGCCGACGTCAACACGGGTACCGTTTCCTGAAACTGCTCCCGTATTATAGCAGTTGACAATATTAGTGCTTCGGTTATCTCCATTGCAATTATATCCGACTATTCCGCCGACAGAATTTTCACCGTTAACCGCTCCCGTGTTATAACAGTTCTGTATGGTACCCATATTTAAGCCGACTATTCCGCCGACATCATAGCTTCCGTTTATACTTCCGCCTTCAAGGCCGACGTTCTTTATAACTCCGTCCGTTCCGACATAGCCGAAAAGTCCTGCATATTCGCCGTAATTCTCAGGAGTTGTAAGCCCTGTAATCGTATGTCCGTCGCCGTCAAATGTACCAGTGTATATGTTTGAACCGTTGCCGATTGGCGTCCACGCTTCATCGTCAGCTACAATATCGGCTGTAAGAACGGCGTTTGCGCCCGTCTCACTGTCAATGTTTACCTTGTCGGCAAAGGCCTTGAGCTTACTGTAACTGTCAATCTTATAGGGGTCGGTCGCTGTTCCGCTGCCGAGAAGGTTGTTATTGGTAACCGTAACAGTCAACGGATTAACGGACGTCCGGTACATCGTGCCGTTTTCGTCGCTGAAAACCTGACAACGGTCAGCAATATCAATTGTATATTCACCGTCCGGAGTTGTTGCAGGAACATTTATTGAAAGAGTAAAAAGAACAGAATTATCGGAAGGTGTTACGTATTCATTGGCGAAATACATCATAGCCGCTACGATATCATTGTCGGGGCTTGTTTCACATTTGCCTTCCTTAGGATTATTTTTTTCGTGACCGAGAACGCTTGAACTGAAATCAACCTCTTCGCAGGTCATAGGGCTGTCAAATAAAAACTGTATATCAACAGCCGCAATTTTGACGGTTGTATCCTTGAGTTTTATTTTAACGTCCACGTCAAAGCTGTCTCCGGCATTCACGCTCTTTGTTCCTCCGAGGTCAAGCGTGAAATCACCCGAATCATCGTCTGCCTTTCCGTCCGAAGGCAGAGCAGGGGCGCCGATAAGCCCGTACTTGTCAAAATAAACCAGATGCTTCATGACAGCTAACGTATCCGCAACAGTTATCTTGTTGTCTCCGTTTGCATCTGCGCCGAACTCGGAATAATTCGAAACGCAGTCCGGAAATGTTCCTATGGCGTCAATATATCTGGTTGTGATGGCATCGGACATATTAACCTTGCCGTCGCCGTTGGCGTCACCGCGGATATTATCTGCAAACACCGTAAACGGCATAACCGAAAAAACGGAAAACACCATTACTATTGATAAAACAATTGATAATACTTTTTTCATAATCTCAAGCCCTTTCACTTTATTAGGGGACCTGTGCTGTATTTAATTATACTATATATTTTTCTTAGAGTAAATGTCTTTTTAACTAATAAGAGTGATTGGTGTATGCTGAAAAAAGAGCTTTGAAACCGCCAAGCTCAACCACTAACCAAACGAAAACTTAACAACCGCTGTAAACAGTAAGCGAGAGGGGGAAAGCATACCCCACTCTCGCACCAAAAAGCAGGATTGATTAGTCTTTCAATCCTGCTTTTTCTGTTGTATTTGGTTGTATTCAGTTGCACTCTCACCGTCAATCCTGCGGATTATACTTCCCCATATTTCATCCTGTGTCAAACAGTGTATTACAGTGTTTTCTATTTCAGCGCAGAAGTGCATACGAGGTGCAACGGGGATATGTTTTGGGTATTGCACAAAAAAGGTATGGCAAAATAATAAAAATGAAGGACTGTCGTCTTACGATACAACCCAAAAACCGCTTCCCTTCCATCAGGGAGAATAGTATTTTGCTTGTTGAACATAGAACCAGTATTCAAGCGATACGTCGATCCATTATAGGAGAAATCCAGACCGAACCAGTGTCTTTCAGACGGGTTCCATACGCCTGTGTATTGTGAAACAAACTCATCTATAGAATTATACTCATTCTTCCTCATTTTAAGTGAAACTCCTTTTTAATCTTATTTATTAAATCTTTTTCTGCAGGGGGTTGGCGGAACTTTTCTATCAAAAATATTCGTGATATTTTAATTTTCTAATTGCCTCATCATTAATATGTAAATAACTACAAATGTCAATAAAATAATCATCTGTCATACTTGCGATATAGTCTGTTACAATCTCATTCGGGTCGGCTATTATTGCTCTGGATTCATTTTCACGATAACAGTTTCCCATTATTGAGTCATTCAAATAGTGCTGAAATACTGGTGAATCATAATTTCTATTTTTGACATCATCAAGCAATACGGCATACAATTTTTCCATTAACGGTTTAACAATTTCATAATAAGGAGCATTCAATTCTTTATTTCCGTAAATTATCTCATAGTTTTCATTAATTAAATCTTTTAAATCATTAAATACTTCCTCGTCCATATTTAAAGAAGGAGAATCAATACTATTCTTTATTATATTAACAATCAAATTAGAAATAATGTCGCTGTTTTTTACTCCTATTAAACGAGAGGTTTCAAATTCTTTATCCGTAATTAATTTCGCTTTATGCAAATCTTGCCTGTCTTTTCCAGCATAAGCAATCATATCACTTATACGCACGACGCATCCTTCCAAGGTGTTAGGACGAAGCGTTTTATGAAAATCATTATCAATAAAACACTTCTCTAAAACACTATCAAATTCTTCAAAATTGCTCAAATCGGATGGAGCATACTCTTTGCATACTTTCTCTCCATTATGTGATAATATTCCACTTAAAGTTTGCAGTGTTAAGTTGCTGTAGATTATATACCTGAACAAGCGTGCACTATGAACATTATGGTTAAAGAATCTTGTTTTACCATTATCATTTTGGGTATGTTTTTGATAACATTCGCTTAGAAACTGTTCACCTTTGTGACCAAAAGGCGTATGTCCCATATCGTGACCAAGTGCTATTGCTTCAATCAAATCTAAATTTAGATTTAACGCTCTTCCTATTGTCCTTGCAATTTTTGATACAAATTGAACATGAAGGGCACGTCTTGTAATATCATCATTTTTATAAAATGAGAACACCTGCGTTTTATCAGCATATCTATTGTAAACCGGACTGTGAATAATACAATCCACATCATACGAAAATGCTGGTCTTATGATTGAGTAGTTGATTTTTTTGTGTTCCCTGACAGCATCAATATTCCTACAAGCATAGGGAGATAACTGTCCGTCATGTTTTGCGTTAATAGATTCAAGATATTTAATTTCTGAAGTGGTAAATTCAAAATAATTCTTCATTTGTGCTCCTTATTATTTATGAAATACAAATAAGTATTCATGTGCAATTAGCAAGAAATTATATTTAATACTGTTTGTTTTCCAATAGCCTGTTGCTTTGCAGTTGTGCTGCTCTTTAATAATCAGCTCTTTGAGTTTGAATCCCGCATCCTGAAAGATTTGCATTACATCAAAGCTCATCGGTATCATATGACCTTTTTGTCTTGTATCGCCCATTAAGATAGCACAGAATTTACCCGGCTTCAAAACACGGTAACTCTCAGCGGCTACCTTTTTCATTTCTTCAAGAAACTCCGGAACTTTCAGGTGAGAAAGGTCGTTTTCAATATCTTCGCTATATTGAATTATATTGGCATAAGGCGGATGTGTGCAAATAAGGTCAACCGATTCATCAGGAAGAAAATCAATGTTCCTTGCATCTCCGAGTTTAATATGTACTGTTCCGCAGTTATCTCGCTCAAAATCGCACTTTTCCTTGCATCTCTCAAGAGCGTCGGGGTTAACATCAATGCCAACAACATTTCTGTTAAGCAGTTTCGCTTCGACAAGAGTTGTGCCGCCCCCGGCAAACTGGTCAAGCACCAAGTCGCCTTCTTCTGAATAGCGCAGTATTATGTTCCTCGGTATGTACGGAGACCAATTGCCACGGTATTTTGCATCATGTGTAGCCCATTTGCCTCTATCAGGGAAAGACCAAACTGTATTTGTTTCAAGTTCGAAATCGTCTGGTTCCCAGGTTTTAATCTTACTTGCCATTTGTTTCTCCTAAAATGTAGATGGTATTTCTAAAAAATCCAATGGTATTTCATTAAAGAAAATGTGGCATCCAACCATATTGATATATTCATGCACATCGGCATAACAAGGCTGAGAAAACCAATCGTTGCAAACATAAATATATTCAACATTATAATCTGTATCAGAAAAGAGTTTCTCGTACTCCCATTTTTTAAAAGCGCAAGTTTGAAGTTTCTCATCAACTGAACCTCCACCATGCTGAAACTTCTTTTCGATAATATAAATCGTTTCGTTTGAATAATTCAAAAAAGCTTCATCAGGTAATAGTTTCTTTGAGATATAGTTATGCCAATCTATTCCTTCTGGTATGAGTATTCTTTTATAAAGTTGTTCTTTAGGTGCTAATATTCCCAATGGATTGTTATATTTATCCATAACATATGTAATAGCATTTGATACCAGATATCCGGCGTTTAGTAATGCTTCTGCTAAACTGGTTTCTTGTTCAAATTTTAAGCCATTTGCATTTGTCCTTGCGCCACCGCCATGAGTATTAATGGGCATTATTTTTCACCATAAACCTTTCTTACATCATACACAAACTGCTTTTGAAAATAAAAAGCGTGGTTTTTGTTTGATATATTCCTTTTGTAATGCTTTGAGTAAATCGGGTGATACGGTTTTGAATCCTTGCTGCGAACCTGAATGTGCGTTCCATTAGACGTATGAATAAAACCGTCCGGACTGTTTTCAATATGAGTCTTCAATTGTTTGCAAATTGAATAATAGTCATTTCTCCAAGTATCTAAAAGAGGAGCAAACTCAGGTTTTGTTAAATCAATATGTATTGCATCAAGGAACATCCAGTTGTGTGGATCACCTTCCTTGCAAACCGGTACATAAAGGATATTGTTTATCTTTTCGTAGAGATGTGTTTCCTCAAACGGCTTTTCATCTATTAACTCATCAATAACACAAGATATTTGAGTAATGAAAACAGTCTCTTTCGGATTACCAGAAGCGTCACATTTGTTGGTTTTCAACTCGCCATCTTCAAAATCAAGATTTGCATTGCTAAGTTTCTTACCAAGCGCCAATTCGAGAAGCTGACCGGTTTTTCCTTTGTTCTTTTTTATTAATGCAAAATCGTCTTCATCAAACAAATCAGAAAAAGGAATGTTGCATATATCGATAATCTTTTTTTGCGCTTCTTTTAGTTTCATGTTCTTACACCCTCAAACATTACAATTCTACAATCTTAATTCTTATTTTCAAATCGTCATCAATCGTCCACAAAGATTTTTTCGAATGTAGAGTTCCATCAGATTGCCTTAACCCGTTTTCTTTATAAACGCTTGAAATGCCAGCAATATATCTGTGACCTGCGTCAATGGAATACTCTTTAAATGAATCATTGTTAAAAGAGATAAAAACTTTGTTCTGTTTATCGGGAATTCTTTCTCTTATTACTCTCGGCATTGGAAGAATATATGCTCTTATATCGTTTTGTGTGATTATCCTTTCAACATATTGTTCTTCACTTGAAGTGACAATTACGTCGTGTGAAGCCATTAAGTCATCAAGAGCAACAGAACTGAAACAAGGCTTAAAAGAAAAACCGAGCTCCATATCCACACAACTGGCTAACAGTTCGCTACCATCAATAACAATGATAGGTCTGCTTTGGTCTATGCTCAATGCGTCTTCTTTAGCTTTTTTCGAGACCTTACCTGTTGTAATAAACAATCCTTTTCCTGATGAAAAAGAACCTCTTAATGCTCTGATTTTTTCAGGAGATATTGTACTTTCCGGCGAATATCTTTTTGCTTGTATGTAGTATTGTTCATCGACTGATTGTGAGAATTCACCTATGCCCTTACGAATTGCTGTTAAATCAATCCCGCCATCCCCAGTGCTTCTCGTAACATAAACTTCCTCTAAACCTAATTTTTCTAAATATATCTTAAGAAACTTTTCAAACTTAAAACCATCTTCAAAATAATTATAAAAACTATTTAAGAGTTCTTTTTCCTCTTCTTTTGAAAACTCAATATTTTTTCTCATATTTTTCTCCTCAATAATTACATATAAGCAGTTCACTGACATTACCACGCTTACTGCCTTTACTGTTAATTGCTCGTTTTGCGTTAACTCTTTCAATCTTCAACGGCTTGTACAAATCATCAAAGAAGTTGTCATCTGGATTGGTGTTTTTCGGATCGGAATTGCTAGCCAATATCTTTGCACCTTTGTCCGAAAGGTGCTTTATATATTGCGCCAATTCAATTTGATTCTCGTCATTGAATTCGGTTTCCGTATATGAGGTGAATTCTGCAGTCTTACTTAACGGCCTGTAGGGCGGATCAAAGTATACGAATGTTTTATTATCAATGAATGATTCCGTTTGTTTGTAATCACTGGCAATTACTGTAACTTTTTCAAGTCTCTTTGATACAAGCAACAAGTTCTCAATATCGCATATTGTCGGGTTGTTGTATGAGCCCATTGGGACATTGTATTCACCGCGACGATTGACTCTGTAAAGTCCGTTAAAGCAAGTCTTGTTGAGATATATGAATAATGCTGCCTTGAGTGTCGCATTAGCGGTTTTCTTTGCGATGAGGCTGTTATATAACTCTCTTTGAGAATAATAGTATTCTTTTCTCTGTTCACCTTCTTTGGCAAGGTGTTCTTTCTCGAATTGTTGAAGAAGCTGTATCAATTCTGAAACATTGTTTTTTAATTCGATGTATGTATTGATTAGTTCTGCATTACTATCGCAAATCATTACTTCATCTAAATCATAGTTGTTGAGGATATCAAACAACATCGCACCTGCACCGACCATTGGCTCACAATATTTTGTTATTGTTGTGCTAAGTCCTTCCGGATAGTATGTGCGAAGAGTATCGAGAAGCTGACCTTTTCCGCCTGCCCACTTCAGAAACGGTTTTGCATTAACTGTTTCATCGTATCTTGTAGTGCGAGCATCTATCGGCTTTTCTGCATCGATGGGGATTATCCACATCTTGCCGAGCATTCCTACTCCTTCGATTCTGTTTTCGTTACAAAGTGTTATTACTCGTCTATGCGAAATATTCCACTTTACAGCCGCTTCGCTTGCAGTCATAAAACCCGTCATATGTATCACCTCAATTTTGCTAACTCTATTATATTCCAACTTTGGAATAATAGCAAGATCCAATTTGCGTTTTTGAATAATAAACAGTGGGCTCGGGCTACTGCCCGTTCTTTCGGCTTGCCGAAACAAGACGCCATCAGGCGATGCTTGGACTCACGGTTAAAGTTAAACCCCGAAGTGTAAATTCACTTCGGGGTTAGTTAGTTTTAAGGGTTATTCTTCGTTATTGCCTTCGCTTTTTGCTTCGGCGTCAGTATTGTTTGAGCTGTTTTTCTTCTTAATTACCACTGCCGTAACTGTTGCAATTACTGCTGCTGCCGCAACGCCGATGATTACATAAAGAACTGTGTTGTTATTTTCTTCTGTTGTAACTGCATCTGCTGTGCCGGTTGTGTTTGCAGAAGTTGTAACTACTGTGTTTTCTGTTTGTGTGGGCATTTCACCCGAATCGGATGTGCCTTCAAGTGCTACGCCGTTAACATAGAGAGTGTAGCCGTTATTGATAACATTTGCCGCATTTCCGTTGAATTCGGTAATGTATGTGTCAGCAGTGAGCGACCATTTGCTCGTGTCGTCAAGAGTTACGCTGACCGTACCGACATTGGTTGAAACCGTTGTTCCCTTTGCGTTTGTGATTTCACCGCTGACTGTTCCCGTGAATGCGGAAGAATTCGTAAGATTAAGAGCCAGTGTTGAATTATCACCTACAAGGATTGTTCCGTTAAGAATCTGTCCGTCTGTATTGAGCGTTGCAATATTTGAAGAACCGCTCCAGCCGTCGTCACAGACTGAAAGAAGAACATTACTGCTGTCCTCGTTATTGATTGTTACACCCGACAGATTGATAATTGCATTTGTGTTTGTAACATGGAATACATGACCGCTTTTGCTTGTCAGTGTGCCTCCGTTCATTGTGAACGAGGAGGTACCGCTGTCTGCGTCACCTGACATTGACTGATAAATCATAATCGAATCAAGGAAAGTTGCATTTCCGTTCATCTGGGTATTGTTTGCGGTTAAATCAGAGCTGTTGATTGTTACGCTGTTCTTACCTTCAATGCATACGCCTTCCGAAAGGTTTGAAACAAGAGTTGCGTCCGAAACAGTAATATCTGCAGTTGAATAAATTGCAGGAGAACCGAGTCCGCTTGTGGTGTAGCTGCCGCATGTTACGGTAACTGTTCCGCCGCCTCTGTCGGTACGGATTGCCGCAGATGAGCGTCCTGAGGTTGTGACGGTGAGGTTTTCAGCCTGCATAATGCCGCCGCCCGTTGTCATAATACCGCCGCCGTTATCGCCCGTGGTGTTTATGACTGTGTCTTTAATGATAACTGTTGTGCCGTCGCCGTCTGCGCCGTTCTGTCCGCCGTTGCCGCCGTATGAGAATACGCCATTAGCGCCTGTTGCGGTTGCTTCAACCGTACCGCCCGTGATGGTTACCGTGCCGCCGCCTTTTACCGTAATGCCCGAGTTGATGCCGTAGAAATTACAGTTGTCTCCGCCGTCCGAGTTACCCGATTTGGTAACCGTGGGATTTGTAATTGTTACGCTGTCGGAAGTGTCGATAAGCAGAGCGTTTTCATCAGCGCTTGAAGATGCATAAGTCTGGTTTGTCTGCGTTTCACTTGAACTTATGCTTGTTGCTCCGCTGTAAGTTACCGAGCTTGAGCTTGAGCCGCCGGGTGCGCCTCCGGGAGGTGAGCCTGAGGGAGGTGTTCCGCCGGGGCCGCCTTCTGCAAAGGCTGTTAAAGTTAAGGTTAAAATCATCGCTATTGCAAGAATAACTGCTATTATTTTGCGTTTCATATTTATTACTCCTTATATTTATGCTGATTTTTTGTTAATACTCTTTTGAGTACGGCTCAAGTATATATGCCGAACCTTAAGAGAACCTAAAGATTTAAAAAATATTTTTTTCTCAACCTCAACCACTAATCAAAAACCTCGACACCTATGCAGATGTATTTGACAACTTCCAATCAATAAGCGTAGAAAAAGCAGACAGTTATCTGAATCAGGTCGGCTTGGCGGTGTAAGTCAAGCCAACGATAAAATTTTTATAAGACAAAGCAAAACCCCGAAGGAGAAGCCTTCGAGGGTTATGATTATACTTTTTCATTTTCTGCTTGTTTTGTGTTATCTCTTCTTAATCTTCCACGGGATGCAGCGGTTGACGGTTTTGCAGTAATCCGTGTACTGCCGACCGAACATATCGAGAAGCCATTTCTCCTCGGTGTGCTTCATCAGCACCGTCAGAAACACCCAATAACCAAACGGCAAAATAAGAAGCCATAGATTATTCGCAATAAGCAATGCTCCGACATTCACGAACGTAACCGCCGTGTAAATCGGATTGCGGCAATACGCATAAATGCCGTGGGTTACAAGGGTATTCGATTTGATACCGTCATCGATTTTAGCGATTATTACTGCGGAAATCCACACGGCGACACCGCCGAGAATAAAGATTATTCCGAGTATGAGAAACGGGATTTTAAGCCCTGCAATACTGCCCGATTTAAAAAGTGTTTTTGCGAAAATTATCATTAAAACGCTTATTGCCGAGATGCCGATGCCGTAAATCGGACCGACACCGTAAACAGGAAGTTTATCCTTCATATCACTTCACACACCTGAAATATGCTATGCTCTTCACATTGCCTACCGTTACTCTTGAATACATTGTCTCAAGTCTTTCTTTAAGGGAGTAAACCGTTTCAAACGGCGGAGTGAAAAAGCCCTTCTTAACATAAATGCTTTTAATAATTTTATCGGTATGCGCATTTGCTTTTTCAACATAAAAGCAGCCGCAGAAAATACCGCCTTTTTTCAGCACTCTGCAGGTTTCTGAAAATGCAGCTTCCTTATCGGGAAAAGCGTGAAAGCCGTTAAGAGATACAACGGCATCAAAGTATTCGTTTTCAAAAGGCAACTGACCGACATCACCCTGCAAAAAGGTGATGTTTTTTATTTGCATTTCATTTGCACGGCTTTGCGCTGATTCCATCATTTTTTCGGAATAGTCAAGGCAGGTAATATCAGCATTCGGCAAGGTTTTGAAAACGGGCATTGAAAGAACTCCCGTGCCGACGGGGACTTCAAGCAGTTTGCCGTTAAAATCCTTCGGAATTGCCGCAAATGCCTCCGACTGGTATTCAAGTACCTCGTCATGAGTCATATTCCACACGGCTTTATCCATAAATCTGCCGACAGCGTTTGAGCCTGTCATCATACCGTCATAAAACCCGTGTGCCTTTCCGAGACTTTTATAGGCGCTTTTTATTTCGCTTTTTCTGTCACTACTCATTTTTACACCTTCTTTTTATATCCGCAATCGCAGTACGGTCCGCCCGATGCGAGAGTGTAATCCCTTACAAATTCCGCTGTGCCGCTCGCTTCTGTCATAGTGTAATCAAGATGACAAAGGGCAGGCGTTAATTCATATATGCCGTACTCCTTCATAAGCTTACATATTCCGCAGCTTGAAAACCTTGCTTCATAGCCGCTGCCGTCATCATACGGATAAAAATCCATATTCCAAGAATATGGATTTCTGTCGGCGGCTTTGAGTGCTGCGGTCTTTTTCATGCCGTCAATATCTTTTTTGGAAAACTTGCTTTTACCGCCCATTCTGCAAAACCATTTCATCGGCTTTGTCATCATTGCCTTTGCATAATAATCGGTTAGCAGTTCCACGCTTGGCTTTTCTTCCATTTGCAAAAAGAAAGCGACAACCATAGCGCAGTTGACAATATTCATCTTGAAGCGGTCATCTTTTTCAAATTCGGGTAGCTTTGAGATGATTTCCTTATACTTCGGTTTTGCTTTAAGTGAAACAGCTTTTGCCGTTTCATTATCAAAGCCAAGAACCGTAACGAGTTTGTCTTCAAAGGAATTTTTAAACAGAAGCCACATGCCGGCAGGCATACCGATATATTTCATATTTTCACCTCGCGAAAAAAGTGCAAATCCATGCAAAAAGCAAAGCAACAAGTGGGAAAACCATTTTATCATCTCCTTAACGGGAAACGAACTGGTTGAGCTGTTCATCGTAGTAATAGCCGATGCCAGCCAGTTTATCTTCAAGTTCCGTGCGATTCTCACCGAGGTCATCGCACAGTGTATCAAGACTTGAATAATAATCCCTGAGCTTTGTATTAACTGCGCTCAAAAGAAGAAAAGGATCATTCGGCAGATTCATATTTGCTCCTTTCGGTTTCAGTAAACAATTCTGTATGCAAGTATGTGATTATTTTTTGGCTATTACCGTAATCCACGGTTTTGAAGGATGATGCTCGGACTGAATTGAAGTGAACCCGACGGATTTCAGGACAGCTGTCAGCTGTTCGGGAGTATAGCATTTCATACCGTCAATAATCTTTTCAAATTTCAGACTTGTTTCGTCCTTTCCGTCGGACTCGTTGCAGATTAGGAACGTGCCGCCGTCCTTAAGCACTCTGCGGACCTCGGAAAAGCACTTCTCAAGGTCGCCCCAGAAATACACCGTTTCAAATGCCGTGGCAAGCTCAAACGAATCACTGTCAAACGCCAGCTTTGAAACATCGCCCTGAAGCACCCTGCATCTGCCCGACGAAATCATATTATTGTTGTATTCTCTTGCTTTCTCAACCGAAACCTCGGAGTAATCAATGGCGGTAACCTTTGAGTGAGGATATTTATTCATCAATTCTCCTGCGTTCCTTCCTCCGCCGCAGCCGAGGTCAACTACAGATTCGGGATTGACTTCTTTAAGAAAAGACATACCCCAATCAGCCAGTTTTGCGTGTCCGCCGTTCATTCCGTTTACCATCATTTTGCCGAGAAAACCCTCGGGTTTTCTTGTCTGGTTAAAATATTTTTTCAGAATTCCCATATTTTACCTCTCAAAATCAATTCTTACTATCTGCATTTTCATAAAGCCGTCGCCGATTTTTGATAAAGTTCTGAAAAGCGGCGGTACGGATTTGTCCCTCAAATCATTATATCCGAGCATATAGCCCTTCGAGCTGACTGAAGCATTTTCAAGCCACGGCAATATATCATTTTCAATGCTGTTCACGCTGAAATAGTCGGCTATGCTCGTAATGCCCGCTTCCTTAACCCAGGTTTTGAGCATTATTTTTACGGCTCGTTCGTTTGCCGCGTCAAAGCAAAGCTTACCGCCCGGGAAGCGCTTTGCCATGGCGTTAAACAGTTTTTTAATATCGTCCTTTCTGAAATAATAGAAAACGCCTGCCGCTATAAAGCACACACCGTTTTCAGCGTTGATTTTGTCAAACCACGAAAAGTCATTGAGGTCGGCGGCTATGTTCTTCACTCTTTCGCTTTCGGGCAGAAGAGTATTGCGTACGCCGATAACGTCGGGCAAATCTATGTTATAAATAAGGCATTTTCCGTTGTCGCAGTTCTCGGCGGTCTGGTCAAGTCCGCAACCGAGATTGACTATCGCCGCCAGCGGATGCTCTTCAAGGTAGCTTTTCGCCTCAATCATAAGGTCATTTTCACGCATCGCTACCTCCAATGCGCCGAAACGGTAGCCCATGCTTTTGGCTCTTTTTTCAAGCTCCGAAAAATCGTAATCAATTCTGTCAATCAGCTCAACCGCTTTTCTGTCCTCAAAAAGATTCGGAAAAAGCTCGGTGCAGAGCTTTCTGCCGTAAAGCGGTATTACAAGCGTTTCCTGAACGCTGTTCTTTTCAATGTGTGTTTTTTTCATAACATTTACTTCTTTCCCGTGAGCAGGGCAGAGCCCGACAGCTCCATCCATACAGATTCAAACTTCGTCATAAATTTTCCGTCGGTTGTGTCAATGAGTTCAACTCTTTCGTAACCCATATCTTTTAGCTTCTGAACAAAGGCGTTCATATCGCCGTATTTGTGTTTTGAAAAGATGTCGTGTATTGCAAAGGTGCCGCCTTTTTTCAACACACGTAGAGTTTCAAGCAAAATATCCTGTCTGCTTTGTGACGGAATATTGTGATAAACATAGTTACTTGTAACTGCGTCAAAGCTTTCGTCGGGGAAATTGAGCTTGTTTGCATCGCCTTTTTCAAACGAAACGTTTGACACGCCCTCCGCCTTTGCGTTGCTTTCGCAAAGCGGCAGATTAAAGGAAGCGTATTCCTTTCCCCAGCGGTCAATTCCGATAAACGAAGTGTCGGGATTTCTCTTTGCGCAGGCGATTGTAAGCGCTCCGCTTCCGCACCCGACATCAAGACCTTTCCCGTTTTCGGGCAGCGTTACGTAATCTGCAATTCCCTCAATTATCTGTTTTGACATCTGCCGTTTTCCGTTGTATGAAAACGCCCTGTACATAAGCGCCATCCAGAGAGAAACAAAAAAGCCGATAACCGTTCCGATAAGGAATATGACAAACAAAACGGTTTTAAGCTTACCGGAAACAAGTCCGCTTAAGCCGAAAACGAGAAAGAGTATAAGAAATAATGCAGTTAATGTAACCGCCGTAAGCACCATGCCTTTGGGCATCCAGTTTTTGTAATCGGGTTTCATATTATTACTCCTTTATTATCCGAGCGCCACGTCGAGCGCCATCATTACCGTAAATCCACACGCAAACAGAACTACGCCGATATTTGAGTGTTCGCCTGCCGACATCTCGGGGATAAGCTCTTCGACAACGACATAAATCATTGCGCCTGCCGCAAAGGCGAGAAGATATGGCATAGCGGGAACAAGCAGACCTGCAAACAGTACAGTCAGAAGCGCGCCTATCGGTTCGACTGCGCCCGACAGTGCTCCGAGAGCAAATGATTTTGTTTTTGATTTGCCCTCTGCGTAAAGCGGCATTGATATAATCGCGCCCTCGGGGAAATTTTGAATGGCAATACCGAGAGACAGCGCAAGCGCGCCGCCTGCCGTGATTTCGGCAGAGCCTGAAAGAAGTCCTGCATACACAACGCCTACCGCCATGCCCTCGGGAATATTGTGAAGAGTAACCGCAAGCACCATCATTGTAGTTTTTGCCGCACGGCTTTTCGGCCCCTCTGCCTTATCGGCATACATGTGCAAATGGGGAATAACCCTGTCAAGAAAAAGCAGGAAGAGTATACCCAGCCAAAAGCCGATAAACGCAGGAAGAAATGCAAGCCTTCCCTTATCTTCACTTAAATTCATAGCGGGAATAAGAAGACTCCAGATTGAAGCTGCGACCATTACTCCGCCTGCAAAACCTGTCAGCGCACGTTGAACGTTACGGCTTAATTCTTTTTTCATAAAGAATACGCAAGCCGAGCCAAGAACCGTTCCTAAAAAGGGGATAGACAGCCCTTCAAAAACATCAAACCACATATACCGCACCTCACTTTCAATACAAATATGAGTTAGCGACCGCTAACCGCAAAATCAAAAAATTAAGTCATATAAAAATGACCTTGAATACTACGGTTAGCCACCGCTAACTATAATACCACTTTATATAATATATGTCAATATTCTCAATCGCATTATCTTTTATCTGTCTTCTGATATCAGGTAAAGATGCAAAAACTCCTTCAATCTCAACCGTTAACCAACCTTTTTTATACAAACTCCTGAAAACACTAAGCGAGAGGGGGAAAGAATACCTCACTCTCGCACCAAAAAACAGGATTGATTAGTCTTTCAATCCTGCTTTTTTCTGTTGTATTCAGTTCTCATAATAATTGAAAACCATAAATCCATAAGACCCATAACAGACTTTATTCTATGCTGCATAAAATAATATATGACAGAATTCTGTTGTTAAAAAACCTCATATTTGTTTATTTTTTTATTTGACAAGTTAGCGGCTGCTAACTATAATATATGTATACGGTTAGCTTGTGCTAACTCAAATGGTGTCAAAGGAGAAATAATAATGAGCTTTGTTGAAATCAAGGGTATTAAAAAGCATTTCGGTCAGGGTGACAGTTATGTTGATGCGCTCAGTGACGTTAATATGGATATAGAAAAGGGGCAGATTGTTGTCCTTTTGGGTCCGTCGGGTTCGGGAAAATCAACGTTGCTTAATATAATCGGCGCTATTGAGGATGCCGACGGGGGATATGTAGCAATCGACGGTGAAAAAATTGAGGATATGAAGGAGAAAAGGCTTACTCTTTACAGACGTAAGCATCTCGGTTATGTTTTCCAGATGTATAACCTTATACCGAATCTGACCGTCAGAGAGAATATCGAGGTCGGCGCATATCTCGGCAAGGATTCTTTGAACGTTGACGAACTGATGAAAACACTCGGAATTTATGAACAGAGAAACAAGATTCCGTCACAACTTTCGGGCGGTCAGCAGCAGAGGACTTCTATAGGCAGGGCAATAGTCAAAAATCCCGACATACTTCTCTGTGATGAGCCGACGGGAGCCCTTGATTACGGCACTTCAAAGGAAATACTCAAACTTATTGAGGACATTAATAAGCAATACGGCAGCACCGTTATTATGGTAACTCATAATGACGCTATAAAGAATATGGCTGACAAGGTATACAAACTCCGTGACGGTAAAATCATAAAGGAAATTACAAACGAAGAAAAGATTCCCGCCGCAGAGCTTGAATGGTAAACGGAGACAGGCAAAATGAAAAATCCACTTAATAAAAGATACCTTCGTGAACTGAAGGGTGATATAGGCAAATACATAGCTATTTTTCTGTTTCTTGTTTTCTTTATCGGCGTTATGTCGGGCTTTCTTGTAACGAACAACAGCGTTGCGAAGACCTTTAACGAGGGACTTGAAAAATACAGGGTTGAGGACGGACATATTACCTTCAACATTATTCCCGACGGGGAAATACTCGAAAAACTTTCAGATGAAAATGACCTGACATTTTATGAACTTTTTTATAAGGAAGAGGATGTTGGAAACGAAAATCATACTCTCAGAATATATAAAAACAGAGACGATATAAATCTGCTTGTTTTCCATGAGGGCAGGGCGGCAAAGTCTGCTGATGAAATCGCAATAGACAGAATGTACGCCGCAAACAATAAAATAAAGGTCGGCGACAGAATCACAATCCGTGATAAAGAGTATAAGGTTACGGGTCTGTCATCCGTTCCCGATTACGCCTGCCTTTACGAAAGCAATTCGGATATGATGTTCGACGCCATAACCTTCGGCGTGGCGTTTTTAAGTGACGAGGGTTATAAAAAAATGTCAGACGCTCACGAGAGCGTCAACTACGCCTGGGTTTATAACAAAAAATATGCAGATGACAACGAAGCAAAAAAGAGAAGCGACGACCTCATAGATTCGCTTGAAGATACAATAAAGGAATATGACGAGGCGCAGGTGCAGTCGCAGGTCAACTCTCTTTATGAAAAGGCAAAGGAAATCGCCAAAACGCTTGAAACTCAGTTTGAAGACGCTTCGGATACAATTGAAAATAAGATTACAAGAGCGGCTTCAAGAGCAGGGGAGAAAGCAATTGCTTCTCTCTCTGCGGAAGAGATTAAGAATGTAATAGTATCGAAATCGGGCAAAAGCGAAGAAGAGCTTTCTTCAAAGACCCTTGAGCTTTTAGGTCTTACCGATGAACAGAAGATGCAACTTCAGTCAATGGTGATGTCCGGAAAGGTTAAGTCTGAAGAAATGCTCGGTGCGGCGCTGAAACTCAGCGGCAAAACAGAGGATGACCTGATGGGGCTGTTTATCAAGGCAAGCGGACTGTCGGAAAACACGGTAGCAAGCGCGCTTATGCAGAAAGCCGTAGATAAGCAGGGGACGAGCATTGACGCTCTTGTCGCCGCTCAACTCGGCACAACAACATCTGCCTACAGGGCTTTGACAGAGGCTTTTGAAAACGCCGAGGATATGCTTTCGGACGTTGACGCAGACAGTATGGAAGCACCCGTAATCAATTTTGACGAACTCAACAGTGAAAAGGATTACGAAAACGAAATGGACTTCGACCTTGACGAAATATATTCAATTCTCGACAAGATTGACGCTACGGGTATTTATAATACAGATGAAATTCGCAATTCGCTTTCACAACTTAAAACTCTTATGAACACCGAAATTGATGACAGTCTGCTTATTGACGTCAAAGACTATCTTCCGAGATATCTTAACAAGGCGATAAACTTTGTTATTGACGATGCTTCCGGTGACGAGGCGGGAGCGATGCTCATGCTCTACATCATAATAGCGGTTATTGCTTTTATGTACGCAGTTACAACCTCAAATACAATCACCAAGGAAGCAGGCGTTATAGGTACTCTTCGTGCTTCGGGTTATTCCAGAGGCGAACTTACCCGCCATTACCTTGTACTGCCGATGATAATAACTCTTATCGGTGCGCTGATAGGAAATGTTCTCGGCTATTTCCTGTTCCCGCTTGCGTTTAAGAGAGTGTATTTTTTGAATT
This sequence comes from Oscillospiraceae bacterium, assembly GCA_015066565.1. Classification (GTDB taxonomy): domain Bacteria; phylum Bacillota; class Clostridia; order Oscillospirales; family Acutalibacteraceae; genus Fimenecus. The sequence goes on along the minus strand of SVOB01000001.1, from coordinate 655,999 downwards.
ATTCAATTGCGCCGTTTGAGGTTTGCTGGACACCGAAGGCATTTTTGCTCACAACGCTCATACCTCTTGCCATTATGTTCGTAATTGTATTGGCTGTCATCAGCAAGAAACTGAGAATAAGACCTCTTAATTTCCTGAGGGGTGAGGTTAAGAAACACGGTAAGAAAAAGGTTGTTCGTTTACCGTCGAAGTTTCCGTTCTTCGGCAGATTCAGAACGAGAATACTTTTCCAGAATCTTTCTTCATATTTAGTACTGTTTTTAGGCATTTTCGCGGCGGCGATTATGGCTGTATTCGGCTCTATGTTCGGCCCTCTGATTGATGACTACACCGTACTTGTTCAGGAAACGAAAATCGCAGAGTATCAGTATGTTCTGATGGATGAGGTTGAAACCGAAAACAAGGACGCAGAAAAATACTGCATTACAACGCTTAACACCACGGACGAAAAATATGTTCTTGACGACATAGGCGTTTACGGTATCAGTGAAGACAGCAAGTACATAACAAAGGATATTCCCGAAAACACGGTTCTTGTTTCCAACGGATATATGGAAAAATTCGGCCTCAGTGAGGGAGACAAAATCAAACTCAAAGAGCCTTACGGGACAAAGGAATACACCTTTACCGTCGGCGGAGAATACACATACGATGCGGCTCTTTCAATCTTTATGAACAGGGCTGATTACCTAAAAGCCTTTGATGAGGACAAGGACTATTTCACGGGATATTTCAGTCACGAAAAACTTGACGATATTGACCAGGACGATATTGCCGCCGTTATAACGGAAGCCGACCTTGCTAAAATAGCAACTCAGCTCGGCAATTCAATGGGCGCTATGATGTCGGCTTTTTCAGGACTCGGGGCGGTGCTGTTCTTACTGCTTATGTATATTCTTACCAAACAGGTTATCGAGAAAAATACAAAGTCAATAGCGCTGACCAAAATACTCGGTTTTACAAACGGAGAAATCGGAAAGTTGTATCTTCTTATCACGTCGCTTGTTGTACTCGCCTCACTTCTGATTTCAATTCCTCTTATTGACGTTGCGCTTCGGTGGATGTTCCACTCGTATATGTATACTGAAATGTCGGGTTACATACCGTATATTATCGACAACAGCTGTTATGTAAGAATGGTTGTTATGGGTATTGTCTGCTACGCTCTGGTAGCAATAGGAATGATGATAAAACTCGGCAAAATCCCCAAGGGTGAAGCGCTCAAAAATCAGGAGTTATAAACCGGTATCTACAAATTAAAGTAAAAGCAGGATTGATTAGTCTTTCAATCCTGCTTTTTCTGTTGTATTCAGTTTTGTTCAGTCGCATTCCCGCCGTCAATCCTGCGGAATAAACTTCCCCATATTTCATCCTGTGTCAAACAGTGTATTACAGTGTTTTCTGTTTCGGTGAAGAAGTGCAGACGGTATGTAACGGGGAAAACTCATTATTGCATTAGTGCATCTTTTTTGTTAATATTTAGATATTAAGATGATTGGGGTATTTTATGGAAGGAAAAACAAGATTATCCTGCGGTTTATTCACCGTTCTTAACAAAAAGACCAACAGAATCAGTCTGAACAGTATACGAATTTCCAGATATGCATATTTTATGGCATATGCTTTTGAACTTATGCTGTTTAAAACACGCGGCCATTTCTTTCCTGTTGAGGTGCCGTTTTTCAAGATTTCAGGCTATACTGCTGTTCTGGCAGTTCACGGCATAGCTTCCCTTATTGTAATGCTGCTGTGGTCAAATCGGTTTAAGAAGCTGATATATGTTTCGGTTACAGTAATGGTTGCGGGTTTCATTCCGTTTCTCTTTCTTCCGTACGGAACACCGCGGCTCATCTTTGCGATGATTGCCTACGCCGGGCTTGGCGGCTGCGTAACAGCAGCGCGCTGCGGCTATGCGTTTGCACTGAATAACGCCGAGCGGCTTATCGGTATGCTGATAATGTTTTTCTTCTGTGCCTGCATTTATTTTCTGGATTACATCGGTGTTGAGGAACGCTCCGCCGTGCCCCTTGTTCTGACGCTTGTTCTTTTGTTTGCACTCTGTTTCTGCCTTTTGAAATTCAAGGAAAGTGATTTAGAGGTTAAGGAGGAAGCAACTAAGCAGGACACAAAGGGACTTTACTGTGCGCTTGCCTATTTTATGGCGTATTTTGCGATAGATGGCTATATCTGGAGTTTGGTTGATAGCACCCTTAAAACGCCGTATCTCTTTTTCGTAATCGGTATGCTGCTTGCAGGTATACTGTTTGCGCTTGCCTTTACAAAGCTGAGAATGAATCTGTGGCATATCTGGAATATCTTTTTAGGAGCAGCCGCGTTAATGGCACTGTTTGCCATGCTTGCTTCTGCCATCGGCACCGCAAAGCCGCAGCATTTCTTCGCCGGATTTTCGCTGATTGGCTGGCCACTTTCGATGTATATGCTCGGCTGTGCACAGCGGCAGTTTGCAAGTTACAAGCTATTAAAGCAATGCACCGTCATTTTTGTCATCGCATCGCCTGTGCTGAATTTTTCAGATGAGCTGGCAGAAAAGGTTGCGCCGCAGTTTTTTCCTGCCGCGACTCTGATTGTTGTGATACTGTTTTTACTGCTGACGCTGTTCTTTTCACAATACAGTTATACATATCTTTTCTCTGCACCGTGGGTAAGCAATATGATGAAGGATGATATGAACTATGTTGAACCTGAAGCAGATGTTTTCATTGGATATGACCTGACGCCAAGACAAAAAGAGGTTGCGCTTCTTTTGCTCCAGGCAAAAACAAGGCGGCAGATTGCAGGCGAACTGGGACTGAGCGAATCAACAGTGAAAACACACACCTCGGATTTATATAAAAAACTGAATATCAACAGCAGAGCAGAGTTATTTAAACTGTTCGGCGTAAAAGGAAACGGCTGAATTAAGCCGTTTTTCCTTGCCTCACCCAAATGTACGAGTGGCTTTTATTGTAATAATACCTTAAAATGTAATTGCGCAAAGCGTTTTAAGGAGGTTCTTTATGAAAAAGGTTTTAGCAATCACACTTGTATTGTCTTTGATTTTCTGCTTGGCTGCATGCGGCGGAAAAACCAATGATAACGGCACTGTTCCGTCTGCCGATAACAACTCCGAAAGTCAACCCGCTTCGCAGGGCGAAAGCGTATCCGATAACAGCAATGACGCTGCGGCAGCAGGACTTACGGGTAAAATCAATATCATCAATCTCGACGACAGGGATCCGTCCGTTCTGAAGGGCATTGTAATTAAGGGCAACTGTGCCGGCACAGCGGAAGGTTTCAACAACAGAGAGGCATCTCTTGATGATGTCCGTTGCATTTTCGAGTTAAACGAGTGGATTGAGTTTTATCCCGACACCGACAAGGAGTACGCTCTTCGCGTCTGGATTCTCAAGCACCGCGACGATCAGGAGTATTACAACACAGCCAAATTCTCCGATCTCGATCCGAACTTTGCAAATTACTGCGATCTGCATTATCCCGCGGACGAGGATAATCCGGATGAATATCCATGGGGCAGCTTCTATCTGAATCCTGAAGAATGCGAGCCCGGTTATTACGATTTCATTTTCACTTACGAGGGAAAAGCCATCGCCACCCTGCTGACCCGCTTCTATAACGAAAATGAGCTCTCCGACAAATCCGACGCCGAGCTGGAAGCGCTGATGCACGAATAATCAGGTGAACGCTATGTCGGAAGAAAGATTTATAAATCTCGTTGAAGAAAACAACGGTTTTGAATTCTATCAGGCGTACAGAGATGATGTCGATTATGTAATCGGCGGAAAAGGCGATACCTTCTGGTTTGTTAAAATGAAAAATCAGAATGCGGTCGAAACATATATCGGCAAATACAATAACGGCACATGGGAGGATTCATATATTAAAGGAAACGGCTCTCCCGTGTCAAAGCCGTCGGGCACTGCAATCAAGCTCATAACCGAAAATGCGTATTTAGCGCAGGATGAGGAATGGGTAAAACGCAGAACTCCAAAGCCCATTGAGGATTCACATCCGCACTACCATTATGTCTACGGATTCGGAGATAAAGCGGTTGATGTTTCCGTGCAGTATGGAGTAACAATCGGATTTTCCGATATCAAAAATGTCGGCGCGGGTTTCCGCCTGAGGTATCTTTACACGGGTGAAGATGTCGAATCAGTCTGATTCATCTTTATATTTTTGAAAATACTTAATCCGAACGGGCTTGGTTTCAAGCCCGTTTTTATTTTAAGTGGGTACGGGTTTCTGCCCGAACAAGGCACCTTTGGGCGATGCTTGGACTCACGGTTAAGGGAGTTGTTACGGGTACTGTTTCCTCATACAAAACGAAAGCTGTAAAATAACAAAAGCGCCCTTTAGGGCGATACCGATAAGGATGTTTAAGCCCTAAAACGGACATTTTTCCGCTATAACGGCTTCAAAAACGGGGTTAAGGCACAAAGCATTAACCCCGTTTTATTCATTGTTCTAACGAAAAACTGTCTCATTTTAGGGTGCGAAGCAGTTTTGGCAAAGTAATTTTAGTTCATAAAGTGATTACAAAATCCCCTGCATACTTGCGTATTCAGGGGATTTTTAATTGCTTTAGGGACGAAAGGACAAAGCCAAAACCTAAACATCTTTATCGGTGTCGCCCTTTTGCAGGGCGCTCACAATTTGCTAAATCAATAGTTATTGAGACTAATGATTGAATAATTCAGTTAAAGCGTTAATTTGAATTACCGCAAGGGAAGCGCCGAAAAGGTATTTTTCTTCGTTATCGCCGTGGAAGAATAAGGCGTAGCGGTATTCATAATTTTTTGGCATTTCAAGCACAAAGCCTGCTGTTACTCTGTCCTTTGCCCAGTGCCATTCGCTCTGCTTTAAGGTAGTAACACCGCAATCCTCAAAGTGCTGAAAGTCCTTTGTTTTCAACAAGCCAATACCGTTTTCAGGTGAGTGAAAGATAAGATATTCGCTGTTTTGTTTTAATACACAAACATTCTCGCCGCAATCGGTTCTGCCCTGAAATTCCCAGTTTTTCAAATCCGTTGAAGTGCTGAAAGACACGCCGTTCTGCTTGAAGAAGCAACGGAAAAGTCCGTTATCTTCTAATATATACGGGTCAATCATTCTGCCCATTTTGTCAACAGGAATATCGCCTTTAACCATTAGAATTTCAGGCTCATCCCAATGGATTAAATCCTTTGATTTCATTGTAAATATACGAGAATTCTCATTTCCGTAGGTTTCGCCGTTCGGTCGGGGATATGTTTGCAGACACAGATAGTAATATCCTTTATGCTCAATTACATTTCCGGGTGAGGAATAATTTTTGCTTTTATCTTTTTCTGTCAGAATAACAGGCTCGCTCCAATGAATAAAGTCCGTGCTTTTGCTTTCGGCTACATAGAAATACTGCCCATCCTCTGCGTTTTCAACGAGCGTGAAGAACAAATATATCACACCGTCCTTAATGAACGCCGCAGGGTCACGGTAGGAATATTTGTCTGTCTGTTCAAATATCAAATGAAACATTGTAATTACCTGCGTAAATCAGAAGTTATCTGTCAGTTCAATATAATACGGACAGATGTTTTCGTAGTGCCCATCCTTCATTCTGAAGCCTTTGGGAATAACGCCGAGTTGAGTAAAACCGATACGCTCATAAAGATGTCTTGCGTGGATATTGCTTTCAACAACGGCGTTGAACTGCAGTATTTTGAAACCGATTTGTTTTGCGTTTTCAATACAGTCGAGCACTAATTTTTCACCGATATGCTTTCCTCTGCAATAGGAGCTGACTGCATAACTTGCGTTACAGATATGACCGCATCTGCCGATGTTATTTGGATGAAGAATGTATAGCCCGACAACCTTACCGTCATCTTCTGCCACGCCGCAGTAACTCTGCGAAGCAAAGAACTCAGCTCCCGTTTTGACATCAAGTAACTCTTCCTGCGGAAAGGCGACACCGTCCTCTACAACCTCGTTCCAAACGTCAAGCATAGCCGTTAAATCATTTTCATTATATTTTCTGATTATCATATAAAATATCTCCGTTAATCACGATTTGTCGGGTTTATTATACCATATAATCCCTCCCGTGAAAATATATTTCCCGAAATGATTTGACAAAGACTGCAAACAGGGTTAACATCCAACCGTAAGCTACCGACAACAATTTCGCAAGACATAATTAGCCCCGAAGCATTTTATTGCTTCGGGGGTTGTTGCTTCGGGCTATATTTATTAACTTATACGGCGCTTTCAAAAAAGCCCTTTGTTCCGCTTAAAACAAGCTGATTGCAAATGCCGATAATATCCTCAACGGGTATCTTTCTGCCGCCGTCGGTCCACTGTCTGTAAATATCGAGCGTTACGGAATTTACATAGCTTATCAGAATACTCTGCTTAAAAGCGTCGAGTTTTTTGAATTTTTTCGATTTTTCCCAGGTAGCGTGCATGACTTTATTTATCATTCTGCCTCTTACATAGCTGTAATTACCGCTTGTTGTGATCCTGTCGTATGCAGGTCCCTGCGAAGCGGAGAATAAAAAGAATTCACGGTTGACTTTTTCGAGGTCATCGGGGAGAGTATAATCCTTAACCTTAGCGATAAAGCCCTCCGTCAGCTCCGCCTGCATTTCCGAAAGCAAGTCGTCAAGCGTAGGGTAGTAGTGGTAAAAGGTCTTTTTATTTATCCTTGCCCTTTCGCAAAGCTCGGTGACGGTTATTTTCTCATAATCCTTTTCGCAGATAAGCGTTTCAAAGGATTGCTTTATCGCTTCAATTGTTTTAATTACCCTTAAATCTTCTTTTCCCGTGAGAAGCATATTCATTCTCCTTTAAGTAACGATAGTTACATAATACCACTTAGGGAGTTATTTTTCAATTATTTTGTTTCAAACTGCGGTTTCCAGCCTGCGAACTGAACGAGCTGAGCGTCCGTTCTGTGATAATAGCGCATATTTTTGTCAAGCTTTGCGATTTCAGCCATTTCATCATCGGTAAGAGTGAAATCAAGAATATCGAGATTGTCCTTTATATGTTCAACATTTTTACTGCCGGGGATTACCGCAAAGCCCATCTGCGTATGCCAGCGAAGTATAACCTGAGCGGGCGTCTTTGAATACTTTTTACCGAGAGAAGCAAAAACCGGCTCGTTGATAAGAGATTTGTCGCCGTGACCGAGCGGATACCAGCTCATAAGCTTAATACCGTATTCGTCAAGTGTTTTGCGAAGCTCCTTCTGTGTGAAATACGGATGCGCCTCAACCTGAATGAACTGCGGTGCGATTTTCCATTTTGTTTTAAGCTCGTCAATATATTTGCCTTCAAAATTGGAAATACCGATTGATTTTGCCTTACCCTCTTTATACGCTTTTTCAAGCAGTCTGTAACCTGCGAGCCAGTTGCCTGCGGGCTGGTGAATATAGAGCAAATCAACATAATCTACGCCCAGACGCTCAAGCGTTTCGTCGACGGCGTTGTCGTTCTCATATTCACTCGGCCAGAGCTTTGTTGAGAGAAATACCTTTTCACGGGGAAGTCCGCTCTCCTTAATTCCTCTGCCGACTGCACGCTCGTTGACATAAGCGTTCGCCGTATCGACAAGAGAGTAGCCCATTTTAAGCGCTTCTCTGACGCTGTTCTCGGCCTCGTCGGGCGAGAGCATAAATGTACCGATACCTATTACGGGGCAGGTAAGTCCGTTGTTTAATGTGATGTTTTCCATAGTGTTTACTCCTTTGTATTTGAATTATTTAATTACAGTAAATCCATTCGCCGTTTATTTTTTCAAAATGCGGATTGACATTCAAAGTCCACGAGCCGCTGATACCGTAAACCTTTGCCGTCAGCGTAACATCGGCTTTGAGCGTTGCCGTGTCGCCGTTTACGGTGATATTGCAGTTTTCGATTTTGTACTTGTAATAATTGAGCGTGCCGTCTGCAATCTCGCCGAAGTATTCTTCCTTTGTCTGGGTTTTACCCGACATGTGCGTAAAGACCGTGCCGTCTTTTATAATACGGTCAAGCGCATCAATATCCTTGTCAATCATAGCCTGCTGCACCTTTTCATACACTTCAAGCACCTTGTTTTCTTCATTTCCCGATACCGTTTCGCTCACCTCCTGCGTGGCTGTTTCTGTTGTCAGTGTTTCGCTGTTTTTATTTGAACAGGCGGAAAATATGACTGTAATGAGCATTACAATTATTATTACCGCTGACTTTTTCATATTCTCACCGCCGTTACTTATTTCCTGATTTAATAATATCTCAACGGCAGGGTATTACAACAACACCTGTTTCAAAAGGGTGAAATAAGCAACGGCTTTCGGAAAACGGTTACTTATTTTTCCGAATCTCAACTGTCAATCAAGCGGAACTTAACAATTGCGGTAAACAGCAGGCGAGAGGGGAGGAGCATACCTCCCTCTCGCACCAAAAAGCAGGATTGAACATTTCGTTCAATCCTGCTTTTTCTGTTGTATTCAGCTTTATTCAGTTGCATTTCTGCCGTCAATCCTGCGGATTAAACTTCCCCATATTTCATCCTGTGTCAAACAGTGTATTACAGTGTTTTCTATTTCGGAGCAGAAGTGCAGACGGTGTGCAACGGGGGAAATCTGACCTCTAATTATTTTTTATCAAATTCACCGATGATTAGTATTGAATAAAGGAATCGAATTAATTTGATACAATCAAGCTGTGAAAACTCTCTTTTAGTTCTTCCGTGCGCTATCCAATGCCGATTTAGTAATATGGGTTCTTGTTCTGAAAAAGGAGCTTTCTTATAAAATGATTTTGCCATTGAATGGAAAGTCCAATATAGAACTAAAATTGCATACTCTTCTTCGTCAACGATTTCTTTGTTTTTAAGTTTCTCAAGTATTTTGTCGTAACGTTCTTTTGCATGAGGAGTTGAATTTTGAGATACTTCGCTCAAAGTTGCATCAATTATGGCTGTCAATCCAAGCGCTGAAAGATGAAATGATCCGTCGTGATATGCATCTAAACTTTGAGAAAACAAAGTTTTATATTGATTTATAAAGACGTTTTCGATACATTTTTTAATAATCAATTCAATACTAGCAAAATCGCCTTTTCCTTCATATTCGAAAAGATAGTTATCAACATCACAAGCATTAAGTATATCATCAATAAAATCTTGTGACAGATAATCCCAATAAACATATTGAACTTTATTCATTTTTGAAATAGCTTCAAACGAATCTGGCATTTTAATGCGAGAAATAATTTGTTTAATGCTTTCTAATAGTTCTTCTCCCAGCTTTTTTATTGAAGCAAGATCATCTTCCTGGTTTTCTTTTTCATTGACGATGGATTGCGCAGCAAGTTGACAGCTTTCTACTGCTACTTTTCGAAGAACTTGAAGTTTTTCTGAAAATTGAGAATTAAAATCATTATCCATTATAAAATATATCGCTCCTTGTTGTTCCTACTTGCTTTCTGTCAATTTTTGATACATTTTCATAAGCTCGGCGACACATTCGGATTCGGTCATTTTTGTACTGAAACCGTAAGCCGCCATAACGGCTCTATCGTTTTCCTGATGCGCTTTGCGAAGCTCGGGTGGCATAGTAAGCTCGTCATATAAATCGGCAAGTGAGCAGTCGGGGTATTTTGCTCTTGCATCAAGAATTGACTGAGCGGTTTTCTCGATTTTTGCTTTTTGCTCGTTTGTTGGAGTCGGCCACGGGAAGTTGTTATATACTATTGCAAGCGAATAACTATAATCGCTCTTCATTCTCATGGACACGGTTCTCATCCAAGAATTATGAACATTTGAGGTTATTATTCCAAATTCATAAATCGTACCATCTGGAATCATACTAACTTTATTATTCGCTATAGTATTTTCATCTATATAACCTATAGGTATATATCGTCTTCTTTCTGAAGAAACAAGTGGCATTATTATAGCGTTTTTTGGATTGTTTGTATCTCTGAAAACTGTAGGTGTTTCCGCAAGAGATTTTGCTTGCTTATCTGAACTTGATAATCTTTCTTGCCTTACTTGTTTAACTCTTTCCAAAACAAGTGGCATTGCACGCAATTCACTTGGTTGACAGTTTACCAACCAAAGACAGTAGCGAGGAATATTATTAATAAACTCGACTGAACCAATCATTTTTTTTATATATTTTTCAGCGTTGGGTTCTCTTTTGCAAAGATCATCTTTTTCTTCTTGTGACAGCATTAAAGCTAAGCATTTTACGGCTTTATTGCCTGCAATCATTTTATGGACATTACAAATAGGTTCTTTCCTTTTCTCGATTAGTATATTGGGGGCTTCAATTAGATATGGCGATATATTATCAACAAATCTAATTTGGTTGTCATCAAGGTAAAGGACTCTCTTTGAACTGCTTGAAGAATTGCTGAAACCTATTATTACACAATGAACTTTTGCTTTTTCGTTTGCTTCGCTATTCCATACAAACGTCCTATAAGCAAAATCGATGTGACTATGGTAACGGTTAAAAATATATTTCCAAAGGATTGCTGGCTCTCCACCTTGTGTAATTGAATTTGTTGAGACAAAGGCGGTTTTAATGCTTGTATTATCCATTATTGCAGCGGCTTTAATATACCATCCTCCGACATAGTCCAAAAGACCTATATCCTTGATTCCGGTATTAAGTGAGTATAAATCATCGTGTTGGCTTTTGCTTTGATACTTTGCACCCACAAACGGAGGATTACCCATTATATAATTAAGCTCTGTATTGGGTACAACATCATTCCAATCCATACGAAGGGCATTACCCTCTACGATAAAGGCGTTTGTAGTCAGCGGCAGGAAATCAATGTTCTGATGTATGATTTCCTCGGTCTTTTTCATCATCTGACTTTCGGCAATCCACAACGCAGTTTTAGCAACGGTAACGGCAAAATCATTGATTTCGATACCGTAAAACTGACTGATTTTAACCTTAATGGGATTACTGAATCCGCCAAAAACAATCTGGTCTTGCTGAATAATACCGATTGCCTCATTTTCAAGCTTACGAAGCGAAAGATATGTTTCGGTTAAGAAATTGCCTGAACCGCAAGCAGGATCAAGGAATTTAAGAGTAGAAAGCTTGGTGCAGAACTGCTCAAGTTTGTCATTTTTAGTTTTTATCTGTTTATGTTCCTTAATTTCTTCAAGCTCGGCTTTGAGGTCGTCAAGGAACAGCGGATCAATAACCTTATGAATGTTCTCAACGGAGGTATAATGCATACCGCCGCTACGCCTTGTTTCGGGATTCAATGTACTTTCAAAAACAGCGCCGAATATTGTCGGGCTTATTTCCGACCAATCAAAATCAGCGCTTGCGTTTTGTAAAATAAGCGTTCTGATTTCTTCCGTGAATTGAGGTATTTCAATATTATCGTCAGCAAAAAGACCGCCGTTTACATAAGGGAACGCCGCAAGATCTTCTTCAAGATATTTATCTCTCTTGTCAACGGGGGTATTTAATATTTTGAACAGCTCAATTAATGCGGAACGGAAATGCTTAACATCAAATTGATTGAGGTAATCGTGAAACATAAGGTGTTTGCCGAAAACATCAGCGTCTTCAGCATAGAAACAGAATACAAGGCGGACACAAAGAACATTTAAGCTCTTTTGCGATTCTTCGTCGTCGGGGTTGGCATATTGCTTTGAAAGGGCATCATAAAGCTTGCCGACAATTTCGCCGGCTTTAATTGATATTTCTTCCTCACGCTTTATGTTTTCATCGCCCGTATCAACAAGAAATCCAAGGCGGTAATACTCTTTAGGCAGGTTTTCAAGCAAAATACTTTCGGGCTCGCCATTAGGATTTTCCATATCATAAACGAGAAACTCTTTGAAATTACAGGTAATTACCCATTTAGGATGTCTTGAAAGAGGTAACTCGGCAATATATTTCTTGGCTTGTTGAAATGGGTTAAGCATTGAGCCGTCAGACTGCATAATGGCACTTTTCAAATCCTTGCTAATGGATTTCTGCTCAATAAGGACTTTTGTTTCGGGAATATATCCGTCAATAAATCCGGTGGATTTATCAATATGAACCTGATCCTCAAACTCAATAAAATGAGTTGGATTTTCAACGCCGAAAACCTTTCCGAGCAGTTCAACCCAGAACACTTGGCTTTCGCCTTTTTCATATCCTTTGCCTTTCCAGTATTCAGCAAAGTCCTTTGCGGCTTTTTGCATTTCTTTTGCTTTTTTAGTGATTGCCATATTCTTACCCCATTTTTTAAGCAAATTCTTGTTTTTATTTTACCACAGTTTTACAATCCTTTCAACCGAATAATCATTAGAAATAAGGCATTGTCCGTTTAATAGAACTCTTCAAAATGACCTCGGGCTTTTGCCCGAGGTCTGCTTTGAAATCAGCGCCGTATTTGTTATTTGTTCAACCTGAATACTGCGCATTCATACGGCTCATAAAGTCCGCTTAATTTTGTCCGTCCGCAGTTAGCAAGTACGGCTTCGCAGTCAAGGTCAAGCCTTAATTCGTTGCTTTTTCAAAATTGCAGACAACGATAAAGTACTCGTTCCGAAATGATTTGAAAAAGATAAAAGCAGCGCATTGCTAAGCTTCAAATGCGCTGCCTTTTAAATTTGAAATAATCTATAAATTTAATTATATTTATCTTTTTTTGTTTCGTCCCCAGAAGGTGTTGTAACGGTCGGGTTTCCATTCGGGCTTAATATCCTTAACTGCATCGGCAGCCGTAATAACAGCGTCGCCGTTGTCTGTATCAATCAGGGTATATCTGTCATTGCCCATCCCAAGCTCCTTCATATAGCTGAGCTGGCGAAGTCCATGACGTGTTTCAACACGCTCAATAAGCGCCTTTCCGCCGCCGTAGGGCAAGTTATAAATCAAATCTATGCAGGCGTTATCCGCAGCAAGAATATCCAAAGACGCAACAAGTCCGACGTCGGGTGTTGTAACCGGTTCGGCTTCAGGTCCTTCGCAATCACAGGATACGGACATATTACGCATAACATTGATATAGCAGATATGCGGCGCAAAATAGTCAACCGTTGCTTTGGTGCTTTCCGAGATGCGTTCCATAAGCTCTTCCTCGGCAATACTCCACATATTGTCGCTTCCCTTTGCGGTGTGTATTTCCGCTTTGCCTATCCGACCGTCGGCACAGCCTATACCGATATTTTTATTGCTTCCGCCGAAGCCGCCCATTGTGTGACCCTTGAAATGAGTCAGTACAAGAAGGGAATCGTAATTGAGCATACTCTTGCCTACATGCATTTCTTTAAACCATTTGCCTCCGTTTACCGGCAGAGCGGCTACGCCTTCGCTGTCGGTGATATCCACGGGGCAGAAAGTCCATCCGTTTATTTCAAGAGTTTTACGGTGCTCCTCGGTAGTATAACGGCTGCCCTCGTAATATGTGTTTGTTTCAATTATGGTAGCTTCGGGAAGTCGTGAAGCAAACAATTCCTTAACCCAGGGGCGTGGAATAATATTCGGTCCTTCGGCTTCGCCTGTGTGCAGCTTGACGGCAACCTTGCCGCACAGCACTGAGCTTACTTTATCATATATTTTTTTAAGTCCTTCTTCAGAAAGGTCTCTGGTAAAGAATACCACGGAGCTTTCGCCTGTTCGCTTCTCAAAAGGAACATATTTGTTTCCGTCTTTTCCGGGAGTACATTTGTTGTTATCCATTTTTTTCTCCTTATAAGTGTTTGAAGCTTTTATGCTTTTATATTATGTTTACCGTTTTATTATACCACAATTCAATAGCCAAAGCAACGAAATATACTTATAAAGCTTGAAAAGTGTGTCGTATGCAACGCCGAAAACATAAGTGAATAATCGCTGACTAAGGGCTTTTTTCTGTTGTATTAAGTTCTGTTAAGTTGTATTCATGCCTTAAATCCTGCAAATTAAGCTTTTCCATATTTCATCCTGTGTAAAACAATGTGATACTGATAATGTTAACGATTTGTTAATTATCATATAATAATATTGACTATTAGTCATTTTGTGATAAAATATCACACGGAATTTAAAAATGACTGATAGTCATTTTTTGTCGGAGGTGTTATTTTTGGGTAAAATTGAGGAAAAAAAGCTCGATAAATTTCGAAGAATTCTTGACTCTGCTTATGCTCTGTCAGAGCATAAGGACGTTCATTTTGTATCCATTGATGAAATAGTGAAAAACGCAGGCGTTTCAAAGGGTACATTTTATTTGTATTTCAAGGATAAGTACGATTTGATTTCAAAAATCATTATTGATAAAATAAGCGCATTTATGTCGGAAAACGACGCCGAGGGCCTTTGGCTCGACGGCTCGTCCGATTACGGAGAAAGCATTGAAAGTCTTATAAAGGGGATTTCCGAATTCTTAAAAAAGAATATGACGCTGACAAGGCTGATTGATAAAAATGTGCATATCTGCGTCAATGCGGTTATTGAAAATCTTTCCGGTTCTCCGAAAAAACTCTATGACGCAACTCTTGAGGCTCTTGTGACAAGCGGTCTGAGTAAAGCCGAAGCTGAGAATAAACTTTATATTTTCTTCGATATGACGGTTTCGTGCTGCTGTAACGCGCTTATAAGAGGCAAGCCGTTGGGAATTGACGAGGTTTGCAGAAATCTTACCGATATATTTACCTGTTATGCAGCGGGAGTTTCTTTATCTGACAGGGGGGCGAAAGCATGAAAAGAATAGCTCTATGGGAGGCCAAGCATCCGAAAATTGTTATAGCAATAGCCCTTGCGCTTGTAATTCCCTCAATTATCGGCTTTATTATGACAAGAGTTAATTATGATATTATGTCATATTTGCCCGACAGTGTTGAATCGGTACAAGGCGAAGAAATACTTGACAAAACCTTTAATAATGCGAGCATGTCAATTATTGTCGTTGAAAAATCGGATGCAAGATACGTTGCCGCATTAAAGGATGAAATAGAAAAAATGGACGCAGTAAGCTCGGTTATCTGGGTGAACTCGCTTGCGGATATTTCTATTCCTCAGGATATTCTGCCCGACGCGCTAAAGGATATTTTTTACAGCAAATCCTCTGACAGTACAATGATGCTTGTTCAGTATAAGTACGCCGGTTCGTCCGCAGAAACCATGCAAACCATAAAGAATATCAAAACGCTTTTGAGCAAAAATGCGTTTATTTCGGGCGTTTCGGCTATCGTTGAGGACACAAAGGAGTTAACGGATAAAGAGGCGCCGATTTATATAGTTCTTGCGATTGTAGTTGCGCTTGTTGCGATGTCTTTTATGATGGAATCCTGGCTGCAGCCGTTTATCGTGCTTGCCGCTTTGGGCATTGCAATAATATATAATATGGGTACAAATGTGTTTAAGGGTGAAATATCGTTTATAACTCAAAGCATAGCGGCGATTCTTCAGCTCGGAGTTACAATGGATTACTCGGTATTCCTTATTGACCGATATAACGAAGAAAAGCTCAAAACCCCCATACGAGAGGAAGCCATGGCTAACGCAGTTACAAAATCGTTTACGGCTCTTATGGGCAGTTCATTGACGACCATTTTCGGCTTTCTTGCCCTGTGCTTTATGACCTTTACGCTCGGACTGGATATAGGTCTGGTTATGTCTAAAGGCGTTGTTTTCGGTATTCTTACGGTTGTTCTTATCCTTCCCGAGCTTGTGCTGATATTTGAGGATACAATGAATAAATATAAGCATAAGTCATTTCTGCCCCATTTTGAGAAGCTTAATAATTTTGTTTTCAAATACAAAGCGGTATTTGCGGTGCTTTTCGTTTTACTGTTAATTCCCGCATATTTGCTTCAGAGCAAGGTAGACCTTTATTACAATATGGATAAGGCGCTTCCCCAAGACTTAATTTCAATTCAGGGACTTTACAAAATGAAGGATGAATTTCAGATGGCGTCAACTCAATTCGTTATCATTGACGACAGTATTGATTCGGGTAAGCTTACAAAGCTCGAAAACGAAATTGAGAATCTTGACGGAGTATCGACAGTTCTTTCATATAACAAGGTAATCGGTCCCGCCATTCCCGACGATATCGTGCCGGATAAGATACTTGATATCTGCAAAAAAGACGGCAAGCAGTTGATGATGGTAAACTCTGTTTATGAGTCTGCCTCGGATGAACTCAACAGTCAGATTGATAAAATGACGGCAATAATCAAATCCTATGACCCTAATGCGATTGTAACGGGCGAGGGAGCAATAACCAAGGATATGATAGTTACCACAAACAGAGATTTCAATGTAACAGCAATGCTTTCGTTAATAGCGATTTTTATATTGCTTGCGGTAACTTTCAAGTCAGTTTCACTTCCCGTACTTCTTATTCTGTCAATTGAGCTTGCAATCTGGATTAATCTTTCGATTTCAAAAATACTCGGCGCTGAGGTTTCGTTTGTAGGCCCGACGGTTATTAACTGTATTCAGCTCGGCGCGACGGTTGACTATGCGGTGCTTCTGACCACAAGATTCCGCGAGGAACTTCATTCGGGACTTGACAAAAAAGAAGCCATACTCAAGGCGGCAAACGCAGCGGAGCGTTCGGTATTTCAAAGCGCGGTTGTATTCTTCGTTGCAACATTCGCTGTCTATCTTGTATGCAATATTTCAATTGTCAAGGGCATCTGTTCTCTGCTTGCAAGAGGTTCGGTTATAAGTGCGGCGTCAATAGTATTTTTCTTAATGCCACTGCTCTATATATCTGAAGGCGTTATTTCAAAGACGACATTCGGATGGGCGAAAGGAAAAAAAGCCGCTTCGGTAAATACGGAAAATATAGCTAAGGAGGAAAACAAAAATGCGTAAACAGGCCTCACTTAAAATAATATCTGCAATTATTGTACTGACTCTCGGAGTGCTAACCTTTTCGGGATGCGGTAAAAAAGCAGCCACAAACAACAAGATAATTCTTAACGAAATCGGCGAGGAGGAATATGTTCAGCAGGTTTATACAACAATAGCGACCGATGCAAGTAAGCAGGAGTCGGTTTATGTTAACCTTTCACCCGAGGGAAAGGTTAAAAAGGTCAGCGTCACTGACTGGCTTCATACGGATTCTCCGCAGGTCAGAATTGTTGATACAAGTCCGCTGACGGAAATCCGTAACGTTAAATCGATGACCAATCCCGTACTTGAAAACGGAATGCTGTGCTGGGATATGGATACAACCGACCTTTATTATAACGGCGTCAGTGATGATAAGCCGCCCGTAGAAATCGGTATTAAGTACTTTGTTGACGATAAGGAGGTCAGCCCTTCAAAAATAGCCGGAATGAACGGTCATGTGAGAATTGAAATCACACCGAAAAACAACCTGAAAAAACAGGTTACCGTTAACGGCGCGGAATATACTGTTTCCTGCCCGATGCTGCTTGTCGGCGGAATGATACTTCCCGAAGGGCAGTACACAAATATTTCAATCGATAACGGCACCTCAATCAGCGACGGCTCTAAGCAAATAGTTTTCTTTGCAGGAGTTCCCGGGATTGAGGAAAGTCTTGGTATATCGCAGCTTAATATTTCCGTTTTGAATCAGAGTCTTGTCAATGATAAATATACAATTCAGGCGGATGTCAGGGACTTTACCATCGGTAATATAATGTTTGCCGTTCTTCCTTTCTCATCAATCGGCTCTATAGGTAACGGAGAACTGCCCAAAACAGTTGATGATGTCAAGGATATTCTTTCCGATGTTCAGCTTGTTTCATCTGCTTTCAAGGGGCTTGATATGAACAGGATTATCAGTCTTCTTTACGGTGACGCGGATAAGGCGTCTGATATGCTTTCGGCAATCAAAGAGGCGATTGAGCTTTATTCAAGCAATGAAAAACTTATAAAAACTCTCGGCGCGTATATGACTGACGACAATATTGCAAAGCTTGATAAGCTCATTACCGACCTTAACAGCACCGATGTAAACGCTCTTTCAAAGACGCTTTCCGACCCTGCGGTCAGAACGCTGCTCAGTCTTCTCCCTCAGCTTTCTTCATCGGTATCGGAGGTTTCAAAGCTGTCAGCGGATATTAACGATGTAATGCCTATTTTCAAGGCAATGAGCAAGGATATGGAGGACCCGGAAATACAGAAGTCGCTTGAAAACCTTCCCGCGACGCTTGAAAAGCTCAAGGAAATACTTTCGGTTGTTGAAGAAAATCAGGAGCTTATCGAGGCGATTGGCAATTTTACAAGCGCAGATAATTCAAAAAGAATAGACCAGATTCTTAAAACAAGCGAAAAGTATATAAGCATGGATAATCTTTCCGAGGCTCAGGCTCAGGCTCTTGCCGGAAGAACTAAGGAATGGCTCAGCTTCGGTATGAGTTATGATATTTTTACCGCAAAGACAGACGGTATGAGGTCCAGTGTAGTTTTTGCCTACAAGACCGAAGCGATTACCGAATCCAAAAAGAAATAATTTATTCAAGTCAAAACAAAACAGGCAGGAATTATTTAATCCCTGCCTGTTTTTCGCTTTATGCAAATATAAGCGTTTAAACAGGTAAATCAGTCGTAAATCAGATAAGGTGCCCGTTGCTGTTGAAATGTTCTCGACACATCCTGAGGGGTTTTACTCGGCTATTCTTATGGATATGCGTATGCCCGAAATGGACGGACTTGAAGCGACGCGTGTAATTCGTAATATGCGGTGTTTTGTCCTGCGTTCCCTGCGCCTAATGAGAACCATTCGGGAGTTGTCGAAGCCGACTGATACCCGTCGGGGTTGAGAACTGTTCCGTCAACGCTTACATAGTATTTATAATTGCTTGTGTCCAATACCAGTTTTAAATGATACCAGTTTCCGTTCGTGTTTGTATGTTCGGTACTGATGAATGATGTGCTGTCGCCTGTTCCGCTGAAAAATCCGTTATTCGCCATGCCGAATCTGCAGACGGAATGAGTCCAACTGCCGCTCGCCTGAGAAGCGCCGAAATATATGTCGCCGGCAGAGGTGTCGTTGACGGGCTTGACATCTGCTTCAAGCACAATATACTGTCTGTCAGCTGATGCGTTAAAGTCGTTAACCGCAGGCAGATGCGCCGATAACGTTTCCGTTGCGCACACCGCCTTCAAGATAAGTTGTTACCTTTTTGCCTGAGTCGGGAGCGGTAAGTCCACCAAGAGCAATAATATTATCATCTGTGCCGTATCCCATTTTGACATTGTTTATATCCGAGTAATCAAAGTATGTTGACACTCCGCCCGTTGTGGCATTTCCGTTCGGATTCACGGGAACATATTTTGAAAAGCTGTTCGTTCCGTCCGAAAGAACGGGATGAATGAAGTCGACCGACATTGTTCCTTCCGAAAGGATAATCGGTGCGTTTGCATATTCATTTGCGACAGTAGCGGTTAAATCCGTCTTACAGTCATTTACGGTTGCGCTGCCTTGAAGAGTACCGTAAAGGCAATTATAGAGAACTGAATTTGAGCCGCTGTATTTACCGATATCACTGCGTGTCGGAGTTGATTTTATTGTGGCGTAGTTGTCTGTGAACAGGCAGTTGACCGCATAAAAGCTTCCGCCGTTCTTTCCTATTCCGCCGCCGCAGGAGGCAGAATTGCTCGTGCAGTTGCCGGTAACGGTACAATTCATCAAATAAGCGTTTCCGTCGTAAACATTTATTGCGCCGCCGATTTCCTGAGATGCATTATCTGCAAAAACAGTATTGTTTGCATATAAATACGAACCCGAACCGCTTAATCCGATTGCACCGCCGCCGCTTGAAGAACCGCCGTTGGAACGGTTTTTGGTAAAGGAGCAGCCGTCAAGAACAAGTATCGCTCCGCTGCCTGTCCAGATAGCGCCTGCGCTTTTGCAGACATTAAGAGAAAAATTACAGTTCTTCAGAATGGCAGTTCCGTTGCTGTCCAGACCACGGTTTGAACGGACAACATTAACGTTTTCCATAGTTAAATATCCGTGTATTAATGAAATGGCCGCCGTACCGCTTTTTTCACCGCCCATAACGGTCATATTGCTGATACTTACATGCGAACCGCTTTCAATTGAAAAAACTCTGCTCGGGGTTGCCGATGTTTCAAGCGTGCCGTCTTCTCTGACATAGGGCTTTTCAACACGGACTGTTTTCCCTAAACCGTCAAGCACAGTTCCGTCGGGAAGTGTGATTGCCGTTGTTACGATTACCTCTCTTACGGATTCGGTATTAAGTGCCGTCTGTAACTGCTCGAGATTGTTTACAGAAACTTTTCTCGGATGGATGACGGAATCAAAATACCTGTCAATTGCGGCCGCATCAAAGCCGTCAATTACTCCGTCAAGGTTATAGTCGGCTGCGATTTCAAGTACCTCGTCATTGGGAACGGTATTTCCCGATGCTACGCTCATTACATCCGCCACGTCCAGAGCGTCAATCACACCGTCAGTATTCATATCGCCCATGTAATTCTTGGTTGCGGCGGTAGTCCAGTACGTGTCGCCTCTTGTACCTATGAAGCAATAATAATCGGTCAGGGAGTTACAGTATGCAAACACACGGTCCGTACCGATAGTTTCTACGGTATCGGGAATGACAATGCTCTTGAGATTTGTGCAGTTATAGAATGAAAGATTACCGATTTTTGTAAGTCCTTTTGGCAGCCTGACACTCCGCATTGAACAACCCATGAATGAGCAATACTTTAATTCGGTAACCGAATCGGGTATAACGAGATCGGTTACAAGTTCATTGTTAAGGTAGAGATTGCGTCCGGTTTCCAGCGGGTTTGCATAATATCCGCCGCCACCGCCGAACTGAACATTGCACCATGCTTCAAGGTCGGTAATATATGTACTGCAGTTAGTGCAGCTGCCAAACGCATATTCCTCTGTCTTTGTTATGCTTGCGGGGAAATAAACGCTCGTCATATTTTTACAGTTATTGAAGGCATGGTCCTTGATTATCTGAACACCCTCCTGCATTACGGCGGTAGTAAACTTTCCGTCTGCAAATGCATACAAACCAATTTCGGTAACGTTTCCGGGGATTGTTACATTGTTTGCAAGTCCTGTGAATGCATACTGTTTAAGCTGAGTAACTGTACTCGGAATTGTAATATCCGAACAAACATTGTTTACATAAAGATTGTGTCCGTAATACAGAGGATTTGAAGTCTGATTTCCGAACTGAATGTCACACCATTGTTCAAGGTCGGTTATATATACGGCATTCAGACCGCTACAGTTATAGAATGCGTTGTTGCCTACGGTCGTAAGCGAATCACCAACCGTTATGCTTTGAAGCCCTGAACATCCATAGAAAGATTCGTTGCTTATTGCAGTTACGTTGTCGGGAATTGTCAGGCTTGTTAATCCCGAGCAGTTATAGAAGGTGTACGGTTTGATTGTTGTAACGGTACTCGGAATTACCAAATCGGTTATCTTGTTATTTCCGAGATAGAGATTTTTCGCATAGTACAACGGATTTGAAGAATTGTTCGGGAACGGAATATTGCACCACGCCTCAAGGTCGGAAATGTGAACTTCTTTAAGATTACTACAGCTCTGGAAAACACGGTCATTATGAATTGTTGTTAATGTGCTCGGAATTGTAATACTTTCAAGATTCGTACAGTAATAGAAAGCAAGTCTGCCTATTGTTGTAACGCCCTCGGGAATTGTTACGGTTTTAATACAAGAGCCGCCCATAAATGAGCAGTATTTAATTTCCGTAATTGTATCCGGAATTACAAGGTCGGTTACAAGATTTCCGTTAAGATAGAGATTATGACCTGTTTCCAGCGGGTTGGCGTAATATCCGCCGCTGTCGCCGAACTGAACATTGCACCAAGCTTCCATATCGGTGATGTAAGTTCCGAGCTTACTGCAAAAGTTGAAAGCGTAATTCTCTGTAACGGTAATTGTAGTCGGGAAATAAATGCTTGTCATCTGTCTGCATTCGCAGAACGCATTGCTCTTGATTGTCTGAACGCCCTCCTGTAAGGTTGCGCTCTCAAGCGTACCGCCGTAAAATGCATAGTTTCCGATTGTTGTAACATTGCCGGGAATAATGACATCATTTCCGAGCCCTGCAAATGTGTACTGTTTAATCTGTGAAACCGTTGTCGGAACGGTAACTGTCGAAAGAACATTATTGATATAAAGATTGTGAGCCTTATACAAAGGATTTGCATCCACATTTGTAAATGTAATATCACACCACGCTTCAAGGTCGGTTATATAAACCGCATTGAGTTTGTTACAGTTGTAAAACGCATAGTTATTTATGGTTGTAAGCGTATCGGGAATTGTTACGGTTTCAAGATTTGTACAGTTGTAAAATGCTGCCTGATTAACCGTCGTAACTCCGCTTGCAAGTGTCACGTTAACAAGGGATGTGCAGTAGTAAAACGCGTTATTCTTAACAGTCGTTACCGTTGACGGAATTGTAATATCGGTTGCAAGAGTGTCGCCTATATAAAGATTTTTCGCATAGCTCAACGGGTTTGCGCCGCTGTCTGCAAAAGTTATATTGCACCAAGCCTCTATGCTCGGTGTGTGAACGGCGTTGAGCTTATTGCAGGACTGAAAAGCATTGTTGCTGATTGCCGTCATTGTTGACGGAATAGAAACGCTTTCGAGGTTGGTGCATCCCCTGAAGGTATATTGACCGAGTGTTGTAACTCCCTCGGGAATAACGATGCTTTTAACCGTCGTACAGCCGTCAAAAGCATCGACGGGAATACCTGTTACGCCGTTCGGAATAACGATATCCTCAGCGAGAACATAATCATCCGCAACGCTGTCATAGATATAGAGAATGTGACCTCTCTCCATTGGGTTTGAGTAATAACCCGAACCGTTGTAGAAATTTATGCCGCACCAGGCAGCCAAATCTTTTACATAGGTTGCGAGCTTATTACAGTTATTAAAAGCATATCCGTCAATATACGTTAAACCTGTAGGAATAAATATCTTTTCAAGGTTACTGCAATTACAGAAAGCATAACTTCCGATAGTCTGCACCGTATCGGGAAGGTTAATCTCAGTAAGCGACTGGCAATTATAAAATGTGTACTGGGCGATACCGCCTACATTGCCGTTTATCGTAACGCTCGCAAGATTTGTGCAGTCATAGAAAACATGATTTGCAATCGTTTCAACCGTGCTTGGGATAACAATGCTTTCAAGAGTTGTGCAGGCTTTGAATGAATACTGACCGAGTGACACAACAGTATGGCCGTCAATAACTGACGGAACGGTTACGTTTGCGTCCGTGCCGAGATACGCCTTGTTAGCGTTGTTGTAAATTATTGCGTAACCGTTGTCAGGATCAAGATAATAAACCCAGAGCCCGTCCTGACTTGTGTAATAATCGGTCGCAGCCGATTCAACCGCCGAAAACGGTAATGCCGCTAATACAAGTATCAGCGACAGAAGAATTGATAACGCCTTTTTCATAGTAATTCCTCCGTTGGATTATTTAGTGGGGAATGTGCCGGGAATATGCGCCAAAAGAATATTACGAATAAATAATTAATATTTAACCATTTTCATTATACAGTACAGGGATATATGTGTCAACGGGAATAAGTAATAGCGTAATTTTTAAAGCCGGAGCGTCGGCTTGCGGAGTGAAGCATATAAGCCAATATAAAAAGCGCATCGGGGAAATGTCCTCGGTGCGCTTTTCTGACACAGCATGCAAAGACCGAAATAATAAGCACTGCCGCAAGAACTAACGAAACGGTTTTTTTCATAATATTCCCTCCTTCAGAGAATACACATTATATTTATCTGTAACTGCGCCGATTTATATAAATAAATATGAATTATGTGTTTTTGCCTGAATTCATATAATATATTATTCTCTCTTATGAAAACTATTATCTTTAATTTTATCACTTTTTGTGTGACAAAAGGGTGACAAATATACAACGAAAACATTACCCCGAGGCATCTTTTTGCCTCGGGGTAATTTAGCTTTATATAACAAAGATAATCAACGCTTATGAATAAAACCGTCTGTCAAGCCAAGCCGCGTCAAATGCGTCGACAACCGTGTCGTTATTAAGGTCGGCTCTTGTTTCCTGAGTTGAAGTCATTTCAACTTCTCCGACAGAAGCCGCCATTACAAACGCAACGTCGTTGACATCAAAGTAACCGTCCTCGTTGATGTCGTAATTTGCGACAGTCGGAACAATTCTGTTGCCTGCTATATTAGCTTCCGTCGCAAGGGTTGTTGTTCCGTCAAGGTAGAAATCCTTTGCAAACGTAAGAGTATTGTAGCTGTAATCGTCTGCTTCGATATAGTCGCCTGCATTCGTCCAGCTGAGCGTAATGTTGACATTATAGGTAGGTCTGTTGGGCGTAAATCCGTCGCCTGCTCCTGTGAGGTTTGCAGTAACCTTACCGCCCCAGATGTTAATATCACCGTAAGCGATAATATACTTGACCGTGCTTGACGGGTCCGCTACACCGGTACCGATACCTGCGCCGTAATAGGTTTGACTTGAATACATATATCCGCCGCCCTGAGCATCAACTTCACCGCCGTTGATTGTTATATCAAACTGCTTGGCGGTTGTACCCGTGGCATTATAGCCGGAACCGATACCTGCTGCGCCCGAACCGCCCAGTACGGTAACCTTACCGCTGTGAATAGTGATTGTTCCGCTCTTGCCCTGAATGCCGCCTCCGATGCCTGCGCCTCCTACGGTGACTCCGCTGATTGTGGTGTTGCCGCCGTCTGCGCTGACCGTTGCGCGGGCAATTTCAATTATCGAAGCACTGTGCAACGCACTGCCGCCGATGCCTGCCGCGCCGTTGTATCCGTGTGCGGTAATCTTACCGCCGAGGATGTGGATTTCACCCGTATCACTGTTTCCGGAGCCGCCTATACCCGCAAAGTTGCCTGTTCCCGAAGCGGGAGGAACACTGCGGAACGCACCTGTGTTTTCTTTCTGACCGTAGATGTAAACAGCGCCCGAAGCGCCGACTGCGATATTCTGTGCCCGAAGCGTAACTCCGTCGCAAAGAATAATATGCGATGTGCCGTTAACGCTTATGGCTCGGGTTATGGTTGTGTCTGCATTAACCACATACCAGCCGCCGTCGCTTAAGTAAATAGTATTTGTATCTGTCAGTACGGTGTAGTTTGTGCAAGCCATTCTGTTGCCGAAGCCGTCATAGTATTCTACGAAATTAGTCGCAGGAATAATTGTAGTGTAGCCGTTAAGCGGAATGTCAACGAGATTTGTCGTTCCGCTGTAGAAGAAATCGTTTTCAAGAGTTATGTCGGCCTTATAAATCGTAGCATAATAACTGTCGGATGCATTTGTCCAGTTAAGCGTTACGCTGTAGCCGTCGCCATTTGCTGCATCCATATCTGCGCCGACAAAACCGTTTGCCGTTATATTACCGCCGTTGAATGTAACCGAACCGCTGTTGCCGCCGCCGATAGCCGCCGCGTTAACGCCCGATTCAACCGTGATAACACCGCCGTTGATATTGATTGTACCTGCATCCTCGCCGTTTGAAACGCCGATACTCGCTGTATTGTTATCGGGAAGCGTAACCTCAAGTGCTCCCGTTCTGCCCGACTGAGCATAAATATTAAGCGTTGCGCCGTCGGGAACTTCAATACCCTTTCTTGCGGTAAGCGTTGCATCGTCGCAGAGAATAAGATTAACCGTTCCGCTGACCGTGATTCTTGAATCGGTTATTACTTCACCGTTAACAACATACCAGTTATTTGAAAATGCGGTCTTGCCGCTGTCAACCGTGTAATATGCCGAACAGTTCTGAGAGTTGCCGTTTGCATCAAGGTAGCTGACTACGGGAATCGCTTCGAAATCGGCAATAATATCAGTATCATTTCTCAAGCTGTATGAGAAATCAAATGCATCGCCGTCAACAAGCCAGCCGTTGAATGCGTAACCCGGTTTTTCGGGGTCCGAAGCGGGCTGCGTTGCGCTCATACCGTTCTTTACCGTCTGGGGAAGTAAAAGCTCCGTTACACCGTCGGTATCAAGGAAACGGACTGTAAGGTCAATATCGGGAATAATTGTTGCGCCGTTGATATTCGAGGCTGTTGCCGCTGTTGTTGTTCCGTCAAGGATAAAATCCTTTGCAAATGTCACAACACCTGTGTAACCGTCCGAACGATATGTATCTTCGGTCGAAGTCCAGTTAAGTGTAATAATACAATCCTGATTCGAATAAGTCGGCGAGTCACCGATTCCCGTACCGTTTGTACCTGCAGCCGCAATAACAGTACCGCCGTTAATTGTGACTGCCTTCATCGGCACGTTTTCTCTTGCGCCTATGGCTGCGGAATTGCGACCGCCCTCTGCCGAAACATAACCTCCGTTAATGACTATCGGCTGAGCGGATGTATCCTTTGCCCTGCCTCCGATACCGGCATGATAACCGCTTGAAGCAGCGCTGACATTACCGCCGTTGATTGTAATTGAATCAAAGACTGCCGAGTAACCCGCGCCGATGGCGCTTCCGCTTGAAGATGTGGCTGTAACATTGCCGCCGTTAATGACAATTACCGTATTGTCGCCTGAATTCTGGCTGTTGTAAGCCGAACCGACAGCCGCTGAATATGTGCCCGCGGCAGCGTTAACCTCGCCGCCGTTAATTGTGATATTGCCGCCGCCGTGATTGCTTCCGCCGCCGATAGCCGCCGCGTACGTCGAAGCCTTTGCATTGATAACGCCGCCGTTAATTGTGATATTACCGGGAACAGCGTATGACACGCCGCCGATAGCCGCATTGTTGGCGTCAGGGCTCTTACAGTTGAGCTCGCCCGTACCGCCTGACTGAGCGTAAATATTCAGAGTATTGGAACCTGTACATGTTATTCCCTTGGGAACATCAAATACACAGCCGTCACTGAGTATGATATTGACTGTTCCGCTTATAACCAATCTTTTTGCAAGACTGATTTCGCCTGAAACAACATACCAGCCGCTTGAAAGCGTAACGGCTTCACCGGTGGTTTCAATATATTCATAACTGCCTTGCGTTTTAACCTGTGAAACGCCGTCTGCGTCAATGTAGGGAACATCGCCGCCCTCAACCCAATGAGCGCGAAGAACGGTATTAGCAGTAATGGGCGTTGAGAAGTCGAATGCAACGCCGTTAAGACGCCATTCAACAAATCTATAACCTGTCTTTGTGGGATTGTTCGGTCTCGCAACCGTTTGACCGTCAACTGTTCTTATCTGTGAATAAATAGGAGTTGAGCCCGTTTCGTCATAGAAATCAACGGTATAGACATTTGACGTGCACGGAACAATTCTGTTGCCGTCAATGTTATCAACATCGGCAACTGTGTATGTGTCCTGAAGAACAAAGTTGTTCTGGAAATTGATTGTGTTTGCATTGTAATTTGTGGCAAAAATCGAACTGTTCGACGAAGTCCAGTCGAGATTTACAACTGCCTTGCTCGCATCGGGAGCGCCGATGCCGTAATAAGTTGTGGTAACATGAGTGCTTGAATTTGTGTATGAATAAGCAGTTGCCGTGACAGTACCTCCGCTGATATTAACGGTCGAAACTCCGCTTCTTGAAGCATTGGAGCCGCCGATAGCAGCCGAATATGCGCCGCCTGTTGCAATAACGGTGCCGCCGGTGATATCAACTCTTGTGCCGATGCCCATATATCCGTCGCCTATTGCTGCGCCCTGAACGCCTTTTGCGGTAACCTTGCCGCCGTTAAGGGTGATATAGCCGCCTGCCGAGTATCGGCCGCCGCCGATACCTGCGGCATAGTTTGAAGCTGTTGCCGTTATCTCACCGCCGTAGATAAAAATGTTACCCGATTTTTCCGTGGTATTGGCGTCTGTCTTGGCGTTTGAACCGATTGCCGCATTACCGTCACCGGGATATGAGCAAATAAGTTTACCCGAGCCGTTTGTCTGACCGAAGATGTGCAGATAGTTACCCTGCTCAACACGAATACCGCCGTTATTGAGATTGAGCGTATATCCGTCACGAAGAATAATAGAGACGCTTCCCTGGATTGTAATTCTTGTATTATACGTTGCGCCTGAGCCGACTACGTAATAACCGTTTGTAAGCGTTGTGGGAAGATTCGTTGAACAAATCTCGGTGTATTCATTTCCGGCAAGAGTTTCAGTAACACCGGTCGTACCAATATAAGAAACCGAATAGTGCTGGTCCCATTTTGCAAGAACATCAATGTCGCTTGATACTGCCGTATTGAAGTTATATGCCGAGCCGCCCAGTTCCCAGCGCACAAAGGTATAACCTGTTTTTGTCGGATTTTCGGGTTTGACGGGAATACCGCCCGGGATAACCTTAATCGGCGAAGCGATAGGCGTTACACCGTCGTCGTCAAAAAGGTTGACATAGTTATAAGGACCGTTATAGGCGTGAATTGTCTGACCCGCAATATTGTAGGGAGTTGCAAATACGGGCTGCGTGCCGACCTGAAAATCGTTGAGAATCGAAATATCAGATGAGGTGTATTCCGCAGCGTAAACGCTGTCGGTGAGGTTTGTCCAGTTAAGAACGGTTGACGAACCGCCGATGGAACCGTTAGCAGTAATATTACCGCCGTTGATTTCAACAGTGCCTATCGATCCTCTGTATTCCAGTCCGCCGCCGGTAATATAAACGCCGTACTTACCAAAAGCTTCACCCTTGGTGCCGTTTGCGTCAACGTGAGGCGTTGCCGTAACAGTACCGCCGTTAATTGTAATATTGCCGCACGCCGTAGGATAACCGCAGCCGATAGCCGCAGCGTACTGACCGCTCGAAGCAGTAACCGTACCGCCGTTGATTTCAATCGTACCCCAGCTGCCGCCCGTTGCCGTGCCTGTTTTGCCTGCGCCGCCGATACCTGCGCCATACTGGCCGCCCGTTGCCGTAACGGTACCGCCGTTAATAATAAGCGAGCCGGTAACGCTGGCGTTATTGTCGTTGTAGGAGCCGCCGATACCTGCGCCGTTGGAGCCGCCCGTTGCAGTAACCGTACCGCCGTTGATTGTGATAACGCCCGAGCCGGTAATGCCGGTATGCTCATATTCGCCTACCGCATTAACGGTACCGCTGTTAATAATAAGCTGACCGTTAACCTTAATGGAGTCTGAACGGTTTGACTGATATACCTGATAAGCGGATATTGCTTTAAGCGTACCGGTACCTGCCGACTGACCGTAGATATTAAGCGTTGCGCCGGGATTAACAACCAATCTGTCCCTTGATTCAAGAGTGTATCCGTCGCAGAGAATCAAATCTGCGTTACCCGAAACATAAATCGCACCGAAAACCGAAATGTTCGAGTTAACAACATATACGCCGTCATTCAATGTGACGTAACTGTTGCCGCCCGTAAAAACCGTGTAATCAGTAACGGAATGCGAAGCGCCGTTTTCGTCGACGTAGCTGACCGCGTCGAGCGCAACGATATTCACGGTGAATACATTGCACAAAAACAGAAGACAAATGACAACTGCCATTATTTTTCTTAATCTGAAATTATTCATAAACCCACCTCATAGTATCAGAGTTTAATATACCATTACACCTTAATAATATAAAAAAGAATGTCCTATATCAATTAGGACATTCGGGTAGGTTTGGGATATTCAACTGTTTTTTTCGGTCTATTCGGATTTTTCCTCATCAATTCCGAAAATTCTGAACAGCTCAATACGGCTGTTGATACCGAGCTTTTTATAAAGCTCCGATGTATGATTTTTAACCGTGGACTCAGACACGCCGAGCTCACCTGCTATCTGACGTCTTGTTTTTGCGGCTAAAAGCAGAATTGCGATTTCCTTCTGTCTCGGGGTGAGATTGTATTTACCGAATCTGTCCGTCTGCTCAACCTTTTCAATAATAAACGTCATATCGTCATTATGTATCTGCTCAATCCATTCGGATGAGAAAAGATACTTAAAGCTGAACGGCGAAAGAATAAGTAACCCGATAACAACAACGAGGATCGCAACAAGTGTTGCATAGGGCACAAGCGCGGGGAAATAGTCCTCAAAAACATCATCGGAAAAATAGCAAAGCGGAGAAACAAGGACAAAAATCACGGTGCATTTTTTCAACAGCTTATAGCTTGCAAACCGCCTCTGGGCGCAGGCAAGCATATATATGCAAAGCGGCCAGCCGATTACGGAAAGCCCCGAGAAAAGGTGCATCAGATTGAATGACACGGCAGACTTGCCAAATGCGGTGAAAAGTCCCATTGTGACGGAAAACACAAAGCACATATTCCATATATGCCACACATTGAGCCGCAGGGTTTTAAGTCCGACATAAAGCAATACGCCCGAAATCAGAAGTCCTGCAAACAGGAAACGGTATTCTGCCCTGTTGTCACTGTCGAGATTTCCCCATAAATACCCGTCAATTACAAAGTAACCGATGAAGTATGCAAATGCCCAGTAAAGTCCCTTTGTGTCTTTTTCGTCAGAGCTTTCCTTGACTTCAAAGTCATTCTCCTTAAACATAAGAAGGCATACGCACATAGCTGCCATAACTAAAACAGGAAGTATCTTTGCCCACAAAAGAGCGTTTGCAGTATCGGTATCAATATATCTTATAAATGTGTTCACAAAATACATTATTACTATGCCGACAAGCCGCTCAACATTGTTTACCGCAAAGGCGTAGCCGCACCTTGCGCTTGTTACTGCGCCGCCGAGTCCGATAAAAGCAATCATTGCAAAAACAAAGCGTAAATTCCCGACCGGTAAAAGCGCAAACGGCACAAAACCGATTACAGTAATCAGAACACTGATACGAATAAGCGGTTTGAAATTCGGCGACCACAAAAGCATCACAATAAGCGACGCAAGACCGTAAGCGGCGGTAACGAACATGGTCCCCGAAATACCGAAATATTCTGTCTCTATTGGCATAAAATGACTGCGAAGAGAATAAAGAATAAGCTCAAATGAATATGCCATAAAATAGCAAAATCTTGAAAGGCGAACGTTTTTCAGGCTCATGCTTTCACTGCTGAACGCTATGCTCTTAAACCAATTATTCACTTTTAAGGATTGCGCGCCTTCGCTCTTTTTCATTTCATCATTTCCCTTATATTCATTAAAAAGCCGATAGAAGGGGATTCGCGTTATGCTTTCGGCTTGATTATACTTTATTCGGTTTTTGCTGTCAATGAGTGATTGTCAGCCTAAAGAAGACAGGCAAAGGAAAATAAAGGCTCCGACATATAACGTAAGTCGGAGCCGTTTTTATAAGTGTAGAGCGGTTATAAAAGAATTATGTTATGCTTTTTCCTCCTCACATATTCTTAATTCTTTCGGCGGCGAGTGCGGTTTCCTCCTCGCTTCCGAAGGATGTAAAACGAAAATAAGCGTCGACGTTTTGCCCGAAGCCGATACCGGGCGTGCCAATAATCTGATGCTCATTCAGAAGATAATCGAAAAACTCCCAACTTGTTTTGTTTTCGGGACATTTTACAAAAAGATAGGGGGCATTTTTTCCGCCGCAGTACCAAAGACCGACACTGTCAAACGCTTCGGCAAGAATTTTCGCGTTTTTCTTATATACGTTGAGGTTTTCTCTAATCTGCTTCTGACCCTCTGGTGTAAAAACAGCCGAAGCGCCCTTCTGAATGATATATGAAACGCCGTTTGTTTTGGTGGTGCGGTTTCTTATCCACATTGAGTTTAGATTCATTTTGTTCCGTTCAAGGTTTTTCGGAATAACCGTGTAGCCGAGCCTTGTCCCCGTGAAGCCTGCGGTTTTTGAAAGCGAGCAGATTTCAATCGCACATTCCTTTGCACCGTCGATTTCAAAAATACTGTGAGGAATATCCTCATTCTCAATAAAGGCTTCATACGCCGCATCAAAAAGGATAACGGAGCCGTTTTTATTTGCATATTCAACCCAGGCGGCGAGCTTTTCCTTTGTGAAAACTGCGCCCGTGGGATTGTTAGGCGAGCAGATATAAATAATATCGGCTTTTATCTTTTCGTCGGGATAGGGGGCGAAACCGTCATTTTCGCCTGACGGAAAATGGATTATTTTTCTTCCTGCCATAATATTTGCGTCAACATAAGCAGGGTAGGCGGGCTCAATTATGAGCGCGGAGCTGCTTTTGTCAAATAAGTCCTGAATATCGCCCAGCTCGTCGCTCGCTCCGCTTGAAACAAAAACCTCGTCGGGTTCAATTTCAATATTTCTTCCCTTGTAATAATCGGATATAGCTTCTCTTAAAAACGGCGCGCCGCATTCGGGCATATAGCCGTGAAATGTGTCCTTTGACGCCTGCTCGTTTACGGCGTTGTGAAGTTCGGTTATAACGGCTTTGCAAAGGGGGAGTGAAACATCACCTATGCCCAGGTGTAACAGTTTTTTATCGGGATTATTTATCTGATACTCCCTGACCTTTTGAGCAATATTGTAAAAAAGATACGATTCATTAAGCGAAGCATAGTTCGGATTAGGTTTTAACATATCACGCTTTCTCCTTCGTAAACTGTTTCGGCGGATCCCGTCATTTTAACTGAAAAGTCATCTGAAACAGTGATTTTCAGTTCTCCGCCGTCAAGGACCACCGTAACGGGTGTATCAGGCTTGCAAATGCCCTCCTTAACGCAAGCCGCGACCGAAGCGCACGAGCCTGTTCCGCAGGCAAGCGTTATCCCGCTTCCGCGCTCCCAGACTCTCATTCTGATTTTTTCCTGTGAAATAACCTCGACAAATTCGGCGTTTACTCCGTCGGGGAACAAGGGATTATGCTCTATTTCGGGACCGATTTTTTCAAGCTGTATTCCGTTGATATTGTCGGTAAAGAAAACGGCGTGGGGATTACCTACTGAAACGGGTATGAACAAAAGCAGTCCGCCGTCAATTTCAATATTCATTTTGTCTGAAACAATTGCTTTTCCCATTTCGACGGTCGCTTCGGTAACCTTTCCGTCGGAAACGGTAAGAGCGAGCGTTTTAATTCCCGAAAGCGTTTCTACGGTTATCTCGGTTTTACGGGTGTAGCCTTTATCATAAACGTATTTTCCTACGCATCTTATGCCGTTTCCGCACATTTTTGCCTCGCTTCCGTCTGCATTGAAAATACGCATTTTGAAATCTGCCTTTTCGGAAGGTGAAATGAAAATCATTCCGTCTGAGCCTGCGCCGAAATGTCTGTCGGATAGCTTAATACAAAGCTCTCTGATATTTTCGGGAACAGCGCCGAATACATAAAGATAATCGTTTCCAAGCCCGTGCATTTTTGTAAATTTCATTTTTTACTCCTGTGCCTTTGATTTTTCCTTTGCCGCACCGATAAAGCCCTTGAAAAGGGGATGCGGCTTATTCGGTCTTGACTTGAATTCGGGATGATACTGTACGCCTATGTAAAAATGTCTGTCACTTAATTCGACTGTTTCGACAAGAAGTCCGTCGGGCGAAATACCGCTTAACGTTAACCCGTTTTCCGTAAACGCCTCCCGATAGTCGTTGTTAAATTCGTAGCGGTGACGGTGGCGTTCGCTGATTTCGTCTTTCTCATAGAGCGAATGAATGACAGTTCCGTTTTTCAGTACGCACGGATATGCGCCGAGTCTTAATGTTCCGCCCTTGTCAATTTCGTCGCTTTGACCGGGCATAAAGTCGATTACTTTATTTTTACAGTTTTCGTCAAATTCGCCCGAATTTGCGTCAGCCAAGCCCAAAACATTTCTTGCATATTCAATTACCGCAATCTGCATTCCAAGACAGATTCCAAAGTAGGGAATTTTGTTTTCTCTTGCGTAATTTGCCGAAAGAATCATTCCCTCAATGCCTCTGTTTCCGAAGCCGCCGGGGACGATAATTCCGTCAAGTCCCGAAAGCATTTCGCCGACATTCTCCTTTGTGATTTCTTCAGAATCAATCCAGCGGATTTTAATATGGGTGTTATGAAAATAACCTGCGTGCCTTAACGCCTCGGCGACAGAAAGATAAGCGTCGTGAAGTTCGACATATTTTCCCACAAGACCGATATTGACCGTGTACGGTCTTGATTTGATTTTTTCGACCATATGTTCCCATTCGGTTAAATCGGGTTCATCGGTTTCAAGCCCGAGTTCACGGCAGACAATTTCTGAAAAATGCGATTTTTCAAGCATAAGCGGCGCTTCGTAAAGATTCGGAAGCGTTATGTTTTCGATAACGCAGTCGTCCTTGACGTTACAGAAAAGCGAAATCTTTTTAAAGATTGATTCTTCCAGCGGCTCGTCGCAGCGAAGCACAATGATATTCGGCGCAACGCCCATTCCCTGAAGCTCCTTTACGGAGTGCTGAGTAGGCTTGGATTTATGCTCCTCGCTTCCGTGAAGATAGGGGACAAGCGTGACGTGGATAAACAGGCTGTTTTCCCTGCCTACCTCAAGAGAAATCTGTCTTATTGCTTCAATAAACGGCTGAGACTCAATATCGCCTATGGTCCCGCCGATTTCAGTAATTACAACGTCTGCATTTGTCTTTTTGCCGACCCGATAAATAAAATCCTTTATCTCGTTTGTGATGTGCGGAATAACCTGAACGGTCGAGCCTAAGTATTCGCCCCGACGCTCTTTGTTGAGAACATTCCAGTAAACCTTTCCCGTGGTAAGATTTGAGTATTTGTTCAGGTCCTCGTCAATAAATCTCTCGTAGTGACCGAGGTCCAGGTCGGTTTCCGCGCCGTCCTCGGTGACATAAACCTCGCCGTGCTGAAACGGACTCATTGTGCCCGGGTCAACGTTTATATAAGGGTCAAGCTTCTGCGCGGCTACCTTTAGTCCTCTTGATTTCAACAGTCTGCCGAGTGAAGCGGCGGTGATACCTTTTCCGAGCCCCGAAACAACGCCGCCCGTTACGAAAATATACTTTGTCATTTTTATCACCTAATCCCAAGCAGTAGTGTTAAGACAGTATTCGCAGTTTTCCTCCGAGCCTGAATAATTGTAAAGTTGTTCTTCGGTTCTGATGAATTCCTCATCCTCAAACTTTTCGTTGATAATAACCATTCTCGCTATTATCGGGATTTCTTTTACCATATAAATTCCTCCTAAAAAAGAGTGAAGGGCACCATTGATGTTTCCACCAATGACGCCCTTGCCCTGTGTAGTATGAAATTAAACTGTTTCGCTGAAATAATAAGTAAAAAAGGCGTCTTCGGTACCTAAAGCACCAAAGACGCCTTTGCCTTCATTTACTTATGTGATAATGTTACACCCGCTTTTTTTATTTGTCAATAGTTTTTCATAAATAATTTGAACAGGGTTTTTGTTTATCCGAGTATAGGTTGAATTTCTTTTATGCGGTTTATTTAACTAACTCCTTTGCTGCCGAGCAGAGCTTCGTGAGCATATCGTTCAATTCGTTGTCCGGTATATCCTTGTTTCGGTTGTTCCATTGAACATAGGTTGAGAGAACGCCGCTTACAACAAATTCGGCAAGGTAGTCGTTATATACGGGATTGTTGCTGTTCCGATTAACCCATTCGAGAATTGAGTCTTTAAGAATTTGTTTGACTTTCATATACAGCGACGATTGCTTTGTGTTCGAGATAAAATATGAAACAAGCTCGGAGTGATTTTCGGTTATTTTGTTTACCTGCTTAAAAAACGAATAAATATCGTAGGTGTTAAGAGAATGGGATTCCTTGGATATTGAAGAAATAATCTCGTTAAGCTGAGTTATAAGATCGTTGTCAATATCCTCTTTTGCTTCATAGATAGAGTTGTAATGAAGATAAAATGTTTTTCGGCTTATGTCCGCAAGCTCGGTTAATTCGGTTACGGAAATATTGTTAATAGGTTTATCCTTTAACAGCTCGATTAAAGAGCTTTTTATGTTGCTTTTTGTTTTTCTTATTCGTCTGTCTTCGGACATATGTTACAGTTTTCCTTTCTTTGTGTAGTAATACATAATCCGCTCAAATCTGGCAATTGACTTGATGTTTACAACTGTATTATAATACACAACCGAGTATTAGTCAAATTTTAAGACTTATATTAAAAATGTATTTTATGGTAGGGTGAAAAGGATGGAAAATATTAGGTCAATTTGTAAATACAGCTTTTTTCAGTATGTCTGGATTTTTATTGCAGGGTGTTATCTCGGATACGCCGTAGAAACCGTTTGGTGTCTGATTAAAAACGGATATATTGAGAGCAGAAAATCGCTTGTTTTAGGACATCTAAGCGTCGCATACGGAATGGGCGCCGTGTTGTTGACTCTCTTGCTGGTGAATTTTGAAAAATCGCCCTTATGGAAAATCTTTCTGATTTCTTTTTTAAGCGGAACGCTTGTGGAATACATATGCTCCTGGGGACAGGAAACCTTTTTCCATTCGGTGGCTTGGGATTACAGCCATCTTCCGCTGAATATAAACGGAAGAGTATGCCTTTTGTACTCGGTTTTCTGGGGATTTCTCGGCGTAGCGTGGGTAAAGGCGGTTATTCCTACGCTTTCAAAAATATTTGATAAAATTCATATTCCCTTTGAAAAATATCTGATATATGCGTTTCTGGCTTTCTTCTTAATCGACTCCTTTTTGTCCGCGTCGGCGGCTATAAGAATGAATCGTCGACAGAACGGCATTAAAGCGAATAATGTATATGAGGAGTTTCTTGACGGACATTTTGACGATGAAAAAATGAGAAGTATTTATGCAAATTCGGTCAGCAAAGGGTAAATATAGGATATTTCGGTATTACAAAAAGAAATGCCATAAGGGATTTTTATACCGAGCTTTTAACAATGATAAATAAGTTGAAATAACTGAATAAAAAGCACCTTGCTTTCGCAGGGTGCTTAAATCTTTTATTTTACTTTGGAAAGTAAGAACGCCTTTTTGTCCTTAGCTTCTTTAAGGGCTGTTTCTTCCGTCATTCCCCATTCGTTCTCAAGCAGGTCAATCATTCTGCCATAGGTTTCGGCGGCTTTACTGTAATTGCCCGTAATCTGATATATATCGGCTATACCCATAAGCTCATCGGTAAAGCGGGGCTTTCTCGGCTCCCTTTCAAACGCAAGCTCATAATAGTCTATCGCTTTTTCATAGTCGCATTTTCCTGCGTAGTACTGCGCCGCTTCAAAAAGGCATACAGAATCGTCACGGTTTTCTTTTGTGAGATTTTCGATTATTCCGTCGGCTGTTTTTTCATCGAAACGGGCAAGAGCTATATACGCACGGTAAACCTGATTTATAACGGGTCTTGTATCCTTCAGCGCAGACATTTTTTCGAGCGCCTGCTCGGCTTCGTCTGTCCTGCGGTCTGCTATAAGGTTGTCAAGCAGATAGCAGTATGACAGCCTGCTTTCGGGATTTTCTTTTATAATTTCCTTATAAAAATCAATGGCTGAGGTGTGATTTGAAATGTTCCAGTCCCACGCAAAATGTCCCTCGGCTTTCTGTAACAACCATTGGCACTCCTTTTCGTCGGGATTTCGGCGAATAGACTCCTTAGCGTAGCGGGCGGATTTTTTTGCAAACGTATCCATTCGGTGCCAATAGAGATAAGCCAGAAGCTCGGTAGCGCGCTTTTTATTCTTCCCGTCGTTAAGCTGTTGCTTTAAAAATTCTTCATACTCTATAAAAACATCCTGCGGCAACTCGTCCTCAAATTCCATACGGTTTTCAATTCGGTTAAGGCGCTGTTCGGCGGTCAGGTCGAACAAATCGTCAATGCTTATACCGAAGATTTCAGCTAAAAGCGGAAGAGCTGTAATATCGGGCATTGCAACTGCGTTCTCCCATTTTGAAACAGACTGCGGGCTGATGTCGAGCTTTTCTGCCAACTGTTCCTGAGTCAGACCCGCCTTAAAACGAAACTGTTTTATTTTCTTTCCCAACTCCATAGTATAATCCTCCTTAGTTGCTTTTTTCTTTCGATTACACCTTGATTATATATGATTTGCTTAGGTTAATTCAATAACGCTGTTTTCAAGTCAATTCAACTGACAGTAGAATATTACCACATTTTTTTTGATAAAAACAGGTTTTAACCGTAAAAAAAGGGACCCCGAAGCGAATTACCGCAGAAAAAGCTCTTCGCTTTATTACGGCGTTAAAGCGGTATTTGTTATTATTGATAATTTACAAGCGAAGATATATAATGAAATTACAATAATTAACGGGTCGGTAATAATATGATTTATAAAGTTAAAAACAAAACCCTTGAAAGACATCTGGAAACAGAGAACGGAAAACTTCATACCTTACGGCTCCGCGGCGTTTTATCGGGCGACAGGCTTGCTTTCGGTAAGGACGGCGCCGAGTTTATATTTGCGTTTACCGACGGGAGCAGGATTTTTTCAGATGACCTTACTGTCTCGGAAATCAAAGGCTCCGAGGAGAATTTAGAGGTTATCTTTGAAGAGTACAACGGGTTAAAAGCTTCTGTCCGATATTTTTCGGACGAAAGCGGTCTTGTACTCAAAAAACAGATAGAATTCAGCGACAAAAAAGAACGGACAATCGATTATATAATTCTTGAATGTGTTGATTTTTCGGGCGCCGAAACGACCGAATCAACGCCTGATAATATAGGCGGCGCTCTGATTGACGGCTATCATATTTCGTTAGGTCAGCCCTTCTTTGCCGACAGCTTCTTTTTCGGAAGCGAGTTTCCCGCAACCGAAAACCGAATAAAAAATGCTGTCGGAAAAATTGTTTATTACTCGGGAAAGAGCTTTCCGAATACATTTAAAACTCCCGCTACCGTAATAGGAGGCGGTAAAAGCAAGAATTTTTGTGACGTGCGGACGGCATTTTCCGATTATATTGACACTATAGCCCTGCCGTGCAGATTTCGCCTTCAGTATAACAGCTGGTATGACGGAATGCTCGGAATTGAGGAAAAGAAAATAGAAAAGACCTTCAGCGAGGTATCGGCGGCGTTTGAAAGGCACGGCGTACCGACGCCCGACGCATACACGGTTGACGACGGATGGAACGACTATAAAGCGCCGTTCTGGAGCTTTAACGAAAAATTCCCCGACAGGCTTGAAAAGGTTTCCTCTCTGACAAAGGAAACAGGCTCGTCTCTCGGTCTGTGGCTCGGTCCGAGAGGGGGATATAATAATCAGACCGTTTCTTTTGCGAAGCGTATTCAAAGAAAAAGGTTCGGTTCCTTTAATCCCGTTTCCCGCGATATTTGCGTTGCGGATAAAACGTATCAGAAAAACGTAAGGGAATTTTTAAGCGAAAATATTTTACGGCTTGATTTGAGCTATCTTAAACTTGACGGCTTTTGCCTGAAGCCCTGCAACAGAAAAAGGCATAACCATATTGTCGGCGGAAACAACGGTATGTATCCGGTAACCGAAATGTGGGAGGGCTGGATTGAGGTTTTTAAAGAGCTTCGTTCCTTAAGGGCTTCTCAGGGAAAGGAACTCTTTATAAATATGACCTGTTATGTCAATCCGTCGCCCTGGTGGCTTCAATATGTTAATTCGCTCTGGCTTCAGAACAGCGGCGACATAGGTTTTTCCTCCGCTTATAAAACGTCGGGTCAGGCTGATGAGGAAATAACCTACCGTGATTCGAGATATTATGATTTTGTTGTGAATAGAAAGATTTTCACGCCCTTGCGATATATTTACAATCACGAGCCGATTTACGGAAAAAGCGCCGGTGTTTCATACAGTGACGGCGAGTTTGAAAAATACCTTATGTTTAACGCCTGCCGGGGACAGAGCCTCAACGAGCTTCATTTAAGCTGTTCTATGATGAGCGATAAAAAATGGGAGATTTTAAGTAAGGTCATTAACTGGCAAAAGAATAATTACGAAATTCTTAAAAACGCCGTTTTTGCAGGCTCCGACCCCGAAAAAAATAACGCCTACGCCTACTGCTCTTTCACACCCGACGGCAGGGGAATTATTGCCGTAAGAAATCCGTCCGACAAAGGAACAGAATTCAGCCTTTCGCTTGACGGTATGACAGGTTGTCGCTGTGAAAACGCCGAGTTTGAAGTTAAATGCGTTTTCGGTAACAAAGAAAGAGCGAAAGCCTCTTATTCATACGGTGAAAAAATTGAATTCAATCTTAATCCGTTTGAAATAGTGATTATTTCTTTAAAAAGAAAATAAAAAGCAGTAAAACTAAAATTAAAGCACCTTGCAAAAGCAAGGTGCTTTAATAGTTGATTATGGGATTACGGAAAATATTTATTCTCCGAACGGGTTTTCAGTCGGGTAGGGAAGCGACTTCCGTCTATTATATTCTATATCGCCGATTCCTAAGAAACGGAAAACCTCATAAAGCGACTTGCCGTAGTGACCGAAGGCAACCGCGCCGTGATGCGGGAAATGCTTTTCAATAAGCACGTGACGGTAAAATCTTCCCATTTCGGAAATAGCGAAAATACCGATTCCTCCGAATGAGCCTGTCGGCACGTCAAGAACCTCGCCCTCGGCTATATACGAGCGAAGAACGCCCTCGCTGTCGCACTGAAGTCTGAAAAAGGTAATATCGCCTGCGGCTATATCTCCCTCAAGAGTGCCTCTTGTGAAATCAGGCTCGCTTCCTGCGGGCTCAAGGAGTCTGTGCTGAATAAGCTGGTATTTAACCGCTCTGTCGGCGCACATCTTACAGCTCGGCGTATTTCCGCAATGGAACGCCATAAAAGTATCCGTCAGAGCATAGGAGGTTTTGCCCCTGATTTCCTTTTCATAAAGCGAAGCGGGAACAGAGTTGTTTATGTCAAGAAGAGTTACTGCGTCAGCCGAAACGCAGGCTCCGATATATTCCGAAAGAGCGCCGTAAATATCAACCTCGCACGAAACGGGTATTCCCCTTGAAGCGAGCCTTGAATTGACGTAGCACGGCTCAAAGCCGAACTGCTCGGGGAA
Organism: Oscillospiraceae bacterium; assembly: GCA_015066565.1. GTDB lineage: Bacteria > Bacillota > Clostridia > Oscillospirales > Acutalibacteraceae > Fimenecus. The sequence continues at coordinate 615,199 of SVOB01000001.1, read as the reverse complement.
TGCGGGCCAGCACTTGTCGGCGAAGGCGACATATTCTCTTGCTCCCTTGTGGCTTTCAGCCCAATCAAGCAGGGTCAGTTCAAACTGAGCCATTCTGGGAAGCATTTCGGGATAATTGTTTCCCTTGACGCCAAGCTCATTTGCCATATCCTCGCAAACGGCGGGAATACGGGAGTCGTTCTCGTGGGACTTATATGAAACAAGAAGGTCAAGCTCGCTGTTTTCTTCGATTTCAACACCTAACTCGTATAAGCCCTTTATCGGCGCGTTGCAGGCAAAGAAATCCTGAGGACGCGGACCGAAGGTGATGATTTTAAGGCTTTTAACTCCTATTACGGCTCTCGCAACGGGAACAAAATCCGAAATCATTTTTGAAATATCGTCAGCAGTTCCTACGGGATAGGACGGAATATAGCCTTTAAGATGACGCATGGCGAGGTTGTATGAGCAATTGAGCATTCCGCAGTACGCGTCGCCTCTGCCGTTGATAAGGTCTCCGTCGCCCTCTGCGGCGGCGACAAACATAACGGGTCCGTCAAAGTATTTTGCGATAAGGGTTTCGGGTGTTTCGGGCCCGAAGTTTCCTAAAAATACGACGAGCGCGTTACATTCGGCTTTTTTTACGTCCTCGACTGCGAGAAGCATATCCATTTCGTTTTCAACGGTTACGGGACATTCGTATATTTCTCCGTCATACGCTTTTACGATTGCCTCTCGTCTTCTGACCGATAATTCAATCGGAAAACAGTCGCGGCTTACGGCGATTATGCCGAGCTTTACGTTGGGTATGTTTTTCATTTTTTAGTCCTCCTTGTAAAAATCCTTTAAAGCGGGATACAGCGTTTTATATTTCTTATATTTCTTTTCGTATATTTCGTTCAAAGCTCTGTCGGGCGAAACAGTATATTTTATAAGCGGTGTTTTTTTAATTCCCGCCGCAAGAAGCGCTCCGCCGAAGGCTGGACCCTCGTTGTCTATTACGGACAGTTCGATATTGAGAATATCCGAAAGAATTTGCATCAGGGCTTTGCTTTTTGTTCCTCCGCCGCAAACGGTAGCTGTTTTTATATTGTTCTGGCAAAGGGAAATACAGTCCTTAATTGCGAAAGAAACTCCCTCGAATACCGACCGTTGCATATCCTCTCTTTTTGTCGCGTGAGTAAGCCCTATGAAAGCGCCCTTAACGTAAGGGTCGTTGTGAGGACAGCGCTCACCGGAGAGATACGGAAGAAAGTATAATTCGGTTTGCGGGGCGCCGAGGTCGTCGCCGCCTACGTTATATTCTGCTTCAAATACCGTTTCGTTAAGCCATTTATTACAGCTTGCGGCTGAGAGAATACAGCCCATGAGATGGTATTTTCCGTTGGCGTGACAGAAGGAATGAAGCGCGGGATTTTTTGTGAAAACAAAATTATCGGTAGGAACGAAAACTGTTCCGCTTGTGCCGAGAGAAATGTTACAAAGCCCCTCGGACAGGGTGTTCGTGCCGACAGCCGCGGCGGCGTTATCGCCCGCGCCTGCTATAACGGGGCAGTCAAGCCCGAATAATTCTGTTTTGCCTATAACCTCATAGCTTTCAAAAACCTTAGGTAAAAAGCTGACGTCAATACCGATAATACCGAGCATCTCCTCGGACCATTTTCGGTTTTTAACGTCAAAGTAAAGCGTGCCCGAAGCGTCGCTGACATCAGTAGCAAAAACACCCGTCAGCTTATAGTTGATATAGTCCTTCGGAAGACAGATTTTTCGGCACTGTTTAAAAGCTTCAGGCTCGTTTTCCTTAACCCACAGTATTTTCGGGGCGGTAAAGCCTGCAAAGGCGATATTACCCGTTAACTGCTGAAGCCTTTCTTTCCCTATGACGTTGTTCAGATAGTCCGTCTGTTTGCCCGTTCTCGTGTCGTTCCAGAGAATAGCGGGACGGATTACACTGCCGTTTTCGTCAAGCATAACAAGCCCGTGCATCTGACCGCCGACGCCTATGCCCTTAATATCGGCTTTGTTTAATCCGTCGGTCAGCTGTTCAAGCCCTTCGCAAACGGCTTTCCACCAGTCCTCGGGATTTTGCTCGGACCAGTTCGGCTTTGGAAAATATAAGGGGTATTCCTTTGAAACGGTTTTAAGGATTTCACCGCTTTCGTTAATGAGAAGCATTTTGACCGCCGAGGTTCCGAGGTCAATTCCGATAAAGAAGCTCATAACTTCACCGCCTTTACGTTTTCGCTGTCCTGACCAATATAGAACGTATAACCGTCTTCAAGATACCATTCCTTTTTGTCGGGATTATAGAATTTCAAGTCGTTCTTATTAATAATAACCGAAGCTTCAATTATTTCGCCCGATTTGACAAACAGCTTTTTAAAGCCCTTGAGAAGCTTTACGGGATGATTGCCGTCGGCGCCTGCGTAAACCTGAACAACGGTTTTCCCGTCATATTCTCCCGCGTTCTTTATTTTCAGCGTAATTTCAACTGTATCGCCTGAATCTTTAGCGGAAATATCGGAATAATCGAAGTGAGTATATGAAAGACCGAAGCCGAACGGGTACGCCGCCTTCTTGTTCTCCTTGTCGAGCAGGGTGTAGCCGTGATAATAGCCGTAGGTTATATCTCTTGTCTTTGAACTCGGGAAGAGAAAATCGGGATAATCGTTCTCATTTTCGGCAATAGTGAACGGAAGATGACCGGACGGATTTTCCTTGCCAGAAATCAGCTCGGCAAGAGCGTTTCCGCCCTCCATTCCGCTGTAGAACGAATGAAGAATCGCGTTCGCTTCGTTTTTCCACTCTTCGATTATATATGCGCTTCCGCCGATAATATTGACTATTACTCTGTCAAATGTCTTGCAGGCGCTATGGATAAGCTCAACCTCGTTTTCGGGAATGCGAAGCGAATATCTGTCTCCGCCCATAGCCTTCTGGGTTGTTTTATCGCTCTTTGAGAAATTGGCAAGGTTTTCGCCCTCTTGCCTGTAGTCGCTTCCGACGCAAACGACAACTGCGTCGCAAGCTTTCAATTGGTTTGTCTTTTCAGAAATTGACGTGCCCTCGCAAAGAACGACGTTTTCTTTTCCGTAAAGATTGCAAAATCCCTCATAAGGCGTAACCGTATACGGCGCAAAAACCGAGCTTGAGCCGTGGTCGCCGACGTTGACTTTATTTGCATATCTTCCGATAAGACCGATTTTTTTACCTTTTTCAAGGGGAAGAACGCCGTCGTTTTTAAGAAGCACCGTTCCCTCGACAGCTGCTCTTTTTGAAAGCTCAGTGTGCTTTTTACACGCTATAACCGATTTCGGCGTCTCCTTTATTTTAGGTGTTATTTTTATAAGTCCTCTGAGAATACTCTGAACCGAAGCGTCAACATCACCCATTGTTACCTTTCCCCGTTTCAAATCAAGAGGTAGGGTTGCGTAGTGCATTATCTGAGGCATTTCGATATCAAGCCCCGCTTTCAAAGCTTTCGGCGCGTTCCTTACGCCCATTAGAAAGTCGGAAATGGTAAAGCCCGTAAAGCCCCATTCATTTCGAAGCACGTCCTTTAGAAGATATTTACTTTCGCAACAATGCTCGCCTCTTAACAGGTTGTAGGCTCCCATAACTGACATAGCTCCTGCGTCGATACAAGCTTTAAAATGCGGGAAATAGACTTCGTGAAGCGTTTTTTCATCGGAAAGCACATTGACGTCAAAGCGTATGTTTTCAATGCTGTTTACTGCAAAATGCTTAGGGCAGGCGATAACACCCTTATCCTGAACCGCCTTTGTAAGAGCAACCCCCATTTTTGAAAGAAGAAACGGGTCCTCGCCGTAGGTTTCCTGAGCCCTTCCCCAGCGGGGATTGCGTAGAAGATTTATGCAAATTCCTGCGAAATAGTTTCCTCCCTGAGATACGACCTCGTCGGCGATTGCCGAACCGATTTCGTATTCAAGCTCCTCGTTAAAGGATGCGCCTCTTGCCATTGAAACAGGAAAACAGGTACTGTTTCCCATTACAACTCCTCTCGGTCCGTCCGAAAAGGCGACCTTTGGAATACCGAGTCTTTTAACGCCGCCGCTCAAGCACGGACGACAGTTATATTTCTGACCCTTTGTTATGAGGTCAAAGCCGTTGCGGGCAAAGAAACGCTGACCCGAAAGCATATGCAGCTTTTCTCCGGCTTTCAGTTGAGAACAAAGCTCACTTGCTACCGAATACAGATTTTCGTCAGTGGGATTCTGATTGTATTTCTTAACAGCGTCATTAAAATCCATAAGCTTCAACCTCCGCAGTTTATTTAATATATTTTATCATAAAAAATCCCGGACTTCAACGCTTATGAATTGATAATTATAAAGAAAACCTGTTTCCCGAAACCAAAGAATATTATACGCTTGTCACGGGTATTTCGTTGTGATAGAATAAAGACAGCTTTTTAAAGGGGGACAGGACCGATGAAACCTGTAAGGCTTCAGCTTAATCACAGAAACAATCCCTTGGGAATTGACGAAAAACAGCTTCGCTTTACCTGGAACGACGAGGGCGGTGTTACTCAGACCGCCTATTATCTGACGGTGCGGAACAGCGGGAACGAAACGGTTTTCAACAGTGAAAAAACGCTGTCGTCAAGAATGAACTGTATTGCCGATTTCCCGCTTTTAAGCCGTGAGCGTTATTTCTGGAGCGTTACGGTGTGGGATGAAAACGGCGTTTCCGAACAATCCGAAACAGCGTGGTTTGAAACGGGACTTTTTCAAAAGGATTGGACTGCGCAGTGGATAACGTGCGGACTTGTTTCAAACGGCGAACGGCTTGCTGCGGATTACTTTAAAAAGGAGTTCAGCCTTAACGGTAAGGTGAAAAGGGCGAGGCTTTATGCCACCGCTCTGGGTACTTACACAGCCTATGTCAATAAAATCCGCCTTTCCGGCGTGCTTGCCCCGGGAACTACCGAATATGCTCAGAGAGTTCATTATCAGACCTATGACGTAACCGAAATTCTTAAGGAAAACAACAGCCTTACGTTTACTTTGACGGACGGCTGGTATATGGGCAAGCTCGGTTTCTCAAACGAGCATAACCGATACGGAAACCAAAGAAAGCTTCTCGCTCAGCTTGAAATTGAATATGAGGACGGCAGAAGGGAAACGGTTATTACCGACGAAAGCTTCGGTTGGAGTAATGACGGGCCTGTAAGATACGCCGATTTAAAGGACGGCGAAATATATGATTCGCGTCTTATCCCCACTTACTCAAAAAAGGCGGTTGTTACTGATTACAACGTTGTTCCGACTGCTTCCGAGATTGACGGAATCGGTGAGTTTGAGCATTTTGCCGCTAAGATCCTGATTTCGCCGTCGGGTCAGAAAATCCTCGATTTTTCACAGAATCTTGCAGGGTATGTCCGCTTTCGCATAAAAGGGGAGAGAGGACAGAAAATAAGGCTACGTCTGACTGAAACTCTTGATAACGGCGAATTCAGCAGGGCTACGCTTGAGGTTGATGAAGGCTACCCCGAAATACTTCAGGAAATTGTTTTTATCTGTGACGGCAGTGAACAGGCTTTTGAACCCGAGGGCTTTTATTCGGGTTTCCGTTACGCTCTTGTTGAGGGACTTGACGAGGTTAATCCCGATGATTTCGAGGCGGTTGCCATATATTCAAAGCTTGATTTTACGGGTTCGTTTTCCTGTTCAAACGAAAAAATCAATAAATACCACGAAAACGCTTTGTGGAGTTTAAAATCGAATTTTATTGACGTGCCGACGGATTGCCCGACCCGTGAAAAAAGCGGTTGGGACGGCGACGCGCAGGTTTTCTCTACAACAGCCGCCTATCTTTGCGATTCTGCGGCATTTTTCAGAAAATGGCTCCGTGACGTCAGAGACTGTCAGCACGGTGACGGCAGGGTGCTGAATATTTCTCCGTCGCCCAATCCGAAAGAGGATACATGGGAAATGCATAACGCTGCCGGCTGGGGCGACGCGGCAGTAATTGTTCCCTACAGAATGTGGAAAATCTACGGGGACAAAAGCTTTATAACCGATAATCTCGATTTAATTCTCGGCTGGGGTAATTTCACAAAAAAAGCCGCCGCCGATAAAGAGGAAAAGAAACGTGTTCTCTCGGAGGGCGACAGCGAAAAAATCAAATATTACGTTCCCGCTTCGCCCTATGAAAACTATGTTGTCGAAAGCGGTTACCATTGGGGCGAATGGTGCGAGCCCGATATTGATTTTATATCCGAAATGTATTTGCCGAAGCCCGAGCTGACGACTGCTTATCTTCACTATACAATGGGGCTTCTTTCCGAGATGCTTCGTGAAATCGGAATGGTAAGCGAAGCGGAAGAATTTGAAGAAGTTTCTTTGAAAGCAAAGGAAGCGTATAATTACTATTTCGTTAAGGACGGGCATATTGCGGCTCCAAGACAGGCGCCCATGGTACGTTCTCTCGCGCTCGGTCTTCTTGACGGCGAAACGGCAAAATCGGTTGCAAAGGACCTTAACGAAAGCGCGGTAAAAAGAGATTACACAGTCGGCACGGGCTTCCTTTCAACGCCTTTTGTGCTTGAAGTTCTTACAGAATACGGCTATCTCGAAACCGCTTACCGTATGCTCGAAAACACGAAGGCTCCGGGCTGGCTTGCTATGGTTGAGGGCGGAGCTACGACAATATGGGAAAACTACATAATGTATGATGAAAACAATCATCCGTTAACCCATTCAATGAATCATTATTCTCCGGGTGCTGTCTGCGCTTTTCTGTACGACACGGTCTGCGGAATAAGAATCAGCGGTGAAAACAGTTTTATTCTTAAACCTCAACCCGGCGGAACGCTGACCTTTGCCAAGGCGGACTACAACTCGCCCTACGGAAGAATAACGTCGGAGTGGGAAAAGAAGGACGGAAAAACCGTTTTTAATTTTGAAATCCCCTCAAATACAACTGCTTCGCTCGTCCTTCCTAACGGAAAAACCGAGCTTCTTAAAAGCGGTAAACACACCTTTGAAATATAATCATTCGGGAGAAGAGTATGGTTTCAATTCTTGTAATTATTTATGTTGTATTTATTTCACTGGGGCTTCCCGACAGCGTTTTCGGCGTAGCCTGGCCTGTGGTTCATAACGAGTTCGGCGTTCACGAATCGTTCGCCTCGCTTTACAGCATAATCACGGGCGTCTGCTCGGGCGGGTCAAGCTTTCTTGCCGGAGTTGTTCTTCGTAAATTCGGCACGCCCAAGGTAACCTTTGTTTCAATACTTATGACGGCGGCGGGGCTTGTCGGAATAAGCTTTGCGCCTAATATCTGGGTGATGATGTGCTGCACCGTTGTTTTAAGCTACGGCGCGGGCGCAATTGACACGGGGCTTAACAATTATGTTTCCCTTCATTTCAAGGCGAGGCATATGTCCTGGCTTCACGCTTTCTGGGGAATAGGGGTAACTCTCAGCCCGATTATTATGTCGGCTTTTCTCGGCGGAGAATACGGAAACTGGCGAAACGGTTACAGGGTAATTGCTTTAATTCAGCTTTGTATAGCTCTTGGCGTTGCGGTAATGCTTCCGAAGTGGACGAAGCACGACACGATAAAACGAACCGCTGAAGCGGGCGAAGAGGAAAAAGAAAAAGTAAACATCTTCGCTTTCAGGGGATTGATTCCGAGCATAGCCGCTCTGGGCTTTTATTGCTCAATGGAGTTCACAGTCGGCACCTGGGGAGCGTCATACATAGTCAACGTCTATTCACTCGGAGCAGACGTTGCGGCAAGGTGGATTTCAGTTTATTTCTGCGGAATAATGCTCGGAAGAATTATTTCGGGCTTTGTTTCGGACAAGCTCGGCGATGATAAAATGATTCGTCTCGGAATTCTGGTTTCGGCTTTCGGTATGCTTATAATTCTTTTGCCGTTCGGCAGTATTTCGCTTATAGGCTTTATCCTTATAGGAATGGGTTTCGGGCCGATTTTTCCGAGCGTTCTTCACGCCGTTCCGTCAAGATTCGGCATAAAGTATTCGGCGGATATTACGGGCTTTCACATGGGCGGAGCGTACGCTACGGGTTTCGTTTCACAGTTGTTATTCGGATACGCCGCTACGGGCATAACCTTTAAAATCTTTCCGTTTGTTTTAATCGCTTTTCTTATACTTTTGTTCGTTTTAAACGAAACGGCTGTAAAAAAGACATCTTCAAAAATTCAGGGTTAAACAGTAAAAAAATAAAAAGCAGAATTGAATTTGTTTTCAATCCTGCTTTTTTTCAGAATACATTATCAGTTTGTTGCTTCAAAACTAAGGCTTACCTGTTTTTCTGCTTTAACCGAAAAGACCGCGAAGCCGTTTTCTTCTTCGACAAATGAAACGCCGTCAAAGCCTTTAAAACCGCCGTTTCCGTAAATAACGCTTCCGTTTAATTTAACCGTCTGTCCCTCTTCAAAGGGAAGATAAATCAGCGCAGTCGTGTTTTCGGGAACCGAAGCGTCAATAGAAAATTCGTTTCCGTTTTTTATTTCGGTTACGTCTATATAACCCTTAACCGACGGAACAACGCATTTAACCGTGTCGTCCACGGTCAATTGAGGCTTTATAACAAATTCAGAATAACCCGCTTCTGTCGGTCTTATGCCTGCGAAATACTTGCTCATTATTACAAGCGGCCCGCCTGACCAGGCGTGATTACGCGTACCCGTGTATTCGGTCCATTTTTCCCAAAGGGTTGAGTAATCCTCGTTAATCATATTCCGATAACGATTAATCATTCTGTTTTTTGCCTCGTCGAATTTTTCCATCCGGCAAAGCGCTTCGAGAACATAGTATTCCATATACGGACTTGAGTTTTCGGTGCTTGTTAAAACCGAGGTAATTATTTCGTATTTATCCTTTTCGGCAAGACCCGAAAGCACGGCGAGGGCGTTCGCTCTGTCGTCGGGTTTTTTAACGCCGTCGCTTTTATAGCCGTTTTCAGTCCAAAGCGACTCGTAACCGACTTCGATTTTACCCATTTTTTTGGTTAAATCGGAGCTGTCCTTATTAAGTATATCAGCGATATTTTTCAATGAAGACAGCGCATAGTAATACCAGGCGTTTTCAATAGCGACTGTGTCCGCCTTGCTTCCCCAGTCCATCCAGTCCCATGAGCCTTCACGGTGAATAACAAGTCCGTTTTCGCCGATTGTCCAGAGGTTAATGTAGTTTACCGAAGCGTCATAAACTCTTTCAAGAAAATCCTTGTCGCCCGTGTATAAATAATATGTTAAAAAGCCGCAAATTCCCGCAAGCTGCTGAACGGGAAGCTCGAATAGCTCGTCGCCTATGGGAACAACGGTCTGCAACACGTTTGTCTTTTCGTCAATATGGCCGAGCATTGAAGCAACGCCCTTTTGATAGAGCAGGTAGGAATTGGCATCGAGCGCATACATTGACATCGCCATTTCGTTAGTCACGTCGCCCCACCATTGGGCTCTTTCCCTGTCGGGACAGTCCATAAAATTATCACGCATTGTAACGTAAAGAGTGCGAAGCGATTTTTGCCAGAGCGTGTTAAATACTTCGTTCTCGCATTCGAAAATTCCCGAAAACTCGGTGCTATAGCCTGTTTCACGGTATTTCAGTTCAATTATTTTTACGTCCGAGGGAATTTCGTATGTTATATGCTGACCGTTAAACCAGCCGAGCGCTTCGAATTCCTGCTCGCCGTCCTTTGTGATATAGGTGTCGCTTACGGCGCCTATCCAGGTATTTTCGGTAAGGATTCTTATCTTCTTTCCCGCTTTCGCCTCAATTTTAAAATATGGTGTGCACTGGGCGTTATAAGGTATATCGAGAGTGATAAGCTTTTTGCTCTTTAAAGTCTGATTTTTATAATCCTTTGAATTTTCATAATCCTTTAAGCCGAAGTCCTTTAAAAGCGGAATACCCCTCGGATAAAGCTTTCCCCAGGGGGAAGAACCGCCTTTGCCGAATTGAGTTGCGTTTTCCCATTTGCTATCGTTAAAATCGGGTGAAAGCCAGTCGCCGATTTCTTTCGTTGCGTCGTAGTAAATGCTCGGCTCGGGCAGTCTGTAGTTGGGCTTTGAAGCGTTTTTATCGTTCCTGTAAGCGGGGTTTCTCAAGGCTTTCCAGCTTTTATCCGAAATAATATTTCCCGCTTCAAAAAGAAAGCCTGCCTGTCCGCTGTCGGTATATGAAAAGCTTTTGTCCTTGCCCCAATACCAGACGAGAGCGCAGATGACGTTTTTGCCTTTTTTAAGGTAATCGGAAATATCGACCGAGTCGAAATAGCTGTCGTTTTCAGTCGGACCTCTTTTGACTCCGCCCTCAAAAACAACGCTTTCGCCGTTGATATAAAGCCAGTATTTTGAATCCGCTGAAATAAAAGCTGAAAGCACTTCGGGCTTTTCGGAAAGAACAAAGGTCTTTCTCAGGCACATCCATACGTTTTCTTCGCTCGGGTCGGAAGAATCCCAGATATAGCTTGCCGTCCAGTCGGTTTTCGGGGCAGTGTCTATCTGAGAATAGGGCAGGGTATTCTCGGGAATAACGTATTCGTTTTTAAAATACGGCTCTTTTGTTCCGCCGCCGAAAAGGGCGGAAAAAAGCGAAATAACCGCCAGAAAGAAAGAAATTATTTTATTCATTCCTCTTCACCTCGGGAAATAGCGATTTGTTTATTTATTATATCATACATTTTTTAAAATGAGAATAAAAATTCCCCTAAGCGTTTTACATAAAAAAAGCAGGATTGATTAGTATTTCAATCCTGCTTTTTCTGTTGTATCTGGTAGTCCTGAGTCGCATAAACGGCGGAAGTACCGCACCGCCCAAACCGCAGACGCTTTGCAACGGGGAAAGATTGGCTTTGGTGATGTTATACTTCGTTTCTAATATATTTTGAAATGTCAAGAGCTTGGAGCATTCTATTAAATAATAGTTCTAATGTTTCATCATTATGGATTCCGCACTCATATCGCCCATGTGATAATTCTTTAGAGTACGAATAGACTGAAAGAAATGAATTCTTTTCTCCATAATAATTACAAACTATCCCTTTAGATATGGAAAAATCAAGTTCACCATACCCTTCATATCCGTCCCATGTCCAATTAAATTTCATTTTATAAATATCCAAATCACAATTTGAATTAGCAGAATATTTTCTTTTAACTTCTATGGGGCGAAAATCAAACAAATGGTATTCACGTAAAATGCATTCTCCAAACCTATTGAATGGTAGTTCTTTTTTCATAATTATTCCTCTGTGGTTCTAATTATTCTTGGATGTTTACTACTCGTGAGTATAATATATTCCGCTATCGAGACATGTTTTATAATTATCAATTCTATATGTCCCATTCGCTGTCAATCGACTCGAAGTTAATGTTCCGTTAAAAGCTAAACCATTATAATTTGTATTATTATAACTATCACTTATGTAAGCATATCCCTTCCAATTTGTGTCGTCTTCTAAAGTAACACAAAACTGAGAGGAACCAGAAAAAGCACCCCGACCTATATATTTAACACTTGAAGGAATATTTATTGATGTTAGATTGGAACAGTTGCTAAAAGAACCTCCATTAATTTTTTCGATTGAGTTAGGTATTATGACGGTTTTAAGTGATGGATCTCCTCCAAAAGCTTCGCTACCGATTTCCGTGACAGGTTTGCCATTATAACTTGAAGGTATGGATAGATTCTTAAATGATATAACAGAACCCGTTACTGAATAAGTGTCGTTTGCCAATAACTCGAATGTTAAGAAATCGTTATAATCGGTATTTCCAGAACTGCCAATCGAACCGGCATTTTGTGTAGTTCCATCAGTATAGGTAATAATCAAATCGCCACTGACAATTTCACAGCTTTGAATTCCTCTGCCGTCAGTTCCATTTGTACCGTTAGTGCCGTTTGTTCCGTTGGTACCATTGTTACCAACGACTTTACCGACATTTGTAGTTGTTCCGTCAGTAAAAGATATTTCAAGCTCACCGTCGGTATTGATAAGAGTGCTTGCTATGCCGTTACCGTCAGCACCCTTGATATTGCCAAGATTGAGGACTGTACCGCTTGTAAGAGTAACGCTCAAATCACCCGTTGCCGAGAGATCAACAGTCTGTATGCCGACGCCGTCAGTACCGTTGGTTCCATTTGTGCCATTGGCTCCGTTGTCACCGACAACCTTGCCGAGATTTGTGCTTGTACCGTCTGTGTATGTAAGCACAAGCTCGCCCGAAGCGTTAATCTGTGAAGCGGAAATTACCAAACCATCAGCACCCTTGATATTGCCAAGGTTGAGGACTGTGCCGTTTGTAAGAGTAACCTTCAAATTACCTGTTGTTTCAATTTCAACGGTCTGAATTCCGATTCCGTCTGTACCATCAGTGCCGTTTGTACCGTCTGCACCCTTAAGTGTTTCAAGCCATTCGGTTACAGTTCCTGTATAGCCATTGTCCTGTGCTATTTCAAAAGCGGATTTACCGTCAGTACCGTTTGTACCGTTATCACCTTTGTCGCCCTTGTCGCCCTTGATAACGCCAAGGTCCACTGTTGAGCCGTTTGTAAGTGTTACAATGAGCTTTCCGTCTGTATCAACGGTAATAGTATCAATACCTACTCCGTCTGTGCCATCAGTACCGTCAGTGCCGTTCGCACCGTCAGTTCCGTCAGCACCGATAAGGGAAGTAAGCCACTCTGCTTCTGTTCCCGTGTAGCCGTTATCTACTGCGATTTCATAAGCGGATTTGCCATCTGCGCCGTTGGTGCCGTTCTGACCGTCTGCGCCCTTGATATTACCGAGATTTACAGATGTGGAATCTGTGAAAGTAAGTACAAGCTCGCCTGCAGTATTGATTTCAACGCCCGATACGCCTCTTCCGTCTTCACCGTCAGCTCCGTCTGCTCCGTTGATTGAGGCAAGCCATTCGGTTACTGTTCCCGTATAGCCGTTGTCCTGTGCGATTTCAAATGCAGATTTACCGTCAGCGCCGTTTGTTCCGTTAGTACCATTTATACCGTTGGTACCATTTTCACCTTTTTCGCCCTTTTCGCCTTTGATTACGCCGAGGTCAACCGTTGAGCCGTTTGTCAGGGTTACAATGAGTTTTCCGTCTGTGTCAACGGTAATGGTGTCAATGCCGACTCCGTCTGTACCGTTCGTTCCGTTAGTACCGTTAGTTCCGTTTGCGCCGATAAGGGAGGCAAGCCACTCGGTTTCAGTACCAGTGTAGCCGTTATCAACTGCTATTTCATAAGCGGATTTTCCGTCGGCTCCGTTTGTGCCGTTAGTTCCGTTCTGACCATCAGCACCCTTGATAACGCCGAGGTCTAACATTGTTCCGCTTGTAAGTCTTATCTTTAATTTGCCATCGGTATCAATGCTGATATTCTCAATACCTACGCCGTCTGTACCGTCAGTTCCGTTTGTACCGTTAGTGCCGTCAAGTCCGTTTTGACCATCAGCACCCTTGAGTGAATCCAGCCATTCCGCTTCTGTGCCCGTAAATCCGTTATCTTTTGCAATATCGTAAGCGGATTTACCGTCTGCGCCATTTGCACCGTCAGCACCGTTGATACCTGCTATTGCGCCGAGGTTGATTTCGCTTCCGTCACTTAAATTGATTATGAATTGATTTGTATCGTCAACATAAACGGAGGTAATGCCTGTACCGTCAGCACCGTTTTGACCGTCAGCACCGTCTTTGCCGTCCTTACCGTCAGCGCCCTTTGCGCCTGTCGAGCCGTCTTTGCCGTTTACGCCGTTAGCTCCGTCTTTTCCGTCAGCACCTTTAGGACCTCTGACTGAGCCGAGATTAACCTCTGTTCCGTCAGACAGCTTTATGATAAGATTATCGCCCGAAAAATATGACGATTTAATTGTTGCCGTGTTTTGGGAGTTGTTTTCAACTAACTTTACCCACTCGCTTTCAGTTCCCGTATAGCCGTTATCCTTGGCTATCTCATAGGCGGACTTGCCCGAAAGAGATTTCAGCCAGTCCTGCAGAGAGCCGTCAAAGCCGTTCTGAACAGCCAGCTCATAAGCCGAAAGACCGTTCGGAATATTTGAAGCGGGGACGACTGCCTTTTTGACAAAATACTTTGCCACGCCTGCCGAGATACCGAACATCAGAAGCAGGGCAATTACCACGGCAATCACTGTTTTAATTATGCCGTGACCGCTTTTTCTTCTTTCGTTTTCATTTCTGTTAGTATCCACAATATTTACCTCCCGATAAAAATGAATGCAAATTAAAAAAGTGCGCAGCCGAAGCTACGCACAAAAAACGCTGCTCCAACTGTCGCCAAACATAACTAAACACATTGCGCATAGAACTAAGCATGTGAATAAAGAGCATGCATTTTTATCAAGAGATAAAAAGACACACTTAGTGTATGCGCTGAAACACAATTTATATTTAGTTATATTTGGCAAATTCATTTTAGCATTTTTCATTATATATGTCAATAAAAAACGGACTTGAAGTCAAGCCCGTTAATTCCTTATTCATATTCAACTGTTGCCGGGGGTTTTGAGGTTATATCATAGACAACCCTGTTTATACCCTTGACCTCGTTAGTTATTCGGTTTGAAACCTTAGCGAGAATATCATAGGGGATTCTCGCCCAGTCGGCTGTCATAAAATCGTCGGTTGTGACGGCTCTTATGATTATAAGGTTGTCGTACGTTCTGTGGTCGCCCATAACGCCGACGGTTTTAACGTCGGGAAGCACGCAGAAAAACTGTGACATATTCCTCTCATAGCCGTTTCTCGCCATTTCGTCACGCAGAACAAAATCGGCGTTCTGTAAAAGCTCGATTTTTTCCTTTGTGATTTCGCCGATTATTCTTACTCCGAGACCGGGTCCCGGGAACGGCTGACGCCAGACGAGCTCTCTCGGAATACCGAGCTTTTCGCCTACCTTACGAACCTCGTCCTTGAAAAGGTCGGCAAGAGGTTCGATTATGCCTAAAAATTCAACGTCCTCGGGCGTTTTAACCCTGTTGTGATGGGTTTTGATAACGTCTGCGTCGCCCTTGCCCGATTCAATACAGTCGGGATAAATCGTGCCCTGGGCGAAATAGCCCTTATCGTTCTGCTTTCGGATTTCGTTCCAGAAAACATTGAAAAATTCAGTTCCGATTATCTTTCGCTTCTGTTCGGGGTCGGTTACGCCCTTTAGTTTTTCAAGAAAAATATCGCCGCAATTAACCCTTACAAAATTCATATCAAAAAGCGAGGTGAAGGTTTTTTCAACGAAATCGCCCTCGTTTTTTCTCATTAAGCCCTGGTCAACGAAAACGCAGGTCAACTGCTTCCCGACAGCCTTTGAGAGAAGCGCCGCCGCAACCGAGCTGTCAACTCCGCCCGAAAGACCGAGAATGACGTTTTTGTCGCCTATCTGATTGCGAAGTTTTTCGACTGTTGAGTCTATAAAGCTGTCCATTACCCATTCGCCCTTGCAACCGCAGATGTTGTAAAGAAAATTATATAAAATCTGTTCGCCGTACTGAGAATGAGTTACCTCGGGATGAAACTGAACGGCGTAAATATTCTTTTTCGTGTTCTGCATAGCCGCGCACGGACAGTCGGGAGTAGTTGCAATTACCTCATACCCCTCGGGAGCCGAAGAAATATAGTCGGTGTGGCTCATCCAGACGATTGATTTTTCGGGAATATTATCGAACAAGGCTGACTTTCCGACAGTCAGTTCGATTTTTCCGTATTCCGAAACGGGGGCGGTTGAAACAACGCCGTTTTCCATCCACGCTATTAGCTGACAGCCGTAGCAGATTCCGAGCACGGGAATGCCGAGGTCGAGAATTTCACGGCTGTAATGAGGCGAGGACATATCGAAAACCGAGTTAGGCCCGCCCGTAAAGATAATACCCTTGTATTTATTTTTTCTTATTGTGTCAAGGTCTGTTGTATAGGGAAGAATTTCCGCATACACCCTGTTGTCACGGACACGGCGGGCTATGAGCTGGTTATACTGACCGCCGAAATCGAGAACCAAGATTTTTTCCAAATTAATCACCCCGAAGAAAAGATGCTTATATTATATCAAAAACAGAGTGTAATTCAAGTGAATTACAAATTTTAGCCTGTTAAAAAGCGAAGGACGCCACTGAAAAATCAATGACGCCCTTGCTTTGGGTTGTATCACTATGACGGATTACGTCAATAGCTTCTTATTATACTACGCCCTGAGCTATCATAGCGTCCGCAACCTTTTCAAAGCCTGCGATATTTGCGCCCGCTACATAGTCGTTTTCAAGGCCGTATTTTCTTGCCGCCGAATCAATGTTATGGTAAATGTTGACCATAATGCTCTGAAGCATATTGTCAACCTTTTCAAATGACCAGTAAACTCTTTCGGAGTTCTGGCTCATTTCAAGAGCTGAGGTTGCTACGCCGCCCGCATTAGCCGCTTTACCGGGGAGGAAAAGGACTCCGCTTTTCTGAAGAAACTCGGTAGCTTCTCTCGTTGTAGGCATATTAGCGCCCTCGCAAACAGCCGTTACGCCGTTTTCAACAAGCTGTTTTGCATCCTCAAGATGTAATTCGTTCTGGGTTGCGCAGGGGAGAGCTATGTCGCATTTTACCTGCCATACGCCTCTGCCCTCGTGATAAACAGCAGAGGGTCTTGCCGCGGCATATTCGGTAAGTCTTGCCCTTTTAACTTCCTTAACCTCTTTGAGGAGGTTTACGTCAATTCCCTCGGGGTCATAAATCCAACCGCTTGAGTCTGAAACCGTAACAACCTTTGCGCCGAGCTGTTTAGCCTTTTCTACGGCGTAAATTGCAACGTTACCCGAGCCTGAAACAACAACGGTTTTGCCCGCTATATCAATTCCGTGACACTTAAGCATTTCCTCTGTTATGTAAAGCAGACCGTAGCCTGTCGCTTCGGTTCTTGTAAGCGAACCGCCGTAGGAAAGACCCTTGCCCGTAAGAACGCCCTCGTATCTTTTCTGAATTCTCTTGTACTGGCCGAACATATAACCTATCTCACGTCCGCCGACGCCGATATCGCCTGCGGGAACGTCGGTGTTTTCGCCGATAACCTTACAAAGCTCGGTCATAAACGACTGACAGAACATCATTATTTCTCTGTCGCTTTTTCCTTTGGGGTCAAAGTCCGAGCCGCCTTTACCGCCGCCTATGGGAAGACCTGTCAGCGAGTTTTTGAAAATCTGTTCAAAGCCTAAGAATTTGATAACCGAAAGCGTTACGCTCGGGTGAAGTCTTAAACCGCCCTTGTACGGACCGATTGCGGAGTTGAACTGAACACGGTACGCGCGGTTAACGTGTACCTGACCGTTATCGTCAATCCACGGAACACGGAAGCGGAAAATTCTTTCAGGCTCAACAAGTCTTTCAAGAAGAGCGAGCTTTCTGTATCTTTCCTCATTCGCCTCGATTACGGGACGAAGCGAGTCGAAAACCTCGCTTACCGCCTGAAGAAATTCAGGCTCGTTGCCGTCTCTTTTTTTAAGAAACTCCATTACTTCGTCAACATATGCCATAACAAAAACTCCTTTTGAAATAAAGAAAAAGACGCCTTCAGTGCTTAAATAACACTGAAGACGCCTTTGCCTTCAAAAATTACAGGCTTATGTTACACCTATTTTTTTTATTTGTCAATACTTTTTTCTTGACACGAAAAAAATGATAAGGTATATTATTTTTATGAGCAAAGGCGTTCATTAATTCCGGGCGGGCCCCCGTTTTTAATGGGCGCATTTTTACTTTGAAAGAAGGCTTCGATATGAAATACACAAAAGACGAGGTTATGCAGTTTTGTGTTGAGGAGGACGTTAAATTTGTCCGCCTTGCGTTCTGTGACGTTTTCGGAAAGCAGAAGAATATATCTATTTTAGCTGATGAGCTTCCGAGGGCTTTTGAATACGGAATAACGATTGACGGTTCCGCTATTTCCGGCTTCGGCGGAGAGGTTCATTCGGATTTATTGCTTCATCCCGATTGCGATACACTCTGTGTTCTTCCCTGGAGACCCGAGCACGGCAAGGTTGTAAGAATGTACTGCTCGATTACCTATCCCGACGGAAGACCGTTTGAATGTGATACAAGAGCGATACTCATCAAGGCTGTTGAACAGGCAAAGGAGGCGGGGTATGAATTCCGCTTCGGCGCCGAGCAGGAGTTTTATCTCTTTAAGCTCGACGAGAATGACGAACCGACCAGAATTCCCTACGACAACGCTTCCTATATGGATTTAGCCCCTCAGGACAGGGGAGAGAATATCCGCCGTGAAATCTGTCTTACGCTTGAGCAGATGGGAATAAAGCCCGAAAGCTCTCATCATGAGGAGGGACCGGGACAGAACGAAATTGATTTCCGTTATTCCGACCCGCTTACCGCCGCCGACAACGTAATGACGTTCCAGACGGTAGTCAATACTGTCGCCAAGAGAAACGGGCTTTATGCCGACTTTACGGCTAAACCGCTTGAAAGCCTGCCCGGTAACGGCTTCCATATTAATTTTTCGGTTTTCTCGGACAGCGAAAGCAATATTATGCCCTATACTATAGCGGGCGTGCTTGAAAAGGCTATAGAAATGACGGCATTTCTTAATCCTACGGAAAAATCCTATGAGCGACTCGGAACGAACAAGGCTCCGAAATATGTTTCGTGGTCAAGCGAAAACCGTTCCCAGCTTGTAAGAATTCCTGCCGCATACGGCGAATATAAGCGGGCTGAGCTTCGTTCTCCCGACCCGACGGTAAACCCGTATATCGCCTTCGCCCTTATTATTTACGCGGGGCTTTACGGAATCGAAAACAAGCTTGATTTACCGTTTGTAGCGGATTTCAACCTCTTTACTGCTGACGAAGAGGAGTTAAAGAATTTCAGAAAGCTTCCCTCAACTCTTGACGAAGCGAAAAAAACAGCTCTTGAAAGCGAATTTATCAAAAGACATATTCCCGAAAAGATTCTTGAAATACTGAAGTAAAATTTTCTTAAAATAAAACGAAAGGGAGGGAGCATTACGGAATTAGAAGAACGCGTATACAGCGTGCTTGTTGTTTCTTCAAGCGAAAAATTCAATACCGAAACGGCGTCAATGCTCCCCGAAGCAGTGTTCAACCCCGTTTCGTTTGCGAATAATTTAAGCTCAGCCAAAAGAATAAGAGCGCAAAGGCATTTTGATTTTATAATCGTCAATTCGCCACTGTCCGACGGCTTCGGAACGGAATTCGCTCTCGATTGCGCCGAGGCGAAAAACACGGTTGTAATGCAGCTTGTCAAAAACGAGCTGTATGATGAAATAAACGGAAAAAACTCGGTCAGCGGTCTGTTTACCCTGCCTAAGCCTATTTCAAGACAGAGTATGATAAACGCGCTTAATTGGATGATTACGACTAAGGCGAAGGTTTCACGGCTTGAGAGCAAGGCGGTTTCGATTGAAGATAAAATGCAGGAAATCCGACTCGTAAACAAGGCTAAGTGGCTTTTGATTGATAAGGAAAAAATGCCAGAGCCCGACGCTCACCGCCTTATTGAAAAGGAGGCTATGGACCGCTGCGTACCGAGGCGGACGGTAGCCGAGGAGATAATCAAAAAGTATTCATAATGAAAAAACCGCTGTTGCTTCAACAGCGGTTTTTATCTTATAAGCTTAAAATATCTTTGATTGTTTCGTAGTTTTCAAGCTCTTTCAAAGCGTTTTTAAAGGCGCCTTGAAATTCAGCTTCTTCTGTTTTGACGTTTGTCTTTGACAGGTCAATTTCTTCTTTTTTTAACTGACGTGAGCCGTTCCATTCTAACTGTGAAACCGCTTTTTCGGTTTTTAAGGTTATCTGAGTAAACTGATTTCCCACCTTTAAAAGTCTTAACGCTTCGTCGCCTGTAAGAAGAGAACTGATAATAATTCCGTAGGTATCGTAAAGGGTGTCGTTGGCGATAGGACCGATAATTACGTCAGCTTCGGCGAATTTATCCTTTAAGCCTGCCCTGTTTGACGAAATGTATTCAAACCATTCTTTGTCACGTCTAAAGCGTTTTACGTTAAGACCTGTTAGGTCAAGCGTGTAACTGTTCACAACGGGTTTTCTCGTGCTTGACCATTTTCCAGCAAATTCAAGGTTGTCCGTTAGGTAAAAACCGCCGCCGAAATCTGCGTTTTTTCGTCCGTAATTTACGTCGGGAAAACATATTTCGGTATTGCTTGTGTGATAAAGCTTCATTTACGCAAAAACACCTCAGCTTTAAAACGGTTATTCCGTCAGCATTTTAATTGCGCCTTCAAGTAAATCGAAGAAATGCTCAACAATTCTTCTGTCCTCGTCGTTACCTCGAACGCACATTGAAAGGGTAAGCTCTTTTCTCATTGATGTCGCCGAAAGAAGAGCGTAGGGCTTGTATTTAACCGCGCCGCTCATAAAGCCGTCAGTCGGCTCGTGACCGTCAAGGGCGAGCTTATCGACCTCAAGAATACCGATATTACTCATCGCAAGCAACGGGTTTGCATAGCCGACCTTGATTATTTCTTCGCTTGCGGCGTGAGGCATAATCTTATATCCGAGCGAAAGGAGCGGAAGACCGTGAAGTCCCATAAACCTGTCCTGCTTGAACTGATTTGAGGATTTAACAACATAGTCGAGCGTTTCAAAAATATCGCGTCCCTTATGGGGAATACGGCACTGCATCCAAGCCGTCTGGTTAGTTATGCCCTGACCTGCGTCGTCCTTAATGTGTCTGCGAAGGTCTATAGCGCACGAAATTGAAACGCTGTCGTTCGGATTGAACTGAGCAAGGTCGTAAAGGCTATGAAAATAAGCCGCCAAAAGCATATCGTTAATTGTTGCGCCGTGCTTTTTACCCGACGCGCGAAGCAAATCGAAGGTCTCTGCCGAGAGCTTTCGTCTTGCGATAAACGATTTGTCAATAAAGTTGTTCGGCGTAAAGGGGAAGCCGTGCTTATCCCTTGTATTGATATTCTTGTAAAGGCCCTTAGCCATTTTACGTTCGGTAGCCGTGAAATCCTCATAAACCGCCTCGTATGAGCGTGTGCCTGTTCTGAGGCTTATAGGGCTTACCTCGCTCTGAACAAAATCGGTATAGTTCTTACAAAGCGTTTTCATAAAGTATTTCAGGTCGCCGCCGTCCATACACATATGGTTTTCAACCACGCAAAGAGCCGATTTGTTTTCGCCGTAATAAAAAACGGCAACCTTCATCTGAATTGACTCTTCGGGCGGGATATACTGAACGAGAAACGAGTTTATTTCTTCGGCTAAATCCTCCTCGCTTACCTCTTTGACAGTGAGAATATCGTTAATGTGATAGTCCTTTACCGTCCAGTAGGGGTGAATACGGTTATCCGTAAAGGAGGAGTGGAGCACGGGCGCTTTTTCAAAAAAGCAGGTGATAACGGTTTTAAGAGCGTCAATATCAATTCTGAAATCGTAGTGAAGCTCAACGTGAACCATTCTGTCGTTGTAGTCACGGAAAAGATAATGCATTTTATCCCAAAGCTCTGCATTCAGTTTTCGTTCCATATATCTTCCACCTCCATCTTTTCCGATTTATTCTTAGCGATTGCCGCATAGATAATAACAAGGTCAATAACAAGTGACAGCGGTATGATAACCCACGCAATTCCCCAGGCGACGATATGAAGCGCGCCGATAATAATGAAAAGGAAAACTGAAATTACGGGGATATAGATAAGCCAGTAAAGAAGCTTTAGCCTTGCCTTTATAATGCTGGCGAAAACTCCGTCGCAAATAAAAGCGAGAATAAGACCGATTATTACCAACAGCCAGCTGTGAGGCAGGTCTGTCAGCGCAACTACGGTCAGGAACACCGCAACCATTGAAACAACAACCGCGCCGAAAAGAAGAATTCTTGCAAAGAAATGGAAAATTCGTTTCATTGAAACGAGCTTCTTTATTCCGAGTCCGAGAAGATAAACTACCCAGAGAAGAATACCGTCAACAACGATAATCCAGGTGTATTTCCACATATGGGTTACAAAGCTTATACCGAGGAATGCCGTTATGAGCAAAATAATAAAGGCGAACGAGCCGATAATATTTCCTAAAACCTTTCTCCTGGCTTTGATTTTAGCTGTTTCCTTAGCCTCGAATTCACTGTATTCCTTAGCTAAATCCGAGTGTTCGCTGATAATTAAATCTTCAATTACCTTATGGCTCTGAATACCGCCTCGACCCGTAACCTCAAGTGCTCTTGAATTCATTTCGTCAAGGATATTCTTTTTGAAGCGGTAAAGCAAATCGTTGCCCTTTTTATCGGGAAGGGCGGAGTTAATATACTGTACAAACCGTTCCATAATTCACTTCCTTAAAAAAATACCGAGCAGCTTTTTGTGCGCTCGGTAAAAAATTACATAACTGGGCGGGAGCACATCTTAAATGAGTCTCGCAATTTAAAGCAAGCCGGGCTTTCGCCGTGATGACGACTTACCTCAGCGGAAAAACCGCTGTTGCTACTCCCTCGACAATTAATGTTATCAAAAATCCTTTTAATTGTCAAGATTATGAAAATGAATGATTTAATTATATGTAAATTATTTTAACAGCTTTTTTATCTGCTTTTCGTCGGCGTCGGGAAGAATTTCTTTGAGGTGATTGAATACCCTTTCATAGGATTCCTTCGGCTCGAGCGAATAGACGTTATCCGTAAAATCCTCGCCTAAAGCCTTTTCGGGCGTTGAGTATTCGGCAACGCCCCAGCCGTAAGTCATTCCGTATTTATCCCTCTGATAGACGAAATCGGTGGTTGTAACATAACAGGTTTCCTGAAGTCTTGTGATTATTGAGTCAAAGCCTTTTTTACCGTTCTTTCCGTAATTGCCGAGCCTTTTGAGCATTTTTGAGGTTATCGGCGCATTTGAGTCAATAAGGTCAAATAACTCCTTGTCGGTATATCTCGCCAGCCCATAGTCGAATAGGGCGTCGAAATCATAGCCGTCTCTTCTGTAATTTGCAAAATCGGGGAACCATTCACGGCTTATGAAGACCGCCTTGCGTTCAAAGAATTTACCGTAAGCGCAGCCCGTTTCCTTAATGACCGGCCCTTTCCATTCCCAGACCTTCCACGAGCCGTCGGATGAGGAATACCAGGCCTCGGGGTCAACGTGCTCCTCTATTGAAAAGCCCTTTATAGAGTTTTCAAACAGCGGAACAAAGCCATAGGTGTTTACGGCTTCAATTAAATCCTCTTTTGTTTTTATTAAAAAGTCAAATTTTTTCATTTTCGGTTTTACCTGCAAAGAACAATATTTAAATCGGTCTTTCCGTGAACTGCGTAATCGGTAATTTTTCCGTTTTTCCATTCAATATCGACAGTTACGTTCCCCCTTGCGGCAAGACCCTTTACGCTTCCGTTTTCCCATTTGTCGGGAAGCGCGGGGAGAAGATAGATGCTTTTACCGTCGGACTGTAAAAGCATTTCGCAAATTCCGCTTGTAACGCCGAAATTTCCGTCAATCTGGAACGGAGGATGAGCGTCGAAAAGATTGGGATAGACGCCGCCTTTTCTGTGATTTATCGGACTCGGGCTTACGGGATTAAGCAGGTTGTCTATTAGCTTCAAAGCGCGGTTTCCGTCAAGAAGCCTTGCCCAAAAGTTTACCTTCCACGCAAGCGACCAGCCCGTTCCGTTATCGCCTCTGATTTCAAGCGTTTTCCTGCACGCTTCAAACAATTCAGCGTTTTCCTTTGTAACAAGTCCCGCAGGATGAAGCGCATAAAGATGAGAAACGTGGCGGTGGTGAACTTCGGTTTCCTCAAGAGGCTCGTTCCATTCAAGAATTGTACCGTTTTCGCCGATTTGAAGAGGCTTTATTTTCGGTATTGTCTCGCATATTTTTTTATAAAAGCCGTCGTCAATTTCAAGCGCTTCACAGCTTTTTTTGCAGTTTATAAAAAGGTCAAGAACAATGCTGTTCATCATAGCCGTGCTCTTTGAAACCGAAAGCCTGTCGTTACCCCTGATAAAGCAGTTTTCGGGCGAGGTAGCGGGGGAGATAATGAGAGTTTTATCGCTGTCCTCTACGAGAATATCGAGGTAAAACTCGGCGGCTTTTTTCATTATCGGAAAAGCCGTTTCTTTTAAATAATCTCTGTCGAGGGTGTATTCGTATTTTTCAAAAAGGCTTCGGCAAAGCCAGCCTGAAGCGCCCTGCCAGTACGCCCAGTTTGCGCTGCCCTTAACGGGCGTACAGTGTCCCCATATATCGGCGTTATGGTGAACTGCAAAGCCGTTTGCGTTATAAAAATCCCTTGCCGCTTTTTCGCCCGATAAGGAGAGCGTGCGGGTTAACTCAATAAGCGGGTTTAAAAGCTCGGGTAAATTACAGGGCAAAGCGCACCAGTAGTTCATCTGGGTATTGATGTTTACGGTGTAATTTGAATTCCACGGCGGCTTTACGCTGTCACTCCAGATTCCCTGAAGATTTGTCGCAAGGCTTGTTTCCCTTGAAGAAGAAATAAGAAGATACCTTCCGTAGTTGAAAAGCAGCTCATAAAGTCCGCTGTCATTCTTTTCCCTTTTAAAAATCTTTATTCTTTCATTAGTCGGAATTAAATCTGCTTTTTTCTCACTCAAATTAAGCGAAACTCTTTCATAAAGAGAAGAATAGTCCTCTTTATGTCTTTTTAAAAGCCCGTCAAAGCCGATTGAAGAGGCTTTTTCTATCGTATTAATACAAGCGTTTTTATACTCTCTGCCCTCGGTAGCAGGGTCCTTATCAAAGCCGTTATAGCTTGATTTAACAGTGAAAAGCAAAAGGGCGTATGAAGCATTCTCGACCTTCAGCGAATTATCGCTAACCGTTGCTTTTCCGTCTGTTTCGACCTTCAAAACTCCCCTGAAAAGAATTCCCTTTTCGTTTTCTTTATCGGAATAGATAAGGCTGTTACAGGGGTATGAATTACTGTCTGTATCTGCGTCGGACGGACATTCGCCGTCGAGAATTATTAAACCGTCAGAAAACGAAATACTATTCTTTAAAGGACATAAAAGCTTAGCGGAGAAAGAGAACCCTTCACCGCCTTCACTTTCAATTTTATAAACTAAAACGTCGTCGGGGCAGGACACGAACGCCGTTTTTTTAATTGTCTGTCCCGACGAAACAAAACTGCTTGTAAGTACGGCGTCTTTAAGATTTAACACGCGAGAGTAGTTTTCGCCTTTGCGAAAACCGAAATCAAGCGTAAGGTCGCCGAAAGGCATATATGCCTGAGACCAGCAGGTAAGGAAACCTTTTTCAATTTCCTCCTGAGCCTTTTTATAGTCGTTGTTCAGGGCGGCTTTTTGCGCCGTGAGGTAGGCTTTATATGCTCCGTCTCTTGTCACGGTTCTCGGGTGACCTGTCCAGAGAGTATCGTGATTAAGTGAAATTCTATCGGTTTTTAAGCCGCTGTAACACATAGCGCCGAGGCTGCCGTTACCCAGCGGCAACGCTTCAACCCAGCTTTTTGCAGGCGCTTTGTAGTATAAAAGTTCATTATTCACCTTATTACCTCCCGGCGCATTGAAGCTTATTTGAGTATTTCCTTATTTGAAACTATAAAGGTTATTCTCTCTTCGATTGAAGGGCCGCCGTGACCGTAGCCGGACCCGCCGTGGTCGGTTGTAATCAGTATAAGCCAATCCTCTTTTTCATAATTCGGCCTTGACTTAATGGCTTCAATAAAGTTTGCACCCGCGGCGTCGGCGTTGCGAAAGGCGTTAACATATTCCGGGTTTTCCAAAGTGAAGCCGGTGTTGTGACCGTTGTGGTCGGTGTATTCGAGCGTAAGGAAAATAAAATCCGAGCAATCATTCTTTTTAAGGTCTGAAAGGACGCTTTTTTCTGTTCCTATATCACTTATAGACCAATGGAAATTTGAATTTATCTTGTTTTCCGCAATATACTTCTTTTCGTTGATATAGGTGGAGTCATTTTCCATAAAATGACCGGTCCAGGAAACATAGAACGCGCTGCTGTCGATTATTCCGTCTTCGACAAGGCTTATTAAAAGGGTTTTCGGCTCAACAGGCTTCGGTTGGTTGTTATCCCTGACATTGAAGGTGTAAGCCCACTGACCCGTAAGCAACGTGCTCCAGCCGGGAGCTGTGGACGTTGCCTGAATATTTTCTTCGGGATAGTTTACGCCGCCGCAATAACTGAAAACAGCGTGACCGCCGTCATTTAAAAGGGTGTTAACGGAGCTCTTTTTCGAGCTTTTAAGTAATTGAAATGTGTCTGCCCTGCAACCGTCGTAGCCTATAACAATAGCCTTTTTCTCGGTTTTGCCCTCGGGAAGAGGCGAAGCGAAATGCTCGTTGACAAGATTATATAATTCTGTCTGCGGCAGAGCGGTTTCCCAGGTGTTGTCCATTATATCAAGGCTTTCGATACTTTCTTCAAAAGCTGTTTCCTTGATTATATTGTCACCCTTTACAGCCCATTCCTTTGACTGAGGATTCATATAAGCCATTATCGAAAAGGTTATAACAACCGCAAGAGTTGCCAGAACGAGTAATGCAATAACAATTTTTGCCCAGATTTTCATAAATTTTTTCCTTTTTCTTTTTTATTGTCTGTATATTTTCAGAGTCTTGATTTCAAAGGGTTCAAAGCAAAGCGAAACAGAGTTTTCCGTAATGCCGGCCGTTTCCTTTTCGTCCTCAAGAATATTTGTAAGAGCCGCCCTTGAAACAGGGGAGGAGAAGCAAATATCAGCGTTGGTTTTTGACCCCTCGCACTCATAAAGTCTGACTATGAATGCGTTGCTGTCGTCCTCGGCGGGCTTCACGGCTTCGGCAATTATATTCGGCTTGCTTATTGAAGCAAATTGCCTAAGCTCTGCTTTTCCCTTAACCGCAAATGCAGGGATGTTCAATTCGTAAGCAGGCTGAACAACCTCTTCGGCGCAGTAACCGCTGTTGTGAACGAGAAGCGAATAGGTTAATTTGTGAACGCCTTTGTCGCCCGAGCCGTCGGGATGAGTTCCGCCCTTGTGAAGCGACAGACAGAGGTTACAGTTACGGATTGAAATACCGTATTTACAGTCGTTGAGAATTGCGGCGCCGAAACGCGGCTCGCTGATATCGGTGTAGTTCCTGTTGCAGACCTCAAACTTCGCAACTTCAAGGCTGTTGTTAGCCGTAACAGGTCTTTCAATAGAGCCGAACTGAATTTCGCTTCTTGCGGTTTTAGCGGTAATGTCAAGGTCAAAGCCTGCCTTTAAGAAGCGGTGAGGGGTATTCCATTCGATTTTTGTTTCAAAATCAATTCTCGGTGAAGAAGCGTAGCAAACCATATCCTGTACGATACGGTTTTTGCCGATATTGAATCCACTGCGAAGCCTTATTTCAACCGCGCCGTCGGAAACAACCTCACGCTTGATAAAGCCGTAAGCGGGCTTGAGATTTTCAAAGACATCCCAGTCTAAATCCCAGTTGTCGTAGGATTCGGGAACATCCTCGCCGAAAAGGAATACGCCGAGAGGCTCGCCGTCCTTTTTCCTTAATTCTCTGCCCGATTTTTTATCGATAAGCGATGAAATATAGCCGTTCCCGTCAAAGGTGATTTTTACAAACGGGGTTTCGAGCACATTTCCGTCATAGTTAAACGGCGAGACTGTTGAAACGGGTTTGTCGCCGAGTTCAATAAGTGCGTTTGAAAACGCGGGAATTGTAAGACCGCCTATGGCAAGACGCTCATTTCCGTCCATATCTGTATAACGCTGTGAATCATAGCTTCTGGCAAAGCCGTCGGCAGCTATATCGCTGACGTCATTTCTGTCAAACGAAAGGGTGTTGAAAAGAGTTACGCAGTCGCTTTCGTCCGTAAGAGCTTCAGCGTAGTGATTTGCGGCGTCCTTATAGCTGTTGAGCAACTCGTCCATTTCCCTGTGATAAACCTCGTAAACGGGCGCAATACAGGTACCGGGAAGAATATCGTGGAACTGGTTTTTAAGAAGAACTTTTAGCCATTTATCGCTGTTTTCGTTTCTCTTTTCTCCGCTTAAAACGTTGAAATATTCCATATCACGAAGCGCGTATTCGGCTTTTCTGTTCTTGCGCTTGACCTCATGCATCTGGGTAAGCGTTCCCCTGTGAAGCTCAAGATAAAGCTCGTCGTCATAAACGGGAAGAGCGTCCTTTTTCGTTTCAAGCTCTTTCATAAAGTCCGAAATAGTCATGCTTTCGACCTCGGGCATACCGTCCATATTCGAGATTCTCTGAGCCGCTTCTATCATAGCGGGGGTCGGACCACCGCCGCCGTCGCCGAAGCCGTAGGCGATAAGGCGCATATCGCTCGAATCCTTATCCTGAAGACCTCTTATGTCGTTTACTGCGTCGTTTACGTTCGGCCAGCAGTGAGTTCTGTTGAAGTGGGTAATGACCTCGCTTTTGTCAATGCCTTTCCAGACAAAGCTTTCAAACGGGAAACGGTTGTTGTCGTTCCAACCGATTTTAGTTGTATAGAAATATTTAACCTCGCTCTGTTGCATAATCTGAGGAATATTTCCGTTATATCCGAAGGTGTCGGGGAGCCAGAAGCTGTCTGCGGTATAGCCGAAGTTTTCACGGGTGAATTGCTGTCCCTTGAGAAACTGCCTTGCCATAAGCTCGCCCGAGGTTATGTTACAGTCACATTCGACGAAAACGCCGCCGTTCGGTTCATAGCGACCCTCGGCAACACGTTTTTTCATCTCTTCAAAAATATCGGGGTAATAGTCCTTCATCCATTCGCTGTGAAGCGCAGAGGACTGAATGAACTTGTAGTCGGGATACTGTTCCATAAGATGAAGCGCATTTGAATATGTGCGGGCGCATTTTCTTACGGTTTCGTTGACGGGCCAGAGCCACGCCGTGTCCATATGGGAATGACCTATAACGCCGACCTTTCCGAAAAGGCGGTCGTTCTTTCCCTTAAAGAATTCTCTTGAATAACCGAGAGCCTTTTTAACGCCTTCGTGAAGCTCGTTTTCGTCTGTGTCAAGCGGGGAGAGGGGAAGAACCGCGTTTATTTCGAGAAGAATATTTCTCGCCTTTGAGCGAACAAAATTGTCCTCGTCAAGAACGCGTGCGGCGTTAAGCAACTCGCGAATGTCGAAAATCAGCGTGAAAATATCGTCGTTCCTTACGCAGATTTTAACGCCGTTAAAGGTGTGCAGGAAGGTCTGACGGCTGTCAGGCTCGAAATAGTAGTCATAGGGATTGCAATCGGGGTCGTAGTGACCTGCGTAACATTCAAAGGCGAGGTCGAATTTTTCGCCTTTGTTGAATTTGCCTATGTATTGGGCGCAGTGAACGCCGCCGATATATTCTCGGTTTTTACTGTTATAAATTCCTTTGGGAACGCCGTTGATGAAGAAAAGCTGTTCCGTTCCGCCGCAGTCTGAAAGGGCAAAAAGCTCTTTCCCGCTGAGGCTTTCGGGAACCTCAAACGAGCCTTTGACCCAGAGCGTGCCCCATTCGTCGCCCCAGCTTTTTCCCTTTTCAATGGGTTCCATCCCGCTTTCGGGAACGCTTCTGAGATACTCGTGGGTGTAGAGGGCTTTGGTGTCGCCGAGCTCAGCGACCTCTGAATAGATTAATCTCTCATAAATCCTGAGGGCATTTTCGAGTTTTTCAAAAACTCTCGACTTTAACCTTTCGTTATACATAGGTCCTCCCTTCGCTTACCTTAAAGCGATTTTTATTGTTTTATTATTCTCTTCAGGCTGACAGTCGCCTATGAAAAGGGTGATTTCGCCGTCGGGCGTAACTCTTTCACCGCTTTCAAGAACGGCTTTCAGCCAGAATTTATCAATTATAAGCTCCGCCTTCTTTGTTTCGCCTTTTTTTATGAATAACGGGGCTACGGCGCAAAGCTGAAAATGCGGGGTGGAAACGCGGCTGTCCTCAAAATGAGCGTAGCACTGTACCTTGGCCGCGCTGTCGCAATCTCCCGTATTTGTGACGTCCGCCGTACAGATAACCGTTTCACCGTTATTCTCTTTAACAACAGGATTATTAAATTCAAATGAGGTATAACTCAGCCCGTAACCGAACGGGTAAAGCGGCTTATGGTTTAAGAAACGGTAGGTACGGTTTTCAAGCGAGTAGTTCTCAAAATCGGGCAACTCGTCGTCAGTTCTGTAGAACGTAATCGGCAATTTCCCGCTCGGAGAGAATTCGCCCGCAATAAGCCTTGCAATAGCCAATCCGCCGAGAGCGCCGGGATACCAGCCGTGAATAACCGCTTTTGCCTTTTCTCTTACCTTATCGCCTAAATCGGCGCAGCTTCCGCATAAAACTACGACAATAACGTTTTCACACGCTTCAATTACCGCTTCCGCAAGCTTTTGCTGATTAGCGGGCAAAGCCATTGAAACCCTGTCGCCGCAATTTGTAAATTCATTTCCGTAGCCGAGGTCCTCGCCCTCGATTGTTCGGTCAAGTCCGAGACAGAGAACGGTTATATCGGCTTCCTCGGCGGCTGAAACACCCTCGCTCAGAAGCTCTCCGAAATCGTTCCAACGGGGCTGACCGCTTCCGTTAATCGCGGCTCCGTCGGCAACCGAGACTTTAGCTTCGGTAAATACCCTTCTTATTCCGTCGGCAACTGTTATGTATTCATCTGCGTGACCGTTATAATTGCCCTCAAGAGCAAGACGGCTCATAGCGTTCGGGCCGACAACGGCTATTTTTAAATCGGTGCTTTTATCAAGCGGTAAAAATGAATTTTTGTTTTCAAGAAGTACAAGCGTCTCCTCGGCAACTTTGAGGTTGAGCTTTTTATGCTCGTCACAGCAGACAACGCTGTAGGGAATATCGCCGTAGGGTCTTTCTTCCTCAAACTCACCGAGCATAACGCGGATAGTGAAAAGTCTTTCGGCTGCGGCGGTGATTTTTTCTTCGGAAACCAGTCCGTGTCTGAAAGCGTCCTTTAATTCAAGATAGGCGCAACCGCAGTTAAGCTCGCAGCCTGCGTTAAGCGCCGCAGCCGCCACTTCCTCCTCGGTAGCGGCGTATTTGTGACCCTCAAAAATATCGTTTATCGCGCCGCAATCCGAAACGAAATAACCCTCGAAGCCCCATTTGTTACGAAGCAAATCCATAAGAAAACCGCTTGCGCAGCAGGGCTCGCCGTTTAGTCGGTTATATGCGCCCATAAAGCCCGCCACGTTTGCTTCAACCGCCTTTTCAAAAGCGGGCAGGTAGGTTTCAAATAAATCTTTTTTTGAAACTTTTGCGTCAAAGGAATGGCGTTTTCCCTCCGGACCCGAGTGCGCTGCAAAATGCTTTGCGCAGGCGGTTGCCTTGAAGAACTCGCCGTCACCCTGCAAGCCCGTTATATATGACTTGGCAATCTGAGAGGTTAAAAACGGGTCCTCGCCGCAGGTCTCCTGACCTCTTCCCCAACGCGGGTCACGGAAGATATTTATGTTCGGAGCCCAGAACGTAAGTCCTTTATAGATGTCCCTGTCCCCGTGAAAAACGCTTTTATTGTATTTCGCTCTCGCTTCGGTTGAAATAGCCTCGGCAACCTCTTTTATCAGCGGCGGGTTAAAGCTTGCCGCCATACCGATAGACTGGGGAAAAACGGTGGCTACGCCCGACCTCGCAACCCCGTGGCAGGCTTCGTTCCACCAGTTATAAGCAGAAATATTAAGCCTTTCAATCGCAGGGGATTCATAGAGAAGCTGTGAAAGTTTCTCGTCCGCAGTCATCTGAGATACAATATTTTTCGCCTTGATTTTTGCCTCGTTATAATTCATAAGCAGCCTCGTTTATATATCAAGATAATCTTTTCTGTAGTCAAGGTTAAAGCGCTTTGCGAGCGCAACAAGGTTTTCGTCGGTAATTGTGTTCAGCTTTGGCAGGTGCGCCGTGAGCATATACTGCTTTGCCGCCTTTTCAACGGTTTCAATAAGGCCGAAGGTTTCATCCAAATCCTTGCCTGCGCCGTAGATGCCGTGCAAGGTCCAGATTACAAGACGGTGTTTTTTCATCTTTTCGGCTGTCGCTTTGCCGATTTCGTTAGTCCCGCAAACCATCCACGGAAGAACGCCTATGCCGTCGGGAAAAACGACAATGCTTTCGGTCATCTGTTTCCAGAGAGTGCGTGTCAGCGCTCTTTCTTCCATTTCGTGTATTTGGGTCATAGCCAGCGTATAATCGGGGTGACAGTGCATAACAACCCTGTTTTCCGAATCAACCGAAAGTCTTGAAATATGGCTCATAAGATGGGCGGGTAATTCCGAGGTGAACTGTCCGCCGTCGTTATAGCCCCAGAGAAGCTCGGCGGTAGCGCCGTCCTTTGCAATACGGATAATACCAAGATTGTTTTCTGGGTCTTTTTCAACGTTTTTAAAATATTTGCCCGTACCCGTTACGATAAATATTCTGCCGATAAGCTCCTTTGCCTCAAAGCCTGTCGGGATTGTTCTTATAACTTTATCAAGGTCAAGATATTCCGCCACCTCGTTTTCGTTGAGCATATAGCTGATATTGCCGCCGTTTCTCTCGTCCCAGCCGAGACGGTACATATTCGAGGTCGCAGAGCATATTTCTTTCAGGAAAGGGGCGTCAGATATGTTTTTCATCTTAAGGAAAGCACCTCCTGCTCATAGCGCTTAACCTCAGCAAAATATTCTGACGGTTTGTTTTCTCTTGAAAGAAATTCCTGCCATACGTCATAGAACGGCGCGGTTTTAAGCTCTTCCTGAACAACCATCAACTGTGTGAAATCAGAGTTGTCCTGCATTTTCTTAAGCTCATCGTTCGGCTGAAGAAGAGCAAAAAGAAGCGACTTCTGAACGTTTCTTACGCCCGTAACCCAGGCTGAAATACGGTTAATGCTTGCGTCAAAATAGTCAAGCGCAATATTAACTTTTCCGTCAAGTCCTCCGCAACGGACGATTTCACGGCAGATTTCCTTCGTTTCGTCGTCAAAGAGTACAACGTGGTCGCTGTCCCAACGGATAGGACGGGTAACGTGAAGCGCAATTTCGGGGAAGAACGCAAGAAGCGCAGGAATTTTATCGCTTACAACCTCGGTCGGATGATAGTGACCGTTATCCATAAGCGGAATACATTTATCTATATTCATAGCCGCGTAAGAAAGCGCAAATTCGGCGGAGCCTACCGTGTAAGCCTCAACGCCTATTCCGAAAACCTTGCTTTCAATTGTGGGCTTGACGAGTTTAAAGTCGTAAGGCTCGGAAAGAATTTCGTCAATCGCTTCCTTATATCTGATACGCGGACCCATTCTGTCGGCGGGAATATCCTTAAAGCCGTCGCCCGTCCAGATATTCATAACGCAGGGCTGACCGAGCTCCTCGGCGAGATACTGCGAAATACGGATACTTGCCTTGCCGTGCTCAATCCAGAATTTTCTTGTTTCCTCATTAGGCGAAGAAAGCGTCAGCGGGTCGCATTTCGGGTGAGAGAAAAATGTAGGGTTAAAGTCACAGCCGAGTCCTCTTTCTTTACAGAAATCAACCCATTTTTTAAAGTGCTTCGGCTCTAATTTATCACGGTCAACCCACGGGTTTTCCCCGTCAAAAATGGCGTAAGAAGCATGGAGGTTCATTTTTATTTTACCGGGAACGAGCTTTAAAACCTCGTCTATATCCGCCATTAACTCTTCCGGAGTTCTCGCTCTTCCTGGGTAGTTTCCCGTTGTTTGAATACCGCCCGTCAGGGGTTTATTAGGGTCGGTGTCAAAACCTCTTACGTCGTCGCCCTGCCAGCAGTGAAGCGACACGGAAACGCTTTTGAGTTTGTCAAGAGCCTTGTCGGTGTCAACACCGAATGAAGCGTAAACCCTTTTTGCGTCTGAATATGACATTACTCTACCTCCAGTATATCAAATGAGTTTTTAACAAGTTGTCTTGCTTCTTCAAGAGAAGAAACCTCTTCGGAATAAATCAACTGAGAAATAATATTGCCCGTTGCCGTAGCTTCTACGGGACCTGCAAGCACTTTTTTGCCCGTGTATTCTGCGGTCAGCTCGTTGAGGTAACCGTCCTTGCTCCCTCCGCCGACAATATTAACCCTGTCAACCGTTTTACCGCTTATTTTTTCGATTTCAGTTATAGCGTCGGCGTAGCTTTTCGCCAGCGAATGATAAACCGAATTGATAATCTCGCCGAGCGGAATATCGTTTTTTCCGAGATAGGTTTTTATTGCGTCAATCATATTTTCGGGTGCAGTAAAAAGCGGTGAATTCGGGTCAATAAACTCATATTTCCCGCTTCCTTTTGCGAGAAGCATCATCTCGTCATAGGTATATTTTTTATCAAGATTTTTTCTTATGTTCTGTAACAGCCACATTCCCATAATGTTTTTAAGAAAACGGTAGCGGTAGTTAATACCGCCCTCGTTTGTGAAGTTCGCTTTAAGCGCTTCTTCACTTAAAACAGGCTTTTCGTTTTCCGTGCCGATGAGCGACCAGGTGCCCGACGATATATATACGCCTCTGTCGCCGACAGGGCAGGCGGCTACTGCGCTCGCCGTATCGTGGGTAGGCGCGAGAATAACCTTGCTTTCAAAGTCAAAGCCTTTAAGAGTTCCCACCTTAGAGCAGGGGAGTGAAATTTTACTGAAAATATCTTTTTTTATGCCAAGTCTGTCGATTGTTTCAAAATCCCAGTCCTTTGTTCCGGCGTTTACGAGGTTGGACGTAGTAGCGTTGGTGTATTCGTTCCTTATTTCGCCCGTCAGTTTAAACGAAAGATAGTCGGGCATCATAAGAAAATATTCTGCCCTGTCGAGCTTTCCGCTTTTCTTATCGCAGTAAAGCTGGTAGATTGTATTGAAATTCTGTTTCTGAATACCTGTACGGGAATACAGCTCTTTCTGTGTAATTATTTTTGAAATCTCGTCCTGAACAAGAGAAGTCCTTCCGTCACGGTAGGCGACGGCGGGCAAAATTTCTTTCCTGTTTCCGTCAAGAAGAACATAGTCCACGCCCCAGGTGTCGATTGCAATAGTTTCGGGCGCTTTGCCGATTTCTCCGCACCTTTTTATCCCCGCCTTAACCTCGCAGACTAATTTTTCAATATCCCAGGTAAATTCTCCGTTATTATCTGTTAAATAATCCTCAAAGCGATAAACCTCTTCAAACCTCAGCTTACCGTTTTCAAGAAAGCCGAGGATGTGTCTTCCGCTTGAAGCTCCGATATCAATCGCTAAATGATATTTCATGCTATTTCTCCAGAAAATTAAATAAAAAATCCTTAGGTATCAACTGATATTATGTTCATTATAACATTATTTCCGGATTAATCAATATAAAAAGATATCAAAGAATATTGAAATAAAAAAATAAAAGTGATAAACTAAAATCACCATAAAACAATTCTTTCAGGCGGTGGTTCTGTGAAAAAGGTGTTAAAAAAAACAGGTAAGGTTATAGGGATAACCCTTGCGGCAATTATCGGTTTTCTTGCGGTTTTGTGTATTATCACTTTAATCTGGGGCTTTGTTCAGCAGTCAAGGGGAAATGTGTATAATACTCTTCCCGAAACTCCTAAAGATTTTGTCCCTGCGGTTCGTCTTGTGGTATTCACCGATACTCATAACGAAAACGAAAATGTTGCGGACGCTATTGACACGGCTTATGAGCTTTTTGACAACGATAAAACCTATAAGGGTGTCGACGGCTTTTTCTGCCTCGGTGATATTTCAAGCATAGGCGGTAAAAACGATTATATAGCTTATAATGAAGTGCTTGAAGCGCATGTCAGAAAAGACACACCGTGCATAACAATCCACGGAAATCACGAGTTCAAGCAGAAAAATGATTATTACGATTATTTTAAGAGTGTTTTCGGCTATGAACCGAATGATGTATACGAAATAAACGGGTTTTCATGTATCGCTTTTTCGGGCGAATGCTCTCTTACCGAGTGGACCTTTACTCCGAAAAGCCTTAAATGGCTTGACGGGAAAATAGACGAAGCTGAATCAAAGGCAAACGGTAAGCCTATCTTTGTTTTCCAGCATCCTCATCCCTGGGGAACGGTTTACGGAAGCACGGTCTGGGGCGACCCGCAGATTAACGTTGTTCTCAACGGTCATACAAGCGTAGTCGACTTTTCCGGTCATTCCCATTTCCCGCTTAATGACCCGAGAAGTATTAATCAGGCGTCATATACCGCTGTCGGTTGCGGAGCTATGGCAAGATTTGAGCTTGACATCAACGGTATTGTCGGTCAGCATCCCGACGGATACGAGGACGCGGCGCAGATGTGTGTTGTTGAAGCCGATAATGACGGAAGCGTAAGGCTCAGAGGCTATGACCTCCTGTCAGATACATATTTCTGTGATTATTACATTGACGACGTAAACAATAAGGACGAGTTCGCTTATACATATAAGAATATGAAGGCTCACGATGAAGAACCTGTCTTCAGCCCTGACGCAAAGGCAACTGCTTATAAAAACGCGGACGGCGAATGGGTGCTTTCATTTGACGAGGCAAAGCCCTCCGAGGGTTATATTGTTCACGAATACAAGGTCGTTATAAAAGATGAAAACGGCAAAAAGGTATTTTCAAAGAATTTTATTAACGATTATTATATAATTGACGAGGACAATACTGCCGATTTGAGAATCGGAGCCGATACGCTTGAATCGGGTAAAAAATATACCGTAACCGTCCGCGCCGAAAGCGCATATCATTACTATTCGAAGCCGATTGAACTCAGCTTCACGGCGCAGTAAAGGCATAAAAAACAATCAATAGAAAAAAGCCCGAATTTTTCGGGCTTTTTCTTTATTTTATTGTTGATTTATACCAAAATGTAATATATAATAAATTAAAAAACTATTAAAAAGAGGCAATCGGATTATGGAAAAAGGAGAAATGGACTTATCCGTGCTGATAATACCTGAAAATATGAAAACCGCAAGCAGCAAACTCGGTAGTTTATGCCGAGTTCAGTGACTTGCGGCTTTTTCTTTTTATCCGAAGGCTGAAGGGGACTGAAATGAGCAAAGGCTGTTTTGACGGCAGTATGCCGAGAGACGTACTTGAATATTATCTTTCGCACGCTTCAACGGCTCAATGGCTGTATTTAAGCGAAACGCTTGACGACGACATAAGGGCGATAGTCAACGCGGGCGTTAAATTTCTCGGAAGAGCTTCGGGAATTTGGAAAGGCGAAATGCCCGAGGATGAGCATTTTGAAAAATCACTCGCTTTAGCCGAAAAGGTTCATAAAGCAGATCCCGAAATAATATTACAGGCGTGTATTTTTGAAGCGCTTTACCGCGATGATGTCGAAAACGTCAGAATACCCCGCTTCGTTTTTGAGGCGTTCTCGCTTCCCTTTGAAGAAAGATGCTTCGATTTTGACAAATGCGTTTCGGGCAACGCCGAGGGCTACGGCTTTCATATGCCCGATATTTCAAAAACAGAAACTCAGATGTGGTTTTACTACAGGGGAGTTCGGTATATCGACTGCGGCTTCGAGGCGTTCCATATGGGTCAGATTCACCTTTACACCTTTAATGATCGCGGATATAAAGCGATAGGAAAAGTAATCGGAATGCTTAGAGAATACGGAAAAAAGAACGCCAGACGTCATAAGGTGATTTTTGACGCCCACTCCCATTTGCTCGTCGTAAACGGAAAAAGTCTTCTTGACTATAACGCTATGCCGCTGACGAGGTTTCCCGTTCTTGACAGAGGCGGCGAAAAGCTTGTTCTTGTCCGCGAGGGAAAATCCGGCGGAGGAATTTCACCCGAGGGCGTTTATGAAAAGGCGCTTCCTTTCCTGTACGAATACGATAACTGGGGCGGAAGAGATGAATGGGCTCAGGAAAACCTGACCTATGAACAGCGCGCCTGGTCTCAGTGGTGGGGCGGCGACCAGATTTCCTGGTTCGCTCACCAGAACGAAGAGGACAGGAACAGCTTTCTTGACTACACCTTTAAGTGGACTGCGATTAATAACCCCGACGCTTTCTTCGCTTTCCCGGTAAGGCGACCGCTCGGAAGCGGTGAGGTGGTAGGAAAATATCCATATTACCAGTTCAATACCCGTTCTTCTTCGTGTGAAAACGGTTACTCTCAGGAAGCAACAGTGAAAAGACTTCTGGAAGAGGGATATGAAAAATACAGAAAATACGCTAACCCGTCTGATATTCTCGATTTCGGCGGTAAGGACGTCGACGACAGCGAAACGGGAGTTCGCTTGCCCGAAAAGGTTGTCCTTTACGGAAGCTTTCAGCCCTATGTCGGCGCCGTTGCCGACGATTCCAACAGCGAAATTACAAGGATGTATTATATAGGCGACGGTAAGTATTCACTGAGCTTTATAATGCCTTATAAGGGCGAATACGATTTTGCCGTTTCAACCTGGGGAACGCTTTCGGCCTGCGTGAGCCCTGCCCGTCCTTATGCGTTCAGCGGAACAGGCGGAAAGGCGAAGCTTATAATTCCCGAGGATAACACGGTTGTTAAAGTTACCTTTACATATATGACAAACGAAGTGACTACGGAATTAATACAGTAGGGGAGGTCAATTATGGAAAAGAAATACGATATCAATTCTCTTATTAGACAGAGCGCCTGCGAGGGCGCCGTG
The DNA here is from genome assembly GCA_015066565.1 of Oscillospiraceae bacterium. Taxonomy (GTDB): domain Bacteria; phylum Bacillota; class Clostridia; order Oscillospirales; family Acutalibacteraceae; genus Fimenecus. Next base: position 576,656 of record SVOB01000001.1, on the reverse strand, counting down.
CTTTTGAAAAACAACGGCTTGCTTCCTTTTAAAAAGGGAACAAGGCTTTCGCTTTTTTCAAGGGTCAACGAAGCTTGGTTCTTCAGAGGCGTCGGCTCGGGCGGCTCAGTCAGATGCAAGGATGAAAGGAACCTGACAGTTGCCTTAAGAGAATGTGAGGACCTTGAAATCAACGAGGAGCTCGCCGGGATTTATTCGGAATTCAATGCGGAAAACACCGTAGAAGATATAAATGAATGTCTTTTCCTTGAAGAAATGACCGTTACTCCCGAAATGGCAGAAAAAGCGGCTCGGAAAAGCGACGCGGCAATTGTAACTATAGGAAGACACTGCGGCGAGGGTCACGAAGCGGCTGCCGAAAAGGGAAGCTATTACCTTACCGACAGAGAAGTTGAAATGCTTCATAACGTTTGTGACGCTTTCGAGAGGGTTGCTGTTATTATCAACTGTTGCGCAATTATGGATATGAGCGAATTTGAAAAGCTCGGCGATAAAATCGGCGCGATTATGTATGTCTGGCTCGGCGGTAATCAGCCCGGCGACGCGGTCTGCGACCTCATAAGCGGTAAGGTCAGTCCGTGCGGAAAGCTCGTTGACACTATTGCGAAAAGCTATGAGGACTATCCGTCGTCAAAGAATTTCGGCGGAAGGAACTTCAATTTCTATGAAGAGGATATTTACGTCGGCTACAGATATTTTGAAACCTTTGCAAAGGACAGGGTTGTTTATCCCTTCGGCTTCGGACTTACATACACCGATTTTGAATACTCCGATATAAAGGTTGAAAATATCGACGGCGGTTTCGATATTTCGGTTACTGTTAAGAATACCGGTTCCTTTGCCGCTAAGGAAGCAGCTCAGGTTTATCTTGAAAAGCCCTGCGGAAAGCTCGGCAATCCCTCAAGAATTCTTGTTGCTTTCGCCAAGACAAAAGAATTAAAGCCCGGCGAAAGCGAAACGCTTACAATGTTTGTTTCGGATTATGAGCTAACCTCTTATGACGACTGCGGACTGACGGGCTTTGAATCCGCCTACGTTGTTGAACAGGGCGAATATAAATTTTATGTCGGAAAGAACGTCAGGGACGCCGAAATTGCGTTTACCTATTATCAGGATAAGACGGAACTGTTTTTACAGCTTTCATCCGCAGGCGCTCCTCAGGCTCAGTTTGATATTCTCTGCGCTAATGAGGGCGAAAACGGAAGAGTTGAAGCGAAAAGACCCGTTTCAACAAGAAAATACAGCCTCCGTCAGAGAATACTCGATTCTCTTCCGAAGGAAACTCCGTTTACGGGCGACAGGGGAATTCTTCTCAAGGACGTAAAGGACGGAAAGAACACTCTTGACGAGTTTATCGCCCAGTTGACAGTTGACGAGCTCGACTGGCTTACAAGGGGCGATTTTCACCGTAAAAACGACCTTAAGCCCTATGGCGGAGCAGGCGGCTTCGGCGGAGTAACGGATGAGCTTATTAAAAAGGGCGTTCCGCTTACAATCACCTGTGACGGACCTGCGGGCGTTACCCTTGATTACGATTCGTCGCTTCTTCCGTCGGCGACTCTTCTTGCCTGCACCTTCAACACCGGGCTTGTTGAAAAGCTTTACTGCGCGGTAGCTCAGGAGCTTAAAGAAAGACAGGCGGATGTCTTCCTTGCTCCCGCTCTTAATATTCACCGAAACCCGATTTGCGGAAGAAATTTTGAATACTACAGCGAAGACCCGTTTATAAGCGGTAAGATGGCTGCCGCCGCCGTAAGAGGTTCCCAGAGTCTCGGCGGTTCAGCCTGCATAAAGCATTTTGCCTGCAACAACCAGGAATATAACAGAACGAGAAACGATTCGCGCCTTTCCGAAAGAGCCTTGCGTGAGATTTATCTCAAGGGCTTTGAAATCGCCGTAAAGGAAAGCGACCCGAAAAACCTTATGACGTCTTATAACCTTATCAACGGCGTTTGGGGACATTATAACTATGACCTTGTAACCGTTATTTTAAGGGGCGAATGGGGATATAAGGGCAACGTTATGACCGACTGGTTTATTCAGCATTACGAAAGTCCCGAATTTGAGGATATCTGGAACAACGCTTACAGAATTCGGGCGGGCGTTGACCTTTATATGCCGGGTTCGGAGTGGAATGAGAGATATGAACCCGAAAAGTCAATCGTTGAATCGTTTAACAGCAGGGACGGAATAACTCTCGGCGAGCTTCAGAGAAGCGCGGCGAATATTCTTAAAATGATAATTGATATTAAATTCTGATTTCAGGGAGGAAAATATGATTAGTTTTTTACAGGCAATGTGGATTAAGGCTAAGGTTAACAATGAAGACGCGGCGACCGACTTTTTTAAAACGGTAAAAATTGAAAAAAAGGTTAAAAGCGCCACCCTTCATATTACGGCTCACGGAGTATTTGAAGCGTTTATCAATTCAAAAAGAGTCGGTGAAGACGTCCTTATGCCCGGCTGGACTTCATACACAAAACGCTTGAGATATATGTCATACGATGTTACCGGGCTTTTAAGGCAGGGCAACAACTACCTTAAAATCGGCGTCGGCAAGGGCTGGTTTTTCCATAACGTTGACTGCTGGGGAACTGACGTATTAAAGCACGACGAAGCGGCTTTAATCTGCGCTCTTGACATAAACTTTGAGGACGGAACGGCAGAGACGATTCTGTCAAACGACAGCTGGAAAACAGCAAAGAGCAATATTATATACAACAATATATATAACGGCGAGACAATTGACCTGAGAATTAAGGGCGAAAAGAAAACGCCTGCGGTCGAAATAAGCTATATGAGAAATCATCTCATACCCTTTGAGGGCGTGCCGATTCGCGAGCAGGAGAGGCTTTCGGGCGAAAAGCTCATAATCACTCCCAAGGGCGAATATGTAATCGACTTCGGCCAGGAGATTACGGGTTATGTTGAGTTTACCGCCAAGGCGGCAAAGAACAGAAAAATTGTTCTTAAGCATTTTGAGGTGCTCGATAAGGACGGAAATGTCTATACCGAAAATTTAAGAGGCGCAAAGGCTACATATACCGTAGTTTCCGACGGAAAGCCGTTTAAGGTTAAGCCTTCCTATACGTTCTACGGTTTCCGTTATATTCAGGTTATCGGACTGAAAGATATTAAACCCGAGGATTTTACGGCGATAGTAGTTCATTCCGAAATGAAGAGGACGGGATATTTCAGTTGTTCAAACGAGCTTCTCAATAAATTTGCTCAAAACGTTGTCTGGGGTCAGAAGGGCAATTTCCTTGATATTCCGACTGACTGTCCTCAGCGTGACGAAAGACTCGGCTGGACCGGAGACGCGGCTATGTTTTCAAGGACAGCGGCTATAAACTATGATGTGCGCGATTTCTTCGACAAATGGCTTAACGACCTCGAAGCCGACCAGCTTGCCGATGGGTCGATACCTCACGTAGTTCCTTACTGTAACGTTTACTGGAGCGGTCCCGACGGATATAACTCTCCTGCATGGGCCGACGTTGCGGTTATAGCTCCGTGGGAAATGTATGTCGCTTACGGCGATAAGAAAATTCTCTCCGACCACTATACCCCGATTAAAAAATGGATTGACTTTATGATTGCCGAGTGTGAGAAAAAAGGCGGCGGAGAGGTTAAGTTCCCCTGGACCGATGGCGTCTTCGGCGACTGGCTCAGCCTTGAAGAGCTCGACAGAGAGGATGCTTCGGGCGTTACGGACAACGGTCTTATTTCAACGGCTTTTCTTATTAACGGGCTGAAAACTCTTATTAAGATTGATTCTGTTTTAGGCTATAAGACCGATAAAAAATACGAAGCTGTTCTTGAAAAAGCAATAGCATTTTTCAGAAGCGAATATATGAAGAACGGCAAAATGAAGCAGGAAACACAGACTGCCGCCGTTCTTGCGATTATTTTCGGTATTACCGACAAGCCCGAGGTTACCAAGGCTCAGTTGGTTAAAAATGTTAAAAAACACGGAAGAATTACTACCGGTTTTATAGGCTCGACCTATCTCCTTTACGCTTTAACTCTTGCGGGTGAAAATAAGCTTGCGGTTGATTTGCTTTTAAGAACGGAATATCCATCGTGGCTTTATCCCGTAACAAAGGGTGCGACTACGGTATGGGAACGCTGGAACGGTATTTTCCCCGACGGACGTTTCGCTTTTTCGGGTATGAACTCGTTTAACCATTACGCTTACGGAAGCGTGCTTTCCTGGATGTTCAGAGTGCTTGCGGGTATTCGTCCCGACGAGGAAAAAACGGGCTACAGGAAAATCGTTTTCGAGCCTGCTCCGGACGAGAGAATCGAGTGGGTAAAGGCTTCAATAGATACCGTTTCGGGCGAGGCGGCTTCCTATTATAAAAAGACCGATAAGGGCTGGGACTTTGAATTTACCGTTCCTTCAAAATCAAAGGCGACAGCGGTTTTGTTCGGGAAAGAATACGAACTTAAAAAGGGCATTAATAAGATATCGGTTTCATTAAAAAAATAATCCGATTTAAAGGTGAAAGGCGGTGACGCTCATGAAAGACGCTTCGTTTTATCTTCTGACCGACTCGCACTATGTTTCAAAAAAGAACTGGGTTGAGGGAAAACCGTTCACTTTTCGTGAGCGAAACGACCAGATAGCCCTTAAGGCTACTCCCGAAATACTTGACACGTTTATCGAAAAGATTATTGCCGATAAAGGAACCGATACCGTGCTCTTTACCGGCGATAACGTCAATAACTGCGATATGAATTCTCATGTTGAATTCAGAGAAAGGCTTGAAAGGCTTGTTGATGCGGGTAAAAAGGTATATGTAATTTATGCCACCCACGACTACAGCGGTCAGGGAGAGGATAATAACTGGTTCTCAGCCTGCCGATATACTCAAAGCGGAACCGAGCCTATTGAGTCAATGACAAAGGGCGGACTTTTCGATTTCTATTATGATTACGGACCGAAGCAGGCGTTGAGTGTTCACCGCGAAAGCGGCTCGTATTCCGTAAAATTAGGCGAAAAGGTAAGGCTTATCGCTATTGTCGATAACGGCGACGGCGGCGGTTACTGCGGGTTGTTTGAAGACGGCGTTAAGTGGCTTAAGGATGAAATTTTAAAAGCGAAAAAGGCGGGAGATTATATTCTCCTTGCTACCCATCATCCCGTACTTCCGCCCTGGGAGGTTTACCGCCACGTAGCCGAAAACGAAATGTTCGGCGGCTATAAAGAGCTTTGGAAAATAATGTGCGAAAATGACGTCAGGGTTATTTTTACGGGACACACCCACGTCCAGAATATCAGAAAATACACCGACGAAAACGGAAAATGGTTTCTTGATATTTCAACGATAGCTCTTGCTAACGCCGCGGGCAAAATGAGAAAAATTTCGGTCGACGAAAACGGCGGATGCTCTGTTACGAGTATAGGGATTGAAAAGCTCAACGGACTTGATACAGGCTCGCTTTCGGCTTTCGATTATCTTTATAATCTTAATTTTCCGGGTATATGGGAAAAGCTTATACCCCTGGCTTCAAAAGATTTCAAGGCTTTTATTGAGCTGGCTGAGGGCTACTTACCCGTCGAAAAGTTAAGAAAACACAGGTTGTTAATCGGGCTTGCCGGCAAAAGGGTAATGAAAACGAAACTGTCCTTTGCCGCAAAGCTCGGAAAGGGTTGGAAAAACCTTTCCGAAACCGAAAAGCAACAGTTAAAAAATATAAAACTGGCTGACACAGCCTTTGAAATATTAAGGCATATCTTTACGGGTAACGCTCCGTTCACTCCCGACACGGTTGAATATAAGGCGCTCAATGCCCTTGTTGAACGCGCGGACAGGATTGTGGACAGATTCAATATAAAATCAGTCAAAAAGATAATTCCCGATTGTTCGTCGCTTACCGAAATGGCGCAGGACTTTTTGTATAACTGTCGGACGGGCGATGACGACGAAATCAATTTCACTTTAAAATAGAATCTTGAGAGAGGAGAGAAAGACATAATGAAATGTCCAAAATGCGGCGGCGAAATTCCTTTTTATGATGTGAAACCGAACTGTCGCCACTGCGGAGTCAATATTTTGTACTATACTCAGGATTACCTGCTTGAGCGCGACGCAAAACGTACAGAGCTTGAATCTGCCGTTATGCGTATGCTTGTCGCGAGAATAAAAGCTGTGTTTGTCGGAAGCCTGCTTGCTGTTCTGAGAATGGTATTTCTTATCGGAGCGGTGTGCGCGATGATGATTCCGTTTTGTTCAGTCGATTTCAAGCTTCCGCTTTATGAAGAAAAGCTTTCACTCGGGCTTTTGGGCTTGATTGAATCCTACGGCAACGGAATGTTGCTTGAAATACCTAAGCTCTTTAAAACAACGCTGTTCTCTAATGCAACGCTGGGCTTCCTGATTGTGTTTGCGTTTTTTGCGCTTGTGGCGGTTGTTGATGTCGCGATGCTTCTTATCCTGATTCTGAGCTTCCTTAAGCCCGATAAAACGGCTAAGATGATTAGAAACGGCGCGGCGGTTGCCTGCGTTCTTTCGCTTCTGGCTCAGATAGCAGCGATTATCTGCAACTCGGCTGTTGTAACCGATACCTCATACGCCTCGTTTTCAATGGGCTTCGGCGGGATTGCCTGCTTTGCCGTTCAACTTGTTCTTGTTTTCATCAGCAGTAAAATGCTTAAGAAGGGCGTCGAGCCCGTTTACAGGGAATTTGACCCGAAACGAAAGGAACTGCTTAAAAAGGTGAAAGCCGGCGAGGTTGACCTTGACGAGCTTTCGCTTCCGATTTTTGAAAGCGAAGAGGAATACAACGCCCGAATGAAAGAGTTTGAGCAGGCTATGGAAGAAGAAGCCGAAGCCGAGCTTGAAGCGAAGCTTGATGAGGAAGCAAAGGCAAGGGAAGAGGAGGCGAATACAAAGTGAAAAAGCCATTGAAGATTTTTCTCGGTGTTTTAGGTGCAGTGGCGCTTATAGGTATTTGCTTCGGTTGCCTTGCAATTTATGCTAAAAAGGAGATTAACAAACCTAAATTTGAAATGCCCGACCCGATAGAAATAACGGCGAAGAGTCCGTTGCCGAAAACCAAGGATGAGGCGTTTGACTATGTCGCCGGTCTTTTTGAAGGCTGTCTTTCCTCAGACAATACGGAGTTAAGCGAGCATACATATATCAACCTTACAAACGGTGAAATTAAAACCTCTCTTTCCGATGAGGACAGCAGCGTGCTTTCAAGGGCGCTCGAACAGGCGCAGGATAAGCTGACAGGTCTTTTTAAGCCTACGGAAAACGTTCTGGTAAATAAGCTTGAAAAAGCTCCCGCGCTCGGTTTTACGAAGTCCGATGTTGAGGATTTCACAGCCGAAAAGGGCGTTACGAACGAAAACGGCGAAACAAACGACGACGGCTTTTATTATTTAACCTTTACGGTTAAGCCTGAAGCTATTGATAAGGCCGCATTATTGGACGGGGAAATTAAGAAAACCGTTCTCGAAGAGCTTGAGCCTATGCTTTCGGTTTCGTCGCTTGAAGTTGTTCCCGAGGGCTTCACGGCGAGGTTTAAAATCGGTTATGCCGACGACTCGCTCGTTTGGGTCGAAATTAAACAGAACGTAAGAGTTAAGGCGAAAGTTGATTTTACCGCCGATTACAAAGCTCTTTCCGATAAAACTGCTGAATTTGAAATTCCGCTTGAAAAGACAGTAAGTATTGACCTTTTTAGCTACGGACTTGATTTTACGGAAAGACAGATTGCCCTTCAGGTCGGTGATTCCTCGGCGCTTCCTCTTGACGTAAGGGTTAATTCCGAAACGACAAAGGGAGAGTATAAACTCAGCTTCACGGTTTCGGATGACAAAGCTCTTACAATCGATGCCGACGGCGTGGCGGAAGCGATAGGCCCGTCAAAAGAGCCGCTGACCGTTACGGCGACGCTCGAGTATGAAGGACATACTTATTCTGACAAATTAACTGTTTATACTACGGAATTGGAGGTGAAAACGGATGAGCCTTAAGACAAACGAATCAGTACACGCTAAAAACTCAAAACAGCTGAAAGCTCAGGCAAACGTCTACCGAAGCTTTAACTATGTCGGTTCCAAGGAAACGGTTGCCTACCTGTTCAACGACTTTTCAAACTCGTTCCATATCAATGGCTACAGAGAGCGTTTTATCTGGGACGTAGTTAAAATTGACTTCGGCATTTCGGCTATTGTAAATATCTTCACGGGCGCCTGGGACGTTATTAACGATACCGTTATAGCCACCCTTGTCGATAATACGAGAACAAGGCTCGGTAAGTTCAGACCTTATCTTATCGGCTTCCAGATTCCGCTTACGCTTATCGGTTTGCTTTTCTGGTTTATTCCGTTTTTCTTCCCGAATACAAGCGCAACCTTTATTCCTAAACTGATATTCTATTTTGCTTTTAATATCATAACCGAAACCGCAGGCACGTTTACAAGTGTTGCAAGAAGCGGATATATGTCAACAATCACGCCTAACCCTAATGAGCGAATAAGGCTTATAACGCTTGCGGAACTGCTCACGGGCTGGATGGGCGAGGATATGCCTAACTACATAATGGGCTTCCTTTACGATATGGTAACTACGGGTAAGATTCACGTTCCGCTTCGAAATATTTTTGCGGGAATGGGCACTGCCACGGCGGTTATTTCGTGCGTTTTCACGCTCTGGTTCTTTATGATTTCAAGAGAGCGTGTTCCCCAGACTATTGAACGTCCGAGCGTAAAAGAAGGTCTCAAGGCGATTTTCACAAACTATCCCGTTCTGCTTATGTGTTTGTCCGATTTCCTCAGCGGCTTCGGCATAAGCTCGGATGAACGCAATTACTGGATTGACGTTCACGGCGGAAAGTCGATGATTAATACTATTCTCGCTCTTGTAAGCGGTATTTCCGGACCTGTCGGCAGCGTAAGCTACGCTTTTGTTGCTCCTATACGCAAACGCTTCTCCTCGCGCGCAATCTGGACCGGTTCGGATATCTACGGTGATATGGTAACGCTCGGCTTCTTCCTGTTCGGCTTGCATAAAAAGAACTATCTTAAGCTTAAACCTATGCTGGTGGCCTACGGGTTAAAGGAGTTCCTGAATAAACTTCTCTTCGGCGTCAATAAGGTAATTAATACCGATTTGTGGAACGAAGCGATGGACTACTGCGAATGGAAGCACGGCTACCGTATGGAAGCGACTACGGGCGTAGCCCGAGGGCTTGTGCTTAAGCTTCAGGGCGTTTTCATGGGTACGATACGAACGCTTATTATGAAGAAAATCGGTTATGTTCAGGGACTTAAAATCGGTACTCAGGACGAAAAAACAAAATTCTGGCTTTTCGCCCTTTGTACTGCAGTGCCGCTTGTAACGAGCGCTCTCGGAATTATTCCGAAGTTCCTTTGGCCGATTAATAAGAAGCAAAGAGAAAAGATGTACTACGAGCTTTCCGAGAGAAGAAAGCAAAGAATCGCTGAATATATGGAAACGGTTGACAGCGACGGCGACGCTTCTTCCGATCCCGCCACCGCGCAGTAACAGAGGTAAAAAATGGACTATACTCAGAAACTTGAACAGATAAAAATACTTGAAAACAACTGGCAGGACGCCATAAACCAGAGTGAAATGTATTCGCTTATTATGAGCCATTTTTATTCTCCCTTGCCCGAGGGCAAAAAGACGAAAAAGGCGATAGTAATCGGTTATGACGGCTGTACGGGTGAAATGCTCAACTACCTTGACAACGAGGAAAGAGGAGCAATCAAATACCTTATTTCAAACGGCGGTCACGGCGTGTTCAGTTACGCCGGCGGCGCGCCATATCCGAAGCCTATAACTCAGGAAACCTCAACTGCGCCGAGCTGGTGCTCAATGCTCACGGGGAACCTTGCCGAGAACAGCAGAATTTTTGCTAACGGGACTACAAAAGAGGTTGACCCGAAAACGCTTTTAATAAAGCTTGTTGAAGACAGGGCGGTAAAGAGCAGCGCTTTCTATGTTTCGTGGGAGGGTCATTTCTCCGAGGACGGCGCAACCTACCTTAAAGAAAAGGAATACGCCGAAGAAAAAAATCTCAAATGCGTTTTTGCCTGTGCGAAAGATGATGACGGAACACGTCAGAATGTTCTTGACGATATAAATTCCGAGGACTGCTCTGACTTTACCTTCTGTATTCTCGAATACACCGACCATTTCGGTCACGAGGCTGACTATATTCCCGAAAGTGAAAAGTATATGCAGGCGTTTTTGTCTGCCGAGCAGACGGGAATGGACATTGTCGACGCTATTAAAGGCAGAAAGACCTTTGACGAAGAGGACTGGCTCGTTCTGATAACAAGCGACCACGGCGGCTATCAGTGCGGCCATGGCGGCCCGACTCTTCAGGAGAGAATTACCTATATCATTTCCAATAAGGAAATTGTTACCCAACTTAACACCCTTAAAAAGCTCAGTTTTATGGATAACACCCTTGAAACCGCTTTGCCGCAGACTGTTGTTTATAATATCCTCGAAAAGCATTTTAAAGCTCCGCTTCCCGAGGGCAAGAAGAAAAAGAAAGCGATTGTTCTCGGCTATGACGGTATGAGAACGGATATGCTTCTTCATTTTGACGAGTTCGACAGGGGAGCGGCTAAGAAAATTCTTTCAGAGGGCGGTCACGCCATCTTTACCTATGCGGGCGGAACGCCTTATCCCGAGCCGATAGCGCACGAAACCGATACCGGTCCCGGCTGGGGAGCGATGCTTACCGGACTTCAGTCAAAGGAAAGTACAATTTATTACAATAACGCCGTCAAGGCGGTTGAGCCGAGAAGCTCTGTCCTCGCCTTCGTTGAGGATAAGCTTGTTGATAAAACGGCTTTCTATGTTTCCTGGGGCGGTCATTTCACTGAAGAGGAGTCAACCTACAGAGCTGAAAAGGAATATGCCGAGGAAAAGGGCATAAAGGCAGTTTATCTTCGCGCGAATAACGATGACGGAACTCTTGAAAACGCTTTAAAGGACGTTTCAGACCCCGATTGCTCGGATTATATCTTCACGATTTTTGAATATCCCGACTGCTTAGGTCACGGACACGGCTTCGCACCCGGCGTTGAGCAGTATATGGAGTCGCTTCGCCTTTCCGAAAAGGCGGGAATAGCTCTTGTCGACGCCATAGAAGCCAGACCGACCTATAACGAGGAGGATTGGTTAATTCTTGTAACTCCCGACCACGGCGGAATAGGCAGGGCGCACGGCGGTCCAAGCCTTGAGGAACGGGTTACATTTATCGTTTCAAACAAGGAACTGTTATAAAATAACAAAAAAGAAACAGGGCTGAACTAAGGTTCGGCCCTGTTTCTGTCTGTCTTAATATTACTTAAAGCAGTAGAATAATTAATTGACTTTTAATTCTTCCTCGGAACAAATACTGTTACGGTTGTTCCTTCGCTTTTGTGGGATGATATGCTCAGCGTTCCGTTACACTGGTCGCGAAGTCTCTGACGGATGTTTTCAAGCGCTGTGTGAATAACATCGTCGCTTATGGAATCAAAGCCCTCGCCCGTATCCTTTACGGTAATTTCACTTCCTTTTTCGGTTTTCCTTGTCTGAATGGTAATATGAAGCGCCTTAAGGTCCGGGCTTACTCCGTGAACGACAGCGTTTTCAACAATGGGCTGTAACGTAAGCGGGGGAAGCTTAAAATCGGTATAAGCGGTGTCGTAATCAACAAACAAAGCACCCTCATGGCGTACCATTTCCACCGCAAGAAACGCCTTTGTATGCTCCAGTTCTTCTTCAAACGGAACCGTATCGGGCTTTGCGATAGCGGTGAAGTTATTGCGTAAATAGGTGGTAAAATCAAGCGTTACCTGTTGCGCCTTTTCCGCGTTCTGAGGTATCAGATAATATATGCTCATCATTGTGTTGCAGATGAAATGAGGGCGCATCTGGAGAACGTTGATGCTTGCCTGCTGACGTGCGATTTCCCGCTGTTGGCGTAAATTCTGTTCAATCTGTTCAGAGGTGATAAGACTGAACATTGAAACGGCGGAAAGCACCGTGCTGATGTCAATGAGTGCGGTAACGTCCGTAAAGGTATGAATGAGCAGAGATATAGCCAAAGGAAGCAAGGCTATAAGAAAGGCGAGAAAGTATTTTCGTGAAAGCAGCTTGCGCCAACGGAACAGGCATATAAAATTCAGTATCATAATTGCATTCATCGGAGTTATAAGAAGGGGGAACCAATCGCCGCGCTGATATTGCCCGTCAGGCGTAGTATAGTAAATATACTTTGTAAAAAATGTACTTACGAGCAGAAGAAGGAACAACGCCCAAAGACAATTCGTAACACGCAAAACAGTGCTTTTCCTTATTTCTTTTTTATAGCAGTGAAGCATGTAAGCCGTCAGCATCGGCAGCGGTAATGATAGCATCAGCGATTCAAAAAATCCAAAGATTATTTGTATTTTTATATCAACATACCTGTTGAGAATCATGTCTGTAAGGCTGACAAGACTGCAAACCATCAGAATCGCAAAGTAGGCGCGGAAAAATCTTTTACTCCAGAGGTCAATCATGGGAAGAATGGCGACAAACCACATTCCGAGTAACGCAAGCATAAACGCGGCGCTGATGATGGAATAAGTGAAGATTGTTGACCAAGCTATCATTCTGTCTGTCCTCCCGTTATTAATGGATAACGCAGCTTTGCAAGCTGTTCGCGTACGCCCTCTGCCGTGAGAGGCTTGAGCATAAAACCGCTGGCTCCCGTACCCCACGCGTCAAGAGAATAATCGGTATAAGCAGTAAGAAAAATCACGTTCATTTTAGGGTTGAAATCCAAAAGCTCCTTACAGACGTCAAGACCGCTTATACGACCCATTTTTATATCCAGAAACGCTAAATCAACCTTGTTTTCCTCAGCGTATGATAACGCTTCGGAGGGAACGGTAAAGCCGATAATTTCCGCCTTAGGAAGTGTTTCTTTCAAAATAGCGATACTTCCCTGCATAATAATTTTCTCGTCGTCAAGCAGTATAACGCGCGGCGTCTCGTTCTTTTCCGCCGCAACGGTCATAAGAGTTCCTACGTCTGTGCCAAGGATTTTGGCTATCTTGATTATCATTGACGCGTCGGGTATTCGGCTTCCGGTTTCCCAACGGGCTATGGTGGAACGGTCAACAAACAGCCTGTCTGCCAGTTCGGTTTGCGACAGGCTTTTATCTGTTCTTAGTTTTTTCAGTGATTCTCCAAACTGTGTGCTCATTTGACGTGTCTCCATAAATAATTTATATTATATATTTTATATAAATCCGCGATAAAAAACAATAAAAAAATTATAAAAAGATTATAAAAAACAAAAAGTATGTGTGACAAAGTGGAACACTTGCTTGAAAACAAAGAAAAAAAATCATACATTAAATAAGTATTATTAGAAAAGATTTTGTAAGTTTTACAAGGAGTAATCACCGTGCAGAAGAAATTATTATCATTTCTACTCATAGCAGTTATGCTTATCGGTATTCTGCCTGCTGTTCATACAGTCAGGGCGGATGGCGAAAGCGTGGCTGTTAAAGGTGATTATATTTACTCTTTAAACGCCGACCCCGATACCGGAACAGTTCCGGCGGGCTTCGGAACTCCCGAAAGCAACGGCAGAATCTGGACGGATAAAAGCGTTGCGACGAACGGCGACCATTTTGACGTTAACCTTAAGGTTCTTGCTCAGGAGTATATCTCTTCTTACGAAACAACGATAACCTCCTCTATCGCCGCCGACGTTCTTTTCATTCTCGACTTCACCGGTTCAATGACTCAAAGCGGTAACACCGTTGAAAAGGAAGACGGTACAAAGGTTTCAAGGCTTCAGGCTCTTGTTGACGCGACTAACGAAGCTATTGAGATTATCACAACCACAAACCCGAATAACCGTATAAAAGTGTTCAGCTTCAGCGGCAGCAGTTCAACCTGCGCTACCAATTCAAAAGAGATTATGCCGCTTGCGCATTACACCAGTACGAACACTTCCACCGAAACAAAGGATAAATATATTTATCTCAACGGTACATCTACAGTCAGGTCAAGCACAGGTCTTCTTAAAGACGGCGCAGCGTTTACGTTCTCACAGTCAACTGCAAACGGCACCTGTACCCAGTACGGTATAGCGGCGGGCGTTAAGGACTTTGTTGATGACATAAACGCCGAAACAGATAAGAGTATTGAGCGTAAGCCATACGTTATTATGCTTACCGACGGCGAACCGACCTTAGCAAGTAAGAACTGGAATACTGAGGATCTTGCTCAGTTGAGAACGAACACGATTACAAATTCCAGCGGCGGTGACAAATACGAGCTTATGGCAACGGGCGCTATTCTTAGCTCAGCTATCTGGAAGGACAGACTTGCCGAAGCCTATACGGAATATAACGGCGGCACCAAGGATGTTGAGGTTGACTGGTTCAACATCGGTCTCGGTATTGCCGAGCCCGATGAGGGAGATGACCCGAACTACACCGCCTGCCTTCTTAATCCCTATTACCTCGTTGGTGTGGAAGGAAGAAACGGTTCAGGCGCCACCTCGGCGGAAAAAATCAAATACTATATGGGTCAAAGCGACTGGGCTCCCAAGGTAACCGAAAAAGATTATTCCGCTGACGGTAATTACACTTACGTAAACGAGGGCGACGGATTTGTAACCTTTGCCAATACATATTCGGTGCTTATGAATGCGTTCGTAACCCTTGCGAATATCATTAAGCAGGGCTCGGCAGAATATACTATACCTATTATATATCACGAAGGCTCGGGCGAACAGCAGAGCGATATGGAATTTACCGACGTTATCGGCAAGGGAATGTATGTTACGGATATTACTCTCAAGCCTGACGGCGCAGATGCGGTTATCGGTGATGACAGCGATATGGACGGCGTTTATGTTTTCGACGGATATAACACCACCGTAAAGCTCACCGAGGACGCAACGGGTCAGCAAACGCTTGAATGGACTATTCCCGCAAACGAGGTTGCGATGTTTACCTTCGCCGACCGTGATGACCTTAACAGCGGAAACTACGTTTCTGCTGAACCCACAACCTTGAAGTATTCGGTTGAGTTAACCGAAGAAATAGGCGAGGGACCCGGTTACTCGAATGCGTTTGACGCTTCCAATAATCCGTTGACGACGGTAACCTATGAAATACCCGGCGATAATACATACTATTTTAACGTCAATACCGATTCTTCTACACATTTATATGTAAACAGTACGCTTAAATCGGGAATTGATACTTCAACTGATAAAACAGATAATAAAACGGGTTCCGCTTCGACCTCCTCGACCTATTCGTACACTGCCGTAAACGACGGAACGGCTACGGCGAGCGCGGTTGCAAACGTAACGCTCGGTAATAACGGTAAGGCGACGTTGACAGGTTACCACACCGACCTTGACATTCAGGTTATCAAGGAATGGAAGGATATAAACGGTGACCCGATTACAGACACATCGGCGCTTCCCTCGGTTACGGTTTATCTTTACAGAACGGCTGACGGAAGCAGTAATACAGAGCTTGTCGAAACCAAGGAACTGAACAACTCGAACAGTTACACAGGCTTCTGGAACGTACCCCGAAAGGACAGCGGCGGAAACATATATACCTATTCCGTAGCTGAGGATGTTCCCGAAGGATATTATATCGAAAGTAATACCGGCCCGCTTCACGGAAATGACGGAGCGATTACGATTACAAACCGTGAAACTCCTTCAAGCGGCGTAATTTCGGTTCAGAAGCTGTGGAAGAATAAAATCGGCGCTTCTTATGCCGATACTTCCTCGTTCAGCCCGATTAATGTTGAACTCTGGCGTAAGGTTTCGGTTTACACGCCTGCTAAGGTAAACGTCAAGATTTACTGTGACGACGGAACAACAAATTATCTTGTTGATGACCTTGACCTTGAATACGGTTCGGAGCTTAGCTTCAAGCTCAGAACATATATAAGAACTCAGGCAAACGCCAACAGTGCAGTAATCACTTATAAAGGCGCTACCGTTCCTTCAACGCGAAGCTCCGTTTACCAAAGCGGTAAAACGCTTCATTACCGTGAGATGAATGACCCTCAGGAATTTACCGTTAAGGAAGATATGGTCATTTCCTATAACGTTAGTCAGACGCTTAACTCAGCGCAGCTTACAATGCCGTGCGAGCTTATTGATCTCACCAAGACAGACGCAACCGCTACGGTTGGAACAACGGCAACTGCTCCGGATGAGCTTTACGGTACAACGACCCTGAAGACCTCGAATAAGTGGAAAGATTATTTCACTAATCTTCCGTCAGCAGAGGTAATTGAGGGCAAGACTTATACTTACAGTTATTATGTAAAGGAAATTTCGGAGGTTGACGGCTTCACCGCTTCCTACAGCGCTAACAATACCGACGGAATAACAGGAGGTAATCTCGTTATCACGAATACCTCAAATTCAAATGTTCCTATCTTGCCCGACACGGGCGGAAACGGCACGGCGATTGTTATGACGCTCGGTGCAGTTATCACGATAATTTCAATAATCGGTACTTTAAAGCTTACCGCTTCCTCGCCGCGAAGAAAACGGCGAAAACAGATTAATTAAGTTTATAATTAATAATTAATAATTATAAAAATATCAGAAAGGTGCAAAAATTATGAAAAAGACAGCAAGAATCCTTCTTACAGTAGTACTTGCAGTGCTTGTACTTACTGCGATGGCTGTTCCCGGCTTCGCCGCTACAGGTTCCATCACCATAACAAACAGCAATGACGCTGTTTCCATGAACGGTCATACTTATAAGGCTTATAAGATTTTTGACGTTACTTATAACGCCGATAAGTCAGTGTATGACTATAAAATCGCCCCTGCTTTTGTAGATTACTTTGAAGACCTTAATCTCGCCGCGTCACTCGGCGAGGACCTTGATGCAAGAGCATATTCGTATGTTTCTTCCATTTCAGGCGATGCGGCTCTTCAGGCTTTTGCAAAGGACATTTACGGTCACAAGGGTGCCGCTGCAGGTTCGGTAACGGCTGATAATGCTAATAACGCCGTTATTTCGGGACTTGAAACCGGTTACTATCTCGTTTATGACGAGGGTAACGCTGCTCCCGGCAATAACGCTGAAAAGGCAATCGCCAATATCGCTCTTACAACAACAGATCCTGATGCTACAATCGTTCTTAAGGCTTCTGTTCCCACAATCGATAAGAAGATTACAGGCGTTTCTGATGCAGCTTCAAACGCAGCTTCAGCAACAGGTGAAGACGCAGTTTCGGCTACTATCAATCAGCATGTAAGCTTCCAGATTGACTCAATCGTTCCCGACCTTACAGGTTATACAAACTATACCTATAAGGTAAGCGATACAATGAGCGACGCTCTTATTCCCGACCAGAACGCTAAGGTTACAATCGGTACTGACAACGTTACTGCTTCAAGTACAATCGTTTACAGCGGTCAGACAATGACAATCACCGTTCCGTTCTCGGTTCTTAAAACATACGCTAAGGATACACCTATTACCATCACTTATTCCGCAAGAGTAAGCGCTGACGCTAATATTTATCCCGATGCAACAGGCAACTCAAACCAGGCTGAGCTTGAATACAGCAACAACGTTGACGACCTTACAATTAAGGAAACAACTCCTCCCTCAGAGGTTAAGATTTACCTTTTCACAATCGACGTTACAAAGGTAAACGATAAGAACGAAAAGCTTGCAGGCGCTAAGTTCGTTCTTAAGGACAGCAGCAATAACTATATCCCCGTTGTTCTTTCCTCGGGCAGATATAAGGTTTCCGATACGCTCGCTGCTACAGAAGCAAACGCAACTGTAATTTCAGACGCTAACGGTAAGATTTATATCGACGGTCTTGCCGAAGGCACATACACTCTTACAGAGACCGAAGCTCCCGCTACTTACAACCTTCTTAAGGACCCCGTAACAGTTACTATTGCGGCTACTTATGACGCTGACGGAAATTGCACAGCGGTAACAGGTAATACTAAAACTGTTGTAAATAAGGCAGGCGGTCTTCTTCCCTCAACAGGCGGTATGGGTACAATTATCTTTGTTGTATCAGGTATCGTTGTAATGCTTGCGGCAGTTGTTGTCTTGGCTGCCAAGAGAAGAAAAGAAACAGCATAATTTAACACTTTCTGAAAAATAACCCTTGCCCGAGGTTTCGGCTTCGGGCAAGGTCGGATGTGTCATTAACTTAAGCACGGAGAGATTATGAAAAAGAATCTTACGACTGTAATATTAATAATCGTTTTTCTTGCCGGGCTTGGATTAATGATGTATCCGACCGTAAGCGATATGATAAATAAGGCGCACCAGACTGTTGCGATTGATTCCTATGAAGAAGAGGTTTCAAAGCTTTCCAACGAGGATTTCAGCGGTATTCTCAAAGAGGCGAGAAAGTATAATTCGGCTCTGACTACCAACGAGTTCCCAAGAAATTCCGAAGACCTTGACGGTAATGAGGAATATCAGAAAGCCATGAACCCCGCCGGTAACGGTATGATGGGTTATATTAAAATCGACGCTATCAATTTGAAAATGCCGGTTTATCATACAACCAAAGAGTCGGTTCTTCAGTCGGGGATAGGTCATATCCCGACTACTTCCTTACCCGTCGGCGGGGAGAGCACTCACGCCGTTTTAACGGGGCACAGAGGACTTTCGTCCGCAAGACTGTTTACCGACCTTGATAAGCTTAAAGAAGGCGACGTGTTCTTTATTTACGTCCTTGACGATATTCTTGCTTATGAGGTTGACCAGATTAAAACCGTACTTCCTGCTCAGACTCAGGATTTACAGATAATTGAAGGCGAGGACCATGTCACGCTTGTTACCTGTACGCCCTACGGGGTAAACACCCACAGGCTTCTTATCCGTGGCACAAGAATCCCTTACAGCGCTGAAATTGAAGAAAGAGTCGAAAAACAGTCCGAAGTTCGCAAAGGACTTACAATGGAACAGCTCGTTTTAATAATCGGCGCTCCGTTGCTGACTGTACTTTTCGTAATAGTTCTTATCAGCACAAGAAAACCTAAGAAAAGGAGAGATGACGCTTGAAAAAGGCATTTGCGCTTTTAGCTGCTTTACTGATTGTGCTTTTACCCTGCCTTACGGTAAACGCATATCCGTCAAGCGGCAGTATAACTGTCGTTATGATAAACAAAGCGAATAAAAAGCCGGTTGAAAATGCAGATGTAACCGTTGTCAAGGTTGCCGACTGTTCATATACCGAGTCGGATATCACCTTTTCTTTGAATTACGATTTCTATGATACCGGAGTTGACCTGAACAGCACTGACGCGCCCGAAACGCTTTACGCCTCCGCTAAGGAAAAGGGAGTAAGCGGATTGAACGTAAAAAGCGACAGTGACGGTATGATTATTATTGCGTCGTGCGATTTGGGAGTATATCTTATCTATTCTCAGGATGAAATATTTTCTCCGTTTTTGGTTTTCGTTCCTATGGTAACGGATGACGGTATCAGCTTTGATATTACGGCTGAACCGAAAATCGATATTTCCGAAGAAACTGTTCCCGATCCGGTTATTGATACTAATACAACCGAACCCGCTACTACCTCCGACGACACAAAGGTAACTCAGCCTTCAAAGCCCTCGGGCGGGGAGAAGCTTCCCCAGACGGGTATGCTTCAATATCCTGTTCCGCTTCTCGGTCTTTGCGGCGTTCTTATGTTCTCAAAAGGATTTATAATGTATGCCAACGGAAAAAAGGAAGAAAATTAAATCAGGTATAATACTAATGACTCTCGGCCTGCTGTTTATTTCAGCGGCCGGGGGCTTATTTGCTTTTAACCGAATAATCGATAATAAGGCGGGGGAAACCGCCGACAGAATTTATAAGTCGGTTATGGAAAACACCGACGAAGAAAGCTATCGTATCAATTCAAATTCCGAAAGGGTGGCTGTGATTGACGGAGTTGAATATATAGGCGTGATTTCTATTCCGTCCTATAATATTGTTCTTCCCGTTCAGTCGGACTGGAGTCTCGATAAGCTTCGTAATTCTCCCTGTCGCTACAGCGGGAGCGTAACCGGCGGTTCGCTTATAATCTGCGCCCATAATTACCAGAGTCATTTCGGAAAACTCAAATACATTCAGGTCGGCGATAAGATAAGGTTTACCGATATGATGGGTATGACCTATACCTATTCGGTGTCCGAAATTGATTTAATTAACGGCTATAACGTCGAAGAAATGAAAGAGAACAACGGATGGGATTTAACCCTGTTTACCTGTAACTACGGCGGAAGGCAGCGAATAACTCTCCGTTGCGTAAGAACTGATGTAAATTCAATGGATAAAAAATAAAAAAACACCCCGGGAAAGATTTGCGAATCCGAATCTTTCCCGGGGTTTTAATTTAAATTAAAGCGTTAAACTGTAGTTTTTTGCAAACTTTTCTTCCCAGGTGTTTTCAATGCCCTCACGCCATTTCTTTGCGGCGGTTGTAAGCTTTTCACAAAGCTCAGGAAGCTCGTTTGCAAGGTTTATTTTTTCGCTGGGGTCTTTGCTTAAATCCGATAGCCAGACGGGCGCCGTAACGCCCTCATCCTCAGTCAGACGGCCGTTAATAACAAGCTTGTAATTCCCGTAACGGACTGCGGTCTGGTCTTCCATTTCCCAGAAAAGATATTCGTGCTCGCAGTTTTCGTTGTTTGTAATCATCGGCAAAAGGCTCATCCCGTCGATTTCATAGTCCTTAGCATTTCCGCCGCAGGCTTCAAGAATTGTCGGGAAAATATCCGTTGCTATGTGCGCTTCGTCAGCCGTCTGAGGCGTTATTTTGCTTCCCCAGGCGAGGATTGCGGGTATTCTTATTCCGCCTTCAAAAAGGCTGAATTTATGGCCCTTAAAAAGACCCGTTGTACCGCCGTAATAAGGGTCCTCGGTTCCGTCAAGCCAGTTTCGGCTCTCTCTTGACGGCCCGTTGTCCGACTGAAAATAGATTATCGTGTTTTCAAAAAGACCGAGCTTTTTAAGCGTGTCGGTTATTTCACCTACGCCGTCGTCAACCGCGCTTATCATAGCCGCCATTATTTTTCTGTCCCACGGTAAATCGGGAAAACGCTCAAGGTATTTTTCGGGTGCGTGCATCGGATAGTGCGGGGCGTTATAAGCAACGTAAAGGAAAAAAGGCTCTTCCCTGTGTCTGTTTATAAATTCAACGCTTTTTCTTGTAATTCGCTCTGTGAGGTATTCTCCGTTAGCGTAAACCTCGTCGTTGTTTTCCCAAAGGTCGTGGGTCGGGTTGGAACCGCCGTCAGCCATACCGTAATAGAAAATATGAGAATAATAGTCAAGACAGCCTGCAAGAAAACCGCTGAATTCGTCAAACCCGTTTGCATTCGGACGGCACTCCTCCTTTAATCCGAGGTGCCACTTGCCGCATATTCCCGTTGAATAGCCCTCTCTTTTCAGAGCAGTGGCGAGCGTCGGCGCCTCGTCGGTTAATCCGCTTGCTTTTCTGTGACCTGCAAGAATAGCCCTGACGCCGGCGTTCCCGGGGTATCTTCCAGTTAAAAGAGCCGCCCTTGACGGCGAACAGACGGGCGAAGCGGAATACATTGAAGAAAAGCGGATTCCGTTTTCCGCGAGTGAATCGAGGTTTGGCGTTTTCAGGTCGTTTGAGCCCATACAGCCCAAATCGCCGTAGCCCTGGTCGTCAGTGAGAATTATAACTACATTAGGCTTAGACATATTATCCCTCTTTTCGTTGAATTTTGTTTCTGTTTATATTATACTTAACCTGTAAATCAAGTCAATAGGGAGGCATTATGAAACCTCTGACTTTACTTCTTAAGCCCGCCGCAGGACTTTGTAATATGAATTGCAGATACTGCTTTTACACCTCGGCGAGCAGTAAAAGGGAAAACAGGATAACCGACGATAAAACAGTTGACGCGCTTATTCAAAGGGTTAAGGAATATCAGCCGTCGGTTTTGTCGGTTATGTTTCAGGGCGGCGAGCCGTTGCTTTGCGGCTTGGATTTTTTTGAAAGAACGGTTAAAAAAATAAAGGAAAACATAAGCTGCCGTGTCAGCTTTTCTCTTCAGACTAACGGGTTTCTTATTGACGGCGACTATGCCCGCTTTTTTAAGGAAAACGGGTTTTTAATAGGCGTTTCTCTTGACGGAGATAAAGATACCAATGACCGCTACAGACTTAATAAAGACGGCAAAAGCACGTTTTCAACCGTTTTAAACTCAGTTTCAATTCTTAAGGAATACGGAGTTGATTTTAATATTCTTTCGGTTATTGACAACGAGAACGCAAAGGATATTAAAAAAAATTACTCTTTCTTTAAAGAAAACGGTTTTTCTTTTTTACAGTTCATTCCCTTGATTGACGAAGAAAACGGGTTAATCCTTTCTGCGGAAAACTATTCATATTTTCTTAAAGAATTGTTTGACCTCTGGTATGACGATTACATAAAAGGCGAGTATATCTCAATTCGCCATATCGATAATTATATCGGTATTCTTCTCGGTAATCCGCCCGAAAACTGCGCCATGTGCGGTGTTTGCGGAAAATATTTCGTTGTTGAAGCGAACGGGGATATTTTCCCGTGCGATTTTTACTGTAAAGATGAGCTTCGGCTCGGCTCTGTCTTTGATGACAAGCCGTTTGATGAAAATGAAAAGCAAAAACAGTTTATTGAACAGTCGTTTATTATTCACAGGGAATGTGAAAAATGCAAATATTACCCGCTTTGCAGGGGAGGATGCCGCAGGGACAGGGTGAATAATCTGACCGAAAACAAATACTGTTCGGCTTATAAGGAGTTTTTTGATTACGCCCTTGAAAGAATGCTGGGAATTGCCAAAGCCCTTTAGAAAATAAAAAGCAGGATTGAAAATCCTGCTTCTTTTTTAGTTTTCAAGCGTTTCCTTGGCCTGCTTCAGACATTCGATAATTGAAATGTGCTGAGGACAGGCGTTTTCACATTGACCGCATTCAATACAGTCTGACGCTCTGTGACCGTCTTGGGTAACGTTGAGATACGCCTTTTTCGCTTCGTCTAACTGACCGTTGCCGAGCTGAAGATTAAGTGACGAAAAGACGTCGGGAATGGGAATCTGCATCGGGCAACCCTCTGTGCAGTAGTGACAGGCGGTGCAGGGGACAGTCGAGGACTGACCGAGAATTCTCTGCGCCTGCTGAATAATTTTCTGTTCTTCTTCATTCAAGGGCTTGAACTCTTTCATATATGAAAGGTTGTCCTGCATCTGTTCGGTGTTCGACATTCCCGAAAGTACGGTTATAATTCCGTCGAGCGAAGCGGCAAAGCGGATTGCCCAGGATGCCGCCGACATATCGGGCGCATACGCCTTGAAAAGCTCTTCAATTTTTTTATCGGGCTTTGCAAGAGCGCCGCCCTTGACGGGCTCCATAACGACGATTGACTTGCCGTGCTTACGGGCAACCTCATAGTTCGCCCTTGACGTGATTTTCGGGTTTTCCCAGTCGGCATAATTAAGCTGTAACTGAATGAAATCAACGTCGTCATGTTCGGTTAAAAGCTTGTCAAGTAGCTGCGGGCCGCCGTGGAACGAAAAGCCGTAATGCTTTATAAGGCCCTTTTCCTTTTGCTCCTTAACGAAATCCCAGAGATGGAATTTGTCATATTTTTCGTAGTTGTTTTCCATAAAGGCGTGAAGCAGGTAGTAGTCGAAATATTCTGCGCCCGTCCTTTCAAGGCTTGTGAAAAACTCTTTTTTAGCGAATTTTTCTGTCGGGGCTACGCTTGCGTTAATCTTGCTTGCGAGCGTGAATGCTTCACGGGGATACCTGTCAACAAGGGCTTTCTTGGTTGCCGCCTCGCTTCCGAGATAAACATAGGCGGTGTCGAAGTAGGTAAAACCCGCTTCCATAAACATATCAACCATTTTTTTGACCTGCTCAATGTCGGTTTTTACTCCTTTCTTGGGAAGCCTCATAAGACCGAAGCCGAGCTTTGGAACGTCTTTGCCGAAATAGTCTGACATATTATCACCTCTTAGTTTTATTTTCAAGTATTTTTCTTGCTTCAAAAACGGAAATATCCTTTTCTTCAGCGAGTTTTTTTATTTCTTCAAATTCAATCTTTTCCTTTTTTACCGAAAAGCCCTCCGAGCGTTTTATAACTACGCCGCTTTCCTCTTTAACCGTTCTTTCAAGCGTGTAACGGCTCGGCGTGTATTTTCTTATGCCGATTGTCGAGGTATGGGTGAAAATAAGTGAAGCGAATTTTTCCGCCTGAGAGCTGTCACAGATAACGGTGAAAAGATAAGCGGGTCTGCCTTTTTTCATAAATACGGGCGTAATGAAGCAGTCCCTTGCGCCCTCGTTCATCATTTTTTCGGCGGCATAGGCGGTTTCTTCACCCGTCATATCGTCAATATTACACGCAAGCTCCGTTACGGCGTTGTCCTCAAATTCAAATACACGAAGAATATTAGCTCTTTCAAGGTCCTTTGTTCCGCAACCCGTTCCGATTTTCTTAACAATATTAAAATTCGGGCTTTCGGTAAATTCATCGGTAAAATATTTAAGGAGAGCAGCACCTGTAGGGGTGCAAAGCTCTGTCTGAATTTCGCTTTTATAGAAAGGAACGCCCTTAAGAATTTCGGCTGTCGCAGGGGCGGGGACGCTTAAAACTCCGTGAGCGCAGTTAACTGTTCCGTTCCCGACATTAACCGGCGAACAGATTATTCTCTCGGGCGAAAGCTTATTAATCAAAAACGAACAAATCGTTATATCCGCAATAGCGTCAAGCATACCGAGCTCGTGAAAATGAACCTCGCCGACCTCGGCGTTATGGGCTTTCGCCTCGGCTTTCGCAACAATCAAATAGATTTCTTTAATATCCTGCTTTATTTTGCTGTCAACTGAAAGCGAGTCGATTATTTCAAAAATATCCTCTAACTTTCTGTGCGGTGCGTGGTGATGGTGATGATGGTGATGCTCTTCGGGCGTTTCGGTTTCACCGTTGATTACAATATTCAGGTGAGCGCCGTTTACGCCGTGCTTTTCTTTTGTTTCATAGGAAATCTGCGTGTGGGGAAGCGACAGGCTGTTAAGCTCGTCAACAACTGCCTGTCTGTCGTCGAATAAATCCAGCAGGGCGGAGCCGAGCATATCGCCCGAAGCGCCCATATTACATTCGAAATACAGATTCATTTTTTCACCTACATTTTATTAATCATATTTGCCATATAACCTGCGCCGAAGCCGTTATCGATATTTACAACGCTGACTCCGCTTGCGCAGGAATTGAGCATTGATAAAAGCGCCGAAAGCCCCTTGAAATTAGCGCCGTAGCCTACGCTTGTCGGAACTGCAATAACGGGACAGTCAACCATACCGCCGACGACGCTCGCCAAAGCACCCTCCATACCCGCAACGGCAATAACAACCTTTGCGTTTACAAGAATTTCGGCGTTGTCAATAAGCCTGTGGATACCCGAAACGCCGACGTCGTAAAGCCTTGTGACCTTGTTTCCGTAGTATTCGGCAGTCTGAGCCGCCTCCTCGGCTACGGGAATATCGCTTGTTCCGCCGGTGGCGATTACAATATTACCGATATTTTTGTTTTCGGGTCTTTTGCCCGCAATCCCGATTTTTGAAACCCTGTCATAAAAAAGGGGAATTGCTTTTGAAACCTCGTCAGCCTTTTCCTGTGACATACGGGTAATCAGCACGCTTTCGGCTGAATTTTCAAGAATATGCCCTGTGATTTTTATAATCTGTTCAGCGGTTTTTCCTTCGCCGTAAATCACCTCGTCAGCGCCCTGGCGGATGCCGCGATGAGTGTCAACTTTTGCGAATTCAAGGTCATCATAGGGAGAAAGCTTTATTTTTTTCGCCGCCTCGTCAACCGAAAGACTTCCGTCGGCAACTTTTTTGAGCATCGTTGTCAGTTCATCCTTATTCATCGGTTCTCTCCTTTGAATCAAGATATATATTTTCGTAATGATTTTTCAGGAATGTATCAATTTCGTTTTTGTTATTTTTATAAAGCTCTTTTTCGTTTTTACCTAATTCAAGCTTACACGAACCGTCAAGATACCTTACACGGAAATTCCTTAATCCCGTTTGACGAAGATAATCCTCCGCCTTTTCGGTTTTTTCGAGAAGCTCCTTTGTGATTTTTGTTTCACTTGGAATTCTTGTTGCAAGGCAGGCGTATGACGGCTTATCGGCAACGGGAAGAGAGTTTTGGGAGGCAATCTGACGAATCATTTTTTTCGTATAACCCGCTTCTCTTAGCGGTGAAAGAACGCCCAACTCCTTTAACGCTCTGAAGCCCGGTCTGTCGCTTATATCGTCCGAAGCATTTGTTCCCTCAATTATTAAGGGAAAGCCGTCTTTTTCGCTTTTTTCGGCTATTGCCTCGAAGATATGCCTCTTACAGTAATAACAGCGATTAGGCGGGTTTTTAACGATATTTTCGTCGTTTAAAACGTCAACCGAAACGGATTCAAATCTGACGTTAAGCATATCGGCGATTTTTCTTGCGTCCTCAAGCTCAAATCGGGGTTGAAAAGGGGAGAGGACAAAATACGCCTTGACCCTGTCGGCATATTGTTTAGCGAGAAGCAATAGCACCGCAGAGTCAACGCCGCCCGAAAAAGCAACGGCAACTGCTTTGTGAAGTTTAAAAAACTCTTTGATATCCATTTCTTTTATTCTTTTCTTTATTTTGCAAGAGCTAAGCCTGCTTCAAAGGCTTTTTTACATTCCTCGGGAAATACGGTTTCGTGGCGTTTTATCTTTGCTTCAACGTCAAACAGGGTCCATTCCCAGTCGGTTTTACTGTAGTCCTTTAACTGAAGCGTGTTCCCGCTTAAAAGAACCTCTGTCGGACCTATAAAGCGGGAAAGAGTGTTCTGATAATTCTTACATAAAGCCGCATAAGCCGTGTCGGGCGCATTACTTGTCATTATCATCAGAACAGGTATGAAACGCTCGTTGCAGCAGGGCTTTTCAACGTTATAGGTTAAATTCTGGAAAATAAGACGCTCGTAGAGAGCTCTGAAGGAGGCGGTCGCTTCGCTTAAGTAATTGGGCGAGCCGATAATAAGTCCGTCTGCTTCGCGTATTGCGTCAAGCACGGGAGTCAGCGCGTCGCGGCGGATACAGTGTCCTTTAAACTTTTCTTTTTTACAGCCGAAGCAGGAAATGCAACCGGTGTATTTTTCAAGGTTGAACAGGTCGAATTTTTCAACCTCTGCTCCTGCCGCTTTTGCGCCCTCAATCGCTTCGTTTATAAGTGTATCGGTATTCCAGCCCTTTCTCGGACCGGCGTTTACCGCAATAATTCTTTTGCTCATTTTTTATCCTCCGTTTATTATTTTCTTATAAATTTTTCGTCACTGCTGTTATCATAATCAGTGTAGCTTTCAACCCTCATATGAAGGTCATATTTTTCACGGAGTCGGGCTATTTCAGCCATCATTGGCGAAGCGTGATGAATATCAATCGCTTCTCTGTTCTCCCAACTGTCTATTAATAAAACGGTTTCGCCGTCGTTCATAGGGAAAAAGTAGTCATACCTTAGGTTCCCTTTTTCGTTTCGGATTCTGTCGGCAATTCCGCTTTCTTCCATCTCTTCTGCAAATTTTACGGCGTTACCGTTTTCGCCTGTGTAATAAATATTAATTGTTATGCTCATTTAAAATACATCCTTTATAGACCTGAAATTACGTTTTCAATTATTTCTTCGGGGTTAAAGCCGTCAACGTCAAGCATTTCGGCTTTAATAAGCGTCGCCTTTTTTATTCCGAGACAGTTTTCGGCAAGGTCTTTTATATAGCCGAAGCTGTAGTCGGGGACGAAAGGCCCGCCCGCAGTTGTTACATAAACCAGTTCGCTCGCTTTACAAAGCCCTCTCGGAACGCCGTTTTCGTCATATTTTGAAACAAGCCCCGTAACATAAATGTTTTCAATATATATTTTAAGAATTGAAGGGAACGACAAATCCCAGAAAGGCGCGGAAATAACAATTTTGTCAGCCGAGGCAAACTGCTTTGCATAAAAAAACATTTCGTCCGAATAGTCGCCCTTTTCAATCAATCGGGTCCTTTTTTCAAGGCGCTCTGCTGAAAGGGGCTGTAGCTTTTCGTCGGGTAAATACAGCTCGGTATAACCGTTTCCGAGCTTTTTTAATACTGCTTTTGCAATTTTATCGGTTCGCGAGCCTTCACGAACGCAACAGTTTATATATAAAGTCATAATTTCTCCGTTTCTAACTGTTTGAAAAATCCCTGTCCCTTAACGCCTCAACCTCGTCCTCATTAATATTTCCGACGTGATGTTCGTGCATAAGCTGTTCACTCGCCTTTAAAGTATAATTATATTAATATTATCATTTATACAATTATAAATCAATTGAAAGAATGTATAAAATAATCGGAAAAAAATATAAGAAATAGCCAATTGGCAAAATAATCCGATGGGCTTTCTTTTTAAAAGCCGAAAAAAATAACGGGTCAAAGCGTAAAGCCTTAACCCGCATTTTTTAATTAATATTAAAGCATATTTTTTATCGGTTCAATTTCTTTTGCGTTTTTAAATCCGTAAAACGCCTTTGCATTTTTCCCTAAAAACTTTTCTTTGTTTTCAGGCGAAATTTCGCTTGATTTAAGAATGAAATCAAAGCTCATTTTATAGGTTATTTCGACCATTGTTCTCGGGTAGTCGCTCCCGAACATAAGCTTATCAAATCCGCAGAGTCCACTCCGCCTGAAAACGCGACGGCAACTTCTTTATGCAGTTTGAAAAAATCTTCAATTCTCATACTTATACGCTCTTTATTCATTTCATTTTTCTTTGATAATTGTATCATATTGAATTATAAAAGTATACCCTAAAAGGAAAAAATCTTAAAGGCGGTATTAAAAAAATCTATACCACTTATTAAAAAAATATGTTATAATATTTTTGTTGCAATCATTCTTTTTATGGAGCCGATAACAATGAAATCAGTAAAAAAAACATTTGCAATTATTCTTACGGCTGTGATGATGCTTTTTATGTTTACGGTTGTCGCTTTTGCGGATGACGCGAAACATACCGTTACGTTTGACTACAACGGTCACGGCGATAAATATGAGCTTGAAATTGAAGACGGCAAATCTCTTTACGATATTCTTGTGGAACTTACGGATGATCGCAAGGCGTCCGATGAGGTTCACGCGGGAATGTACGCCGAGGTTGACGAAGACGGAGTCTACTACAGAGTAAAGGGATATTATACGGATAAAGAATGCAAAAACAGTTATAATTCAATGAATCCGGTTACCGAAGATATAACCGTTTACGCAAAGTGGGAGGAGCGTATTGACGAGGTTATAATTACGGTTGTTCCGCCCGAGGACGGGAAAAAGGTCGAAACGCCCGAAAACGACTGGGCTTCACAGTCATATCTGCCCGAGGTCAGTCTTCCCGACGGCGCGCCATATTATTTCAGACGTTATGACAACGGCAAGGACGACCCGGCGAGGTATTGGTGGGCGAAGGGCCCCGAAGGCGGCTCCAACGCGTTTAATGATACCTTTGAAAGCGGAAAGGAATATCAGGCGCTTTTGTGGCTTGCTACGGATAAAGAACACTACTTTTCTTCAAGTCTTAAAGTTACCGTCATAAACGGCAAGTGGGTTAAGGATGAAAGCGAGCTTGATACAATTAATCCGATGATTTGTATCAGCGCCGTTGCCGTTGACCAGAAAGCCGAAGAAAAGACTGACGAAAGGGCTGATTTTGATAAAAAGACGGACAAAAACGAAAACGAAATTCCCCATACGGGAAAAGCCGTAAGTCCTTTGAATACTGTTATTATTGCTTTTATCGGCGCATTTGCGGTTACTCTGACCGTTCTGCGCAAAAGAATCGGTGTTAAGTCTGTAAAAGACTGATAATATTCAGGCAAGTATAATTTAGAATTATTTTTTGGAGGGCACATTATGAAAAAATCCGCACTCTCGAATACACCGACCACAACGGTCACGCCACGGGCTTTTCGCTTGACAATCCCAATTATACAAACGGCTTTTACAGCGCGGATGAAACGGGACTCGAGTTTATAGAAGCGATTAAATCAAGAAAAACCTATGAAAACGAGGACTGGCTTATTCTTATCACAACCGACCACGGCGGAATAAGAAGAAATCACGGCGGACCTTCGGTTCAGGAAAGAACGACGTTTATCGTTTCAAACAAGGAAATAGCTCAATAAAAAATGAGGGCATCCCGTACGGGATGCCCTTTGATTATGTGAATATCAAAGCATATGTTTAATCGGTTCAATTTCTTTTGCATTTTCAAAGCCGTAGAAATTTACCGCGTTAAGACCTAACATTTTTTCTTTGTCCGCAAGAGAGATTTCATTCGTCTTAACAATGAAATCAAAGCTCATTTTATAGGTTATTTCGACCATTGTTCTCGGGTAGTCGCTGCCGAACATAAGCTTGTCGAACCCGCAGATTTCACTCGCTTCGAGAATTGATTTTACCGCGGAGGGGTAGGGGTAAAATTCGTAGTTGTAAAGCCAGGTTATTCCGCCGCTTTCAATAAAAACATTTTTCATTCTTGCAAGCTTAATCTGTTCTTTCCAGTTTTCTCTTGTTACCATTCCGAAGTGACCGATTGCGATTTTAAGGTCGGGAAGCTCTGTTGCAATTTCTTTTAAAGCCGGGGCTTGCTCATCGCCGTCAGCGAGGTCGATTGAAACGAATTTACCCCTGTCGTTCGCCGCCTTGAAAACGTCGAAATGCTTTAATAAATCGCGTTCCCTGAATTTACAGGAACAAAGCTTTATCCCGTCAAAGCCGTCAAGGTTAAAGGGCTTGCTCTCTTCATAAAGCGAACAGATTTTTATTCTTTCGGGATATTTTTTCTTGACCGAAAGCAGGTATTCGTCCTGATTTCCGTCAAGCACTTCCTGAGTTATTACCGCACCGTAAACACAGGCGTAGTCCATATTGGAAATAAGCATTTCGGCGTTGTTTTCGCCGTTTAGCATATATGGCGGCATCATCTGTCTTATCTCGCCGCCAAAGTCGCTTTTCCCGTTTTCGAGCGCAAAAACTCTTTTTGAGTTATTTATCCCGTCCTGCTTTTTCCAAAGGTGAGTATGAGCGTCAATAATAATCATAATGTAACACCGTCCTTGAAAATGGCTATTTCACGGTAGCCGTTTTCTTCATTTCTGGTCTTATTGCCGTTTGCGGTATTGATAAGAAGTTCAAACAATTCTTCGTCGTTTCCCGTCTGAGCGTCAAAATCAATCCATTGTCCTTTTGCGTTTGCAAGACGGGTATTTGAAGAGATTTTAACTGTCGGAACGGGTGCGCCGAGCGGTGTTCCTCTGCCGGTTGTGAATAGAATAAGATGACAGCCGACTGCGGTAAGATTTGTTATTGCCACTATGTCGTTACCCGGTCCGTTAAGAAGATTAAGTCCGCTTTTTGAAGCCGTGTCACCGTAGTCAAGAACGTCGGTGATGACCGCCTTTCCGCCCTTCTGAACACAGCCGAGCGACTTTTCCTCAAGCGTGGTTATACCGCCCTCCTTATTGCCGGGGGAGGGGTTTTCGCTTATGGGCTGGTTGTGCGAAATGAAGTATGTTTTACAGTTATTTATCATTTTTACCGCTTTGTCAAAAACAGTCTTGTTTTCACAGCGGTTTAAAAGCAGTTGCTCTGCGCCGAACATTTCGGGAACCTCCGTGAGTACGGCAATTCCTCCAAAGGCGCAGATTTTATCAGTAATCTTTCCGACCAACGGGTTCGCTGTAATTCCCGAAAGGCCGTCGCTTCCGCCGCATTTAAGTCCGATTTTAAGTCTGGAAATACTGACCTTTGTTCTTTTGTCGTCGGAAGCTCTTCCTTTAAGAAGATTTATTATTCTCTCTCCCTCTTTAAGCTCGTCGTCGACAGCCTGAACATTCAGGAAACGGATTCTCTCTCTGTCATATTCTCCGAGGTGACTTTTGATAACCGAAATGTTGTTGTTTTCGCACCCGAGGCCGAGAACAAGAACTCCGCCCGCGTTAGGGTGCTTTATAAGAGAACAGAGAATCTGAACGGTTCTTAAAGCGTCGCCGCCGAGCTGACTGCAACCGTACGGATGGGTAAAGCAGAAAGCGCCCGTCCGTTTGCTCAACTCTTCGGCAATTTTGTTTACGCAGCCGACAGAGGGAATAATCCAGATATCGTTTCTTATTCCGATTTCGCCGCTTTTTCTTTCAAAAGCGTTGATAAACAGGGGAGAAATATCCTTTTTTTCGATTTTTACAGGCTTATAGGCATAGTCGTAAAGCCCCGAAAGCTCAGTTTTCAGGTTGTGGGAATGAACAGGCTCGCCCTTTTTTATGTCGGCTGTCGCTTTGCCTATAGGGAAGCCGTATTTCATTATTTGTTCGCCCTCTTTTATATCGGTCAAGGCATATTTATGGCCGTTTTCAAGCGAAACCGATACGTTGTCAAGCGGGTTGATTACGATTGAATCCATAATTCTTCCTCTTTATTGCGGGTCGGAAAACTTAATGACCAGCTTATTTATTGAGCCGTCGTTATTGGCAAGTGAATCGAAAGCCCTTTCAGCGTTTTCAACATCATAAACTGCGCTTATCATCTTTTTGATATTTACCTTTCCGCTTGAAACAAGGTTGATAAGCGAAACAAAATCCTTCGTATAGGCGTTACGGCTTCCGAAAATGTTGAGTTCCTTTTTAAGAATAACCGAATGAACAAAGGTCGTTTCCTTTTTGCCGTTGCCTATAAGAATTACGTTCGCTCCGTGGGCAGCCTTATCAATACAGCTTAAAAATGTGACCGGAGCTCCGCAGGCTTCAACGCAGACGTCAAAGCCGTTGCCAAAGGTGAACTCTTCACACTTTTTGTCAAAGTCATCTGTTCTGTTGTTTATAATAAGGTCTGCGCCGTATTCCTTTGCGAGCGAAAGTCTGCTTTCAAGAAGGTCGGCGACGGCAACTCTTGCGCCCATGGATTTCGCTTTTATAAGGGCGAAAAGACCTATGGGACCGGCGCCCATAATAAGCAGGTTGTCGCCCTCTCTGACCTCGGCTCTCGAAAGGGCGTGAGCACTTATGGAAAACGGCTCGATAAGCGCTAATTCGTCAGCCGAAAGCCCTTTGCCGTCAATAATTCTTTCAACAGGCATAGTAATATATTCCTGAAAGCTTCCGTCACGCTGAACGCCCATTGTCTGATTGTCGTGACAGGCGTTTACAAGCCCTCTTTTGCAGGCGTAACATTCGCCGCAGTTAAAATACGGGTTGCAGGTTATTATGTCGCCTGTCTTAAAGCCCTTTTCATTTTCGTCAATTTCGACTATCTGAGCCGAAAATTCGTGACCCGGTATTCGCGGGTAAGAGGTGAAAGGCTGATTGCCCGTAAAAGAAGCCACGTCTGCTCCGCATATTCCGCAGTAAAGCACTCTGAGCAACGCTTCGCCTTTCTTTCTTACGGGCTTTTCTTTTTCAATAATTCTTATTTCAAAAGGTTTTGTTATTTCAATAGCTTTCATTTATTTGTCCTCGTCAATATATTTTTTATTCCAGATTACCGCCGTTTTAACAGGCGCGCCCTTACAGTAAATCTTATTTTCGTATGCGCCGATAGGGTCGGAAATAAACTCGTCTTTGTCAATTAACTCAACAAGCTCGTCAAACCTGCTTTCACTTAGAATTTTTATAGCCTGTTCCATATGCTTTTGAGTAAAGTTAATCGAAGAAAGTATAACGTGATTTTTAAAGCCGAATGGCATAGTGTCAAAGGTTACCTTAGGACCTAACGAAAAGCTGTCGTAAATTCCGTTGCAACCGAGAACTCCGTGCTCAAAGGCTATTCTCGATTCAATTTCGGTTCCGCTTGTGCCGACAAAGCAGGAACAGGGAGAACCGAAACAGCCTATAATTTTTTCGCTTATTTCTTTTTCGGTGAGCTCCGAAACCGAGAGGTAATCTGATTTGATATTTTCCCTTACAAACTTTACCTTGTCGCTGTCCTCACCGCTTCTCGCAACAAAAAGGATTTCGGCGTCGGGGTGGTTTCTCCTTATCTGGTCGCCGATAAAAAGACCCGTTGTGCCGAGCCCGTAAATAACAGTTTTAAGAAACGTTTCGTTTTCAGCCTTTTTTCTCGCCGTAGCTTCGTCGCATTTATCCCTTGCCATAACAACTCTGAAATTCTGGGCAGAGCCTATATCGCACATTCTTTCGTGCTGAAAAATAGCGCAGGCGTATGGGTCGCAGAACACGAGTCTTTTAGCAATCGAAAGGGGAAGTCGTTCGCATTTTCCGTATTTTTCGGGCAAGCGTAAAAGCATATCGGGGTTAAAATAGTTTTCGTCGCTGAAAAGCCCGTCAGCCTTATCGCACCCGTATTCAAAGTATGTTTCGTCCTCGGTGAAACGCGTCGGGTCAAAGCTGTCACCGCCTCTGATAAGAACAATAGCGAAGCGGTTTTCATCGGGGTACCATACAACGCCCTCGTGACCGTTTATAAGCCTTTTTTCGTTTTCGGGAAACTTGGAAGTCAAGGCGTTCCTTCTGCCCATTTTCATAAGCTCAAAGTCCGTTCCGCAAAAGCCGCAGAAAACGGGAACAGCCTTAACGCCCTCTTTTATTTCTTCTCCGCGAAGTCTTTGACGGGGAGGATTTATGATATTTATTTCGCCGTATCTTAACGGCTCTTTTTCGTCGTTTACAAAATAGGTTGCATTGGTTTTCAAAATAATACCCCCTTTAAATGTATTATACAATAAAGCGCCCGTCAATTAAAGCCTTATTTTATTTTCGGTATTGAAAAATAATAAGAAGATATGATAATATATCGTTGTAAACTTCTCGAAGGGGGATTAAGTATGAAAAAATGGTCTAAGGCATTATTGTTCTGTATGGGAATTATAACTCTCGCTTTGTTTATTATAGCGACAGTTCTTTCTCCCAAAAAGAAGATTGAGGGCATTACAACACCCGAAAAAATGGATTTTGAACAGGCGATAACGTCCTTTGATTTTATGTCGAATACCTGGGAAACAGCTGTTCCCCAGACTGAAATTCACCGTCTTATTGAAGAGCATTTTGCTTCACCCTTACCCGAGGGCAAAACCGAGAAAAAGGCTATAGTTATCGGTTATGACGGCTGCAGGACAGATAATTTCAGATTGCTTGAAAACAGTGAAAAGAGCGCGGTTAAAACTCTTCTTGCCGACGGCGGACAGGCTGTGTTCAGCTATTGCGGAGGCGTTAATTACCCCGAAAAGAATGTTCAGGCTACCTCAACCGCACCCGGCTGGAGCTCAATGCTTACGGGACAGTGGGCAAACACATTCGGCGTGACGGGTAACGGTCAGCCTAAGCCTATTGAGCCGAAAACTCTTCTTCTTGAATTGGTTGAAGATAAGGTCATTGACAAGAGCGCTTTTTATATTTCCTGGGGCGGTCATTTTTCAAACCACAATTCCACCTATATAAATGAAAAGAATTATATTGAAAAAAATAAAATCAACTCCGTATTCCTCCGCGCAGACTCTGATGAGGGAACGATTGAGAACGTACTTAACGATATTAACACTCCCGATTGCTCCGATTTCATTTTCCTTACTCTTGAATTTACCGACCATAACGGTCACGCAACCGGTTTTTCGCTTCAGAACGCCAACTATGTAAAGGGCTTTTATGACGCCGACGCAACGGGAAAGGATTTCATTGACGCCATTAAGTCAAGACCTGCTTATGACACAGAGGATTGGCTTATCCTCATTACCACCGACCACGGCGGAATAAGAAGAAACCACGGCGGTCCGTCAATGGAGGAGAGAATAACCTTTATCATTTCAAATAAGGAAATTCTCAAATAAAAATAACAAAAAACAACCCTGAAAGCCGAAAAGGTTTTCAGGGTTTATTTTTATAGATTTACTATAATCAGCCCGCCCTTCTGAGCGTAGCCCGTGTCCCACAGACGGTTAAAGTCAAGCCATTCAAACTCGCTGTAGGTTACTGCCTTAACTATAAAAGCTTCGCCGTCAGTTTCAAAGCCGTTAAGGATAAACCAGTGCCATTCGTAATCGTCAAAGCTTTTATCGGAGTGCTTCAAACAGAGGTAGGGGACAGGGATTTCGTTTTCAAGCTGTTTTCTTACCGCTTCTCTTGCTTTTTCAACGTTTTCCGTTCCCTCAACGCCCGAAAGCGTTATATTGCTTTTTCTGTCTTTGAGGAACTGACCGAAGCCTTCAATATAAATCGAAAGCTTGTCAATACCGCTCATCCTCGGGCGAAGATAGGGCTTCATAATCGAGCCGAATTTGATGTAGTCCTCTTTGTTAAGACTTTTTATATCAAACGGATAAAGACTTGTTCCCTTATATAAATCGAGGTAAATACTCGTTTCACAGGCTGTTTCGGCGGCGCAACCGCCCATTTTCATCCATACGCCGTCAAACCATTCCTGATTTCCGCCGTATGAAGAGCCTATTCTGAAATAGGGGAGTTCTTTTTTATTGAACGCCGTATTTACCACCTGCCTTTATTTACGGGTTTGTGCAAACGCCGTTTTTATTGAAATAATAGGTTTTACCGTCAATTTTCTTTGAGGTATTTTTAAGCATTACACAGTCAGAGCCGAAGTAGTATTTTTTTCCGCTGAGCGAAGCAAACCTGCTTTTATATGCAACGCAATCCTTACCGATGTAATATTTCTTGCCTTCGACGGAAATGAGCCTTGATTTATAGGCTACTCCGTCCGAGCCCATATAGTACTTTTTACCGTTTACGGAAATAAGCCGTTTCGTATAGGCAACTCCGTCGGCGCCCATATAGTACTTTTTGCCGTTTACGGAAATAAGTCGCTTCGTATAGGCAACTCCGTCCGAGCCCATATAGTACTTTTTACCGTTTACGGAAATAAGCCGTTTTGTATAGGCTGCTCCGTCGGCGCCCATATAGTATTTTTTGCCGTTTACGGAAATCAGTCGCTTTGTATAGGCTGCTCCGTCCGAGCCCATATAATACTTTTTACCGCTTACGGAAATAAGCCTGCTCTTATACATAGCGCCGTCCGAGCCGAAGTAGTATTTCTTTGAATTGATTGAGGCGAGTCGGCTTTTGAACATTATTCCGTCCGAGCCGAAATAGAATTTATTTGTTTTGCCGTCTCTTCCTTCAATTGTCTGCCAACCCTTAAGGAAAGAGCCGTCATCTTTTACAAAATACCAATTGCCCTTTGAATCCTGACCCCAGCCGACAAGCTTTTTAAAGTTATCCTTTTTTTCTGCGCCGCAACGTTCACAAATATGTAAATCATAGCCATCGGCGTCTGCCATTGGCTTAACTGTCCTGCTGAAGACATAACTGTGCCCTGTTGCAAGGATTATTGCATCTGAATAGAAAATCTCATTTATACAGGAACTGTCACTGAAGTATTTGCGACAGTATGAGCAGTAATAGCAGTCGTTGTACCCGAACTTTAAGCAGGTTGGGGCCTTTGACAAATGCGTTGCTTTGTGGACGTGATTGTCAACATTAACGTTTATGTGCATTGTGCTTGCGCTTTCATCAAGAAAACTGACCTTGATTCCCGAAAGCGTTCTCGCAAGACGGCTGTTCGCATTTTTACCGCTTCCGTAAAGCGGAAGATTAATTGAATCTCCTATATCGGTTGCAAATTTACTCTCCCATACAGCGCTGTCAAAAAACGGCGAATAGACAACTCCGCCCTTACCGGTAAAGGTGTAAACTGAGTCGACCTTTTCGGGATAAAGAGGAATAACCGACGGTCTGTGGTCGGTGTTATTGACCGAATTCAATTCATAGTTTTCGTTATAGATATTTTTATCTATATGCCAAATTACAACGCCGCCGCGGTCATTTGAAAAATATTCCCCGAGGAATCTGTCCCAGCCCGTAAACTGGCGGTTTTCAACTAAATAGTATTCGTTTGCCGTCTGGGTTGGAATTAAAGCGGTTTTAATCTTTTCGCTCGGATTTGAATAATCCTGACTTGTCAGCTCAACATCGGTTGTCCTGTTTACCGTGGTCGGTTTAATCCAGCCGAGTTCATATCTTGACCAGGCGTCCATTGAAGCCGGGCTGTACGTCCCGTTTTCCTCATCCTCACACCATACTCCCGAACACATAACGCTCAGGTGAGCAACATCATAGGGCGACCATTCAAGCGAGGTTGAATAAACCGTATCATATAAATCGGGGAGGCCGAGATAGTGACCAAGCTCGTGAGCAAGAACGCAGATGGGTTCCTGTGTATTTTCTTCAAGCTTTTCGGCAATTCCTATGTACGAGTCAACCTTAACTCCGTCAACCTTAGGTACGCTGAGGTTGAGGTTATACGCTTCAATTGATTCGCTGACGCTGAAAGCGTGTGACCAGAAACTGAAAAGGTTGTAGGATGTCTGATATGCCGCTTCATACCCCGCAAAAACAAAGCTTAAAGCCATCTCATTGTTTTCGATAAGGCCGTCTTTGTCATCGTCATACTGTGAAAAGTCAATATAGGCGTTAGCGGCTTTTATGGCGTTGATAATTGATTTTGTAAGGTTTACGCTCTGATTCCATATAAGCAGACCCGGCTGTAAAGCCCAGTTATCGTGGTCGGAGTCAAGCTTGACGTGAATAATGCCATCGTTTTCAACGTCATATTTATTTGTGTTGCCGCCGACCTTATATGCGCTCGTTTCGCTTACGGGCTCAAACGTGAATTGACCGAACGACATATCCGAATAGTATTTCTTAAGCGAGGATTCGCTCTGAAAAATAACGTCGCCCCAGTTATACGAGTCGTTATAGGAAATATTCCTGAAGCCGATTACAATAACAACCAGCGGAATATTCTTAGTGATATTCACCTTCTGAAGCTTCCTTGCGCCCGTGTTTTCGGGGATGCGTGAGGGAATGTCGTCCAGCGTCACAAGCTTATTGGTATGCGATTTGCAGGTGCCGGTTGCACCGTTTGCGTTATATGCGGGTACTGCGTATGAGCAAACGGCAAAAGCCGAAAGCAGAACGAGTACCGTTAAGCATATAAGAATTGCTTTGAGTGATTTTTTCATTGTTTTTCTCCGTGATGTAATAATAGCTATGGTTTAAACCATTTCGTCGGGCTTGAAAACCCTGTCAAATTCTTCTTCGCTTAAAAGTCCGAGCGAAATACAGGCTTCTTTTAGAGTTGTGTTTTCGCTGTATGCCTTTTTAGCAACCCTTGCGGCGTTTTCATAACCGATGTACGGGTTGAGCGCCGTCACGTTCATAAGCGAATTATTAAGGTTGTTTCTCATTTTTTCTTCATTAGCCTTAATTCCCGAAACGCAGTTTTTGTTAAACGAGGTCATAGCCTCGCCGAGAAGCCTTACAGACTGAAGAAAATTATACGCAATTACGGGCATAAAGACGTTCAGTTCAAAGTTGCCCTGACTTGCCGCAAAACCGATAGCAGCGTCGTTTCCCATAACCTGAACGGCTACCATCGTAACAGCTTCGCACTGGGTCGGATTAACTTTGCCGGGCATAATTGAAGAGCCGGGCTCGTTTTCGGGTATTTTAATTTCGCCAAGCCCCAGTCTCGGGCCGCTTGAAAGC
This sequence comes from Oscillospiraceae bacterium, assembly GCA_015066565.1. Taxonomy (GTDB): domain Bacteria; phylum Bacillota; class Clostridia; order Oscillospirales; family Acutalibacteraceae; genus Fimenecus. Next base: position 537,012 of record SVOB01000001.1, on the reverse strand, counting down.
CAGCGAATGTCGTTTGCGATTTTCATTAAGTCCGCCGCAAGAGCCTTTATTGCGCCGTGAGCGAACACAATTTCGTCCTTTGAGGTCAGGGCGTGAAATTTGTTTTCTGCGGTCTTGAAACCGGTGCCTGTGATTTTACTTACCTCTGCGGCTACCGTTTCGTCAAAGCCCTCGGGAGCGTTAAGACCCGTGCCGACAGCCGTTCCGCCGAGAGCGAGTTCTTTAAGAAAATCAACGGAATTTTTAATTAACTCTTTGTCACGTTCAAGGCTCGAACGCCAACCGCTTATTTCCTGAGAAAATTTAATCGGCGTTGCGTCCTGAAGATGAGTTCTTCCGCTTTTAATAATTCCCTCGTTTTCCTTTTCAAGCCTTTTGAAAGCTTCAATCAACTCGGAAAGGGGAGGTAAAAGTCGGTTTTCTATACTCAGAACAGCGGCTATGTTGATAGCCGTCGGGAAAGTGTCGTTTGAGCTTTGAGACATATTAATATCGTCATTCGGGTGAAGCAGCTTTTTACCTGCGATTTCGTTGCCGCGGTTAGCTATGACCTCGTTTGAGTTCATATTTGACTGAGTTCCCGACCCCGTCTGCCAGACGACAAGCGGAAAATGCTCTTTAAGCTTTTCGTCAATAACCTCGTCGCAGGCTTTTTCAACGGCAAAAAGCTTTTCTTCGGTCATTCTTTCGGGAACAAGCTTTCTGTTCGCTCTTGCCGCCGCCTTTTTAAGAATTCCGAAAGCGTTTATAATTTCGTCGGGCATAGTTTCTTTCCCGACGCCGATTTCAAAATTTTCGTGGCTTCTCTGCGTCTGAGCGCCCCAGTATTTGTCAGTGGGAACCTTGATTTCGCCCATTGAGTCGTGTTCAATTCGGTAGTCCATAATGCACCTCCGACCGATATATCTATATAATTATACATTAATAAGATGTTTTTATCAATAAACATTTTCATTTATTTACATAATAATTACCCTTCGGGACAGAATAATCACGGAGGGAAAATGAATGATTTTTTTAAAAGCGTTTGTCGTAGGCGGTCTTATATGCGTTGTCGGTCAGCTTCTTATTGACCTTACAAAGCTCACTCCGGGAAGAATTCTTGTTTCGTTTGTTCTTATCGGAGTTGTTCTCGGCGCAGTCGGAGTTTACGAGCCCTTTGCCGAATGGGCGGGGGCGGGAGCCTCTGTTCCGCTGACAGGCTTCGGAAATCTTCTCGTTCAGGGAACTAAAAAGGCGATAGCCGAGCAGGGACTTTTAGGCGCAGTTACGGGTCCTCTTACCGCAGGGGCGGCGGGGATTATGACGGCTATGCTTTCGGGAATTATCATTTCGTTTTTAGCGAAGCCGAAAGCGCCGAAGGTATAAGGAAATAAACGCAAAAGAAGCCGCAGAAATAACTTCTGCGACCTCTTTTTTTAACCTAATCAGATTTCTTAATTATGCAACTGTTTCAGAGAGAAAATCCTCATCACAGCAGGAGCAGGAAACATAGTTCTCAGCGTCGTTGCCGATAACAACTTTCTTGCTTTCAACATATTTTTTAACGATAACGTATACTGCAAATGCCGCAGCGGCAACAGCAGCGATTATAGCAATAATCTTTAAAGCCTTTTTCATATATAAGAACCTCCGTAATTTTTTTATAAAATCATTATACAATCAAAAAAATAAAATGTCAATGAATACCTTGCTACAAAAACAGAACAATAAATTATGTAAAATGACAAAAGCAAAAGCCGTTGATTAAACATCAACGGCATCAACGCTTAAATCTTAATTCTTATTTAGAATTGTTAAGTCTCAAAACAAGTGCAGACTTTTTACGGGCAGCATTGTTCTTGTGAAGAAGACCTTTTGCCTGAGCCTGGTCAATCTTCTTAACAGCAGCGTTAACAAGAGCGTCCTTGTCGGCTGAATTCGCTTCAATAGCAGCGTTTGCCTTTTTGATAGCTGTCTTCAATGCGGAATTTGCGGATTTGTTGCGCTGAGCCTTGGTCTGATTAACCAATACGCGTTTTTTAGCTGATTTAATGTTGGGCATTTCCACACCTCCTTTGATTTGCAGTTTATATTACCACTCTTTTAAATAAAAATCAAGAGTTTTTTGAAAATGTTGAACGAAAGGGGAAAAAATATGTTTTTCAGAACCGATTTAGCCGTCGAAAGACGGGAAATGATAGGCGAAAGAGTGCCTGACGGGGTGAGTTTTGAAGAGATAATTGACGGAGATGTAAAAACTACCGTAATAAAAATCACGAATGAAAACGGCGAAAAAGCGCTTTCAAAACCTGTCGGCGAATATATTACGGTTGAATTCGGCGCTTTACCCGTTGAAGCCGACGAAAATTCGGAGGGGTTGAACGCGCTTAAGGAGTCGATTGAAAAGCTTTTGCCCGAGAGCGGAACCGTTCTCGTAGCAGGTCTCGGTAACGAGAATATAACGCCCGATGCCCTCGGACCGAAGACAGTTGAAAAAATACTCGCCACCCGTCATATATCAGATAAAAGCGATAGCTTCGGCTTGCCCGAACTGAGAAACGTAGTCGCAATTTCCACGGGCGTCCTCGGTCAGACGGGAATGGAAACCGCCGAAATCATAAAAGCGATTTGCGAAAAAATAAAGCCCGCCGCCGTAATAGCCGTTGACGCTCTCGCTACCGGAAACGCGAAAAGGCTCGGCAGGGCGGTGCAGATAAGCGATACGGGTATTTCTCCCGGCTCGGGCGTTAATAATTCGCGTTCAAGGCTTGACGAAACAACTCTCGGAACGAAGGTAATCTCCGTCGGAGTTCCGACTGTAATTGACGCTCTTACGCTTTGTCCGGATATGAAAAAGAGCGAAGCGGGTGAAGAAAATATGATGGTTACGCCGAGAAACATAGACTCTGTAATTAACTCTATGTCGCTTGTCCTCGCTTCCTCAATTAACCTTGCGCTTCAGAAGAATCTCAGCTTGAGCGATATTATGGCTCTGGTCTAAACAGACCTTGAAAAGCATAGAAATAATACAGGTGATTCTATGCTTGAAAATAAAAAGGATAAAGGCTCAAAACACGCCTTGACGGCTGTTGTGTTATCGTTTCTGACTGTTGTCGGGGTGTTCTTCAACGGTCAGAAAATAGGAGCGGTTTTTTCAAAAGCGGCAACTGTAGGCGCAGTTATCTGTATGCCTCAGGGCGCCTCGGAGTTATTCTCGGAAAAAGAAAAAACGACTGTCAATATGAATTCAAACGCCTTTTTATCGCCCGAGAGTAAAACGGATGCCGACAGTGTTAAAACCGTTCTCAAAAATGAAAATACTGATACATTTGTCACGCCCGAGGATGTAGAGAAAATGCGTGAGGAATACAACAAAAAATATCCCGCTTCCTCAAAGGACGGAAAAATCAGCGAGCTTCACTATTCCTCACAAAATGCCAATGTTAAATATGATAACGTTTTTGTGAAAAACACAACCTCGTTCGACCTTGATATAAAAAAAGAACTGAATAAAAAAGCGACGCTTAAAATCGCCGATAAATCAAAGCCAAGCGTGCTTATTTTTCATACCCATACTACCGAGAGCTACGAAATGGCGGATAACGGCTGGTACACCTCAGACTACGCAACGAGAAGCAAAAATGAGGACAGGAATATGGTGAGAGTAGGCGATGAAATCGAAAAGCAACTGACCGCCGCGGGCTTTTCTGTCATTCACGACAGAACCGTTCACGATTTGAAATATAACGGAGCTTACTCACGCTCAAGGGAAACCGTTGAAAAGATTTTGAAGGAAAACCCGACAATTCAGGTTGTTCTTGACGTTCACAGGGACGCTATCTATCAGCAGGACGGCACGAGAGTAAAGCCCGTTTGCGAAATAGACGGAAGAAAGTGCGCTCAGGTTATGATAATAACCGGTTGCGAAGACGGCGACGTTGAGGATTTTCCGAGGTGGAATGAAAACCTTGTGTTTGCACTTAATCTTCAGAGAGAAGCCGAAAATAAATTCGAGGGTCTTATGAGACCTGTTATGTTCTGTAACAGAAAATACAATATGGACGTCACTCCCTGCTCGCTCCTTTTAGAGTTCGGAAGTGACAGCAATACGCTTGAAGAGGCTATGTATTCGGGCTTTCTTTTAGGAAAAAGCCTTGCCTCGTTAATGGAAGGATATGTTGAAAAATGAATAATAAAAACCCGACGTCAAAAATAATTAAAACATTCTTTATGTGCGTTTTTATCTGCGTGTTTTTAATGCTTGTCTTTATGGGCTTTTTCAAGGCACATTCCAACTCGGAATACGCCCTGAACGGTAAAAAACCCGAATATGTAACCGCGCCGTTCTTTAACTGAAAATGTCAAATTTTTTCAATTATAAAATTAGAAAGTTCGGTGAGAATAGTATTGCAGGCGCAAAAGAATTTTTAAAGATAGGAGTGTAAACGAGAATGTCTAATAAGAGTTCTGTACCCGAGGCAAGAGAGGCTCTCAACCGTTTTAAGATGGAAGCCGCTTCTGAGGTTGGCGTCAACCTTAAGCAGGGTTACAACGGTGACCTTACTTCTAAGCAGGCCGGTTCAATCGGCGGCCAGATGGTCAAGAAGATGATTGATGCCTATGAAAAGGGCATGAAATAAGTCATTTCTCTGACTTTGGTATCCCTGCCTTTCGGCAGGGGTATTTTTTTATTTGAATTGACTTTACCCGCTTACTTTGGTAAAATGGTCGGGAGGTGAGAAAATGGACAGTCATTTTAAAAATGTGTCCGCCTTTTCGGCTTATAAAGTAATAGCCGTTTTTACGGCGTTGACCTTTATTCTTCTTTCCCTTGCTTCCTGCAAGGGCGAGCCCAAGACGACATACGAGCTTTTAATTGACGACGAGCCTGACAATGCGCTCGCTTTAATAGTAAATAATCCTAAAGAAGACGTTATTTCAAAGGTTGAGATAAATAAAAGCGTTACCCTTACCGACGACGGCGAAAGGTTTTTGGTTATACCCAAGATTAAGAACAGTGTAGTTGAAATCTATACCGTTAAAGAGAAAAACGGCGTTTACGTTGAAGACGAACGTGTTTATCTTAACGAAAGCGTTAACGAAAACTTTGTTCTTGACGTTTATGCGCGTCGCTCAAAGGAAAAACCCGCTTTTGAACTCGTTATAAGAACAAGAGACAGATTTGCAAAATACGTTCTCGGCGCCGTAAGCGGACAGCAGGGCGAAGAAAGCTTTGAGTTTGTCAAGGCGAATAATGTTCATTATTCAAAATCAACGCCGTTTACGGTTGATGAGATTTCATTCTTTTTATACAGGGACAGCTCATTCCTTAAAAAGATTTACGGCCAGCCGACTAACGAGGTAACCTTTGAGAGAAGCAACGGCTCAACCGCTACAAGAATGTTCTTCGGCAATACCGTATTTGAAATAAGCAATATCGACAATAAGATTTATCATGCAATAATGCTTGACGATAAGCTTCCTCATTTAAGGGATGTTAAAATCGGCGACAGCCTGCCTATGGTGCTTGTCAATTTCCCGAATGAAAACGACGGATATACCGCCGTTTATAACGGCAACGACGAGGCGGAGGGAAGTCTCGGTCAGAAGGAGGGCGCAAGCTATATCTATCAGCTTCTTTACGGCACCTTTGGCGTAGGTCAGTACGGCTATATCAAGTACGACGCCCGTGAGGTTGTTACCGAGGTAATTTATGTCGATAACGGCTCGTCCGTTATTTTCGCCTTTAAAAACAACCGTGTTTTGAGCGTTGAATACAGATTTGAAGCATAAATGAAAAGAGACACTGAAAAGTGTCTTTTTTTATTTAAATTTGTATGGAAAATTAATAATATATATGTTATAATATATTTTAATGCGTTAGAAATTAACGAAATAATAAAAAAGGAAGTTTCCGATATGTCATTTATCGAATTAAAAAATGTTGACAAGACCTACCGAATGGGCGAGGTCATTATAAAGGCTGCCAACGGTATGAACTTTACCGTTGAAAAGGGCGAATTCGTTGTAATCGTCGGTCCGTCGGGCGCAGGTAAAACTACCGTTCTTAATATACTCGGCGGTATGGATACGGCTTCGGCGGGCGTTATAAATGTTGACGGTAAAAATATAGCCGAGTTCAACGAAAAACAGCGTACTCAATACAGGCGCGACGACGTCGGCTTCGTTTTCCAGTTCTATAATCTCGTTCCGAACCTTACCGCTAAGGAAAACGTCGAGCTTGCTTTACAGATTTCAAAAAATCCCTTGAGCGCCGACGCTGTTATAGAAGAGGTCGGACTTACCGACAGAAAAAACAATTTCCCGTCTCAGCTTTCGGGCGGTGAGCAGCAGCGCGTTTCAATCGCAAGAGCGCTTGCGAAAAACCCGAAATTACTTCTCTGTGACGAGCCTACGGGCGCCCTTGACTATATTACCGGCAAACAGATTTTAAAGCTTTTGCAGGATATGTGCCGTAAAAAAGGTATGACCGTACTCGTTATTACCCATAACTCCGCAATTGCGCCTATGGCTGACAGAGTTATTAAAATCAAAAACGGTCACGTCAGTAAGATAATTGAAAACAGCACACCCGTTTCCGTTGAACAGATTGAGTGGTAAGTTTTATTTTAGGAGTAAAGCGTAATGACTAAAAGTGCAAGAAGAGATTTTTTCAGGTCTGTTCAGAACAGCCTCGGAAGATTTCTGTCAATTCTTATAATAAGCCTTCTGGGCGTCCTTATCTTTGCGGGCGTAGGCTCGGCGGGACCCGATATGGAGCTTACCGCCGACGCCACCTTTGACAAGGCAAATCTGATGGATATTCAGGTTCTCGGTACTCTCGGCGTTACCGAGGATGACCTGGCGGCTATACTTCGCGTTGACGGCGTTGCCGCCGCCGAGCCGTCATACCAGATGGATATGATTTGCCTTCAGAACGGCAGGGAATATATCGTAAGGGCGATTTCTATCCCCAAGAAAATCAATAAATACACCATTATCGACGGAAGAGCGCCTAAAGCCGAGGACGAGTGTCTTGTTGACGTTGAGTTTATAAACGCCACGGGTTATGACGTAGGCGCGACGATTCAGCTTCAGAACGGAAGTAATTTTGAAATATTCAATAAGCTTAAAAACGATAAGTTCACGATTGTCGGAACGGTTACAAGCGCTATGTATATCAATAACGAGCGCGGCACAAGCAGCGTCGGCGACGGCAGTGTAAGCTCGTTTGTTATGCTTCCCGAGGAAGCCTTCGATATGGATTCCTATTCGGCGATTTACGTTTCGGTTGACGGCGCTAAGGAGCTTAATTCCTATTCAAAAGCCTATAGGGAAAAGGTCGACGGCGTAATTGAGGGAATTAAGGCTATTGCCGACGAGAGAAGCCAGATAAGGTTTTCAGAGGTTAAAACAAAGACTGACGATTATTTAAAGCGCGCCGACGAGGAATATGCCAAGGGCAAATCCACTGCGCAGAAGAAGCTTGACGACGCTTATAAAAAATTAAAGGACGCCAATCAGGTTATAGTCGACGGCAGAAACGAGCTTGCCGATAAGGACGAGCAGATTATCAAGGCTGAGGAAATGATTGAAAAGCTTCAGGGCCCGATGGCTGAGGCAAAGGTTTATCTTCAGAATTCCAAAAAGCAGGTTGAGGACGGACAGAAAGCCTATGACGAGTATGTTAAGAATCTCAAAACGCTTCGTGAGAATATTGAACAGCAGAAAAAAGAGCTTGAAAAGATGGGCAATACCGACGAAGCGAGGTCGAAGGCTCTTTCGATTGCCCTTGCCGAAGGAACTGCCGACGAAATTGAAAAAGAGTTAAAGGACGCTAAGAAAAAGCTTGAAGACGGCAAGAAGCAGATTTCAAAGGGTGAAAAACAGCTTGCCGATTATGAAGCCCAGTATGAGCTTGCTAAAACCGCCGTTATCGAAGCCAAGTCGCAGATTGAAATTGCTAAGACAAGGCTTGAAGAGGCTGAAACCGAGCTTGAATACGGCAAGCAGGAGTATTCGCTTATCAGAAAGGATATTGAGCAGGAGCTTGAGGACGCCGAAAAACAGCTTGAAAACGCAAGGGAATATATTAATAATCTTTCCGCGCCCGAGTGGTATGTGTTTGACAGAAGTTCAATTCCGTCGTGCGCAAGTCTTGACGAAAATATAAGTAACTTAAAGTCAATAGCCACCTTCTTCCCGATTTTCTTCTTTGTAATTGCAACTCTTGTTGCGCTTACGACAATGACGAGAATGGTCGAAGAGGAGAGAACGCTCATAGGAACCTATAAGGCGCTCGGTTATTCAAATTCGGCTATTGCTTTAAAATATATTATGTACGCTTTTCTCGCAAGCGCTGTCGGTTCGGTCGCGGGCTTTATGCTCGGCGAAAAGCTTGTTCCGAGGGTAGTTCTTCAGGCGTACAGCGTAAGCTATTACGGCTTGGGCGCTCCGGTTATTCCGTTTAACGTTCTTTTCGCCGTTGTTCCGTGCGCGGTTGCAGTTCTCTGTATAAGTCTTGCAACCTATTTCGCTTGCCGCAGGTCACTTTCGGCTTCGGCAGCCGAGCTTATGCGCCCTGCCGCTCCCAGAGGCGGAAAACGAATTCTTCTTGAAAGAATTCCGTCAATCTGGACAAGGCTCAATTTCAACCAGAAAGCCGCTATGCGAAACCTTTTCAGATATAAAAAGCGTTTCTTTATGACCGTTCTCGGCGTAGGCGGATGTATGGCGCTTTTGCTCGTTGCCTTCGGTATTGGCGACAGCGTAAGAGCTATGAGCGAAAAGCAGTATAAAGAGGTATTTAATTACGACTTTACTCTCGGTTACGAATCCGACGTCGGAAGAACCGAAAGACGAGATATTATGGAGTTCCTCGGCTATATCGACACTATCGAAGATAAGGCTCAGGTGCTTCGCACAATCAACTATTTCAGTTCGGGCGAAGAAAGCGTTAACGGCTATTTCGTAGTTCCCGAGGATTTACAGAAATTCCCGTCCTTTGTTCACCTGAGAAACCGAGCTACCGGTCAGGAGCTGACCCTCGGTAACGACGGCGTAATTATCACCGAAAAATTAGCCGAGCTTCTTAACGTTGACGTAGGCGACAGCATTACAATAAAAGCGAGTGAAAACGACGCTGACCCGAAAACTGTTCCCATAGCGGGAATTACCGAAAACTATGTTCTTCACTACGTCTATATGTCGCCCGAGCTTTACGAAAAGACCTTTAATATTTCGGTTCCCTATAACGGAATGCTTGTTAAGGCTAATACCGATAACGAAACTCTTTTCGTAGCCCAGCTTATGACGCTTAAGGGCGTAAGCTCCGCTTCAACAATCGCTACCGAAAAAGAGCTTATCGAGTCAATGTCAACGAACCTCAATTCCGTAGTCTATATTCTTATTGCGGCTGCGGCGTTGCTTGCATTCATAGTTCTTTATAATCTCAATAATATCAACATCAACGAGCGCAGACGCGAGCTTGCTACAATTAAGCTTCTCGGCTTCTATACAAGGGAGCTTGCTTCCTATATTTACCGTGAGAATGTCTGGCTGTCGCTTATAGGTATAGGCATAGGAACTGTCGGCGGAATTTTCCTTCACAGGTTTATTATGTACACCGCCGAAAGCGATATGATAATGCTCGGTAGACAGCTTAACTGGCAAAGCTTCGTTATAAGTATTGCCCTTTCGGCGTTCTTTGCGTTCCTTGTTAATATGTTTATGTACAGAAAGTTTAAGAAAATTGATATGGTTGAATCACTTAAGAGTGTTGAATAAGGAGAAAAGCTATGTTTAATCAACTCGGTTTACCCGAACAGGGTGAAACAAAAATCACAATGCATACGAATATGGGAGATATTAAAATCCGTCTTTTTAAGGATAAAGCTCCCAAGGCGGTTGAAAACTTCGTAACTCACGCTAAAGAGGGTTATTATGACGGCCTTGTTTTCCACCGTGTTATAAACGAGTTTATGATTCAGGGCGGCGACCCGCTGGGTAACGGTACCGGCGGCGAGAGCATCTGGGGCGAACCTTTTGAGGATGAATTCACTCCCGAGCTTCATAATTTCAGAGGCGCTCTTTCAATGGCTAACGCAGGCCCGAATACTAACGGCAGTCAGTTTTTTATAGTTCAGGCTTCGTCCGTCAGCGACGAATTGCTTGACCAGATGGAAATGGCGAGTGAAGAGGTATTTCCGACTGAAGTAATTCAAGCCTATAAAGAAAACGGCGGAACTCCTTGGCTCGATTTTCGCCATACCGTTTTCGGTCAGGTTTATGAGGGAATGGACGTAGTTGACGATATAGCGAAGGTCAAGGTCGACTATTTTTCAAACAAGCCGTTTAATGATGTAATAATTGATTCTGTAACAGTTGAGGAATAATATGCTTTTTAAGAATATCAGTGTGCTTGACGAAAACTTTTCAATAAAGAAAAATATGTTTGTCGGCACGGAAAATGAAAAAATCACATACATTTCGTCCGAAAAGCCCGAAAAGGATTTCGGCGAGGAATATGACGGAAGCGGAAAGCTTCTTATGAGCGGACTTTACAACGCCCATTCTCACGCCGCTATGAGCCTTCTCCGAGGCTGGGGAGAGGATTTGGCGCTATCCGACTGGCTTACAACGAAAATATTTCCGTTTGAAGATAAGTTGATGCCTGAAGATATTTATAACGGAACTATGCTTTCAATAGCCGAGATGATTCGTTTCGGCACTGTTTCGTTTACCGATATGTATTTTATTCCCGAGATGGAAGCGAAGGCTGTTCTTGAAAGCGGAATTAAGTGTAATTTCAGCAGCGGAACGACGAGCTTTGACGATACGCCTTATAAGCAGTTGCCAAGGTATCTTGAAAACGAGAGAATGCTTAACGAGTATTCCGATAAAAGCGGAAGGTTTATCTTTGACATCGGCGTTCACGCCGAATACACCAATAAGGAAGCCACAATCCGCGCTTTAGCCGAGCACGCTAAGGAGCACGGCGCGAATATTCAGGTCCATGTTTCCGAAACCAAGAAAGAACACGACGAATGCAGGGCGCGTTACGGAAGAACTCCCGCGGCGTTTCTGAACGAATGCGGCGTTTTCGATAATCCTGCAACAGCGGCTCATTGCGTTTGGGCGACTGACAGCGACCTTGAAATATTCAAAGAAAAGGGCGTTACTGTCGCTTCCTGTCCTGTCAGCAACCTGAAGCTCGGAAGCGGGGTAGCAAGAGTTGACGCTATGCTTAAAAAAGGCGTTAACGTCGCGCTCGGAACTGACGGAAGCGCTTCAAACAACAACCTTAATATGTTTAAGGATTTGTTCCTTCTTCCGCTTCTCCAGAAGGGCGTAAATAATGACCCGATGCTTCTTCCCGTTGAAGAATGTTTGAAAATCGCAACGCTTAACGGCGCTCTGTCACAGGGCAGAAAAGATTGCGGACTTGTTAAAGAGGGCTACAGAGCCGATATTATAATTCTTGACCTTAATACAGAGCATACTGTTCCCGTTCATAACGAAAAGGCAAATCTGCTTTATGCCTCCGAGGGCGCTGACGTCGTTCTTACAATGGTTGACGGCAAGGTACTCTATAAGAACGGCGAATATCTTACGCTCGATATAGAAAAGGTAAAATTCAACGCTGAAAAAAGCGCTTACAGAATAGCAGGTGAGTTTTAATGGTCTTTAAGGCGGCTGAATATATAAAATCGAAAATTGATTTTACTCCCGAAATCGGAATTATTCTCGGTTCGGGACTCAACGGACTCGGCGAAAAAATTGAAAATCCGATAATCATTGATTATAAGGATATTCCGTCCTTTCCCGTTTCAACAGCCCCCGGTCATAAGGGAAGACTGATACTCGGCTCTCTTTCGGGTAAAAGGGTAGTCTGTATGCAGGGCAGGTTTCATTATTACGAGGGCTGGTCGACGGATGAAATTATTATGCCGATTCGGGTAATGAAGCTTCTCGGCGTAAAAACGCTTATTCTCACAAATGCCGCAGGTGGAATAAACCTCGATTTCAATGTCGGCGATATTATGATTATTACCGACCATATTAACCTTACGGGAACAAACCCGCTTATCGGTAAAAATGACGAGCGTTTCGGCGAAAGGTTTACCGATATGTCCTATACCTATACTCCGTCGCTCGTTTCGCTTGCCGAAAAAACGGCGAACGAACTCGGCGTTGATATTAAAAAGGGCGTTTATCTCGGACTTACGGGTCCTTCATACGAAACTCCCGCTGAAATAAGAGCCTTCAGAACTCTCGGCGCAGATACGGTCGGTATGTCAACCGTGTTCGAGGTTATAGCTGCGGCTCACTGTAAAATGAATATTCTCGCTTTTTCGCTTGTTACAAATATGGCGGCGGGCGTGCTTGACAAGAAGCTGACCGAGGAAGAAGTTCTTGAAATCGGCGCTTTAAAGGGCGAGCAAATGCAGAAAATTATTGCAAAAACAGTCGAAAGGCTGTAAAATAGAAAAAATTATTTAAAAGAAGGAGGATGTCCGATGGGAAAATACACCAAAGAGGATATTTTGAGAATTGCAGAGGAAAATGAAGTTGAGTTTATAAGACTCCAGTTTACCGATATTTTCGGTCAGATTAAAAATGTTGCAATTACCTCCCGACAGCTTGAAAAAATACTTGATAACGGTATTATGTTTGACGGCTCGTCAATTGAAGGCTTTGTTCGTATAAACGAATCCGATATGTACTTAAAGCCCGATTTCGATACGTTCGCCGTTCTTCCGTGGAAAGAAAAAATGGCGAGAATTATCTGCGACGTATATTGCACCGACGGAACTCCGTTTATGGGCGACCCGAGAAACCTTCTTAAAAAGGTTGTTAAGGAAGCTGAGGAAATGGGCTTCGAGCTTAATGTCGGACCCGAGTGCGAGTTCTTTCTCTTCCAGGTTGACGAAGAGGGCAACCCCACAACCAAGACGAACGACGTTGCGAGCTATTTCGATATAGGCCCGTCTGACACGGGCGAACAGTGCCGCAGGGGAATCTGTCGCGCGCTTGAAAGCATGGGCTTTGAAATCGAGGCTTCTCACCACGAAAACGCACAGGGCCAGCACGAAATTGATTTCCGTTTCGATAAGGCTCTTGCAACAGCCGATAACGTTATTACCTTTAAACACGTTGTAAGAACCTACGCCCGCCGTCACGGTCTTCACGCAACCTTTATGCCCAAGCCGATTTTCGGCGTATGCGGAAGCGGTATGCATACAAATATGTCGCTCACAAAGGACGGCAAAAACGCCTTCTGTGATGAAAGCGACGAGCTGGGCTTGAGTAAAATCGCCTATCAGTTTATCGCAGGCGTGCTTGAACATATTAAAGGCATTACGGCGGTCGCTAACCCGCTTGTAAACTCATATAAGCGTCTGGTTTCGGGTTATGAAGCTCCCGTTTATATTTCGTGGTCAGCTTCAAACCGTTCGGCGCTTATTCGTGTTCCTACCGCAAGGGGAGAGGGTACGAGAATCGAGCTTCGTTCACCCGACCCGTCCTGTAACCCCTATCTTGAAATGGCGCTCTGCCTTGCCGCAGGACTTGACGGTATAAAAAAAGGTCTTACTCCTCCCGAGCAGGTAGAGGGTAATATCTACGAAATGAGCTTTGACGATTTTGAAAAGAATCATATCGACTGTCTGCCCGCGTCTCTTGAAGAAGCGATTATCGAGCTTGAAAAGGACGAATTCCTTAAAAACGTTCTCGGTGAGCATATTTTTGAAAAGTATGTCGCAGGTAAGAAGAGGGAGTGGGATAAATACCGCACCGCAGTTACCGATTGGGAAATCAACAGATATCTCACAAAGTATTGATTCAATAAAAAAGACCGCCTGATTTTAAGAATCAGGCGGTCTTTTTTTGCTTATTTAAGTTTTTCAACCATTTTCTTTGCGGCTTTGTATATGTCGCCGCAGCCGAGGGTGATTACCAGGTCGCCCTCCTTTGCGTTGGCGAGAACGTAATCCACAACCTCGTCAAAGGTGTTAAACCAGACTGAGCCGGGTATTTTTTCGGCTAATTGCGAAGTGTAAACGCCGTAGGTGTTAATCTCTCTCGAGCCCATAATTTCGGTCATTACAACGTGCTGTGGAATTTTAAGCACCCTTGCGAAATCGTCCATATGCTCATAGGTTCTTGAGAACGTGAACGGCTGAAATACTGCCCAGACCGAATTGTAATTCATCTGCATAGCGGTTTTTAAGGTCGCTTCAAGCTCGGTCGGGTGGTGAGCGTAGTCGTCGGCGATTGTTATTCCCTTAAACGTTCCGTAAACCTCAAAACGTCTCCCTGCGCCGCCGAAAGCCTCAACCCCGTTAACGCAGTCCTCAAACGGAACGCCGCTTTCCATAGCCGCCGTAATAGCCGCTAAAGCGTTAAGCGCGTTGTGCTTTCCCGGGATTGAAAGCGAAACCCTGCCTAAACGCTCGCCCTTGTGATAAACGTCAAATTCGGCGCACGCTCTTTCGTTCATAACGAGGTCTTTGGCGTAAAAGTCATTTTTATCAGTCATACCGAAGGACAGCATTTTCTTGTTTTCTATTCCGCTGACCGCCTTGAGGGTGTTTTCGTCGTCACCGTTATAAATAACCGCCCTCGTAGCCATTTCACAGTATTTATGAAAGCTCGCTATGAGGTTTTCCATTGTCTTGAAATAATCAAGATGGTCGTCGTCAACGTTTAAAAGTACGGTAACGGCAGGGGAGGTCTGAAGAAAGGTGTCCTTGAATTCACACGCCTCAAGAACAAAATCCTCGCTTTTTCCCGCAATCCCGTTTGCGTTTATTAACGGCAGCTTTCCGCCGATAACAGCCGACGGGTCCTTGCCCGCCATAACCATAATCTGCGTGAGCATTGAGGTTGTAGTGGTCTTGCCGTGAGTTCCGCAAACGCCGATACAGTTTTTATACATTCTTGAAATAGCGCCCAAAAGGTAACGTCTTTCAAAGGTCGGAACTCTTTTTTTAGCTTCAACAAGCTCGGGATTATCGGGCAAAATTGCCGCCGTGTGAATAACGATTTCGGCGTCGCCTATATTTTCGGCTTTCTGACCCATTGTTACGGGTATTCCGAGCGCCTTAATTCTGTTTAAGGTGTCGCCCTCGTTGTTGTCGGAGCCTGAAAGCTCATAGCCCCAGGTGTGAAGAATTTCGGCAAGAGGGCACATACCGCTTCCGCCGATACCTATAAAATGAATTCTTTTTTTCGTCTTTAATAATTCGTCAAGTTCGTACATAAGTTTTTCCTCCGAAAAGATACCGTAATATTATAGTGCAAACAGAAGAAAAAATAAACCCTTTTATTAAAAAAATAAAGCCGACGTAAAAAGTCGGCTTTAAATCATTTTTAATTATTAATCAATTTCTTCGTCGGGTAAATAGTCTAACGACTGGAAAGCCACAATCATATTGAGAATGTTGTTTGCGTCATCGTCCGTAACCGCCTTGTCGCGGTTCATATCCGCCGCCGCTTCAAGGTTTACGTTCATTTCGTCAAGACCCTCTGCAAGTCTCATAGCGTGTCTTACGTCAACAAGCGTCCAGTCATCATCATAGTTTACGTCGCCCGGCGTATAGAAGCAGGAAAGACGCTTTAACTCTCTGTCATACATAAGGAACTGGGGATAAAGCTCGTCGCTGTCAATCGTCAACTGCTCGGTTGTGTTTGAAAGCCATATAAACAGGTCACAGTTGTTGCCCTCTTCCTTCGGGTCAAACTCCATGTGCTTCATATCCTTTATGAACCAGGTGTAATCGGGGAACATACAGGTTGAAGCGTCAATCATAAAGTCAGGTGAAATATAGTTCTTTTCGGGGTAGAGCGCCTGCTCATAGTCGAATTCAAAGCATTCGCCTATGGGAGCCGTTGTAGCGCCCGCCGAGGTTCCTACGGTTTCAATAGTAACGTCGCCGGTAAGATTCTTTGAAACGGGAGTTACGGGTGCGATATGGGTGTTGTAATGAGAAACGATTGAAAGCGTAACGCCGTTTTTAAGAGCGTTTGTAAGATTGTTCTTTGTGTTAGCCTGAACAAGATGATACATATCGAGCTTTGCAACAAGGTCGGCGCTTTCGCCGATTCTCGCCGTCGGACCGAATACATAGTCAATAGCGCTCTCATAGTATTTGTCGGGAACGAAGGTCCACATTCCCGGAAGATATGCAAAATAGGGGATAAGAAGATTGTTTTTAATCTTGTTTTTCGGCTCTGTTCCTTCGCCGTCAGCGGCGCCGAGAGCCGAGGTGCCTTCCATATCGTATTTGAAGGCGGTGTTCATATCGTTAAGAAGAGTTTTATAGACATTTGAATAACCGAGAATGCTTGACAACTGAACATTTTCAGAAAGGAAATCGTCAATAAGTTCGCCTAAAAGGTCGCCGTCGATTTCCATCTGGCCGTTGAAGATTTCACCGATGTACTGAAGCCCCTGGAAAGCAGAGGACGACATTGTGAGGTTGCAAACGCTTCCCGTGCCGTAAATTGTTGTGTATGTGTTGATGAGCGCGCCGCCCATACTCATGCCTACAAGCGAAACCTTATCGTAGCCTGTGTCAGCCTTAATCTGCTCAATAGCGTCAGCGAGCTTAGCCGCCGTGTCAATAAGGCTCATACGCCAGTCGTATGTGAAATAATAGACCATATCCTTGCCTAAGGCGTTACCTGTTTCGGCTATAACGGCTTCCTTGATATTGGACTGGTCAATCTGGTTGCAGTTGCCGAAACGGTCAATATCGAGAACGTCAATGCCGGCGTCGATTGAATTACCGTGCTCGTCGCAGGCAAAGGTGCCGAAAACACCTGCCGCCGCGTCAATAACAGCGTCTATGAATTCGTCATAAGCCGCAGCCTGACCGTTAATATCGCCCTGAAGCTTAGCCAGATTTTTCTTAGCGGCGAACTTTGCAAGAGTAGTAATAAGACTTGTAATTGTTCCCGTAAGGTCATCCATATCGGGCATAAAGAGCTTTTCGGTGCCGTCCTTATAAAGCGGAGCGCCGTTGAAACCCTCAACATAAAGGATGGGGTGGTTAGCCTTGCTGTCCTTTGCAAAAGCGGGAACAACGCACAGCGCAACAAGAACAACGCAGAGCATAACGCTGAGTATTTTTCTTGACAAAGAATGTTTCATTTTCTTTCTCCCCCTTTGGAAGATTATTATCATACATTATTAATGTAACACATTCTTTTGTCAAATGCAACAAAAATCAAAATATAGTTTCAATTTTTTTGTCACACTCGTCGGGTGAATATACCCAGCGGTCAATATGTCCGTTTTCAATAAAGTATTTAGGCTCGCTGACAGTATCAAAAGCAGGGAAATTATCGACTATTATAAGCTTTATTTTCATTTTTTTAGGGTTCATACTCTTTATGTAAACGCTTGCGCAGTCGCCGTTACTTATCCCGTCTTCAAATTCAGCAAGCCCCGCAAGGTTAGGGGTCAGTTCGACAAATATTCCGTATTCCTCAACTGAACGGACTATTCCGGGGACTGTTTCGCCTGCTTCAAAAAGCCCTGCGTTTTCCTCCCAGGTGCCCAACAACTCCTTATGAGTGAGAACAATTCTTCCGAATTCATCCCTCTGTTTTACGGCAACCTTGATTTTTTCACCCGTTTTAAGTCTCGCCTGCGGATGCGGGATTCTTGAAACGGATATATTGTCAATAGGCAGAAGAGCGCTTATTCCCGCGCCTATATCGCAGAATGCGCCGAACTGTTCAAGCCTCGTGACCGTCGCTTCAATAACGTCGCCTGCCGAAAGAAAATCAAGGTAGTTTTCCTTTACGAATTTCTGGGCGTCCTTTCTTGAAAGAAGAACACCTCTTTCGCCGTTTTCAAGGGTTACGTATTCTTTCGGCATAAACATAACGGGCTTGTTCACTCTTGAAATTACGGCTATTTCCTTGTTGCCGTTCGTGTCGCCGAGCAGACATTCCTCACGGGGAATAATTCCTTTCATTCCGTTTAAATCTATATGAAGATTGTGTTCCCTGTCACAGAGCACCGCCCTCGCTTCCATAATAGCTTCGGGCGGGTAATTTTTGTCGCCTCTTTTCAGAAATTCAATGTTTTCGGCATTCTCGGCTGTGCTAAAGAGTCTGCCCTCGGGTAAAAAAATATTCACACTGTTCACCTTTTCCGTTTTTTTATTAATATTTATTAAAAATAAAACGCAAGTATGCAAAAAAAGAGCAGGCTCAGCGCCTGCTCAGAATAATAAAAACCGATTATTTTTTACCCGTCGAGCCGAAACCGCCTTCGCCCCTTACCGTATCCGACAGCTCCTCGGCTTCCTCGTATTCGACCTTTAAGAACGGCGCAATAACAATCTGCGCTATTCTTTCGCCGTTGTCAATTTCCTGCAAGATGTTTGAATGATTGTGAAGCGAAACCATAACCTCGCCTCTGTAATCCGAGTCTATAACGCCGACTTTGTTAGCGGGGGCGAGTCCTCTTTTTGTTCCGAGACTGCTTCTCGCATAAACCAGTCCGACATATCCCTCGGGTATTTCAAATGCAAGCCCGGTGTGAACAAGAACTGTTTCGTGAGGCGGGATTTCGATTTTGCTTTTATCGAGTACCGCATATAAATCCGCGCCCGCCGAAAATTCCGAGCCGTAAGAGGGGAGAACGGCTTTTTCGTTTAACTTTTTAATTCTTAATTTCATATTATCACCTTAAACCTTTTTAACCGCTTCAAAAGCGCTTTCGGTAGCGTCAGCGATTCTTCCGACGTGAGAACTGTCGCCTATAAGGAAAACACGCTTTGTTCTTGTCAGAAGCTTATCGTAAATTGATTTGTCGCTTCTGCTTCCGAGCGCGAGAACGGTGAAGTCGGCTTCAACGCCCTTGATTTCCTTGCTTTTTGTGCTTTCGATATGAATTCCGTCGTCGTGAATAGCCGTCAACTTATATGATGTGTAAAATTTAACGTCAAATGCATTAAGACGGGGTAAAATATCGTCACGGTGTTGCATCCAGGTGCCTGGCGCAATTTCGTCCGCCATTTCAACTACAGTGACCTTATTGCCCTTTTCACAAAGGTATTCGGCTGTTTCAAGTCCCGTCATACCGCTTCCGATAACGGCGACCTTACTGTTTTTAATATCAGCCGAGCCGTTGAGAATATCGGTTGAGGTGAAAACATTTTCTCTGTCAGAGCCCTTGATATTCCTTGGTCTAACGGCGTTTGCGCCCGTCGCAACAAATACGGCGTAGGGGTTAAAGCTAAGAACGAGGTCAACGTCAGCGGTAGTATTAAGGCGGATATCCGCGCCTGCATTTACGGCTGCGTAATATAAATCCTCAACGCACCAGTTGAGCTTTTCCTTATGGGGCGGGGCAGTGGCTAAAAGCATCTGACCGCCGACCCGACTGCCCTTTTCAAGAACTACCGTGCGGAAGCCTCTCTTCGCCATAAGCTCGGCGGCGGTAAGTCCTGCAACGCCTGCGCCGATAATAACAACGGTTTTGCCGTTACCGTTTTTCTCAAATTCAAAGGTTTCCCTGCCGACAAACGGGTTTACCGAACAGTGACCGTGAGTTCCTTTATAGGCGTTTTCCTGCATGCTTTCAATACAGTAAAGACAACAGATACAACGCTTTATTTCCTTTTCTCTGCCCTCCATAGCCTTGTTGGCCCAATACGGGTCGGCAATCTGTGGCCTGCCGAGTGAAATGAAATCCTGAACGCCGTCCTGAAGCTGTTGTTCCGCCTGCTCGGGCGAACGGATAAGGTTCGCCGCAATTACGGGAATATTAACTGCGTTTTTAACCGCCTGAGCGAGATGCTTTCTCCAGCCAAGCTCAAACGAGGTCGGCTCAAGCCAGTAGTTGAAGGTGTCGTAAGAAGCGGAGGAAACGTCAATAGCGTCAACCCCTGCTTTTTCAAGAGCTTTAGCCATTTCAATTCCTTCGTCAAGACCGTAGCCCTTGCCTTTTTCACCGATCTTATCATAAAACTCGTCAAGGCTCAAACGGACTATAAGCGGAAAATCCTTACCGCATTCTCTTCTTATGCCCTCAACGATTTCGAGAAGAAACCTCATTCTGTTTTCAAAGGAGCCGCCGTATTCGTCGGTTCTTCTGTTGGTGTTAGGACTCAAAAACTGCTGAATGAGATAGCCGTGGGTACCGTGAAGCTCAACGCCGTCACAGCCCGCCGTTTTAACTCTTACTGCGCCTGCGACAAACTCGTCGATAATTCTTTTTATTTCGCTTTTCTTGAGTTCACGGGTTTTACTGTTTGCGAAATAACTTCTCTCAACAGCCGACGGACAAACGACCTTCGGAACAAGGTCTTTTTTCATAAGCTTAACGCCCATAGGTACGAACTTATAGAGAAGGCTTTCAAAAAACGGCATTACCCTGTTACAGCCGATTGAAAGGGGAACGGTGTTTACAAGCAAGCCGAGATTCTGTCTTCCGGGATGGTGAAGCTCAACAAAAAGCTTTGCGCCGTGAGAATGAATCCTGTCAGCCATCTGAGAAAGGGGCTTAATCTGATAGTCGTGGCTGATGCCTAATTGCTTAAAGGCGGCGGCGCCCGTTTTGTCGTCAATACGGGTGATTTCGGTAATAATCAGACCGGTTCCGCCCTTGGCGCGTTCTTCATAATAATCCATCATCTGTTTAGTGGCTTTGCCGTCAAGCTGACCGAAGCCCATAAGCATAGGCGCCATAACAACTCGGTTTTTAATTTCGCACGAACCGATTTTCATCGGAGAGAAAAGCATATCGTAACCCATTTTTTCACCTCAATTCAATTAAGGAACAACTTAAAATTATTTTATCATTTAATTACCGAAAAGGCAATATGAAAGAGGTAAATTTGTATTGACAACGGCTTGCCGTTGGTGGTATTATATACGGGCTGACCGAAGAAAAGTCAGTGGACAAACTGCATTCGCGGATATGGCGGAAATAGTTGACTTGCATATTTTATATAGCACCATCTCTGCAAACGATTAAGGGAGAATAATTATGGCAAGAAAAGTACGAGGAGATATAAAAGTAGGCAACCTAGAGAAAAAATTAGGTGTTTCTCCTGGAACCTTTCGTAATTCAAATGGTCGAGATACAAGAAGTGATAAACTATTAAAAACATTACGCAAGGAAGCCGAAAAAAAGAAGAAATAGTTTTAGAGTTAGATGTTATTGTGTTGTATGGTTGGATGATAAAGTTGAAACTTTTTCTGTGACATCACCCAATAAGATTTAAATATAATAATCTAACATTTGCGGATATGGCGGAATTGGCAGACGCGTTAGATTCAGGTTCTAATGAATGCAAGTTCGTGCAGGTTCAAGTCCTGTTATCCGCACCAAAAGAACGGCGCACCAAACGGTGCGCCGTTTTCTTTTGATTAATCCTCTTTTATAATCTTTATTTCGTCGTTTGCTTTAACCATGCCGCCGATGAGCACCTTGCCGAAAATCCCTTCTTTGGGCATTATGCACTGGCCGACGAGTTCTCTTATTGCGCAGCCGTCGTGGCATTCTTTGCCGATTTGCGTAATCTCGATGACCGCCGTGTCGCCGATTTTAAGCTTTGTGCCTACGGGCAGAGTGTGAAGAACGATTCCCTCGGTTGTGATATTCTCGGCAAACATACCGTGGCAAAGTCCGTCAGTGCGCATACCTTGGGCTCTTTCAATGCTTTCTTTTGCGAGAAGACTGACCTGCCTGTGCCAGTTGCCTGCGTGCGCATCACCCTCAAAACCGAAGTTTTCAATCAGTTTTCCCTCGGGGATTGATTTCTTCGGGGTTTTCTTTTTTTCGCTTATATTAATTGCAACTACCTTTGCCATATTAACCTCCCGTTCTGTTGAGTCCCTTGGACGGCATTTCGCTTTCAAAGCTGTGTCCTGCGGGCTTTTTAAGGATTATATTTTTTACCTCATTTTCGAGTTCATTTTCGTCATTTATATACGGTATCAGGTCATAGGTTTCGTCATAGCCCAGGCACGGCTTGACCTTGCCGTCTGACAAAAGACGGATTCTGTTACACGTCGAGCAGAATTTTTTGGTAATCGGATTAATCAGCCCTACCTTGCCATTGAATCCGTCTGCGGTGTAGTATTCGGCGGTGCCTTCAAAGTAATTCATCGGCTTTAAGAAGGGAAACTGCCTGAGAATATCGCCGCCCGTGACAATAAGCCGTTTGTCAATTCCGCTTTCGGAAAACGGCATAAGCTCAATAAAGCGGACGTCGATTTCCTTTTCCTTTGCAAGATTGACAAGCTCCTGTGCACCGTCTGAGTTGACGCCTTTCATTAGTACGGCGTTGACCTTCACGGGACTTAACCCGACATTTTCGGCTTCGTCAATACCTTCCATTACCTTTTCAAGCACGTCTGCGCCTGTCAGGTGACGGTAGGTGCTGCCGTCGGTGCTGTCGAGTGAAATATTGACAGAATCAAGACCTGCTTTTTTAAGTTCTTTCGCATACTGTTTGAGGTAAACTCCGTTTGTTGTGAGCGCAACGGTTTTAACGCCGTCAATACCGCGGATTCTTTTAACGGTTTCGCAGATATCGTTTCTCACAAGCGGCTCACCGCCCGTGACACGGACTTTGGTAATACCGCATTTCACAAACGCCCTGACTAATTTTTCAATAATTTCGGGGGACAGCTCGGTTTCCTTTTTGGCGCAGTCGGTTTTTCCGCAATAAACGCAGTTAAGGTTACAGCGCTGTGTCACGGAAACTCGAAGATATTCTATTTCACGGCCGAAATTATCCTTCATTCTTGTAATCACTCTTTCCGCCCGTTTTTTCGAGCAGTTTGATTTCCTCGATAACCATACCTCTGTCAACGGCCTTGCACATATCGTAAATTGTCAGCGCTGCAACCGAAACGGCAGTGAGTGCTTCCATTTCGATGCCCGTTTTATAGGTGCATTTTGTAAACGAATAAACAGCGAGATGTGCGTCGTCTTCCTTTTCAAAATCAACTGCAATTTTGTCAATCGGGATGTTATGGCACAGAGGAATAAGCTCACTTGTCTTTTTTCCGCCCATAATACCCGCAACACGAGCTGTGCCGAGCCCGTCGCCCTTTTTAAGGTCAGCGGACAGAAGCATTTCGAGCGTTTCTTTTTTCATTTTTATTCTTGCATACGCTCTGGCGGTACGGGTTGTAACATTCTTTTCGCCAACGTCAACCATTACCGCTTCGCCGTCTTTATTGAGATGAGTAAGCATATTATCACTCCGTATATCCGCCCATTTTTTTAAGGCGGTTTTTGAATTCTTCCGAATAGAGAACATCAAGGAATGCCTTTACCATCGGGTTTTCAAGCTCGTCCTTCGCAACAAGAAACTCGTAGGTTTCGTTACAAATCGGGATAAAATCGAGGTCATACATTTTCGCTGCCGAATAGATGCCGAGCCCTGCGTCCGCATTGCCTGCCGCTATGAGAGCCGCAACGGCGGTATGCGTAAATTCCTCGTTTGTATAGCCGTTGATTCTATCTTTATCAAGTCCGTATTTGTCAATAAGGTAGTCGCATAGAATCCGAGTACCTGCGCCCCGTTGACGGTTAACATAACGGACGGACTGAGTATCCATGAACTCCTTTATTCCGAGCGGATTTCCCTTTTTTACCATAAGCCCCTGAACACGTCCTACACCCTTTACTGTTACACCTTTGCCGTCGGGCAGATATTTTTCAACATAGCTTTTGTTGTATTCTCCGCTTTCGGTGTCAAGCAGGTGAATTCCGCCCATGTGAGCAAGTCCGTCTCTTACTGCATATATCGCACCCATACTGCCGACATGAGTGGAACAGACTCTGAAAGGCGCACCGCTTTTTGCAAGAAAATCCGAAACCTCGTCGATAAGCGGATCGTGACTGCCCGTGATAATGAGTGTGTTTTCAATCTCACAAAGCGATTTGTGAAGGCGGATTTCAACCTCTTCACCCGACTCAATTCCCTCACAGTTCTGCGGAACAACGAGAACGCCGTCGGACTTCGTAAAGCTTGTGATTACGCCCGCACCGCGAGCTAAAGGAGAAGCGATAAGCGTGCCGTTTATTCTGCCGAGTGAAACACGCACATATTCGCTGTATTTAAGCGAGGACACGATTTTCTTTGAAAGAACCGCCTTAACCGTTTCTCTTTTAGGTTCGGATTTTGAATAGTACACAGAACAGACTTCGCTGACAATTTCGTCCATAATTACTATAGCCGAAACGGGATATCCGGGAAGCCCTATGACGGGTTTGCCTTTAGCTTCGCCGATAACGGCGGGCTTGCCGGGCTTTATTGCAATACCGTGAACGAGTACTGTGCCAAGCGAAGAAATAATCTCACTTGTGTAGTCATCCCTACCTGCGGATGAGCCGGCGGAAACGAGGACAATATCGCATTCTTCGAGCGCCCTTTCAACTGCTTGTTTAATCAAATCTTTTTTATCGGGAGTTATGGGATAGACTTTTGATTCTGCCGAAAAATCATCGAGCATACCCTTGAAAACGGTTGAGTTGAATTCAATTATATGGCCCTTTTCGGGATTCGAGGTCGGCTCAACTATTTCGTCGCCCGTCGGAATAATGCCGACAAGAGGTTTCTTATAAACCTCAATTTCGGTAATTCCGCCTGCAAGAAGCGCACCGCACAGCGACGGGGTGAGAGTTGTTCCCGACGGCGCAATCATATCACCCATGCATATATCCTCTCCGACCTGACGGACATTCTGCCACGGGTGGTGAGCAGTGATAATATCGTAATTCCCGTTCTCACGGTCGATTAAATCCTCAACCATAATGACCGCATCGCAGTTTTCCGGAATCGGGTCGCCTGTATCAACAACAACATATTTATCGGGTGTAAGCGTGACGGGCGTCCTTTCACTTGCAGAATAGGTAATTTCGGAATTAACCGCAATGCCGTCCATCGCACTCGCGTTATAGTGCGGTGAGCAGATAACTGCATAAGCGGCATTTTTAATAACTCTTCCGCAGGCGTCCGTTACCCTAACTGTTTCTGTTTCGCCCTCAAAACCGACAGACGAAAGATGCTCTTTATATATTCTTTTTGCCTCGTCAAGAGGAAGATTATTCAGATAATTGTGTTTCATAGTTCAAATATCTCCACGGTTGTACCCTTCGGCAGTCCCTCTGTGTTTCTGGTGATTTTTATAAAGCCGTCTGCCTCGCCGAGAACGGATATTATTCCCGACTTTGTGTGTACGGGTACGGTTTCTCCGTTATCGGTTTGCTTTATGCATATATATTCCTCTCTGCCGTGATTTGAGGGGATATTCTCTTTAAGCACGCCATGACTTATCGGTTTATCGGCGGGCAGACTGAGCATTTTTCTTATATACTCCGCCACAACAAGTCGGAAAACGAAATATGCCGCCAACGGATGGCCGGGCAAACCGAAAACGGGTTTGTTTAAAACTGTACCGAAGATAGTCGGCTTACCGGGTTTCATTGCGATTCCGTGAAAGTATGCCGTGCCGAGTTCGTCAATTATATCGACCGTCATATCTCTTGCACCCGCAGACGAGCCGCCCGAAACAATAACGGCATCCGCCTTTTCAAGGCAGGTAACAAGGGCATTTTTTATTTCATCTTTGTTGTCCCTGACTGCACCGTATTTATAAACCTCGCAGCCGTATTCTGTTATTGCGGACGAGAGCAGATTTGTATTAACATCTCTTATCTGACCGTCCTCAGGCGTACCGTCTGTAATTTCGTCACCCGTTGAAATGACAGCAATAACGGGCTTTTTAAAAACAGGGACTTCATAAATGCCCAGAGCCGAAAGAACTCCGATCTCGGCTGAGGTTATTTTCGTTCCTTTTTTCAGTGCGGTTTCGCCGACCGAAATATCGTCGCCCTTTTTTGTAACGTTTTCATTGGGCGACACGGCCTTATACACAAGGCAGAGCGAATTATCACAGTCGGTGTGCTCAACCATTACCGCCGCATCCGCGCCTTTCGGGAGCATGCCTCCGGTTGAAATCTTTGCGCACTGACCGTTTTCAAGAGTAAAACCTGCCTTTTCGCCCATAAGTATTTCGCCGACAATCTCGAGCTGTGCGGGAATTGCATTTCCCGCACCGAAGGTATCCGCCGCCTTTACCGCAAAGCCGTCAACTGTGCTTCTGTCGAAGGACGGAATGTCTTCCACCGACACAATGTCTTCTGCAAGAATGCGGAAAAGCGCATTGTCAATATTCACTTTTTCGGTTTTCAAATCAGTAAGAGAATTGCTTTTTACAATCTCAACCGCTTCATCCTTTGTTACGACGTTGAGCATTAGATTTTCCACCCTGCAATAAAGCTTTTTGCCCAGTCGGTTTTGGGCTCGTTAAGTATTTTAAGCGGCTCACCGTCCGCCTCGATTTTTCCGTTATTTAGAATAATCAGTCTGTCGGCGGCATTGATGGCTAACGCCGGCGAGTGCGTTGTCATTATCACCGTACAGCCCGTTTCTTTTCGGTATTCCTTTATTGCCTCAACAACAAGCTCTGCACCCTTTGCATCGCATGCGCTTGTCGGCTCGTCAAGAAGCAAAAGCTCTGCTTTTCTTACAAGTATTCTGCAAAGCGAAAGACGTTGCAGTTCACCGCCTGAAAGAGAAACCGCCTTTTTATCTTTTAAATGAGAAAGTTCAAGCTTTTCAAGCAGTTTTTCTCCCTTTTCCTTATCTGCCTTTCCGAGTGTGATGTTTTCAAGAAGATTGCCCCTGAAAGCGTAAGACTGCTGAGGCATATACAATACATTTTCGGGCAGGGACAGTTCACCGTCGGTTTTTTTCAGCTGACCTGCAAGAATCTTCAGAAGCGTTGTTTTTCCGCTTCCGTTTGCGCCTGCGACGGCAAGCATTTCACCGTCTTTTATTTCGAGCTTATCTATGTCAAGAACAGTTCGTTCCCTGTATTCTTTTTTAAGTTTTGTTATGTTAATCATCTTTTGCCTCCTTTACTATGAACGAGGCAACTGCATTTACGATAAATGCAATTATCAGAAGAATAATTCCGAGTGCTAACGCAAACGAGAATTTACCCTTGTTTGTTTCAAGCATAATGGCGGTTGTCATAACACGGGTTTTCCACTGAATATTACCGCCTACAATGCTTACCGCACCGACCTCCGCAATTGAACGGCCGAATGCGCTTAAAACTATCGAAACAAGCGAAGTGCGTCCTTCGGACAGACAAAGCTTTACGATTTTTCCGTTTTTAAGACCAATGCCCCTCGCAGTTTCAATTATCGGCTTTGATGTGCTTTCGATAAATGAGGACGAAAGACCTATGACAATAGGCGTAATTAAAATAACCTGAGCAATTACCATAACCTTAACGGTGAAAAGCAGGTTTAAAGAACCGAAAGGTCCGTAGTGTGTGAACAGCATATACACGAACAGACCTGCCACCACCGGCGGCAAGCCCATAAGTGTGTGTATAAGCTTTTTGAGAAACGATTTCCCCTTAAAGCTTTTTGTTCCGATAAGCGCACCGATGGGAAGTCCTAAAATACACGAAATTGTTGTGCTGAAAAAAGACATCCGTAAGGTAACGCCGATTATTTGCATTAGCTCCTTGTCAAGTGAAAACAAAAGCTCAAATGCCTGTCGGAAACTGTCCATTATTTTTCAATAAGTGTGAAAAGCGCAACGCCGTATTCTTTTTCGCCGTATTTAGCGATAAGTGCGCTTGCCTCATCGGAAAGCATCCAATCGATGAATGCCTGAGCACCTTCTGTATTAAGCCCATCAATCTTGTCGGGGTTAACTGCGATAAGAGAATAGGTGTTCTTCATATCGTCGCCTTCTGCGAGAACGATATCAAGATTAAGTTCGTCCTTCATTGAAAGGAAGGTTGCCTTGTCTGTCAGGCAGTATGCCTGCTGCTCGCTTGCCATTGTAAGACATGCACCCATGCCCTGACCTGCGCTGATGTACCAGGAATCCTTTTGAGCGTCGGGAGCGTCGTCGCCCCAGATTTTAAGCTCTGCCTTGTGAGTGCCGCTTTCGTCACCGCGGGAAACGAACTTAGCTTTGGCGTCTCTGATCTTGCCAAATGCTTCTTTTGCATCTGCACTGCCGTTAACTTTTGCGGGGTCATCCTTCGGGCCGACAATTACGAAATAATTGTACATAAAGGGAAGCCGTTCAACGCCGTAACCGCCTTCGATAAATTCTTCCTCCGATGCCTTGGCATGAACAAGAATTACGTCTGCGTTACCGTCGATTGCCTTCTGAATGGCTGCGCCCGTACCTGCCGACTGAACTTCAACCTTGTAGCCCGTTTCAGCTTCAAATGTCGGAAGAAGGTAGGGAAGAAGTCCCGAGTCATTGACCGATGTTGTGGTCGAAAGACGGATTGTCGGATTCTCCGGTGTGGGGACCGTTGAGGGAGCTTCGGTTGTTGTCGGATTCTCTGTCTTTGCACCGCAAGCCGCAAGCGACAGTACGAATACAACTGCAAGTAGAATTGCTAATACTTTTTTCATGATAGCTGCTCCTTTTCAAACACGGAAGGCATTGCCGTTTCCCGCAATACCCTTAAGCCGATGTGAAGAAAATTTCGACTTCGCCTCAGGTTGCATATACAAGGTACTTAGCAACGAAAGGTCGGGCAATATCACATCTTTATATTATCATATAAGGTGCAATAAATAAAGAACTTTTTTATTTGTTGAAAAGTCCCGTGCGCTGTGGTAATATTATCTTAGGTGATTATTATGAGATTTGGAATAATCTGCGTAAGCGACAGGTGTTATAAAGGCGAGTGCGAGGACCAAAGCGGTAAGGCAATTGCCGAATGCGTAAAAGAGCTTTCAACCGGAAACGAATACCGCCTTGTTCCCGACGAAAAGGATATGATTTCAAACGCCATTATGGAGCTTTGCGACACATTTGGTGCGGACGTTGTTTTCACAACGGGCGGTACGGGATTTGCGCCGAGGGATATCACTCCCGAAGCGACGAAGTCCGTTATTGAAAAAGAAGTTCCGGGTATCAGCGAAGCCATCAGGGCAAAATCACTTGAAATCACTTCCCGTGCTATGCTTTCACGCGCCGTCAGCGGTATAAGAGGAAAGACCTTGATTATCAATCTCCCCGGTAGTCCGAAAGCCGTCAGGGAGAGCATTGAGGTTGTTCTTCCCGTACTTGAACATGCCGTTGAAACCTTATCGGGGAACACACAAAACTGCGGAGGAAATTACGGAAAATGAGTATTAAATCCGAAGTTCAGGGCTTTGATATTTCAAAAAACAGCGCAGTCGTTATCGGTTGCGGAGGGCTTGGCACGAATGTTGCCGTTCACCTTGCAGGTGCGGGAATCGGCAAACTTCTGCTTGTCGATTTTGATACGGTTGAAGAAAGAAATCTCAACCGTCAGTATTTCTACACTCCCGAAGACATCGGCAAAGCGAAATGCGAGTTACTCAAAATCCGACTTTCTTCGTATGCTCCCGACTGTGAAATCGAATGGCTTAACAAAAAGGTTAACGAGTTTTCATTTGCAGATAACTACGATATAATAATCATTGCAGTTGACAATATCGATACGAGAAAAAATGTTAATGACTGGTGCGTAAAGAATAAAAAGCCGTGCATTAACGGAAGTATCAACGGCTTTTTAGGGTTTGCCTATCTTTTCATTCCCGAAAAGACGGCTAACCTTGAAAAGGCGGGCTGTCTTAATGAAACGGATGTGAAGAATCAGTCCCCGAGCGTTACGGCAGGACTTATCGGCACGTTTGAAGCAAAGCTTGCCATAGATTACTTTTTGGGTAACACCGACAGTGCAGGCAAGCTCTATATATTCGACAATAACGAAATTCATTCACTTTGTGTAAAGGAGTGATTCACTTGACCGATTTCAAAGGTTATATGGGCAGGGTACTCTTTGTTGACCTTACCGAAAAGACCTTCAGCGATTTTCCCTGGACAGATGAGGACAGACAGAGAACACTGGGCGGTAAGGTTATGGCCGCCGACATTCTTCTTCATCACATAAAGCCGGGTATGAAGGCGTTTGATGAGGACAACTGGCTTGTTGTTACAACGGGCCCGCTGACGGGTTGCGGCTGCCCTAACACATCGCGTTTCAATATTTCAACAATTTCACCGCTGACGAATATCGTAACCTCCTCAAACTGTGGCGGTGATTTTGGTTTGTCACTTAAAAGAGCGGGCTTTGATGCGGTTATTTTCAGCGGAAGAAGTGAAGAACCCGTAACGGCTCATATTACATGCGACGGAGTAACATTTGAAAGCGCAGAAGAGCTCTGGGGACTTACCACGGGCGAAGCGCAGGAAAAGCTCAGCAATTACAAGGGACGTCTTGTTATCGGCCCTGCCGGCGAGAATAAAGTTCTTTATGCCTGCGTTTTCAGTAATGAAAGAACTGCAGGAAGGGGCGGAGTCGGAGCAGTTTTCGGTGATAAAAAGCTTAAAGCAGTTACAGCCGAGGGAACAAAGTTACCGGAAATTGCTAAAGAAGAAAAGCTCAAGGAATTCAATGTCAAATGGACAAAGCTATTAAAAACACATCCTCTGACGGGCAGACAGCTTCCCAAGCTCGGCAGCGCAGGACTTATCGCTCCCATGCAAGCGCATTCAATTCTTGCTACAAAGAATTTCTCGGCAGGTAGATTTGACGGCTTTGAAAAGGTATCGGGTGAGGAACTTGCGGAAAACCACCTCGTTTCAAACGGTGCATGCACGGGCTGTGTAATCCGTTGCGCAAGGCGTGTTATGGTTAATGATAAGGTAGTAAAAGGGCCCGAGCTTGAAACTCTCGGTCTGTTCGGACCAAATATTTTAAACGATGACATTGAAAAAATCCTCAAATGGAATTATGAGCTTGACGAACTCGGCATGGATGCGATTTCCTGTGCGGGCTCGATAGCATTCGCTATGGAACTTGCCGAAAGGGGAGTTCACGATTTCGGTGTTCATTTCGGCGAAACGGATAATATTTCACAGATGTTTGAGGACATCGCCTATCGCAGAGGCGAGGGTAATTATATCGCCGACGGCTCAAAGCGTATGAGCGACATTTTCGGTGGCAAGGAATACGCCATCAATGCCAAGGGCATGGAGCTTGCGGCATACGAACCGCGCCACGCAGTCGGTCAGGGACTCGGTTACGCCACTGCAAACCGCGGCGGTTGTCACCTCAACGCAGGTTATATGGTCGTTGTTGAGGGGCTCGGACTTGATGTCAATTCTCTCACGCCTCACGGCAAGGCGGCAATAGGCATTATGTTCCAGAATCTTATGGAATCCATTTCTGCTGCGGGCAGCTGTATGTTCACAAGCTACGCTGTTCTTCCCGGTTTTCTTATTGCAAAACCTAATATGCTTCTGACAAAGATAATCCTTGCCTGCTTCCCGTATGTCGGCCCTGTTGTTAATCTTCTGAGCCACTTCACAAAGGTTCCGCAGATTAATATTCCGCTTTTGCCTCACGCAATTGCAGTTAAACTCGCAACCGGTATGAAATCGAACATGGCGAAATTTCTCACGTGGGGTGCATACGGCTGGAATGCGGAAAGAATGTCAAACGTAATTCTCGGTCAGAAGGCAGGGGCAGATAAACTCCCGAAACGCCTTACAGACGAGCTTCAGGATCCGAACAATCCCAAAACCAAGGTTCCGCTTGAAAAAATGAAGAAGGTCTTTTACAGAGCGCGCGGATGGAAAGACGGTGTTCCGACGTGGCACAGGCTTAAAACGCTCGGCATTAAGATAGATAAATCCGTATATGACAAGGCTGTTGCAAAGGCTTTTGAGAATAAAGAGGAGGCTTGAATATGGCAAAGGTTAGTGTTAAGCTCTTCGGCGTTTACAGAATTGATACTCATATCGCCCATACCGAAATTGAAGCCGAAAAGCTCTCCGACGTGCTTGACGAGCTTAATAAAATGGCTGTCGGTGAAAACAAGAGCAGTATTGCTTTTGCAGATGCAACCGTGTTTATTAACGGCGAGCACTGCAAAAAGAAAAAGCAAAAGCTTAATGACGGTGATGAGATATGGCTTCTTTCACCCGCATCGGGAGGTTAAGATATGGCTTTCAGAATTGACGAAAACAAATGCGTCGGCTGCGGCGGATGCGCTTTCACCTGCCTTTTTGACGCTATAAGCGCGGCAAACAGCGATGCATCTCTTTACACCGTTGACGAAACAAAATGTGTTGAATGTTCACAGTGCTCGCACGTTTGCCCGAATGACGCAATAATTACACCTAACGGTTATCGTAAGATTAAA
Organism: Oscillospiraceae bacterium; assembly: GCA_015066565.1. Lineage (GTDB taxonomy): Bacteria > Bacillota > Clostridia > Oscillospirales > Acutalibacteraceae > Fimenecus. The sequence continues at coordinate 504,761 of SVOB01000001.1, read as the reverse complement.
AAAGTTACGATTATTCCCGAAAAGTGCAAGGGCTGTTCGCTCTGTTCAAGAGTCTGCAAGGCATCCGCCTCACACGGCGTAATCAAGGAGCCCTTTGAAATCGACCAGAGCAAATGCTTCAAATGCGGACTCTGCGCATCAAAATGCAAGTTCGACGCAATTGAAGTTGAGTATGAATAAGTTGATAACCGATATGTAAGCTTTCACCGAGGTTGCGTTACCATCAGGTTCTAGTGGTAGCAATATCGTGCAGGTTCAAGTCCTGTTATCCGCATTAAAAGAACGGCATACCAGACGGTGTGCCTTTTCTTTTAACCAAGTTATAATTCAGGACTTGAACCGAAGAATTCGAGCGTTAAGAAAACAATTCAGTGAATTGTTTTTAGCGAGAATGTGCAAGGCGGGTACTGAAATCCGTAAGGATTTCGGTCGCCGAACACCCAAAGAATTGTTCAAGCAATTCTTTGTCAAGTCCTGTTATCCGCATAACAAAGACCTGATATCCAAAAAGATATCAGGTCTTTATCATTATAGTCTTTTCTATGTGTTCTATAACATTATAAAAATGTTACTTAATCATTAAAGGGATCAACTCTAACTAAAAGCACCTTTTTATTGTCAAAAGAATATATTTTATAAAAAGCTATATAACGTATTTTAATTGTTTCAATATCGCTTTTAATGAATTCTATTTTTCCAGAATCTTTAAAAAAGATAAATGATTTTCCCGTTTCTTCCATATAATACGCAGCATTACAGAATACCCTATAAAAAATGATTAAAAAAGCTGCCACATAAGAAAAAAATAAGAAGACTACTATACCAACGGCAAATCCTACTCTTAATAAAACTGCCATTATTATAATAAAAATTGAACAAAAACTTATGAATGTAATCATTGCCTTAATTGTTTGTTTTAATCTTTTATATTTTTTCAGGCATTTTTCTTCAGACAGGTTATTCATTTTATCACCACTTTATTTCACATCTGTTTGATTATACCACGCTTTGTGTTTTTTATCAATTATGATTTAGCAACATACAATTAGTTGCCTTTTCAAGTCCTGTTATTCGCATTAAAAGAACGGCGCACCAAACGGTGCGCCGTTTATTCATTATTTTTTATTTTTTCTCAACGGTCGGCGAAGCAGTTTATAGCATTTTCTGTATTCCTTATATGCGCTCTTAAACTCCTGCTTTGAACAGTTATAACCGCCGAACGCCGTCTTTTCAAAAAGTGAAATCAGCTGTTCGGGAACAGCGCCGCGTTCCGAGAGAAGATATTCCCTTAACATATCGGGCGTGTATGCCGAAAAGTCTTCGTTTACCGAATTGCCGACTACCTTTATTACGTTAGAATAAAGGCGGATTATTCTTTCATTAATCGGCTTGAACAGAAGCGAAATCCTTAAAAACAACTCCTTGATTCTGTCGAGCAGTGAGAAGAAAAGAACAATTACCGCTATAACTATTACAACCGAAATCCTGTTGAAAAGGCTGAAAATTCTTGTTAAAAAGCCAAAGTTTGCCTGCGATTGATTTGTATTCGGTATCTCACGGTATTGAGAAACCGTCGGGTCAAAGGTCAGCCAGCCTGCGCCGGGAATATATATTTCAACAAAGGCGTGGGCGTAGCCGTCCCTTATGACAAACTGACTGCTTTCGTTTTTCTCAAACGCCGCGAAGCCCTCAACATATCTTGCGGGAAGACCCGCTGCCCTTGCCATAAGCGTCATAGCCGTTGCGTAGCCTACGCAATATCCCGTTTTGCTTTCAAAAACGAAATAGTCAATCGAGGCGTCGTCGGGTACATATTCGAGCGAATACATAAAGCCGTTCGAACTGAAATATCCTTCTAACTTTTCAGCTTTTTCCATATCGCTGTGACAGTCTTTCGTTATTTCAAGCGAGAGAGCCTTAAGCCTTTCGCTGATACCCGTCAGGTCTGTGTAATCGCGAAGAGCGTTTGAATAATCGTCCGAAAGCCGTTTCGCTTCTTCGCTGTTATCTTTTGAATTAAGAAATTCAATGTATTCGTCCGAATTAAAATTATATTCTTCGGCTTTTTTATAAAGAGCAAAGTCCGCTTCGGTAAAGGTGAACCTGTCGTCAAGAGGATAGGCGTAGTAATACGAGCCTCTTCGCCAGACTGACGTGTCCGAACTGAGCTTGAGATATTTTAAAAGATTAGTCGGCATATCGTCGGTTATTATTCCGTAAGGCGAGGGGAGATAGAACGGCGAAAAATCCTCGTCCGAAAGATAGCCGTTGTGAACGGAATAAAGTCCCTCGGAATTCCGACCCGTAAGAACAGCCATATCCGAAACAATATCGTCGGTTGAATATTCGGGAAGCTGTTGACTGTAATAGATATATCCTCCCGATTCGGGGCTTGTCCAGTAGTCGCCGTCAAAATGAGAAAAAGCCTTTGTGCGAAGAAAGATTTCGTCGCTGTCCGAGTCTGTTTCAAAATAGAACATAGGCTCGTAGGTATAGCTCGGTTGACCGTTTCTCGGCGAGGACCGGTCGCTTAATTCCTCATAGTTTGCCGACCCCTGAACGCTGACGCCGAACGGGGTGAAAAGCCTTGAGTTCTTTTCAAGAAACGCCTGATAATAAGGCTTTTCAACAGCCATAGTCAGAGCGCCTACAATCAGAATGAAAACCGAAATGCAGATAATATACGCCCTGTCAATCTGAAGAAGCGAGGGGCGTTCGTTCTTTTCGGGTCGGCGTATTCGTTTATTGTGAATTATTACCGCTAAAAACAGTAACATTATAAGCGTAGTTAAAATATTGGGCATTGTGTCCGAACGCTTTGCAAAAATGAAAAACGGGAACAGTGTGCAAAGCATTACGCCTAAGGTGCGGTAGCGGATTGACGAGAAATAATAGATAACCGAAATCAGAAAGAACCCGCCGCCGAGGAACAGCGCCGCAATTAAATCGGGCTGAAAGCTGTCAACGTCGTCCTGGGCATAAAACCAGCGCATAAACGAAAACGGCCCGAAGGAAGCGACGTGAATAACAACGAGCGAAAATGAAATGAAGAATATTACCGCAAGAATAAGCGCATATATAAGCGCCCCGTTCTTTTTGCTTTTCAGCTTATCAAAAAGGCGGAAAAGAAGCGCCGAAGCGAAGAAAAATACAACAGAAAGAACGTATGCCGACGGCTTATGAAATGTATAAAGGCAGGCAAAAGCAACCGAAACCGCAAGAAGAATCGGAAAAGCATATTTGTTTATCTGTTCCTTATTAAGACCGAGAAAGCCTTTTCTGAAAAACGTGTTCATAAAAGCCCTCCTTAAGCCTTGTTCAGCTCAAAGCCTTCGGACAAAACCCATTGATTAGACGTAATAACGGGTAAAGACGAGGCGTATGAGGATATTATCATTGTGTTCGGATACTGCGAAATAATTTGCTCTGCCGAAGCGAGATTTCCGTTCATAGCCGAGGTGAAGCAGATAAGCGATTTTGAACTGCCCCTCAGCTCTTCGGGAATAACCTGAACCGATTCGCACGGCTCAAAATCCGCCAATTCCTCCTGAAGAATGAAAACGTCGGCGTCTGTTCGGATTTCTGCCGTCATCCATAAGCCTTGTTTGCAGAAATGAAAAACGGCGTCTCTTCCCTCAACGAGAAGCGAATTGAGTAAGGCGAGAGAGCCTTCGATAATGTTGTCCCTGACCGTAAGCGAAACCTCATCCTCATTCGTGACGGGACAGTCGAGAAGGAAGGTTCTTCCCGAGCCCTTGATTTTTTCGTCAAGGCGGACTAAGAGAACGTCCCTTTTTGACGAAGCCTTCCAGTTGATTCTCTTTATCGGGTCGCCTGCTATATATTCTCGGTGGTCATAGCCTGCAAGACCCGTCGGAACTGACGAGGATTCGTCGGATTCTTCCTCCTCGTCATCGTTCGCCATAAACTGCGCCGAGGTTTTAATGAGGTTAGTCTGTACCGAAACGGGCGGAATATCGGGATAAACGGCGGCGCTTAACACTTCATCTCCGACAGCGTTCTTAAGCCTGAAAGAAAAGATTCCGAGATAATCGGTAAGCTTAACGCTTTTGATTTTGACGCTTGATTTTCCCGAATGAATTGCGGTAAGAGGGAACTTGAGCGTGTTAATACCTTTGCCCGAAACCGAGCCTTTTAAAACGCTTTCGCTCTCAAGTGAAAAATGCGCCGAGGGTTCAATTTCAACCTCGATTATCGGCGCGGGTAAAAAGGAAGTGTTCGTAAGTCTGATTTCACAGAAAAGTCTGTCGCCCTTTGAAACGGCAGAATGACTTAACACCGATTGAACGCCGATAAAACGAATGACCGAAAGAGTCATTATCAGCGATACAACCAGTGCGATAATAAGAGCGTAGGTCAGCATCATGCCTATCGTTCCGTCAACTATGAACGTAACGAAAAGCGCAACACCGATACAGCCTATGTAGCTTATTAGTGATGAAACCGTTTTACGCATTTTTTTCTTATCTTGTCGGTGCGTCAACAGAAAGTGAAATCTGTTTCATTACCTTTTCGGCGTTTTCGTAGGCTGATTTTCCCTTTGCAGAGAGAATAAGCCTGTGTGCAAGCACCGAAGTCATCATTTCCTTAACGTCGTCGGGGACGACATAGCTTCTGTCCTGAATATAGGCGTAAGCCTTAGCCGCCTTTAGAAGAGCTATGCTCGCTCTGGGCGAAGCGCCGAGAGAAACGAGCTCGCTTTTTCTTGTTGCGGTAACAAGCCTTAAAATATAATCGACAATACTGTCCGTACAGGTGACCTTTTTAACGTTCTCAATGTGTTCGATAAGCTCATCCGAAGTCATAACGGGGCTTAGTTTTTCGTTAAAGGACTGCTGTTCGGAACGCCTTACAATGTCAAATTCGTCGTTGTATGACGGGTATCCCATTGAAATTCTCATAAGAAATCTGTCCATCTGAGCTTCGGGAAGATGGTATGTTCCGTAGGTTTCGACGGGGTTTTCCGTAGCCATAACCATAAAGGGCTTGGGTAACGGCATTGTAACCGAGTCAAGCGAAATCTGGTGTTCCTCCATTATTTCGAGAAGCGAGGACTGCGCCTTAGGTGAAGCTCTGTTGATTTCGTCGGCGAGAAGGAAGTTGCACATAGCAACTCCCGCCTTGTATTCAAGCTCTCTTGTCTGGGCGTTAATCATGGAAAAGCCGACTATGTCCGAGGGCATAATATCGGGAGTGAGCTGAATACGGTTGAATTTTCCGTCAACAGAGGAAGCGAGCGCGGAAATAAGCCTTGTCTTGCCGACACCCGGAACGTCCTCAACGAGAATATGACCCTCCGAAAGCAGGGCGCAGATAACCTTGATAATCGGCTCGCGTTTGCCGACGATAATTTTTTCAATGTTATTAACTATTAGCTCAATTCTTTCGTTCATCTTTTCACTTCCTTTTTGGAAATATATTATCTTTATTCTATAATGAATGCTTTGAAAAGTAAACCCGTAAACAATCCAAACGGCAAGAAACGAAAAAAGTCATTCCTTGCCTGTTGTTCTTTTATTAAAGCTTGTTGTATTCTTCGTCCGAAACCGCCTCGCACCATTCGGTTGAAGCCTCTTCGCCGGGAACCTCAACCGCGATATGCGAAAACCAGCTGTCCTTCTTGGCGCCGTGCCAGTGCTTTACGTTTGCGGGAATTGTGATGACGGAGCCGGGGATAAGACTTACCGCTTCTTTTCCCTCTTCCTGATACCAGCCTTCGCCCGCGATACAGACAAGAATCTGACCTCCGCTTTTAGCGGCATGATGAATATGCCAGTTGTTTCTGCAACCCGGCTCAAAGGTGACGTTTGCGAGAAGCATATTGTCTGTTTTTGCTATAGGATTGAGATACGAATTGCCTATAAAATACTGAGCGTAATTGACGTTCGGCTCGCCCTGACCGAAAAGGTTTTCCTTATCAAACTGTTCTTTAGTCATTTTTATTTTCTCCATATATTTCTTCGATTAACGGGAATGTACTCCACGCTTTTGGCCAGCCGCAGTAAAAGGCGAGCTGGGTTACTATTTCAACCGCTTCTTCTTTTGTTATGCCGTGTTCCTTGCCTATGGCAAGATGCGCCTTTAACTGAGGAAACTGACCTGCCGAAAACAAAGCGGCGATTGTTATCATACTTCTGTTTTTAGCGGATAATTCGTTTTCTCTTGCCCAGACCTCGCCAAAAAGCACGTCATCGTTCAGCGCGGCGAACTGAGGCGCGAGCGAGCCTAAATTATCTCTGCCTGCCGTCTGCTTTTTCATTTAAGATTCTCCTTCGCCCATTTTTCAACTGTTGATTTTGAATTGACTGCGTTTCCGCCTTGAATTGCAAGTCCTTTTCCGACAAAAGCGCCCGTACAGTACTTTTTAAGCGCCTGCGCCGAGCCTGCAAGTCCGCTTCCCTCGTGAGTCATTACGGGAAATACGTTTTTGCCCGTGAAATCGAGCTTTTCAAGCTGTGTGAAAATTGCCATCGGGTAAGTTCCCCACCAGCAGGGACCCGCTACGACAATATTGTCATATTCGCTGATATCTTCAAGGCAAGCCTTTAATTCGGGGCGGGCGTTCTCGCGAAGCTCTTTTTTCGCTTCGTCGATACAGGTCATATAGGATTTATCGTATTCCTTAACCGTGTCAACCTCAAATAAATCTGCACCTACTGCGTCACGGATGTATTCGGCAACTGTTTCGGTGTTGCCCTTTGAAATGCTCTTAATTGAGCCGTTGACGTAGTTTTCGCCTTTTCTTGAATAGTAAATAACAAGTGTTTTCATATTTTACTCCCTTCGGATTGTGTTTTTATTTCTGATTTACGACCTTTAACGGCTTTTAAAATAAGAAAGCTCGAAAAGGCGTACATTATCATTATCGGAATGTATTTTAAAAGGAAGACGACAAGTCCGCGCTTTATATCAAAAAATACAAACTGATTAATAAGAAGCATATATCTGTATATTCCCTCTGTTATGAAGAATACAACGCCCGCAGCCGAAAGACAGCCCATAACGGAATAAAGAATAATTTTTTTGCTTTTGTTCTTCATTAACCGTGCGAACATAAAGTCAAGATGAAAACCTATATGCGCGCTCATAAGAGCGAAGCCCCAGTAGGCGCCGAGTAAATGAAGCTTCCGACTTATATCCGAAAGAACGTGTATTCCCAAAAAGGTGAAAATATGCTTTGAAAGAATAATTGCGCTGAGCATAATCATAAGCATACAAACGCAAAGAAGAATATCAAGCGTTATTTTCATAACCTTTTCTGCGCTTTTCTTTCCTCTGAACAGAGCTTTTGTGTAGGAAAACGAGAGAATATGATGAGCAATAAGGAGCAGGAACATTGAAATACCGAGTATTTCGTGAATTAATTCTCCCGCAATTGAATATGACATCTGAATTAAAAGAATACAGGTCATCAGAATGTCAACGGTTATTTGCAGTTTTCTCTTCATTTTCATTTTAATATCCGAGACCCTCAAGCCATTTATCAAGGTCGCCGTCGGCTTTGCCTGCGTTGTTTCCTCTTACGTTAAAGCCCTCGGGAACGGTGGCGTTCGGCTCAAACTGTCTTATTTCGTCATAGGTTCCGCCGTCTGCGCTTCCCTCGTGAGTATTGAAGGGGATAAGCGTTTTGCCGCTGAAATCGTATTCGTCAAAGAAGGTGTAGTAAATCATCGGAAGAGTGTACCACCACATAGGATAGCCGATGAAAATAACGTCGTAGTCCTCGGGATTGACCGATAATTTCTTGAACTCGGGTCTGTCGTCACGGTCACGTTCCGCCTTTGCAACATCAGCGGTTTCGTTATAGCCCTCGGGATAATCCTTTACGGGCGTGAGCTTTTCAATATCTCCGCCGACCTTTTCGTGAATATAGTTTGCGAGATACTCGGTCGAGGAAACAGAGCCGACCTTTGAAGTAGCGCTTGAAACAATGTCAACGTCGTTCGTGTTTGTCGAGCTGAAATATATAACAAGTATTTTTTTGTCGTTGGTTGTATTTTCGGCTGTGTTTTCACTTATATTTTCTGCCGTAGCCTCCGTTGAAGAGGTTGTGCCGTTATCGACGTTATTGTTTTGAGTTTCTGTCGAACAGGCGGCAAGGCTGAAAAGCAATACCAAACAAAGCAAAACTGAAATTATCTTTTTCATCTGTTTTTCCTCCCTATATATTTAATGACTCAAGCCACTCGGTTACTTCTTTTTTACAGCCCTTTTCGGCTTTTGACATTTCAACGGGTAAACCCTTTAACACCTTTGCATTCGGCTCTAACTGCGAAACGGTTTCGTAAGTTCCGCCGTCACCGCTTCCCATGTGAGTATTAAAGGGAATAAGCGTTTTACCGCTGAAATCGTACTTGTCAAAAAGAGTGTAAATAATCATCGGGAAAGTGTACCACCACATCGGGTAGCCGATAAAAATATTATCGTATTCCTCAATGCTGATTTCATTTTTTATTTCGGGGCGTCTGTTTTCATCGTGTTCCTTTTTGGCGTATGAAGCAAGAGCGTTGTAATTCGCCCTGTTACTGTCGTAGGGGACAACGGGAATTATTTCTTCAATATCAGCGCCCGTCTGTCTTGCGATTTCTTCGGCAACAGCCTTAGCGGAGCCGTAAACGGAAAAATATAAAACAAGATTTTTTGACATTTTATTACCTCGAAGTTATAACTTTATGTTGATTACATCTTGATTATATGCTAAAATTAGCGTAAAGTAAAATGCCGTTTACGCATAAGGCTATAACTTTTAATTATAGGTGAGAAAAATGATTGAAATTTATCTTCTTGAACAGCTGAGCGCTTTTGAAAAATACGGAACTCTGTCAAAGGCGGCGGAAGCGCTTCATATTTCACAGCCCGCCTTAAGTCGTTCCATGAAAAAAATCGAGGACGAGCTGGGCGTTTCGCTTTTCGACAGGGATAAGGCGAAAATATCCCTTAACGAAACGGGTGTTCTTGCGGCAAAACTTGCCAACGAAATGCTAAGCCTTAATAACGGAATGATAAGGCGTATAAAGGCTTATGACAGAAGCCAGAGGAGTATTAATATCGGCTCGTGCGCTCCGTTTCCGATGAGCGAGCTTATGCCGCTTCTTCAGGACCATTTCGGCTATATGCTCATAACCAGTGAAATGGCTGAGGTCGACAGTATTGAAAGCGGGCTCCTCGACAGCACCTATCAGATAGGCATATTAAATAAGCCGACAGAAAATAAAGAGCTTTTCTGTCAGCGTTTTATAAGCGAGCATTTATTCATTTCCGTTCCCAAAACCCACCGCCTTGCAAAAAGAGAGTATATAACCTTTGAGGATTTTGAGGGTGAAAGCTTTTTGCTTTTTGAACACGTCGGATGCTGGAAGGAGCTTTGCCACGACAGAATGAAAGGGGCGAATTTCCTTATTCAGAAAACTATGGACTCTCTTCAGGAATTAGTCAGGGGAAGCGACTTTCCGTGCTTTACAACAGACGCTTTTATGCAGACCTCGCCGATAGGGGAGAACAGAGTGGCTATTCCGATTGAAGAGCCCGAAGCGTATATAACATTTTATATCACCTGTCTTAATTCATATAAAAAGAAATATGCTTCGTTTTTCAATTCAATCCGTTCAAGGTCAATTCAGGAATAATAAAAAAGCAGAGGAAACGATATTCCTCTGCTTTTGCTTTTATTGGATTTTAATATCCTCTTATAATCATAAGGGCGGTTGAGCCGATTGCCGCAACAACAAGAACAGCTCCTATCGCTATCATTATATAGCTTGTTCCCTTTGTAACGGTTGTTATCTCTTCGGGCTTTTCCGGATTATAACGGGCTACGATTTCCTCGCCCTCTTCGAGCCCGTCGGGCGAATACTGAAGAATTTCTTCATATTCTTTTCCGTCAACGGTATATTTAACGGTAACCGTCTGTGTTTCCGTAGTGCTTCCTTCACTGTCGGTTGAATAAGAGATTTCAACGTTCGTAACCGTAGCTGTAATCTCGGGGAAATTTTTGATTTTCTTCATGTTACCGAAGCCGAGCACGATAACTACGATACCGCTTACTAAAAGCGCAATTGAAATAATAATTTTTATTAATCTGCCTCGCATTGTTTGTTTCTCCTTGAGTTTATTTCATAAGTTCCTTGCCGCTGTCCCATGCCTGACCGACCTTTTCGCCGGTTACATAGTAACCTGCTTTGAACTGGTCAAACATAAGAATACTTGCTTTTTCAATGTCAACTCTGTCCTTTTCGTCAAGAACATCTTCGTGAGCGGAAACGTTGACAATTTTTCCGATAATGCTGTAAACGTTGTCGGTTTCAATTATCTCTGCAAGCTCACATTCCATTGTAACGGGAAATTCCTCAACAATCGGAGCGTTGACTTTATCGCTCTTTGTGGCGGTAAGACCGGAACGTTCAAACTTATCTGCCATGGTGTTGCCCGAAGCTATGCCGAAGAAATCAGCTTCCCTGATAGTTTTAACATCGGCAAGACTTACGGTGAACGCCTTGTTAATCTTGATGTTCTTAACCGTTTTATGCGTTTCGGTAAGAGCCAAAGTAACCTTATCCGAGTCGCATATCATGCCCCAGGCGGCGTTCATAACATCAACCGTGCCGTTTTCGTCGTAGGTCGCTATCATAAGCACCGGCATAGGATAAACAGCCGGCTTAACGCCTAAATCTTTTCTCATAAAAAATACCTCCGCGTTTTTCAGTAGTCCATTCGGACGCTGAATATTTTTTTATCCTTCGTTCCCGAAAGATATATATAGTTATCGTCCTCTTTAACCGATATTTCAAAGCTTTCGCCGAAGCGGGCTTCGCCCGAATATTCGGCAAAAACATAGGAAGGAACTTTTCCGTCCTTTGAAAAACCGGTCAAATCCTGGGCGATATCAAAATACTTTGTGTTGGTCAGGTGACCGTTTATGTCGGCGTAGCTGTAAGAGACGGTAAAATCGACTTTCCTGTCGGTTTCAACGGGCTTTACGGGCTTGGGCAGCGGGTATTCCCTGCCTGTGAGAGTTCCCTCAACGGAAATTCCCTCGGCGTCGGGAAAAATCATCTTCCTTGTGTTCATATCCATAAGCATCCACAAGGCGCTTCCGCTTATAATGCAATCTCCCTTTTCGTCATACATTTCGTAGTAGCGGGGGAACATAACGTGCATCGTTTTCCCCGGCCACGAAACAAGGCGGACTTTTTCGTCATACTCGGGAAGCCTTCTTATTTCGGCGTGTTGCATCGTTACGACCCAGAGAAAGCCTCTGTCAAGCGTTTTTGCCCGACCTGCGCCTAACTGCTCGGTATGGTGAATAGCCGCCTCCTGCATAAAGGTAAAAAGCTTTGAAATACGCAGCCTGCGGAACATATCGACATCCGAGCTCTGAATTATATAATTTTTTTCGTATATGCTCATTATTCCATTCTCGAGTAAAAAGCGTTTACAACGTCGCCGAGCGTGAGAAGCGTATCCCATTCCTTATGGGGAATGTTGATGTCAAGATTTGCTTCAAGACGGCAGATGATAAGAGTCATACCCATTGAGTCAATGTTAGTATCGGTATTTATAACAGTCTCCTCCGACAGCTCAACGCCCTCAAGCTCGGGCGCGCAGTCGTAAACAGTCTGAATGATTTCCTGTACTAATTCATCCCTGGTCATTTTTGCCATTTTTTTCTTCCTCCGTTTTCTGGATTTCCCAGCGTTTTATTTTGCCCGTTGCCGTTCTCGGTAACGGTTTATCAGTGAAAATTACCTGCGAAAGCTGATGCGAACGCGGGTGCTTTTTCATCTCCTCATTTATCTTTTCCTGAATTTCACGGCGCTTTTCTTCGATTTCCTTTACCACGAGAACGGGCTTGTTTTTAAGAAGAATAACCGCTAATTCGGTGTTTTCAATTGCCTTTGAAATAGCCGCTTCATAGTCGGGAAGAAAGATTTTCGTTCCGCTCGGCAAAACAAGCATCTCTTTTTTTCTGCCCGTGATATGAAGCTTGCCGTCCATATCGATAAAACCGAGGTCGCCCGAATAAAGAATACCGTCCTTTACGGCTTCTTCGGTCGCCTTTTCATCTTTATAATAGCCCTGCATAAGACAGGTGGGAGCTTTGATAAGGATTTCGCCGTCCCCGGAAATAAAAATCTCGTCGTCGGGACAAATTTCCATAGCCCTCGGGTTACCCTCAACGCTTATGGCAACGCCGGAGCTTGTTTCCGTAAGTCCGTAACCGAAGCTTACTCTTTTTCCCATAGCCTTAGCCGCTTCGAGAAGAGCGTCGGGACAGTCGCCCGCACCTATAAGAATAAGCGAAAGCGAGTCGTTGAACAGCCTGTTTTTAATAAAAAAGCCGAGTAACATCGGAACGAGCGAGACAGCCGTGGGGTTAAAGAAATTAAAGTCTTCGGTTACAAATCTCATCCCTCTTGAAAGAGCGATTTTTGCGCCGCACGAAAGCCCCCATAAAAGAGAACAGACGAAGCCGAAAACATGCGAAATCGGAAGAAGACATAAAAGCGTGTCGTCTTTGGTTAAGGGCAATTTTGCGCTTCCGTTGTACGCGCTTGAGCAAAGGCTTTTTTCGGTCAGAACAACTGCCTTTGAACTGCTCGTCGTTCCCGAGGTGAAGAAAAGAATTCTTCCGGCGTCCTTTTCTACGCCGCCGGTTAAGGCTGAAGAAAGCGAAACGGTTTCTTCCTTATCGTCACTGTAAAGCATATCGACGTCAGCGGCTTTTATCTGCGCTTTCTTTACCGATTCGTGAAGCCCGCCGTCAATAAGAACGACCTGAAGCCCCGCTTTTACGGCGGCGAAAACGGTTACGATACATTCAACGCTTGACGAACAGATTATACCTATTGAGGTCTTACCGCTGTTTTTGATTTCAGCGGCTTTTTTGTCAATTAATTTAACAAGAAGGGAATAGGTTATCTCTTCCTTTTCTCCGTTCTCGCCGTGAATAAGGGCTACGGCCCTGCTGTCAACGGCGTAAAATGAAAGCATCTCCTCAAACGAACCGAAACGCATTTTCTCACCGCCTTTAAAAAAAATAATTACCGATATATCTTATCATATTTTTATTAATAAAGATAGGCTTTTTGCAAAAATAATAATTATTTTTGAAAATTTTTAAAAAAGTAGTGCATTTTATTTAAAAATATAGTATAATGACAATCGTGATATTTTTATCAATCTATTTATGGAGGAATAGAAATGGAAAAAGACATTCGCATTTGCATTATCGGCGGCGGCCCTGCCGGACTTTCTGCCGGAATGTATCTCGAGAAGAAGGGTTATGAAAACTATACTATTCTCGAAAGACTTGACCGCGTAGGCGGTAAGTGCTGGAGCCCGACTTATAACGGAAGACGTTATGAAATGGGCGCTATCATGGGCGTTCCGTCATACTACGCAGTTCACGACGTAGAAGAGTTCTGCGGCATTACTCACGACGGCCCGAAGCTTAACAGAAATTATAAGAACGCTAAGGGCGATGTAATCGAGCCCTTCGAGCCCAAGAAGAACATCTCAAAGATTCCGCGTCTTCTCAAGATGAAGAAGCAGACTAAGAAGCTCGGCGAAATCCTTGAAACAAAATATAAGGGCTATGACGTAAACGGTCACCGCGGCGTTGCAGAGGGAAGATACGAAGGCTTCTCACAGCAGAACGCTAAGCGTGAGCCCGTAAGCGGCGTTAACCCCAACCTTAAGGACCTCGCTATGCCCTTTAAAGATTGGTGCGAAATGAACGGCGTTGAACTCACTCAGGACGTTTGGATCGGACCGTTCACTTCATTCGGCTACGGTTATTTCGATGAAATTCCGGCTGCTTATGTTCTTAAGTATCTTGATTTCCAGACAACAATGAACTTTGTTAAGGTTAATCTCTGGACCTGGAAAGACGGCACACAGTCAATCTGGGAGCACCTTAACGACCACCTTAAGAACCCCGCAAGACTTAACTCAACAATCGAAAAGGTTGAGCGTAAGGACGGCAAGGTTTATGTTACGGTTAACGGCGAAGTTGAAGAGTACGACAAGATTATCGTTACTGCTCCTCTTTACATTCCCAACAAGCGTGACGACGGCCAGGTAGGCATGGTTGACTATTTCGACACCCGCGACGACGAAAAAGAGCTCTTCTCAAAGATTGACTATGAGCGCTATGACGTTCTCGCAGTTGAGACAAAGCCCGAGGATCATCCCGAAATTTCTTACTATGTATTCGAGAATATGACTCCTCAGACTCTCGGTCACCTTATGGTTTACTATCGCCGTTGGAAGGACACCAAGGACCAGGTTATCACAACCTACGCTCTTCGTAAGCATAAGAATTCCGAAGAAATTCCTTATGACAAGTGCAAGCAGATGGTTCTTGACGACCTTAAGACAATGCATAACCCCGCTTCCAACGTTGTTAACGAGTGGAGCGTTTACTACTTCCCGCATGTATTCTCCGACGATTATGCTGCAGGCTGGTATGATAAGGTAGAGGCTATGCAGGGCAAGTACGATACCTTCTATGCAGGTGAGATTATGTCCTTCGGCGACATGGATGAAACCGCTGAATACTCAAGAGAGCTTGTTGAGCGCTTCTTCTAAAATCTGACTTTTTTTCGGGGAGGGGATTACCCCTTCCCGTTTTTTCGGTTAATAAAAACGAAAGGAATACGCTATGAAATATTTCAAAGATCATTATGACGTCATTATCATAGGCGGCGCTCTTTCGGGTATGTCAACTGCTCTTCATCTTCAGTCAAAGGGCGTTAAGGATATTCTTATCCTTGAAAAGCATAATCTTCCCGGCGGTCTTGCAACCGATTTCGTAAGAAACGGCTTTGAAATTGAGGCTACGCTTCACGAAATGATGTCAATCGGCGAAAAGGGCAATCGCCTTAAAATAGGTCAGTTCTTTGACGATATGGGCGTTGACATTGACTGGCTCAAAGTACCCGAGTGCTACAGGGTTGCTTTGCCTAATTCAAATATCGACGCCATTCTTCACGAGGGCTATGAAACGGCGGCAAAAGAAATAGACGCTGTTGTTCCCGGCTCTTACGAAAAGGTTCACGAGCTGCTGCTTCTTTGCCGCAGGGTTTATGACAGTATGAACATTCTGTCCGTAACTCCCATGAGCAAGGTCCAGATGCTTTTGAAGCACCCCGATTTCGTTAAGACTGTCGGTTACAGCGCAACCGAGGTTATAAACACCTTCAATCTTCCCAAGAGGGCGGTTGAAATGCTTACGCCTTACTGGATTTACGTCGGCAACCGTATGGACGACCTTCCGTTTACAATTTACGCCTTCCTTATGGCTGACTACTTTACGGGCAGTTATGTCTGCCGCGGCTATTCTCACGAAATGAGTATGAAGCTCGAAAAGAAGGTTGAGGAAAACGGCGCCCAGTTTGAGTTTAAGCAGGAAGTCGATAAAATTCTTGTAAAGGACGGCAAGGTTTACGGCGTCCGTACAAAGAACGGCGAAGAAATCCACTGCGACTATGTTGTATCCGCGCCTTATCCGAATAAGGTTTATACCCAGATGATTGAGCCTTTGAGCGAGGTTCCCAAAGGCGCAGTCAAGTTCGTAAACGGAATGAAGCTTTCCGTTTGTCCCGTTTCTCTTATTGCCGTTCTTGAAGGCACTCCCAAAGAAAACGGACTTATGAACTATTCAACCTTCTCGGGAAGAACAATGGACACAAACGAAATCTGGGAGAATTATAAGAACCTTACCGAGCCTTATAATTACATAACCACGATTTGTCTTAACTACGCTAACCCCGACTGCGTACCCGAGGGCTATACTCAGGTTTCGATTACGGCGCTTGTTCCCGTAACCGCTTTTGAGGGCGTTAAGGAAGAGGATTATTTTGACCTCAAACGCCGTCTCGGCAACGAAATGATGGAAGAGTATATCAAGATTTCGGGTGTCGATTTCAGACCGAATATCACCGAAATTGAGATTACAACGCCTATGACTATTTCCCATTATGTCGGCGCCTGGAAGGGCAGTATTTACGGTTATACTCATTCAATGGATAACCACGCTGTAGCCCGCCTCGGTATGAAGGAAGAGGACCATTTCATCAAGGGACTTGAATTCAACGGCTCGCCCGGTATGTCGGGTAACGGAATGGGACCCGCCGTCACAAACGGAAGAGCGGCGGCTAAGGCAATACTTGAAGATATGGAGAAAAAGGAGGGTGCGAAATGAGCAAGAGCATTAAAGTAAAGGGCTTTCTTAAGGATGTCGGCGGCGCTTCAAGAGTTACCGCTATGAGAAAAGCGAGCATTGCAAATGCGTCTGACGTTCCTCAGCCTAAGGACTTTGTCCGTGAGCTTGCCGACAAGCTTCACCCTGCAAAAATGGAGTTCAAGGTTACTCTTATTAAAGATACATCTCCGACTTCAAAGCTTTTCAGACTTCAGTCGACAGACGGTCATATCCCGGTTTTCCAGGCAGGTCAGTATATAAACTTCCGCCTTAAAATCGGCAACAGCGTTCTTACAAGACCCTATACAATCAGCTCGGCTCCCTTTGAAGCAAGAGGAGAGAACGGCTTTGTTGAGGTTACCATAAGACGCAACAGACCTTATCTTGTACCCGATTTCTTCTTTGACAACGTTAAGGAAGGCGATATTCTCGAAGCGAATATGCCTTTCGGCTTCTTCTATTGGGAGCCTCTGCGCGACAGTAAGAATATTGTCGCTCTTGCAGGCGGAAGCGGTATAACTCCGTTTTTGTCAATGGCGCGTGAAATCGCTTACGGCAAGATGGGCGACTGCAAAATTACAATAATCTATGGCTCGGTCAATTCAAGCGATATTGTTCTTAAGGAAGAGCTTGACAAGGTTGAAAAGGACTGTGAAAACGTAAAGGTTGTTCACGTTCTTTCCGATGACCCCGACTGGCAGGGCGAAAAGGGCTTTGTCACAAGAGAGATTATTGAAAAGTATTCGGGCGAGGACCCGACTTATATGTTCTGCGGTCCGCTTCCTATGTACAATCTTATTGCCAAAACAATTAAGGAAATGGGCGTACGTGAAAAGCGTTTCCGCCACGACGTTATGAATAATCCCGTTGACAGCACTAAGATTCCGGGTTATCCCGTAGGCAACGAAACAAAGACCTTCAATATCACCGTTGTCCGCGGCATAGATGAAACGGTTATTCCCGCTTCGGGCAACGAGCCTGTTGCCGTTGCTCTTGAAAGAGCGGCGATTCCTGTTGATACCCATTGCCGTTGCGGCGAATGCGGTTTCTGCCGTACTCAGCTTCTTGAGGGCGAAATCTTCGTTTCTCCTCTCGGCGACGGAAGACGTAAAATGGATAAGGAGTTCGGCTGGTTCCACGCCTGCGCTTCATATCCGACAAGCGATTTGAAAATCAAATTGCCGATAATGGAATAATTAAAATAATGAAAGGGCGGTAAGATATTACCGCTCTTTTTTTTGCCTTTTTTCGTCTAATTGTGCTAAATATATAATATAAATATAATTAATATGTAAATTAATAACATTGAAAATTACTTGCATTTGAGTTATAATTACTTTATATGTAGCAGTCTGTCTGTTGCATTTGTCAGAATGTATTATTTTATCCGCTTTTGCGGTTCGTAAAGGAGAACGCTATGCCTGAAACCTATGACAAGATGCCACATACAAAATCAAAGTATGACGGCGAACAGGAAAAGAAAAAGAAATACGCCAAACTCGGCGCTAAAATCACCGATAACGTTCCCCATAAAATCTTCGGTCTTAAAACTACCGATGAGGAATACTGGGGACTTCGTGAAATTCTCAGCGAGGATGAGGTCGATATTGCGCTTTCAATGAAACAGCGTAAATGGTACACCTTTGAACAGCTTTGCGAAATGAACAAAAAGAACATGAGCGAAGAAAAGGTTAAGGAAACACTTGACCGGCTTTGTGTTCACGGCTTCGTGGAGTACGATTACGGCGACCATTATGACGATAACGGCCCGATTGAGGGCGCGCCGAAGGAAATCCGCTACCGTACAAGCTATTTTGTTCCCGGAAGCGCCGAGCTTTTCAATTCCTCGGTTGACAGAATCAAGAATAATCCGCCCGTTGCAAAAATGTTCGAGCGAATGACCTTCCTTCCTCTTGAACATATTACCTCAATGGTTCCTCCCGGAGGCGACGGAATAGGTATGCACGTCATTCCCGTTGAAAAGGAAGTCAACGCAAGCCGAGAGGCTATGAGCATTGAAAAGCTTTCCTACTGGCTTCAGAAATATGACGGTCACCTTTCGGCAGGCATCTGCTCTTGCCGCTATTCCAGAGCCGAAATAGGCGAGGGCTGTACGGATGACGGCGACGACTGGTGCATCCAGGTCGGCGATATGGCTGACTACACCGTAGAAACAGGCAGAGCGCATTACATAACAAAGGAGGAAGCGCTTGAAATTCTTCAGAAAGCCGAGGATAACGGCTATGTTCACCAGGTAACGAATATCGACGGCGACGACCATATTTTCGATATATGTAACTGTAACGTTAAAATTTGTAACGCGCTTCGTACCTCGCTTTTATTTAATACCCCAAACCTTTCAAGAAGCGCCTATACCGCAAATGTAACCAAGGAAAACTGCGTTGCCTGCGGACGTTGCGTTGAGGTTTGTCCTGCGGGCGCTGTCAAGCTCGGACAGAAGCTCTGTCAGAAAGACGGCAGCGAGGTCAAATATCCCAAGCAGGTATTACCCGACAAAATCCGTTGGGGCAAGTATGCGTGGGACGAGAATTACAGAGACACAGCCCGTGTCAACACCCATAAAACAGGTACTGCTCCCTGTAAGGCGGCTTGCCCCGCCCACGTTCCGATTCAGGGCTATCTTAAGATGGCTAAGGACGGAAGATATGACGAGGCGCTTGCTCTTATAAAGCTTGAAAATCCGTTCCCTGCAATCTGCGGACGTGTCTGCAACAAGCGTTGTGAGGACGCCTGCACAAGAGGCACGGTTGACAAAGCTGTCGCAATTGACGACGTAAAGAAATTCCTTGCAGAGCGTGACCTTCACGCCGAAACAAGATATATTCCGAAAAAGATTACAAAGAGAGTCAGCGGCGAGTGGGATGAAAAAATCGCTATTATCGGCGCAGGTCCCGCAGGTCTTTCTGCGGCGTACTATCTCGCTACTATGGGCTATAAGCCGACAGTATTCGAGAAGAACGAAAAGCCCGGCGGAATGATGACATACGGTATTCCCGCCTTCAAGCTTGAAAAGGATGTTATCGACGCTGAAATCGACATTATCCGTGAACTCGGCGTTGAAATCAAATGCGGCGTTGAGGTCGGCAAGGACGTTACCATAAGCGAGCTTAAGGAACAGGGCTACGAAGCGTTCTATATTGCAATCGGCTGCCAGGGCGGAAGACTTCCCGGCGTACCTAACGATACGGCTGACGGAACCGAAATCGCCGTTAAATTCCTTGAAAAAGCTCTTTCCGACACAACGAAGGACTTAAGCGGCGACGTTGTAGTTATCGGCGGCGGTAACGTTGCTATCGACTGCGCAAGAACCGCTCACAGAAAGGGCGCAGAAACGGTTTCAATGTACTGCCTTGAATCCCGTGAAACAATGCCCGCTTCTCTTGAAGAAATTGCCGAAGCTGAGGAAGAGAACGTTAAAATCAATCCCGGCTGGGGTCCGAAAGAGGTTGTTGTTGACGAAAACGGAAAGGTTACGGCTATTGTTCTCAAGCGTTGCCTTTCGACAATCGACGAAGCGACAGGCAAGTTCTCGCCGAAATATGATGAAAACGATACAATTACAGTTCCTGCCAAAAGAATAGTTTTCGCTATAGGTCAGGCTATCGAATGGGGTAAGCTTCTTGAGGGAACAGACGTAACCTTCCATCACGGTAATTATCCCGTTGCCGATTCGTTCACTTACCAAACGAACGACCCGTGTATCTTTGTCGGCGGCGACGTATTCACAGGTCCGAAATTCGTTATTGACGCTATAGGTCAGGGTCACGAGGCGGCTGAATCGCTTTCAAGATTCGTTTCCAAGAACAACGTTTCCCAGACTCTTGCGAGAGACCGCAGATACTTTAAATCTCTTGATAAGGATAATATTGCAATAGATTCCTATGACACAGCTCAGCGTCAGGTACCTGCCGTTGACGAGTCGATTGATTACCATAACAGTTTTGTCGATAACAGGTTAATCTTCACCGAGGAGCAGGTTAAGGCTGAAACCTCGCGTTGCTTAAGCTGCGGATTGAGCATTGTTGACGCAAACAAGTGTATCGGATGCGGTCTTTGCACCACTAAATGTGAGTTCGACGCCATTCACCTTGTCCGTGACCATCCGGACGCTTCGAATATGAGAAGGGCGGAGGATAAGGTCGGCGGTTTAGCGGCATACGCTATCCCCAGAGCGTTCAAGATTATTCTTAACAGCGGTTCCGAAGAAGCTAAACAAATGCGTAAAAAGCGCAAGGAATATAACAAGGCAACCAAGGAATTCCATAAAACTCATCCGCATACCGGTAACGGCGTTGATATCGAAGAGATGATGAAAGACTGATTTCTGTACGGAGGGAAAAACAAAGTGCACGAAATGGGAATAATACTCAACCTCGCCAAAACACTTGACGAAACGGCTGAGGAACAACACATCATCAATATCGGTAAGGTAACTCTTCAGGTCGGTGAGGTTTCGGGCATTATGACGGATTTATTCGTCGATTGCTGGAATTATTTCAAGGTCAGACATCCTGTCCTTAAAGAAAGCGAATTAGTGCTCGAAACCATCCCCGCCGTAACATACTGTTCAAACTGTGAAAAGACCTACGAAACCGTAAAATACGGTAAGGAATGTCCTTACTGTCACAGCGGCGAAACGTGGCTCGTTCAGGGCAACGAATGTGTTATCAAGGAGATTGAAGCCGAAACCGAATAGAAAAGCAATAAATATGAATTAACATAAGGAGAATGAACTATGCCAAGAGACGTAAATCCCATGATTCATGTCAACGATTGGGATTTTCCGCACGAGGATTATCATTGCGATGACCCCGAAAAGAAAAAGCTGGTAAAGAAGCTGGCGCTTATGATTACGGATAATATTCCCCGTAAGCTCCCCGGCGGAATGAAGGAAAACCATATGGATTTCTGGATTTTAGACAGGCTTCTTACCAAGGAAGAAGTTAAGTTTATGCTTAGCTTCAAAAAACGCCGTGTTCCGCTTCGTGTAGGCGAGCTTGCGAAGAGAAACAATATGTCCGAGGAAGAAGCTCAGAAGATTATTGACCATATTCTCTGGATAGGCTTGCTTGAACAGAACCGTGAAAATGAGGACAGAGAACGTCAGTTCTTGATTCCCAAATGGGTTGTAGGCTCGGGCGAATATATGGTTGAGCATAAAACTCTTCCCGACGATCATCCCGAGGTTGCAACTATGTTCAACCTCGCTCCCCAGGAACCGCTTGAACTCGCTTCAAAGCTCATTCCTCCCGGAGGCGCGGGAATCGGTATGCACGTAATTCCCGTCGAAAAGGCTATTGAGCACGAAAGTCAGTCGGTAAGCGTTGAGCATCTTTCACACTGGCTCAATAAATACGACAAGTTCTGTTCAATGGTTTGCGCCTGCCGTAAGGCGCAGCGTTTCCGCGGCGAGGGCGTAGGCGATATCGAGGGTCATATGTGTATAGCCCTCGGCGATATGGCTGAATTCCTTGTCGAATCGGGAAAAGACGCAAGGTATATCACCCGTGAGGAAGCTATGGAGATTATTCTCCGTTCCGAGAAAAAAGGCTATGTTCACCAGATTACCAACCTTGACGGTCCCGATAAAATCGTCGGTATCTGTAACTGCTCTCCCGGTTCCTGTTACGGCTTGAGAACTTCACAGCTTTTCAATACGCCTAATATGTCACGTTCCGCTTACAGAGCTCACGTTGAGCCCGAAAAGTGCGTTGCGTGCGGCAAGTGCGTTGAGGTTTGTCCCGCAGGCGCGGCAAAGCTCGGCCAGAAGCTTTGCAAGGCTGACGGCTCAAAGGTAGTTTATCCTATGCACGAGCTTCCCGACGACCACGCCTGGGGCGAGGATAAATGGGATAAGGACTACAGAGACCATAACAAGATTAACTGTTATGACGAGGGTACTTCACCCTGTAAGACAGCATGTCCCGCTCACCTTGCGGTTCAGGGCTATATCAAGATGGCGGCAGAGGGCAGATATAAGGACGCTCTTAAGTTAATCCGCCAGGATAACCCGTTCCCGGCAGTCTGCGGCGCAGTTTGTAACCGCAGATGCGAGGACAGGTGCACAAGAGGTCTTATCGACAAGCCTGTTGCTATTGACGAAATCAAAAAGTTCCTTGCTTACAGAGAACTTGACGCAGGCGACGAGTATATCCCCGAGGTATGCTATAACGGCGTCGGTGAACAGTGGGACGACTATAAAATCGCAGTTATCGGCTCGGGCCCCGCAGGTCTTTCGGCGGCTTACTATTTAAGAACCGAGGGTTATCCCGTAACCGTATTTGAAAAAGAGTCAAAGCCCGGCGGAATGCTTACAATCGGTATTCCGAATTTCAGACTTGACAAAAAGGTTGTTGAAGCTGAAATCGACATCATCAAAAAGATGGGCGCCGAGATTAAGTGCGGCGTTGAGGTAGGTAAGGATATTACTCTTGACGAACTCAGAGCGCAGGGCTATAAGGCTTTCTATATCGCTATCGGACTTCAGGGCGGAAGAATGGCAGGAGTACCCGGTGAGGACGCCAAAGGCGTTGAGTCGGGCGTCAGCTTCCTGCGCAGAATTAATCAGGACGAAACAATTCGTCTTGACGGCGACGTAGTAGTTGTCGGCGGCGGTAACGTTGCGGCTGACGTTGCAAGAACAGCGGCAAGAGCAACTGACGGCAAGGTTAAGATGCTCTGTCTTGAACAGCGTGACGAAATGCCCGCTGCAAAGGACGAAATCGCCGAGGTTGAAGAAGAGGGCATTGAAATTCTCAACGGTTGGGGACCGAAAGAGGTTATTAAAAACGAGGATGGCACGGTTAAGGCTGTTGTCTTCAAAAAATGCCTTTCCGTTTTCGATGAAAACCACCGTTTCTCGCCGAAGTATGACGAAAACGATACTCTGACTGTTGAATGTAACAACGTTCTTATGGCTATCGGTCAGTCGGCTGAATGGGGCGACCTTCTTAAAGGCTCAAAGGTTGAGCTTAACCCCAACGGCACCGCAAAGGCTGATAAGGTTACATATCAGACAGGCGAACCCGACATCTTTGTCGGCGGTGATATTTATCACGGCGCCCGCTTCGCAATTGACGCTATCGCCGAGGGTAAAGAGGGTATGGTTTCAATTAACCGTTTCGTACATCCCGGTCAGTCGCTCACAATCGGCAGAGACCTTCGTCAGTTTATTGAGCTTGACCGTGACGATATTACCTTCCCGTCCTACGACAATGCCGACCGTCAGGCGCCCGGTATGCGTGAGGGCGACCCGCTTAAGACCTTTGAGGACCTTCGTGAGCCATTCACGGAAGAGCAGGTCAAGAAGGAAGCTTCGCGTTGTCTCGGTTGCGGCGCAACAACGGTTGACCTTAACCAGTGCGTAGGCTGCGGACTTTGCACAACAAGATGCGAATTCGACGCTATCCACCTTTCAAGAGATATTCCTCAGGCGAGCGAAATGCACACGGCAGAGGAAATGATGAAGGTTGTCGGTCCGTACGCTCTTAAGCGCGGTATGAAGATTATTAAGCGTAAAATCAGCGGCAAATAATTCTTCGTAATACTGGTAATTAAAGTCCGTTATCCTATGATAGCGGACTTTTTTATTCTTAAAACGGGCGGATTGTGTCAAACCTCGAACAAAAATGTGAATAAAATGTGAATTTTTGCGGAATCGGCATTGACACCGTTATTCTTTGGAATATAATGTAATTGAGCTATTGAACAGCTTTAAACATCTGTTCCGACAGAACAGAAATCACACGGAGATTCCCCCTTGCAAGAGCGAGGGGGGATTTTTTCTTTTTATATAAATCTTTATGTTGAATTTTAGAAAACTATCGGTTATTATGTTATGGTAAAAAATTGTATGAAAGAGATTAAGAAAAATGGGTTTGAGAAAAAAGTTTATAGGCGACAGGGCGTTTTATAAAAGGGTAATGGCGGTTGCCGTTCCGATTATGATTCAAAGCGGAATAACAAATTTTGTTTCGCTTCTCGATAATATTATGGTCGGACGGATAGGCACCGAACAGATGAGCTCGGTCGCAATAGTCAATCAGTTGATATTTGTCTTTTATCTCTGTATTTTCGGCGGTTTTGCAGGCGCGGGGATTTTTACCGCCCAGTATTACGGAAGCGAGGACGAGGAGGGAATTAAGCACACCTTCCGCTATAAGCTGTGGATGGGTGTTATTCTTCTGTCTTTAGCGACTTTTATCTTCGTTTTTTTCGGCGACAGCCTGATTTCGCTTTATCTAAAGGGTAATCAGGACGGCGGCGACCTTGCGGCTGCGCTTGAATACGGAAGCGGTTATCTTAAAATAATGCTTGCGGGCTTGCCTGCGTTCACGGTTGTTCAGGTTTATGCGAATACTCTTCGTGAGTGCGGTGAAACCGTTGTACCTATGCGCGCGGGTATAATTGCCGTTCTTGTTAACCTCACGTTTAACTATCTTCTCATTTACGGCAAATTCGGCTTTCCCGTTATGGGCGTTGACGGCGCGGCTATTGCAACGGTGCTTTCCCGTTTTGTCGAAATGGCGGTTGTTGTTATCTGGGCGCATAAGCATAAGGAAAAATGCCCGTATTTAAAGGGAGTTTACAGAACGGTACGCGTTCCGCTTTCGCTTGTCAGAAAGTATTTTATTACCGGCGCGCCGCTTCTTATTAACGAAACTCTATGGTCGGCGGGTATGGCTATGCTTGCCCAGAGCTATTCGATGAGAGGTCTTAACGTAGTTGCCGCTTATAATATTTCGGGAACAGTCAGCAACGTTTTCAATGTTGTATTCTTCTCGATGGGCGACGCTATAGCGATTATTGTCGGTCAGCACCTCGGCGCCAAAAGATTTGAGCAGGCGAGGGACGAGGACAATAAAATTATTGCCTTTGCCGTGTTTATAGCGGCGGTTTCGGGCGTTGCGATTTTTGCTACGTCCCATCTTTTCCCGCTTATTTATAACACCACTGACGAGGCAAAGGAAATTGCGGCTCAGTTCCTTATGGCTCAGGCATTTATTGCGCCTATGATAGCGCTTATGCACACAACCTATTTCACTCTCCGTTCGGGAGGAAAAACGATTATAACCTTTCTTTTCGACAGCGGATTTATGTGGGCGGTAAGCGTTCCGCTGGCTTTCGTTTTAAGCCGTTTTACAAATCTTTATATAATATGGATTTTCGTTTTTGTAGAGCTGGCAAATCTTATAAAATGCGTTATAGGAACAGTCCTTGTCAAAAAGGGCGTATGGATGAATAATATTGTTGATTAAGAGGTGCAAAAATGACAGTAAAGGAATACTTGAAACAGATTGATTCCGTAATCGAAAACGGCAGATACAAGGATAACTGGCAGTCCCTTTCTTTTCATAAAACACCTGATTGGTACTATAACGGTAAACTCGGTATTTTTATCCATTGGGGTATCTATTCCGTGCCCGGTTTCGGATCGGAATGGTATTCTCGCTCAATGTATGACAAGAGCGTGCGTGAATTCGAATATCATAAAAAGACCTACGGCGACCAGAAGACGTTTGGCTATAAGGATTTTATTCCTATGTTCAAGGCTGAAAACTTTGACGCTTCAAAATGGGTCGAAACCTTCAAAAATGCAGGCGCAAGGTTTGTTATGCCTGTTTGCGAACACCACGACGGCTTCGCTATGTATGACACTCAGTTCAATCGCTGGAATGCCGGAAATATGGGACCATGCCGTGACGTTATAGGCGAAATCAAGGCTGAATGTGAAAAGCAGGGACTTGTTTTCTGCGGTTCGACTCACCGTGCGGAGCATTATTTCTTTATGAATCCGGGGCGTGAATGCGATTCGGACGTAAATGACGAAAGATACGCCGATTTCTACGGACCTGCGGTCTATAACGAAAACTTTTCACCGAAAAATATGACCGCAACGACAGAGGATACCTACGGCGAAGGCGCTTCAAAGGAATGGCTCGAGGACTGGCTTGTACGCACGTGCGAACTTATTGATAAATATCAGCCGTCGATAGTTTATTTTGACTGGTGGATTCATAATCACTCATTCAAGCCTTATCTCAAAAAGCTTGCGGCTTATTATTATAACCGTGCTGAAGAATGGGGCAAGCAGGTCACAATAAATTATAAGCATCAGGCTTTTGCGCCGACTGTTGCGACCTTTGATGTTGAAAGGGGCGCGCTCACTGGAATTTCTCCCGTTCCTTGGCAGACCGATACCGCAATAGGCAAATGCTCGTGGGGATACAGAAAAGATAATGAATATAAATCCTCACGTCAGATAATAAGCGACCTTATTGATATTGTAAGTAAAAACGGAATGCTTCTTCTCAATGTCGGGCCGAAGCCTGACGGAACCTTTACCGATGAGGAAACCGCTGTTCTTAAGGACCTCGGCGAATGGCTTTCAAAGAACGGCGACGGAATATACGCAACAACGTTCTGGCGTCAGTTCGGCGAGGGCGAGGTCAATAATAAAGAGGGATTTTTCCAGGACGGCGATGAGAAAAACTATACGGCGAACGATTTCCGCTTTACTTATAAAAACAGCTTTGTTTACGCTTTCCAGATGAGACCCGACGGCGGTGACGTTAAAATCAGGGCGTTTAAAAAGACCGTACCTCATGATTTCCTTGTTAAGAACGTTACTCTTCTTGAAACGGGCGAAGCGGTTGAGTTTGAACGGAACGAGAATGAAATGGTTATAAGAAAAACACCGTCATTTTCTTCTGATAAACCGATTTGCTTCAAAATCGAAATTGAATAAAAAAAACCGTTGGAGAAAACTCCAACGGTTTTTTCTTTTATTAATTTTAAAGTCCGTAAACGTCCTTGCACTTGTTATTGAGATATTCGATATAATAATCGGCGTTGAATTTTTCGCCGAGAACTCTGTCGAGAATCTGCTGCGGGGTGTAAAGCGAGCCGTGAACCCAGATGTTTTCTCTGTTCCAGTCGTTGATGGGCTTAAGATTTCCCTCGGCGACGCATTTGTCAACGTCAACGGTTTTCTTCATTTTATCAAGGAACTGAGCGCCGTAAGCGTTGCCTAAAGCGTATGACGGGAAATAGCCTACAAGTCCGCCAGACCAATGGCTGTCCTGAAGAACGCCGTGCTTGTCGTCGGGAACGTCAATACCTAAATACTCCTTATACATTCTGTTCCATTCCTTCGGTAAATCCTTTACCTCGATTTCGCCAGCCATAACTCTCTTTTCAAGCTCGTATCTAATCATAACGTGAAGGCTGTATGTAACTTCGTCAGCCTCGGTTCTGATGAGAGAAGGCTCTGCCTTGTTGACCGCCTTGTAAAGCTCCTCGGCTGTTCTTCCCTTCATCTGTTCGGGGAAGAATTTGCAAAGATAGGGGAATATATATTCGCAAAACGGCTTGCTTCTTCCGATAATGTTTTCATAAAACCTTGACTGGCTTTCGTGAATACTCATTGATGTTCCGCCGTCAAGAACCGTGAACGCAAGGTCTCTTGCGGAACCCGTGTCATAAAGCGCGTGACCGCCCTCGTGAATAACCGAGTACATTGAGCAGGCAAAATCGTCCTCGAAATAATGGGTTGTAATTCTTTCGTCAAGGTGGGAGCCGAGGCTCGTAGTGAACGGATGCTCGGTGGTGGAAAGACCTACGTGGTCAAGGTCAAGTCCGATTGCTTCCATAAGAAAATATGAAAACGCCTCCTGGTCCTTTTCGGCGAAAAAGCCGTGTCTTATGCTGTCGTCAACCTGTTCAACCTCGGAAATTCTTTTGAGAAGCGGAACGATTGAGTCGCGGAGTTTTTTGAAAAACTCGTCAAGAGTTGCCTTTGTAAGTCCCTCCTCATACTTTGAAAGACAGTATTCGTAAGGGTCTTTTTCAGGCTCAACATATTTTGCGAATTTTTTATTGAATTCAAAAATCTTTTCAAGGTAGGGACAGAACAGCTCGAAGTTGCTCTCCTCCTTAGCCTTGTGCCATACGTCGTCGGCTAAAACGAGAAGCTGTTCGTATTCTATGTATTCCTCCATCGGAATTTTTTTCATTTCTCTTAAATCCTTGAGAAGAAGATATACCATTCTTTTTTCTTTTTCGTTAAGCTCGTCCTTGTTGCTGTCAAGAAACTCGAGCAGCTCGACCGTGTTCTCCGAAGTGCTGTATTTATATACCTCCTCCGAAAGAACCGAAAGCGACTGCGCTCTGTTTTCGGCGGTGCCTTTGGGGGCTGTGGTTGAGCCGTCATAGTAGATAACGCCCATAGCGTGCTCATAAGCCGAAAGCTTTTTCTGTAAGGCGTAAAGCTCGTCTTTTGCCTGTGAAACGGTTAAACTCATTTTGATTACTCCTTTGCTGTTTTTACGTTTTATATATTATCACACTGCTTTGCCTTTTTCAATCGAAATATATTGTTTCCGTATAATATATATGGTATAATATTTAACAGTTCTTTTATGAGGTGATTACTTTTGAAAGAAAATAAAATGTCGATGAATTTAATAATGGTTATAGCTATTCTGTTTTCGGCAATAACCTTCCTTTTTACTATAAAAATGTCTCAGGCTGCGAGCAAGCTCTGGCCGAATAACGAGTTTTACAGATTGGGCGATACCGAATACGCCGTGCGTTATTCAAACCTTGAGCCGAACGGAATTTATAAGGGAAACGAAAATCAGAATACACTCGTTCTTAAAGGAAATTACGGCTCGGGCTGGGGAGCTGTCGTTGATAAAAATGTTATTTATACCAACGAATATATGTCAACCGATATGGGTCTTACAATCTGTAAGGTAGTAAAAATTGACCTTGACACTCTTGAAAAGACAGTTGTCATGGACGACGCTGTAATCAGGGGGCAGTGTAAATCGGGCGAAATTGTTATAACCGACTGCTTTTTGGCTTCGTCAAATCATGCTGACGCAAATTCGCTCTGTAAGCTTTACGCCTTGTCCTCAGACGTTCGGCTTGATGCTTCAGGCTCGGTTATCTATTACGACATCGCTCGGTCCGAAGAGGTTTACAGAACGGAGGATAAATCCACAACGGATAAAAACTTCGGTGTTATGTATCTTAAGAAATCTCTTGAGGAGGTGATGGAATGAAATTCGGCATTGACATAAGGGGAAAGAAAACAGGCGCCGATATTTATGTTATCATTTTTCAGGCTGTTTCGCTTCTTCCTGCGCTTTATATTATCATTTCATCTGGCTATATGGCTCTTCTCGGCGAAAGAAACATACTGACGGG
Organism: Oscillospiraceae bacterium; assembly: GCA_015066565.1. Classification (GTDB taxonomy): domain Bacteria; phylum Bacillota; class Clostridia; order Oscillospirales; family Acutalibacteraceae; genus Fimenecus. The sequence continues at coordinate 475,303 of SVOB01000001.1, read as the reverse complement.
CTTGTTTGACTTCGGCGTATGCGCTCTGCCTAAAGCTGAATCGTTGCTTCTTTCCTTTCTTTACAGGCTTTCCTCGAACGAGCTTATTGTCTATTTCGTTTTGTTATTTATTTCTCTCGCTCTCGGGCTTATTGCCAAAAGACTTTTGCGGGGGAGCAGGAAAACGGCGATTGTTTTTCACCGGGTTTTAATTGCGCTTATTGCGGCGGATATTGTTTTCCGCTTTATTCCTTACGGCGCATACAAAGGCGTTTCGTCCGAATATGTTATATGCGCCCTTGTTCTGAGAATTATCTGCCTTGCGCTTGTTGCGGTTGACCTTGCCGAAGACAGACGCGAAAAACAAATATAGCTTTTTTCATTAAATATAAAGAAAAATATTGAAATTCTTTGATTTATGTGCTAAAATACCTCTTATGTAGTACTGATTTAGTGTGGTAAAGTGTAATGAAATTTTCACAGATGAAATATAACCGCCCTGACATTGAGCAGGCGAAGAAGGAAATTATCGGTCTTACCGAGGCCTTTGAAAAAGCCGAAAGCTATGATAAGGCTAAAGAGCTTTTTATAGCGGTTGACCGTTTTGAAAGAAGCATAGATACTCAGGCTACCCTGGCTTCAATCCGTCATTCTATTGACACAAGAGATGAGTTTTATGATGATGAGGTTCAGTTCTGGAACAATGCCGGACCTGAGCTTGCCGAGTATCTGCAGAATTGGAAAGCGGCTCTTCTCAAAAGCAAGTTCCGAAAAGAGCTTGCCGAAGAGTTCGGCGAGATTATCTTCACCAACGCCGAAATTGAGTTAAAAACCTTTTCGCCCGAGATTATTCCCGAGCTTCAGAAGGAAAACGACCTTGTTCAGCAGTATCATAAGCTGCTTGCAAGTGCGCAAATTCCGTTTGAGGGTAAAACCTACACTCTTTCTCAGCTTTCACCCTTTAAGAATTGTGCTGACGACGACCGTCGTCTTGCCGCCTGGAAGGCAGAGGGTCAGTGGTATAAGGACCACCAGGCTGAATACGACGCTATCTATGATGAGTTAACTCATCTTCGCGATACAATGGGCAAAAAGCTCGGCTACGGCGGCTATACACAGCTCGGCTATTACCGTATGGGCAGAAACTGCTATACGAAGGCTGACGTTGAAAAGTTCCGTGAAGCTGTCAGGAAATATCTTGTTCCTGTTGCCGACGGTATTTACCGCGAACAGGCTAAGCGCCTCGGAAAAGAATATCCCATGAGCTTTGCCGATAATGCGCTTATGTTCCGTTCGGGCAACCCGAAACCGCAGGGGAGCGCTGACGATATTCTCGCCGCGGGTAAAAAGTTCTATGACGAGCTTTCACCCGAAACGAGTGAGTTTTTCAGGATGATGCTTGATAACGAGCTTATGGACGTTCTCTCGACCGAGGGTAAGGACGGCGGCGGATACTGCACAAGCCTTTATGACTATGACGTTCCGTTTATTTTCGCTAACTTTAACGGCACTCAGGGCGACGTTGAGGTTGTTACTCACGAGGCGGGTCACGCTTTCGCAGACTGGTATAACCGTAAGCGCATCCCTAAGGAAACAATCTGGCCGAGTATGGAGGGCTGCGAGGTCCATTCAATGTCAATGGAATTCTTTGCGTGGAAAAACGTTGAGGATTTCTTCGGCAAGGACAGCCGTAAATTCCTTTACAGCCATCTTGCAGGCGCTTTGACCTTTATTCCTTACGGAACTATGGTTGACCATTTTCAGCATCTTGTTTACGAAAAGCCGGATATGACCCCGCGTGAGCGTCATGACGCATGGAAAGAGCTTTTAGGCGTTTATATGCCCTGGATGAAGCTTGACGGCGAAATCCCGTTCTACAGCGAGGGCGAGGGCTGGCAGAGACAGTCTCATATTTATTCTACGCCTTTCTACTATATTGACTATTGTCTTGCGCAGACCGTTTCGCTTGAATTCTGGGCTATGATTCAGGACGACGTTGACAATGCCTGGAAGCATTATATCGCTTATACCGAGCAGGGCGGAAGCAGAGTTTTTACAGAGCTTCTTAAAAACGCAGGTCTTGAAAGTCCGTTTGACGAGAACACTCTCAAGAGCGTTTGCCATAAGGCTAACGATTGGCTCAATAACTTTGATTTAACGGGTATTGAATAATGTTGTCACCGAGAAAGTGGAAATTCCTTGAGAATTTCAAGCTTGGTCCCGAGGGGAGTTACGTCTATACAGGCGAAACCTATTCCCTTAAAGCCGATTACAAAAAGGCGTATTTAATCTTTGTTGTTTTCGGCGTGTCGCTCGCCTTGTGCGTTATAGGCTCGGGGCTTATAAATGCGGCGGGTATGAACAACACCTTTTATGTTATCATTCCCTATATTGCCGAGGTGATTTCCCTTTTCGTTATTCTATGGAGTAACATCAAGCTCGTCTATGCGGGCGAAAAGGTGAGGGCTTATGTTTACGAGCCCACCCGTCACCGGATACCCGAGGGGACTTTGGCGCTTGCCGTTTTTTCGGCGGCTTCGCTTCTCGGCTCGATAGTTTTCACCGCCCTTCACGGATTTGAAGGTAAAATGCTTTTATGCATTGTGTTTTGGTTATTAAAGGTTTTAACCGTTCTTCTTTCACTGGCGTTTAACCGCTTCTTTAAGAAAAAGGAATGGGTAAAGCTTTAATAAATAAGTCATTTCTTGGCGAAAGCCACAAATTATTCTACAAAGGAGAGAAAAAAGAAATGAAAAAAGTTCTTGCAGTTTTGCTTGCACTCGTAATGGTTGCTACCGTTTTTGCAGCTTGCAACAAAACACCCAAAAAGGAAGAGAACAGTAAGCCGCTTGTAGTCGGTTATTCAAACTTCTCGAGTAAGTTCTCACCGTTCTTCGCTGAGACTGCTTACGACCAGGACGTTGCTACAATGACCGCTGTAAGCCTTCTTACTACTGACCGTCAGGGCGCAGTTGTTGAACTTGGTAAAACAGGCGAAACACGTGCTTACAACGGAACAGATTATAAGTACTACGGTCCTGCTGATCTTAAGATCACCGAGAATAAGGACGGCACCGTTTACTATGATTTTGAACTCCGCGACGACATTAAGTTCTCAGACGGTGAAAAGTTGACAGTTGACGACGTTATCTTCTCAATGTATGTTCTTTCAGATCCTACATATGATGGCTCATCAACCTTCTTCGCACTTCCCATCAAGGGTATGGAAGAGTACCGTGCAGGTATGGACACACTTTTCAACCTTATCACTGCTGCAGGCAGAGATAACACTGATTTCACAAACTGGACAGAAGAAGAGCAGAAGGCTCTCTGGGCTGACCTCGATCAGGCAGGCGTTAAGTTTGTTCAGGAAATCTGTGACTACTGCGTAGCTGCAGGCGCAAACGCTGAAGAAGATTCAGTTGCCGCTAAGGCTGCTAACTGGGGCTTTGAGCTTAAAGAAGACGCTACACTTGAAGATTTCTTCGCTGCTATGGTTGAAGCTTATGAAGGCGATTACGCTGCTCTTTCTTCAACTGAAACAGCAGGCACAAGCCTCTTCGAGTTCATGGAGAACTATGACGCTTATACAAAGGGCATTAAGACCGGCGATTCAGCTGCTAACATTTCCGGTATTGAAAAGACAGGCGACAACAGCCTTCGTGTAACTCTTACACAGGTTGACGCTACAGCTATTTATCAGCTCGGCGTTACAATCGCTCCTCTTCACTACTACGGCGATACAGCTAAGTATGATTACGAAAAGAATCAGTTCGGTTTCGAAAAGGGCGACCTTTCAACAGTTCGCGCTAAGACAACTGAGCCTATGGGCGCAGGCCCCTACAAGTTCCAGAAATTTGAAAACGGCGTTGTTTACTTCGAAGCTAACGAGAACTATTTCCTCGGCGCTCCCAAGACAACAAACGTACAGTTCAAGGAAATGAGCGATACTGATAAGCTTAACGGCGTTATCACAGGCTCAATCGACATTACAGATCCTACTTACTCGCTTGACAACGCTAAGGCAATCGCTGAGGCTAACTCAAACGGCGAGGTAACAGGCGACAAGATTACAACAAGCACTGTTAACAATCTTGGTTACGGTTACCTTGGTATTTCTGCAAAATCAGTAAACGTTAAGGGCGAACTTGGTTCAGACGCTTCCAAGAATCTTCGTAAAGCTTTCGCTACTGTATTTGCTAACTTCCGTGACGTAACAGTTGACTCCTACTACGGTGAAACTGCTTCCGTCATCAACTATCCGATTTCCGACACATCCTGGGCTGCTCCTCAGAAGACAGACTCTGACTATGCTATCGCATTCTCAAAGGACGTTGACGGTAAGGATATTTACACATCCGATATGGATGCTGACGCAAGAACAGAGGCTGCTCTTAAGGCTGCTCTCGGCTATTTCGAAGCTGCAGGTTACACAGTTAAGGACGGTAAAGTAACAGCTGCTCCCGAAGGCGCTAAGATGTCCTACGAAGTATGGATTCCCGCTGACGGCAGTGGTGACCACCCGTCATTCATGATGCTTAACCTTGCTTCCGACGCACTCAAGACAATCGGCATCGAGCTTGTTGTTAAAGATCTTGCTAACTCTGCAGATCTTTGGACAGGTATTGAAGCTGACCAGGTTCCCATGTGGTGCGCAGCTTGGGGTGCTACACCTGATCCGGATATGTATCAGGTTTACTATTCAGGCGTTGAATCAGGCAAGGACGCAGGCGGTTCAAACTATATGTATGACATCGCTGATGCTAAGCTTGATAAGCTCATCATGGACGCTCGTGCATCCTTCGACCAGGCTTACAGAAAGACAATATATAAGCAGTGCCTTGATATCATCGTTGACTGGGCTGTTGAGGTTCCCGTATATCAGCGTCAGAACGCTATTATCTTCTCAACAGAGAGAGTTAACATTGATACTGTAACTCCTGACATCACAACCTACTATGGCTGGATGGCTGAGATTCAGAATCTTGAGCTCAAATAATCATTTCTTAATACTTAATTAATTACTTATTTGTTAAGTAACTTCTCCGGGAGGGCAGATAAGGCAAAACTTATCTGCCCTCTTTGGGACGCTCTCGCTTTAGTCATTTAAAGTGAATTAGCTTTAACTTTGTATCACTAAGCCGTTAAAGGATTTTGACGGTTTAGTGATATGCGGTTATGTAGGGGCGGATAACATCCGCCCGTTATGTGATTTATAAGCATATCGGAAAAAACGCAAATATCTTATTGGAGTGGTGAAAAAAGGTGCAAAAATTTATCATCAAACGTTTGCTTCAATCAATAGTTATTCTGTTCTTTGTTGCATTCATCATCTATGCGCTCATTCGCTGTCTTCCGACCTCATTCGTTGAGGCTATGGCAAGACAGAAGTCAATGCAGCCCGGTTCAAAAAGCTATCAGGAATGGCTTGACCAATTGAACGCTATGTACGGCCTTGACGGCGGTATTATTCCCGGCTTTATCCGCTGGCTCGGAAAGGCCGTCAGACTTGATTTCGGCGATAGCTGGAAATGGACAGTTCCCGTTGTCGAAAAGTTCAAGGACTGTATCTGGATTTCGTTTATTATGGGCGCGATTTCGTTCTTCTTTGAAGTTATAATCGCTATCCCGTTGGGCATTATTTCCGCTACAAAGCAGTACAGTAAGACCGACTACGTCGTGTCGATTATTGCTCTGGCGGGTATATCGTTGCCAACGTTCTTCTTTGCGTCGCTGTTAAAGCTCGTATTTTCAGTCAAGCTCGGCTGGTTTGAGCTCGGCGGACTTGTAGGACGTAATTACCAGCAACTTTCTGCCGGCGGTCAGTTTCTTGATAAGGCATATCATCTTGTGCTTCCCATTGTTACTCTTGTTGTTATCAGCATGGGTTCTCTTATGCGTTACACAAGAACGAATATGCTTGAGGTACTTAATGCCGATTACATCAGAACCGCAAGGGCGAAGGGACTTTCCGAGCGTAAGGTTATTTACCATCACGCCTTCAGAAACACCCTTATCCCGATAGTTACTATTGTCGGCGGTTCGCTTCCGGGTCTTTTCTCGGGCGCTCTTATTACCGAAACGCTTTATTCAATAAGCGGTATCGGCTTCGTTTCTTATCAGTCAATGGTTTCGGGCGATATTCCGTTCTTTATGTTCTATACGGTATTCCTCGCTGTACTTACTCTTCTGGGCAACCTTATTTCCGATATTCTCTATGCGGTTGTTGACCCGAGAGTACGCGTTTCTTAAGGGAGGGGGATTATTATGGCAAAAAATGAAAAAACCGCTCCCGAGAAGAATACCGATTATTCCCTTAACGACGACAGACGAGTTAAGGTTCTTTCTCCCGGCGCTCTTGTTGCAAAGCGTTTCTTCAGAAACCGCCTTGCCGTAACAGGTCTTGTAATCCTTGTTATAATGTTCGTTTTCTCGTTTTTAGGCGGCGTTGTTTCTCCCTATAAACAGGACCAGAAATTCTACCGTACCGATATTCAGAAAAAGGATTTTGCGGGCGTTCTTTATAACCAGGAATACCGCTATACAGTTGCCGACAGCGACGTTTTCTCAGGCGTTGCTCAGGCTAACGCAGTTCTCGCTGTTCAGAGAGAACTTGATTCCTATGATTACGAAGGCACTACTTTCACACTCAATAAAATAAATGATAACTACTTTACAATCACTGCCAACGGCAAGGTTGTAAGTATTGCGAGCAAGGATGTCGTTTCATCCTCAACCTCAAATGAAACCTTTGATTTTGAGTTTACCTATAAGGCGCTCAATGCCTCGGTAAACGGCGATAAATCATTTGATTACGACGGAAAAACCTTCACAATTGATAAAGACAGGTCAATTTTCGACGAAAAGGGCGAGGAATACGCTTATATCAGCCAGTATATAGTACGTCCCGTTATGGGCGACATTGTTCTTTCCCGTGATTTCAAAAACAAGCTTATTGACGCAGTCGAAAATAATGAAACCTCCTTTATTTATACTGACGAGCAGGGCGTAGAAGCCGAATATATTATCAGCTTTGACGCTTCCAAGAATCAGTACAACATCAAGCAGGAAATTGATACAACCGTTTTTGATACCTATGCTGAACCGACCTCAAAGCACTGGCTCGGTACCGACAGAAACGGTATGGATATGCTTACCCGTCTTATGTACGGCGGCCGTGTATCTCTTATTATCGGCTTTATCGTTGTTTTCCTTGAAACCTTTATCGGCGTTATTTTCGGCGGTATTTCGGGCTACTTCGGCGGAAGAGTCGATAACCTTATGATGAGAATAGTTGACATTTTCTACTGTATTCCGTCAATGCCGATTATCATTATTCTCGGCGCGGCTATGGACGCGGCAAACCTTGAACCGAGCAAGCGTATGCTTATGCTTATGATAGTTCTCGGCGTAACAGGTTGGCCGGGTATTGCAAGACTTGTAAGAGGTCAGATTCTCTCTCTTCGTGAGCAGGAATTTATGACTGCAACCGAGGCTTGCGGCATTTCGGTTTCAAGAAGAATTTTCAAACATCTTATTCCGAACGTTATTCCTCAGCTTATAGTTACTATGACAATGGGACTCGGCGGAACAATTATTACCGAGGCTACTCTTTCGTTCTTAGGACTCGGCGTTCGTTTCCCGTTCGCTTCATGGGGTAATATTATCAACGACGTTAACAACGTATTTGTACTAACTCACTACTGGAATATCTGGATTCCTGCGGGCATCCTGCTTCTTCTCACGGTTCTCGCTTTCAACATTGTCGGCGACGGTTTGAGAGATGCGTTTGACCCGAAGATGAAGCGTTAAGGAGGCGACAGAAATGGCAAAAAAGAAAGCTGAAGGATATCTGTCTGCCAAGGAATCACGCAGGATTTCAAAGGAAAACAGAAAGATAACCAACGAATTAGAAAAGAAATATAAGCGTAAGAACGTTCCCGAGGAGGAATATCTTACAAAAATGCACAACCCTGCAAACTCGCTCGAAATCGACGATTTGCATACCTTCTTCTTTACCGACGTCGGTACTGTTAAGGCGGTTGACGGCGTTTCGTTCGAGGTTCCGCTCGGCAAAACCGTCGGCGTAGTAGGCGAGTCGGGCTGCGGTAAAAGCGTAACAAGCCTTTCGATTATGCAACTTCTTCAGCGTCCTCAGGGACAGGTTGTATCGGGCGAAATAAGGCTCAACCTCGGCGATAAGGCTTACGATATTACAAAAACTCCTATCGAGGCTATGCAGCGCCTTCGCGGCAACTTTATGTCGATGATTTTCCAGGAGCCTATGACGAGTCTTAACCCCGTTTTCCGTATCGGCGCTCAGCTTGACGAGGTTATTGCGCTTCACGACGGTAAGGGAATGAGCGACGAGGAAGTCAAGGCGCGTTCAATCGAGCTTCTTGAAATGGTAGGTATTGCGAACTCAGAGGGCGTTTATAAAATGTATCCTCACGAGCTTTCGGGCGGTATGCGTCAGCGTGTTATGATTGCTATGGCGCTTGCCTGCAATCCCAAGCTTATTATCGCAGACGAGCCTACAACGGCGCTCGACGTTACAATTCAGGCTCAGATACTCGACCTTCTTCGTAACTTGAAGGATAAGATTAATTCTTCAATTATGATTATCACCCACGACCTCGGCGTTATCGCCGAAATGGCTGATTACGTTGTAGTTATGTATGCGGGCAAGGTTGTTGAAAAGGGTACTGCGCAGGAGATTTTTGCTAACCCTGCCCATCCCTATACAATCGGTCTTATGGCTTCAAAGCCCGTAGTTGGCAAGAGGGTAGAAAAGCTTTATTCAATTCCGGGTAAGGTTCCCAACCCCGTTAATATGCCCGACTACTGTTATTTTAAGGACAGATGCGAAATGTGCGTTGACGGCTGTGACGGCGAATATCCCTGCGAAATCAGCCTTTCGCCGACACATAAGGTATCCTGCTACCGCTATTACGACAAGAAGGAGGGTTAAAAGTGAGCAAGTTGGAAAAAATAACAAATGATTTTACTCCCGTTGAAATTGACCCTCAGTACATTCTTCAGGTTAATGCGCTTAAAAAGTATTTCCCGATAAAGGGCGGACTTTTCAATAAAACAGTCGGCTATGTAAAAGCTGTTGACGGCGTAACCTTTAACCTTAAGCGCGGTACGACTATGGGACTTGTCGGCGAGTCAGGCTGCGGTAAAACCACAACAGGACGCGCGGTTCTTCGCCTCTCGGGCGAAAAGACAGGCGGTCAGGTAATCTTTAACGGCAAAGAGGTGTATGACCTTACAAGTAAGGAAATGCACGATATGCGTACTAAGATGCAGATTATCTTCCAGGACCCGTTCTCGTCGCTTTCACCCCGTATGCCCGTCGGCGAAATTATCGGCGAAGCGGTCAGAGAGCACGGCATTGTTTCAAAGGAAGAATATAACGACTATATTGATAAGGTTATGGATAACTGCGGACTTCAGCCCTTCCATAAGGACCGTTATCCTCACGAGTTCTCGGGCGGTCAGAGACAGAGAATCTGTATCGCAAGAGCGCTCGCCCTCAACCCCGAATTTATAGTCTGCGACGAGCCCGTTTCGGCTCTTGACGTTTCAATCCAGGCTCAGATTATCAACCTTCTTAACGAGCTTCAGAATGAGCATCACTTTACTTATCTTTTCATCTCTCACGACTTGTCCGTAGTTGAACATATCTCCGATACAGTCGGCGTTATGTATCTCGGAAATCTTGTCGAGTACGGTGAAACTGACGATATCTTTAAAAATCCGCTTCATCCTTATACTAAGGCGTTGTTCTCGGCTATCCCGATTCCCGACCCGACAATCAAGATGAAGAGAATTGTTCTTGAAGGCTCTATTCCTTCGCCTGCAAATCCGCCTGCGGGCTGTAAATTCCACACAAGATGTGCAAATTGTATGGAGATTTGTAAGCACGAGGTTCCCGAGCAGAAGGAAATCGAAAAGGGACACTTTGTTGTATGTCACCTTTATGATGACGTTAAGGATATCAACGAATAATAAAGAGGTTATTTATGGCTAAAAGAAAGCAATATGACGATGACGACGGACGCACCATAGTCGATATGTCAGGCGTTGAAAGTCCGTCTTCGCTGTTTATTCCGAGGGTTCCCAAAAAGGAAAAAACAGCTCCGACTGAAGAAAACAATTCTTCGGACGAGCGCCCGTGGGAGAAAAATGAATTTTCAAAGGACGAAAGACGTTCCTTTGTCCTCGGCGCTATGAGCGCTTCGGCACTGATTGCGTTAATATTTATTGCGGTGTTCGGTATTGCGATAGCCTTAATGGTATTCTTTATAGGCAAATAAAATTAAAGGTCTATGGATTTTTCCATAGACCTTTTAATTTTTTCTTTTATTTTTTAGTGTAAAGAACGTGGGAAAAATGAATCCCGTCACATTCATAATCAGTCAGCTTTTTTCTTTTATAAAGCTTTTTGTCAAACTCCGGGAAATATACCTCGGCGTCAGGACAGGAAGCGTCGATTTCGGTTAAAAAAAGCCTGTCCGAAAGGGGAAGAAACTCTTTATATATTGCGCCTCCGCCTATAATAAACACATTTTCGTTTTCGGTTATTTCAATCGCTTTTTTAACGCTTGACACAACCTCGGCGCCCTCCGGATTAAAATCCTTGCTCCTTGAAATAACGATATTCCGTCTGTTCGGCAACGCTTTCGGCAGCGACTCAAAGGTTTTTCTTCCCATAATAACGGTTGAACCCATTGTCGTTTCCTTAAAGAATTTCATATCCTCTTTAAAGTGCCAGATAAGGTCGTTTCCCTTGCCGAGCTCGTTGTTTTTGCCTATTGCGGCAATCATTGAAATTGACATATTCTTCCTCACTGCGCAAGCGGGAAAAGGATTTTTCCCAAATGCTCATAACCGATTAATTTAATGTCGTTGCAATCCTTTGAATTGTCGAATTTGAAGAAATCGTCAATTTCGGGATTAATCCAGAGCTTCGGTGCGGGGAGGTCGCCCTTTTCTTCAAAGCGGGCGAGCTGTTCCTTAATTCCGTCAACCTGATTGACATAGATGTGAGCGTCCTTTATACTCCAGTCAATTGTTCCGGGCTCTCTTCCCGTAACCTTTGCGAGCAGGCAAAGAAGCGTAGCGTACTGGGTTACGTTAAAGGGAAGACCGAGCGGAACGTCGCATGAACGCTGGTGAACCCAGCAGTTGAGCTTGTTATCGGTTACGTCCCATTCGCTCGACCATACGCAGGAGGGGAGAACAGCCGTGTCAAGATAGTCGTTCTGCCAGAGGGTCATTACCATACGTCTGTCCTCGGGATGATTTTTAATCTTGTCAATGAGGTTCTGGGTCATCTTGAATTTGTTGACAATATAGCCGTAAGCCGTGCCGATTGTGTGAGCGTATTCCTTCGGAAACTGCTTATGTATTGTCTGCTTTGTTAGCTTGCCCGTTTCGTCGGGAAGAAGCTGAGTAGCCGTCCAGATGCCGTCCTCGTCGATTTCCCATTCGTCCCAGATATGAACGTTTCTCTCCTGAAGCCAGCGAACGTCATTTGACTGCGCCTGATAAATCCAGAGCATTTCAAGAACAGCCTGTCTTATGAAAAGCTGTTTTGTGGTAAGAATAGGATATTCCTTTGATAAATCAAAATGAAAATGATGAGAGGGAACCTTTATTGTGTTGATACCGGTTCGGTTTTCAACCTCAACGCCCTCGTCGAGTATTCTTTTACAAAGCGCCAGATAATCCTTGTCCCACTGTGACATAATAATCCTCCTTTGAAAAATCCTTAATTAAATATATTGTATCACAAAACCCGATAAAACTCTACACAAAAAAGATAATATATGTTACAATAAAAGAGAGGTGATTTTATGCAAAAAGTAGTAAGCTACAAAAAGCTTTCAAAGAAAAAGCAAAAAGAGTTAAACGCAAAAAAGCGTAAAAACTGGGGCGAATTGAAGCCGACAATAAGGGTAGTCGAAAACAAAAAACATTATAACAGAAAAAGAAAGGCTCGCAGAGAAACCGATGATTTCACCTGCGAGTCTTTTTTATTAAAAATCGAACCTGTTAATCTTTAATTCGCCGTCATATTTTCGCCCTATTTCGCCGTCGGCAACGGTTATGAAAATTTCACCCGTCAGTGAAATAATTCCTTCAAGCAAATGTCCTCCGACAGTTTTCGCGTTTTCGCCCGAACAGACTATGTGAGCGTGAATATATGGCTTGTTATCGACAAATGAAACATTACCCGTGAGGGCGGTTATTTCGTGATTACCCTTAAAATTGAACTTTTCATAGGCCTGCTTTTCAAGACTGAAAATTCCTACCGTAAAGTCGTCAGTTGCGCCGATTCCGTTAAAGAAACCTGCTTTTATATTTTCCTTTTCACAAACTGTTGAGAGTGAAGAAATAATTTCTTCGTCTTTGTCAAGCCTTAAGGCGATAATGTTATTAAATCTTCTGTATTCCATATTCTTCTCCTTTAATAGATTATGCAGTATGCGTAGCCGTCGATTATTCCGTTTTCTCTTGTGCGGCTGCAGTTGAAATAATCGAGCGTCTGAAAATCCTCAATACCCGTGCCCTTATGCTTAAAGCACGCTTCCTTATAGGTCCAGATTTCAAAAAAGCGCTTAAGGCTTTCCTGCTTTGAAACGCCTTTTTCATAGACGTATTCAAGCTCTCTTTCGTTGCAGGCGTGTTTGATAACCATTTCGTTAATATCTCTTATTTTTTCAATATCAACGCCTATCGGTCCGTCGTTTACGGCGCAGAGAATAAATTCGTCCGAATGGCTTATGTTAAAATGAATATCGGCGCTTTTTGTATAGGGCTTTCCCTTTTCGCTTGTTTTGAAAACGATTTTATCCTCTTTTATTTTACACTGTCCGCTAATCATTCTGCGCGCAAGCATTTCACCCGCAACGGTGCGTTTTTTGCCGTCCTCGAAGCGAAACCGTTCAACCCTCTGTTGCTTTTCGGGACTCATAAGGGAAAAGTACTTTTCGTATTCCTCCTGTGAAACGTCGCGTATGCTGATTATATCCTTTGTCATTATAAAACGTCCTTAAATATCTTTTCTTTTTTCCAGGTGTTCGGGGCAGGGGAACAGCTGAAGTTTTCAATATTAATGTTTTCAGCGTGCCTTGCCCATAACGCATAGGCGGGTAGGTTACGGAACCGCCAGCATTCGGGATATTCCCTTGAATATTCGGGAATAAAAAGCCGTCTGTCGATAATCTCCCTTGCGTTTCTGTATTTCAAATCGAAGTTTTTAAGAGTGATATTTTTCACTCTTTTTGTTTTTCCTTTTTGTCTGAAACCCGCAATAATAACGGGTAACTCTATATCCTCTGCCTTTATATTTTCAATTAAAATATCGTGAACGGAGCCCTTCATATCAAACTGCTTTTTATCGGCAACGCCCTTGCCCCGAGCCTTTTTGCCGAATTCAACAGCCCACGAGCTTTGATTATTTACCTTGGAAGCGCGGTTGCGGTTGCCGAGCCTTATAAAGACAGGGCAGGAGCAACGGTTCATCTCTATATTTTTAATTTTTATGTCCGAAACCTCGCTGCCGTCAACCGATTCAATGCTTATTCCCGAAACTGAACCTGGGTATAAATCCGTCATAAAAAAGCGGCAGTTTTCAACCGCTACGTTCTTAATCGGGTGGGTGGTTTCAGTGCCGATTTTAAAAGCGTTTGTACAGCTTATGACCTCGCAGTCCGAAATAAAAATGTTTTTCATTTCGTCAAAACAGTTGTCCCAGACGGCGTTTTTAAGAACAATACCGTCGTCGGCGCTTAAAATGAAACAGTGGTTTATATTTACGTCCGAGGTCTGCATAAGGTCAATCCCGTCCGTGTTACAGACGTGGCGGTTATCGTTTATGACCGTGTTTTTTATGTCCGCCTTTTTACAGCGTGTGAGCTTCAGCGTCCAGGAGGGGCTGTCCTTTAAAATAATATTATCAAACGAAATGTTTTCACAGTCCTCAAAGCAGATGAGCCTGCCGTATTTTGAGGGGTGGGCGAAACGAAGCTGGGCGCGGTAGTCACGGCGCATCTGAATTACGTCAATAACCTCGGCGGGCTCAGTCAGGTTTTTGTCGAAAAGCGGTTTTCTTCCGAAAAAATGCCCGTTGCCGTTGATTGTTCCGCCGCCCGTTATAGCTATGTTTTCACAGTCTTTAGCGTAGATAAACGCCATATTTTCAAAGCCGTTTCCGCTTTCGTCGGCAATAAGCTCGCTGTCATAACATATAAAAAGAGTTACGTTGCTTTTCATAACAACGGTTCTTGATTTAAACGAACCGCCCTTGACTATGACAAAGCCTCCGCCGTTTTCAGAGCAAAACTCGATACAGCGGTTTATCGCTTCGGTATTATCGGCGTTTTTATCGTTTGCTTTAGCGCCGAAATCGGTTATGTAAAAGGCGTTTTCAGTAGGCTCATCCACGGGAAAAATGTATTTTTTCAAAGGGAGATAAGACGAGTAGTCGAAATCCCTCTCGTCAGTGTATCTTTCGCCCTCGGTAATTCTAAGGTCCTTGCCGAAGAGAAAGGTGTTGAGTTTATCAAATACGTTTCGCCTGTATTTCATATAACCACCGCTTTGATTATACATTAACCGAAAGGTGATAATCAAGCGAAATATGGAAATACCCGTTATTTTTCTTCAACATACCATTTGTTTAAATATCTGTCCTCAAAAATTGCGGTTTCTCTTCCGCCGATAACAACGTCGTATTTCAATACCTGCATACCGCTGTTTGAAACGGCTCTTGACACGCCTTTGAGACGGTCTATAACGTAAAGAGTGCCGTTGTTCCAGCGTATAAACATAGGTATTTTATTGCCGAATTTGTCGTGCCGAAGAAACACGTCAACAAAAATACTCATAATAAAATCCTCTCATTTTATTGACAACCGAACAAATGTTCTGTAATTAATATACCACAAATTCAGCCGTTGTCAATAGAAAAATTAAAGGAAATTTTTATAGGTACGGTTAATCGGACAAATTGTTTTCTTAACGCTCAAATCCTTCGGTTATGCCTTCCCATTAATAAAATCTACGCTTCAATAAGCGCTCATTTTACAATTATATAAATCCAACTCCGGACTTGACAAAGAATTGCTTACGCAATTCTTTGCGTGCTCGTCGACCGAAACAGCCTCCCTTGTGCAAAGGGAGGTGGCAGCCGTCAGGCTGACGGAGGGATTGTAATAACGCCCTCAACAATTGAGATATAAATCAAACCACGGACTTGACAAAGAATTGCTTACGCAATTCTTTGCGTGCTCGTCGACCGAAACAGCCTCCCTTGTGCAAAGGGAGGTGGCAGCCGTCAGGCTGACGGAGGGATTGTAATAACGCCCTCAACAACTGAGATATAAATCAAACCACGGACTTGACAAAGAATTGCTTACGCAATTCTTTGCGTGCTCGGCTTACGCCTTCGCACATTTGAGCTGAAAACAGTTCACCGAACTGTTTTCTTAACGCTCAAATCCTTCGGTTCAAGTCCTCATATCATAAATAATAAAGCAACAAGGTCACCAAAAGGTGACCTTGTTGCTTTAATCGGAGTGAGAGGACTTGAACCTCCGGCCTCTTGGTCCCGAACCAAGCGCGATACCAAACTTCGCCACACCCCGAAATATATTTACTTTCAAGTGCCGTTAAATTATATAGTAAAACCGAAATAAAATCAAGTGTTTTTTTGTTATAATTTGATTTTTTCAAAAAGAAAAAGCCTCGGCTGTTACCGAGGCTTTTGTGTTTAAGTTATTTTTCCGCTTTACTGCAAATCTTATTATATATAACCCCGATTATAAGCGCAATCAGAATGAAAACGCAAATTCCGAGAATGAGCATAGGCAGCATAAGAAGATAAGCGGGAACGGTTTTCAACTCCTGACCTTTGAAAAATATATTCCAGAAGAATTCGGGACGGTAGAACGGGTAGGCGTAGAACTGAGGATTTGACACAGCGCCCCTTATAATTGAAAATACCGAATAAACAAACGGGTAAATGCCTACAATCGGAAGCTTTTTAAGCTGAATTTTTCTGTCTGTGGGCGGGATGAAGAAAATAATCACCATAAGAACGGGTATGAACATATGGTGGAACACCTGAACAAAGCTGAGCATAGCGTGCTGAAAGCCGTCCCAGTAGAGCGGGGGAGTCATTTTCATAGGTATTCCGCCGCAGTAAACTGCGCCCGTAACAATAATATAGGTAGTTACCGTCAGCTTTACCATAGGGCTGAATGCGATTTTCTTTGCGTTTTCATTTCCGAAAACCGCAAAAGCAAGACATAAAAGGTAAAAGCATACGTATATGTTTGACTGAACGGTAAAGTATGAAAAGAAATTAAACCTGCCGTAGTCAACCGAATAATACACGGGGTCATATTCAAATTTGTAACAGACCACGCGCATAATTATTACCGCTATGCCGACAAGCCCTACAAGCAGTGAAAACGCGCCGAACAGCTTGTTTTTCATCAAAGGTCTTTCTTTTAAATCCATCTTTTTCACTCCTTTGTTTCATTCTATCATTATCGGGCGTAAAAATCAAATGTAACGGGAATAAATATTCGGTTGTAAAAATTTTTCCCGTATGATATTATTAAAAAAAAGAAGAGGGGATTTTTATGAAACTTCGCAAGGGCTTTGTTGTTATTCTTGTTTTGGTGTTGCTTGTTTTCGCATTTGTTCTTGAAATCGGCCATAATACTCTTCTCGGCTGGGCGGCGTTGCTTCTTGTCAGCGCAGGCTATGTCGTACTTCATTTAAAAGGACTGTCGGAGAGAAAATGGTATTTCCGACTTTTTGCGTGGTTCTGTTTTATAGTTGTGCTTCTGGGTATTTTAAGAATTTCCTCACCGCCTGCAAAACAGATTCCTGCGGTTGATGTTAAAAATCCCGAGGTTACCAAGGTCGTAACCGTTAAACAGGGGCAACTGACGGGCGTATATAACGGGGATAAATCGGTTGAGGTTTTTGCGGGTATTCCCTACGCAAAGCCTCCCGTAGGCGAACTTCGCTGGAAAGAGCCTCAGGAACCCGATAGCTGGGACGGCGTTCGCGCCTGCGACGCCTTTGCGCCTATGTCAATGCAGCAGCAGAATGTCTATATGGATTCTCTGAGTTCGATTTTCGGTTATCATAATTATGAAATAAGCCTGAAGGACAATTTCAAAGAGGCGATGAGCGAGGACTCGCTGTATCTTAATGTATGGAAGCCGTCGGGCGATATTAAAAATGCGCCTGTGCTTGTTTTCATTCACGGCGGTTCGCTTACGGGCGGTCACACCTCGTTTGACGCATATAACGGCGAAACACTCGCCTCAAAGGGAATAGTCGTAGTCAATTTTGCTTACAGGCTTAACGTATTCGGCTACTATGCAAACGAGGAATTAGCGGCTGAATCCGAAAACGGAACAACGGGCAACTACGGACTCCTTGACCAGATTCAGGCGCTTAAATGGGTTAAGGAAAATATTGCTTCCTTCGGCGGAAATCCCGATGAAATAACCGTTGCGGGCGAGTCGGCAGGCTCTTCGAGCGTAAACGCCGTCTGTGTTTCACCGCTTGCAAAGGGGCTGTTTAAAAGGGCGGTAGCCGAAAGCAGCGGAATTACCGCAAAAACTCCTTACCATACATTCAGACCCATTGAAAGAGCGCTTGAAATGGGCGAAAACATTATGAAAGAGTTTTCCGCTTCAAGCGTAAACGACTTAAGAAAAGTTCCCGCCGAAAAACTCGTCAATACAAGCTATACCAATTCGGCCATGACGGTTGACGGCTACGCGATAACCGAACAGCCTTATCTGACCTATGAAAAGGGCGAAAACAACGAAGAGGCTCTCCTCAACGGCTTTAACGCCCACGAAGCCGATTTGTTCACTATGCTCAATAAGGTCACGGCTGAAAATTACGTTGACTCTCTCAGAGGCGTTCTCGGCGACAATGCCGAAAAGGCGGCTGAGCTTTTCCCGCCCGAAAAGCAGGATAAGGCATACACGATTGTCATTGACCAAGGGGGCGACGCAAAGGGCTCGTACGATAAGGTTATTTCAGCGGCATGGTTTACATACAGCCACTATAACTGGTCGAGGCTTCTTTCTTCTCAGGGCAAGGACGTTTATGAATATTATTTCTCAATGGATAACAGTTCCCTCGGCTCGTTCCATGCGGGCGAAATGCCATATCTTTACGGAAACCTTTTCCGCCACGATAGGCTCTATACGGACGAGGATATGGCATTGTCCGAAACAATGCAGAGTTATCTTCTCAACTTTGTAAAGACCGGAAACCCGAACGGCAACGGACTTCCCGAGTGGAAAAAGTTTTCGGATAACGAAAAACAGGTGCTTGAGTTCAACAAGACCGTTAAGATGGTTGACGACCCGTATTATGAGCTTTACGCCCTGATAGACGATTATCAGAACAATCTTAAATAAAAGCTGAAAATAATTAATCCGTCGGCAGAACAGTCTGTCGGCGGATTGTTTTATCAATTTACACAAAAGGTATTGAATTATATAATAAAAAAATGTATAATTTACATATCAATATCCACGGAGGGCGTTATGGCTTATTTATTTGCTCATTTTAAAGAAAAAATTACACCCGACGGCGAGCAGGTTTATTTTTCTGTCAGCAAAGACGGCTTTAACTGGGAGATGCTCAACGGCGGAAATCCCGTGCTTGAAAGCACAATGGGTGAATGCGGTTGCCGTGATATTGAGGCAGTACGTCTTGTAACGGGCGGGTTTGTAATTCTTACAACCGATTTGTGCGTCGTTCACCGTATGGACGAAAACTACAATATCGACTGGATTGACATAAACCGTCACGGCAGTAAAAAGCTGAATTTATGGCGAAGCGACGATTTGATTCACTTTTCGCCTCAGGAACAGATTTATTTCGGACGTGACGATTTCGGCTGTCTTTGGGCGCCGGAGGTCATTTTCGACGAAGAAAACGGGGAATATTTAATTCACTGGGGTTCAATGGTTAAGGAAACCGACTATAAGCATATGTCGATTTACTGTTGCGTCACAAAGGATTTTAAAACGTTTTCTTATCCGAAGGTTTTTTTCGATAAGAAGAACGAAATTCTTGATTCCCATATAGTTAAAATAGGGGATACCTACCATCTGTTTTATAAAAACGCCAATGAGCCGTCAATGAATATGCACGCCGTATCGAAAAATCTTTACGGCCCCTATGAACACGATAAGGCGCTTGAAGAATATATGGCTTCCTTGGGCAACGCAGGCTCGTACGAAGGACCTACGTCGTATGTTCTTCCCGACGGAAGATGGTGCCTTATGCTTGATTTCTTCGGTTGCGAAAAGCCGAAAATGGGCTATGTGCCGTTTGTCGCTTCAAAGGCGGGCAAAAGCGACTTTAAAATGGATAAGGAGGAGTTTTCCTTCCCTTACGGCTTCAAGCACGGGAAGGTGCTTGAAATAAGCGATAACGAATATAATTCCTTAAAGGAATTTTATAAAAACTAATTTTACTTTTTGAAAGATAGGAATGGTGCGAATGTCAAAGCTCGGTGGAAAAGTCAAATGGCTTTTCGGCGAAATTAAGGAGCATTGGAATACTCCTGCCGAGGGCAAGTATGTTCCCTATAAGGAATATAAGGACATCTGGCTTGCGGTAGGCAGTAACTATTCAGGCTCAAAAACGCTTGAGTACATATCCTTTGCGGCAGGCTGTTACCTGATTATGTATCACTACAAGCTGCCGTATGTTGTCTTCACTGCAATAGCGCTTATAAATATGCCTTTGCAGAAGCTCTGGGATATTCTCGGCTGGATTATCAACGATAACCTCGGCTTTATGCCAAAGAAAACGGAAAAGAAGCTTTATACCGTTTATTTCTTCTCAATGGTAATCGGTATTTTCCTGATTGCGTTCCCGTTTGAGCCCTATCTTAACCCGAATAACTGGCTTGTCGCCTCGTTAAATACGATAAGGGGCTTGTCGGCGGCTTCGGCGATTAAGATTCTCGGCACTCATATTCTCTGGAACGGCTGGGCAGGCTCGAGAAACATTTTCTGGCGTAAAAAGCTTGTTCCGAAATTCGGCAGATACAAGTATTTCCTCTATTGCGATGTTGTTCCGAAATGCGTAATGGTAATCCTTATAGGCTGGCTTCCCGTTTATGCGATTAAGGACGAGGTTACGAGAGTTTGGGTTGCGAACCTTCTGTTTGCAATTTATAATCTGTTTGCGTTTACAAACTGCCTTGAAAACTGCGCCCAGAATATCAGCCCGAATATGCAGGAGAGAATTCTTATAAGAACCTATCCCATAAAGCTTTCCCATTTTCTTAATTCCATTATGGTTATCGTAATTCCGATTGCCATAGGCTTTACGAGAGACGAGTGGGCTGATATAAACGTTTACAGATACGTTATTCCGATAATATTTATCACCTTTGCTACGCTGACTATGATTTTTGCGGGGCGCTTCAAGGAGAGAATACCTCAGCCGCCCCTTAAGGAAAAGGTGCAGATTAAATTCTGGGACGGTATTTTCGGCGTAATGCGAAATAAGTATAAATGGATGCTTAACGCCGTTTATCTTCTTGACTCGCTCGGCAACGGCATGCTGGCGTTCACAACCGTACTTTATCTTTATACCTTCCGCTTAAGCGGTCTTTCCTACGGACTTATTGTTTCGCTCGTTTCCTTTGCGGGAACGCCTCCGGATTTCTTTACACCTTATTTCATTAAGAGATTCTCATATAAGCAGATAATGATTTTCTATTATCTTTCCCGCGCAATCGGTTGGTCGCTTGTTGTCGCGACGATACTTCTCTGCGGCGATAATGTAACGCTGTGCGGTATTGTCTGCGTAATTATCCTTATCCTGCTCGAAGTAACCCATACCATTCCTATGTCGGTAATGCACGATATGGATATCCGTATAGGCGACTATCAGATGTATCTTTCGGGCGAACGCCTTGAAGCGTTCTCGGGAATTTTCGGTTGGATTACAGGCCCGATTGCCTCGTTAGTAGGTCTTATTATTCCTATCCTGCTTCTGAAATTCGGCTTTAACTCTAACTGGGACGTTCTTTTTGTCGATATGTCAAGAGTAAAGATAATTGTTATTCCGATTCTGTTCGACATAGCGGGCTTCCTGTTTATGACTATTCCCTATTTCTTCTGGGATTACGATTCCGTAAAACAGAACAAGGTTATTCAGGTATTGAAGCGAAGAGCCGAAGTCACCGAAAAGAAAGCCGAAGAAGAAGGCGAGTCGGTTGCGGGCTCGTTTACGGGTTAAGGAGGTGCGAGTATGAAAAAGGATAAAACAAAAAAAGAAAATACTGCGCCCGAGGTTGAGGAGGAAATCCTTGACATACCCGAGGACGAAATCTGGACTTATCAGATTGAGGGACTGGCTCCGCCGAAAATCGGCGTTTCATACGCTAACGCCAAGGGCAAAAAGGCGACGTTTATAATACTGATTTCCATAGCGGTTATTCTTTCGCTTTATTTTTCGGTACGCGCGCTTCTCAATACGGGCGACCTTGAATATAAGGCGGTTGACAGCGGTTATGAGCTTGTTCAGTTCAGCAACAACGGACTTGTTAAAACGTTCAACGTAGATAAAGTCGCCGATATAGACAATTCAAAAATCGAAGCGGGCGCTATGATTGCGGGCGGTGCCGAGAACGAAGAGGATATCAATATGGATTTCCTCACTTACGATAACGAAAAAACGGTTACCGAAATTCACGAATACGCTTTCAACTGTGACGCAACGCTTCGTGTAATCAATATCGGCAAGGACGTCACTAAAATTGATAACAAGGCGTTTTATTCCTGCTGGGCTTTACAGTGCATTTACGTTGACGAAGCGAACCCGAATTACTGCGACGTTGACGGCGTTCTCTACAATAAGGATAAAACCGAAATCATCTGTTACCCGATAGACCACGATAAATATTTAAGACAGGAATTCGGCTATACCGACCTTGTTGACGATAACGGCAATCCCATGGAGGAGCTTTGGGGACCGACCGAAAAGTACGACGAGGGCTTCTTCCGGCAGTACAATGAAAAGGTAAGAACATACGTTGTTCCGTCAACTGTTGAAAAGATAGGACCGCTTTGCTTTAACTATGCGAATGTCGATACCTACTATCTTCCCGACGGCTTAAAGGAAATCGGAACGCTTGCTTTCTTTGACTGTGGAAATATGCATAATATCTATTCGTACGTTCCGACTGCTGACGGAGTAAGCGAAACAAGGTATACGGGAAGAGAGTCGCTCGGCGGAATCTACCTTTCGCTTCCCGAAAGTCTTGAAACAATCGGTTCCGACGCTTTTACGCGTGACAGGGGATTGAGCTACATTTACATTCCCGAAAATGTTAAATCAATCGGTCACCACGCTTTCTGGGACTCGGTTTATAAGGACGGAAGCGAATTGAAGGGCATAACTCAGATGAATATTGCCGCTGACGAAGCTACCTTCAAGACCTATCAGATAGGCTCGTCCTGGCGCCCGAAATATGACTATTTATTATTCAAAAAGAATATTGACACGGTTTATAACGCCGAAAGACAGCCTGTTGAATAATACGGTAAATTCAAGCCTCCCTGCGGGGAGGCTTTTGCTGTTTATTATTAAAGTTTATTAAAGTAAATTTGACTTTTTTTATAATAATTTATATAATACTATGAAAATAAAAATTGGGAGAAAAAATTATGGATAATTTCAAGGTAATCGAAATAAAAAAGAGCGTTTTTGAAAACAACGACCGTGAAGCAGATAAGCTGCGCGAGGAATTAAAGGCAAATAAAACCTTTTTGCTCAATTTAATGTCTTCACCCGGAGCAGGTAAGACTACTACCTTAAAGGCTACGCTTTCACGTCTTAAGGACGAGTTTAAAATCGGCGTAATGGAAGCCGATATCGACTCCGACGTTGACGCGAGAGCCATTGAGCAGGCGGGCGTTGCTTCAATTCAGCTTCATACGGGCGGTATGTGCCATCTTGACGCCGGTATGACAAGACAGGGTATCGACGAATTTAACGCAAATCAGTTCGACCTCGTTGTACTTGAAAATGTCGGAAATCTTGTATGCCCCGCTGAATTTGATACGGGCGCAAGCAAGAACGCTATGATTTTATCCGTACCCGAGGGCGACGATAAGCCTCTAAAATACCCGCTTATGTTTACTGTCTCGGACGTTGTTCTCATTAATAAAATTGATACTAAATCCGTTTTTGAATTCGATGACGAAGCTGTTAAAGAGCGTATTCACCGTCTTAACCCGAACGCCGAAATCTTCTTTATTTCCGCAAGGACGGGCGAGGGTGTTGACGCTTGGTGCGACTGGCTTCGCAAGCAGGTAAACGATTGGAATAAATAAGGGGATTATTATGGAAAAATCACTTGAATTAAAGCTTCTTGAAATTCTTTCTGATAACAGCCGTCTTGAAGCCGAAGAGCTTTCGGTAATGCTCGGCGTAGATGCAGATACAATCCGAAATACAATTGACAGACTCGAAAAGGAAAAGGTAATCTGCGGCTATAATACCCTCATTGACTGGGATAAGGTCCACGATGACGACGTTACGGCTATGGTTGAGCTTCGCGTAACTCCCCAGGGCGGCGAGGGCTATGACAAGATTGCTGAAAAAATCAGCAGTTTTCCTCAGGTCGATACGCTTTATCTTATGTCGGGAGCTTATGATTTTCTTGTTACCGTCAAGGGCAGGTCAATAAAAGAGGTTTCGCTTTTCGTTTCGGGAAAGCTCGCTCAGATTGACGAGGTTCAGAGCACTACTACCCATTTCACGCTCTCAAAATATAAGGAATTGGGCGTTCTTTTCAAGAGCAAGAAAACCGATGAAAGAATGTTGGTGTCGCCGTGAGAGATTTTCTGTCAGAAAAGGTAAAGGGGATTAAGCCGTCGGGTATACGCAGGTTCTTTGACCTTGCCTCAACAACCGAGGGCGTAATATCTCTGGGCGTCGGCGAACCCGATTTCGATACGCCCTGGCATATAAGAGAGGCGGGCATAACGGCTCTCCACCAGGGTAAGACCTTTTATACCTCAAATTCGGGACTTCCCGCTCTGAAAAAGGCTGTTTCGGACTTTACGCTTCGCCACACGGGCGTTGAATACAATCCCGACAGTGAAATTTTCATTACTGTCGGCGGAAGCGAGGCGATTGACCTTGCGCTCCGTTCGATTATCAATGAGGGCGACGAAATAATCTATACCGACCCGTCCTATGTCAGCTATCTTCCCTGCATAAAGCTTGCCGACGGAGTTCCCGTTCCGATTTGTCTTAAGAACGAAAACCGCTTTAAATTAACGGCTGAAGAGCTTGAAAACGCTATTACGCCGAAGACCAAGGCTGTTATTCTTGCGTTCCCGAACAATCCCACGGGCGCAATTATGACAAAAGCCGACCTTGAAAAAATTGTTCCCGTTATATTAAAACACGATTTGCTTGTTATAACCGACGAAATATATTCGGCTCTGACCTACGGCGATGAAAAGCACACGAGTATTTCCTCGCTTGAGGGAATGAAAGAACGCACAATCGTCATTAACGGCTTTTCAAAGGCGTTCGCTATGACGGGTTGGCGACTCGGCTATGCCATGGGACCGGGCGAGATTATTTCCCAGATGATAAAAATCCATCAGTTCGCTATTATGTGCGCGCCGACGGTCAGTCAGTATGCTGCGGTTGAAGCGCTTAACAACGGCGACGCAGACGTTGAAAATATGCGTCAGGAATATGACAGGCGCCGCCGCTATCTTTACAACGAGCTTGAAAAGATGGGCTTGCCCTGCTTTGAGCCCGAGGGAGCGTTTTATATGTTCCCCGACATCCGTCAGTTTAAAATGACGAGCGAGGAATTTGCGACGAGGCTTCTTAACGAGCAAAAGCTCGCCGTAGTTCCCGGTGACGCGTTCGGCGAAAGCGGGGAGGGCTTTATAAGAATTTCTTACGCTTATTCGGTAAGCGAGTTAAAGGAAGCCGTAAGGCGATTGAAACTGTTTACGGAGAGCCTTAAATAAAGAATAAAGGGTCGGATAACCGACCCTTTAATTTTTTTATTCCGTTTTTTCTTCGCCGCTTGAAATGTTAATGGCGTTAGTTTTGAACATTTCGGGCTTTTCAACTCTTGAATGGATAATGCTTCCGCATTCCATACAGATTGTGTGGATAATATTGCTTCCGAAAACTCCGCTTACTCCGAGCTTTAAGCAGGCGTCGCCGACCTGATAGCCGACGCTTAAATTTTTACTTTTGCAATAGGGACATTCTTCGTAAACTATTTTCGTCATTTTTTACACCTCTTATTGTTTATAATAAAGCCGCTGCCTGTTTGTCAAGATAAACCGTGACCGACGGGTGAAACTGCAAGATTGAAGCAGGACATTTCGGCGTAACCTCGCCCTCAATCATAGCCTTAACGGCTCTTTGTTTCTTTTCGCCCGTGGCTATCATAATGATTTTCTTTGCGCTCATTATGTTTCCTATTCCCATTGTCAGCGCGTGGGTCGGCATCGGGTTTTCGTCAAAGTAAATTGAATTTGATTTTCTTGTGCTTTCGGTCAGGGCGATTTTAAAGGCGCCCTTTGTGTATTTTTCGGCAGGCTCGTTAAAGCCGATGTGACCGTTTGTGCCGATGCCGAGAAGCTGAATATCAACAAGCCCTGCTTCAACGAGCATTTTATTATATCTTTCACATTCCTTTTCGTCGTTATCCGTGTTTCCGTTGAGAAAATGGATGTTTTCGGGATTGATATCCGTCTTTGAAAAAAGATGTTCGTTCATAAAAGAGAAATAGCTGTTCTTATCCTCTCTGGGCAGGTGACAGTATTCGTCAAGATTAAAGGTTGTAACTTCCCTGAAACTTAATTCGCCGACCTTACAGAGATTTGCAAGATAATCGTAGGTCGGTATAGGCGAAGCGCCCGTAGCAAGCCCGAGAACAATTTTCGGATTTTGCCTTATTGCCGAAGTCAACTGCGACCCGACCTTTATGCCGATTTCGGCGGCATTGTCAAAAATCTGTACCTTCATTTTTACACCTCATAGGCAGGGGAGAGAATATCGTCAATATCACCCTGCCAATATACTGTAACAGTGCCGTCAATAGCTTTAACGGTAGCTTTTTCACCCTTGAATTCGTTGCTTATTCCAAGCGTTGCGCTGTTTGTCAGATTAATATCATTTGTCTCGTAAAGCAGCCCGCTTATACTGACAACCGACTTTCTGTCAAACGAAAAAACGGAAACAGTTCCGCTTTCTTTTTCTTTAAAAGAAATCTGAGAGTTTACAACGGCGGTGAAAACCTCGTTGTCGCCGACCATATAGGCGTTAATTCCGTTTTCGGCGGCGAAGATAAGTGTCTGTAAATTCGCTATAAAATGGTCGATTCTTTTCCCGCCCGTACAGCCGAGAAGAATTACGTTTTTATAACCCTTTTCCTTAGCGATATTTACTGCGGCGTAGGTGTCGGTAACGTCCTTCATAACGGGAAGCTTAATAACGTTTTTTCCGTCGGGAACAAAACCGAGTGAATCGAAATCGCCTATAATAATGTCGGGTGTAACCGAAACGGCTTTAAGGTGCTTTAGTCCGCCGTCAGCGGCAATAACCAGGTCGTTTTCGCCCTTTTCAATTTTACCGAAAAAGTCGCCTGCGCCGACTATGTAACAGCGTGAACCGAAGCCCATTGTTTTCACCTCTTTATCCGAATTATACAACAAAAAATATTTTTATGCAATAACTTGACAAAAGTGTTAAAATATTAATTAGTTTCAGTTTAAGGAGATTTTTTATGAAGCCATACGGACTTATTCTTGCAGGCGGCGGCGCAAAGGGCGCTTATCAGATGGGCGCCTGGAAAGCCATGCGTGAGATGGGTATTAAAATTGAAGCCATAGCGGGCGTATCAATCGGCGCTATCAACGGCGCTCTCATAGCTCAGGGCGATTACGACAGGGCGCTTGACCTGTGGAATAATGTTGAGGTAGCCGACGGAATTAACCTCCCGGGCGAGCTTAAGGACCCGAGCAATCTGTTCTCAAAAAGCAATATGGTTCAGATTGTCAAGGAGGTCATTAAAAACGGCGGGGTTGACGCTACTCCTGCAAAAGAGCTTATAGCAAAATACATTGACGAGGATAAGGTCCGTCAGAGCAGTCTGCCGTTAGGTCTTGTTACATATAATCTTTCGGGTATGAAGCCCGTTGAAATATTCATTGACGAAATGGAAAACGGAAAGCTTATCGACTACCTTATGGCTTCGGCGCGTTTCCCGGGTCTTGCCAATCAGGGACCGGATGACCAGAGCTATTTTGACGGCGGAGTTTACGATAACGCTCCGATTTCCGTCCTTCGCGACAGGGGAATTAACCGTCTTATAATCGTTGATATTTCCACTATGAAGGGCATGGCGCACAGAAAGGATTTGTCAAACGCCGAAATTATTTTCATAAGACCGTACGACCCTAAAGACCTCGGCGAGTCCTTTGAATTTGAAAAGGAAAAGAACCAGGCGAGAATTGAGATGGGCTATCTCGATACCAAAAAGGCGTTCGGCTTTCTTGCGGGAAGGTGCTTCTATTTTATGCCCCGGGAATATAAAATTCTTCAGCAGAAATACGGCTTCCGTGTTGCGAACGATATGGAGCTTCTCGCTTTTTCACTCGGTATTGAAAGATTTAAGGTTTATACCGCAAAGCGGTTTGTCGAAGAACTGAAAAAAGAGTATGTTGAGGCTAAGCAGGAAACAACCGAGGTGCGTCAGGTACTCGGCAGAAAGATTATTCCCCGTTCGGAAGACAGAAAGGAAGCTTTGAAAGCCATACTTTCAAGGGATAAGAAAAACTATAAATTCAAATATGCAATTGATATTCTTGAAGAAATGACGGACGGCATGACCCCTGAAGTCACAGCCGAAACAGAAGAGAATACTATAGTTGAAGAACCCGAAACAAACGAAGAGTAATAATTAAACCTCCCGAAGCATATCTATTACCGATATGTTAATGGGAGGTTTTATTTTGAAAGATATTGTTGAGGAACGGGCTGTTGAGCTTGGGGAATATATAGTTGAAAACAAGGCTACGGTAAGAGCCGCCGCAAAAAAATTCGGCGTGAGCAAAAGCACCGTACATATGGACGTTTCAAAGCGGCTTGAACGGGTTAATCCCCAGCTTTTTTTCGAGGTCAGGCAGGTGCTTGACGTCAATAAAGCCCAGCGCCATATACGCGGCGGAATAGCCACAAGGGAAAAATACCTGCATAAAGATAAATAAAAACTTATAAATGAAGCGGTTTCAGCCTGAACTGCTTCATTTTTTTCTTGATTAAATCTTACAGTTATAGTATAATAAATCAATTATTTTTTTAGGAGACAAATAAATTGAACGATACATTTGAAAAAAACGGAAATATTCTTCTCGTTCCCGCCGTTCCCTTAAGGGGAATGGTTATGTTCCCGAACGAACCGCTTCATTTTGACGTCGGCAGGAAGAAAACTATTGCGGCGGTTAAAACCGCGCTTGTCAAAAAGCAGGATTTGCTTCTTGTCGCCCAGAAGGACGCTTCTGTCGATAACCCTACGGGAAACGATATTTACTCCGTAGGCGTACTCTGTTCTGTTATTCAGGCGGTAAAGCTTCCTCACACCGAGGTAATGAGGGTTTATGTCGAGGGTAAAAAGCGGGTTCGCGTCGATTCGATTATGACCGATAAGCTTTTCTATTCAGCCTTTGTTGAAGAGATAAACGAAAAAAAGGTTTCCCGAAACGACGCCGATTTGCAGACCGCCTTCGTAAGAAACGCAAAGGAGCTTTTTGCCGATTATATCGAGCTTAACGAGCAGATTCCGCCCGACGTTATTATCGGGGTTGAAAAATGTAATACAGCAGGTGAAATTGCCGACAGAATTACCTATAATATTCCTCTTGAATATAAGGACAAACAGGCAGTTCTTGAAACAATTGACGAGCTTAAGAGAATAGAAAAGCTCTGTGTTATTCTCTCAAAAGAGAACGCCGTTCTCTCAATTGAAGAGGGGATTCGTCAGAAGGTCAACGAACAGATTGACGAAAACCAGCGTGAATACTATCTCCGTGAACAGTTAAAGGCGGTTTCGGCTGAACTCAATGACGGCGAGGACGTTATGAATGAGGCCGAAGAATATAAAAAGAAAATTCTTGCCATCGGCTTTGAAAAAGAGGATGAAAAAAAGCTTCTTAAAGAATGTAAACGCTTTTCGCAGATGCAGTCCTCTTCGCCCGACGCAAACGTTATAAGAAACTATCTTGACCGTGTTCTCGACCTGCCCTGGAATAAGTATTCAAAGGATAATCTCAATCTTGAAAATGCGAGAAAGGTTCTCGACAGAGACCATTACGGTCTTGACGAAATTAAGGACAGAATTGTCGAAATGCTCGCCGTTCTTAAAATGTCGGGCGGCGTTAAGGGTCAGGTTATCTGTCTTGTCGGACCTCCCGGTACGGGCAAAACCTCGATTGTTAAATCGCTCGCAAAGGCTATGAACAGAAAGTATGTCAGAATTGCTCTCGGCGGCGTTCACGACGAGGCTGAAATAAGAGGACACAGAAAGACCTATATCGGCGCTATGCCCGGCAGAATTATTGACGCCGTTGAAAAAGCGGGGACAGCAAATCCGCTTATTCTTCTTGACGAAATTGACAAGCTCGGTATGGATTATAAGGGCGACCCTTCAGCGGCTTTGCTTGAAGTTCTTGACGGCGAACAGAATAATTCGTTTACCGACCACTATATCGAAATTCCGTTCGATTTGAGTAAGGCTTTGTTTATAACTACCGCCAACGACCTTTCAACCGTTCCCGAGCCGTTGCTCGACAGAATGGAGGTTATTGAGTTAAGAAGCTACACCCGTGAGGAAAAGTTCAATATAGCTAAAAAGCATCTTGTTAAAAAACAGCTTGCGGCGAACGGACTTACGTCAAAAATGGTTACGATTAAGGATGATGCACTTTATCTTCTTATTGACGGCTACACAAGGGAAGCGGGCGTCAGAAAGCTCGAAAGAATTATCGGTAAGGTTTTAAGGAAAACCTGTATTAAATTCGCAAACGGCTTTGAGGGTAAAATTACAATCAAGGCAAGCGACCTTCACGAATATGTCGGCGCAGTCAAATATAAGAACGATACAACCGAAAAGAGTAATGAAATCGGCGTTGTAAACGGACTTGCGTGGACTTCGGTCGGCGGCGAGATGCTTAAAATCGAGGTCGCCGTTATGGAGGGTACGGGAAAGGTTGAGCTTACAGGCTCTCTCGGCGACGTTATGAAAGAAAGCGCAAAGGCGGCTATAAGCTATATCCGTTCTTATTCCGATTATCTCGGTGTATCCAACACCTTTTATAAGGATAAGGATATCCATATCCACGTTCCCGAGGGCGCTGTTCCCAAGGACGGCCCGTCGGCAGGCGTTACCATTACAACGGCTCTCGTTTCGGCGCTGACTTCTTCTCCTGCAAAGGCGGACGTTGCAATGACAGGCGAGGTTACGCTTACGGGCAGGGTTCTTCCTATAGGCGGGCTTCGTGAAAAGAGCATGGCGGCTTATACCAACGGAATGAAAACCGTTCTAATTCCCGAGGACAACAAAAAGGATTTGGAGCAGGTTGACAAAAAGGTGCTTGAGAATATTGAGTTTATTCCGATAAGCCGCGTTGAAAAGGCTATTGAATATACTCTTATCCGCCCTAAAAACGAAAAGAGTAAAAAGAAGATTGAGCCTGTAACTGTTGAAAAGGGCAGCGGCGACTCGGTCTGGAATTGAGGAAAAAATGATTAATTTCAACAAGGCGGATTTTGAAACCGCTTTCGGCACAACCTCGCAGCTACCCGTTGACAGCACGGTTGAAATCGCCTTTGCCGGCAGGTCTAATGTCGGTAAAAGCTCGCTTCTCAATAAGCTTTTTAACCGAAAAAACCTGGCGCGAGTAAGCTCTGTCCCCGGTAAAACGGCGACAATCAACTTTTATAAGGTCGATAAAGTCCGTTTTGTCGATTTGCCGGGCTACGGTTACGCCAAGGTTTCAAAGGGCGATAAAAGGCGCTGGGCTTTTCTGCTTGAAACCTATTTCAATACGGGAAGGGATATTCGCCTTGTAGTTCTTCTTGTCGATATAAGACGTCCCCCGACGGAAGACGATATGCTGATGGTAAACTTTTTAAAAGAAAAGAATTATCCGTTTATTGTTGTTCTTACAAAAAAGGACAAATTGAATAAAACTGAGTTTAATTCGAGAATGGAGTCGGTTTCTTCCGAGCTCGGCGGGCTTGAAAACGAAAAAATTATTCCGTTTTCCGCTATGAACGGCGAGGGACTTGACGAAGTTAAGCGAATTATAAATAATTTTGTGAAGGAGTAGGATTTATGTTTGTTTCAGATGCACTTAACGTTAATGAAAAAGGCCACCTGACTATCGGCGGAGTCGATACTATTGAAATCGCCGAACAGTTCGGCACTCCCTGCTATGTCTTTGACGAAAACCAGATAAGAAAAAACTGTCAGGCATTTGTTTCTTCAATCGAAGAAAACTATGACGGAAAAGGTCTTGTCTGCTACGCAAGCAAGGCGTTCTGCTGTAAGGAAATGTGCCGTATCTGCGACGAGGAAAAAATGGGCCTCGACGTAGTTTCGGGCGGCGAGCTTTTTACCGCTATCAAAGCGGGCTTTCCTATGGGCAAGGTTATTTTCCACGGCAACAACAAAACCTATGACGAGCTTCTGATGGCTGTTCAGAATAATGTCGGAAGAATTATCGTTGATAACTTCTCCGAGCTTGAAATGCTTGAGGGCATAGCCAAAGAAAAAAATATTACGGTGCCCGTTCTCCTTCGTATAAAACCGGGTATTGAGGTTCATACTCACGAATTTATAAGAACAGGTCAGATTGACTCAAAGTTCGGCTTTGCGCTTGAAACGGGCGAGGCTATGGAGGCGGTTGCCCGCACTCTTAACGCTAAATTCCTTGAACTGCGAGGCGTTCACTGCCATATCGGTTCTCAGGTATTTGAAATTGACCCGTTTAAGCTCGCAAGCTCGGTAATGGCTAAATTCATCCGTCAGATAAGGGATGAAACAGGCGTTGAGATGAAAGAGCTCAACCTCGGCGGCGGCTTCGGTATCAAGTATCTCACAACCGATAACCCCGAAAAATTCTATGAATATGTAAGATGCGTTTCGGTCGTTCTTAAAAGAGAATGTGAAAAGCAGGGGATTAATCTTCCCTTTATTCTCTTTGAGCCGGGCCGTTCAATAGTCGGCGCTGAGGGTATAACCCTTTATACCGCAGGCGTTGTTAAGAAAATCCCGAACATCCGTACTTACGTTTCTATCGACGGCGGTATGGCTGATAACCCGAGATATATTCTCTATCAGGCACAGCACGAAATTATGGTTGCCAACAAGGCGGCTTGGGAAAAGGACTGCGCAATCACTCTTGCGGGTAAATGCTGCGAAAGCGGCGACCTTATTGCCGAAAACGCGCCTATCCAGAGAGTACACGTAGGCGATATAATTGCCGTTCTTTCAACCGGCGCTTACAACTATTCAATGGCTTCAAACTATAACCGACTTCCCAGACCCTGCGCTGTAATGGTTAAGGACGGCGAGTGCCGTGAAATCATTAAGCGTGAAAGCTATCTTGATCTTATAAGGAACGATATTTAATGTCATTTACTCATTTGCACGTACATACCGAGTACAGCCTGCTCGACGGCGCCTGCCGTATCGGGCAGTTGCTCGATTATGCCAAAGAATTGGGACAGACCTCGCTCGCAATCACCGACCACGGGGTTATGTACGGCGCAATTGATTTTTATAACGCGGCTGTTGAAAGGGGAATTAAGCCCATAATCGGCTGCGAGGTTTACGTTGCGAAAAGAACAAGATTTGATAAAAATCACGCCCTTGACGGCGAGAGAAATCACCTTGTATTGCTCTGTAAAAACAACGAGGGATACAGGAATCTCGCAAAGCTCGTTTCAAAGGCGTGGACAGAGGGCTTTTATACAAAGCCCAGAGTGGACAAGCAGCTTCTCGAGGAATACCACGAGGGGCTGATTGCTTTGTCTGCCTGCCTTGCGGGAGAAATACCGCAGTATCTTCTCCACGGCGAATACGATAAGGCGAAAGAAACAGCGCTCTGGTATAAAAACGTGTTCGGTGAGGGGAATTACTATCTTGAGCTTCAAAACCATCTTTTGCCCGAACAGAAACAGATTGAGCCTTATTTAATAAAGCTTTCTCAGGATACGGGCATACCGCTTGTCGCTACGAACGACGTTCATTATGTGAAAAAAGAGGACAGCAAAACCCAGAATATTCTTCTTTGCATTTCAACCGGTCATATCTTAGGCGAAAAAATTGATATCGGCTTTGAAACCGAGGAGTTTTATCTCAAAAGCGAAGAAGAAATGAGGGCGGCTTTCCCGTCTGTTCCCGAGGCAATTGAAAATACTTCAAAAATTGCCGAAATGTGTAATGTCAGTTTTGAATTCGGCAAAACAAAGCTTCCCCGTTTTGACACTCCCGATAATCAGGACCACTATGATTATTTCCGCAATATGTGTTACTCGGGACTTAAAAGGAAAATCGGCGAAAACCCTGATAAATCATATATCGAAAGGCTTGAATACGAGCTTTCCGTCATTAAAAAGATGGGCTATGTCGATTATTTCCTTATAGTTTCCGACTTTATTCAGTACGCAAAGAAAAAGGGAATTCCCGTCGGTCCCGGGCGAGGCTCGGGCGCAGGCAGCCTTTGCGCTTTTTGCAGTGATATAACGGGAATTGACCCGTTAAAATATAATCTTCTTTTTGAAAGATTCTTAAATCCCGAAAGGGTTTCAATGCCCGATATTGACGTTGACTTCTGCTATGAAAGACGGCAGGAGGTCATTGACTA
Organism: Oscillospiraceae bacterium; assembly: GCA_015066565.1. GTDB lineage: Bacteria > Bacillota > Clostridia > Oscillospirales > Acutalibacteraceae > Fimenecus. The sequence continues at coordinate 441,323 of SVOB01000001.1, read as the reverse complement.
TGTTATCGAAAAATACGGTGCCGACCACGTTGCCCAGATTGTTACCTTCGGTACAATGGCGGCGAGAGGCGCTATACGTGACGTCGGCAGGGCTATGGGAATGAGCTACGCTTCGGTTGATAAGGTTTCAAAGCTTATTCCGAGAGAGCTTGGTATAACCATTGAAAAAGCGCTCAAAAAGAGCGACGAGTTAAGAGAATTATACGAAGCCGACCCGCAGGTTAAAGAGCTTATTGACACCGCAAAATCGGTTGAGGGTATGCCTCGCCATGCCTCGACCCACGCCGCAGGCGTAGTTATTACCGATTTGCCCGTCAGCGACTATGTTCCGCTTGCTATGAATGACGAAGCGGTTGTAACTCAGTATACAATGACGGCTATTGAACGTCTCGGACTTCTTAAAATGGATTTTCTCGGACTTCGCACCTTGACTGTAATAAGCGACGCTGAAAAGATGATAAGGCTTAAAGACCCGTCGTTTGATATTGAAAAAATCCCCGAAAACGATAAAAAGACCTACGCTCTTTATTCAAGGGGAGATACAGACGGCGTTTTCCAATGTGAATCGTCAGGCTTAAAGAGCGTTCTTACCCGCCTTAAGCCCGAGTCCATTGAAGATATAATAGCGGTCATTTCGCTTTACAGACCGGGTCCGATGGATTCGATTGATTCTTATATTTTAAACAGACATAATCGGGAAAACATAACATATAAAACTCCTATGCTCAAGCCGATTCTTGACGTAACCTACGGCTGTATGGTTTATCAGGAACAGGTTATGGAAATTTTCAGAACTCTTGCGGGCTATTCTTTCGGCAGGGCGGACGTTGTTCGCCGCGCTATGAGTAAAAAGAAGCATGATGTTATGGAAAAAGAGAGAACAACCTTTATTGAGGGTTGTTCTGAAAACGGAATTGACGAAAAAACGGCGAACAGTATTTTCGACGATATGACCTCGTTCGCTTCATACGCCTTCAATAAATCCCATTCAGCGGCTTATGCCGTTGTGTCATACAGAACGGCTTATCTTAAGGCGAATTACCCCTGCGAGTTTATGGCGGCGCTTCTTACGAGCGTATTGGATGACGAAACAAAGGTTGTTAAATATATTGACGACTGTATGAGAAGAAATATCCGTGTTCTTCCGCCTCACGTAAATGTCAGCGTTCACAATTTCGTCTCCGACGGAAAAACAATCCGTTTTGGACTTCTTGCTATAAAAAATCTCGGAACAGGCTTTATTCAGACAATTATCGACGAAAGAAAATCAAACGGCGAGTTCAAATCGTTCTATTCGTTCTGTAAACGTGTTTACGGTCCTCAGTTCAATAAACGCGCCGTCGAAAGCCTTATTAAAAGCGGCGCTCTTGACGGGCTCGGCAATAACCGCCGTGAAATGCTTTTGGCTCTTCCCGAAATCGTTTCAAACCTCGAAAACGAAAAGAGAAGAAGCATTGACGGTCAGATAGGTCTTTTTGAAATGCTCGGCGACGAAAAATCAACCGAGGTTACAATTAAAAAAGCCGATGAATTCCCCGAAAGTGAGCTTCTTTCACTTGAAAAGGAAACAACGGGCCTTTATATCTCGGGTCATCCGACGGCTAAATATCAGCCTGTTATTAAAAAATACGGCTATGTTCCGATAGGCGATATGCTTGACGAAGAAACCTCGCTTTTCGACGGACAGAAAGTCAAAACGCTTGCAATAATCACGAAGGTCAAGCGTAAAATAACAAAGAGCGATACAACAATGGCGTTCGTCACTGTTGAGGACGTTACAGGCTCAATGGAAATGCTCGTTTTTCCGAAAATATTTGCCGAAAACGTTGAAAAATTCACTGCTGGCAGTATTTATGTTTTTACGGGAAGAGTTTCTATCCGTGAGGATGAGCCGCCGAGCCTTGTGCTCGATTCGCTTGAAAGCGCGCCTGAGGATAAACCTCAACCGAAAAAGGCAAGGAGAGGCATTTTTATCCGCTTCCCGTCAGCAGATGACGAAAGGGTCGGCGAGTGTAAATCTTTTCTCAAAACCTGCCCGAACGGCGATATGCCGCTGAGCCTTTTCTATAATGATAAAAGGGCTTATGAGTTTTCGGTCGCCGAGGTTGAAGCGTCCTCCAATTTAGTGGAAAAGCTCAGGGAAATTGCGGGAAGCGAAAATGTAGTAGTTAATTATTGACTTTTACATTCTTTTTTGCTATTATTTTTACTCAAGCATTTTGAAATTTTTGTTTTGATATATGAGGTGAATGAAATGAGAACAATCGGTGTTTTAACAAGCGGCGGCGACGCTCCGGGTATGAATGCCGCTATCCGCGCCGTTGTGCGTACGGGCGTTCAGAACGGAATGCGCGTTATGGGTATCCGCAGAGGCTATAACGGCCTTATGTCAGGCGATATGTTTGAAATGAATCTGAGAAGCGTTTCTGATATTATCCACCGCGGCGGAACTATGCTCTATACCGCAAGAAGCCCCGAATTTAAAACCGAAGAGGGCTTGCAGAAGGCTATGGACGTATGTAAGCAGGTCGGTATGGAGGGTATCGTTGTTATCGGCGGCGACGGCTCTTTCAGGGGCGCAAGGGATTTGTCACTTCGCGGCATTAACTGCGTAGGTATCCCGGGTACCATTGATAACGATATTGCTTGCTGTGACTATACTATAGGCTATGACACGGCTATGAATACAATTATGGAAATGGTTGACAGGGTTAGAGATACAACCGAATCCCACGACCGTTGCTCCGTTATCGAGGTTATGGGAAGACGCGCCGGTTACCTTGCACTTCACGCCGGTATTGCCGTAGGCGCAACTTCAATTCTTATTCCCGAGGTTGAATTCGATTTTCAGCGTGACGTTATCGACAGAATGAGAAAAACTCAACAGACCGATAAAAAGCATTTCATTATTGTCGTTGCCGAGGGTATCGGCGGCGTAGCCGAAATGGCTAAGCAGATTGAAGAGCAGACAGGCGTTGAAACAAGAGCGACTGTTCTCGGTCACGTTCAGCGCGGCGGCTCGCCTACAGTTCGTGACAGGGTTGAGGCCAGTAAAATGGGTAACTATGCCGTTAAGCTTCTTCTTGACGGAATAGGCAACCGTGTTGTCGCTTCAAAACAGGGTCAGATTGTCGATTACGACATTTACGAAGCGCTCAATATGACAAAGCATATTAATATGGACACATATAATATGGCTCACGAAATTTCAATTTAAAATTTCATATTTTTATAATAAGTTCCTGCGTTAGTCAGTTTTAACGCGGGAACTTATTTTTTCCTTAAATAAAAAGCCCGTTTTAAGCCAAACTGAAAATGCGATTTGTTTTTAATCGCATCGGAGGTGGAAAATGCGGCTGATTTTTAAAGTGATAAGCGCATTTTGTTTAATAATTAGCCTTTCGGTATTTTCCTTGGGAGTTTTCGGCTTTTATACTCTGCCTGACCAAATATCTATCGGCGCAGAATCGGCTGAAAAAAATAACGTAATTTATAAGGTGCAGTCCGTGTCCTCCGATGGGCAGGCGCGGACGCTTTCAGCAAACACCGACGAAAACGAAAACGCTTTTTATTCCTTACTCGGTATTTTCCCCGTAAAAAAGGTGAATATCACTAATTCCGAGCGAACCTACGTTTACCCCTCGGGCGAGGCTTTCGGGCTTAAGCTCTATTCAAAGGGAGTTCTTGTAGTCGGGATTGACGATATACTGACCTCTGACGGCTCTGTCAGTCCTGCAAAGCAGGCTGGACTTCAGGTAGGGGATATAATCGAGAAGCTTGACGGAAAAAGCGTTCAAAGCAACGCCGACGTTTCCCGTTTTTTAGCGTCCTCGGACGGCGAAACAGTAGAAATGCTCATAGACAGGAACGGCGAAGAAAAGCTATTGAGCTTTAAGCCTGTCAGGTCAGACGGCGGTACTCTTAAAGCAGGAATGTGGATAAGAGATTCGTTTGCCGGAATAGGAACAATGACCTTTTACACCGAAAAGACAAATATGTTCGGCGGTCTGGGGCATGCGGTAACGGATATTGATACGGGTCAGACCGTAAAGGTTTCCGACGGCGAAGCGGTAAGGGCGAATATAAGCGGTTGCGTTAAAGGCTCAAAGGAAGCGGCGGGCGAATTGTTCGGCAGCTTTACTGACGAAAAAATAGGCGACTTATCGGTAAACAGCGACAGGGGAGTATTCGGACAAATAAGTTCAACACCTTCCGAAAAAGAAAAAATACCCGTTGCCTTAAAACAGGAAATTTCAACGGGAAAGGCTCAGATTATTTCAACAGTGGACGAAACAGGCCCTCAGTATTTTGACATTAACATCATTAAACTTTTTTCTTCTTCAGACAGAAATATGAAAAATATGATAATTGAAGTGACGGATGAAAGACTTATCTCAAAAACGGGCGGAATAGTCCAGGGTATGAGCGGCTCGCCGATTATTCAGAACGGCAGGCTCGTCGGCGCGGTAACCCACGTTTTTATAAATAATCCCTTGCAGGGTTACGCGATTTATGCTCAGAATATGCTCGACGAAGCTGAAAATATTACCGCAAACGAAAAGGCGGCGGCATAAAAAGGCGGCAGACAGGACAACCTGTCTGTCGTTTTTTGTAAAAAACTTTTTAAAATATTTTGCCGAAAACTATTGCCAATTAATTACATAAATGGTAAAATATGGTAAAAATAAAACAAGGAGGAAATAAAAATGGAACAAACACTCAAATTATTGCTCGCAGAGGATGGCAGTCAGTTTTCAAGGCTTATCGCTTCAACGCTTAAATCAAGCGGTTTTGACGTCAGACTCTGCGAAAAGGACGGTGAAAAGGTTATTTCCCGCGTTAAGTCGGATTCTCCCGACGTGCTTTTGATGGATACCTTTTTACCAAAAATTGACGCTCTCGGGGTTCTTAAGGAACTTGAAAAGATAAAGGGGAAAAAGAAAATAACCGTTCTTGTTATGTCAAGCTCGGACAACCCCGATTTAGAACGCGAAATACTTAATGCAGGCGCCGATTACTATTTTCTCAAGCCCTTTGACGTTAATATTCTCGCTGAAAGGATAAGGCTTCTGACAGGTTGGAAAAAGGGAATTGACCGTGTTAATCCGTCCGAGCCTGATTTACAGGTTCTTGTCAGCGAAATAATGCATCAGATAGGCGTTCCCGCGCATATCAAGGGCTATCAGTATCTCCGTTCGGCGATTATTATGTCAATCAATGACGGCGAGATTATGAATTCGGTTACGAAAATTCTATATCCCGCCGTTGCAAAGGAGTATTCGACAACCGCTTCAAGAGTTGAAAGAGCAATCCGCCACGCTATCGAGGTTGCCTGGGACAGAGGCGACGTGGACGTTCTCAGCTCATATTTCGGCTATACAATCCAGAATTCGAGAGGAAAGCCCACCAACAGTGAATTTATTGCTATGATAAGCGACCGCCTCCGTTTAAAACTGAAATCTTCATAAAAAAACACCCTGCGGAGAAGTTTTCCGTAGGGTGTAAATTTTTATTTCTTTATTCCGAAAACGGGGTTGAAACTCTTGTCAGGGTGAAATTATATGCGTCACGGGTCTGGTTGTATCTGTAAATACTTAAAATCAAGCCGATTCCTATATAGATACAAAGGTTAGAAGAACCGCCTGCGCTGAAGAACGGGAGCGTAATACCGATAACGGGAAGGAATTTTAAAACCATTCCTATATTGATTATTACCTGACCGATTATAATAGCCGCCATGCCTGCGCACATATATCTTGTCGCGTCATCTCTTGATTTCTTTCCGACCCTGAGTATTTCAACCGCTATGAGCACAAGCAGAAGCAGCGCCGCCGCGCAACCGACAAAGCCGAGCTCTTCGCCTATAACCGAGAAAATCATATCGTTTTCTCTTTCGGGAACAAGTCCGCCCTGGGTGTAAACGCCTTTGAAAAGTCCCTGACCGAAAAATCCGCCCGAGCCGAGAGCGTTCATACCTCTTTCCTGCTGATAAATAATATCAGGGTACAGGTCGGGATAGATAAGGGCTAAAAACCTTTCACGCTGAATGGTCGAAAAGCCGTAAAGCCATACGAGAGGGGAAACGGCGGCTACAAGCACAACTCCGCCAGCAAAATAACCCCAGTGGAGCCCTGCCGAGAAGAGCATAAAAATTGTAATTATTACGAAAACAACCGCCGAACCCATATCGCCCGATACGGCGACAAGTCCAACGGGAATCATAGCGTGAATACCGAGTAATATTATACTTTTTATTTTGTTGATTTTTTCCTTTAAAAAGTCGAGATGAATTGAAAACGTTATAAGAAAGGCGATTTTAAGCAGCTCTGACGGTTGAAAATAAACAGGTCCGAGTGGAATCCATGTTTTAGCGTCGCTTCTTTCGTTGGGTCCGACGCCTATTACGAAAAGAAGCAGCATAAGAACTACCGAAACGGCGGCGACAATCGGCCAGAGCTTAACGACAACCTCATAGTCAATAGCCGAAATAATAAGCGCAATTACAATACCCGCAAGCACCGCAAGCCCCATTACCAGAGCGTCACGGGAGATAAACTGACCTTCTTCAAGCTTGAATCTTGTCGCGCTGAAAACCATTAAGCAACCGAAAGCGGACGCAAGAAAACAAAGCCCCAGAAGGAGCTTGTCCGTCTCTTTTATAAAGTTTCTTATAAACGGAAATATCTTTTTCATATTTTTTATTATATATATTTTGATGTTTTTTTCAAGAGTTACTTTAACTTGTCGTTTTTTTATGATATAATAAATTAAATTGTTCAAGGAAATGTGAAAATGAAGGAATTTATTACCCATTCAAGAGAAGAAACGGTTTTACTTGCCGAAAAGTTTTCAAAAACACTGAAAAAGGGCGACTTAATCGCTTTTTTCGGTGACCTCGGCGCGGGCAAAACCGCCTTTGTAAGCGGTATTTCAAAGGGACTTGGCTGTTCGGACGCCTATAGCCCGACCTTTGCTATAGTAAACGATTACGGCGGCGAAATCCCGCTTATTCATTTCGATATGTACCGAATTTCAACCTGGGACGACCTTGAATCGACGGGTTATTTCGATTATCTTGAACGGGGAAGTATTATCTGCGTTGAGTGGAGCGAAAACATTGTCAACGCTCTGCCCGATAAATATATCCGTATTGACATTTCAAAGCTTGAAAACGAAAACGACAGAAAAATTGTTATAACGGGGGCTGAAAATGAAGATTTTAGCGATTGACAGCAGCGCAAAGGCGGCTTCCGTTGCGCTTACGGAAAACGGCGTTGTAATAGGCGAGTCGTTTTTAAATGTCGGCTTAACCCACAGCGAAACCCTTATGCCCGCTATCGAGTTTGTTCTTAATAATACGAAAACAAAGCCTGACGATATTGATTTTTATTCGCTGACAGTCGGCCCCGGCTCGTTTACGGGAATCCGTATCGGCGCGGCGGCGGTTAAGGGTATGGCGCAGGCGCAGGATAAAAAATGTATTGGTGTTTCAAGCCTTGAAGCTATAGCCTTTCCTTACAGGGACAGCGACGGAATTGTCTGTTCGGTTATGGACGCGCGTTGTTCTCAGGTCTATTGCGCCGCCTTTAAAAAGGGCGAAAGGCTTTTTGAGGATAAGGCTGTTTTAATTGAAGAACTGTTTTCGGCTCTTAAAGAATACGATGAAAAGATTACGTTTGTCGGTGACGGCGCAAGGCTTGTCTTTGAACAGCTTCAGGACAGGCTCGACTGTCAAAGAGCGAAACCCGAAAATGAGTTTCCTCACGCTTCGTCAGCAGCGCTTATAGCCGAAGCAAGAACCGAAAAGGCGGTTTCCTGTTCTAAAATTGTTCCCGTGTATCTGAGGCTTCCTCAGGCGCAGAGGGAATTAAATAATAAAAAAGCAAAGGAAGATGAAAAATGATTGCATTAGGTGCCGACCACGGCGGCTTTGAACTTAAAGAAGCCATTAAAAAACATCTTGAAGACAGGGGAATAGAATATGTCGATTGCGGAACATATTCAGCCGAGTCTGTTGACTACGCTCCTATAGCCAAAAAAACCTGTGACAGGGTTATAAGCGGCGAATGTGAAAAGGCAATTCTCTGTTGCGGAACGGGCATAGGTATCTCTATGGCTGCGAATAAGGTCAAGGGCATCCGCGCCGCCTGCTGTTCCGATTATTTTTCGGCTAAATTTACAAGGCTTCATAATGATGCGAACGCTCTTTGCATGGGCGGAAGAGTTGTCGGTGTAGGTCTTGCGCTTGAAATCGTTGACGTTTTTCTTGACACGGGCTTTGAGGGTGGAAGACATCAGCGCCGTATTGACCAGATAACCGAAATAGAAAATTCAAATTGACCTTGAAAAAGGGAGAATTTAGTCGTATAATATTTTTAAATTACTATGAGAGGACTTATAACTATGGGAAAAGTATTTATTGCGGACCATCCGCTTATTCAGCACAAGCTTTCAATCCTCAGAGATGAAAGAACAGGCACAAAAGAGTTCAGAGCGCTTATCGGCGAAATAACCATGCTTCTTTGCTACGAAGCAACCCGTGACCTTCCGCTTGAGCCTAAAAAGGTTAAGACGCCCGTTGATTTTGCGGACACAAAGGTAATCGCAGGTAAAAAGCTCGCTTTCGTTCCTATCCTCAGGGCAGGTACAGGTATGCTTGACGCTGTTCTTGAGCTTGTTCCGTCGGCTAAGGTCGGTCATATCGGTCTTTACCGTGACCCCGAAACTCTTAAGCCCGTTACTTATTATTGCAAGCTTCCTGCTGATATTTCCGAGCGTGAGGTTTTCGTTATTGACCCGATGCTTGCTACAGGCGGTTCTGCTATAGACGCTGTTGACAAGATTAAGGAGTTCAAGCCGAAGTCAATTAAGTTTATGGGCATTATTGCCGCTCCCGAAGGAATCAAGGCTCTTGCAGAAGCTCATCCCGATGTTGATATTTTCGTATCGGCTCTTGATGACCATCTCAACGACCACGGTTATATCGTTCCCGGTCTCGGCGACGCCGGCGACAGAATTTTCGGCACAAAATAAGTTTTTTCTTTCTTTCAAACGACAGTTCGTCGAACTGTCGTTTGTTTGATTTACAAATATTTTTGAAAAGGGCAATTTCTATGAAACGCTTTTTAGGTATACTTTTTCTGACAATTGTTTTGGCTTTTACCGTCGTTTCACTGACGACTGTTTCGTCGGCAGATGACACCGACATTTTAGGCGACGCCGAAATTATTGAGGAACAGCCGATAACAGACGGTTGGCTGACTGTTGACGAAGATAAATATTATTACCGTGACGGCGAGCAGGTTAAAAAAGAACTTGTTACAATCGACGGTAAGAAATACTATTTCGGCTCGGACGGAAAAATGTATAAAAAACGTCTTATCTCGGTCAATTCCAAAAAGTATTATCTTGGCTCAGACGGCGCGGCGTATACAAGCCGACTTATCTCTTTAAGCGGTAAGAAATACTATCTCGGGTCCGACGGAATAGCCTATAAAAGCAGGCTCGCTTCAATTAACGGTAAGAAATATTACTTCGGCTCTGACGGAGTTGCATATAAAAGCCGTTTGATTTCGGTTAATAATAAGAAATACTATATCGGCTCCGACTGTACAGCTTATAAGAGTAAATTCGCTTCGTTAAGCGGAACAAAATATTATTTCGGCTCAGACTGTATTATGAGAACGGGCTGGAGAAATATAAAGGACGAAAACGGGGTCAGCCATAAGTATTATTTCGGTACTGACGGCGTTATGAGAAAGGGCTGGCAGAAGATAAAGCTTGCAAGCGGAAAGACCTACAGCTATTATTTCAAGTCAAACGGAAATATGGTTACGGGCTTCCTGACTCTCGGCGAAAAGACCTATTATTTCAAGCAAAGCGGAAGATATTACGGCGGCTGGACTACCGCAAATCAGGTGTTCAGCGTCAGCGAGATTAAAAAGGCATGCAAGGATAATTCCTTTAAAGCCGATACCAATTCCTATCTTGCGCTTATAAAAATCAATATCAAGTATTCCGAAAAGCTTTCCGAGTCTTCAAAGAAGGGGACTTTGCTTATTCTTATGGAGGGTGCAGGACGAACAAGCGATATTTCGGTAAGGAAAAATGCTCTCGGAGTTCTTGTGAGAAACCGTAAGATTATTTATACGAATATCAACTGTTCAACGATTCCCGACTGTCCGTTCGACCCTGCGAGAAACTACGATACGCCTATGCCGACTATTAAAAGCGGAATTTACGGCTTCCATACAATCTATCATTCAAGCGCAACTACCCAGTGCGCGGGACTTAAGGTTGAGGGTGCGAATGTAGTCAGACATAGGAATCAGACCGACTATTATTCTTCAACAAGTACGTCGATTAATATCCACCGCCGTAACAGAGACTATGTTGCAAAAAATGCAAATGAGCAGATAAGCTCGGCAGGTTGTCTTTTAATCGGAAACTCGGGTAAAAAATCAACCGACGATTACGCAACCTATTCCGCAATTCTCGGCATTACCGAGCCCGGCGACAGCGGAACGGCTTCATATTCTCACGAGGTTTCGGGAAAGGTGATTGTTGACAGGACTTTTGCAAAGAGTTATTTAAGAGCCATAGGTTATACTGAAGGAGCGATAAAACTTATAGGTTAATTATTTCCGGGGTGTTAAGATGAGAAAAGCCAAACTCATTCTCACGGTTTTTATTGTTGTTTCACTAATTATAATTGCGGCTGCCTTTGTATCCGCTCAATCCGATTCTTTTGCTTTTGTAAGCAGTGACGGCGTCTGGCGGTGTTTTGATTTAGGCGACGGCACAGCTTCGCTTTGCGCGGGAATTTCCAATATGCCGTCCTATCAGGGCGAAGAAAAGGTTGTTTATATTCCGAAATCAATTGATTCGTACCCGATTGTTGAAATAGGTACTTATGCCTTTTGCGGTTGCGAAACAGTTGAAAAGATAATTGTTCCCGAGGGCGTTAAAAGCATTAAACGTTATGCGTTTGTAACTGCTCCGAACCTGAAAAGCGTTGTGCTTCCGAAAAGCATTGAGGTTATTGAGGACGGCGGTTTATATACGGAGGAGCCTGTTGAATATATCGTTGTAAAGGATTCCTTTGTTTATAATTATCTGAAGGATTCCGATTTAACGCTGAGAGTAATCGACAGCGAATTCTCGTCCGATTATAAAGGGTGGGAAACGGTTGACGGCGATAAGTATTATTACCGTGACGGCGAGCAGGTTAAAAAAGAGCTTGTAACAATCGACGGTAAGAAATACTATTTCGGCTCGGACGGAAAAATGTATAAAAAACGTCTTATCTCGGTCAATTCCAAAAAGTATTATCTTGGCTCTGACGGCGCGGCATATACAAGCCGACTTATCTCTTTAAGCGGTAAGAAATATTACCTCGGGTCCGACGGAATAGCCTATAAAAGCAGGCTTGCTTCAATTAACGGTAAGAAATATTACTTCGGCTCTGACGGGGTTGCATATAAAAGCCGTCTGATTTCGGTTAAAAACAAGAAATACTATATCGGCTCCGACTGTACGGCATACAAGAGTAAATTCGCCTCGTTAAGCGGTAAAAAGTATTATTTCGGCTCGGATTGCGTTATGCGTACCGGCTGGAGAAATATCAAGAACGAAAACGGGGTCAGCCATAAGTACTACTTCGGTACTGACGGCGTTATGAGAAAGGGCTGGCAGAAGATAAAGCTATTAAGCGGAAAGACCTATAAATACTATTTTAAAACTAACGGTATTATGGTCACGGGCAAGGCTTCAATTAACGGTAAGACCGAGTATTTTCAGTCTAACGGAAGATATGTCGAGCCGGGCTCGTCGCTACTTAAAAAGGTTTATATCACCCCGACGGGTAAGAAATATCATCTTAATAAGAACTGCGCAGGCTCAACCGCTAAGCAGGTGACCTTGCTTGAAGCAAAAGAAAAGGGCTTGACGCCTTGCAGTAAATGCGCATAAAAAAACACTGCATACTCGGTGAGTATGCAGTGCCTTTTTTTATTTCTTTTAAGCGAGGATACCGTTCTTAATATCAAATGTAAGGCTCTTGTCAGCGCCGTCGTCAGTGTAGTCAACTCTTATGACATCCTGCTTTATAAATTCAGCGCTCTTAACCTTTATATCGCTCTTTGAAACCGCCCATTTGAACAGCTCCATCTGCTCGGGTGTGTAAGCCGAAACGTTATCCGAAACGAAGAGAAGCGAGCCGAAAACGTTATTGACGGTTGCAATAATCTTTTTCTGCTCCTCGTTCAACTTAATGTTGTTGTCACGAAGGAGGAAAACGTCGGGGTCGTTACAGAAGGCTCTGTTGTCGAGCTGACGGCGGAAGATTGAGTTTGCAAGCGTGTATTCGGTTGAAACGAATTCACGGATGTAGTGGAAATCCTTCCACTTAAGACCCATATCGGCGCCGATTCTGCAGAAGTCAACCTTACCGAATGACGGCCAGAGCGGAACGCCGCAACCGAGAATTAATTTATCGCCAACGCAATCACGGATAAAGTCCATAGCCTCGCACATAAGCTGACCTCTTGACTTGCCGTTGCGGGGGATAATGCAGGCTGAATAGAGGAAGTCGAGCTTGACCATATCGAAGCCCCACTCGTTGAGAATAACGTCAAAGCAGTGGCGGATATAGTCGGCGCATTCCTGATTTTCAATATCGAGAGCATAGAATGTTCCCCAGTTGATGCCCGCGAGAACCTGCTTGCCTTTTTTATCCTTGATAATCCAGTCGGGATGCTCTTTTCTTATCTGTGAATTGAACTGAGCGCCGAGGGGAGCGAGCCAGAGACCTGCTTTCATTCCCTTTGCGTGAATTTCGTCTGCGCAATGCTTCATTCCGTCGGGGAACTTTTCACTGATGATTGAAAGCCAGTCGCCGACAGCGGTCTGATAACCGTCGTCAATCTGGAAGAAATCAATATCGAGGTTAAGACCCGACATAGCCTCAAGGTCGTCCTCAACAATTTTCTGAGTAACCTTTGAGTAGTAGTTATACCAGGTTGTGTAGCCCGTTGATTTCTTAACACGGGGCTTTTCGATACCCATAACTGCGAAGTATTTGTCAAATACCTCGTCCTCGCCGCCCTTGAATTCAATAATATCCATTACAGCGTAAGGATGGTCGAGTATAACGCCCTCAAGGTCCTTTTTAGCCGAAACCTCTTTTTTGTTACTGTCAACCGTTATGAACGTAAAGCCCGTTCTCTCGTCTATAGAGCCGATAAGGTCAAAGGTCTTGTCGTTTCTGATATAAGCGTACGAATAGCCCTGGAAAACGCCTGCGTCGGAAGAGTATTTTGTAAAGCCGTAGTCGCCCGAGGCGCCGATTCTCGTCTTGTGGGCGAGTACGTTGTACTTATGAACGATTGCCGACTGGGATTCGTTTGTAAAATATTCGCGGCAGTCTGTCCAGGACTGATAGCCGTTTGCAAAAATTCTGCTGTCCGCCGTAATGTCAACGGGGAAGGTAACCGTAAGGTCGTCAACCGTAATCTGAGTTTTGGGATTGATTACGAGTTTAATATGGTCAACGGCGTTCTTTACATCCATTGTGAAATGTTCCGTTTCAAGAAGATTAGTAATAAAGGTCTTGCCGTCAGCCTTATATTCCATTCTTAATCTGAATTTTTCCATAAAATACCTCCTTAAGGTTCTGGCAAAATAATACTTATAAATCATACCATAAACAAGGGTTAAAAGATATTCATTTTTCCGCCAAACTTCGTTGACTAACTTTGTGTAATATGGTAAAATTTTTCTTGTAAAAATCTTTGCTCGGAGGTTTTAGAATGGATTACAGACAAAGGTATGAGCAGTGGCTTTCCTTTGATGAAGAAACGAAAAGGGAACTGCTTGGAATAACCGATGAAAAGGAAATTGAGGACAGGTTCTATAAGGATTTAGCCTTCGGTACGGGCGGACTTCGCGGCATTATGGGCGCGGGCGCCAACCGGATGAATTACTATACCGTAAGCAAGGCGACAAAGGGACTTGCCGACTGCCTTTTAAGTAAGTATAAAGGCAGGCAGGTGTCCGTAGCTCTCGGCTATGACGTGAGAAACAACTCTTCATTTTTCGCTCACACGGCGGCTTCGGTGCTTAACGCTAACGGAATAAAGACCTATGTATTCGATACCGTTATGCCTACTCCCGTTCTTTCATTTGCGGTTAAATATAAAAACTGTGACGCAGGTATAGTTCTCACCGCCAGCCATAACCCGAAGGAATACAACGGCTATAAGGCTTATAACAGGCTCGGCTGTCAGTTGAGCGTTTATGAGGCTAACGAGGTTATTGAATATGTGAACGCCGTCACCGATATTAAAAATATTGCCCATATGGAGAAGGAAGAGGCTATTGAAAAAGGGCTTTTTGAATATATGGGAAAGGATGTCCTTGACGCGTTTATCTCCGAGGTTAAAACCCAGAGCCTTTATAACAAAAAAAGCGATATAAAAATTGTCTATACGCCTCTTCACGGAACGGGCAATATCCCCGTGAGAAGAATTCTTGAAAACTTTGACGTTTCCGTAGTTAAGGAGCAGGAATTGCCCGACGGCAACTTTTCGACGGTCCGTTCGCCGAATCCCGAGGAAAAGGACGCCTTAACCCTCGCTATCGAACAGGCTAAAAGAGAAAACGCAGACCTTGTTATCGGAACCGACCCCGACAGTGACAGAATCGGTATTTCAGTCCGTCATAACGGCGAATATCCGCTGATTTCGGGAAACCAGGTCGGCGCGCTTCTTGCCGAATTTGTTCTCTCACAGAAAAAGCAAAGAGGACTTCTCAACGAAAAAAGCACGCTCGTAACTACAATAGTTACAAGCCCGCTCGGCGCTGAAATTGCAAAAAGCTATGGACTTAAAACCGAGTTTGTTCTGACCGGCTTCAAAAATATCTGCGGAAGAATTGAAGATTACGAAAAGACGGGCGAAAATGAATTTGTAATGGGTTATGAGGAAAGCTACGGCTACCTTGTCGGCTCTCACGCAAGAGATAAGGACGCCGTTGTTTCGAGTATGCTTGTCGCCGAGATGACCGCTTACTATAAAGACAGGGGAATGACCCTTGTTGACGCGCTTGACGAAATCTATTCAAAATTCGGCTACTATCTTGACGCGCTCGAGCCATTCGTATTAAAGGGCAAGGACGGGGCTGAAAAAATTCAGCGGCTTATGACGGGGTTCCGAAATAACAGCGAAAAGCTTTTCAGCGATATAGACTATATTGAGGATTATTCGGATGGCTTCAGGGGTCTGCCGAAAGAAAACGTACTGAAGTTCTATTTTAAGGATAAGAGCTTCGCCGCAGTCCGTCCGTCAGGTACGGAGCCTAAGCTGAAGGTTTATTATTCAATCAGGTCTAATGACAGACAGAAAGCGGCTGAAAGACTTGAAGAAATAAGAAAAGTATTTGATAACATAATTAACGGGTAAAACTATGCAGGATTATATCGAAAAGATTATAAAGCCAAAATTACAGGGCGACGGCGGATGGATTGACTTCGTTTCTTTTGAAAACGGGGTCCTCAGAGTCGTTTTTCGGGGCGAATGTTCAAAATGCCTTATCCTTGAGCGTTGCGTTGACTGGATTAAAGAGCAGGTCGAGAAGGATTTGGGCGAAAAGGTGAAAATCGAATACGAAAGAAAACGTCCGTTTTTCTGGAACGTGTAGGGAGGGTAACCGATGGCTCATATAAAGGTTGTCAGAAGAAGTATGCGACCCGAGGAGTACGTTAAACTCCGCTACGGTTGGTTAAAGCAGAGAATATACAGCGAAAAATATGAAATAGACTCCCTTGAAATCCGTGACGCAAGGCAGACGGGTGAGAACGAATACGAGTTTTATTCGGAGTCTTACCGTCCGCTTAAAAAGGGCGATATGTATTTTACTCCCGACGGAACTGCGTTTATCAGGGGCGAGGTCGTCGTGCCCGAAAAAATGAGGGGTAAAGAGCTTTGGCTGACGCTTAAAACGGCGGCTGAAATTATAGTTAAGGTGAACAGCGTCTGGGTCGGCGGAGTTGACCCGAACCGTGAAAGAATTCTGCTTTCGCCCTATATTAATTCAAATGTTCTTAAATTTGAAATGCAGGGCTATAACCGTTCAAAGCCCGATGATGAAAGAAATCCCGAAAGCCTTTCCGTAAGGGGATGCCGTCAGATTTTTGAGGGCGCTTATCTCTCGGTTGTCGACCACGGTGTTCTTGACCTTGTCTATGACCTTGAGGTGCTTCTTGACATAGCCGACAGCGAACTGTTTAACGAGGATTACAGGTCGTTTGTTTACCGTGAACTGAATAATGCTCTTAATTTAATTGATTACGATACCTTTGACGGAATAGAAAAAGCGAGCGAATATATTGAAAAAACAATATATTCCAATAAGGTTTTCGGGGGCAGCGGCGAGGTCAGCCTTATCGCTCATTCCCACCTCGATTTAGCTTATTACTGGCGAAGAATTCACACTGTTCAGAAGAATCTGAGAACAGTTCTTATTCAGCTTCGACTAATGGACAGGTATCCCGAATTCAAATATACCCATACCCAGAGCTATACCTACGAAACGCTTGAAAAATACTATCCCGAGGTTTTTGAGGAGCTTAAGGAAAAGGTTGAAAACGGTCAGTTTGAGCCTGTAGGCGGAATGTATGTCGAGCCTGACTGCAATATTCCGTCCTGCGAAAGCCTTATAAGACAGTGCCTTTACGGCCAGTCCTATTTCCGTGAGAAATTCGGCAAAACAGTTAATAATTGCTGGCTTCCCGATGTTTTCGGCAACAGCTGGATTTTACCTCAGATTTTAAAGAAAAGCGGAATTGACTATTTCGTTTCCAATAAAATGTCAACCTGGAACGATACGAACCGTTTTCCGCATAACAATTTTATATGGCGAGGCATCGACGGCACCGACGTCTATGCCTGCGTTCCGCCTACGCATTTTATAACCTGGAATATGCCAAGTCAGATTCAGGAAAACTGGGAAGCATATCAGGATAAGATTACCGGCGGAAAAACAATGCAGATGTTCGGCTACGGCGACGGCGGAAGCGGAGTTACTGAAGAAATGCTTGAAATGATGAAGCGTTTCGATAAGATTTCCGTTATGCCCAAAACCGAGCACGTCGGCGGAAGCGAGTTCCTTGAAAAGAATCTCAAAGGCAATAAAAACCTTGCCGTCTGGGACGGGGAGCTCTACCTTGAAATGCACAGGGGAACGTTTACAACGAAATCCAACCTCAAAATGCTTAACCGCCGCCTTGAATGGAAGCTGAGAGAAGCCGAAATCATCTCTCTTCTCCGTTTCTTCAAGGGGGAGGAATATCCCGCCGAAAAAATACGCAACTGCTATAAAAAGGTTCTTCTCAACCAGTTCCACGATATTCTTCCGGGAAGTCATATCAATCCCGTTTATCACGACGCTTTGGCTGACTACGCCGAGGCGGAAAAGGAGCTTGACGAAATTATCGGAAGCGGAAAGCATTTCTTCAATTCGCTTAATTTCGACAGAAAAAACGTCACCTTTATACCGAGTAAAACCGGCTCTGCTACAAGGAAGGGGGAGCACGGCTACTGGGCTGTTCCCAATCTTCCCGCGCTCTCAAGCGGAGACATTGAAAGAGAAGAATTTTTCGGCGAGTGGTGTTATATTTTCCCGAATAAAATCGAAACCCCGTTTTACAGAATAAAGTATAATGACGACGGAAGCTTCTCGTCCCTTTACGACAAGGAGCTTGACAGGGAATGGGTCGACGGCGAATTCAATAAAATGAAATTCTATGTTGATAAGCCCGGCGTTTATGACGCGTGGGATATTCTGCCGAATTACAAGGATATTGAGGTTCCGTTTAAGGTTGCCGCGCCTTTTAAGGTCTGTGAAAAGACAAGCGAAGCGGTCACCTTCAAGGTTATTCTCAAAAGCGAAAAGAGCGAGTGGGTAAGATATATCCGTCTTTTCCGTCGCTCAAAGGGCATTGAGGTCGAAAATCAGGTTGACTGGCACGAAAAGCACGTTCTGGCGAAGGCTCAGTTCGACTGTAACGTAACAACCCGCCACGCAACCTGCGATATCGGCGCAGGCTATATTGTCAGAGATACGGTCAAAAATACCTCGTGGCAGCAGGCTCGCTTTGAGGTCTGTCACCATAAATGGTGCGATTTGTCGGGCGCCGACGGGGGAGTAGCCCTGATTAACGAAAATAAATACGGCGTCGGCTTTGACGAAAACAAAATGTCATTAAGCCTGCTTCGTTCAACTATCCGTCCCGATATTGAAAGCGATATGGGAACGCACGATTTCTGCTATCTCATTATGCCTCACTCCGGCTCGCCCGTTGAAGCGGGTATAAACAAAACCGCGTTTGAATTCAATATTCCGCTTTCAAAGGCAGACTTGAATATGGCTAACGATTTCGGCGAACTGTTCTTGCAGTCAATGAAGCTTTCCGAGGACGGCAAGAGAGTGGTTATCCGCCTTGTTGAACAGGACGGAAAACACGGCAAACTGACCCTCCCGAAACCCGTTAAAATTCTTAATCTTCTCGAGGATGAAATCGGAGAAACAAATGTAATTGAATATAAGCCTTTTGAAATTGTTACAATCGGATTATAATAAAAAATCCCCGCCACAATAAGTTGTGGAAACTTCTGCTTACACATCTATATGGTGGGGAGTTTTTGTTGAAATTTGTCAAATTGCTATTTTTTTCAATTACAAAATACTTTTTGTTAGTAGTTTTGACAATTGAAAAAATGACGATAATATAGTAATATAAATTTGTCGTTTTTAGTAATACTTTTGTTTGGGGCGCATTAACATGGAATTGTTAAAACAGAGAATTTTAAAAGACGGTGTGGTGAAGGCAGGAAATGTCTTAAAGGTTGACAGCTTCCTTAATCACCAGATGGATGTTGCCCTTTTCTCTGAAATAGGTAAAGAATTTTATAATCGTTTTAAAGACTGTAATGTTACGAAGATACTCACTATCGAAGCGTCCGGAATAGGGATTGCTTGTGTAACGGCGCAGTCTTTTAATAATATTCCCGTAGTTTTCGCCAAAAAGAACAAGACGAAAAATATCGCAGGCGACGTTTATACGAGCAAGGTCGTTTCCTTCACTCACGGCAGGGAATATGACATAATCGTTTCCAAGGATTACCTCAAACCCGAGGACAGAGTTCTTATTATCGACGACTTTCTCGCTAACGGAAGCGCTCTCGAGGGGCTTATAAGGCTTGTTGAGGATTCGGGCGCAACTCTTATCGGCGCGGGTATCGTTATCGAAAAGGGCTTTCAGCCGGGCGGCGATTTAATCAGAGGCAAGGGCGTCAGGGTTGAATCCCTCGCAATAATCGATTCAATGACCGACTCCTCGCTCACTTTTAAAGACTAAGGTTAAAAACGGGGTTTACCCGTAAAAATAACAAAAATATTTTTGTTGGAGGTCAAACACAATGAAAAAGGTAACAAAAATCCTTGCTGTTGTTCTTGTACTCGCTCTTGCAATCGGCGTTTTCGCTGCTTGCGCTAAGAAAGAGCCCACTAACAACAACAACGAGCCCGAAAAGGCTAAGGTAAAGGTTGGCTTCATCTTCCTTCACGACGAGAACTCGACTTATGACCTTAACTTCCTTAACGGCGCAAAGGCAGCTTGTGAAAAGCTCGGCGTAGAGTATGTTCTTAAGACAAACATCGACGAGAGCAACGACTGCTACGAAGCAGCTGCTGACCTTGCTGACCAGGGTTGTAACATCGTTTTCGCTGACTCTTTCGGCCATGAGGATTTCCTCATCCAGGCTGCTAAGGAGTACAAGGATGTTCAGTTCTGCCACGCTACAGGTACAAAGGCTCACACAGAAGGTCTTGACAACTATCACAACGCTTTCGCTTCAATCTATGAAGGCAGATATCTTGCAGGCGTTGCTGCAGGTATGAAGCTCAACGAAATGATCGAAAAGGGCACTGAAATCAACGGTACAAAGGTTACTGCTGATAACGCCAAAATCGGTTATGTAGGCGCTTTCACCTATGCAGAAGTTATTTCAGGTTATACTTCCTTCTTCCTCGGCGCACGTTCAGTTTGCCCGACAGTTACAATGGAAGTTCAGTTCACAGGTTCTTGGTATGACGAGACAGCTGAAAAAGAGGCTGCTACTCTTCTTATCAACAACGGCTGTAACCTCATCAGCCAGCACGCTGACTCAATGGGCGCTCCCACAGCTTGTGAAACAGCAGGCGTTCCCGACGTTTCCTACAACGGAAGCACAGCAGAGCAGTGCCCGAACACCTTCATCGTTTCCTCAAGAATTAACTGGGAACCCTATTTCGAATACATCATCGGCTGCGTTGCTGACGGCAAAGCTATTGACACTGACTGGACAGGCACTATCGCTACAGGTTCGGTAGTTCTTACAGAGGTCAACGAAAAGGCTGCTGCTGAAGGCACACAGGCTAAGATTGACGAAGTTAAGGCTGCTATCGAAGCAGGCACAGTTAAAGTGTTTGACACTTCAACATTCACAGTTGACGGCAAGGCAGTTGAAAGCTACCAGGCTGACGTTGATACTGATGAAGCATACGAAGGCGACACAGAAGTTATTAAGGACGGCGCTTTCCTTGAGTCCAACTTCCGTTCGGCTCCTTACTTTGATTTGAGAATTGACGGCATTAAGCTTCTCAACGAGAAATACTGATTCCGAAATTAAATTAAAGTGAATACGGCGGGGCAACCCAGTTTGCCCCGCTTGTCTTTTTTAAGTCTTAAGGCTGATAAATGTGTTTTTCCTTTAAAAACGCGTTTATGAACTTTAAGAAAGGGGAGGTATTGAAATGAGTGTTCCTGCAATTGAATTAAAGGGAATTACAAAAACCTTTGGTCATATCATAGCGAACAAGGATGTCGATATCGTTGTTAACCGCGGTGAAATTCTTTCAATTCTCGGTGAGAACGGAAGCGGTAAAACAACGCTTATGAATATGATTGCGGGCATTTATTATCCCGATGAAGGTCATATTTTCATTGACGGCAAAGAGGTTTCAATCTCGTCGCCTAAGGATGCGCTTGACCTTAAAATCGGTATGATTCACCAGCATTTCAAGCTTGTTGACGTCTTCGGCGCAACCGAAAACATAGTTCTCGGTATTGAGGACGGCAAATACGATATAAAGGCTTCCGCAAAGAAAATCAAGGAAACCTGTGAAAAATACGGCTTTGAAATCGACCTCGACAAGAAAATATATGAAATGTCGGTTTCCGAAAAACAGACAGTAGAAATCGTCAAGGTGCTTTACAGGGGAGCCGATATCCTCATTCTTGACGAGCCTACGGCAGTCCTCACTCCCCAGGAAACCAAAAAGCTTTTCAATGTCCTTCGTAAAATGAAGGAGGACGGAAAGTCGATTATTATTATCACTCATAAGCTTAACGAGGTTCTTGAAATCTCCGACAGAGTTTCAGTCCTCCGCAAGGGTAAATATATAGGAACAATCAATACCGCAGATGCCGACGAAGCAACGCTTACCGAAATGATGGTCGGCGAAAAGGTCAGCCTTGATATTGAAAGAAGCGACCCGAAAAACTCGGTTGACAGACTTATCGTCAAGGGCGTTGATTACTATAACCGTGAGGGAGTTCAGGTTCTTAAGGATATTTCCTTTACCGCAAAATCAGGCGAAATCCTCGGTATAGCGGGTATTTCGGGCAGCGGTCAGAGAGAGCTTCTTGAAGCTATTGCCGGACTTCAGAAAATAAGCGGCGGCGATATTCTCTATAATAACCCCAAAACCGAAGAAACCGAAAGTCTTAAGGATAAAACTCCTATGCAGATTAGAAACCTCGGCGTAAGGCTTTCTTTCGTTCCCGAGGACAGACTCGGTATGGGACTTGTCGGCAATATGGATATTATCGACAATATGATGCTCCGTTCCTACAGGAAGGGTAAGGGAGCTTTTCTTCAGAGAAAACAGCCAAGAGAGCTCGCCGACAGAATTATCAAGGATTTACAGGTTGTCACTCCCGACGCTAAAACGCCTGTACGCCGTCTTTCTGGCGGTAACGTTCAGAAGGTTCTTGTAGGACGTGAGATTTCGTCTTCGCCTACTGTTCTTATGGCGGCTTATCCCGTAAGAGGACTTGATATTAACTCGTCATACACTATTTACAATCTTCTCAATGAGCAGAAAGAAAAGGGCGTAGCCGTAATTTTTGTCGGCGAGGACCTTGACGTGCTTATTGATTTATGCGATAAAATCCTCGTTATCTGCGGCGGAAGAGTTACGGGCCTTCTCAACGCAAGAGAGGCTAAGAAAGAAGAAATCGGTCTGCTTATGACTAAGGGACACGCGAACGGAGGCGAAACTGATGAAAAATGAAAAGGTTAAAGAGCCTAAATTTCATATTGTCAAAAGGGACGCTCTCTCCATGGTTCAGTCCTGGTCAATCAGAATAGGCTCAATCGTTGCGGCTCTTATATTCTGCGCTGTAATAATTGTACTGTTAACTCATGAAAACCCGATAAGCATTTACGGAACTATGATTAAGGGCGCCGTAGGCTCTCCGAGAAGAGTTTGGGGTCTTTTACAGAACGTTGCTATGCTCCTTTGTGTTTCTCTCGCGGTTACTCCCGCTTTCAGAATGAAATTCTGGAATATCGGCGCTGAGGGACAGGTTCTTATGGGCGGACTCGCTACAACGGCTTGTATGATTTTACTCGGCAATTCGCTTCCCACTTATATTCTTATGCCGCTTATTATCATAACAAGTATGCTCGCAGGCGCGGTTTGGGCGTTTATTCCCGCCGTTTTCAAGGCAACGTGGAACACTAACGAAACCCTCTTTACGCTTATGATGAACTACATAGCTATTCAGATTGTTTCGTATTTCGCTTATATCTGGTCTGTGCCGAAAGGCTCGGGCGCTATCGGCGTTATCAACGGAGTTACCCAGAAGGGCTGGCTGCCGAGCGTTTTCGGACAGAAATACTTTATGAATATCCTTATTGTCGCTGTTCTTACGGTAATTATTTACATATATCTTCGTTACAGTAAGCACGGCTATGAAATTTCGGTAGTCGGCGAAAGCGAGAACACAGCTAAATACATAGGCATAAACGTTAAAAAGGTAGTTATAAGAACTATGCTTCTTTCGGGCGCTTTGTGCGGTATCGCGGGCTTCCTTCTCGTTTCGGGAACAGACCACACTCTTACCAAGGACACCGCGGCGGGCAGAGGATTTACGGCGATTATCGTTTCGTGGCTTGCGAAGTTCAACCCGATTTATATGGTTCTTACCTCGCTTCTTATCGTCTTTCTTCAGAAGGGCGCTGTTGAGATAGCGTCGGTATTCGAGCTTAACGATTCGTTCTCCGATATTATTACGGGTATTATTATCTTCTTCATTATCGGCAGCGAGTTCTTTATCAACTACAGAATCAAGTTTAATAAAAAGGAGGAGAATGCGTAATGTTAGTTTCGTTTATTCACCGTGCGGTAATGCAGGGTATTCCTCTTTTGTTCGGTTCAACGGGTGAAATTCTCACCGAAAAATCGGGTAACCTTAACCTCGGTATTCCCGGTATTATGTATGTAGGCGGTATTTCGGGCGTTATAGGCGCTTTCCTTTATGAAAATTCGCTTGCCGATAAAAGCCAGGCAAACGCTTTTCTTGCGATAATTATTCCGCTTCTTTCCTGCCTTCTCGGCTCGTTAATTATGGGACTTATCTATTCGTTCCTTACAACGACCTTAAGGGCAAATCAGAACGTTACGGGTCTTGCGCTTACAACCTTCGGCGTCGGCTTCGGTAACTTCTTCGGCGGCTCTCTTATTAAAATTACAGGTTCAGCCGTTCCGTCAATCACTCTTACGGTTACAAGCGGTTTTTATTCAAAAACGCTTCCCTTCGCTTCAAAGCTCGGCTGGTTCGGCGAGGTATTTTTAAGATACAGCTTCTTAGCTTATGTTGCTATAATCTGCGCTATAGCAGTTTCGTTCTTCCTTAATAAAACGAGGGCGGGTCTTAACCTGAGAGCAGTAGGCGAAAACCCCGCAACAGCAGACGCGGCGGGTATCAACGTAAGCCGTAACAAGTATTTTGCAACCTGCATAGGCAGTATGATAGCAGGTCTCGGCGGTCTTTACTATGTAATGGACTACGCTACGGGCATCTGGTCAAACGACGCTTTCGGCGACAGAGGCTGGCTTGCAATTGCTCTTGTTATCTTCACTGTTTGGCGCCCGAATCTGAGCATTTTCGGCTCAATCCTTTTCGGCGGACTTTATATTGTTCACAACTATATGAACGATATTATTCCGAATATGACAATGTCGAAGCAGGAGATTATAAAAATCGCTCCTTACCTTGTAACGATTATTGTTCTTGTAATTGTTTCCGCCCGTAAAAAGCGTGAAAATCTTCCTCCCGCAAGCCTCGGACTTGCATATTTCCGTGAGGAGAGATAATTAAGAAAGAGTTAAGAAAACTTTTTCCTGTTGATTTAATTTGAATTTTAAGGTAGAATTAGAAAAAACATTTTGTGAGGTTATTATGAAAGAATATTTCAAGCGTATCTTTGATAACGTTAAATGGTGGCAGCTTGTATTCTGGTGGATATTCCGCATTATGATGTTTGTCGCAATGTTCTTCCCTTCAAAAACATCAGAAATCAATCCTAAACAGAATATGGCTCAGATGGGTGCGAATTTTGTAGCCATGTTTATGTGGGAAATTTTCCAGCTTTTCCCCGAAAAGACCTTTGTGCGCAATCTTCCCTCGTCAATTCAGAATATTTCAATCCCGTTTATCTGGCTTGGCGCTTTCGGCGGCGCATATCTCGGCTTCTATTACAGCATCTGGTGGTGGGACGCGGCTCTTCATGCGTTCGGCTCGCTTATCGGCGTAATTCTCTGCTATGAGGTGCTGACCGCTATTCAGAAGCGTGATAAGGTTAAGATGAATGTTTCGATTATGCTTATAGCTTCTGTCGGTCTTTGCTTTGTTTTCGGCGTTGCCTGGGAGCTTTTCGAGTTCACCTGCGACCAGATTCTTGACGGAAGCGACACTCAGCACTGGAATGTTCTTATGTTCCACGACGGCTACAGAAATCTCTTTATGCCGAGAAACCTTGACACTGCAGACCCGAATTACAACACGCTCTATATGCTTCGTATGGCTCTTATGGATACCATGAGCGATACTGTCTGCAACGCTGCCGGCGGTATTGTAGGATATATAATTCTTAAGATTTTCCCTTATCGCCACAGAGGAAAGAACGATGTCAATAAGCTTTTTGACGGTTCTTCAAAGGAAGTTGAAACGGCTGAAAAGGCTGCTGTTGAAGCTAAATAATTAAATTCAAACATATAAAGATGTCAGTTGGACTGGCATCTTTATTTTTTTAGCATAAAATGTATTGCTCTTTAATTTTTCGTTTTATTTTTGTCAAAGCGATTATTTATTAAAAAATATGGCAACAATAAAAATGAAAAAACTGAAAGGGGAATACAAAATGAACGTAAAACGAGGAGAGGTTTATTACGCGGATTTAAGTCCCGTTGTCGGCAGCGAGCAGGGAGGAATCAGACCCGTACTTATAGTCCAGAACGATGTCGGAAACCGCTTCAGCCCGACCGTAATTGCGGCTGCGATTACAAGTCAGAAAACAAAAAATCCCTTGCCGACTCATATCAGCGTAAACGCCGATAATTGCGGGCTTCAAAAGGATTCGATAGTTCTTCTTGAGCAGGTAAGAACGCTTGACAAACAGCGTCTTAAGGAGAAAATCGGCGCTCTTGAAACGAACGATATGGCGAGAATTAACCACGCTCTTTCAATAAGTATCGGTCTCGGAAACGCATATTAAAAATATATTTAATAAAGCTCGTTGAAAAGGGCGACACCGATAAGGATGTTTAGGTTTTGGCTTTGTCCTTTTGTCCCTAAAGCAATTAAAAATCCCCTGAATACGCAAGTATGCAGGGGATTTTGTAATCACTTTATGAACTAAAATTACTTTGCCAAAACTGCTTCGCACCCTAAAATGAGACAGTTTTTCGTTAGAACAATGAATAAAACGGGGTTAATGCTTTGTGCCTTAACCCCGTTTTTGAAGCCGTTATAGCGGAAAAATGTCCGTTTTAGGGCTTAAACCTCCTTATCGGTGTCGCCCTAAACGGACTTTTTTACTTGTATTTTTTATTATTATTTGTTATAATCATAATGTTAAAGTATGATTTCTCTTTAAGGAGGAGTTTTTGTGAGTAAAAAAATAATCAGTGTTTTGCTTACGGTTGTTCTTCTCGCTACGCTTATGCTTCCCGCATTTGCCGCTGAAGCGAAGAGCAACGCAAATCCCGTTTTAATCGTTAACGGTATTTCGGAGTTCACTCTCGTTGACAGTAACGAGCAGAACGTTTTCCCGCTTGACAACAGTCAGACAACCTCTCTTGTAACAAAGGTTCTTCCCTCTGTTGCGAAGTTCCTTGTTGACAGGGATTCTGACGCTCTTATGGATTCGCTTATTCCCGCGTTCCAGGATTGGCTTTCGCCTCTTACCTGTAACCCCGACGGAAGCGTAGCCGACCATGGCGTTCACCTTAAATATCAGTTTAAGGAGTCAGTTGCGGTTGAGGGCATAGAGAATGTCAACTGCGCTGACGCTATGGATAAGGATTTGCTTCTCGCAACCGTTGACGCTGTCGGCGCCGAAAAGGTCTATGTTTACGGACTTGACTGGCGTCTTGACCCGTTGGTAATTGCGGACGAAATTAACGAATATGTTCAGCATATCAAAGTAACAACGGGCTATGATAAGGTTTCTATTGCGGCTATCTCAATGGGCGGCGTTATGGTATCGGCTTATCTTGCAAAGTACGGCTATGCTGATGTAAGTAACGTAACGATGATTTCTTCGGCATTCACGGGCGTTGATATGGTAGGCGAGCTCTTCTGTAAAAGAGTTGTTCTTGATGAAGAAGGCGCTCAGAGACTTATTGACCAGCTTATTACCGTTCCCGGCGTTGCCAAGGTTATTGAAATGACAGGTCTTCTCAAGCAGCTCGTTCCGCTTCTCGGAACTGTCATCGAAGAACAGCTTGACAGAGTTTATGACGAGGTTCTTATTCCGATTTTCGCTTACAACCCGTCAATCTGGTCGTTCGTTGCCGACGATGTATATGAAGAAGCGAAACAGACTATGCTTGCAGGCGCCGACCCGTCGTTTGAGGGCGTAATTGATAATTATCATTATAACGTTCAGAGTAAAATCGGCGATATCTTAAAGGCGGCAAAGGCTTCGGGCGTTAAGGTTGCGATTGTTTCAAACTACAACCTCCAGATTGCGCCTATTACTCCGAAAGCGAACTACAGCGCCGATACGGTTATCGAAACAAGACATACCTCGGGCTTTGCTACGGTTGCGAATCTCGGTACGGTCCTCGCAGAAGAGGAGGGCTTTTATGAGCAGGCGGTTGAGTCGGATAAGAATTATCTTTCCTCCGACGGCATAATCGACGCTTCAACCTGTCTTCTTCCCGATAACACCTGGTTTATAAAGGATATGTATCACGTCGGTTTTGATATCGAAAGCAACAATAATAATATTTATATCTGGCTTATGACTGCTGATAAGCAGATGGATATTGACTCCAATCCGCTTTATCCTCAGTTCAATATTTACGAAGAGGATATCAAGCTTCTTCATCCGCTTGATATGGAAGCCGGCGATGTTAACCATGACGGCTATGTTGACCTCATTGATGCAAGACAGGTTCTCAGGTATTCAAAAGGACTTTGCGAGTTTGACGAACTTGCCTTAATGCTTGCCGATTTCAACGGCGATAAGGAAATAACCGAGGACGACGCAACGGCAATTATGTATATGGTTGCCCGCCTTGCATAAAATATATAAAAAATTCAAAAGGACAGATTGAAAAATCTGTCCTTTTTTTGATTTTTTCTCTTTTATTTTTCAATAATATAGTATATAATGATAGTTTGAAAGGTTGTGATTAAAAATGAGAAGGACGAAGGATACAATCGTTTCTTTTGAAAGCGTTTCGGACGAGGATATCGTCAGGGTTTCACGCTTCTGGAAAGTCATTTATGAGTGGAGTGATTCTCTCATACTGGCTATTATTTTCGTGTTCCTTGTATTCGCTTTTGTTTTCAGAATTGCCGCTGTTGAGGGTAATTCAATGCAACCGACCTTAAAGGACGGAAACTGGCTTGCCGTAAAGTCAATAAGCACGAATATCAAAAGAGGGGATATCGTAATAATTACACAACCTAACGCCCTTAACGAGCCGCTTGTTAAAAGAGTTATCGCCGTCGGCGGAGATACGGTTGACATCAATTTCTCCGAGGGCATTGTAACGATTAACGGCGAGGTCATTCACGAGCCTTTTATTGCCGAACCGACCCAGAGACAGTTCGATATCGCTTTCCCGATTACTGTTCCCGACAACTGCTATTTCGTAATGGGCGATAACAGAAACAATTCTATAGACAGCCGTTCAAATATTGTCGGCTTCATAAAATACGGTTATATTCTCGGAACCGCCGAGGCTCGACTTTATCCCCTGGGCGATTTCAGAGTGGAGTAAAAAATGGAAAAGACTAAAAGTTTTATTGTTGACAAGGCTTATTATATCGTTTCGGTTTTAGTGCTCGCTTTTTTAATCATATTCGTTATATTTACCTTTCTTTTCAGAACGAGCGTAGTCAGAGGCGACTCTATGAACCCGAATCTTCTTGACGGTGAAAAGGTCATTGTAAGGGTTTTCGCCTATACCCCCGAGCAGGGCGACGTTATAATCATTTCACAGCCCAACGCCATGCACTTAAATCTTGTAAAAAGAGTTGTCGCAACCGAGGGTCAGCAGGTGGATATTAACCCGCTTGAGGGAAAGGTCTATGTGGACGGCGTTGCCCTTGACGAACCCTATACTCTTGAACCGACCTATGTTACGGGCGACCTGAATTACCCCGTAACTGTTCCCGAGGGTTGCGTTTTCGCTATGGGCGATAACCGTAATAACTCAACTGACAGCCGTTTTAATTCGGTCGGCTTTATTCAGACCGATTACATAGTCGGCAAGGCTGTTTTAAAGCTTGACGGCTTCGGCTTCAAAAAGGTTGCGGGTAAGGATTATGAGTGATTTTCAGAAGCAGACTGTTCAGTGGTTTCCCGGGCACATGGCAAAAACAAGGCGGCTTATCAAGGAATGTCTTTCACAGGTTGACCTTGTAGCCGAGCTCGTTGACGCAAGAATACCCGAGAGCAGCCGCAATCCCGAAATAAAAGAGATGATAGGCTCAAAGCCTCATATCATTTTGCTTAATAAATGCGACGTGGCGGACGACAGGGCGACGGACAAATGGATTTCATTTTATGAAAAGCAGAATATTGCCGCCATTCCCGTTGACTGCCGAAGCGGAAAGGGCTTAAATAAGTTCGCCCCCAAGGTTAAGGAATTACTAAAGGGAAAAATAGAAAAAAACAGTGCAAAGGGAATGGTCGGAAAACCTTTGAGAGTTATGGTTGTCGGTATTCCCAACACGGGTAAGTCCTCGTTTATAAACCGAATGGCGGGCGCCCAGAAGGCTAAGGTTGCCGATAAGGCGGGCGTAACGAGAAGCAACCAGTGGTTCGCAATCGGCAACGGACTTGAGTTACTTGACACTCCCGGCGTATTATGGCCTAAATTCGACGACCCCGCCGTAGGCGATAAATTAGCGTTTATCGGCTCGGTTAAGGATACGGTAATTGACCTTGAATCGCTTGCCGCAAGGCTTATTGAGGTTCTTAAAAGAGATTATCCCGACAGACTCGCCGAAAGATATAAAATAACCGATTTTGAAGATAAACAAATCTTTGAAATTATGGATATGATTGGTAAAAAAAGAGGTATGCTCATTTCAGGCGGCGAAATCGACTATGAAAGAGTATCGGTTATGCTGCTTGATGAATTCCGAGGCGGAAAGCTCGGTAAAATAACGTTTGAAAGACCTTGAATTATGGATTATTCTTATGAGAAGCAGGCAATTGAAAACGGCGCAAAGACAGTTTGCGGAATTGACGAGGCGGGCAGGGGACCTCTTGCGGGACCCGTGTTTGCCGCCGCTGTTATTTTGCCTGTGGACTGTGAAATCGAGGGTCTTGACGATTCAAAAAAGCTTACCGAAAAAAAGCGTGAAAAGCTTTTTGACGTTATAAAAGAAAAGGCGATTGCTTATTCAGTCGCTTCCGTCGACGAAAAAACGATTGACGAAATCAATATTCTTCAGGCTGATTTTGTCGCTATGAGAAAGGCTGTTGAAAACCTTTCGGTTAAAGCGGATTTTGCTCTTGTTGACGGAAATCAGTATCCGAATACCGGTATTAAAGAGCTTTGTATTGTCAAGGGCGATTCAATTTCTCCGTCTATTGCGGCGGCTTCAATTCTTGCGAAGGTCAGCCGTGACAGATATATGCTTGAGCTTGATAAAAAATACCCCGAATATCAGTTCGCCCGCCATAAGGGCTACGGAACAAAGCTTCATTACGAATGTATTGAAAAATACGGCGTTTCGCCCGTACACAGAAGAAGCTTTCTTAAAAAGATTCTCGGTGATAACAATGAATAGCTCGGATACGGGAAAGCTCGGCGAGCTTGAAACCGCAAGGTACTTACGAAAGAACGGTTACAATATCGTCGCCGCTAATTTTCATTCGCGCTTCGGCGAAATTGATATTGTTTCGGAGAATAAAAAGTATATTTGCTTCGTCGAGGTCAAGACAAGAGCGCCGGGTCAGATGTTCAACCCTGCCGATTCGGTAACGGTTTCAAAAAGGAATAAGATTATTTCAACCGCAAAGGTCTTTTTATCCCAAAATCCGACTTCGCTTCAGCCGCGTTTCGATATTGCGGAGGTCATAATGGATAACGGCGAGGTTAAAAGTATTAACTTGATTGAAAACGCCTTTGAATGATTTTAAGGGCATAGGAGGAATATATGAAGTATATCAGCACGAGAGACAGGAGCATAAGCCTTTCTTCATCGCAGGCAATAGCCAAGGGCATTTCCGCCGAGGGCGGACTTTTCGTACCCGAAACCATACCGAGTCTGTCGCTTGAAAAAATCGAAGAGCTTATTTCCCTTGACTATATTTCAAGGGCAAAGGAAATTTTAAAGCTTTATCTCACCGATTTTTCCGAGGATGAACTTGATTTCTGCGTTGATAATGCGTATAAGGCGGGCAAATTCTCGTCCGAAAAGGTTGCGCCGACGGTTAAGGTTTACGACAACGTCAGCCTTATAGAGCTCTGGAGAGGGCCGACCTGCGCTTTCAAGGATATGGCGCTTCAGCTTCTTCCTTATCTTTTAACCGTTTCCGCTAAAAAGGCTTGTCCCGACGAGGAGATTGTTATTCTTGTCGCAACCTCGGGTGATACGGGTAAAGCGGCTCTTGAGGGCTTTAAAGATGTTCCGAATACAAGAATTCTTGTTTTCTATCCCGTTGACGGAGTCAGCCCGATGCAGAAGCTCCAGATGACAACTCAGGAGGGTAATAACGTAAGCGTTTGCGCTATAAGAGGTAATTTTGACGACGCGCAGAACGGCGTAAAGGCTATCTTTACGAATAAGGAAATTGAAGAAAAGTTCAGGGCGAATTCTCTTTCGTTCTCGTCCGCCAATTCAATCAACTGGGGACGTCTTGTTCCTCAGATTGTCTATTATGTATCCGCTTATTGCGATATGATTGAAAACGGTGAAATTAAACTCGGCGAAAAGATGAACGTTGTTGTTCCGACGGGTAATTTCGGTAATATTCTTGCCGCTTATTACGCTAAACAGATGGGTGTTCCGATTAATAAGCTCATCTGCGCTTCAAATAAAAACAGAGTTCTTACCGACTTTATCAACACGGGCGTTTACGACAGAAACCGCGAGTTCTTTATGACTTCTTCGCCGTCAATGGATATTCTTATTTCCTCAAACCTCGAAAGGCTTCTGTTCCTGCTTTCGGGTAAGAATGACGAAGAGATTGCTTCTCTTATGAAGCAGTTAAGCGCTGACGGAAAATATAAGGTTTCGGAAGAAGTCCTTTCCGCTTTGCAGAGTGATTTTGCGGCGGGCTGCTGTGATGACGAAGAAACACTCAAAACCATTAAAGAGCTTTACGAAAAATATAATTATCTGTGCGATACGCATACTGCCGTTGCGGTGAACGTAGCGAACGCCTATATTGAAAAAACGGGCGATAAAACGCCTATGGTTATCGCTTCGACCGCTAACCCCTATAAGTTCTCAAAAGCGGTTTTAAGCGCCGTTAAAAGCGAAATAAGCTCAACCGACGAGTTCTCAATGGTTGAGGAGTTAAACGAGTTTACCGGCGTTGAGGTTCCGTCTCAGCTGGCTTCTCTTAAAAACAAAACGCCGAGATTCAATAACGTGGCGAATAAAGAGGATATGCCGAAGGTTGTTCTCGATATGCTCGGAATATAACTGAAAAAGAGGACGCTTAGCGTCCTCAGCTTTTATTATCAGGTGGGTGTGACGTAGTTGCGGGTAACAGGCTCCCTTATTTTGAAGCTTGAGCATCTTGTATCGTCACAACAGCAGGCGCTGTGACAGCCCACCTTGATTTCCTCTGCGGTGCAGGTTGTTTTTCCCTTGTGGTAAAGGCAGTTTTCGGCTTCACAGCTTATTTTATTGTTGCTTTTCATTTTTTCACCTCCGCACTCTTATTATTCTTTCTTTTTCGGAGTTTATTTATGTCATTATTTGCTTTAGGCGACACTCATCTGTCGCTTCGCACAAATAAGCCTATGGATATCTTCAACGGCTGGAACGATTATGTCAGTCGGTTGGAGAAGAACTGGCGCGCTCTCGTAAAGGATGAGGATACGGTTGTTATTGCGGGCGATATTTCGTGGGAAATGCACCTTGAAGATACGGTAAAGGATTTTTCGTTTATCAATTCCTTGCCGGGTAAAAAAATCTTTTTAAAGGGCAATCACGATTACTGGTGGGAAACAAAAACGAAAATGGAAAAATTTTTAAGCGAAAATTCGCTCAACACAATAAGTATTCTTTTCAACAACGCCTTCGAGGTCGGCGATTTTTGCGTCTGCGGAACAAGAGGCTGGTTTTTTGACGACGAAAGCCCCGAACAGGAAAAGCTTATTCAGAGAGAAGTCGGCAGGCTTAATAAATCCATTGACGAAGCCGAAAAGACGGGAAAAGAGCCTATCGTGTTTCTTCATTATCCGCCGATTACAAGAAACGCAAGGTGTGAAGAAATCTATCAGACCCTTGTTAAAAGGGGAGTAAGTCGCTGTTACTATGCCCACCTTCACGGCGAGGCGCATAAATACGCTTTTCAGGGCGAAAGCGACGGAATAGCTTTCTCGTTAATCTCGGGCGACTACCTTAAATTCTGCCCGAAATTGATAGAAAAAATAAAATAATAAAAAAATGGTGGAAATATTTGTAACTATCTGTTATAATACTAATTTGCATATATATAATTATATACAAATATGGAGGAATTATTAATGAGTTTAAAATCATCAAAGAACGTTGAAACAAACGTCTATGAGCTTGAGATTATGGTTGACGCCGAGCAGTTTGAGGCTGCCGTTGAAAAGGCATACCGTAAGCAGAGAAAGAAAATCACCGTTCAGGGCTTCAGAAAGGGCAAGGCTCCCAGAGCGTTAATCGAAAAGGTTTACGGTCAGGGCGTATTTTATGAGGACGCTTTTGACGAGCTTTATCCCGAGGTTGTTTCAGCCGCTATTGATGAAGCGAAGCTTGAAATTGTTGCTTCTCCCTACGATGTAAACGTTGAAAAAATCGGCAAGGAGGGCGTTGAGTTTTCACTTAAGGTTGTTGTTAAGCCCGAGGTTAAGCTCGGTAAGTATAAGGGCGTTAAGGCTGAGAAAAAGGCTGTTAAGGTCACCGCTGAGGACGTTAAGGCTGAGCTTGAAAGACTTCGTGAACAGAATTCAAGAACAGTTACTGTCGAAGACCGCGCCGTTAAGAAGGGCGATATCGCCGTAATCGACTTTGAAGGCTTCCAGGACGGAAAGGCTTTCGAGGGCGGCAAGGGCGAAAACTATGAACTCGAAATCGGTTCAAATACATTCATCCCCGGCTTTGAAGACCAGGTTATCGGCCATAAGGCTGACGAAGAATTTGACGTTATCGTTACCTTCCCCGGTGACTACGGTTCAGCCGAGCTTGCAGGCAAGGAAGCTGTTTTCAAGATTAAGCTTCACGAAATCAAGAAGAAAGAGCTTCCGGCTCTTGACGACGACTTCGCTATGGACGTAAGCGAGTTCGATACTCTTGACGAACTCAAGAAGAGCATCAAGGAAGATATTAAAAAGCGCCGTGAAGAGAACGCTGATATTGACTTTACAAACGCGCTTCTCGAAAAGGTTGCCGAGGGCATTAAGGCTGAAATCCCCGAGCAGATGGTTGACAGCCAGATTGATTCGGATATCAATGATTTCGGTTACCGTCTTTCAATGCAGGGCTTGAGCCTTGACACATACCTCCAGTATACAGGTATGGATAACGCCGCTCTTCGCGACAGCTTCAAGGAAAAGGCTCTTAAGGAGGTTAAGCTCAACCTCGCTCTTGACGAAATCGTTAAGAAAGAAAAGATTGAAGCTACCGAGGAAGCAATCGAAGCTGAATACAAAAAGCTTTCCGAAATGTATAATATGGACGTTGAGCAGATTAAGAAGGCTCTTCCCGCCGAGAATATCACCGGCGATATCGTAAGAGCTACTGCTATCGACCTTATCAAAGAAAACGCAGTTGCCGATAAACCCGCAGCGGCAAAGAAGACTGCTGAAAAGGCTGAAAAGGCTGACGAAGAGAAGAAGCCTGCCGCAAAGAAGGCTCCCGCTAAGAAGGCTGCCGCTGAAAAGAAGCCTGCCGCCGAAAAGAAGCCTGCTGCAAAGAAAGCAGCCGCTGCTGAAAAGAAGCCCGCTGAAAAGAAAGCAGCCGAGAAAAAGGCTCCTGCAAAAAAGACAACAAAAAAGACCGAGGAGAAGAAATAATCTGATTATTTCTTCGGGTTTTAACCAATAATTAGTACGATTATATTTAAAGGAGTGAAAATTATGGCATTAGTTCCTTACGTAGTTGAACAGACTAACAGAGGCGAAAGAAGCTACGATATTTTTTCACGTCTTCTCAATGACAGAATTATCGTTTTATCCGACGAGGTAAACGACGCTACGGCTTCTCTTGTAGTTGCCCAGCTTTTATACCTTGAGGGACAGGACAGCGAAAAGGATATAAGCCTTTATATCAATTCTCCCGGCGGCTCTGTTACCGCAGGTATGGCGATTTACGATACAATGCAGTACATCAAATGTGATGTTTCTACTATTTGTATCGGTCTTGCCGCAAGTATGGGCGCGTTCCTGCTTTCTTCGGGCGCAAAGGGTAAAAGATTTGCTCTTCCCAACAGTGAAATTATGATTCACCAGCCGTCAGGCGGCGCTCAGGGTCAGGCTACCGATATTGAAATAACCGCTAACCATATCCTTCGCATCAAGGCCAATCTCAACAGAATTCTTGCCGAAAACACAGGCAAGCCCCTTGAGGTTATTGCGGCTGATACCGAAAGAGATAATTTTATGACAGCTAAAGAAGCTCTTGAATACGGTCTGGTTGACAAGGTTATTGAAAAGAGATAATTATTTTCTTCAGGAGAATGCTCAATGGCAAGAGATAATGACAATAAAGAAAAGACGCTTCACTGCTCGTTCTGCGGCAAAACGCAGAATCAGGTTTCAAAGCTCATAGCAGGCCCGAACGTCTGCATTTGTGACGAATGTATCGGCGTTTGTATGTCGATTATTGAAGAAGAAGTGCCTCAGAAGGTTAAGAGTTCCAGAAATAAGACCGATTTCAAAAACCTTCCTACTCCGAAAGAGTTAAAGGAAAAGCTTGACGAATATGTAATCGGTCAGGATAACGCTAAGGTTGCGCTTTCCGTTGCGGTTTATAACCATTACAAAAGAATATACCGAGGCTCTCAGACCAAGGTCGATTTGCAGAAGAGCAATATCCTGCTTTTAGGACCTACGGGCGTCGGCAAAACAATGCTTGCCCAGACGCTTGCCAAAATTCTTGACGTACCGTTCGCTATTGCCGACGCTACAACTCTTACCGAGGCGGGCTATGTCGGCGAGGACGTTGAAAACATTCTTCTTCGTCTTATTCAGGCGGCGGATTACGATATTGAAAAGGCTGAACGCGGAATAATCTATGTCGATGAAATTGATAAAATCGGCAGGAAGAGCGAAAACACATCCATTACCCGTGACGTAAGCGGCGAGGGTGTTCAGCAGGCGCTTCTCAAAATTCTTGAGGGTACTGTTTCAAACGTTCCTCCCCAGGGCGGAAGAAAGCATCCTCAGCAGGATTTCATTCAGGTTGACACGTCAAATATTCTCTTCATCTGCGCAGGTGCGTTTGACGGGATTGAAAAAATAGTTGAAAAACGGGTTCATAATTCCTCGCTCGGCTTCAACCGTGACGTTGATACAACTAAAAATCAGAATACCGAAGAATTGCTTTCTCAGGTAATTCCGCAGGATTTGGTCAAATTCGGGCTTATACCCGAGCTTGTCGGTCGAATTCCCGTTATAACGGCTCTTTCGCCGCTTGACAGAGACGCTTTGGTACGAATTCTTAAAGAGCCGAAAAACGCTATTGTAAAGCAGTTTGAGGCGCTTCTGGATATGGACGGCGTTGAGCTTGAATTTACCGACGAAGCGCTTGAAGCGGTTGCTGATTTGACGCTTGAAAAGAACACGGGCGCAAGGGGACTTCGCTCAATTATGGAGTCTGTTTTGATGCCGACTATGTATTCGGCTCCGTCCGACGCGTCTATAACAAAGGTTGTTATTACAGCCGAGTGCGTCAGGGGCGAAAGCGAGCCGAAGATTATCAGGTCAAAGAGTAACGCAGGATAATTCTTAAATATTTTCAAATAATAAAACTCAGTGCGTTTAGTGCATTGAGTTTTATTTATTTGTATGGTATAATAATTTGAAAAGGGGTGTGTGGCTTGAATAATAGACAGAAAACCTCCTTGCAGTTTAATCAGGAGAGAAAAAAGCATAAAAAAACCGTCGCCACCTTTATTATAGCGTTTTTATCGTTTTCTCTGGTGCTTGCGGCTATTTCTTTTTTGATATTGCTTAAAAAGGTCAACTTTAAATTAAGCAATCTCGTTGACAGAAAAACCACCGCAACTACCGAAGAAACCTCGTCCGAAAGCGTAACTTCACCTGAAAATTACTCGGGAAAAGCGACTGTGCTTGCCGTTTGCTCAACAAGCGACAGGGAACTCGACTTTTTCTCGGTTCTCAATCTCAATATGGATGAAAAACAGATATCGGTAATTCCCTTCGACAACGAAACGGTTGTCAGCTTTGACGGAAAGACTAAATCGTTTTCCGATATTTATCTTACGGGCGGCGCTCTCGGAATAGGGCAGGCGATTGAAAAAAGCTACGGTATAAAGGTTGACCGTTTTATAGACGTAACCGAAAGCAATTTCAAACGTGTTATGTCATATCTCGGTGACGTTGAAATAACCTCGGACGAAAAAGTCAACTACAAGGGAAAGGACTTTGTTCTTTTTCTTGAAGAGGGAGTTCAGTCGGCTACGGGCGAAACGGTTTTAAGTTATTATAAATATCTTGATAGTGACGGCAGGGGAAACCTGACCGCCGAGATAATTGACTATTATCTCAACAGCGGTAAGCTCTCTGCCGACCAGGACAGCTTTGATTCACTTATCAATCTCGTAAATACTAATATTTCCGCAAAGGATTTCAGTCTTGTCAGCAAAACCGCAAACGCTTTTATAAACGACAGTTCACGCAATAAAACAGTTTGTGTTTCTTATTCGGAGGTGACAGATAATGGATAAACAGCGAATTGAAAACGCAGTAAGGGAAATTCTTATAGCTATCGGCGAGGACCCCGACAGAGAGGGCTTACAGGAAACTCCGGCAAGAGTTGCGAGAATGTATGAAGAGGTTTTTGCAGGGCTTGAGGGAAGCGCCGAAAAGCATTTAAAGCTCTTTAACGAGGGCAAAAACGACGAAATGGTAATCGTTAAGGATATTCCTCTTTACTCAATGTGCGAGCATCATCTGCTTCCGTTTATCGGAAAGGCTCATATTGCCTATATCCCGTCCGACGGAAAGGTCCTCGGGCTTTCAAAGCTCGCGAGAATAGTTGACTTTTATTCAAAACGTCCTCAGCTTCAGGAAAGGCTTACTTCCCAGATAGCCGTTTTTCTTGAAGATAATCTTCACCCGAAGGGCGTTGCCGTTCTTGTTGAAGCCGAGCATCTTTGTATGACTATGCGCGGTATCCGCGCGGCGGGCGCTGTTACAAGAACCTCCGCTTTAAGAGGTTGTATGAGAAGCGACGCGAGAACAAGGGCAGAGGTTATGAGTCTTTTCGGAGGCGAATAAAATGAACTGTTTCGGCGGTAAAGGCTTTTCGTTTCCCTTAGGCGAAAAAACCTACATAATGGGAATATTGAATATCACCGAGGATTCCTTTTTTGACGGCGGGAGGTATGTTGATAAAGCTTCTCAGTTAAAAAGGGCTGACAAAATCTGTCTTGAAGGCGCTGATATTATTGATATAGGCGCTCAGTCCACAAGACCGGGTCACACAGAAAAGACCGCTGAAGAAGAAATAAGCCTTTTGTCGCCCGTACTTAAAAGAATTACCGAGAGAGTTGATATTCCCGTTTCGGTTGATACGTTTTACCCGTCAGTCGCTGAATTTGCCCTTGAAAACGGGGCGAAAATCATTAATGACGTCAGCGGGGTTTTCAATGAAAAAATGGCTGAGGTTGTTAAAAAATACAACGCAGGCTGGATTATAACCCATACGGGCGAAAGTGATTCGTCTACCGAGCTTGACTACGGCGGAAAGGTCGTTGAAAGCGTAAACCGATTTTTTGACGAAACAATTTCAAAATGCCTTTCTTTCGGGATTTACAAAAATCAGATAATGCTCGATATGGGAATAGGCTTCGGTAAAGGGAATGACGACAACCTTGAATTAATAAGAAATATAAATCTTCTTAAACGTGACGGAATTGCACTTATGACAGCCCTGTCATGTAAACGGGTAATCAAAAACACCTCCCTTTGCGAGGGCGAGGATTTAGTTTACGGAACTATTTCTGCGAACACAGCCGCAATAATGGGCAAAACCGATTTTATCAGGGTTCATCACGTTAAGGAAAACGTCCTTGCCGCAAGAACGGCGGACGCAATTTTCAGGAGGTAAATATGGACTGCATTTCGGTTAAAAATTTAAAAATATTTGCCTCGCACGGCGTAAACGATTTTGAAAAAAGAGACGGTCAGTATTTTGTTCTGGATATTGACTCGTTTCTTGATTTATCCCTGCCGTGTCAGAGCGACAATGTTGACGACACGGTAAGCTATGCTAAAATTATTAAAACCGCGACTGCCGTTTTCACTTCACAGACGGACGATTTAATTGAACGCGCGGCGCAGAGGGTAGCGGACGAGCTTCTCAATTCTTTCCCGAAAATCAAAAGGGTAACGGTCGAGGTTAAAAAGCCCGACGCGCCTATTAAAGCGGATTTCGGCTATGTAAGCGTTAAGATAGAAAGGTCAGGAAATGAGTAAGGCTGTTATAGGAATAGGCACCAATATCGGCGACAGGGAAAAGAATATCAGAGAAGCCCTTGAAGCTTTGTCGCTCTTGCCTGAAACCGAAATACTTAAATGCTCGCGTCTTTATGAAACCGAGCCATGGGGATATAAGGACCAGCAGAATTTTTATAACTGCTGTATTCTTATCGAAACTGTATTCAGCCCTCACGCGCTTCTCGGCGCGCTTCTTGGTATTGAAGCGGCGCTCGGCAGAATAAGGGAGTTTAAAAACGGCCCTCGTATAATTGACCTTGACCTTTTGCTCTATGACGACGAAAAAATCGAAAGCGAAGAACTGACTGTTCCTCACCCGAGAATAAAGGATAGGTCGTTTGTCCTATGTCCTTTAAAGGATTTATTCGAGGATGAAAAATTCAACTCCTTCGATTTTTCTCTTGCCTTAAAAAATGTCGATAAAAATACAATTATTGCCATATTGTAGTTGAACTTTCACTTCCGTTGTGGTATATTTTTTTTAACATTTTAAATTAATTCCTATATAAAGCTGGTTTAATATGCAATATATTATTATGGATTTGGAGTGGAATAACACCTACTGCAAGCGACTCGGCGGCTTTATTAACGAGATAATTGAGATTGGCGCGGTTAAGCTTGACGAAAAGCTTAAAACAGTCGATACCTTTTCGGAACTCGTTAAGCCGCAGATAGGCCGAAAGCTTCAGGGCAGGGTTAAAAAGCTCACAAACCTTACGAATGAAGAAATTAATACGGGCGACTTTTTTCAGAACGTTATTGAACAGTTCGGCGACTGGATAGGCGATGAGCCGACAACGGTGCTTACCTGGGCAGACGGCGACATAAGAACGCTTATAAGCAATTACAGGTATTATTTCGGAACCTCGGTTCTTCCATTTGCGGGGAAATATGCCGACTTACAGAAATACTGCCAGAGCTTTATCGACGTTCCCTCGTCACAGCAGGTGGGCTTGAGTATGGCGGCTGAAAAGCTCGGAATCAACCCCGATTTGTATCCCCATCACAGAGCGCTTGACGACAGCGTTCTTTCTGCCGATTGTTTCAGAAAGGTGTTTTCACAGGAAAAACTGAACACCTACATTAAAATCTGCGACAGTCAGTTTTACCACAGGCTTGAGTTTAAGCCCCACGCAATCAGTAACATTAACCATCCGCTTGTCGATAAGCAGTTGCTTGAATGTAAATGTATAAAATGCGGTGAAATGACCGTCAGACAGACCGATTGGAAATACTCAAATCAGTATTTCAAGGCGGATTTCAAATGTGAAAATTGCGGCGCAGAGCTTCATTACGCAGTAAGATTTAAAAAATACTACGACCACCTTGATATAAGGTACACAACCAGCGAAATCACCGAAAAGGATAAGGAAAATAAGAATAAAAAAAGAAAACGCCATTATTATAAACCGAGAAAAAAGGCGGAAATAAAAACAAGCAGTGAAAATTAATTCACTGCTTGTTTTTTGTTTTATTTTTTATTTGATTATACGGATACGGATAATGCCGGGAACCTTTTTAAGCTCTGTGAGCGATTCGTCGGTAACTTCGCCGTCAACGTCGATAAGCGTGTAGGCGTATTCGTTCTTCGATTTATTGACCATATTGTCAATGTTAATTCCGCCTGCCGAAACAGCGGGAAGAATTGTGCTGAGAACGTTGGGAATGTTGCGGTGAATAATCGCTACTCTTGTTCTGTGGGTTCTCGGAGCTTCTACATTGGGAAGATTAACCGAGTTTTTGATGTTGCCGTTTTCAATGAAATCACGAAGCTGTTTAACCGCCATTATTGCGCAGTTTTCTTCGGATTCGGGTGTTGAGGCGCCGAGGTGGGGAATAGCTATAACTCCCGAAACGCCGAGCAGTTCTTCAGTCGGAAAATCGGTTGCGTATGAAGCGACCTTACCGGTGCCGAGAGCCTCGATAATATCTTTTGAATTAACAAGAGCGTCTCTTGCGAAGTTAAGAATTCTTACCCCGTCCTTCATCTGAGCGATTGCCGCTGCGTTGATGAAATCCCTTGTGCTGTCAAGAAGCGGAATGTGGATTGTAATGTAGTCACATTCTTTATAAATATCTTCAACCGACGGGGCGTGAATAATTGAACGCGAGAGGTTCCATGCGGCGTCGACCGAAAGATACGGGTCATAGCCGTAAACCTTCATGCCGAGTTTTTCAGCGGCGTTGGCGACGAGAATGCCTATTGCGCCGAGACCTATAACGCCGAGCTTTTTGCCCTTGATTTCAGGGCCTACAAAAGCCGATTTGCCCTTTTCAACCTTTTTGCCGACTTCTTCCTCGCCCTTTAAGGTCTGAGCCCATTCAATGCCGTTGACGATTTTTCTTGAAGAGAGGAAAAGACCGCAGAGTACAAGCTCTTTAACTGCGTTTGCGTTAGCGCCGGGGGTGTTGAAAACAACAACGCCCTGCTCGCTGAAATCCTTAACGGGAATGTTGTTTACGCCTGCGCCTGCTCTCGCTACTGCGAGGGTTTTGTCGCTGAGCTTCATTTCGTGCATTGAAGCCGAACGGACAAGTATTGCGTCGGGATTTTCAATTTCCGTACTGCAATTATATTTTTCGTCAAACTTGTCAAGACCGTTCTGAGAAATCTTGTTTAAAGTTAAAATATCATACATTGTTCTTACCTCTTACGAATTATTCTTTTCAAATTCTTTCATAAAGTTAACAAGCTTTTCAACGCCCTCGTAAGGCATAGCGTTGTAGATTGAAGCTCTCATACCGCCTACGGTTCTGTGACCCTTGAGGTTTACAAGACCCGCTTGAGTCGCTTCCTTAACGAACTTTGCGTTAAGCTCTTCGCTGTCGGTGACAAAGGGAACGTTCATAAGCGAACGGTCCTCTTTTACAACAGTGCCGCGGAACATTTTGCTTTCGTCAAGATAATCGTAAAGAAGCTTCGCCTTCTTTTCGTTTCTCTCCTTCATAGCCTCAAGTCCGCCTGTTCTCTTAATCCATTCAAGAACGAGCTTGCAGATATAGATTGTATAGCAGGGGGGAGTGTTATAAAGGCTCTCTGCGTCTGCCTGAATTTTATAGTTAAGCATTGTCGGCGTAATATCTCTTGCGTTACCGAGCAAATCCTCACGGATAATCGCAATTACAAGACCTGCGGGAGCAACGTTCTTCTGAGCGCCGCCGTAAAGCATACCGAACTTTGTAACGTCAATAGGCTCCGAAAGGAAGCAGGATGAAATATCGGCGATAAGCGGAACGTCGCCCGTGTCGGGAAGCTCATGATAAACCGTTCCGTAAATCGTGTTGTTCATACAGATATAGAAATAGTCAGCGTCGGGAGTAAACTCGCTTTTGTCAAGCTTCGGAATGTAGGAGAAGGTTTTGTCTGCCGAAGAAGCAACAGCCTTTGCTTCGCCGTACTTCTGAGCCTCCTGAAAAGCCTTTTTAGCCCACTGACCCGTGATAACATAGTCAGCCTTACCGCTGCCGTTCATAAAGTTAAGGGGAATAGCCGAAAACTGAGCCGAAGCGCCGCCCTGAAGGAAAAGCACCTTGTAGTTATCGGGAATATTCATAATCTCACGAAGAAGCGCTTCTGCGCCCTTAATGATTTCGTCGTAGACCTTTGAACGGTGGCTCATTTCCATAACGGACTGACCGCTGCCGTTGTAGTCTAACATTTCTGCCGCCGCCTGCTTTAAAACCTCTTCAGGCAACATTGAAGGACCTGCCGAAAAATTGTAAACTCTTGACATAATATGCCTCCTATTTTTTATTACATCAAAATTATACCAACTCAAAAACAT
This sequence comes from Oscillospiraceae bacterium, assembly GCA_015066565.1. GTDB lineage: Bacteria > Bacillota > Clostridia > Oscillospirales > Acutalibacteraceae > Fimenecus. The sequence goes on along the minus strand of SVOB01000001.1, from coordinate 397,797 downwards.
AAAAGTCAACGAATTGACAAACTTTTAACAAACTTTTGTAGTGTTTAACATAATTTATCAAAAAAGTTATATATTTTTTTAACAATCTAACATAACACCTTTTTCAATAAAAAAATCCGAAGAAAAATCAATTATAAAAACAGGCGAAATACTTGACGAAAGGGGGAGTATAATGTATAATAAATTCACTTTAGCGATTAAAAGCGTTAAAAGATAAAAGCTTTAAAGGGGTAAATCACAAATGGAACACTTGAGCGTATGGATTACTATTGCGGTTTATATTGCCGCGCTTGTTGTTATAGGTATTGTTACGGGTAGAAGAAGTAAAAGTATTTCCGACTTTACCGTAGGAGGAAGAAACGCGGGCGCGTGGCTTTCGGCTCTCTCTTACGGAACAGCCTATTTTTCGGCGGTTATGTTTGTCGGTTATGCAGGCAAAACCGGTCTTTCCTTCGGCGTATGGGGCGTGCTTGCAGGTATAGGCAACGCCGTTTTCGGTTCGCTTCTTGCTTGGCTTGTTCTGGCGCGCAAAACCCGTGACGTTTCCGCCCGCCTTAAAATTCAGACTATGCCTCAGTTCTTCGAGACCCGTTACGGCTCAAAGGCTATGCGCACCTTTGCGGCGGCTGTTATCTTTATTTTCCTTATCCCTTATTCGGCTTCCGTTTATACGGGTCTTGCTTCAATAGCCGACGTGCTTTTAGGTATTAATGATGACCTTTTCCTTATAATAATCGCTGTTCTCGCTATGCTTATAATTCTCTTCGGCGGTTATCTTGTTCAGGCGAGAGCCGACTTCGTTCAGGGAATAGTTATGATGGTCGGCGTTACTCTTCTTATTGTCTGCGTTGTACGCAGCAAGCAGGTCGGCGGACTTGAGGGCTTAAGGGAATATCTCAATTCCGACAGCGGTTTGCCTACGCTTAACGGCAGTCAGTGGGTTTCGCTTATGGCTACCGTATTAATGACGAGCTTCGGCACCTGGGGACTTCCTCAGATGATTTCAAAATATTTCGGAATAAAAGACGACAAGCAGGCTAAAAGGGGAATTATCATTTCAACCTTCTTTGCTTTCCTTGTTGCAGGCGGCGGATACTTTATCGGTTCTCTCTGCCACAGGTTTTATACCGTCGGTCAGGATATGCCGGAAAATGCCGATTATATTGTTCCCTCAATGTTAAGGGATTCGGCGCTCCCCGCTATACTTTTAGGCGTTATAATCGTGCTTTTGCTCTCAGCCTCTGTTTCAACTCTCTGTTCGGTAACTCTTTCGGCTTCGTCGGCTGTAAGCATTGACCTTATAAGCCAAAAGGCAAAGAAGGAAATACCCGAAAAGAAAAAAGGCGTTTTAACAAAAGTCTTCTGTGTTCTGTTTATTGTTCTCTCCTATGTTGTTGCGAATACAAAAACCCCGATTCTTGATATGATGAGCTATTCCTGGGGTATAATTTCAGGCTCGTTCCTCGCTCCTTATCTTTTAGCCCTCTATTATAAAAAGCTCAATAAAATCAGCGCCTGGGCCGGTATTCTTACGGGCTTCTTTATCGCTCTCGTTCCCGCAACCTGTAAGGTGTTGAATCTTTGCGGAAACACAAGCGAAGCTGTTTTAAAGCTTATGGCTCAGGGCCCGCTTTACGCTTGTATCGCTATGATTGCTTCGATTTGTATGTGCTTTGTTGTCAGCCTTTTCACAGGAAAAACAACTGACAAAAAAGTAAATGATTTCTTCTATAACGGTACAGTCGAAAATGAGTAATTTCGGTTGACTGTAAGCGTTATTTGTGATAAATTAATTGTACTATTTTAAAGAGGTAGATATAAAATGCCTATTACTAAAATACTTGAAAAAAACAGTGAACTTTACGGAAACGAGGTCTGTCTTGTAGAGCTTAATCCCGAAATTCACGAAAAGCACAGAGTAACCTGGAAAGAGTTTTCTCTTATTGAACCCCAGAACTCGTCGGCTTACAGACGTGAAATTACCTGGAGCGTCTTTAACGAAAAGGCGAACCGTTTTGCCAATCTTCTTTTAAGCAGGGGAATCGGCAAAGGCGATAAGGTCGCTATACTTATGATGAACAGCCTTGAGTGGCTTCCGATTTATTTCGGAATTCTCAAAACGGGCGCTGTCGCCGTTCCGTTTAACTTCAGATACGATACCGATGAAATAAAATATTGCGCCGAGCTTGCCGAGGTTGATATTATGGTTTTCGGCTCCGTGTTTATAGGCAGACTTGAGCCTATTGCGGACGAGCTTAGTAAAAAATGCCTTCTTCTCTATGCGGGAGAGGGCAATTGCCCGTCTTTTGCCGATAGCTACGCCGAGCTTACGGCTAACGCTTCGAGCAAGAATCCCGAGGTGGAATTAACCGATTTGGACGACGCGGCTATCTATTTTTCGTCGGGTACAACGGGTTTCCCGAAAGCGATTTTACATAATCACGAAAGCCTTATGCACTCCGCTAAATGCGAGCAGGCGCATCACGGTCAGACCCACGACGACGTTTTCCTTTGTATTCCTCCGCTTTACCACACGGGCGCTAAAATGCACTGGTTCGGAAGCTTTCTTGTCGGCGGAAAGGCTGTCCTTTTAAAGGGAACAAAGCCCGAGTATATTCTCGACGCCGTTTCTAAGGAAAAATGCACTATTGTCTGGCTTCTTGTACCGTGGGCGCAGGATATTCTTGACGATATAGACAGCGGAAAAATTGACCTTTCAAAATATGAGCTTTCTCAGTGGAGATTAATGCATATCGGCGCACAGCCTGTTCCGCCCTCGCTTATTAAGCGTTGGAAAAAGGTTTTCCCGCACCATCAGTACGATACGAACTACGGACTTAGCGAATCAATCGGACCTGGTTGCGTTCATCTCGGCGTTGAAAATATCAATAAGGTCGGCGCTATCGGCGTTGCAGGTTACGGCTGGCAGACTAAGATTGTTGACCCGAGCGGAAATACCGTTCCGCGAGGCGAAATCGGCGAGCTTTGCGTAAAAGGACCCGGCGTTATGACCTGTTATTACAGAAACGAGGAAGCCACGAACGAATGCTTAAAGGACGGCTGGCTCTTCACGGGCGATATGGCTAAGGAGGATGAGGACGGCTTTATCTTCCTTGTTGACCGTAAAAAAGACGTTATCATAAGCGGCGGCGAGAATATTTATCCCGTTCAGATTGAGGACTTCCTCAGACAGATGAATGAGATTAAGGACGTTGCCGTTATCGGTATGCCCGACCCGAGACTCGGCGAGATTTCGGCGGCGATTATCGAGGTTAAAGAGGGCTATACGCTCACCGAGGACGAGGTCAACGATTTCTGTCTTAAAATCGCAAGATATAAAAGACCGAGAAAGATTATTTTTGCCGATATTCCGAGAAACCCGACGGGTAAAATTGAAAAGCCCGTGCTTCGTAAAATGTATTGCGTAGATAATCTTGTCGCAAGAGAAAACGAATCTTAATTTTCAGGAGATAGATTAAATGAAAAAACTAATGTTAGGCAACGAAGCGGTTGCCCGCGGACTTTATGAAGCGGGACTCAGGGTCGCTTCAAGCTACCCCGGCACTCCGAGCACGGAAATAACCGAGTGCGTTGCGAAGTATGACGAAATTTATTCCGAGTGGGCGCCTAATGAAAAGGTCGCTATGGAAACGGCAATAGGCGCTTCAATTGCGGGCGCAAGAAGCTTTTGCGCTATGAAGCACGTCGGTCTTAACGTTGCGGCTGATCCGCTTTTCACCGTTTCGTACACGGGCGTTAATGCAGGTATGGTTATAGCCGTAGCCGACGACCCGGGTATGCATTCCTCGCAGAATGAGCAGGATTCACGCCACTACGCCAAGGCTTCAAAGATTATGATGCTTGAGCCGTCAGACTCGGGCGAATGTCTTTCGTTTGCAAAAAAGGCATACGAGCTTTCCGAAAAATTCGATACGCCCGTAATTTTAAGGCTGACAACAAGAATTGCCCATTCAAGAAGCGCCGCTGAAATCAGCGAGAGAGTTGATAACGGGCTTAAAGAGTGCGTCAAGGACCCACAGAAATATGTTATGATGCCCGCTATGGCTATAAAAAGGCACGTTGTCGTTGAACAGAGAATAAAGGACCAGACCGAATGGGCTGAAACAACCGAGCTTAATACGGTTGAATATAACGATAAGAAAATCGGTATTATTTCTTCGGGTATATGTTATCAGTATGCAAAGGAAGCTCTCGGCAAAAACGCATCATATTTAAAGCTCGGCTGTGTTTATCCTCTTCCCGTACAGAAAATTAAGGATTTCGTAAATAATTGCGAAACCGTTTATGTTCTTGAAGAATTAGACCCGTTTATTGAAGAACACTGCAAAATTAACGGCATTAATGTTATCGGAAAGGAAAAATTCACTCTTCTCGGCGAATATTCCCAGGGACTTATTCGCAAGGTTATTCTCGGTAAGGACGTTGAAAACGTAAAGACCGACCTTGAAATACCGGGACGTCCTCCCGTGCTTTGCGCTGGCTGTCCTCACAGGGGACTTTACTATGCACTCAAGAAGTTAAAGGTTGCCGTTAGCGGCGATATCGGCTGTTATACTCTCGGCGCTTTGCCGCCGCTCGGTATGGTCGATACCTGCGTCTGTATGGGCGCTTCCGTTTCGGGACTTCACGGAAGAAATAAGGCTAACCCCGAAAATGAAACGAAGTCAGTTGCGGTTATCGGCGACTCGACCTTTATGCACTCGGGCGTAACGGGACTTATTGATATTGCCTATAATCAGTCAAATTCAACCGTTATAATTCTTGATAACAGCATTACGGGTATGACGGGTCATCAGGATAACCCGACAACGGGTAAGACAATTAAGGGCGACCCGACAACAGCCGTAAGCCTTGAAAAGCTCTGTAACGCCGTTGGCATCGACAGGGTAAGGGTAGTTGACCCGTATAATCTTAAGGAGTGCGAGGACGTTATAAGGGAAGAAATCAACACCCCCGAACCGTCCGTAGTAATTTCAAGAAGACCCTGCGCTCTTCTTAAATATGTCAAGCATAATCCACCTTTAAAGGTCAATACCGATAAATGCACGGGCTGTAAAATGTGTATGAAGATAGGCTGTCCCGCAATCAGCATTAAGGAGAAAAAGAGCGTAATCGACTTTACCCAGTGCGTAGGTTGCGGCGTTTGCACCCAGATGTGCAAATTTGACGCTATTGAAGGAGGTGTTAAGTAATGCAGACTAAAAGCGTAATGATTGTCGGCGTCGGCGGTCAGGGAACATTACTTGCATCCCGACTTCTCGGCGCGGCGTTACTTAACTCAGGCTTTGAGGTTAAGGTCAGCGAGGTTCACGGTATGAGCCAGCGCGGCGGTTCGGTTGTAACCTACGTCAAATACGGCGATGAAGTTTCTTCGCCTATTGTCGGACCAGGTGAAGCGGATTTGATTTTAGCCTTTGAACAGCTTGAAGCGGCGAGATGGCTGCCCTATCTTAAAAAGGACGGTAATATTATCGCCAATACCCAGAAGATAGACCCTATGCCCGTTGTAATCGGCACGGCGGTTTATCCTGACGGTGTTCTTGAAGCGATTGAGAAAACAGGCGTTAAACTGACCTCTATTGACGCTTTGTCACTTGCCGTTGAAGCAGGCTCTCCTAAGGCGGTAAACGTTGTTTTAATCGGCGTTATGGCTTCTAAAATGGATTTACCGAAGGAAACCTGGATAGAGGCAATAAAGCAAACCGTCCCCGAAAAATTCCTTGAAATGAATTTAAAGGCGTTTGAACTGGGGTATAACAATGGATAATAAAAAAACAATTATTATTGTAGTTTCAATCATTTCAGCTACAATTATTATTCTTGCGTTGATATTTGCTTTTGTGTTTCTCGGAAGCATTTCTATTTTCAAAAAGAATAAACCGGAAATAGATACAAATATTACTACTAATTCTAACAATTTAGTTGAAACTCTTCCGCAAATTGAAAGAGACAAAGGCGAAGAATACGAGGGTAAAGACCCGTTTGATGAAAATATACTTGATGGCGCAAAGGTTATAGGTATATACGATACTTACGGTAATAAATCCGCTACAATTCAAACAACAAGAAAAACATATACGGTATATGAAGGCGATACATTAGGAGATTCTGATTGGGTTGTTTCTGAAATAACGGATAACACTGTAACTTTTGTTTCGGGCGACAAAACTCTAACCTTGACAAAAGAATAAGTAATATAAGTTGTATTTGTGCTTTTGTAGGGGACGGCGTCCCCGACGTCCCGCAAATAATAATAAAAACGGACAGTCATTTGACTGTCCGTTTTTTGAACCACAAAAAGATATATTATTGTATTATAATACGAAATATGATACAATTATCTTAATTGGAAAAGGGGTGAAAACGTGCTTGAATTTATACTCGGCAGGGCAGGAAGCGGTAAAACCGATTATGTCCGTCAGATGATTTCCGAAAGGCTTAAAAACGGCGAAAAAAATCTTTTGCTTTTAGTGCCCGAGCAGTTTTCTTTTGAAAGTGAAAAAACCATTCTTCAGTCGGTCGGCGCAAAAAATATGATGGGCGTTGAGGTGTTGAGCTTTACCCGTCTTGCAAATTCGGCTATTGAAAACACGCCTTATTTTTCCTTACCCCGAATTGACGACGGCGGCAGGGCTGTTATTCTTCGCCTTGCTCTCGATTCTCTCGGCGAAAAGCTTAGTATTTATAAAAAGTGCAAGTCAAACTACAGCGGTCTTTCAACGCTTCTTTCCTTTATTCAGGAGATGAAACAGTGCTCGGTTGTTCCGTCCGAATTAAACGAAAAAGCCGGGGAAACAAGCGGTATTCTTTCTGAAAAGTTAAAGGAATTATCCCTTGTTTTTGAAGCGTATGACGCCTTTATGAACAAAGGTTATTTCGACGACTATAATCTTCTTTCCGTCGCTAATGAACAGATGATAAAGGATAATACCTTTGTCGGAAAAACTGTTTTTCTTGACGCTTTTACGGGCTTTACGGCTCAGGAGATGAAGATTGTCGATACCGTTCTTAAACAGGCGAAGGACGTTTATATTACCCTTTGCACCGATTCGTTTGACGCTTATTCAAAATATTCTCCCTTTGCGTTTATTAACGAAACAGCAAAAAAGCTTCTGTCGCTTGCAAAGACCAACAATCTTGAAACAAAGAAAACAGTTCTTGTAAACGGCGGTAAAGAGCGTTTTACAGACGACCTTCGTTTCCTTGAAAAAAATCTTTACGCTTCTTCACCCGAAGAATATGACGGAAATGAAAACAGTATAAGCATTTTCAGATGCGACAGCAGGCTTGACGAATGTCGGGCGGTTTCGTGTGAAATTAAAAGGCTTATGCGTGAAGAGAATGTCCGTTGCCGTGATATAGCCGTCTTTGAACGCTCTTCGGGAACTTATGACAAGCTTCTCTCGTTTATGTTTAAAAAATACGGTATTCCCTTCTTTGAGGACAACCGCACGCCGATTTCAAGAAATCCGCTCGTTATGGCGGTAAGATACGCCCTTAAAATCGCTTCAAAGGGAAACAGCACCGACAGTATTCTCTCGATTTTAAAAACCGATTTAACCTCGCTTAATGACGACGATATTTCGCTTCTTGAAACCTATTGCTTCGTCTGGAGCGTAAAGTCGGGCGAATGGAAAAACGAGTGGTATAAAAACCCCTCGGGCTTTAATTCCGATTTTTCGGAAGAGGATGAAGAAACGCTGTCCCGTCTTAATGACCTGAGAAAAACAGTTAATAAATGGATAAGCGATTTTGTTTTCGCCTTTAAAAACGGCGACGGAAAACAGAAAAGCGAGGCTGTTTATAAATTCTTAATTGATATCGGCGCCGATACCAAGCTTCATTCGCTCGCCCGTTTTCTTGAGGACAAGGGCGAAAGCGCAGTTGCCCTTGAGCAGGCGAGAGTATGGGAAAAGCTTATGCAGGTGCTTGATACTCTTGCGAATATTACGGGTAACGGGGATATAGGCGACAGACAGTTCGCCGAGCTTTTTGAAATTATTATTTCAGCCGAAACCCTCGGCGCTGTTCCTCAGGGACTTGATAACGTCGCCGTAGCCGACGCTCAGCGAAGCCGTCTTTCTTCACCGTCATATCTTTTCGTTTTAGGTCTTAACGAGGGCGAGTTTCCAAAAGACAGTCCGAATAACGGCGTTTTCTCTGAAAGCGAAAGACGACTTTTAATCGAAAGCGGACTTGGTATTCTTCCCGCCTGCGACGGAAGATTTGCCGAGGAGAGATATATCGCTTACCACGCCCTTACAAGCGCTTCAAAGAAGCTTTATCTTCTCTATAATTCGGGTTCAAAAGAAACCGGTTCGGATTCTCCGTCAGAGGTTATTGAAAACGTCAAAGCTGTTTTCCCGTCGGTTGAAGAAAAAAGCTTTGAAGAAAACAGCGATTTAAGCTCTGTTGAAAGCGAACAGTGCGCCTTTTCGGCTCTTGCTTCTACCTGGAACGATAAAACAGATTATTCTTATCAGTTAAAGAGCTTTTTCGGTTCAAAAGCCGAATACAGCGGAGTTCTTGAATCTATGAAAAGAGTTTCGGGGTCGAATAAGAAAGAAACCTCAATTAAGGATAAGGACGTTGCTGTTCGACTTTTCAAAAAGAATATGTATCTCTCTGCGTCAAGAGTTGAGGAATACCATAAATGTCCGTTCCGTTATTTCTGTCGCTACGGTCTTAACGTGACCGCTATGAAAAAGGCTGAAATTGACGCGGCGTTAAGCGGTATAATAATTCACCACTGCCTTGAGGTGCTTATCAAAAAGCACGGCAGGGCAATAGGCGAAATTCCTTCTTCACAGAGAAGAATTGAAATAAGACAGATTCTTGAGGACTTTGCAAAGGATAATATGGACTCCAACAGGGGTCAGAGCGCAAAGTTTATTTATAACTATAACTATCATGTCGATATTATTTCAAGGCTTGTTGACCGTCTTGTAAAGGAGTTTGAATTCAGCGAGTTTACGCCCGTTGAATTTGAGCTGCCTATCCGTGAGGACTCACAGGTTAAGCCCTATGAAATTGAAGCGGATGACGGGAGCAAGGTTAAAATTTCGGGATATATTGACCGTGTTGACCTTATGAAAAAGGATGAAAAGAGCTTTGTTCGCGTTGTCGATTATAAAAGCGGTACAAAGGAATTTGACAGAAATGATATTAAATTCGGACTTAACTGTCAGATGTTTATTTACCTTTTCGCCCTCTGGAAAAACGGCAAAGAGCTTTTCCCGAATTTTGTTCCGTCGGGCGTGCTTTATTTTAAGGCTAACGACCTTTTCTCAAACGTTAATCTGACTATGGACGAGGAACAAAAAGAGCTTGAAAAGGCTAAAAAGACGAAAATGAGCGGCGTCGTTTTAAATGATGACGAGGTTATTCTCGCTATGGATAAATCCGACAGCGGAATACATATTCCCGTTACAACAACCGACAAAAAGGGCGCTTTAAGTCTTGAAGAATTTGAAAAATTCAAAGCGATTATCGAAAAGTCAATTTCCCGAATGGCGTTGAAGCTTCACGAGGGCGATATTGCGATTTATCCTACTGATAACGGCAGTCACAAGCTCGCCTGTGAATACTGCGATTATTATGCCGTATGCGGAATTGACGAAAATGACGAGGTTAGAACCGAGGCTTACGAGGAGGTGGCTGAAATTGGCAGTGAAATGGAATGAACGGCAGGAGGAAGCCATTTTATCCCGTAACGGAACTGTTCTCGTTTCCGCCGCCGCCGGAAGCGGTAAGTCGGCGGTGCTTGTTGAAAGAGTAATCCAAAGGCTCTGTGACGAAACGAATAAATGTCCCGCGGATTCGCTTATGATTGTAACCTTTACTAACGCCGCCGCTTCGGGACTTCGCCATAAAATCAACAAGGCTTTGGGCGAAAAGATTAAAGAAAACCCAAATAACGAATATCTTTCACGCCAGCAAAGGCTTTTGTCAAGCGCAGTTATAGGAACTATGGACAGCTTTTGCGGTTCGCTTGTGCGTGAAAACTTTTTCCTTTCGGATATTGAAACCGATTTCAGAATTCTCGATAACACCGAAGAGGCGCTTCTTATGAATAATGCCGTTGACTCGGTGCTTGAAAAATACTATGACGAAAAGCCCGACGGTTTTATTGATTTATTAGAGCTGTTCGGCTCCGACAAAAACGATTACGCCTTAATTAATAACGTTTTTGAGTGTTATAAATACGCTATTGCATATCCGTTCCCCGAAAAGTGGATTGACTCGCTTTTAACTGAATACAATCCCGAAACGAGAGTGGGCGACACAGCTTCGGGCAGGGTTATTCTCAATAATATTTCTCTTGAACTTGACTACTGTATTAAATGTCTTGACAGCGCAATTGAAAATTGCCTCGGAATAGACGAGCTTGAAGAAAAGTATATCCCCGAACTTGAGGATAAAAAAGAGCTTTGCTCGTCTCTTTTGCTTCTTTGTAAAAACGGCGAATGGGATTTACTTAAAAACGAGCTTGACACAGTCGGCGAAAAATTCGGATCAATGCCGAGGGTCAGTAAGGAAAGCCAATCGCTTAAGGAAAAAGGCGTGGCTATGACGCTTCGCAATACCGTTAGGGATAAGGTGCGTTCTCTCTGGAAGAAAATGCCTCTTGACGAAGCGCAGTACAGAGAAGATTGCTTAAGCCTTACGCCTGCGCTTACCTGCTTTGTTTCTATAATCAAGGAGTTTTTCTCAGAGCTTCTGAAGCTTAAAAAAGAAGAAAACGCCTATAGCTTCTCGGATATCAGCCATTTTGCCTTAAATCTGTTGGTTGATGAAAACGGAAACAAAACCGACCTTGCGAAAGAGCTGTCCGAAAGATTCTGTGAAATTCTTATTGACGAGTATCAGGATACGAACAAGGCTCAGGATATGCTTTTCTCGGCTATTTCAAAGGATGAAACCAACCTGTTTATCGTCGGCGACGTGAAGCAGAGTATTTACCGTTTCAGAAAGGCTATGCCCGAAATTTTTATCGGCAGGCGTGAGAAATACGAAAAATATGACAGAAAGACAGATAATTACCCGTCAAAGATTTTCCTCGATTCCAATTACAGAAGCCGAAAGGGTATTATCGACAGCGTTAATTTCGTTTTCAAAAGAATTATGAAAAAGGAAACGGGCGACATTGACTACGGGAAGGATGAATACCTAAATTACAGCGCCGATTATGACAATGAGAACATTCCCTGTGAAATTCACTTTTTAAGAAAAGACGCCGAAAAGAATGTTGTTTCCGAGCCCGAGCATATCGCCCGTGAAATTGAAAAGCTTATTTCCTCTCGCGTTCAGGTTAAGGACGGGGAGAATATGCGTGATATAAGATATTCGGATATATGTATTCTTACCCGTAAGAAAAAATACGGGCCTCAGTTTGTCAACGAGTTCAAAAAGCACGGTATTCCCGCCGTTTGCGAGGCGAATGAAAGCTTTTGCAATCTCTATGAGGTGTCGGTTATCCTTTCGCTTTTAAAGGCAGTTGATAACCCGCTTAACGATATGGCGCTGCTTACAACCCTGTTTTCGCCTATCTACGGCTTTACGCCAGACGAGCTTGCTTTAATAAGGCTTGAAGGCGAGGATAAACGCTTTTATTCCTGCCTTAAAAAATACGCTTCCCATAATGAAAAGGCTCAGAAATTCCTGAACGAAATTTCCGAGTTCAAAAAGTACAGCGTTATTTATTCAACAAGCGAGCTGTTAAGACGTGTTTTTGAAGAAACCGCCTTTGACGAAATCGTCAGAGCTATGCCAAACGGCGAAAAGAGGGCTTCAAATCTTATGCACTTGCTTGATTTTGCCGAAAACTTTGAAAAGAACGGCAATTTCGGGCTTAACGAGTTTCTGAGATTTATTGACAGGGTCACCTCGTCAGGAAGAGATATAAGTGTTGATTCTTCTTCAGGCTCAGTCGGCAACAGCGTTCAGATTATGACGATTCATAAGAGCAAGGGGCTTGAATTTCCGGTTGTCTTTATCGCAAAGTGTAACGAGTCGATTCAGTCTGTCAGCAAAAACCCATCGAATGTCGAGCTTAATCCCGAAACAAAGCTCGGAGTAAAGCGTCAGGACAGAGAGCTTTTATACCGTTATCCGACCGTTCAGTATGTAGGAACGGGACTTAAAAATTATCTTGACGATATTTCCGAAGAAATCAGAATTCTCTATGTCGCTATGACAAGGGCAAAAGAAAGGCTTTTCTTCGTTATTTCCGACGGAAATGTTGCTAATTCAATTAACCTTGAAAGTATTTCAAAAGCTCTTATTGCAAACGGCGTTCTTCACCCTGCAAGCATAATCGGTATGTCAAACTTCGCAAAGTGGATTTTAGCCTGTGCGTTTACTGCTTCCGGCTGTAAGACTTTGCGTGACGAAGCGGGTTGCGACCTCGATAACTTTATTGAAGAAAATACCGATTATATCACTTATAAATCCTTCTATCCCGAAACGGTTGAGGAAGAAACCGAAGAAGACGAACAAGCAGACTTTGAGGTTGACGAAAGCTTTGTAAAAGAGCTTGAAGAGAGAATAAACTATGTTTATCCGTATTCGGCGCTTACTGCTATTGCCGCAAAAAGGACGGCGTCGGGGCTTAACGAACAGAAGATAAATGACGAATATTTCGCTTCCGAAAAGCCCGCCTTTATGGGAAAGGACAGCTTCACTCCCGCCCAGAGGGGAACGTTTACCCATCTGTTTATGGAAAAATGCGATTTTCTTAAGGCTGCCCAAAGCGTTGACAGCGAGCTTGAAAGGCTTACTGCCGACGGACTTTTTACTCCCGAACAGGCTAAAGCGGTGAATATCAAGACGTTAAGGTTCTTCTTTAACAGCGACTTGTTTAAGCGAATGGTCAATTCCGACGGGCTTTTCCGTGAAAAACAGTTTACAGTTACCGTTCCCGCTTCCTTTTTTGAAAGCGACGTTTCAACAGACGAAAGCGTGGTTGTTCAGGGTAAAATTGACTGCTTCTTTATTGAAAACGGCAACGCCGTCATAGTTGATTATAAAACTGATTATGTAAAGTCAGCCGGGGAACTCAAAGAAAGATACACAATGCAGATGGAGGTCTATAAAAACGCCGTAGAGCAGTTTACGGGCAAAAAAGTCAAAGAGGTTTTGCTCTATTCGTTTACCTTGGACGAGATTATAAGCGTTTGACTTGATTTTCAGGTTGTGATATAATTCTTTGAGAAAAAGAGGGTGCAAAAATGAAAAGAATTAAAAGCAAAAATGTCGGCGTGCTAATCTGTCTTGCGGCGTGCCTGCTCATAGTAATCGTTGCAGGACTTCTCCGCGACGTTTTCAATGCGGCAGAAAGAGATATAAACCTTTATATTTCAATTTGCGAAGCAATAGGCGTTCTAATAACTATTGCTCTTGCTATAGCCCAGTTAAGCGATTCAAAAGAGATTTCCCGAGCTTCGTTCATAGTTGAACTTAATAAATCCTTTGTCGAGAACGAGGACTATAAAAGGGTTTACGATATTCTTCAGGCGAGCGTTGACCATAATTGCGACGAAAATAATTATTACGAAAACGATAACTGCGAGGTTTCCTTAAGTAAATCCGACATTTCAAATTATCTTACATTCTTTGAAACCCTTTACATTCTTTATCGCCGCGGAGTTATTTCCTTTGATATTATCGACGACCTTTTTGCATACAGGTTTTTCCTGGTAGTTCATTCAAGGGCTATCCAGAAGCAAAAGCTTCTTCCCCAGCCCGAGAATTTCAGAAATATCTTCCTTCTTGAAAAGGAATGGCTTTCCTACAGGGTTAAAATCGGTAAAAACAGCCCCGAAAGGCTTAAGGAATGTTGTGACGACTACAGAAAGGTTATCACGGGCGAAAAGGAAAAGCCGGAAATCAGTTGGAATAATGTTTACGAGGCAAGGCTTCTTAAATCGCTTGTCAGCGAAAGCCGGTATGCCGTTTTAACAGGTGATAAAAATGAAGCTTAATAAAAGTGATTTTGAATTCAGGCTTTGTACGCCTGAGGATTTTGAAGAAATTCTTTCGCTTCAGGACGAGGCGTTTGCCCTTCTTGACGACTCCGATATTTTAAGGAAGAACACAAATGATATGCTTCTTTCCTGCCTTAACGAACCGCAGATTACGCTCGGCGCTTTTTATAAGGGCGAGTTAGCCGCTTTTTCGGTTCTGTATTTTCCCGAGGAAAGCGAGGCGTTAGCGCCTTATTTAAAGACGGTTGACGCAAAGGGTAAAAAGGACGCAAACAATAAGCTCTGCATTGTTAAAAATAAATTCCGTGGCAACGGCTTACAGTCAACTCTCGGTCTTATGCTTGAAAAATATGCAAAGGAAAAGGGGATAGACCTGCTTTGCGCTACGGTTTCGCCTAAGAATAAATACAGTATGAACAATATGAAGAAAATGGGCTACACCTACGACAGCACGACTGAAAAATACGGCGGACTTGAAAGAAACATTTATTATAAGTTCATCTGAAAAAAGACAATAAAAAATTCCCCCGATTCAAACGAATCGGGGGTTTCTTTATTATGAAGATTATTCTTCTGTCTCTGCTTTAGCTTCGGCTGCAGCTGCGCGTCTTTCGACAAGCTCATCAAGGATTCTTGTATGCTCTTTATCGGTAAGAGCGTACTTGATGGTCGGGATAGCAGCAAGAGCCATACCGATTGCCGGCGGGATGGAAATAAGGAAGAACATAGCCGCGGCAAATTTACCGTCGTTATAAACTTTGAAGTCAGCGCCGTTAATAAGCGCGTTGTTAAGAAGAGCAACGTTCTTATCCGAGAAGCCTACGAAAGCGTAAACTGCGCCCGAGATAAGAGAAGCGATACCTGCCGAAAGCTTTGTAATGAAGCTCTGACCTGAGAAGAAAACGCCGTCAGGACGAATTCCGTTGTTGTATTCCTCATAGTCAACGCAGTCAGCAATCATAACTGACTGAAGAACGTTAAGCGAACCCATGGAAGCGCCTGCCATGAAGAAGAGAATGCTCATAACGATCATTCCGCCCCATGTGAGAATATTGCCCTTAGAAAGAATAAAGAAGATGAAAATGAATGCGAAGGGGATAGCGCCTACAAGAGTGAAGAAGTTGTAAAGAGTTTTCTTTTCAAACTTGTTGATAAGCTTCGGAACGAACAGCGGGAAGCCAATCATACCGCCGAACAGACCGACAACAAGAATTAATATTTTAAGAACAAGATTTACGTTAAGCGCGTTGTTAACAAAGAGCGTTTTGCCGATGTCGTTATTGAAGAAATAGTACATAATAAGCGTCATGGCAACGATACCGAGAAGCTGAATGGGGCTTCTGAGAATACCGGAAATAAGAATCTGTCTGAACGGCTTGTTGCCGAACATAATTTTGAAGTTCTCTCTGATTGTGTAAGTCTTTTCGTTCTTTGAAGAAACTCTTTCCTTAACCGAAAGACCTGCAAACTGGAAGAGTATTGAAGCGAAGAGGGTCATAACAACTGAAAGCGTTATGTAAGCCGCCTGTAACGAATGAGCCTCGTCCATACCCTTTGCCTTAAACATTCCCTGGAAAGCGGGAGCTATCATAGTAAAGAGAGTGCCTATCATACCTACGTTTGCAACTGCACGGGCAAGGGTGAGAATCTTCGCACGGTCGTTCTGGTCCTCTGTCATAAGGGAGGTAACGCCCCAAAGCGGAATATCGCCGATTGTGTAGGTCATACCCCAGAGAACATAGGAAATAGCAGCCCAGGCGATAATGCCGATAGCCGCGCCGCCGGTCTTCTTTTCAAAACCGAGCTCGCTCTGGAATTCCTGAAGAACTGTTTCCGCAAGAGCCTTATCCGTAACGGGAGCCTTATCGGAAGCGGTGTAAATCATAACCTTATTCTTGATTATGTTATTGTCTTCGTCTGTAAGAACTCTGCCGTCAGCGTCCTTCTGAAGCTCCCATGTTCCGCCTGCGGGAACGAAGAGATATTTAACGCCGTCATATTCAAGTTCTTTTGTAAGGTCGCTGTCAACATAATCAACATAAGCCGCTGAATCCTGAAGAGTAACTTCGTGAAGATTATTCGGCTCAGCATACATTCCGTTGAGGAACGGAAGAATTGTTGTAACAAGAATTACAACGGGAACAAACATAAGATAGGGCTTACATTTACCCCATTTAGTTCTTGTTTTATCAACGATAGTACCCATCATCGGGTCGTTGATAGCGTCCCATACTCTTGCGAGAGCAAAAATAAGGGAAACGGCGATTGCCGGCAGGAAGATAACGCTCTGGAAATAGAACGCAAGACCTGTGGCAATGATGTTGTAAATGATGTTCTGACCTGCAAGACCGGTAAGATAACCCGCAAGCTCTTTTTTAGTATAAGTGTTGTGAGCTATTGCGCTTGCAGCTTCAGCCTGTTTGTTTTTACTCATCTTAACCTTCCTTTTCATGACGTCGGAAAGCCCGACGTCGCTTATTTTTAGTACCTGAAAATTATACCATATACAAATAAATTATTCAAGCACTGATAAAAAATTGGGAGTTTTACACAAAGGATTAGCCTGTTATTTGGAAAAATAAATAATCCGACACGACTTTTATCTTATGGACACGAAAAAAGAAATGTAGTATAATATATTCAATATGTTTTTTGGAGGGTCTTTATGAACATTTTTCAGGCTATTTCCGCCCTGGCAGATTATGCCGAAAAAAATTCTCTTATTGAAAAAGTGGACAGAATTTTCATTATTAACCAGATTTGCCAGGCGTTAAATCTTGATACCTTTGAAGAGGTCGGAGCGGTTGAAAACGCTTCGCTTGAAGAAATACTTTCGGCTATACTTTCCTATGCCGTTGAAAACGGACTTTGCGAGGACAGCGTTGTTTACCGTGACCTTTTTGACACTAAGATTATGGGTCTTTTAACGCCCCGCCCGTCAGATGTGATTAAGAAATTCAATGAAAAGTATGCTGTTTCACCGAAAGAAGCTACCGATTATTATTATCACATTTCACGAAAGAGCGATTACATAAGAGAATACAGAATTAAAAACGATATCAAATGGGTTACCGAAACAGAGTACGGCGATATTGATATCACAATTAACCTTTCAAAGCCCGAAAAGGACCCGAAGGCTATTGCCGCGGCTCTTACGATGAAACAAAGCTCTTACCCCAAGTGTATGCTTTGCAAGGAAAACGAGGGCTATATGGGTAGGGTTAATCACCCCGCAAGACAGAACCACAGAATTATTCCCGTTTCTCTTGCAGGCGAGGACTTCTTCCTTCAGTATTCGCCCTATGTTTATTATAACGAGCACTGTATTGTTTTTAACAGCAAGCATATACCGATGACGATTAACAGGGGAGCGTTTGAAAAGCTTCTTGATTTCGTTGAAAAATTCCCTCATTACTTTGTCGGCTCTAACGCCGACCTGCCTATTGTCGGCGGCTCGATTTTAACTCATGAGCATTTCCAGGGCGGTAACTACGAATTCGCTATGGCGAAGGCTCCCGTTGAAACTACGGTTCATTTTGACGGCTTTGAAAATGTAGAAGCGGGAATAGTCAAGTGGCCCATGAGCGTTATAAGGCTTAAGGGAACCGATAAAAAGGCTATCGTTGAGCTTTCGGATAGAATTCTTCTTTCATGGAGAAAGTACACGGATAAAGAAGCCTTTATCTATTCCGAAACCGACGGCGTACCTCATAATACGATAACTCCGATTGCGAGAATGAGGGACGGAAAATTTGAAATGGACCTCGTTTTAAGAAATAATATCACAACCGACGAGTGTCCTCTGGGCTTCTATCATCCCCACAGCGAATATCACCACATTAAGAAAGAAAATATCGGTCTTATTGAGGTTATGGGACTTGCAGTTCTTCCCTCAAGACTTAAGGAAGAAATGGCGTTACTTAAGAACGCTCTTGTAAATAATCTCGATATTTCTTCCGACGAGAAGATTTCAAAGCACGCCGAATGGGCGAAGATGCTTAAAGAAAAATATGAAATAACCGAAGAAAACTGCGACGGTATTCTCAAAAAGGAAATCGGAATTATCTTTACGGCTATCCTCGGTCAGTGCGGTGTGTTTGACCGAAACGAAAAGGGAAAAGAGCAGTTCCTTAAATTTATTGCACAGGTTTAAAATAAAAAAATTACAGCGGATAAGAACTTGTCTTATCCGCTGTTTTTTTAATGTTTTTTATTTATAATTTCCTTTTTGACTGATTTGCAACCTTTAAACGCATAAGAGTTCTCGTTAGCGAAATGGCTGTATGCCGTTGTTCGGCGATACTTTGTTCGCTTCGCGCTTCTTCTTCGATTGCCGCTCTTATACGCTCAACGTGAACAAGGTCGATTTCGCTGTCCCATTCGCAAAGCTGAGAGAATACAAGCACTTCGTCCGGGCGTACCTCAACAAAGCCCTCTGACTGAAACGCCGTCTTCCATTCGCCGTCCTGCTTGATTTTCAGCGTTCCTATGCCGAGAGTTGAAATCATCGGCGCGTGACCTGCGAGTATTGTTCTTTCGCCATCGGTTGAAGTGAAGGTAAGCGCTTCAACCTCTGAATTAAAAAATTCTCTTTTCGGCGTAAGAATTTCAAGCTTGAATAAATTACTCATCGTCGTTTTCTTCCCTCATTTTACGGGCTTTTTCCTTTGCGTCCTCTATGTCGCCGACCATAAAGAACGCCGCTTCGGGAAGGTCGTCAACCTCGCCGTCAACAATCTGACGGAAGGACTCGACCGTATCTTCAATTTTAACGAATTTACCGTCGTTACCCGTGAATGATTTTGCAACGTTTAACGGCTGCGACATAAACTGCTGAATTTTTCTCGCTCTGTAAACGAGCGTTTTATCCTCGTCGGAAAGCTCTTCCATACCGAGAATCGCTATAATATCCTTTAAATCCTTATATCTCTGAAGCGCTTCCTGAACCCGTCTTGCAACCTCATAATGCATTTCACCGACGTATTCCTTTTCAAGAATTCTCGAAGCCGAAGCTAACGGGTCAACTGCGGGATAAATTCCCTGCTCGGCAATATCACGGGAAAGAACGGTTGTTGCGTCAAGGTGTGTGAAAATCGTAGCGGGGGCGGGGTCGGTAAGGTCGTCTGCGGGAACATATACAGCCTGAACAGAAGTGATTGACCCCTTGTCTGACGAGCAAATTCTCTCTTCCAGCTCGCCTAATTCGTTAGCGAGCGTCGGCTGATAGCCAACCGCTGACGGTAGTCTGCCGAGAAGGGCGCTGACCTCGTTGCCCGCCTGAACATATCTGTAAATATTATCGACAAAAAGAAGTACGTCCTGATTGTCCATATCCCTTAAATATTCCGCCATGGTAAGACCCGAAAGAGCAACTCTCATTCGGCTTCCCGACGGCTCGTTCATCTGACCGAAGGCAAGAACAGCCTTGTTGATAACTCCGCTTTGCGCCATATCGCGCATAAGCTCGTTACCCTCACGGCTTCTTTCGCCGACGCCCGTGAATACAGAGTATCCGCCGTGATTTACGGCAACGTTATGGATTAATTCCATAATAAGAACAGTTTTGCCTACGCCTGCGCCGCCGAAAAGACCGATTTTACCGCCCTTTGCGTAAGGAACAAGCAGGTCAATAACCTTAATACCAGTTTCAAGAATTTCAGTTGCGGGTTTCTGTGACGAAAGGGTAGGGGCGCTCTGATGAATTTCTCTTCTTTCGGTTGTGTTGATTTCGCCCTTACCGTCAATAGGACGGCCGAGAACGTCAACAACACGACCGAGAATTTCTCTGCCGACGGGAACAGTTATTGTTTTTCCGTCCGAGAGAACCTCAACTCCGCAACGAAGACCCTCTGTCGCTTCAAGCGCAATACAGCGCACTATGCCGCCCTCATTCTGGGCGGCTACCTCCATGTGCGTTGAGCCGTCGGAGGTTATAAGAAGCGAGTTAATCGCAGGCTCTTCTCCCGAATTGAACCGAACGTCAATAACAGGACCGCTTATTTTTACTATTTTTCCCTTTACAGTGTTCATAGTTTTCTCCAAAGGATTAAATTGCGTTTTCGCTAAGAAGCGAAGCGGAAGCTATTTCCGTAATTTCGTTTGTGATAGCGAGTTGCCTTGCAGCGTTATAATCCTTGTTTAATTTATTAATCATTTCGTCAGCGTTTCTTGTAGCCGACTGCATAGCGTTCATTCTCGCTATGTTTTCGCAGGCGGAAGCGTGATTAAGCGCGGCGTAAATATAGCCAATCATATATTCAGGGACCATTGTGTCAAAGACCTCCGAAAAAGACGGCGTAAAGTCAATCTGCCTCGGTTTGTCAAATTCAAGCTCAATCTTTGAAAAATCCTCAAGCTTTAACGGAAGAAGCCGCATACACCTGATTATCTGGCTCAGCTGAGAATAATACCTCGTAAAAATGATATAAACCTCGTCAATTTCGTTTTCAAGGTAAAGGTCAACAAGCGATTCGGTAATCTCTCTCGCGTGGTGAACAAAGGGGTTCTGCGAAGCGCCGTACCAGTGCTTTGAAACGGTGTAGCCCGCCTGTTCAAGACCCGTCTGAGCGCAAAGACCGACCGTCATAATAAGCGGGTCTTCGCTTTGATTTATTTTTTCAATCGCCGCTTTGAGAATATCGTTGTTATACGAGCCGCACATTTCCTTGTCGGCGGCGACAACAACAAACGCCTGCCTTTTGTTGCCTCTGTCCTCAAGAAAAACGTGGCTTTTATCAACGTGCATGAGAATATCCTTAACAGTAGCCCTGATTCTGCGAAGATACGTTCTGTTAAAGGTCATTTTGCTAATTGCTCTTTTCATCTGTGAGGTCGAGAGCAGATACATGGCGTTGGTTATCTGTCTTGTCTGCGTAACCGCCTTTATATGACGGCGGATTTCGTTAACGTTATTCACAGCGCCACCCACTCTTTAATGGCCTTTTTGAGCGTTTCCTTTGTTGAGTCGTCAAGGTCATAGGTCGTTTCAATATTTTTTACTGCCGCAGGATAGTTTTTCTTAACAAACTCATATAATTCGTGACTCTTTTCGTCAAGCTGACTGTTTTCAACGCCGGCAAAAGCCTTTTTATTAAATGCGTAAAGCATAATAACCATTTCGCTTAATGAATAGGTGTCAAGTCTTCCCTGATTAAACAGGGCGGTAAGATGTTCGCCGCGTTCAAGCAAAGCCTTTGTCGTGTCGTCAATATCGGCGCCGAAACGGGCGAATACAGCCATTTCACGGTATTGCGCAAGCTCAATGCGAAGAGAACCCGAAACCTTTTTCATAGCCTCTCTCTGTGCGCTTCTTCCGACACGCGAAACCGAAAGGCCCGTGTTTACCGCAGGTCTTACACCGCTGTGGAAAAGCTCGCTTTCAAGGTAAATCTGACCGTCCGTTATTGAAATAACGTTAGTCGGAATATACGCTGAAATATTTCCGCCCATAGTTTCGATTATCGGTAAAGCTGTAAGCGTACCGCCACCCTTTTCTTTAGAAAGGCAGGCTGCTCTTTCAAGAAGCCTTGAGTGAAGGTAGAATACGTCGCCCGGATAAGCTTCGCGTCCGGGTGGTCTGTGAAGCAGAAGCGACATTGTTCTGTAAGCGATAGCGTGCTTTGAAAGGTCGTCATAGACTATAAGAACGTCTTTTCCGTGTTCCATAAAATATTCGCCTATTGCGCAGGCTGAATACGGAGCTAAATATTGCATAGCCGGGCTGTCAGCCGCTGTTGCGGACACGACTATGGAATAGTCCATAGCGTCGTTATCACGAAGCGTTTTTATAACGCCCGCAACGGTTGAAGCCTTCTGACCTATGGCGCAGTAGATACAGATTACGTTCTGTCCCTTCTGGTTAATAATAGTGTCAATGCCTATCGAGGTTTTACCCGTCTGTCTGTCGCCGATAATAAGCTCTCGCTGACCTCTGCCGATAGGAATCATACTGTCGATTGAAATAAAACCTGTCTGAAGGGGAGTGTCAACGGGACGTCTGTCAATGAGCTTTGGTGCGGGTCTTTCAACGGGGTAGTATTCCGAAGCTTTTAACTCTTCGCCGTCAAAGGTTCTTCCGATTGGGTCAAGAACTCTTCCAAGACAGCAGTCGCCGACGGGTACACGTACAACTCTTCCCGTACCCTTAACCGTTTCGCCGACTCTTACAAGGTTTGATTTTTCAAGCAAAACAGCGCCGACGCGGTTTTCTTCGAGGTCGAGAACCATTCCGTAAGCGCCGCTTTCAAATTCAAGCAGCTCTCCGTAACAGCAGTCGGGAAGATTAGCGACGCGCACAACGCCGTCGCCTAATTTTTCAACCGAGCCGTATCTGTAGGAGATAGGCTTAACCTCGTATTCGTCGATTATTCTTTTAAGATATGAACTTATGTTTTCGGTTAAATTATTATTCATTGTCTATCCTCTAATCAATAAGTTCTTTTTTGATTTCATTTAAGAAAGAGGAAACGCTGTTGTCGTAAACAACGCCGTCAACTGTCAGAATAAACCCGCCTATAAGCGAGGGGTCAACCTGTTTTGTGACGGAAATATCCTCACCGAATTTCTTTTTTATACCGTTTAAAAGCGTGGAATATGTGTTTTCGGACATACTCTCACAAACGGTGATTACAGCCTTTTTCATTCGTTATCACCGCTATTTAAAAAGCTCTCGACAATTCTCTCGTTGTCCTTGTCGGTAATCTCTCTTGAAAGGATTTTTTCCGAAATTGAAACGGCAAGAGCCGCAACGTCGTTCTTCATAGAGCCGAGCGTCGCTTCTTTTTCCTTCTGAGCTTCAAGCGAAGCGGTCTTTTTAATATCTTCGGCTTCTCTGTTAGCCCTGTCGATTATTTCCGTCGCCTGCTTTCTGGCTTCTGCTTCACCGTTAAGTACGGCTTGTCTTGCGTTAGTTTCAGCCTCGGCAATAAGAGAGGAATATTGAGCCTTAATATCTTCAGCTTCCTTTAATTTGTCGGCAGCTTCCTGCTTCTGAGCTTCAATTTTATCCTTTCTCTCCTGTAAAAATTTCTTAACAGGCTTATATACAAGAAATCTTGTAATAACGAAAAGAAGAATAATATTGAGAATATTAAGCAGCAAATCAATAGGGAGCTTTGAAACATCTAAACCTTCCATAATATCTCCTTATCAGACCTTTGACTGAAGAATAAGCGCTATAACAAAGCCGTAAATAGCGGTTGATTCGGCAAGAGCAAGACCAAGCAGAAGAATTGCATTGATTTTACCTGATGCTTCAGGCTGACGTGCTGTTGCTTCAACGGCTTTTGCGGTTGCAAGTCCCATGCCGAGGCCTGCGCCCAGTGCAGGAAGAAGTGCGAGTGCTGCTGCGATTGCGTTCATAAATATACCTCCGTTTTATTCAGTAGCTTCGTTTATAAAAGTTAATGTTAATACAATGAAAATATAAGCCTGTATTAGCGGGTGGAACAGATTGAAATACAAACCCGCAAGTGAGGTCATACCGACTGCATATCCGCCGAGAGATGTTTTTAACAAATCCATTACTATCATACCGCCGAGCATATTACCGAAAAGTCGGCAGGCAAGCGATACGGGAACTGCAATGTCGCTGAGAATCTTCATCGGCATAATAATCGGGTTAGGCGAGGCAAGAGCCTTTATCCTTCCGCCGAAACCTTTCTTTTTTATTCCGAAATAGTTAATAAGAATAAATGTAACAAGACCTAACGAAAAAGTAAAAATAAGGTCTGATGTCGGCGGACGCACCGAGAACAGCTCAACTGCGGCGCAACCGACAATCATAAGCGCAAGTGAAAAAATATATTCGCCGAGAACAGGGGATAGATTGTGGGTTTGCGAAGAAGTAAAATTGTCTGCAGCCTCTACCATAATTTCAACAACATTCTGTATGCCCTTCGGAATGTCCTTGAACTTCGGGAAAACAAACAACCTGAAAATAAGTGAAAGCAGTGTGATAACTGCCACAATACACCAGGTTGTGACTGTCGTCTGCGAAACGGAAAAGCCGAATAAGCTTACCCGATTTGAGAACAGGTCGAATTCCACATGAATTCCGTTCGGACCGCCTGATATTTCATTGATTACGCATGCAATAAAATACCATACCGATAAAACAAGTCCAAAGAAAAACAGCCTGTTGAGTTTTTTCTTCTTTTTTGGTTCAATGCTGTCGTCCGGTTTATGCTTGACATAGTTTTTTGCAATAAAGAATCCGACAGCTGCAACGGCTGAAACTATAAGCTTTATTATACTTGCCGTGCTCAAGGAGCATCATCTCCCTTATCATTGTTTTTTCCCTTTTGAAGCGTTATAAAGAAGTTTATAAACGCCCCCGAAATCATTCCTGCCGCAAGACCTATGCCTGCGAACAGAATGAATTCACGGAATAATAAAAGTAAAAGACTTATTGCGCCGGCATAAATAACCAGCTTAATAAGAACAAAAAGAAGAAAATCCTTTTTCCCTGCGGTAAGCGAATCAGCGGTTTTTTTAAGTAAGAATAACTGAATAAGACCGACCGTAATACCGAATATAACAAACAGGTATTTCATAGGATTTTCTCCTTAAATTTAATATCTACATTCTATTACTTTTTAAATAAAAAGTAAATTGAATTTAAAAAAAACATTACCAAATAAGCGGGTCAAAAAATCACTTTTTTGGTCATTTTTAAAACCTTAAACGGTCGGCTGCCTGTTGTGAGCTGCCGACCGTTTATTCTTAGCTGATTAAAGAAGCGAAACGCCCGCTTCCCGACACGTTTCAAGAGTTTCCTTATCCCAGACCGACGACTGAACCTCGCCGATATGAGCCTTGTTTAAAAACAGCATACAAAGCCTTGACTGACCGATTCCTCCGCCGATAGTATAGGGAAGCTCGCCGTTTAAAAGCATTTTATGGAACGGAAGAGAAGCGTATTCCTCTTTACCTCTGATTTTAAGCTGCCTTGAAAGGCTTTCGGGCGAAACACGGATTCCCATTGACGAAATCTCAAACGCCTGACCTAAAACCTCGTTATAAATCATAATATCTCCGTTTAAGTCCCAGTCATCATAGTCGGGGGCTCTTCCGTCGTGAATCTGACCGCTTTTCAATACCTTGCCTATCTGCATAATAAACGCTGTTTTATGCTCTTTAAGATATTCGTTTTCCCTTTCCTTAGGCGTAAGGGAAGGGTACATATCTTCAAGCTCCTGGCTCGTAATAAAGCTGACGTTTCGGTCAATCGGGTATTTAAGAACGGGGTAGATGTTCATAAGCGTTTTCTGCGTGTCACAGATAGCGCTGACTATCTTTTTAACCGTTTCCTTAAGGTAATCAAGGTTTCTGTCGCTTTCGCTTATAACCTTTTCCCAGTCCCACTGGTCAACATATACAGAGTGAAGATTGTCGAGCTCTTCGTCACGGCGGATTGCGTTCATATCCGTAATAAGACCGTTGCCGATTTCAAAGCCGTAGGTGTGAAGGGCAAGTCTTTTCCACTTTGCAAGCGAGTGGACTATCTGTGAGTTTTCGC
This sequence comes from Oscillospiraceae bacterium, assembly GCA_015066565.1. Classification (GTDB taxonomy): domain Bacteria; phylum Bacillota; class Clostridia; order Oscillospirales; family Acutalibacteraceae; genus Fimenecus. Next base: position 372,273 of record SVOB01000001.1, on the reverse strand, counting down.
CTGTTGCGGGCACGTCAAATTCAACCGGTCTTTCAACACCGTTAAGGTTGTCGTTAAGACCGCTTTCCTCGGAAACGAAGAGGGGAGCCGAAACACGCCTTAAATTAAGCGCGCCTGAAAAAACGTCCTCGAATATTCTTTTAATTAAAACAATCGCCTTTTGAGTTTCATAGAGTCCCAATGACGGCGAATAACCGTCGGGAATATAAGTTTTCGACATTTAATCACTCATTTCTGTTTATTTTATACGAGCGAGCCTGTAGTTCTCGGGAATGCGGCAGTATCTCTGATATTGCCTACGCCCGTGATATACATCAACATTCTCTCGAAACCGAGACCGAAGCCCGAATGGGGAGCGGAGCCGTACTTGCGAAGGTCAAGATACCATTCGTAATCCTCAAGCGTCATACCTCTTGATTTAATCTGGTCAAGAAGAAGGTCGTAGTTGTCTTCTCTCTGGCTTGCGCCGATAATCTCGCCGACGCCGGGTACAAGCAGGTCGGTAGCGGCAACGGTTTTTCCGTCGGGGTTTAATTTCATATAGAAGGATTTAATCTCCTTCGGGTAGTTGATAACAAAAACCGGTCTGCCGAATACCTTGTCGGTAAGGTATCTTTCGTGCTCTGTCTGCAAATCAAGTCCCCAGGATACGGGATACTGGAATTCAACGTCAGCCTTTTTAAGTATTTCAATAGCTTCCGTGTATTCAAGAACGGCAAAATCCGAGTTTACAATGTTGTTGAGTTTATCCTTAAGTCCTTTCTCAAAGAACTTTTCAAAGAAATCAATCTCCTCGGGACAAGCGTCAAGCACAGCCTTAGTGATATATTTAATCATATCTGTTGCGAGCGAAATAATATCGTTAAGGTCTGCAAATGAAACCTCGGGCTCAATCTGCCAGAACTCAGCGGCGTGACGGGGGGTGTTGCTCTTTTCGGCTCTGAAGGTAGGACCGAAGGTGTAAATCTTGCCCATAGCCAGAGCGAGCGCCTCGCCCTCAAGCTGACCCGAAACTGTAAGACCCGCTTTTTTCTTGAAGAAATCGTTTGCGTAATACTCTTCTTCTGTATTATAGGGAGTGTTGAATTCGTGAGTAGTAACTCTGAAAATTTCGCCTGCGCCTTCACAGTCGCTTCCCGTGATAATCGGGGTGTGAACGTATGTGAAGTTACGTCCCTGGAAGAAATCGTGAATAGCCTTTGCAAGCTCCGAACGGATTCTGAACATGGCGTTAAAGGTGTTTGTTCTTCCGCGGAGGTGAGGAATAGTTCTTAAGAACTCAAGCGTGTGTCTTTTCTTCTGCATCGGGTAATCCGACGGGCAGGTCCCGAGAACAGTAAGCTCTGTCGGATGAAGCTCAACGGGCTGCTGGTCGTTGAGCGATTTTACGAGCTTGCCGCTTACCGAAATAGAAGAGCCTACGCTCAGATGCAAAGCCTCGTCAGCCTTCTCAAAGCCTTCCTTATCGATTACTATCTGAAGATTGTTGAGGCTTGTGCCGTCGTTAAGCGCGATAAAGCCGACCGCTTTTGAATCTCTTACGGTGCGAACCCAGCCGCAAACCGTAATATCCTTGTCAACATAGTTTTCCGTGCTTGAAAAAATGTCACATAAATCTGTGTGTTTCATAGTGGTTTACACTCCCTGAATTGATTTTTGCTTTATGTTCTGCGACTTAAAGTCGTCAATTATTAACCCTTGAAAAAGAACTCTTTTTCTCTTTCTTGTCGGCGTACATTCTCTCGTCCGCAATCTTAAGAAGCTCGGTAAGACTTAAATCTGAATTTGTATTCTCGTCTCTGTAAGCGTAACCTATGGCAACCGTGTCTACCGAAAGTTCGGGATTGCTCTGCGAAGAAATATTGTTCCTTAAAATATCAAGATACCTTTCAATATTTGAATCAAGAATATCCTTAAGAAGAACAACAAACTCGTCGCCGCCTATTCTGTAAATAAGACCGATATGACCGAAGGTCGAGGTCAGACAGGAGGCAAGGCTCTTTATAAGCTCGTCGCCGACTGCGTGGCCCTTGACGTCGTTAATCTGTTTTAAGTTGTTAAGGTCAAGCATAATAACCGTTACGTTTTTATAGTCGGCTATTTCTTCTTCAACCGATTTGAAATCCTCGGTGAATGCCGTTCTGCTTCCGAGCGAGGTTAAAAGGTCGGTGTAAGCCGATTTTCTGTAGAAGCCCGAAAGCGCCGCGTCCTCTTTGTCCTTTGCGGTCTGCTGATAGTTATCGTAAAGAAGAATAATGATAAACGAAATCATACCCGCAAAGAAGAAATCTCTGAAATGATAAGCGGAGAATAAACCGTCCGTATAGCCATGATGGTATGCAATAAGTGAAATCGCCGCGAAGAAAGCGAGAAAAGACGTTCCTACAAGCAGGTTTTTAAGCTGTTTGTCTTTTCTGTTGAGAATGCAACAGATGAATATCAAAAGAACAACAGAGCCCATAAGCCCGTGAGCAACGTACAAATGCTTTTCAAAGCCTATTGAAAAATAAACAAAGATTAATAACGAAACGTTGGCGTACAGCCAGGTCAAAGCTCCTGTAAAAGAGAGAATACGGTTATATTTGCCCAGCCTTTCCTTAGCAAACATCAGGAAGGTACTGGGAAGCGACAGGAACGAATAATAAGTAACAATATATTTAACGTAAGCGTTAGAGAAAAGAAGCTGCATAACAACCGTATCGGAAAACAGCCAGTTTGCCGAAGCCAAAATGAATAATGCAAGATACAGTGTGGACTTGACCGCTTGATGTCTCCAAGCAAGGAAAACGCATTTAAACAACTCAAAAAGTACTATAGCGTACATTACAAAGCAAATAAGGGCTGACCAAAGGTCGTTTCTGATAAGCTTTAAAATGATACCGTCGTTTCCCTCAAGGAAGAATTCGCGCTCCTGACGCCAGTCGGTCTGTTTTCCCCGGTAGGTAGCGTAAATCTCAATCGTTTTCCCGTCTGAGTCAGCGGGAAGCTTTATTAAAGCATAGTGACTGCCGAGGTTAATCGGATTTTGAAAGTTATTTACCTCGCCGTAGGTGTAAATAAGCTTGCCGCCGACATAAACCTTTAAAAATTCATCTGTGCTTTTGAAAGCGAGCGCGGAATGGTCGTCAACGGTATGGGGCAGGGTGTTTTTAAAATAAAGCGTGTGGGTAGAGTCAGCGTTTTCGGTTTCGCTTATCTCCCAGCCCTCTGAAATTCTTTCAACAGGGTCGACTGTGAGCTTAGTGTTTTCGGTGTTAAATGTGATAAAGGTATATATTGATACAAGAAAAAACGCAACAAAACTGATATACATAACGACTTCGGAGAATTCGACTTTTTTCTTCTTTTTAATCTCTTTTTTCACTTTGCTCACCTCACTTGCTTTAGAATAAATTTAATTATAACACAATTATATTTATAAGTAAATATAAAAAACAAAAAACCGCGCTTGATTTTAGCAAAAGCACGGTCTTTATTTAAGGGAGATTTATTTCATTTCGTTTATGTATCTGCAGGCGGCTAAAGCGGCAACAGCGCCGTCGGAAACGGCTGTTGTCATCTGCCTTATCTGCTTGCTTCTGCAGTCGCCCGCAACGAAAACGCCGGGAGTTTTTGTAAGACAGCTTTCATCAGTGTCGAAATAACCGAAGCTGTTAAGGTCGGCAAGCGCCTTAAAAGGCTCGTTTTCGGGAATAAGACCTATTGCGACAAAAAGTCCGTCGCAGGTAATTTCCTGCTTTTCGCCTGTTGTTCTGTCCTCGATTTCAACGCCCTTAAGCTCATTTCCGTCAGTCAAAAGGCGGTTGATTTTTGTGTTAGTGTGCGAAACGACGTTATCCCTTGAGAAAAGCACGTCCTGAAGTCTGCCTTCGCCCGTAAACTGCGGTAAATCCTGAAGCATTATTACTTTACTGCACTTATCCGAAAGCAAAATAGCCTCCTGAAGCGCCGAGTTTCCTCCGCCTGCAACGCAGACAACCTTGTTCTTGTAGAAATCGCCGTCACAGACAGCGCAGAACGAAATACCCTCGCCGACCAATTCGTTTTCGTGCTCAAGACCGAGCATTCTGTGCTTAACTCCGGTTGCAATTATAACGGTTTTACCCTCGAAGGCGCTGCCTTCTTCGGTTTTAACTGTTTTAACAGAGCCGTTATCCTCAACTGCAACAACGGTTTCAAATTCAATTTCCGCGCCCTGCTCAAGAATCTGGGAAAGAGCGCTGTCGGCAAATTCATTTCCGCTCATTGAAAGCGTACCGGGATAGTTTTCAACCTTCGGCGAATGAGTAATCTGACCGCCGAAACCCGTTTTTTCGATTACAAGAGCGCTTTTGCCGTTTCTTAAAGCGTAAAGAGCCGCTGTCATACCTGCCGGACCGCCGCCGACAACAATTACGTCATACATTTTTTACCTCAAAAAAGTTTGAGCAGAAACTGAAGAACAATTTCTGCTCAAAGAATTGTCGCTGATTATTTATTCATCAGCCAGCCCTTGATGTCTGAAACACCGCGGTATTTTTCAAATCCGTTTTCGGTGAAAACAACAAGCGTCGGAGCCTGCTTTATGCCGTACTGTTCAACAAGCGCAGGTTCTTCGTCGGCGTTAAGAGCAGTGTAGGAAACGCCTGCTTTATCAAGAAGAGCCGCCGCCGCCTTACAGTTCGGGCAAGTCATTGTCTTGAAAAGAATTGCCTGAGCGTCTGCGCACTCTGTCTTCTCCTCGGTTGCAACTGCGCTTGCAGTCTCAACGGGAGCGTCTACGGGAGCCGGTTTAGGACCTGTGTGGGTAAGGTGTGAACGGCCGATGTTATAAACCTTACGGTCCTTGTATTCCTGAGCCTTGCCGTCGTTCCAGTTCTGAATAGGACGGTAGTAACCCGTGATTCTTGAGTTAACCTCAGTCTTTGCGCCGCAAATCGGGCAGGTGAACTGCTCGCCCGTAAGATAGCCGTGGTCCTTACATACCGAGTATGTGGGCGACATTGTGTAATAGGGGAGCTTGTAGTTTTCGGCAATCTTTCTGACAAGATTTGCCGCCGCTTTCCAGTCGGGGAGCTTTTCGCCGAGGAAGGCGTGGAAAACTGTACCCGAGGTGTAGAGCGTCTGTAAATCATCCTGAATGTCAAGCGCAGAGAAGATATCCTCTGTGTAGCCGACGGGAAGATGTGAAGAGTTTGTATAGTAAGGAGTGCCGTTCATATTCGCTGTGATAATGTCCGGGAAGTCCTCCTTGTCGTGCTTTGCGAAACGGTAGGTAGTCGATTCGGCGGGAGTAGCCTCAAGGTTATAAAGGTCGCCGTATTGTTCCTGATAATCCGAAAGACGCTCGCGCATGTGGTTAAGAACGTCACGGGCGAAACGCTGGGTTTCGGGGTGGGTGAGGTCCTTTCTGAGCCATTTAGCGTTAAGACCGACCTCGTTCATACCGATAAGACCGATTGTCGAGAAATGGTTTTCAAAGGTGCCGAGGTATCTCTTGGTATAGGGATAAAGTCCCTGGTCAAGAAGAGTAGTGATAACCGAACGCTTTGTCTTGAGCGAACGCGCCGCAATATCCATAAGGTGGTCAAGACGTGCGTAGAAGTCCTTTTCGTCAGTTGCCTGATAAGCGATTCTCGGAAGGTTGATTGTAACAACGCCTATAGAACCCGTGCTTTCGCCTGAACCGAAGAAGCCGCCTGATTTCTTGCGAAGTTCACGAAGGTCAAGACGGAGACGGCAGCACATTGAACGTACGTCGCTGGGCTCCATATCGGAGTTGATATAGTTCGAGAAATAGGGTGTGCCGTATTTAGCCGTCATTTCAAAGAGAAGCTTGTTGTTCTCGGTTTCACTCCAGTCAAAATCCCTTGTGATTGAATATGTGGGAATAGGATACTGGAAGCCTCTGCCGTTAGCGTCGCCCTCAATCATAATTTCGATGAACGCCTTGTTGACCATATCCATTTCCTTCTGGCAGTCACCGTAGGTGAAGTCCATCTCCTTGCCGCCGATTATAGCGGGAAGATTTTTAAGGTCGTTGGGAACAACCCAGTCAAGAGTAATATTCGAGAACGGAGCCTGAGTACCCCAACGTGACGGAGTGTTAACGCCGTAAACGAAGGACTGGATGCACTGCTTGACCTCTTTCTGTGAAAGGTTGTCCACCTTAACAAAGGGAGCAAGATATGTATCGAATGATGAAAATGCCTGAGCGCCTGCCCATTCATTCTGCATAATTCCGAGGAAATTTACCATCTGGTTGCAAAGGGTTGAAAGATGGTTAGCGGGGGAGGAGGTGATTTTACCCGTAACTCCGCCAAGACCCTCCTGAATTAACTGCTTTAACGACCAGCCTGCGCAGTAGCCTGTAAGCATTGAAAGGTCGTGAAGATGGATGTCGGCGTTTCTGTGAGCCTCTGCGATTTCGTCGTCATAAACCTCGCTGAGCCAGTAGTTAGCCGTAATAGCGCCTGAGTTTGAAAGGATAAGACCGCCTACGGAATATGTAACCGTAGCGTTTTCCTTAACGCGCCAGTCGTTGATTTTAAGATAATTGTCAACGATTTCCTTATAGTTGAGCAAAGCCGAATTTACGTTACGGACTTTTTCACGCTGTCTGCGGTAGAGGATGTATGCCTTTGCAACATCTGCATAGCCCGATTCGGAAAGGACCTTTTCTACGCTGTCCTGAATAGCTTCAACCGAAATTTTATCGTCGACGATTTTTTCCTCAAAGTCAGCCGTAACCTTGAGAGCGATTAAATCGATAACGCTTGAGTGATACTGTTTGCCTTGCGCTTCAAAGGCTTTTGTGATGGCGGAACTGATTTTGCTTATATCAAAATCAACTACTTTTCCGTCTCTTTTGATTACCTGATACATAACAAATCTCCCTAAGTGATAAATGAATTTCTTTTTGTCAAATCGTACCCGTTTGACACTGCAAAAAGCATTCTAACACTTAGAGAGTCATTTGTCAATATATTCCGTTAAAAAATTTTAGAAACACAATATGTAGTTGTTTTTATTCAACACCACGAAGTTCGGTATTCGGTATAAACTGCCTTGAAATATCGGCGAATTCCCTCATTTCGTCAAAGGACGGGGCGGTCAGATTGCCGTAGGGAACGGAATCCCTGTCGGTAAAGCGCTGAAGAAAATATCTTTTTGCGCCCTTAATCATTCCGCAGATTTTAACGAAATCCTCTTTTTCGTGGAATTCCTTTATAACGGTTGTGCGGAATTCATATTCAATACCCGAATTAATAAGAAGGCTTATGCTTTCCTTAATCTTATTCATATCAAGTCCGTCAACGCCGCAGGTAAAATCATATTTTTCCTCGCTGTTTTTAATGTCCATGGCGACGTATTCGACAAGTCCCTCGTCAAGAATTGCCTTTAACATTTCGGGGTGGTAGCCGTTTGTGTCGAGCTTAACGGGGTAACCGATTTTCCTTATATTCTTAATAAGCTCGGGCAAATCCCTGTGAAGACAGGGCTCGCCGCCCGTAATTGCAACGCCGTCAATAAGTCCCTTTCTGCTTTCAAGAAACTTAAAAAGCTCAGCGTCGTCCATAACCGGCTCGGCAGTTCCGTCAATAAGCTCAAAGTTATGACAGAACGGACAGCGAAAATCACAGCCGCCTAAAAATACAGTGCAGGCAACGTGACCGGGGAAGTCGAGCAGGGTCATTTTCTGTAAACCGTGTAATTTCATATTTTTCTCCTATACAGCCGAAAGAATGTGCATATTTCTTATATCGCCGTCGGCAATCGAGTCGTTGACCGAATAGGCGTGCTTTTCGAGGTCTCCGCAGTTGGCTTTCGTAAGACCTCTGTCGATAAGAACGTCAATAACGTCCGCCGCTATTCCTTCAATGGCGTAGTATTTTTCCTCCGCCGTTTCAGGCTCATTGTTCGTAGTCAGAAGATATTCCATAATCTCCGCTTCAAGCGAAAGGTTTTCAAGCGAACGCAACGCCCTGAAACTCCATTTATAATAAGGCTGATATTTTCCGTTGAGCAGAAAAATAACCTCGGAGGCGCTTTTGACGAATTCGCAGACAGCCAACTGAGCCGCCGCCGTTTCGCCGTGGTCAATACATCTTTTATAATTATACTGACCGCTCTGCGCCATAAGCAAAAGATTTCCCGCCAGCTTTTTCTTCATAATATCTTCGGGATAAGCCGAAATGCTTTCGCGAATTTTGGTAATAAGCCCGTAGTTGTCAAAGAAAACTTCTCCGTTTGTCGCTTCCGCAAGCGCATTTTCGGGGAGGGTAAGCCAGTCGTTTACCGAAAGAACACCGTCCGAAGAGCCGATTTTATCCTTGAAGAATTCGTCAATGCGAAGAACGCCGTGCCTTGAACCGCCGACAGGCGAGAGCATATTCCGTTTAAGACCCATAAACTCCTTCGGAAGCTTCGCATAGGCTCTTTCGAGGTTGAATGCGTCTTTGCGGTCTATAACGCTTTCGTCGGGCAAAAACAGACAGAAGCCCGGTTCAAAATCGTGGTCGCGTGAAATACCGTCGTCAAAGCCGAAGCATTCCGAGCCGCTGCCGAAAAGACCTGCCGCAAGATAGGGGAGAAGAGACGGAAATTCGTTTTCGAGCATCGGCTTTCCGTATTCCTCAAAAAATGCCTTTGAAATTTCAATCCCTTTCATAAATAGTCTCCGATCTTTTCTTAAGCTCATCAGCCGCCGCAAAATATCCGTAATAAGAAAACGTCGGCGCGCATTTTTCACAAACAAAGGCGTAGTAGCCGTCCTTCTTAACGTTTTCGTCGGTCAGCAGTTCGTAAGCGGTGTCGAGATATTCAAATACCTTGCTCTCGCTGTTTTCAAGTCCGTCTCTCGCCTCAAGCAAATCAGCCATATTGAGATAGGTTATAGCCTGCTCAAGACCGCCGTTTTCTACGTTTTCCATAACCTTAAGCGCTTTTTCATAGAGTGAAAACGCCTCTTCAAAGCTTCCGAGAGCAACCAAAGTGAGCGCCATATTGTTATAAAGACCGCCGAGAAGCTCGGGCGCGGTTCTTCCGTTATTTTCGTAAACCTCTTTTGCTTTTCTGAAAAGCTCGATTGATTTTCCGTTTTCCGAAAAAGCGTTATAGGCGGTAGCGACGTTTATATATGTAGTGCCTGCGCTTATGTTTTCTTCAAAGCCGAGTTCTTTTACAAGTCTTAAGGCTTCTTCGGCGCTTTCAAACGCATTTTCCTTTTCGCCTGTTTTTCGGTAATGACCTACAAGCTCGTTTCTTATCATCAGCTCGCCGCCCTTATCGTGACCGAGCCTTGCCTCTTCAAGCCAGTATTTCAGGTGCCTTTCTGCGCCCTGATAATCCCTGCGGCTCATATATTCGTTCATTTTCTGAATTATTCTCTGCTGAGGAACAGCCTTGACCTCGGGCATAACGCCGTAAGGCTCGTCACATAAAAGGCATCTCGGCTCGGCGTAATCCTCGGGTGTTAAATATCCTTTGTCGTTGCTCATTGTTCTTCTCCGTTATATAATATATTGTATAAATAAAATAAGGTATCCACAATCTGTAGCATACGAATTTAATAATAACTCAAAGAAATTACTATGTCAATATTTTCAAAATCATCTTTTTGTATTATAATAAAACGGGAGTTGGTTTTATGGACGAAAAAATCAGAATGCTCAAAAAATTTATAGACGAAAGCGAAAATATTGTTTTCTTCGGAGGGGCGGGAGTTTCCACCGAAAGCGGAGTGCCCGATTTCAGAAGCAAGGACGGGCTTTATAATCAGCACGATATCCGCTTTGACAAATATCAGCCCGAATATCTTTTAAGTCATTCTTGCCTTGTTCACGAGCCCGAGGTTTTCTTTGAGTTTTACCGACAGAAAATGGACGCGAGAAACGTAAGTCCCAATGCGGCGCATTTGTTTCTTGCCGAGCTTGAAAAGATGGGTAAGCTCAAAGCAGTTGTTACCCAGAATATAGACGGGCTTCATCAGAAGGCGGGGAGTAAAACCGTTTTTGAAATTCACGGCTCAACCACTCGGAATTACTGTATGAAATGCGGTAAAATCTATCCTGCCGATTATATTTACGAAAGCGAGGAAAGAGTTCCCCACTGTGACTGCGGCGGAGTAATCCGCTGCGACGTAACGCTTTATGAGGAACAGCTTCCCTACGGCGCAGTTGAGGGCGCGGTTGACGCGATTTCAAATGCCGATATGCTTATAATCGGCGGCACGTCGCTTACGGTTTACCCTGCGGCTTCGTTTGTCCGTTATTTCAGGGGAAAGCATATTGTAATTATTAATAAAGAGCATCTGCGTTTTAATCTCAAGAGCGAAAATGACCTTGAAATAAACGAGCCGATAGGCAAGGTTTTCGAGTGTTGCAAACAGCTTTACGATATGGTAGAATAGATTAAATTAAAGGAAATGAGGTATTCTTATGTATATGAGCGATAACGGTAAAATCTGGCTTGCTACGGGCGAGAACAGAGTTTATCTCGAGCCGTCAATGTGTAACCGCCACGGTCTTATAGCGGGCGCTACGGGAACAGGTAAAACCGTAACCTTAAAGGTTATTGCCGAGTCATTTTCCGACCTCGGCGTTCCTACCTTTATAGCCGATATCAAGGGCGACCTTACGGGTATGTGCGTTCCCGGATGCGAAAACAAGCATATCCGCCGTTCGATTGACACAATGCACATTGAAAACTTTGACTACACCTCATATCCCGTCAGGTTTTTCGACGTTTACGGCAAACAGGGCCACCCCGTAAGAACAACCGTTTCCGATATGGGACCCGAGCTTCTTTCAAGGCTTTTGGGACTTACCGACGTTCAGAGCGGAGTTCTCAGAATTATTTTCCGTATTGCAGACGATAACGGGATGTTAATTCTCGACCTTAAGGATTTGCGTTCTATGGTCCAGTATGTCGGCGATAACGCCAATGATTACAAGCTGAAATACGGCAATATCGCTTCTCAGTCAATCGGCGCAATTCAGCGCGCGCTTCTCACTCTTGAGGACGAGGGCGGAAATATTTTCTTCGGCGAGCCTGCGCTCGACCTGACCGACTGGTTTGAATGGGACGGTAACGGCAGGGGATATATGAATATCCTTGAATGTAACGAGCTTTTCCAGCATCCGCTCTTATACAGCACCTTCCTTCTCTGGATGCTTTCCGAACTGTACGAACTTCTTCCCGAGGCGGGCGACCTTGACAAGCCTAAAATCGCGTTCTTCTTTGACGAAGCCCATCTTCTTTTCAATGACGCGCCCAAGGCTTTAATAGAAAAGGTTGAACAGGTAGTTCGTCTTATCCGTTCAAAGGGCGTTTCCGTCTGGTTTATTTCCCAGAATCCGTCCGACATTCCCGAAACCGTTTTAAGTCAGATAGGCAACCGTGTTCAGCACGCCTTGAGGGCATATACTCCCAATGAGCAGACGGCTCTCCGCTACGCCGCCCGTTCGTTCAGGGCTAATCCGAATTTCGATACCGAAAGAACTCTTCAGGAGCTTGCAACGGGCGAGGCTCTCGTTTCTGTCCTTGACGAAAAGGGCGTTCCGACAATAGTTGAAAAAGCGGGTATTCTTCCGCCGAGAAGCTCAATGGCGGCTGTTGAGCCTCAGATGATTCAGCAGACGGTTTTCACAAGCGCACTCCGTGATAAATATACCGAAGCTGTTGACAGGGAAAGCGCTTACGAAATGCTCGCCGTCCAGTACGAACAGGCTGAAGCCGAGCGAGTTGAAGCCGAAAAAGAGCTTGAGGAAGAAAAGAAAGAGCTTGAAACCCAGAAATACGAAACCGAACTTGATAAGCAACGCGCAAAGCTTGAAAAAGAAAAGGAAAAGCTTGAAAAGGAGCGTCAGGCTCTTCGTGAAAAGGCGAAGAAAAAGACTTCGACAAGGCGTTCAAGCTCGGTTATGACAAAAACGATGAACTCCGCCGCAAACACAATCGGAAGAGAAATCGGAAAACAGCTTATCCGTGGAATATTCGGAACAATTAAGAAATGAGATGTTTGAAATGAGAAAAGCATTATTTTTTATAATGGTTTTTTGCCTGATTATAGGCGGCTTTGCAGGCTGCAAAGTTGAGGTGCCGACTAAGGAGAACGAAAAAGTAGATTCCAAGGTTATTGAAGATTTCTACAATGAATTAGTTTCATTCAATAAAGAAATGAAAGAGGGTAATTCGGATTCTTTAACTGAAAGTCTGAAACTATTAAAACCCGTTATTGATTCTTTTAATCAGGCATCAGGTGATGATAATCCGACTCACTCGGAATACTACAGTATTGTAAAGAATCACCCGTTTTATAAATCACTGTACAAGTGGGTGTTTGAGCCGGATGAAAGTATAGATCTTGATTCGCAATACTTAACGGGTGCATGGAAAATGTATTTTTCTTCGCTTACTGACGAATTGCTTAAAATTGAATTACCCGAGGATATCAGCATAAACGCAGATATTGTTACTAAAACTCAAACGAATGATGTGAAAAAAAGATTTGAAAATATACTCAAAGAATCCATCGACGGCGGATTGGATATGTATAATCATAGTGAAAAATACACTGAACTAAAAAAAGCTAAGGTATATAGTATTGATGGGGGAACTATTGAGTTTAATATAGGGTTCGATTATGACAAATTGCCTGAATACAGATTTGTTTTCGTTTTCTCGTGTGATGTGTATAAGTACAATCTGTTTGATCACATTTACTCTATTCGGTTCAGTAATGGAAATGAAGAGATTGATCTGAATTCTAATTACGAAGATAATTTGTTTCAGGGATGCTCGGATATTATTATTTATAGCACGAAATTTGATGAAGAGATGAACGAAAAATATAAAGCGTTGTATAATTTGTTTAATAAAAACGGAAGTATAAAAATAACGATAAATGAGGATATTACGTTAACATTAACGGAAGAAGACAAGGAAATCGCTAAGAATTATTTTCAGGTTAACGAATTATTAAAACAAATCAGCTAAAAAAACGCTGTCATCTTGACAGCGTTTTTTTGTAGGGGGACGGGTTTCCCGTACCACAGTAATTTTCTGTTAGAATTAAAACGGACGAGCAATGCTCGTCCCTACGGAATAATGAAAAATTAAAATGTTTTCGTAGGGGCTGACGACCTCGGCAGCCCGCACAATCAGATGTAATTCACGGGGCGCCAGGGTCGCCGCTCCCTACGGAATGATGCAAATCCAAATCGCATCGTAGGGGCGGTCATTGGCCGCCCGCAAACCAGCCTCCCTTGTGCAAAGGGAGGTGTCACGCAAGGCGTGACGGAGGGATTGTCAAAGCCCGCAAAATTAGATATTATTTTTTTCGAAGCGTCGGGTCGCCGCTCCCTACGGATTGATATAAATTACAAATATAATCGTAGGGGCGGATAATATCCGCCCTTACTTTTTAATTCATTATTCGGTTTTTCTCAGTTGTTTAACAACCTGATTTCCGTAAACCGCCGTTCCTGTTACAAGCACGCCCTGAATGACCGCCTGAACGTTTAACCCGTTTATAAAAACCGAGCCGAATACAGCGAATACGAGAAGAATTACCGGTATGTATTTATCGTTAATTTTCTCGATTTGCTTAATAATCAGCCCGATTATATTTAAAACGGGAATTAATATAAGCGACTGTTCAAAAAGATATTTTTCCATTTTCAAACTCCTTTGAATAACGTCAAAAACGCCGTGCCGATTCCCGCTCCGAGTGCGCCTATAAACGCAAAAACAAGCTTGTCCCAGAAAACTGACGGACGGCTTTTAATTTTAGAAATACTGTCCTTGATTTCGTCGAGAGATTGTATTAAATTGTCGAGTTTAATATTGACCTGAGCCTGAGCTACGGCAAAGCCGTTGACCTTGCCGTAGAGAATTTTTACGTTTTCTTCAAGCTCGTTTATTCTGTGTTCAAATAAATCCATTTCGTTCATTTAAGTTTAATCCATCCCGTAACATAGTTTATCATCGGAAGTCTTCCGACATTCTTTTTTGCGTTTGTAATTCTGTATCTGCCGTTAATTTTTTCGCCGTCGTAAAGGTAGTATTTACCCGTCAGATGCGTCGTCGGGTTTTTAGCCGAAGCCGAAACATAAACGGGGGTCTTTTTAAGGGTGACGGCGTCGCCCTTTTTATACTCCTTTTTTGCGGGCTTTGAAGACGTCTTTTTATAGCCGTTAAGTCCCGCTTCCTTAATAATCGACGGGTAATCCTTATATGCTTTGTCAAGGTCAACGTTTCCGTTTATTCCTTTGACTTTTCCGCTGTCCGAATACTGCCACATTCCGTAGCTTCCCTTGTAGGTGCATTCGCTGTTCCATTGGGCAACCCAGACGTCAAAGCGTGAAAGCCTTTTCATATCGAGCTTATCCGTTAAAAATGACTTTGAAGAATAAATACAGACGTAATAGCCGTTTTTTTCAAGCTCTTCACAGAATTCAAGCGTAATATCAGTCAAAAGCTTTTTTGAAAGTGTGAGTTGAGTTTTATCTTCAATGTCAAAAGCGACAGGGTAGTCGAATTTCTTTCCCTTAAGATAAGAAAGACAGAATTTCGCTTCTTCCTTAGCCTTTTCCGCAGTTGTGGCGTATGAGTAGTGATAGACACCGACGGGGATTGACTCAGCCGAAGCGTTCTTGAAATTCTTTTCAAATTTTTCGTCAAGCCCGCTTCTTCCGTATCCGCCTCTAATCATGGCGAATTTAACCCCGCTGTCTTTAACTTTTTTCCAGTCTATATCACCCTGAAAAACCGAAACATCAATGCCTTTTTTCAATATTTATCGCCTCCTTGAAATAGGTAATAAGGTCACTCGGAACCTCAAACTGATAAAGCATAACGTATTTAAGAGAAGTTCTTAATTTATCATACGCTTTTTTGGATTGCCTTGTGACTGTCGATTTGTTCACGCCGAGAATTTCGGCGGCCTTTGTAACGCTGTAGTTTTCGTACCATAACAGTCTGATAATCTCTCTTTGCATTTCGTCAAGCTCGTCCTCAATCGCTTTTCTTAAAAGACGGCTTACATTATTTCTTCGTGCAAGCGAAATAAAAGAACAGATTTTGTCCTTTTCGCCCGTTCCGATTACATCAAGATTTTCAGACAGGAAAAGGTACTCCTCCTCGTTTAATTCAACGGGGGAAGATAAGTATTCAACGTTCAAAACTTTTCCTCCTAAAATGCAAAAAACACCCAAAAGGGCGTTTTTTAATAATTATAAACGAACAAATGTTCGATTACACTTTAAATTATAGCGACAAAAAGTTATTTTGTCAAGTAAATTTCTTGACAAAAAAATATAATAATAGTATTATATTTGTGTTATAAATCGTTGAGGAAGAATGACGGTATTATATTCATTTCAGAGAGGTTCCGTTTGCTGAAAGGGGCTATGAATTTTTACCCGATACCACTTCTGAGTGCCGTTGAATTAAGACGAGCCGGTTTTCCGCCGTTATCGGAAAAATGAGTGGCAGTTTTTACTGCAATTTGGGTGGAACCGTGGAGCATTCGCTTCATCCCAAAAGGCCTTGTGCTTTTGTGGGATGAGGCTTATTTTTTACTTTTGTTTGGAGGAATTAAAAATGATTAAAGTAACCTTGAAGGGCGATACGGTAATGGAGTTTGAAAGCGGAATAACCGTAGCCGAAATCGCCAAATCAATCGGTATGGGTCTTTATAAGGCGGCATGCCTTGGTAAAATCAACGGCGAAACCGTTGACCTTAGAACTCCCGTAACAGAGGACAGCGCTGTCGAAATTCTCACCTTTGACGATGACGAGGCTAAAAAGGCTTATTGGCATACGACCTCTCATATTATGGCTCAGGCGGTTAAAAGGCTTTATCCCGAAACAAAGCTGACTATCGGCCCGTCAATCGACAGCGGTTTCTATTATGACTTTGACTGCGGCGACAAGCCCTTTACGGCTGAAGATATTGAAAAAATCGAAGCCGAAATGAAAAAGATTATTAAAGAAAACCTTACTCTCGAACGCTTTGAGCTTTCACCCGAGGAAGCGATTGCGCTTATGAACGAAAAGGGCGAAACTTACAAAATCGAGCTTATTAAAGAGCACGCCGACAAGGGCGAAAACATTTCGTTCTATAAGCAGGGCGAGTTTACCGAGCTTTGCGCAGGACCTCATATTATGGAAACAGGTCTTATCAAGGCGTTTAAGCTTACCAATACAACAGGCGCTTATTGGAGAGGCGATTCAAAGAATAAGATGCTCTGCCGTGTTTACGGAATTGCTTTTCCGAAAAAGGATCAGCTTGAAGAATACCTTGAAAAGCTTGAAGAGGCTAAAAGACGCGACCACAGAAAGCTCGGAAAAGAGCTTGAACTGTTTATGACAGACGAGCTTGTAGGCAAGGGTATGCCTATGTTCTTACCCAAGGGCTACACTCTCTGGAGAATTCTTGAAAACTATATTCGCGATAAGGAAATCAAATCGGGCTATCAGCACGTTTTAACTCCCTGCGTAGGCACAGTTGACCTCTATAAGACCTCGGGCCACTGGGATCATTATAAGGACAATATGTTCCCCGCTATGGAGGTTGATGAGGAAACATACGTCTTAAGACCTATGAACTGTCCTCACCATATGAGAATTTATGCTAATTCATCTCATTCCTACCGCAACCTCCCCGTAAGAATAGGCGAAATCGCCCACGATTTCCGCTATGAAGCTTCGGGAACGTTAAAGGGCATTGAAAGAGGCCGTCATTTCTGTCAGAACGACGCCCACCTTTTCGTTACTCCCGAACAGATTAAGGACGAATTCAAAAAGGTTGTTGACCTTATTTTTGAAACGTATAAGGACTTCGGCATTACCGATTACAGAATGGTTCTTTCGCTTCGTGACCCCGAGGATAAGGAAAAATACCATGACGACGATGAAATGTGGAACACCGCCGAACAGTCGCTTCGTGAGGTTCTTGACGAAATCGGCCTTGATTATACCGAGGAAATCGGCGAAGCCGCATTCTACGGCCCGAAGCTTGACGTTAACGTTAAGCCTGCTGTCGGCGCAGAGTATACTCTTTCAACCTGTCAGCTCGACTTCTGCCTTCCCGCAAAGTTCAACCTGACATACGTTGACAAGGATAATTCCCAGCGCACACCCGTAGTTCTTCACAGAGCCATTCTCGGTTCTCTTGACAGATTTATGGCTTATCTTATTGAAGAAACAATGGGTAATTTCCCGCTGTGGCTTTCTCCCGTACAGGTCAAGCTTCTTCCTATCGCCGACAGACATCACGACTATGCCCGTGATGTTCTCTCTGCGCTTGAAGCAAAGGGCATCAGAGCCGAGCTTGACGACAGAAGCGAGAAAATCGGTTATAAAATCCGTGAAGCTCAGCTTCAGAAGATTAACTATATGCTTGTTATCGGTGACAAAGAGGTTGACGAAAAGAGCGTTTCCGTCCGTAGAAGAGGCGAGGGCGACATCGGCTCAATGAGCGTTGACGCGCTTCTTGAAAAGCTCACCGAAGAAATTGAAACAAAAGCGCTTAACTGAAACTGATTAAATCTTTTTGGTGGTGATTATATGAGCAATATTAAACCGTTGACCGTAACCGTTTTAACCGATACCCACTATTATTCCGAAAAATCGGGCACCTCGGGCAAGGCTTATGACTTTGCCAACGCCAAGAGCCAGAAGCTTCTCAAAGGCTCGCGTGAGGTACTTGAAGCCGCTTTCAGACAGATAAAAAAGGACGACAGAACCGATATTGTTCTGCTTTCCGGCGATACTACGAATAACGGCGAATTAGCCGCTCACGAAGAGTTTATCGAAATGCTCCGTGACCTTAAAAAAAGCGGTAAAAGAGTTTATGTAATCACCGCTACCCACGATTACCAAGGCGACGGAACTGCCGAGGGGTATGACGGAGACAACAAAATCCGTGTTCCCGCCGCTAAGCGTGAGGATTTGTTCGATATGTACCGTGAATTCGGTCCGGACGAAGCTATTGCCGTTCACCGCCAGACTATGTCCTATGTTGTTCAGCTTGCAGACGGTTACCGTCTTTTCGCCCTCAATGACGACTCTAATCTGCGTAACGGCAGCGGCTTTCCCGACGATTGCGTTGACTGGATAGTCGAGCAGGCGGAGGACGCAAGAAAGAACAATCAGTTCATTATCGCTATGACTCACCACCCGATGATTGCCCCGTCGCCGATTTATGAGATTATCGGCTCGGGCGATATGCAGGGTGATTATAAAGTAAGGCGCGAGCAGTTCGCAGACCTCGGAATTCAGTTTATGCTCACGGGTCATACTCACGTCCACGATATCGACAAATACATTTCCGAAAGGGGAAATTATTTCTACGATATTGCAACGGCGGCTACGATAGGCTATCCTGCCACGATGCGTTCAATCACCTTTGATGCCGAAAAGGGAAAGGTTGACGTCAAAACCGATTTTATTACCGAAAAGGTTGATATTGACACTAACGGTTTGGATTTTCAGGATTTCCTTAAGGAACAGCTTATCGGTATGGTGCGTGACGTTGTCAAGGCTGCGGGAGAGGATATAGACACCTTTGCCGATATGGCAACGGCTATGAGTATTAAGAAAAAGCTCACCTATAAAATAGGTTGGCTTATAAAATATCCTGCGAGATGGCTCAATAAACTGACTATCGGCACAGTAGGCAACTGGACGAGAAAGGAAACGGGGCTTAAAAAGAGCGATTACGCCGCAATTAAGGATAAAAAGGTGGTTGACTTTATCTGCGACCTTGTTGTAAACCTCTACGGCGGCGAAAGCCTTTACCCGCCCGAAACTCCCGAGTATAAAATCACAATCGGGCTTCTGAATATTATTGATTCAATTATGAAAGTTCTTCATATCAACTTCAGAAAGTTCGTCAAGGTTGTTGACAATACTCACGATTTAGTCGAGCCGCTTCTCTATAACAACGGCATTCCGTCTTATGACACAGTTCTTGATGTGATGCCCGTTTATGACGAGGGGCATATCTCGGTTCCCGTTCCCGAGCCTGAAAAGCCTCAAACGGTTAAAGAGAGCAAAAAGGGCTTGCCGATTATAATTATCGCAATTCTGATTCTGATTTTACTTATCCCGTTTTTGCCGATAATAGCTGTTATTTTCCTTATCGGTTATCTGAGAAATCAGATTAAATACGGAGACTATATTAAGGGGATTAAACAATGAGTAACCATATTAAATTAACAATTTGCGGTACGGATTACCGCCTTACGACAAACGATACTCCCGAATACGCTTTAGCGCTCGGACTTGAGGTTGAAGAAAAAATCAAGGCTTTGAGAGAAGCCAATCCTACTCTTTCGCTTGTTCAGGCGACAACCCTTGTTGCGCTCGATTATGCCGATTCGCTTAAAAAGAACGATTCTTCGGCAGACAATCTTCGCGTTCAGGTTAAGGACTATCTTGAGGACGCCGCCAAGGCAAAGGGCGAGAGGGATTATTACAAGCGTGAACTCGAACGCGTCAAGGCTCAGCTTCAAAGCGGTCAGACAAATCTTTTTGACTGATGAAAAGCGAAATCCTTGCTCCTGTCGGCAATAGCGAAGCCTTAACAGCTGCTCTGAACTGCGGTGCGGATGCGGTCTATTTCGGCGTAGGCGGTTTTAATGCGAGGGCGTTTGCCGAAAACTTTACGCTTGACAATCTCGAAGAAACCGTTAAGAGTTGTCATAAAAGGGGAGTTAAGGTATATCTTACCCTTAATACGCTTGTCAACGACAGCGAAATAAAGGAAATAGAAAAAGTAATTGAGCGTGTCACTCTTTCGGGGGTTGACGCGCTCATTTTGCAGGATTTGGGCGTAGCGAAAATTGTCCGTGAAATTTCGCCCGATATTAAAATGCACGCCTCCACCCAGATGTCCGTTCAATCCCTTTACGGCATTGAAAGGCTTGAAAAGCTCGGCTTTTGCAGAACCGTTCTCCCCAGGGAGATGAATAAAAAAGAGATTGAATACATAGTAAAGAATTCGCCGCTTGAAATTGAAATGTTCGTTCACGGCGCTCTTTGTATGTGTGTCTCGGGTCAGTGTCAGTTAAGCGCCTTTTTAGGCGGAAGAAGCGGTAACAGAGGACGGTGCGCCCAGCCCTGCCGACTTCCGTTCTCCGTAGAGGGCGGAACGGGTTATGACCTGAGCCTAAAGGATTTATCCCTTATTGAAAAACTTCCTTACCTTGAAGAACTCGGCGTTTCATCCTTTAAAATCGAGGGAAGAATGAAACGCGCCGAATATGTTGCGGGCGCCGTTACTGCCTGCCGAGAAGCTCTTGACGGCAAATATACAGAAAAACGAAAAGACGATTTGCAGCGGCTTTTCTCACGTTCGGGCTTTACGGACGGCTATTATGAAAACAAGCTCGGGCGCGATATGTTCGGAACGAGAACAGACGAAAATAAGTCTGCTTCTTCAAAGGTACTGGACGAATACCGAAAGCTTTATATAATTCCCTATAAAAAAAGAAAGGTCGATTTTGATTTTTCCGCTTATATTAATAGAAAAGCCGTTCTTACGGCTTCCTCCGACGACTTTTCGATAACCGTTGAAAGCGAAGAAGAATGTGAAAAGGCAGTTAATCTTCCGCTTTCCGTTTCAAGAGTTAAGGAACAGCTCGGTAAATGCGGTAATACTCAGTTTGAAGCGGGGAATATTAATATTTCGGCTGACGATAACGTAAGCGTGCCTATTTCAGTTATTAATTCATTAAGGCGGATTTCACTTGAAAAGCTTGATGAAATGCTTTCAAAAACGCCTGAAAAAAGAATTCTTAAAAAGAATTTCTTATTTGAAAAGCATATTTCAAAAGACAGAAAAACATATTTAAGATTTGAAAATTCAAATCAAATTCCCGATATTATACCGATTGATAAAATAATTCTTCCTCTTGATACGGACGAAGAAATCATTAAAAAATATAATGCGGTTATAGAAATTCCCCGAGGGATTTTCGGCTCGGCTGACAGGGTTTACGAAAGGGTTGTTTCTTCACCCGCCGAAGAATGTTTCTGCAGTACGCTTGACGCGGTTGAAATCGCCCTTAAATCAGGTAAAAGGGTAATCGCTTCGCCTTATCTCAATATCTTCAATTCGCTTTCAGTTGATGAGTGCGAAAAAATGGGAATAAGCGAAATAACCGTTTCCAATGAGCTTAGTTTAAAACAGATTTCTTCACTCGGCGGAAAAATCAAAAGGGGAGTTGTTTCTTACGGAAGACAGGCGCTTATGCTTGTTCGTTCCTGTCCCGTTAAGAACGCAAAGACCTGCGAACAGTGTAAAAAGAAAAGCTTTTTAACCGACAGAAAGGGCAAAAAATTCCCCGTAAGATGTTCGGGCGGTTGCTCTCAGATATTCAACTCCGTTCCGCTTTATATGGCTGATAAGTCGGAGGATATTAAAAACGTTGATTTCGAGCTTTTATATTTCACTGTCGAAAATAAAAATGAGGTCGAAAGAATAATCGACTGCTATAAAAATAAAAAAGCGCCCGAGGGCGAATTCACCCGCGGACTGCTTTATAAAGGCGTAATATAAAATAAAAGGGATAAGGCAAGTACCTTATCCCTTGTTTTATTGTCAGAATACGCCTTTTCGTTTTATGAGTTTAAGGAAAACTATATAAACAACCGAACTCAGTCCCCAGGTTATCGGGTAAATCCAGCAGGTTAAAAGAATATTGTGATAAACCTGACCGATTGTCATAAACACAATAACTCTAACTGCGCACCAGCATATCAACATTACAACAACCGGAGCAACCGGTTTTCCGAGCCCTCGAAGAATTGCGCTCGTTACGTTTGAAAAGCCTAATAGACAGTAGAAAAGCGAGCAAATCTGAGCCCTTAAAACGCCGTAGTAAATAACCTCAGGGTCGGCGTTGAATGCCTTAATTAGATACGGCGCTAAAACAAAGGTGAGAACGCCGATTAATTCAATGGAAACTATAGTGCAGAACAGACCGAAACGGATTCCCTTTCTTATGCGTTCCTTTTTCTGTGCGCCGAGATTCTGGGAAATAAAGGTCGTCATCGCCATTGAGAACGAAATAACGGGCAGGAAAGCGAAACCTTCAATTTTTGCGTACGCGCCGATTCCCGCAACAGCGTCGGCTCCGAACGAATTGACATAGGACTGAATAAGAATATTCGCTATATCAATTATTGAGCCTTGAATTGCCGTAGGAAAGCCGTAGTGTATAATTTCCCTTAGCGTTTCCTTTTCAAACCTGATTTTTGAAAAGTGAATATGTATTGATTCGTCGCTTTTTCTCAGCTTTCTTAACGAAAGGAACATACTTAAGAACTGAGAAATAATAGTAGCGAGAGCCGCGCCTTCAACACCCATGCCGAAAACGGTTATGAAAACTATATCGAGAACGACATTCGTCATTGAACTTATTATAAGATATATAAGAGGGTGGGTCGAGTCGCCGCTTGCCTGAAGAATACCTACAAAGGTGTTATACATTATAAGACCGGTGCAGCCTGCAAAATAGACCCTCAGATATAAAACCGCCTCGTCATAAACCTCCGACGGAGTGCCCATAGCCCTTAAAAGATAGGGCGAGCCGAAAACGCCGAGTACGGTTATAACAACCGAGAAAAACAGCCCCATCGCAACCGCCGTGTGAACGGCTACGGAGGTTTTCTCTTTGTTTCCGGCGCCGATTTCACGGGCGATTATAACTCCTGCGCCCATTGAAAAGCCGAAGAAAAAGCCGATAACGAGAAAGGTCAGCGTACCCGTTGAGCTAACGGCGGCAAGAGCGCTTTTACTGATAAAGTTACCGACTATGAGCGAATCGACAGTGTTGTATAGCTGTTGAAAAAGCTGACCGATAAAAATTGGTATGGCGAAAAATATAATTTTCTTTTTAATGTCGCCCTCGGTTAATAAATTGTCACGGTTTTTAAATAAATTCATAAAACTGAAATCCTGCTTTTTTATATTAAAAATCCCCTTGTTGCAGGGGATTTCGCTTTTATTTAAGTTCCTTTTTGCCAATGTTTACAATTCTTACAATAACGGGAGAAAGAACTACGTTTACAAGAAGCTCGAAAAGGAAGTTGAAACCGACAAAGCCGATTATCATATATTTTCCTACTGAATCGAAGCCGTTTGCAAGACCCCATTCCCTGACTGTCGGTAAGAAGAAAATAAGACAGCCGAGAAGAAAAATTCCCGTGTTCACAACGGGGGCGACTATTGCCGCGCAAACAGTCGCAACATATTTGTTCTTTTTCTCAACAAGCTTGTAAACAAGACCTGCGCAAAGACCGCAAAGAGCGCCCTTGAGAAGAACGGTAAGAATTGTTCCTACGAAATTAACCGTAAGAAAAGCCGAAGCGTCACCCGAAACGAGAACGGTGATTCCGAATGTAAGACCGAGCCATGCTCCGGTTCCTACTCCGTAAAGAGCCGCGCCTACAACAATCGGGATAAGCACAAGTGAAATTGAGAACGGGCCGAATTTAATGAAGCTCCCCAGGAACTGAAGCACTACAACAATCGCCGTCAATACACCTGTCATTACGATTTTTTTTGTGTTGTTTTTCATTTTTAACTCCTTGCTGCTGTTCCGAGTGTAACGAATTACCTTTCGGATACAACGCTTTTTATTTGAATTCAGGCGTTCTTGTTAAAGATAGCCTGTAATCCGTTAAGTAAAAGGTTTTCGTCGAGAATAATCCTGTGTTCGCAATTAGTGACAATCGGCTTTGAAAGCCCGCCCGTAGCGACGATAGTCTTAACCTCGCCGTATTCTTCCTTAAACCTTTTGAGCATTCCGTCAATAAGCGAGGCGAAGCCGAAAACAATACCCGATTTCATACATTCCGTCGTGTTAAGGCTAATCGCTTTTTTCGGAGCCGTAAGGCTGACTGTGGGAAGCTGAGAACACTCGTTAGCAAGAGCGTCCATTGAAATTCTGACACCGGGAGCGATAATTCCGCCGACAAATTCCTTGTTTTCACTTACAATATATATTTTAGTCGCAGTTCCGAGGTCAACAACAATAGCGGGCAGGGGGTATTTAAGAGTAGCGCCGACAGCGCCTGCAATAAGGTCGGCGCCTATTTCGCCTGCGTTATGGGTTGCGACGTTAAGCCCTGTTTTAATACCGGGGCCTATAATAATCGGTTCGCACGCCGTAACGTCAAGAACAGCCTTTCTTATAATATCCGTAAGCTCAGGAACAACCGAGCTGATAATAGCGCCCTTAAAAGTGAATTCCTTTATATAAAGCTTTAGAATATCAAGAATTTCAATCGCATACTGATTTTCGGTACGAAGCCTGTCGGTTTTCATTCTCGCCGTAAAAACAAGCTCTTCGCCGTCAAATGCGCCGATAGTGATATTTGAGTTTCCTATATCAAGTGTGAGAAGCATTTAAAAACACCCCTTTCAAATCAATTTATTATATGATAAAATAAACATATAATCAAGTATTATTTCAAGTGGTGTAAAAAAATGATTTGTAATTATTGTCCGCGTTCCTGCTCGGCAGAGAGAATTGAAAATAATCTTTCAGACGGATTTTGCAAAATGCCGCTAAATCCCTATATTGCCCGCGCGTCGCTTCACAGGTGGGAAGAGCCGTGTATCAGCGGAACTAACGGCTCGGGCGCAATTTTCTTTTCGGGTTGCGCTCTTCGTTGCGTTTTCTGTCAGAACGAACTCATAAGCCGAAAGCCTTACGGAAAACAGGTTGACAAAACAGGCTTTATTGAGATTATAAAACGCCTTGAGGATTTGGGCGCTCATAACATTAATTTAGTCAATCCGACCCATTTTATACCCTTTATTGCAGACGCTCTTCTTACCTATAAGCCGTCAGTACCCGTCGTTTATAATACGGGCGGTTACGAAAAAAGGGAAAGCCTTGAAATGTTAAAGGGACTTGTTGACGTTTATCTTCCCGATTTAAAATATGTCAGCGGCTCTCTTTCAAAAAAGTATTCGGGCGTTTCAAATTATTTTGATTACGCTTCCGAAGCTATACTTGAAATGAATTCTCAGGTAGGCGAGTGCGCGTTTGACGAAAACGGAATAATCAGAAAGGGGCTTATAATCCGTCATCTTGTTTTACCGGGTAATATAACCGATTCGTTTAAGGTAATTGACTTCGTCGCCGATAATCTTCCGAAGAGTACCTGTATGAGCTTAATGAGCCAGTATACGCCTATGAGAAAATTTGAAAATATGCCCGAACTGAACCGTCGTCTTACAACCTTTGAATATGAAAAGGTGCTTGACTATTTCAGGAAAAGGGGACTTGAAAACGCCTATATTCAGCAGGTTGATTCGGCAAAAAAACAGTATATTCCCGATTTTTCCGATTTTGGTATTTAATTTTTCATTTTTTTATGATATAATCTAAAAAAATAAAAAACGAAGGAGTTTTTATTATGGCAGATAAAGAAAAAAAGGGCTTAATCAAAGAGTTTAAAGAGTTCATTTTGCGCGGTAACGTTATGGACCTCGCTGTCGGCGTTATCATCGGCGGCGCTTTCGGCGCAATTGTAACGGGACTTGTTGACAACATCATTCAGCCTCTTATCAATTCAATCGGCGGCGCAAGCATCGCGGGCGTTATCAAGCTTCCGTGGGTTGACTATTCGGCAGTTGACGAAGAAACAGCGGCTACTCTTGTTATCAACTACGGTGCGTTTATCAGCGCTATAATCAATTTCCTTATTATCGCTCTTGTTATCTTCCTTATGGTTAAGGCTATCAATAAGGCTTCAAAGCTCGGCAAGAAAGAGGAAGAGCCTGTTGAGGAAGAGCCTACAACAAAGACCTGCCCGTTCTGTAAGAGCGAAATTGTCATCGACGCTACTCGTTGTCCGCACTGCACTTCGGAAATTCCCGAGGACGCTGAATAATTATGAAAATCGGTTTTATAGGCGGCGGCAATATGGCTTCTGCCATTATTCGCGGCGCAGTTAAAAGCGAAAGCTTTCTGCCCGAGGAAATCAGCGTTTTTGACGTTGACAAAACAAAATCCGATAGTTTAAAAAACAGTCTGGGTATTTGCAAAGCAGATACCCTTTCTGTTCTTGTCGGTGAAAGCGACGTTTTAGTGCTCGCTGTTAAGCCGAATGTTTTTCCTGCTCTGATCCCCGAAATAAAAGATAAGGTTAAAGAAAAACAACCTCTTGTTATTTCAATTGCGGCAGGAAAAACGATTGAGTATATTACCGGGCTTTTCGGCTTTAACGTTCCTGTTGTACGTGTTATGCCTAACCTCAACGCAGAGGTTTTTGAAGCGATTAGCGCTTATTGCCCGAGTGAAAACGTAACCGACAGTCAGAAGCAGACGGTTGAAAAACTGCTTAATTCTTTCGGCAAATGTATTTGCCTTGAAGAGGAGTTTTTTTCAATTTTCTCCGTTGTCGGCGGTTGCGCTCCCGCATACAGTTTTCTGTTTATTTCAGCGCTTGTTCAGGGCGCAAAGAAATACGGGCTTCCCGATGAGCTTGCTTTAAAGGTCGCTTCCCAGACTGTGCTCGGAAGCGCAAAAATGCTTCAGCGGGAGGGAGCCGACGCAGACGAACTTATAAGACGGGTCTGTTCGCCCGGCGGAACAACAATTGAGGGAATTAACTGCCTTAACGACAGCGGCTTTGTCGATACTGTAATAAAGGCTATGAAGGCTTCTTACGATAAAGACAAAAGAATGTAACTTAAAAAAATAAAGTGCCGGTTTATTATTTAAATCGGCACTTTTTTATTGATATTTTATCTTATTATGGTACAATATAAAAGTAAAATTTACTCGGAGGAAATACTATGAAGGGCTACACCTTAAATGAAAAGAAATATATTAGGGATTTAAAATGCGAGGCGAGCGTTTTTACACACGATAAAACCGGCGCAAGAGTAGTTGTGCTTCCCGTTGACGACGATAACAGGTCAATAAGCATAGCCTTTTCGACTCCGTCCGAAAACAGTACGGGTATGGCTCATATTATTGAACATTCGGTTCTTTGCGGAAGCGAAAAATATCCGCTTAAGGACCCCTTTGTTCAGCTTATGAAGGGCTCAATGTATTCATTTCTTAACGCAATGACGTCAAGCGATTTTACCGTTTATCCCGTAGCGAGCACTAATGAAAAGGATTTCAAAAATTTAGCCGATGTTTATCTCGACGCTGTTTTCAATCCGCTTCTTCCAAATAAAAAGGAGATTTTTCTTCAGGAGGGCAAGCACTATCTTCTCGACGAAGAAAAAAGAGAGGCGACTGCGTTTAACGGCGTAGTTTTTAATGAGATGAGGGGAGTTGCGTCCTCTCCCGATTATTATCTTGAAAGGGCGGTTAACTCGACTCTTTATGAAAACACGCCTTATGAATACGAATCGGGCGGCGACCCGTTCGCAATTGCCGACCTGACCTTTGACGAATTAAGAGATTTTTATCTTCGTCATTATACTGCTTCAAACGCAGTTATTTTCCTTTACGGAAAAATTGACGCCGAGCAGATGCTCTCATATATTTCCGAGGAATATCTCAATAAATACGAAAAGACTGAAAAATATTCGGTAGGTGAAATTCCGAAAGAAAACGTTAAAAAGGAACTGACTCTTTCATATCCTGCCGATGAATCCGATATGGAAAAGGGCTGTTATTATGCTCTTAACTTCGCCCTTCATACCGAACATTCGCCGCTTATTTCATTGACTTTAAGGGTTCTTGAGAGAATTCTTTCGTCATCTCAGGGCGCTCTTATAAAAACCGAGCTTCAGAAAAAGGGGATAGGCGAGGATTTTTATTCCTATGTTGACGAGGCGATTAAGGTTCCTATGTTCAATTTCACCGTTGCCCGTTGCCTTGAAAATCAGGGTGAGGAATTCAAGGAAACTGTTTTATCGGTTCTTCGTAATTTAAGTGAAAACGGTATTGACAAAAACAAGCTCCGTTCGGCTCTGAGAATGCTTGAATTCCAAGAGAGAGAGAACGCTGACGGTTGGATTCCCAAGGGAATTGAATACGGCTTCCAGATGTTGCCCAAATTCCTTTATGACGAAGGAAACGAGCTTTCAATGCTTGAATTCTTTGACGCAATTGACGAACTGAAGGAAAAGGTTGAAACAGATTATTTCGAGAATTTCATTAAGGAATACTTTATTGATAATAATCATTTTTCGTTTGTAACTCTTAAGCCCGACACCCGTTATTCCGAAAAGGCTGACGCAGTGCTTCGTGAGAAATGCGAAAAGAATTCAAAGAATTATTCCTTTGATGAGCTTAAGAGCGATTTAGAGCTTCTTGACAAATACAGACAGTCCGAGGACACGAAGGAAAATGCCGAAAAAATCCCGATTCTTGAAAGAAGCGACCTTTCGGCTAAGGGTGAACTTAAACGAAGCGAAAAAATTGAGCTTGAAAACGGCGAACTGATTTTTCAGGACCAACCGACTAATTCAATCGCTTATTTCGATTTCCTGTTTAATTTAAACGCCTTGACTGACGAGCAGATTAAGTATTTCAGGGTCTTTACGGAGCTTTTCGGCGCTATGAATACGGGTAAGCATTCTTACGCCGAGTTGTCGGATTTAATTGACTCCTATACGGGCGGAATGTCCCATACGCTTCATATAAGCGACGCTACGCTTTCGGGCGGCGAGGTAAGAGCTTATCTCGACTGGCACACCCGCTATCTCTATGAAAACGGAAAAGAAGCGTTTGAGCTTAATAAAGAGATTTTAGAGGAAACCGATTTTTCGGATACGTCAAGGATTTATGACCTGCTTTTACAGTTAAAGGCGGGTTATATGCGAGAGCTGACCGAGGCTTCTCACCAGTCGGCTAAGCGAATCGGTCTCGCTTCTTTTTCAAAGTCCTATGCGATTGAAAACGAGCTTATCGGTCACGGCTTCTATAAGTTCCTTTGTTCGCTTATTGAAAACTTTGAAAATGAAAAGCAGAAAATCGTTGAAGTGATGAATGAAATCAATCAGCGGCTTCTCGATAAGAATAACTGGATTTTCTCGTTTGTCTGCGAGAAGGATTATCTTGAAGAAGCTAAACGCTTTACAACCGATTTTATTTCGCTTCTTAATAAAGAAACCGAAAAAGGATGTAATCAGACAGGCGCGCTTACTCAAAAGGGCAACGCTGCTTATTATACACCCGGTCAGGTTCAGTTCAACGCTCTTTGTGGCGTTCTTCCCGAGGAAGCAAAGAACAGAAGGGGAAATATTCTTGTCCTTTCTCAGCTTCTCAATACCGATTATCTCTGGCATAATATTAGAGTTCTCGGCGGCGCTTACGGTTGCTTTGCTTCGTTCGATTATACAGGCGAGGTTTGCTTCGTTTCTTACCGCGACCCGAAGCTTAAGGAAACGCTCGACTGCTTTAAGAAAACGGTTGATTATATCAATTCTCTTGATATGGATGAACGTCAGGTCAGACAGTTCGTTATAGGCGCTTTAAGCAAGCTTCAGAAGCCTAAAATGCCTTATATCAAGGGCATAACCGAAATATTCAATGAGCTTTCGGGAGTTTATCCCGAAATGAGCGAAAAGAACCGTCAGCAGTTAATTGATACAACCCTTGACGATATAAAGGCTCTTTCGCCGTTGATTGAAAACTACCTTGAAAACTCGGTAGCCACGGTTATAGGTAACGAACAAAAAATTAAGGAAAGCTCCGATTGCTTTGAAAGGGTTTCGGCTCTCTTATAAAAAAAGAATATATAAAAAACAACCCCGATGTCCGTTTGAACATCGGGGTTTTGTTATGATTAATTAAATCAGTGAGCAATCATATAATCGTTAATATGAGTGTTGATTTTCTTTACACTCCAGTTAACGAGCTTTTCGTTATCCTTTGCGGGATGCTTAGCCGTCATATCGTTATAGATGCCTTCAAAAGCAGAATCGGCAAGAGCTGTTTTGATATTTGTATACCATACTGCGTCTTCCGATGCGCCTACGAAATACATAATGTGATAACCGTATTCGGTTTCAACAATATCAACGTCGCCGGCTTTTCTGTCTTTATCAAGAGCCCAGTTCTTGAAGTTTTCAACGAAGTTTGTGCTTGACGTGATATTTTCGTAAAGGCCGCCGTTCTCCTTTGAACCTTCGTCGCCTGAATACTGCTTTGCAAGCTCTGCGAAAGCTTCTTCGCTCGGGTCTTCCTTGAACTGAGCGAGAACGGATTCAGCCTGCTCTTTAATAGCCGCCTTCTCTTCGTCAGTGCTTGTAACCTGGTTGTTTTCGTCCATTTCAAAGCTGAAGAGAATGTGTCTTACATTTACGGGGAGGGTTTCGTCCTTATAGGGAAGCTTAACCATATAAGTGATAACGTATCTTCCGTTGCCCTCTATAACAGCCGTGTCGCCGACCTTTCTTTCGCTGTCGTATGTCCAGTCAGCGGTATTTGCGCCATAGGTGGACTGAAGCGAGGCATAAGTAGTACCGGTTAAAAGAGTTGAGCTTTCGCTGAACGTAGTTCCTTCGGCAACGTTTGCCTTAGCTGCTGCGAGGAAGCTTTCTTCGTCTGTGATTGTCTTTAAAGCTGCGTCGGCTGTTTTCTTAGCCTTTTCCATAGCAGCTTCAGTAGCCGCCTGCTTTTCTTCGTCGCTCATTTCGTCAGTTGTTTCTGCGTTGGCGGCGATAGTGAAAGCCCTTAAATCAACAAGAGCGTAAGCCGACTTGTTGTCGTTATACTCTTTTTCAATTGCTTCCGCTGTCTGAGAGTCGGAAACCTCTGTGTACTTATCCTGAAGATATGCCTGAGCGATTAACTGCTTAGCCATTACTTCTCTGAGAAGCTTTTCATCAACGCCCTTGCCGAATCTGTAAATGAGATAGCGGTTAAGTGAAAAATCGTTTTCCTTAGCGGTTGAACGAAGCGAATCAACGGTTTCGTCTATCTGCTTCTGGTCGTCGTCCGAAAGCTTATAGCCTGCGGCAACAGCCTCAATGTATGACGCTTCTGTTTCGTGGATTGAGTTAATAGCGTTAATGCGGATATAATCCGACCAATAAGCCGTCTGACCGTCCTCAAAGCCGTCAAGCTTTGAAACAGTGTACTCCTGAGCGTCGGGAGCCAAAGTATAATCGAAGCCTGTATACATTTTACCCATACCTGAGCCGTACTGCTGGTCATACGAATAAGCGGTGTTAGCTATTTGTTGGTATGTAGTTACATAGTAGTAATTAAGTTCAGCAACCGAAATTTTTTCGTTTTTCTGTGAGCCGCCGTCAACGGTTGAAACGGTGAGAACCTTCTGCGGAACGCCGAAGAAGTTGAGAATACCGTAAACACAGCCGAGAACGATAGCCGCAACTAATACGAAAGCGATAATCTTGCCGACTCTCTTTTTAAACATAGCGAGCTCGGGGGTGTTTTTCGCATTCTTCTTCGCTGCTTTTTCAATTCTCTTTTTACGTTCTTCACGGTAAATTTCAGCAGCAGTTTTTTCACTGTTCTTATTATCCATAAGAAGATACATCCTTTACTTTTGTATTTCGGAAGGTCCGATTTAACATAACAGAGTTATTTTATACTATTTTAATGAATAATTCAAGAGTTAATATTATTTTAAAACAAATTAAAATATGTTTTCAAAATTAACCTTTTCCTTATCAAGAATATAATCAATCTCGCTTGAAGCGCTGTAGCAGTGTTCGACAGCCTTGTCGGTTTTACCGTTTTCCAGAAGCAGGGGAAGAAGAATTACGGCGGTTTCTATCTGTCTTGTGTTAGTTCTTTCAAGAGTTACTTCGATTATAATTCTGTCCTTTTCCCATTCTTCCTTTAATTCATTTGCTTTTTTCATAGCTTTTTCATTTTCGCTGTTTTCACAGAAAAGGCGTATTTCATTTATTTTTTCCTTTGTGCTGTTAAGCACGGCCTCATTCTTTTTCGTGCAATAAACCGAAACCGTAAAACATATTAAAAAAATCATAATAGCTATTATTCCGCGTTTCATTCATTTTTCTCCTTTTCTATAACGCTTATTATTCCGTTCGTGTCAGCCGTCATAAGAAGAACGTCCTTAAGCTCAAGCCGTCTGCTGTTAACAGCAGATAACACATCCTTTTTCTTTAAACCGCATTCCTTTAATTCACTGTCGATTATCTTCCCGTCGCTTATAACCGCGCAGGGTAATGTATCGTTTTTAACAGGCAGTGAAGCGTCGGTTATGAGAACAGGCTTGAATTCGTTTTTTAACATAGCCGTTATTGTTCCGTCCGTTTCAAGAAAGGCGTAGGAAACGGTTGTAATATCAAAAATATCCTTTTTTCTTAACGCTTCAAGCAGGTCGTCAACAGTAAGCCTAACCCGTTTTAACTGCTTCTGGTCAATAACTCCGTTTCTTATGATTATCACCGAATGACCCTGAATAAGAGTTCTGTACTTCAGGCTTTTCATATTGATAATGGAAGATATTATTTCAAGCGACAAAAAAACCGCAAACGGTTGAAGCGAGGTAACAAGCGGAATGTTTTTATCCTCCAGCGGCAAAACCGCAACCTGAGAAAGCATAATTGTAATAACAAGCTCTGCGGGCTGAAGCTGGCTTAACTGCCTTTTACCCATTATTCTTATTGTAATTATTATCGCAAAATACAGCACAAGACTTCTTAAAAGATTTATTACCAAAAAAATCACAACCCTTTCTTTAATTTAGTTTTTACAGCCGAAAAGAGAATATTAAATAAAAACAGGGTTAAAACAAATTTGGTGGTAAAATGAACAGCTTTTTTGACAGAAAAGAAAAAGAGGTTACAAGACCTGTTAAAAACGAAAATGCAGTCGTTTTTTTAAGCGGTAATTATGAGACTGACCGCTCGTTTCTAAAAACAAGGCTTGAAAAAAGCAGCGACGTGCTTTTCAGGGATTTTCTAATAAGCGGAAAAAGGGCGATGCTGGTTTTCTGCGACGGACTAAGCGAAAGCGTTCTCGTAAACGAGGCAATCCTCAAGCCTCTTACAAATATAAAGATAAGTCCCTTCAATAACGGGAAAATTGAAAATATAATTGCCGAAAAAACATATTCGGGAACGGATTTGAAGAGGATTAAAAATCTGAATGAGGTTTTCCCGTTGCTTTTTTCGGGATTTTGCATTTTACTCTGTGAAGACGCAGGCGAGATAATCGCTTTTTCAGCCCAGGGCTTTATCAAGCGTTCGGTTGACCAACCCTTTACCGAGGTCGAGGAAAAGGGTTCAATGGAATCGTTCGTGGAAAACCTAACCGATAATATTTCTCTTTTGAGAAGAAAACTGAAAACTCCGTTTCTCAAAGCGGAGCAGTTGAAAGTCGGCTCAACCTCAAATACAAGAGTATGCGTCTGTTATCTCGACGACAGGGTTAAAAAGGAATATGTCGATGAAATAAAAAAACGGCTTGAAGGCGTTGAGATAGATTCGCTTTTATCGGTTGATATGTTAACTGAATTTCTTGACAGTGACCGTCTTTCTCTTTTTTCGTCAGTCGGACGAACCGAACGGCCCGACACTCTTTCTTCAAAGCTTACCGAGGGCAGGGTGGCGGTTTTGGCGGACGGCAGTCCCTATGCGCTTTTTGTTCCTTTCGTGTTTTCCGAGCATTTTCAAACGCTTGACGATTATTCATTCCACCCTTACTATTCTCTTTTCATAAGGCTTCTGCGCCTCTTTTGCTTCTTTATAAGCGTAATGCTTCCCGGGCTTTACGTTGCGGTCTGCGTTTATCATCAGGAGGTTTTATCTCAGCCTCTTCTCGTTGAAATTGCCGTTCAGGAGAACGTAACCCCGTTTTCAATAACAGTCGAGGCTCTTGTTGTTCATTTGATGTATGAAATAGTCAGGGAGGCGGGAATCAGAATGCCGAAGGCTGTAGGCCACGCCGTAAGTATAGTCGGCGCTCTCGTAATAGGCGAAGCGGCTGTTACGGCGGGAATTATAGCCGCCCCTATGGTAATAATCGTCGCTCTGACGGCAATAGGTTCTTTCGTCGTTTCGTCGTTATATGAGAGCGTGTCGGTTTTGAGGCTGTTGTTTATAATAATCGGCGGCGTATCGGGCTTTTTCGGTATAATGCTCTTTTTCGGGCTGATAATAATAAATATCAGCTCCCTCAACCCGTATAATGTTCCTTTTTCGGCTACTTTTATTCCGTCGAATATAGGCGCGTTCCGTGACACCTTTTTCAGAGAGGGCTGGAAAAAGCTCGGCAAAAGAACTCTTGAAATAAACAGTCTGGAGAAATAAATGATTAAGAAAGAAAGAATTAGTTTTTTTCAGCTTTTTGCCCTACTTTATACCTGTCGGCTGCTGACAGTTGTTACCTTTTCGCCTACGCTTAACGACGGCGAGCTTAACGGTAATTATTTGCCTGATATTTTCTTTTTTATAGTCTTTTTACTTTTGATGATAATTCCCGAAGCTCTTTTTATAAAAAGGTTTTCGGGATTTACGCCTGTCAGCCTTATAAAAGAACAGTCTGATTTTTTTTCAAAGTCAGCGGCTCTGTTTTATTCTTTGGTTTTACTGTTCTTCGCTTCGGTTTCGGTTTCGAGATTTTATATTTTTACTACGAGCGTTATTTTTCCCGAAAAGAATATGAGCTTTCTTCTTGTTGTTTCAATTCTCGTCTGTGCCTACTCGGCATTTTTAGGACTTGAAGCAACGGCAAGGGGAAATATTGTCCTTCTTTTTATAATAATTATCGGAATCGCCTCAATACTTTTTTTCGTCAGAAACGAAATGAGCCTGTATAATTTTGAACCGATTTATTCAGACTCTGTCGGCTCATATTTGAAAAGCGGTTTTTTTGCCGCTTTAAGAACTGTTGAAGCGACGCTGTTAATGTTTCTCGTTCCGAAATGTTCCGGCAAGGCGAAAAAAAGCGCAGCTTTCTGGCTTTTATTTTTCTTTTTCAGCCTGTCGGTTCTGTTTGTCTTTTTAAACGGAGTATCGGGAGTATTTGCCGAAACTCAGCTTTTTCCTTTTTATTCGCTTGCCGTTATTGCCCGTTTTCCTTTTTTTGACAGACTTGACGCCGTAATAACCGCTGTTTTTATCTTTTCAATTCTTGTTAAAACCTCTTTGATTTTTTATGTTTCGGCTGAATTGCTTAACGGCGTTTTATCAAAGGACAGAAGGGTTAATCTTCTGTTATGCTCTGCTTTGGTGTCAGTTCTTTCGCTTGTGCTTTCCCTGAACCTCGGAGTGCACAAGGCGGCGAACTCTCCGTATATTTTTGGAGGACTTATGCTTTTAACAACAGTTATAATTCCGTCTGTGTTGATAATTAAATTTAAAGGTAAAAAAGTATGAAAAGATTTATCCCGTTTCTTTTATTTTTTGTTCTTATCTTTACCGGTTGTGAAAGAAAATACGATATTAACGACAGACTGATTGTTCAGGGAGTCGGAATAGATTATCTCTCCGAAAACGAGGTTGAGGTCACCGTTCAGGCGCTGAATACCGAAACCTATGCCGGTATAGGAGGAACAAAGGTTCCCGACAAGCTGGTAAATAATTATTATCTTAAGGGAAAAAGCGTTGCTGACGCGCTTTCAAAGCTCGTTTCCTTTGCGGGAAGAGAGCCGCTTTATACCCATACGCGAATTGTTCTGTTAGGAAAAACCCTTGCCGAAAAGGGAATAGACGACGTTATAGATTTCTTTTCAAGGGATTCAAGCTGTCACGCAAGCCTTTTTGTCGCCGTATGCGATAAAACGGCAAAGGAAACTCTTTCGTTTGACCCTGACGCCCAGAGCGTTCCTGCTGTTGATATTGAAAATTCTGTAAAAGCGGCGGGAGTAGGAGCCTATACGGTTAATGTTCATATTTTCGAGCTTATAAAAATGTACCGCGAAGAAACAACCTCTGTTTTCTTACCCGTCGTTTCGCTGATTGAAGCTGAAGGTGAAAAAGCCCCGTCAGTAAATAAAATTGCGCTTTTTAAGGGTGAAAAAGCAGTAAGATATATTGACGGAGATTCAACCCAGTTTCTTTTGCTTTTTCTTAATTGCCTTAAAACGGGAACTTATACGCTTGAAAACTACGGCGGCGGCGACGTGTCTTTCGATTATTACTCTTCAAAATGTAAAACAAATGTTTTAAAAGGGGAGAACGGTAAAACCGTTTTCAACGTCAAATTGAAAATAGGTTTTGACTGTGTTGAATACACGGGGAAAAATGAACTGAATATTGAAACGCAAAATGAGCTTGAACGCATGCTTGAAAGGGAATTGAGCGAAAGAATGAAGTCCTTTCTTTACGGGATGTGTAACGAATCGATTGATTGTATGCGGCTCGGACGTATTCTTCTTATAAAAGATAAAAATGTGTATAAAAATAAAAAGGACGATTGGGAAACCGCCCTTAAAGAATTTGAAATTAACGTTACGGCAAAGGTGAATATAAGAAGAATAGGTCAGGAAAGCGGAAAAAGCGCAATATAAAAAGAAACCGTATCGTTTTTGATACGGTTAAACTTATTTTTTAATATCTTCAATTATCTTTCCGTCGTGAATTCTTATAACCCTTTTTGTCAGCGGGTTATCGGCTATGTCGTTGTCGTGGGTGATAAGAATAACAGTTCTTCCCTCGTCGTTGAGCTCATGAAGAATTCTCATAACCTCTTCGCCCGAACGTGAGTCAAGATTACCGGTCGGCTCGTCTGCAAGAATTATCGGCGGCTTGGCGGCAACGGCTCTTGCAATAGCAACTCTCTGTTGCTGACCGCCAGACATCTGCGCAGGAAGGTGATTCATTCTTTTTTCAAGACCGACTCTTTTAAGAGCCTCAGTTGCAAGCGAAGCGCGTTCTTCTTTTTTTACGCCTCTGTAAATAAGCGGAAGCTCAACGTTTCCTTGGGCGGTAAGGCTTGAAATAAGATTAAAGCCCTGGAAAATAAAACCGATTTGTTTGTTCCGGATTTCCGACTGCTCGTCGTCCGTTAAATCAGAAACGTCGTCGCCGTCGAGAATATAGGTTCCGCTTGTCGGCACGTCAAGAAGACCGAGCATATTCATAAGCGTACTTTTACCGCTTCCCGAATGCCCGACAATAGCGACAAATTCACCCTTGTCAATTGTCAGCGAAATACCGTCAATGGCTCTGACCTCGTTTTCGCCGGGGTTATAGATTTTATACATGTCTCTTATTTCAATAAGCGCCATATCAATCACCGAATTAATTTTAAAACAAATTGATGATATAGTCAATGAATAAACTGTGAATTTTGGATAAATATAATTCTGAGGAGTGATTTATTTGGCAACAACGGGTAAAGAGTACTCTCAAATGGCGAAAAGCGCATCCCCGCCGTCACCCAAAGCGGTTGACTCAATAAAAGCGTTTTTAATCGGCGGAACAATCTGTTGTATAGGTCAGGCTTTAACGGAATTGTATTCAATGTTACCCATTGAACGGGATACGGCTAAAACGCTTACCTCAATGACTTTAATTGTAATTACAGCAGTTCTGACGGGACTTGCCGTGTTTCCTAAAATCGCAAAGCACGCAGGGGCGGGAACTATTGTTCCGATAACGGGCTTTGCGAACGCTATGGTTTCGCCCGCTATGGAGTTTCAGTCCGAGGGAAGAATACTCGGAACAGGCTCAAAGCTTTTTACCATTGCGGGTCCGGTAATCGCTTACGGTTGTTCAGCGGCTTTTGTTTACGGCGTTATAGCCTATATTTTTAAGCTTTATTAAGGGGTAAATTATGCCTTTAAGAATAGGAAAAAATACACTAAAACTAACAACAAATCCGTCAGTTACGGGCTTTGCAGGCGTCGGAGGAATAACCGAGGGCGAGGGGCCTCTTGCAGAAGAATTCGACTATATTTTTGAGGATGACAAAGCAGGGCAGGAGAGCTTTGAAAAAGCGGAAAGCATCTTCCATAAGGAAGCCGTTGAAAGAGCGATAACAAAGGCGGGTAAAAGCAAGGGTGAAATAAATCTTATCTTTGCGGGCGACCTTTTAAATCAGTGTACGGGGAGCACGTTCGGAATAAGGAATATGGATATTCCTTATGTCGGAGTTTACGGAGCTTGCTCAACTATGGCCCTCGCTCTTGCTCTCGCTTCGCTTTCGGTTGACAGCGGAGCGGCTCAGAACGCCGTGGCTTCAACTTCGTCACATTTCTGTTCTGCCGAAAGACAGTTCAGGCTTCCGCTTGAATACGGCGGTCAGCGAACGCCTACCGCACAGCATACCGCAACAGCGGCAGGCGCCTGCGTAATTTCAACTCATACCGAAAACACACCTTGCGTGAGCGCCGTTTTAATCGGAAAAATCAAGGATTTAGGCATTAAGGACGCTAACAATATGGGCGCCGCCATGGCGCCTGCGGCGGCGGGAACTGTCGCTATGTTTCTTGAGGATACAAAAACTACTCCCGAGGACTACGATTTAATTCTTACGGGCGACTTGGGAAAGGTAGGCTCAACTCTTCTGAAAGAGCTAATGTTAAAGGACTACGGAACGGATATATCCTCTGTTCATAACGATTGCGGGTTATTAATATACGATATGGAAAAGCAGGACGTCCATTCAGGCGGCTCGGGTTGCGGTTGCAGTGCGAGCGTGCTTAATACTCACGTTCTTAAAGCAATTTCTTCGGGAAAACTCAACAGAGTTCTTTTCGTCGCTACGGGAGCCTTGCTATCGGCGACCTCAACGCTTCAGGGCGAAACAATCCCGTCAATTGCTCACGCTGTATTACTGACGGGCGGTGAAAGAGAATGAACGAATTTTTAAAGGATTTAAAATATATAAATATCGCGACAAAGTCAATAAGAATAATTAATATTATCAGGGCATTACTGACGGTTGGGATAATAGTCTTTAGTGTCTTTAAGGGCAAACAGTTAACTCAGAATTTAATTGAAAAATAAAAAATCCCCTTACAGAACGTAAGGGGAAACATTTTTTTATTTAAATATCAAGACCTTTATAACGGAATTCAACCGTAAAGAAATCGTATTTACTTGCCGATTCAAGACGGGCAGTAAAATCATCCGTTTCATATTCCGTCCAGTTTACTGCTCCGCCGAGTGATTCAACATAAGGCTCTTCGCCGTATGACGACGGCTTGCCGTAAAGCTTTTTGAACTCTTCAAGGCAATATGAATAGTCAAGCTCATGGACGAAAATATATATTCTTTCAATATATCTGTCGCTTTCTTCCTTTAAGTATAAGAAATACGCGGTTCCCTCGCACTCCTCGCCGAAAAGGTCGCCTTTGACGTTGATTATTCTGAATGCGCCGTCGTTGGAAATATATTTTTCGTCAATATCAAGCTCGTTCTGATTTTTTCCTAACCAATCGGTCAAATCAATTATGCTTTTAACCTCATAAACGGGGCTGTTATTGGTAATAATATCTGTATCGTTCATAGGCTCTGTCATATTCTCCTTTAAAAATTCGGGCAGCTCGTCAAGCGTGATTACATAATCGCTGTTATAAAGAGCGTTAATCTCCTTAGTAGAGTTGTTATCAATAAGATATTCCGAATGCCACGTCATAAACCAAAGCCATTTAGTTTCTTTTAACTGTTCTTCAGTCGGGTTATCGCCGCATTCGTGAAAACAAACAGGCTTGTTTGTATTGAGCTTTTTAACCGTCTTGTATAATTCGGGTTGAGCGCCCCCGTCGTAACTGTCCGCGCCGATAATATCGCAATATTTATCTCCGACATACCATTTGCCGATTTTTTCTCCGTTATGCGAAAAACCCTGAACCCAGATAAGATTGTCAAGCTTCCAATAATCAGTGTAACGGTCGTACATCATTCTCCAGAGCTTTACGAAATTAGCGCTTCCGCCCTTGCCCCACCAGAACCAGCCGCCGTCAGCCTCGTGGAAGGGGCGCCAGATGACTGTCACTCCGTTATCTTTAAGCTCTTTAAGAGCCTTTGCCGCTTTGTCCATACCGTTGAGCAGGGCTTTGTTTTCTTCGGTGCCTTCGGTCAACGCCTTATCCCAGTCAACTATTTCCGAGTCCATAGCTTCTTTCCAGGCGCCCGAAAAATCGCTTCCGGTGTGCCAGCAGACAGTAACAAGCCCGCCTTTTTGCCACCAGTCAATCGCTCTTTTATTAACGCCGTCAAAGTCGTCGTCCATATAGTCAAGTCCGCGAATGGCAGGGTATTTTCCCGAGGCGGTGTAAATATAATTCATCTCGTATTCGCTTGAATCAACCCAGGTCGATTCCTGCTGAGCGCTCAACACTTTTTCACCCTCGACAGAGCAGAGATAATTATATATTGCTTTTGTCATTTCGCCAGCGTTAGCGTTTGAAAGAGCTTGTTTCTTTCTTTCGATTGAACAACCCGAAAGAAGAATACAAACGGTCAAATAAACACAAAGCGATATAAGTATATTTTTGCTTTTCATTTTTATTCACCTGTTTAAAAATCAGTTTTGTAAAAATACTTCAATTGCATTTATTAGTCTTTTATTGAAGACTATAAAATGAAGGGGTTCGGAAACAATTCTGTTAACTGAAATCCATTCGTTGCTGTTAACCGTAAATGAAATATTTGGAAATTCAGGCTTCTTTATTTCGTAGATTTTAGAATAATTTGAACTGTTTTTTACAAACGAATTATAGTCTTTTTCGTTTTTACCTGAGTAGAATTTAATCAACGGAAGTGCGTTTGAAAGCATATAATTACGTTTTTGGAAAAAGTATTCAAGCTGGGTCGGGTTTGTTGTCATTAAAAATGTTGACAATTCCTGATTTGATAAAATACACTCTCCCTGCATTGCCGCAACGCCCGAGGTGCAAAGAATCTGGGGAAATTCATAGGAAAGCGGCTCTTCAAAATAAAACGAGTTTACCATACCCGTCATATATAACGGTAACCATACCTCAAGTCCTGTCAGCATTTCTTCAATCGGTCTGTAAATATTATGTATCAGTGTTAAATGTATTCCCTTTGAAATTAACATTTCAACGGCTGAGGTAAGCTTTGACTTCTGTTCATTATCAACCTCGTTCATTCCCATTTCGGAGTGAATGAAAACATCTTTTTTTGAGGAAGAAAGGATAGTGTACTTAAAAAAATCCGATTCAGCCGCTTTCATACCGGACAAACCGGAATATAGCTTTGTCCTGTTAAATGTTTTCGGAATTGACGGCAGCTTTTTTGATGTGCTTTGATTATTTTGACTAATTACGGTCTTGTTCAAAGAAGATAAAAAGCTTTCAATTACTTCGTCAGACGGAGTATGCTCGGAAATAAGATAATTATATACGGCATCTTCCGTTGTCTTTTCATCCCTGTATTGCTCTTCGCTTCCGCCGAGAACCGATGCAAGAAGAATTCTGCCGCCCGGATTGTTAAACCGTTTTGAGACAAATTTCCCTACATCAGAGCAAAAATCATTCGCGTTTGAAGGCTTTCTGTCGTTATTCTTAATTTTAGACAGAAAAGACGAATCATAATTCATAAAGCTTGATAAGTCAGACATATTAATCTTAAGTTGAGTTACAAGAAAACGGAAATTCTCTGAAAGTACATCGGGGACATCTTCCTTTTTTTGCATCGCCGTCTTAAACTGATTAAGTATTTCTTCTTCATTAAACTCAATGCCGTTATTCTTAGCAAGAAAAAACAGTCCCTCTGAAAGAGCCTTGAATTGCTCGCTGTTTTCACGAGGAGTTCTTTTTCCGTTTCTGTATTTGCTTATTTGCGCTACCGATAGCCCCGAAGCAACTGAAATTTCCTTTGATGTACAACCTATTTGTTGAATAAAATCATTCAGAATATCTGAAAATTTCATTTGATAAATACTCCTTTGATTTATATGACGGTTATTATATAGTACTTTTTTCTTTATTATATCATAGTTGCCGTTTGTGTCAATGACAATATGGCAACTTTTATTGTTGGATTTATAAAAATTGTAGTATCATTATATTGTGTAAAATATACACTAAAAAAGGGGGATTTACCAATGAAAAAAGTATTGGCTGTTTTATTAACTGCCGTTATGCTTATCACCGCTATCCATATTGCTGCGTTTGCGGCAAATAACGGTCCGGCAGATGTTGAGTGGGCTTTCATCAGCGTTTATTATGCAGGTGAAGGCGAGCCGGATGATAAAGCGTACGATCACGTTTACAGTGAAAAGAAAGCTTTCAATAACGCTGTTCCGGGCGTTACCTATGATAAGGCGACAAACACGCTTACTCTTGACAACTACAAGAATAAAAAAGCGGCTATCAGCGCCAATATGATGGGCGATGATTTCAAAATCAATGTTGTCGGCGAATGCGAGATAGCTATGCTCGCGGCATGGGGCGACGGCTGGGGTGGCTCGGTTACAATTACCGGCACCGGCATGCTTACTATTAACGAAGAGAAACTTGCCGACAGTGCAATTGTTTTCCGTGCGGAACATACTGCGTCAAAGCTCACCGTTGACAGTGGCGTGACTGTTAAGCTCTTCGGAGATGGAGGAGTTTATTACAGCAGTATGAATTTGATTGACAATGCCGATAAGGCAGTTACAGCCGTAAGCGGTCAGGAATTATTTGATATTGACGTTGCACCTTTCTTCTATCAGAATTCTCAGTATATGGAAGTGTATGTGATAACCGACTCCGAAGCTGACGGTTACAAAGGTGAAGCGGCTGTCAAGGCGGACGACCCCGACACGTACTACGGCGTAAGCATCTGGACAAGCTCACTTGGCGAAAAGTCATATCATGTTTCAAGATACATTTATTCCGAAGAATACGGTATGTATTTCAGTGATCCCGTCTTCCTTGCGGAATACGGTAATGAGATGGGACAGGTTGAGTTCACAAAGGACGAATTTGATTCGCTTGGTTTTTCAATGACCGTAACCGGCAAAGAGTTAAGCTCAATTTTCTTCTTTGATGCAAACGACGCTCATTCCGGTCCTCAGTTGATTAACTCAGCTGACCCCAACGGTATTTATATGCTTGACCATAACGGTTACAGCTATACCGATCAGAACGATGCTTCTACATACACCTTCAAGGGCACTATTTACAAGCTCTTACAGGGTGAATATGGCTTTGAAGCGGATACAAGCTTTACGCCCATTGTTATCGGCACAACAGATTATGAACAGCTTCCCGCAGGTTTCACCGCTGTAATGGATGAGGAGTATGAAAAACTCTATCTTACAGGCGAATATGAGACAGTCAACGGCAACCTTTATGAAAATTCCGATGGAAATCAGTACGTAATCTATAATCATTGGACTGACGGCGAAGCGCATCATTACGTTTATGCTATTGAGGAGGCTTCAGACGTTCCCGGCGCTTATATAGCAACTCTGGTTGAGGATATCGACGATGTTGATAATTCCGAATATACATTAGTTACGGTTCCCGAAGAAACCGATACGTTCGAAATCTCAACGAAAACGACCGAATTTACATTTGAGGTTAATCTCAATGAGGGTTGGAACACATTTGCTGACGGTCACAAGGAATACGTAAAGGACGGAGTAAAATATAAGAATAAGCTTGCCGAAATTGACGGTAAAACTTATTATTTCGATTCAGACGGAAAAATGGTTACAAGCAAGCTTGTGACTGTTGACGGGAAAAAGTATTACTTCGGCAAAGACGGAGTTATGTATACAAAGCGCCTCATCTCCGTAAGCGGTAAGAAGTATTACATGGGCGCAGACGGCGCGGCTTATACAAAGAAGCTCATCTCCGTAAGCGGTAAGAAGTATTATATGGGAGCCGACGGTGCAGCCTATACAAATAAACTGATTTCCGTAAGCGGTAAAAAGTACTATATGGGCAAGGACGGAGTAGCCTATATGAGTAAGCTCGCGTCAATAAGCGGCAAGAAATATTACTTCGGTAAAGACGGCGTAGCTTATATAAGCAAACTCGCTTCTGTCGACGGAAAGAAATATTACTTTGGAAAGGACGGCGTAGCTTATACAAGCAAGCTCGCCTCTGTCAGCGGAAAGAAGTATTACTTCGGCAAGGACGGCGTTGCATATAAATCCAAGCTCATTTCCGTAAGCGGTAAAAAGTATTATATCGGCAAGGATTGTGTTGCCTATAAATCAAAGTTTGCTTCGCTCAGCGGAAAGAAGTATTATTTCGGTTCCGATTGCGCAATGTATAAGAGCAAAACCTTCTCAGTAAGCGGCGTTA
Source organism: Oscillospiraceae bacterium (assembly GCA_015066565.1). Classification (GTDB taxonomy): domain Bacteria; phylum Bacillota; class Clostridia; order Oscillospirales; family Acutalibacteraceae; genus Fimenecus. The sequence continues at coordinate 328,140 of SVOB01000001.1, read as the reverse complement.
AATGGAAGGCAGATTCCAACGGCGTTTGTAAGAAAGTATAAAATTATTAAAAGCGGCTCTTTCGAGCCGCTTTTTTCTCGGTAAAATATGTATAACGTATAACTGGAGCTCCAAACCCGATCGCTTTTTGAGATAACATTGCTTGATTCTGTAATTAAATAATAGTTGCCGTTTGTGTCAATGACAATATGGCAACTTTTATTGTTATAAATATAATGAATATAGTATTATCAAAATATATTTAATAAATCTTTTAAAAGGAGGATTTATAAATGAAAAAAGTATTAGCGATTTTTCTTTCTTTGATAATGCTTCTCGGTGTATTGCCAATAAGCGTTTTTGCGCTTAACAGCGGGCCGAGTCCTTACAGCGCTTTTCTTGCATTTCAGACCCCTACGGGCAAGGAAATACCTGACGAGCCTTTTGAAAAGATTATTTATGAAAACGGCGAACTTGGCGATGAAATTGAAAATGTTTCGTATGATGTTGAAACCAACACCCTTACGCTCAGCGGCATAGACACGCAGATGATTCTGTTTGCAGGCGCAATGGGAAGTGATTTCAAAATCAATGTAGTCGGCGAAAACACGGTTGATTGTATTCGCATTATGGATTTTTCCGACTGGGGATGCGGCGTCAGCTTTATCGGTGACGGCGTTCTTACGGTTAATCCCAATTCCGAAGCCGACCACGCTATTATCGTTGACTGTCAGGACTTAAGACCGAAGGTCTTTTTCGGCGAAGACGTAACAGTTAATCTTTACGGTTTCAACGGCGCTGCGGAAGTAGCAACCGTTCACGAGGAAAACGGTGTTGAATATGACCCGATATTCGTCTGTGAAAACGGTCAGCAGCTTGAGGTTGAAAAACGCCATCAGACCGTATTCGAGGGCGAGGTTGAAGGCTACATTGTCAATGAAATGCAGGGCGGATATATGTATTTCGGTATGCTCGTTTCAAATCCCGACGACCCTGACGGAATATATACCTACTGGAATTCGGGCTACTATGATGATGAGCTTGACGAGTGGGTTCAGAACGGTTATGAGGTACAGAAAATCAATAAAATAATTGACGGCATTTATGAATTCGATTATGAGGGCGAACGCCCCTGGTTTGCAACCGAGGAAGAACTTTTTGATAGCTATCCTCCGATTATGGAAACCGTTCAGGCGGAATGGCCCGAAACGCTTAATAACCGCTTAACCGTCGCTACTCACAGTTCAATCGCAAATATCTATAAGGATGGATATAACAACAGCTATGTATATGCGTATTCCTACAATCCTGAAACAGACGAAAACGGATATTATGTCTGTGATTATGCGGCAATACCTGAGCTCCCCGGTCAGTATGTAGTTACTCCCGTTGACGGAATCGATATTTCGGATTTGACCTATACCGATGAAGAAATCGGCGTTTACAGTCTGAGAAATGACGGTGAACCGGATCAGTGCGGAAACCTTATCAATATTGAATCCCCCGAAGGTGTTGCCTATACCGCAAAGCTTATTGAGGATCAGTCTGACCCCGATAATTTCCATACGGACTGGCATGTTTTTAAGAATGTTTACAGCCCCGAATGGGATTTGTGGTTCGTGGATTACTCATTCAATGACGGTGAGGGCGAAATTGAAATCAATCCTCAGGATTTTGAAACAAGTGAATGGAATGCCTTTACCTATGGAGAAATCGAAAGGGTTAAGGAGTTAAGGTCAAATTATGACGCTAATATGTTCGCTGGTATTCTCTGTGAGGACGGTGAGGGCAACCGTTACGCCGCAGATAAGTTCAGATATTTTGACGAGGACCATTTTATCGACCTTTACGATTTCGAATATGTTGACGGGACGGTTATCTTTACGAAGAATGATGATGTCGACCCGTCAACTGTAAACGTTATTGACGGTCAGGTTGAACTTGAAAACGAATATATTTATGAAATCAGGGACAAAGCGCTCACAATCGGAGGCGAAGATAACTGGAAGGCGTATGTAAATATCGTTGATAACGAGGGTAACATTTATACGCCCGATGACGTTATTGAAATAAAAGTCGGCGAGAAGAGATTCTTCTGGTGTGAAACCGATTTTGAAAACAATGCTTCTCACGGTATAACTCCTTTTGTTGGATTTTCCGAAAATGACGAGCATATATGGACTCTTACTCCCGCTGGCTTTAAAGTAACAGGCGGCACAGGTGAAGAGCTCGGATACGAGGGTATAAGCAGCTTCGGTATTGAAGTTGATACAACCGGTATGCTTGTTACAACCGAAGCGCCTCTTGATTGTTGGCTTTACGAATTTAACGGCTTGTTCCCCGGTATGGAAGGCTTTGATTGGAACGCGCTTACAAAGACAAATACTTTCACCTTTAATTTTGCCGTGGCTCCGAATGAAGGTTGGAACACATTTGCTGACGGTCACAAGGAATATATCAAGGACGGAGTAAAATATAAGAATAAGCTTGCCGAAATCGACGGTAAAACTTATTACTTCGATTCAGACGGAAAAATGGTTACAAGCAAGCTTGTGACTGTTGACGGGAAAAAGTATTACTTCGGCAAAGACGGAGTTATGTATACAAAGCGCCTCATCTCCGTAAGCGGTAAGAAGTATTACATGGGCGCAGACGGCGCGGCTTATACAAAGAAGCTCATCTCCGTAAGCGGTAAGAAGTATTATATGGGAGCCGACGGTGCAGCCTATACAAATAAACTGATTTCCGTAAGCGGTAAAAAGTACTATATGGGCAAGGACGGAGTAGCCTATATGAGTAAGCTCGCGTCAATAAGCGGCAAGAAATATTACTTCGGTAAAGACGGCGTAGCTTATATAAGCAAACTCGCTTCTGTCGACGGAAAGAAATATTACTTTGGAAAGGACGGCGTAGCTTATACAAGCAAGCTCGCCTCTGTCAGCGGAAAGAAGTATTACTTCGGCAAGGACGGCGTTGCATATAAATCCAAGCTCATTTCCGTAAGCGGTAAAAAGTATTATATCGGCAAGGATTGTGTTGCCTATAAATCAAAGTTTGCTTCGCTCAGCGGAAAGAAGTATTATTTCGGTTCCGATTGCGCAATGTATAAGAGCAAAACGTTTTCAGTAAGCGGCGTTAAATGGAAGGCAGATTCCAACGGCGTTTGTAAGAAGGCGTAAATTAATCAACTAATTACAACCCCCTCAATCGAGGGGGTTGTTACTTTTTAACCTTTAATTATTTAAGCCTTTATTCATTATTATTTATTGTAAATACATTTATTTTATGATATTATAATTTAAAGGAGGGGAGAAAATGAAAAAGCTTTTTTCTGTTATAATTGCCGTTACGGTATTGCTTTTGTCCGTTGTAACTGTGTTTGCAAAGACGGATTATACAATTAAAATTTCTCCCGAAAACGAAAAATATCCGATTTCCGATATGCTTTACGGCGCGTTTATTGAGGATATTTCCTACGCCTGCGACGGCGGACTTGTCTCAAACCTTGTCAATAACAACTCTTTTGAATACTTTTTCAACCGTGAGGCAAACTGGGTTTTCGATGATTGCGAATATGAAATAACAAGGGAACGCCCTTTGAATAAGAATAACCGTTACTGTGCAAAAATAACAGTTGACGGCGATGCAACAATTAAAAATATCGGTTTCCCCGAATACTATAAATACAAAACTTATGACAGAGATATTGAAAAGGGGAAAACTGCCGATATGGGCTTTAAAGCAGGGGAGAAATATGATTTTTCCTGCTATGTTATAAATGAGGACTTTGAGGGCACGGTAGGTGTTTCTTTCTCTGATTTTATTACAAGAGAAAATACGGTTGATATAGATATCGGTACCGATAAAAAATGGAGAAAGGTTGAAGCTGAGCTTGTGAGCGAAAATACCGAAGACAGCGGGCTTACATTTGTGATTGAGGGAAACGGCACGTTTTATATTGATTTTGTTCAGTTAATTCCTCAAAGCAGTCACGGTTACAATAGCGAAAAATGGAAATATGTTACGCTTCGTTCCGATTTGTATCAGGCTCTTGAGGATATGCGCCCTGCGTTCATCCGTTTCCCCGGCGGCTGTCTTTGCGAGGGAACCGATTTGAATAAGCTTTACGACTGGAAAAAGACAATCGGACCTCTTGAAGAAAGAGAACAGTCCGAAAATCTTTGGCGTGACGACTGGAACGGCAGGCAGTATATAAACACCTCGTCAATGGGTTATCACGAATATTTTCAGCTTTGCGCCGACATAGGCGCCGAGCCTGTACCGATTTTAAACGTCGCCTTAACCTGCCAGGGAAGAAACGACTACAGCGGAAGACGGTGGGCTTATGAAAACGGCGAGATTTCAAAGGAAGAGTTTGAAAAATATATTGAGTCTGTCGCTCTTACTCCCGGGACAAAGGAGTTTGACGATTATGTTCAGGATATTTTCGATTTAATCGAATATGCTAACGGCGATGAAACAACCGTCTGGGGCAAAAAGAGGATTGAAAACGGCAGCAAAGAGCCGTTCAATCTTAAATACATAGGTCTCGGCAATGAAAACTGGGGCGAGCTTTATTTCAGAAACTTTGATGCCATTTACAAAGCGGTAAAGGAAAAGCATCCCGAAATTACGGTTATTTCTTCTTCGGGAACCTGGCTTGATGGTGACGATTACGACTACGCCTGGGATATAATCAATAAAAAATATACCGACACAATTGTCGATGAACATTACTATACAAAAGAGAGCTATCTGTTTTATAACAACGAAAGGTATGACGGTTTTCCGAGAGACGGCGCAAGGGTGTTTGTGGGCGAGTACGCCGCTACGAGCGATGGCTACGGGACTTTACAGACAAAGTCGAATATCTGGTCTGCTGTTGAAGAAGCGGGGTATCTGACAGGCTTTGAGCGAAACGGAGATATAGTCGCTATGTCCTCTTATGCGCCCACCTTTGCGAAGGTAAATGCTCAGTGCTGGGATATTAACCTTATCTGGTTCGATTCACAGCAAACCGTTTTAACCCCGAGCTACTTTGTTCAGCTACTCTACTCGAATAATACGGGAAATGAATATATAAAAACAGATTTAGGCAACGGTAAGACCTTTGTTGAAAAAGATATTTACGAAAGTGTGACGGTTGATGAAGAGAGCGAGACTATTTATGTTAAGCTCGTCAACGCAAGCGGGAAAAACAATACCGTTCATCTTGACCTGACGGGTTATAATGTTAATAAAGCGTCGAATATATATCTTTCCGAGGATTATAAGGGAGCCTGTAACGAGGTCGGAAAAACATATGTGGTTCCAAAAGAAAAGGAATTGCCCGCAGAAAGTAAAATCGACGTGAAAATGGGCAAATACAGCGTCAATGTTATAAGAATAGCTTACGGCGAAAATGACGGCAGCGGCTTTTACGCCTTGCCCGACACCGTACCCGAGGGAAAGGGTAAATTCGTTCCCGTCGCTGTTAAGGCGGGAGTTCTCGGCGGTATCGGCGTTCTGATACTGTTAATAGTTTTAGTTTATGTAATCATAAGATTTATAAAATCAAGAAAGAAGAAAAAAGCGGAGGAAAACTAAAAATGTCAAGTGAAATCAAAAAGAAAAAGGGCTTTTATATGAGCGAGAAAACAATACTCGCCATAATCCTTTTCGTAGTCGTATTCGGCGCGTTGCTTGTAACGGCAACCTTTACCGACCTTCAGGTAAGTCAGTTTTTAACTAAATTTTCGTTGCCTAAGGGACAGTATTATGCCGACGATGTCTTCGGAAGAGCCTTTGAAACAATTGGCTGTTCACCGATTTATCTTATGCTCGCCTTTGCGTTCCATATTATTTTCTGGAATGTATTTTTAAGAATTAAGGATATGGTTATTAAATATATTCTTCTTGCCGTTTCAACAGGCTGCGGCGTTGCGGCTTATGCGGTTATGGGCAAGGATGTTTTAAGATATATAGTCAGACAAATCGGCTATGAGGAGTCATTAAGCGCCGCTTTTATTACCTGTTCAATGGTGTTTATCGGTTGCGTTGCCTGCTTCGTAGGGACCTTGGCTGTAAGAAATTTCAAGGACGAAACGATTAAAAATCTTCTTACATTTGCGATAGCGGTTATAATCATAGCGGCTGTTGCAAACGGATTTGTAAATCTTATTAAAATTCCGGCAGGCAGAATGAGATACAGAGCTATGAACACTGAAGGCGCTCAGCTTATCGGCGGGTTTAAGAATTATACAAGATGGTACGTCTTTAACGGTCAGAGATTTACCGAAAACGAATTTATGTGGTATTTCGGAACAACCGACGCCTGCAAATCATTCCCCAGCGGTCACACCTGCTCGGCAGGTATGAGCTACTGTCTTGTAATGCTTATTGACGTACTTAAAATTAAATCAAAGGGTAAGAAAATTGCTCTCTGGGTTTGCCCGATTGTTTATACGGGTCTTGTTGCATTAAGCAGAATTATGGTCGGCGCTCATTTTTTCAGCGACGTACTTATCGGCGGAACCGTAGCTTTCCTTACAATGCTTTTATTCCGTGAAATACTTATCTGTAAAGGCTCTCATTTCAAGGCGGCAAAATAATTAAAATTCAATTAAATAGAGGGAGGGAGTAATCCCTCCCGAAATTTTTTAAAAATTTTTAAATTACCTATTGACACGGTAGGTTAGTAGTGTTATAATGCAATCAACATACTTGATTGGTAGGTAATTGAAATGAAACTTTTGTTTTTGGACCTGTTAAGACAGAATTTCCGTTTCGGACGAATGTGGCGATGTTGTAATTATTAATCAACCAAACCATTTTAATATGAAAGGAAATTAATTATGTCAAACTACAAATTTGAAACAAAACAGATTCACGTAGGTCAGGAACAGCCTGACAGCGCAACCGACGCAAGGGCGGTGCCGATTTACGCTACAACCTCTTATGTGTTTAAAGATTCAGCCCAGGCGGCAGGTCGCTTCGGTCTTACCGAGGGCGGCAATATCTATACAAGACTTATGAACCCGACCTCCGATGTTTTTGAAAAGAGAATTGCCGCTCTTGAAAACGGCGCAGCGGCTCTTGCAACGGCTTCGGGTTCGGCGGCTATAACCTACGCAATTCAGAATATCGCAAGGGCGGGCGACCATATTGTTTCTTCCGTAAATCTTTACGGCGGAACATATAATCTTTTCGCCAACACTCTTAAAGATCAGGGGATTGACGTAACCTTTGTTGACCCGTCCGACCCCGAGAATTTTGCAAAAGAGATTAAGCCTAACACAAAGGCTCTTTACGCCGAAACTCTCGGAAATCCGAACTCCGACGTAATTGACATTGAAGCGATTTCTTCAATCGCTCACGAAAACGGAATTCCGCTTATTGTTGACAATACCTTTGCAACGCCTTATTATTTAAGACCGATTGAAAGGGGAGCCGATATTGTTGTTCATTCGGCTACAAAGTTTATCGGCGGTCACGGTACCGTAATGGGCGGCGTAGTAGTTGACGGTGGACACTTCGACTGGGCTCAGAATGATAAGTTCCCGGGTCTTTCAAAGCCTAATCCGTCTTATCACGGGGTTGTATTTACCGAGGCTTGCGGAAATATTGCTTATATTATGAAGCTTCGCACAACTCTTATGAGAGACCAGGGCGCAACAATTTCGCCCTTCAATTCGTTCCTTCTTTTACAGGGACTTGAAACGCTTTCCTTAAGGCTTGAACGCCACGTTGAAAACGCGTTGAAGGTAGTTGATTTTCTTAAAAATCATCCACAGGTTAAAAAAGTAAATCATCCCTCGCTTGCAACAGGCAGACAGAAGGAATTATACGATAAATACTTTCCGTCAGGCGCGGCTTCAATATTCACTTTTGAAGTTGACGGCGACGCCGAAAAGGCTAAAAAGTTCACCGAAAGTCTTGAGCTTTTCTCGCTTCTCGCTAATGTTGCGGACGTCAAATCTCTTGTAATTCATCCCGCTTCCACAACTCATTCACAGATGACTGAAGAAGAGCTTCTTTCCGCGGGTATTACGCCCACAACAGTTAGGCTTTCAATCGGTACTGAGCATATTGACGATATTATTGCCGACCTTGAAAAAGGTTTTGAGGCTATTAAATAAAGGAGAATTATTATGTCAAACATTTATACATCTGCAGACCAGTTAATCGGTAAAACCCCGTTGCTTGAACTGACAAACATTGAAAAAGAGCTTAATCTTAAAGCAAAGATTTTTGCAAAGCTCGAATATTTTAATCCCGCAGGCTCCGTTAAGGACAGAATTGCAAAGGCTATGCTTGACGACGCTGAAGAAAAAGGCGTTCTTACTCCTGATTCGGTTATCATTGAGCCTACCTCGGGAAACACGGGAATAGGTCTTGCTTCCGTTGCGGCGGCAAGAGGATATAAAATAATAATAGTTATGCCCGAAACAATGTCTGTTGAAAGACGTTCTCTTATGAAAGCCTATGGCGCCGAGCTTGTTCTGACAGACGGAACAAAGGGTATGAAGGGTGCTATTGCCAAAGCTGAGGAATTGGCAAACGAAACGCCCAACAGCTTTATACCCGGTCAGTTTGTCAATCCCGCCAATCCCAAGGCTCATTATGAAACAACGGGTCCCGAAATTTACGAGGATACTGACGGAAAAGTTGACTATTTTGTAGCAGGCGTCGGAACCGGCGGAACAATCACGGGAACGGGCAAATATCTCAAAGAAAAAATCAGCGGCGTAAAGATTGTTGCGGTTGAACCTAAAACTTCGGCTGTTCTTTCAACGGGCGTTGCAGGACCTCATAAAATCCAGGGAATCGGCGCAGGCTTTGTTCCCGATACACTTGATACGAGCGTTTACGACGAGATTATACCCGTAGAAAACGAAGCGGCTTTTGAAACAGGAAAGTTTTTCGGAAAGAAAGAGGGCGTTCTTGTCGGCATTTCCTCGGGCGCGGCTCTTTATGCTGCGATTGAGATAACGAAAAGACCCGAAAATGCAGGTAAAAATATAGTTGTTCTTCTTCCCGACACGGGCGACAGGTATCTTTCAACTCCGCTTTTTGCCGATTAATTTAATTGATTTTTACTTCGCAATAAGTTATAATGGTCTGAGCAACTATTTCGGCAGGTGAATTCTTATGAAAATCTCTACAAGGGGAAGATATGCTTTAAGGGTAATGGTTGATATCGCCGAACATTCGGGCGGAAACTATATCGCCTTAAAGGAAATTGCCTCAAGGCAGGATATTTCCCTTAAATATCTTGAGAGCATTATGACTGCTCTTTCAAAGGCAGGGCTTATTGAAGGCGCTCACGGTAAAGGCGGCGGATACCGTCTTAACAGAGCTCCGGACGAATACACCCTTGGTGACGTTTTAAGAATAACCGAAAGTGATTTAGCGCCGGTTAAATGTCTTGAAAAGGGCGCTGAAAGCTGTCCTCTTGCCGATAACTGCCGAACGATTGCCGTCTGGCGCGAGTTTGACAAGCTTATAAACGATTTCTTTGACTCTAAAACGCTTGCCGACCTTATGAACGAAGAAGTAATAAACGATTATGTTATTTAAGAAAGAGGTTTGGTTATGCCTTATATCAACGTAAAAGTCAGCAGTTCATTAACTGATGAAAAAATCGAACAGATTAAAACCAAACTTGGCAAGGCGATTACTCTTTTTCCCGGAAAAACCGAAGCCTATCTTATGGTAAATATTGAGGATAACTGCCATCTCTATTTTAAAGGCAATAACTCTCTTCCTTCGGCTTTTACCGAGGTTGCGATTTTCGGAACGGCAAAAAAAGACGACCTTGAAAAAGTTACTGATGAAATTTGTACCATCCTGAAAGAAGAAGCGTCAGTCCCGCCCGACAGGTCTTATGTTAAGTTTGAATTCTCCGATAAATGGGGATATAACGGGTTTATGTTCTGATAAAAAAAGCAGGAACTTAATTAAAAAGTTCCTGCTTATTTTTTTGCTTTTTTTAAAATGTCTGCGGTATTCCGCCGTTTTCTCTTGACTTATCGGCAAGATAAACCGTTTTATGACCTGCGACCGAATCAAAAATTGAAGTGCAGGCAAGAGAGGGACTTTCGTTTCTCATAAACGATATAAAGTCCTCTGCAAGTCTTTCGTCACCGCCGCCGTGTGAGCCGTAAGCGCCTACCATATCGCCGACTGATTTTAAATCAACCTTTTGAGTATCACATTCGCCCGTTTTTGTCGGGTGAATTTTTTTAACATAGAAAACGCCCTCTTCAAAGTTTCCGTAAATTTCGCCCTTTGTACCGACAATATGAATATGACGAAGCGATGAAGCCGAGCCTCCGACCATATTGTGCGTTCCGGTTGCGCCGTTTTCAAATTCAACAAGAACGCTTTGGTGGTCAACCACGTTGTTATCGCATTTATAAATACATTTTCCGTACTGCGAATCGCCTTTAAGAAGATTAATTCTGTCCTCGTCAGTCGGGTTTTCAATTCCCTCTAATTTATCCCAGATATAAAACGCCCAACGGTCAGGTTGGTCTAAATAAAGCCTTTTAGCCGAGAAATTACAGGTGTCAACCAGCGGACAGTCAACCAGACAGCGTTCACCTGCGTTTTCGGGAGCATTTTCGGGCTTGAACTGATATTTGCTTCCGAACGACGAAACACGAACGGGCTTTACTTTATCCATTAGCCACATCATAATATCAAGGTCGTGACAGCATTTGGCGAGAAGCATAGACGTATGACATTTATCACTGTTAGCCCACTTGCCCCTGACATAAGAGGTCGAAAGATGGTGATAGCTGACGTTTTCGCTTGTCTGAATGTTAATAATATCTCCGATTTCACCGTCTGAAACACGCTTCTTAATAGAATAGTAAAACGGAGTGTAACGGAGAACGTGACAAATCATAACCTTGCTGTTATTCTTTTTTGCGCAGTCAACAAGCGTTTTCATTTCTTCTTCATTTACCGCAAACGGCTTTTCAAGAAGCATATCGTAGCCCTTATTTAAAAGGGGAACGGAGGTTTCAACGTGAATTTCGTCCATCGTTCCGTTGATAATTGCGTCGCAAAGCTTAGGCTTTTCGGCTAACTCTTTTGCGGAATTAAAGCAGAATTCGGTTGAAAAACCGTATCTTTCGGCTGCCTTTTTCTGCCTTATTATATCGGGGTCGGCAACACCGACTATCTTTAAAAGGTCAGGTCTTCTGAGAGCTAAATCGGCATAGATAAAGGCTCTGTGACCTGCGCCGACAATAATTGCTGTAATTGGTTCTGACATATTTAACACCTCAAAAACAAGTTGTTTTTATTATACAACCCTTGATAAGTATTTTCAATCTTTATTGACAGAAAAAATCATTAATTGTATAATATATATAAACGCTTTTAGGAGTGATTTTATGAAAAAGATATTTGCCGTTTTTCTTTCGGTTGTTCTTTTGGCTTCGATTGTGCCGTTCTCGGTTATTGCAAAGGAGCTTAATAAAATCGATTTTTATATGAGCGCTACCCTTGAGGGCGGCCATTTGACCTATGACGCTTCTCACGGCAGGGCAAAGACCGTTAAAAACTATTACGGCGCTTTTCCTATGACGGGAAGGTTTTATGACCAGTTGAGCGATACTCAGAAAGAGGTATATAACGCGCTTATTTCTTCGGATATTACTGCTGAGCAGGTTGAGGTTACCTTCAGCACACCTGTTCTGGTTGAAACATCCGACTCTAACTGGACGCCTGTAAGCGACGTTATTTTTGCCGCTTATTATGCCGTTATAAGAGATCATCCCGAGCGCTTCTGGTATTACAGCGCCGGCTGGGGAAGCAATAACGCCTGGTATCAGAACGATAAAATTGCCGTTGGCGGCGCAACAATAAATATCGGTTTTCATCCGAGCTACAGCGCTTCAACTATTGAGTCTGTTTACAGTCAGCTTATGGAAGCCGTTAATTCATTTAAACCTGTCGGCAGAACAAGATACGAAACAGTTCGTTCAATTCACGATTATCTTGTAACAAAGGCAACTTATGACCCGAATTACGATAACTCGAACGCTGCGCCTTACGGTCACCAGCCTACGGGCTGTCTGCTTTCGCCCAATCTTTGCGTTTGCGAGGGTTATGCAGAGGCGTTCAAGCTTTTCGCTGACAGAGAGGGCATACCGAATATGCTTGTTTCATCACCCGGTCATATTTGGAATGTAGTTCTTATGGAGGACAATAAGTGGTACGCCGTTGATTGCACCTGGGATGACCCGATGACGGGGAATACAAGCTATAGCGTGCTTCAATACAGTTATTTCCTTGTCGGCTCAACGACAGCTATTGACAGCTCAGGCACTCAGTTTTCTCAGGAAGAGTCGCATATTGAAGAAAACGTATATACCGATTCTAACGGTAATTCGCTTTTAAATCCGCCTCTTAATTCAATTTCTTATGCGCCGTTCTATCCTCAGGAAACCTGGAGAACAAACGGCGTTCAGGGCAACGACCATCCCGGCGGCTCAATCCTTCAGGGCAATAAACTGGTCTTTCTTGCGCCGGGTTGCTCGGTGAAGAATTGCTTTATATTAAACTCTTCAACAGGTAGTATTTCAGCTTCGGGAGATAAAACCGGCTCGTCTCTTATTTTCACAACTACCTCGGGCGTAGCCTCGACATACACGGTAATTATGTACGGCGACGTCAATAAAGACGCTCTTGTAAATTCGACCGATATGAATTACATTACCGATATTTCTGTCGGCAAGAAGAAGTTTTCATCCAACTCGCCCGAAACCTACGCAGGCGACCTGAACGGAGACGGCGTTGTCGATGCTTTTGACCTTGCAATACTTGACATATACCAGAGCGGAAACTATTCTTTCTACTGATTTTTAACAAAATATTTACTCCTTACATATATTGTAATGACTTGGACAAAGTCAAATATATGTAAGGAGTTTTTTTATGGAAAAAATAAAAGACGACTGCTTTTATGACGGAGTTTCCGTTTTACCTAAAGAATTAAGCGTCGCTATGGCATACATTCCTTTCCAGCAGGATACAACAGAATATGACGTTGAAACAGCGCTTAAGAGGGGAACGCTGTTTGTAGTTCTCGACAAGCCTTTTACAGGGGTGAAAGCGAAATGAACAGAGATGATTTGTTAAGAAAGATTTCTGAATATTCCTTCGCCGCCTGGGAGCTTCACGTCTATCTTGATACTCATCCGAGCGATATTGCCGCTATGATGAGAATGAAGAATTATCGCAAAAAGGCTGAAGAATATAAGAGCGAATATGAAAAGAAATACGGTCCTCTTACCGTTAAAGGCGGAAGCGGCGAAACCTGGCTTAATGACCCGTGGCCTTGGGAAAGGAGGGCAAATTAATGTTTCAGTATGAAAAGAAATTACAGTACCCCGTAAATATTAAAAACCCAAACCCTAAATATGCGAGCATAATCATTTCTCAGTACGGCGGACCCGACGGCGAACTCGGCGCTTCGCTTCGTTATCTTTCACAGCGTTTTTCAATGCCTTACCCCGAGCTTAAAGGCTTGCTGACAGACATTGGCGTCGAGGAATTAGGTCATCTTGAGATGATAGGTGCTATAGTTTATCAGCTTACAAGAAATCTTTCAAAAGAGGATATAAGAAAAGCGGGCTTTGACGCTTATTTTGTCGACCATACAACCGGAGTATATCCGACAGCGGCAAGCGGCTTTCCCTATACAGCGGCTTCAATGCAGTCAAAGGGCGACGTAATTGCAGACTTGCACGAGGATTTAGCGGCAGAACAGAAGGCAAGAGTAACCTATGACAACATTCTCAATCTCGTCGATGACCCCGATGTCAGAGAACCGATTAAATTCCTTCGCGAGCGCGAAATAGTTCATTATCAGCGCTTTGGCGAAGCTTTGAGAAGAACAACCGACAGACTTGACAGCAAGAATTTCTACGCTTTCAATCCGTCGTTTATCCCGAAAAAATAATAATCATTCTTTTTGCAGACGGCTTTACGCCGTCTGTTTTTTTATTTGTCACCTTTTTGTCATAGTTGTATGTTATACTGTACAACGAAAACGAAAATAGTGTTCAGTATAACTATCTTTTTATTATCAAAATGTTTAGTTTCTGATGGACATTTGTTGGACATCATAGTATAATATTATAGTTATGTACTGTCATAGAAAGAGAGGTAAATATATGACAAGAACTGTTACACGCACGTTTTCTCTGTTGCTTGTTGCGATAATGCCTAATAGCAATTATTTTAGAATTTATTAGAATTTTTGTTTTCAGTTTTGTGTCACAGGAGGTATTTTATGAAAACATTGAAAAAGGCTTTGGCGGTTTTACTGTCTGTAATTATGATTATCGGTATTGTGCCGGTTTCTGTACTGCCCGTTACGGCGGCTGATACGGACGAAGGTGTGCCGTCTGTTCCGTCGGATATAAGCTTTAACGAAAAATATACTTATGATATTTATATTCGAACGGTTGATGACGCTGACTTGTGGAATTCGGCATACTTCTCTATGGGCGACGGAAGCAATGATGCCGTTAAATGGGATATAATGTCAGACATTGACGACTATGGAGATGTTTTTTCTAAAACATATACTTCCGATACCTTGTATCCTATAATTAAGATTGAAACGAATTTCGGCTTGGTCATGCCTCGTGAATGGACCGGCAATGTTAGTATCAAAATTAACGGTTATACAGTTTGCAGCAGAGCTTTTACTGTTCGTACCAGTGATTATAATAAGGATATTATTATTTATGCCGAACCTCCCAGAATAGAAAAATTAAAGCTATATACAAAGGATCCCTACAACAATACATATCCCGTGTCGCTCACTTCCGATTTGCGTTTAACGCAGAAGGGAGATGAAACCGGCAATACTTTGTCAGGCAATATCTATGTTTTAGCTTTGAATCAATACAATGTGCCTTTGAATAATTGGATTAAATCTACAAATCATTCAGGCGCTATTGCTTCGGGCAGGGATGTCTGGCTTAGCGCAATATCACCTGACTATTCGGGTATGGATAAGATTGAGTTTTCGCACCAGGCAGGAAAATACGGAGTTTTTAAACTGACAAGTACAGCCGGCGTGGATCATAATATAGGTCTGAACCTGTATTACGGAAATTATAATTCATGGTTGCGTGATGGAGATGCTTTCCATGAATATTTAGATGCTTACGGAATGCGGAGATTTTCCGGAACTCAGCAGTTTAATCCGGGAAATGTTGAATTAAAGTTCAGAAGAGGTCTTAATGTTTATCTCAATGCAGACTTATATAAATCCTTCAGAGGCAATGTCGGTGATTCTATTGCAGTTTTCTTTAAAGAGGACGATATACCCGAAGGGTACTACCTGAACAGCGTTACCTCCACCGGCGCAGGTGAGTTGGAGCACTACGGCTATTACGGTGAGTATTTTTATACTTTAGGCGACGGAAATGCGGTAATAACCGCAACAACTGCACCTAATAACTATACAATTGAGTATAATGCAAATGCATCGGATGCAACGGGAGAGATGGAAAGTACAGCTGCAACCTATGATAAGGATGTACAGCTCAGAAACTGCGGCTTTACAAGAAACGGCTGGGGCTTTGTCGGTTGGAATACCAAGGCTGACGGCAGCGGCACTGCTATTACCGATATGGGTTATGCAAAGAATCTTACGAGCGAAAGAGACGGTACAGTTACTCTTTATGCTCAGTGGGGCAGCTCTACCGTTGATGTTACGCTGAAATATCCGCAGGAAATGGGTATTGCTGACAAGGTAATACATGTTAACCGAGGCGGCAGCATTCCTGTTGAGAGTGATATTAACACAGGCGACGCTGAAGGACATTATCATTTTGTCAGCGCTGACAGAAGTCTTGACAATATACAGCAGGAGGGTGTAATAAACCTCACTTACGAAAAAACGGCGCACACCTACGGCGAAGCGTTTTATACTGTCGCACCTACCTGTACGACGGACGGTGTTGAAGCACAGCTTTGTACTGAGTGCGGCTACGAAAAAAGTGAAACCGTTACTGCTTTTCACCAGGATGTAGTTCATGTTGACAGCATACCTGCAACCTGTGAATCGGACGGCGTTGAGGATGCTACTGTTTGTAACGCCTGCGGCGAGGTTCTTGAGAGAGGAGCCGTGATTCCTGCTCTCGGACACAATTATAATTTCAAGAATATTACATGGGATTTAACTACCGAAAGCGGAACGCCTGAGGGCTATGTTTATGTAGTGTGCAAAAACGATTCGGACCACATCTGTATTTCCGAGGCTACTGTTACCGAGGAGAACGGCGGATTTCTTGCGAGTGCCGTACTTGATGACCTGCCTGTATCAAAATTCCTTGAAAAAGGTAAGGATATTTTCACCGTTACTGCTTCCTGTAACGAGGGCGGTACTTTGACCGCTGACCATACCGTAGCATTGCCGGGTGAAACGGTTAATATTGAATACACGGTTGATGACGGCTGCTATCTTAATAAGTTGACCGTAAAGCAGGGTGACGCAGATATAGCATTAAACGGAAATTCCTTTGTTATGCCGCAGGGCAACGTAACAATTAATGCGGTATTCGGCACCATTGCTCCGAATCAGTGCGGTGCCGACGCTTACTGGAGATATGATGAGCCGACAAAAACTCTTACAGTTTTCGGCAGCGGACCGATGTTTGATTTTACAGCAGAGGAAGCTGATGAAAGACTGAACAACGGCTTGCAGTATTATGCTTATAAGGATGAATGCGAGTATATAGTAATTGATGAAGGTATTACATATATAGGCGATTTTGCATTTATGGGACTCAGCAAGGTTACAGACGTTCAAATGTCCGACAATGTAACATCCATCGGCAGATGTGCTTTCCTTAATGATATTTCTGTAAATAATATCAAAATGTCCGAATCCCTTAATGAAATCGGAAATAATGCTTTTGCTTATATCGGCACAATAGATTACATTGATATTCCTGCGTCGGTTACAAGCATTTCAGGCGGTGCTTTCTACGGCACTCAGCCGACTGAAATATACAGCTTTGCCGACCCCGACAGCCTGACATGGAGCAATACTGCCGATGAGCTTCTTCCCTCAAAGCAGACCGTCGTACATGTTTACAGTCAGTATCTTTCAAGATATCAGGAAAAATTCGGCGATTCTGTCAATGCAACCTTTGTAGGCGACCTTGACTCGAAAATACACGATATTACAGTTATTCAGTCAGCTCATGGCACTGTTACCGCTAATTATGAAACAGTTCATACGGGCGCAGTAGTTAAGCTTACAAACACTGCTGATTCAGGCTACGGACTTAAAAACTATGTTGTAAGAGATACGAAGAAGAATAACATTACAGTTACCGACGGCACCTTCGTTATGCCTGACAGAGATGTTATAGTAACTGCCGAATTCAGCAGAATTTATTCAATCGCTTATGAGGTGGCTTCGGGCGAGGGTACTATTGAACTGCCTGCCGATGCACCCGCAGGATCAACCGTCAGTGTTACGGTTAATCCGTATACAAATAACGAACTGAAAAGAATGTATTATACAGCTGCTAACGGCGAGGTTACCGAGATTACAGGTAATCAGTTTGTAATGCCTGCTTCCGATATTACCGTTACGGCTGAATTCGGACTTATAGATTACAGCATTAGCTATGCCGACACTCAGAACGGCTCTGTAACCGGTGTTGCAACAGCTCACCTCGGCGATACCGTTGAGCTTACAGTTACGCCTGATGAGGCTTATAAGCTTAATTCGCTTACGGTTACGGACAGCGAAGGAAATGAGATAAATGTTTCCGAAGATTATAAGTTCAATATGCCTTCTTCCGATGTTACAGTCAGCGCAGAGTTTGTAAGGGCTTATTACAGAATCAGTTATTCGGATATGACTAATGGTACTGTCAGCGGAGCGTCAATCGCTGATGAAGGCGATATTATTCATCTTGATGTTACACCGGATACAGGCTGTGTATTAACAACTCTGTCGGTAACAGATTCCGAAAACAACGAAATTGCACTTGAAGCAGACAATTCGTTTATAATGCCTGCAAGTGATGTAAATATTACGGCAGAATTTGAGCAGCTGCACGCCTATGTTTATATAGAGAATTCCACACTTGTATTCAAATATGACATAAATATGTCCTCATGTCCTTATCAGAAATGGGAAATCCCGAGCAGTAATAGTATTCCGTGGAACTCCATAAGTCATGCTGTTGAGTCAATTGTTATTGACCCGTCATTTGCAGATTACAGACCGACAACAACGGCATACTGGTTCCACGGTGCGTCAAATGTAACATCAATTACAGGCTTGGATTACTTAAATACATCAGAGGTTACAAATATGAGGAGTATGTTTGCCTCCTGTTCAAAACTGCAGTCAGTTGACCTTAGTCATTTTAATACCTCAAAGGTAACTGATATGAATAATATGTTTTACAATTGCGCTTCTCTTTGGGATATTGATGTAAGCAGCTTTGACACCTCTAAAGTAACGGATATGAGCAGTATGTTTGCCTCCTGTAAACACATCACGAGTATAGATTTAAGCAACTTTGATGTGACGAGCCTTGTTGAATCAGGTCGTATGTTTCAAGATGATTCATGGCTGAAAACGATTTATGTTGACGGAATTGACACACAATGGACAGCAAAAGAACCCGAAGAGTATAAATGGTTCCTTATGTTCAGCGGCTGTACTCAGCTTGTAGGCGGCACCGGCACAGTATATAATTCCTCAAACACAGATATCTCAATGGCAAAGGTTCAGGACGGTTACTTTACGGCAAAGACCTACAATGTTACTGTTGCCGACTGCACAGGTGGCACGGTACAGGCAGACAAAACTACAGCCGCAAAGGGCGAAACCGTTGCTCTTACCGCCTCTCCCGAAACGGGTATGACTTTGGCTTATTATACTGTAACTGACAAAAACGGCGGCAAGGTTACGGTAAACGGTGATACCTTCACAATGCCCGCTTCCGATGTAACCGTTACGGCAGTATTCAGAGAGCAGGGAATATACGATATCAACGAGGACGGCGTTGAGGATATAAACGATATATCGTTTATCATATCCGCTTCAGTCGGCGAAGTTGAAATGACTGCTTCACAGTCAGCAAAAGCAGACCTCAACGGTGACGGTGCTGTCGACGCTTTTGATGCGGCTTGGTTTGACAGAATACTCTTCGCCAACAACGCATAAACGGTCTTGTATAGAATTAAGTTAAGAATAAGATTTAAGGCTCGGATTTCTCCGAGCCTTTTATCATTATTACTGTCAGATTGCTTAGCAGGGGGTAGGCAGTTAATTTTACGCCGCATATACTCTTACATCGTAGTTTATAGCGTACTGCTTGTCCGTTTCTTGAGTTTCTTTTAATATCTTGTTTGTGGTGTGTCCGCACCTTGTAAAATACCTATGCTGTATCATTAAGGTGTCCAACAAAGTGTCCTCAGTAGGCGTTGAGGAATTAGGTCATCTTGAGATGATAGGTGCTATAGTTTATCAGCTTACAAGAAATCTTTCAAAAGAGGATATAAGAAAAGCGGGCTTTGACGCTTATTTTGTCGACCATACAACCGGAGTATATCCGACAGCGGCAAGCGGCTTTCCCTATACAGCGGCTTCAATGCAGTCAAAGGGCGACGTAATTGCAGACTTGCACGAGGATTTAGCGGCAGAACAGAAGGCAAGAGTAACCTATGACAACATTCTCAATCTCGTCGATGACCCCGATGTCAGAGAACCGATTAAATTCCTTCGCGAGCGCGAAATAGTTCATTATCAGCGCTTTGGCGAAGCTTTGAGAAGAACAACCGACAGACTTGACAGCAAGAATTTCTACGCTTTCAATCCGTCGTTTATCCCGAAAAAATAATAATAAAATAATTTGCAGACGGCTTTTGGGCGATACCTCCTTACCGGTATCGCTCTTTTGCCGTTTGTTTTTAAAGTTTAAGATTAATTATTGGTTATTTATTGACCTTTAAGAAAGAAAAAAATATAATTTTATCAAAAAAGCCGTGAGGTTTTGGTACTCAATTTCGTGTAATAGGTGAAAGAAGCTTCTTTAAAGGAGGGTTGCGGGATGGATAACGGTGAAAGTAGCTACCGCCGTTTCCGTATAGACGGTGATGAACAGGGATTAGTCGAAATCATAAAAGAATATAAGGACGGTCTGATTTTCTATCTTAACAGCTTTGTAGGCAATTTAAGCGTTGCCGAGGAGCTTTGTGAGGACACCTTCGTTCTTATCGGCACAAAGAAGCCGAAGGACAAAGGAAAAGGCTCTTTTAAGACTTGGCTTTATACAATAGGCAGAAATATTGCCGTTGACTATCTGAGAAAGCAAAAGCGTAAAAATGAAACTCCGATTGAAACCGTGTTCGGACTTTCTGATGATGAGCAGGCTTTTGAGGATGAATTTATAAAAGAGGAACGAAATAAGACTCTTTATTCCGCTATGAAAAAGCTGAAAGCCGAATACCGTCAGGTGCTTTGGCTTATCTATTTTGAAAATTTCTCAAATAAAGAAGTTTCGGCTGTAATGAAAAAGAGCGTTCACGCTGTTGAAACTCTTGCTTACAGAGCGAGAATTGCCCTGAAAAACGAACTTGAAAAGGAGGGCTTTAACTATGAAGAGTTATGAGGAAATGTCAGAGAGCGTATTAGAACGCATTGACGTATATAATAAAGAAAAGGAAGCAAAGAAAAAAACTGCTAAGCGTGTTCTGATTTCGTTGACCGCAGTATTTGTGCTTACGCTTGTTGCAATAGGTATTTGTAAAAGCGGAATAATCGGTAACTATATAGAAAAGTCAGGCGGCGACCACGATAAAACGGGAATCACCTTGGTTAATGAGGACTCTGACGGTGAAACCGTAATTGTAAATCCAACCGACAATGAAAATACAAATGATCCGTTACAGACAACCGAGGTTTCAACAAGTCAGGCAAATCAAGGCGACAGCAGTTACGGTGGAGAACAATCAGGAGGAAATGTAGGAGGTTGGAATATTCGCGCTTTGCCGTTTGACAAACAAATAAAAGTCATCGGCGAGGAATTGACCGATGAGGAAGCCGCAGAATATTTCAAAGAAAATACTGTTAGATTCAAAAATGAACTTACTGCAAGCGGCGTTTCTGCCGACAATCTTGTAATAATGCCAAAGGGTTATTGCCACGTTATGTATGACGGAGTAGAAGGAAAGTCATTAGAGATAAGGCAGAATTTCCGTGATTATCTTGCATACAACGGCGATAAGCTTGTAGCAATTATTACACTTACCAAAGAAGACGGAAAACTGTTTGCATCACCCTCATTCGGCGGTCCGTGGTTTGACGATTTCAATGCAATGCTTCAAAGATACAAAGGCCAGGAACTTATTTTCATCTATGCGGGATGGATGGAATTTGTTGTAACTCCCGATAACAGTTATTTCTCGCCTATGGGAACGGAGCTTGGCTTGGATTTCGGCGATATCGATAAGTTTAAGACCTTCTATCATCCGAAAGCCGTTTACGTACCGTAATTCTTAATTTAAAAAAGGTTCTCAAACTGTTTGTTTGAGAACCTTTTTGTTAATATTCATTAAAATACTTCAACAAGTATTCAACAACTGCACCGAACATCGGGTGGTCGTGGCTTTCGGCTCCGTTCCAGTTTTCCCAGAGCGTTGTCGCGCCGTGTTTCATCATATTGTAGAAGGTGTTTTCCTTTTTGCTTGTAAGCAGTTTTTTCGCAAGCTCCATTTTCCCGTTTTCGCAGAGAACGGAGATTAAAATGTATGTCCCGAAAATACCGCAGTCAAATTCGCCGAGAGCAGTATATTTTTTAACTAAAGCGTCGAGCGTTCTCTCGTCTCCGAGACCGAGGTCAAAGCCGTAAGCGTCCGTCGCTTCAACCGAATTACAGAATGTACCCGTGCTTTCGTCATAAAATGCTTTCATAAATGAAGCGGTAACGCTTTCCTTTTTTTTATTCAGTTTTTCAGTATCTTTTCCGATAATATCTGAAACTTCAATTACACGGTTCAGCGCCTTAATGTAAAAATAAGTGTTCACAAATTCCTCGGGAATGAGGTTGCGGTTTTGCGGCGAACACCAGTCGCCGAGGCACCAACCGCCCTTTTCCTCACGTACAACGAGTCCGTTTTCGCTTCGGCTGTCCATATAATTAAGATAGGAGAGCATATTAACGTAGTATTTTTCAAGGATTTCTTTGTCTCCGTAATGCTTATAATGATTATAAGGCACAAAAACAATTGCGCCGCCCCAGCCGCCGGGACCGCCGCCTCCGCCGTAAAAGGGAGCCGTGTGCTGAACGTGACCGTTATAAATATCCTGTGAATCTGCAATATCCTGCATCCATTTGCGGTAAAAACCGTCTGCTTCAAAGCAGTCCATAACCGCGTTAGAGGTCAACTGACCGTCGCCCGTATAGCCGAGTCTTTCACGGTGAGGACAGTCAGAGGGGATACTGCAATGACTGTTGTTAAGCTGAGTTCTTATAAAACTGTCATATAACCATTGAAGAACAGGCTCGCTTGACTTAAAGCGGGCTTTGAGTTTTAAATCGGTATGTATAACATAGAATTCGTTGACCTGAGCCGTTCCTTTTACATCAAAATATCTGCAGGCGTGCCAGGTGAAATGCTGATGAGCATTTTTTGCTTTTCCGTCAAAAATATATTCCTCTTCCTGAATTCTGTCGTCTCCGCCGGTTGAAGCGAAATCGAGAAAGCCGTTTTCGTCAAGCTCTTCCGAAAATCTTAAAGATATTACTTCGCCGCTTTCAGCGCCTTTAAACTCAACAAGAGGGTAGCCCGAAAGATTTTCGCCGAGGTCATAAATTGCGTAATTATCTTTTTTTAATATTATTTTTGGCTTAACCGTTCTTATAATTTTATCTTCGGGGCAGTTCTGAGGTGTCAGTATCGACTGCGGAATGTCGCGTATATCGGCGTTTTGCCATTCGTCGGGAATGAAGCTTAAAAACGAAAAATCATAGCCGCCGAGCCTTAAATCCAGCTTTTCGCCGAAATAGATATTCTGCCTTGTGATAAACGATTTTTTCCATTTAACCTCAGCGTCGCTTTTTGCTACGCAGGTTTCATTTTGCATTATGCTGAAGCAAAGCGTCAGCTTACCGTAGGGCTTTACTCCCTCGTTATCGCTTTCGTGCTGACAAAACCAACCGCCGCCGAGATGAACTGTGAAAGTATTCTGTCCCTGCTTAATAAACGGCGTAATGTCGATTTTTTCATACATTATTCTGTATGTAAGAGTGTCATAAATCGGGTAATTCATATTCGGAGTGTCAAGCGGAAGATAGTTGGTCCACGCAGGCGCAAAAAGTCTGTCGGATATGCTTTTGCCGTTTATATATAACTCGCAGAAGCCAAGACCCGTTACTGTCAGTACAGTATTTTTCAGCTCATTTACCGAAAAGTCTTTTCTTGCAATAATTGCCTCGGTTTCGTCTCCGAAGGTGAGCCATTCGGCGTTGCCGAATACGTCTTTTTGCTGTTTCTCAAATACGTTACGTGTCATTATGAACTCCATGATATTACGTGTGCTATATTAAAGTTATCTCACGGCAAATGTTGTCATATCCGCCGCCCGTAACAAATTGCGGTAATGAATCGGTTATATAACTCTCATAGCTGAAATGAAGGTGTCCGGTAAGAATCGCTTTAATAAGCGGTTCGCTCTTTATATAATCAATCATTCTCAAAGTAGGCTCGTCAGGTCTCTGCTGATATGCTCTGAATTCCGAGTATCTTTCAAGATGCTCCTCGTCAAGCCCTGTCAGATAAGTGCAACTGTCTCCCGTTACCATTGAATAATGGTAATCATAAAGCGATTGTTCAAAGAGGGGAGCGTGAATACAGAGTATAATCGGCAGTCCTTTTTCCGCTTCTTTTTTCAGGTGGTGTATCTGCCAGTCTTCAAATAAATTATAACTGTTGTCAATACCGATAAAATTAACTCCGCCTATTGTTCTTGTATTCCAAAGCATCGGCACTCCCAAACCGCCGTACCTTTCAATTTCCATAAAACTGTTCATACGGTAGGCTTTGTCTTCCCAGGCTTCGCCGACATACTGTGAATATTCGTGATTTCCCGCAATGAAGAAAATAAAGTCGTCCGAAAGGATTTCACGGCCCTTTACGGTGTTGGCGTGAGAAACAAAGTCAAGCAAATCTCCCGTATGCACAAGCAGGTCGCAGTGCTCCTTAGCGTATGCAATTTGTTCATATAAGTATTTTTCTTTATCAGGAGAAAATAATCGCTCACAAAGCACGTGCTTCTGTTCGTTGTCAAATTCATCAGCAAGGGCGATGTGCGAATCGGTTACGTGTAAAATTTTCAACGGTTTTTCAAGTCCTATGTTAATTGTGTTTTTTTCAATATTCATAGTTCTTCTCCCTGCATATAGAATTTAAACTTACGGTCAGTTAAATAAAGATAAAAAACTGTCAATTATCTGCCTCGACAGAAGACAATTTGGCTCTGTCAACGCCGTTGTCATCATAAATATTATTAATATATTTTATCACATCGAACTTAAAATCACAAGCAGATAACCCGTTTTTACTTTTAAAACCGATAGATAACTTTTCTATTAATTAATTGAAACTTTTTAAACTTTATGTTATAATAAAATTTAATATTGTTGGACATTTGTTGGACTGAGAATGTTATGATTAATAATGAATTTATAATCGTAAGTAGGATAAGGAGTAGCTTATGAAATTGTTTAAACAAATAACATCGGTTTTTATGGTGGCTGCTTTGTTGCTTGCCGTAATTCCGATTACAGCGTCGGCTGAAACTCAGACAGGCCGTTTGGGAACGTCAAATGTTTATTATGAATATACCGACGACGACTGTACTCTGCGTCTTTACGGCAGCGGAGCGACGCCTAATTACTCGGGTACTAATCCGAGCCCGTTTGCAGAAGACTTCTATATACAGAAAATCGTTGTTGATGAAGGCGTTACAAAGCTCGGAGACTATATTTTTGAAAGGTGCGATGTAACTGAGGTAAGTCTTCCGACGTCTCTTCGCGATCTTGGAATGTTCGTTTTCGGCGGTTGTGAGGAATTAGTTGAAATTGAGCTTCCGAAAAAAACCACAAGCTTCGGAATCGGAGTATTTTACCATTGCAACTCGCTTAAAAAAATTACTTTTCTTTCAAATACGATTAACTGTTTTCAATTATATGAAAGTGAAAACGGTTTTTCGTTTAACAGCTTGCTTAGTCCTGTTGAGAATGCGTCCGTTTATATTTCGCTTCCGCTTACGGTTAACGAAAGCCTGACGGGCGGCTCGACAAATGTTAACGGTTATGATGTAGCGGCTACTCTTTTTAATAAAAACGGCAATACGGTTTACTGCGTAAATGATAAGGCAACAATTAAGTGGAAAAACTATGACGGTACGGTGCTTGAAACCGATACCAACGCAACGCAGGGCGAAATCCCAACATACGACGGTGCAATTCCCGAAAAACCGGTCGACGAGAATAACGGCTATGCTTTCAGCGGTTGGTCGCCGGAGCCGTTTGAGGTTATGGGCGATATGTCATACATGGCTACTTATGATGTTGTAGATAAAACCGCTTATATTGATGAAAACGGCGTAAAGCAGTATGCCGGCACACGAACTCTTAACGGTACTGAAACCGAGCTTCCCGGCGGCTGGTATTTGGTTGACCATGATATTACATACACAAATAATCTTCAATTTACGGGAGACGCCCATATCATTCTGGCTGACGGCGCAACAATGAATACTTTGGGAACAACTAATTATTCGGTTCTTTCCGACACAAATCTATTTATATACTGTCAGGAGGGAAGGACTGGCGCTTTAATATCTGACGGGTTACTCGCTACTTCCGTTACTATCTGCGGCGGAAACATTAATATAACGAGTACGGTTTTAACCGCCTACGATGTCAACATATACGACGGCAGAGTAGAAATCAGCTCCATTTGGTCTATGGGCGGCAATATGAATTTTTACGGCGGTAATACAATCGTAAAAAGTTACATATCCGTTAAAGATGCAATTACGATAGGATATAAAAAGCCCACAGACAGTATCTATTCAAAAGAATATAGAATATCGTCAACGAGTACGCAGGCTGTTACTATTGCCGATGGTAAATCCTTCAAAAACGCCGATGATGCGACTGAGATATTCACAGGAACGGCTGATTTGGATTCAGTTAAAGAAAAAACGCTTGTACCGTATTCATATAATACGATTAATTACATTTCTGATGAATACGGAACAGTAACAGGCGTCAGCGGATCGAATTTCGGCGAGGAGGTTACGCTTACCGTTACGCCAAATACGGGATGCTATCTTGAAAGCTTAACTGTTAAGGACGGCAATAACAATGATATAACCGTAACTGACGGCAGGTTTATAATGCCCGATTCGGTTGTAACAGTTACGGCTGATTTTGAAATTTACACCTACACCGTCAACTTTGTAATAGACGGCGTAACCGTTGAAACAGATGAAAATGTGTCTTACGGAGAACTTCCCGTATTTAACGGCGAAATAACCGAAACGTATTTTGATGAAAACGGTATGGAATACAGGTTTGCCGGTTGGTCGCCCGAGCCTGCCGAAGTAACGGATAATATTACCTATACTGCAACCTATGCCTTAAGCGGAAGAATCAGGGTAAACTATCTTGATGAAAATCAAAACACTCAAACTGTTATAGCGAATATACTGACAGGTGATGAGACAACTCTTTATGAGGGATGGTACTATGTCGGCGGTAATATTACTTACAGCAACGATTTAAAGCTTCTGGATACCGTTAATCTTATACTCGGTGACGGTGCTGTAATGAGCACTGCGAGGGGAATTACCTATGCGCACTCCGGTTCACCCTGGTATCTTAATGTTTATGCTCAGAGCGTGCAGGGCGGAACCTTGAATGTAAATGACGCAAGTATATTTTACGGTTTGAAGGTTTGCGGCGGTAACGTAAACTTCAAAAGTATTATGGCATTGAACACAAGCATCCTCGGCGGAAACTTTACCGCAACGGGTATAATGGCTCTTGACGGCGGTGAAATCACACTCGGCTGTAATACGGCTGACAGCAGTATCACTGTCAGCAGTTATACGGGTACGGTTAAAATTGTCGACGGTCAGGTATTGACTGACGGTCAGAATGTTTTCAAGGGCTCTATATCCAACAACTCGAATCTTGCGTATAAAACGCTTGTTGCCTGTTCGATAAATTATGACATAAACGAGGACGGCTTTGAGGATATAAACGATATTGGATTTATAATTTCTGCTTCTGTTGGTGAGGTAGATATGACGGCTGTTCAGGCTTTAAAAGCGGACCTTAACTCCGACGGAGCTGTTGACGCTTTTGATGCGGCTCGACTTGACACGATTATGTTTGTTAAGTAAAGGATTAATTAAAACTAATTAAACTATTTTTAAAAGGAGACTATGTTATGAAAAAAACAATTTCTTTAATTCTTGCGCTTGCGCTTGTTCTTGCGGTATTTGCAGGCTGCTCGAAAAACACTGACAACGGAACAAATCCCTCGGGAAGCTCTTCTGCGGACGTAACCTCATTTAAGACAATAGGCGATATAATAAACAGCGGTATTGAGTCAATTCAGTCTGCAAATACCGATAAGTATTATATTTATGTTTTTCAGATTGAGCAGGTGTATTACCGTGCAATCGCAAATTTAACTCCCGAGCTTTCTCAGTCTTTGTTTGACCTTGATTTTGATGATGAAAATTATGACAAAAAGCTCAACGATATTATTTCGCCTTTGACGATTGATAAGCTTGAAAACTTAAACGACGCTGTTATTCCTCAGGAGGAGCTGGATAAGCTTGTCGGCAAGACGGGCGAGGATCTTCTTAATGACGGTTGGAGTTCAGGAATGGGCTATAATCTTGATACAATGGAGTTTTGGTTTAACAAGGGAGCATTTGAATATACGGTAGTCTTTGATGGCAAGCTTGAAAACAGTGACGATTTTAACGAGGAGGAAGCTGTAAAGCCTCTTGTTATTAAGTCGGTTACATTAAACGGTATCGGCGATGCAACAAATATTGAGTAATATTTATTATTAAACTTATAAACAGAGCGCGTATTTATCACGCTCTGTTTTTTTATTTGTCGGCAATCGCATTAATTGTGTTTTTTAATAATTGTAAAAATTGTTTTCTGTTAGAAAAAAATATGCTATAATTCTATGTATATTTGGTGTTTGAATTTTTCTTATTATATTTTTAGTCGGTCACTTTAAATAAGGAGATGTTACTATTGCCCTTGTCAATATTATTCTTTATTCTCAGTATTATTCCGTCTGTTTTAATAATAGTCTGGCTTATGAACCGAAAAAAAGATGACCTGCAATATAAAAAAAGCTGTAAGTCCGCAGTTATAAGAGGCGCGTTGGCAGTTTTGCCGATTATAGCGGTTTCAGGCACTTTCAGCATTTTGAAAAATGTATTAAAAATCACAATTCTTAAGGGCGCAAACCCTCTTGTATATCAGGCAATCCATACGTTCGCTGTTCTTGCTTTTGCCGAAGAGCTTGTTAAGTATTTGCTGTTTCGCTCATTACTTAATAAACGGTTTAATGAGTACACCTTTGCCGATACCGCAGCTTTTATGGTAATTATCGGAACAACCTTCGGGCTTGTTGAGGATATACCCTATGCAATCGGCGCAAGTCCTGTGATGATGCTAATACGCGGTATTACTATGGGGCATTTAGGTTATGGTTTTTTAATGGGCTGGTTTTACGGCAAAAGACTTTATACCGACAAAAAACGTTACGGTGTTATTGCGTATATGCTACCGTTTCTTATTCACGGGCTTTATGACTTTTCGCTTTCGCCCGAGCTTCTTGAATTAAATGATAATTTTGCTGTTATAGCGGTTTTATTAGCCTTAACCGATGTTGTTCTTCTTATACTCACAATCCGTTTCTTTATACGTTCTCGTAAAATAGAACATTATAACCGTCCGCTGATAGCATCAGAGCCGTTATCAGATTGAAAATTCTTTAAAAAATGAAAATAATGATACTTGCCGATGTTCACATCAACAAAGCTGTTGAAGAAAACAGGAAAAAAATAACTTTTAACGCTCTTAAAAACGCCTTTAAAACCATACCTTGCGACCTTGCCGTTTTTCTCGGTGACCTTATACACGGTCCCGATTACGGAAATGACAGAGAAAGCTTTATCAACGATTTAAGAAATGCCCTTAAATTTACGGGAAATGTTCCTTTTGCCTACGTATTCGGTAATCACGACTCGGAGGGCGCGGTTTCAAAGGAAGAAATATTAAAAATAGTCGGCGAAAATAAAAACTCGCTTACAAACGGCGAAAACTACGTTCTGAAAATGAACGGAGAAACTTTATTGTTTATTGACAGCGGGTCTGAATATGACGGACCCGAAAGCTGTTATGACGTAGTCAAACCGAATGTTATAAACTGGGCAAAGGAACAAATAAAAGGGGAGAAGGCAATTCTTTTTCAGCATATTATTATCCCCGATATCCGTGATGTAATCGAACAGGATGACAACGGTGTTTTCCGATTTAAAGACGGAGTTGATTACACGGGAGAAATGAACGAAGAACCTTGTCCGCCCGATATAAATACAGGTGAACTTGAAATTCTTTCTCCTTATCTTAAGGCTATGGTTTTCGGACATGACCATATTAATAACTTTGAATGTGAGTTAAAAGGCGTTAAGATTATTCAGTGCTCATGTACGAGCGTAAACGGATACGAATACCCCGAATATCAGCAGCCGACCGTCAGACTGCTTGATACCGAAACAATGACTACCGAAATAATTAATGTTTAATAAAAATACAGCGGTTACTGTCAATCAGTAACCGCTGTTAATTTTTGTATTATTCCGAAAGCTTAAGCGTAGCGTTGTAATCGTCTATACCGTAGTTTCCCGCCGTATGCTTCATTGTTTCATAAAAGTCTATCGGATTACCCTGAGAGTCTTTCATTTTTTTAAAGAAGGGCTTTAATCTTTTAAAGATTTTTAAAAGCAGGTTTCCGCCCGGCGTACCCTCAACATAGGGCTGATTTCCTTCAAAAATACTTCTTACAACGTCAACCGCAAACTCAACAAACGAATCTTTTTTAATGCTCTTATCCGCGGAAACAAGTAAAAGATGGCTGAACTGACCTACCGTCATTTTATTAAGCTTTTTACCTATAAAACTGAAAAGCTTTTCCTTAGAAGGCGATGGCTCAATATTAACCTTACGCATAAATCTTTTCGGGTCGTCCCTCATTGAAACTATAAGAGTTCTAATCATCTTTTCAAACTGGGCAATTAGATATTGTTCTGAATTCAATCCTTTTTTATCCCAGTCAAATTCGGGAGTCTGAATACTCTTTATATCTACCGTGTTTTCATCTTCAATAGTAACGAGTCTGATATATGACGGCCAGCCTATAACAGAACCTGTGCAAACGTCATAGAAAAGATTGCCTTTATCTGTTTTTGTGACATTGATGCTTTGGTTGTGCATATGACCTGTGAAAATAAGATGAACTCCGTTATCCGCAAGCGTTTCAACAAGTTTTTTGCTTTCTGCCTGCCACGCGTCCTCAATAAGAGCGAGAACGGGCTGACCGGGAAGAACAGGGTAGTGTTCCATAGCTATCATCATTTTGCCGTCAGCCTTTGCCTTTTTTGCCTGTTCGGCAATCCAGCCGAGAAACTCGTCGTCATAAGTTATATGCTTTTTACCCTCAATATCGTTGCTGATAACTAATAATCTTACGTCCTCTGAAAGCTCGGCGACATAAGATAAATGCTCCTTATTAAACTCAATTGCGTCGGAATAACCGAAATCCTTATAGTAGTCATAAAGCTCGTCAAAACGTACGCTTTCAATCGGAAAACGGCCGTTTTCGTTAAAGCCGAAGGAGTTGTTATCGAAGTCGTGTCCTGCAGTTACGACATAGATTTTTTTACCGCTTTTCTCTTTGAAAGAATGTAAAAGCTTCGTAAAGTCTTCGTGACATTCTCTTTCGCCCCAGAAAGTAAGGTCGCCCGCAATAAGAAGAATATCGGCTTCGTCGGCGGTTTCGAGAAATTTAAAGGTAGCTTCGTTTATGCTCTGGGTTTCGGCAAAGCATTTCTGTTCGCTGTCCATAAAATCCTCATATTCCTTACCGTAAGCACCGAGCGAGTTTTTAAAATAATGAGTATCGGTTATCAAATAGAATTTTAAAGGTTTCATTTTAATACCTCAGACTGTTGATTCTGCTTTAGTGATTTCTTCGTTTTCAATACGTCTTGCTTCACGCATCTGTTCGAGCTCTTCATACATTTTCGCCTTGGTTTCACCTTCAACGTTGTACATTGTTTTAAGAATGATTGCTTTTAAGAGGTTGCTTAATGCGTAGCCGAAGAGAAGGAACGCAAGAAGCCACAGGCAGGTTTTCATATAGTCGGGTTTAGCCTGCATTGTTTTTACAAGGTCGCCTACAGCGGAGGATTCGTAGCCTACCCAGGCAATCAAAAACGGAATTGCAAGGTCCTTTAAATAGTTTAATCC
The DNA here is from genome assembly GCA_015066565.1 of Oscillospiraceae bacterium. Lineage (GTDB taxonomy): Bacteria > Bacillota > Clostridia > Oscillospirales > Acutalibacteraceae > Fimenecus. The sequence continues at coordinate 296,536 of SVOB01000001.1, read as the reverse complement.
GGTAAGAATCCAGCCGGGAACGATTCCCTGAATTGCCTCCATTCTTTCGCCTGTCTGCCATTCAAGATAATCGAAGTATTCGACATTGAAATGAGAGTTTGAAAGCTCCTGAACGCCTATTCCGACACCGAAAAGGAAATAGAAAACATAGAAGAAAATGCTGTTCCAGCCCTTGAAGAAAAGAATTCCCATCTTTGCTTCCGCAAAGCAGATGAAGAAAAGAACTCCTGCGGAAATCATAGCATACGGACCGCAGAACTTCAAAAGCTTTGTAGGCTCGTGCTTTTTTGAAAGCTTAGTTGTAATGAGGTTTCCTACAACAGTTCCGACTGCCGTAGGAAGAGTAAGAAGAAGATTCTTTGACGAACCGACTGTAATTGCGGCAAGAAGTGTTGAAAATTTTCCGAGCGCCGCAAGCACGTTAACCCATTGCATATACTGGTATGCGCGGTAATTCTTATATTTAAACAGTGAAAAAAGCGCCTTTGAAACCTTGACCTTTTCCTTTTTCGGAAGCTCAATTCTTTCCTGACAGAAAAGTCCGCACATAAGGTTGCCGAACGCAGTTACAAGAGCTGCAACTACAGCAAGCGTCATATACATCTTGTTTTTGTCATCGCTGAGAAATCCGTAAACAAAAGTTGCTCCGTATGCGGCGCCGTATCCGATATAATATGATAACTGCCAGACCGTAGCAACGGATTTCTTTTCTTTCGGATTGGGTGAAATAACCTGTGCGACATTCTGACCGAAGTTATTGAAAATATTGAAAACTGTCTGACAGCAGGCAACAGCATACCGAAGCATAATCATCTGCTGAACAGTCCAACCCTTCGGAACCCAGAAATAAAGAACTGTTGTTGCAAAAATCGGAACAAGACAGATTATGTACCACTGACGGTATCTGCCCCAACGTGTTTTCCATTTCTGAACAATAACACCTGCGATAAGACCTACGCTGACGCTGAGAACGGTAGTAAGCGTAGTCATACCTGCGTTGATTTTGGCGATTGTTGCCGAGTCAACTCCTGCAGGACCGTAATAAAGCTCGTGAAGAAACGCCGTGGCAAGCGTGCCCGTAAGCGTAGTACCGAACATACCGCCTATACGGGCGAGCATTAGACATACATATTCAAATCTGGTAACATATTTTCCGTCGTTACCCGAAAGCGCGTTAGCCGGTTTGACAGACGCAGATTTACTATTCATAATCATTGCTCCTTTGATTGCTACAATGTGGTTTATTTTATTACTAAAATTATATATGAAAATATAAAACAAAACAATTCACTGAATTTAACAATATTTTTACAGTTAATTTGTAACTTTTAAATTACAGGATATATAAAAAAGAGAAGCAAACCGTGCTTCTCTTTTATCATAGCGTGTGAAAATCATTTGTTTAATTTATTATCAATAAAAGCTTCCGTCATACTTGCCCAAGGATATGCGCTCATATATTCTCCTTGATAGGAATTAATATATTTTACATCTCCGTCCAGAAGGGAGTAGAGGTCACATTTTATTAAATCGGTTTTAATTCTGAGTTCACCTGACTTAATATCAAGTATTTCTTCAGCGTCGTTTAAAGACAGCGTTTCTTTAAGACTTCTTATAATTACGTCAAACTGTTTTTGCATTTTACGGTCATAAATAGCGTCCTCATAAAGCGCTGAAAATGCGTCGGCTCTTGTAATACCTGCACCTTTTTTATCTATAAGATAGGCGAGAAGCTCTTTCGATTTTGAACGTGAAAACTTAATAGGTTGTCCGTCTATAAGAAAATCAAATGCACCGAAGGTTCTTGCGAAGAAATGGGGATAATCATCCGTATCATTTTCTTTAGCGGCAAAATTTATTTCTTCAATAAGTCGGTCTTTATTGATAGGCTTCATCAGATAACCCTGGGCGTGAATTTTGAAAGCGTCAACCGCATATTGCGAATATCCCGTAAGAAAGATGATTTTGATTTCAGGGTCTATTTCCTTCATTTTAACCGCAAGAGTAATACCGTTCATTTCCGGCATATCAATATCCAAAAGCGCAATATCCGCTTTATTATTTTTTATGTAATCAAGAGCTTTTAAGGCGCTTGAAAAACCCTCAACCTCATCTATCTGAGGGATTTGTTCGCACATATATATAATTAGGTTTAATATAAGCTCTTCGTCATCTACGCAGATTATTTTCATTCTTCGTTCCTCGGTATTGTAATAGTTATTTTTGTTCCCTCGTTTATGCGACTGTCTATATCGAAAGTACCGTCACACATTTTTTCAATACGCTCTTTTACATTACTTAAGCCAATATGACTTCCGTCGTTTTCTTTAAGAGTTTCGGTATCAAAACCTACCCCGTTATCGCTGATAATAATCTCATAATTATCTTCATTTTCTTTTGTTTCAACAGTAACTAAGCCGTGCTCACGGTTTCTTACGCCGTGGCGGATTGCGTTTTCAACAAGCGGCTGAATTGTAAGAGCCGGAATACTGAAATTCTTTTCTTCGATTTTGTATTCAACATTAATTTTCGGAAAACGAATCATTTCAATTTCAGCATATATTTTTGTATGCTCTATTTCCTTTTCAAGAGGAATAAGCTCGGGCTGGTCAAGCGAATCGATATTATTTCTGAGATATGTACCGAATTTTTCGGTTGTATGAAAAGCCTTTTTGGGATCGATTCTGCAAAGCGCCTGAATTGTTGAAAGCGTATTGAACAGAAAATGCGGCTGTATTTGCGACATCATTATTTTAATTCGCTGTTCCGCCATTAATGCTTGTTCGTGGTCTTTAACGAATTCAAGGTGAAGCCAGATATAAAAGAACAGGCTGCAACAAACAATGGCAATAGTTACATAGCTTACGGGATAATCCTGATATAAAGGCGTAACTTCAACAATCATAGAGCAAATAATTGTAAAGAAGTTTAAAATTACCATCCATATCCAGGTTTTACGGCTCTGATATTTTTTAATTGTACAATATAGAAGGTGTATAAGTAAGGCTATGCAAATAAAATAAGCAGTTGAGCTTAATTTACCGTTTAAAATTATTCCGCCCTGATAATGGTTGGTGTCATCGATATAAAAAACGTATTTGGAAAAAGTAGCGGTTGAGTAAACGGCGGCGTTTACTATAACTAAAATCCAAGCCGCCGTATTTTTAACCTCAGGATTAACAAGGTAACAGAATAAGACGATTATAATCGGTCGAATAATATATCCGAGAATACTTACAAGGGTTCTTGCATAAGGCATATAAACCGTCTGAAGCTGATAGTCCGCCATATTCTGAACTATAAGAACAGAAATCAGGGCAAGTATGGAAAACATATACTTTTTCTGATTTTTATTAAGATAAGTGTCACGGATAATTACCGGCGTTAAACCGAAAATAATAATTGCCAAAGGTAATACTATAGTATAATCCTTCATTTGTTTTATCCTTTCAATCTTTTCATTAAATATTATACATAAAAAAGGGTGTGTTCGCAATCCTGATTTTTTTTAAAAAATACTTTTTTGATATGTTGGACATTTGTTGGACACCCTTTATTATAATGATAAATGTATTAAATCTTTTTGGATTAATACATATTCCTTTCAGGAAAAGGCGGAGTAACGGCTGGTCTCTGCCTTTTCTTTTTATGAATATTATTTTTTTGACAAAAATCGTTTTATTTATGTTATAATAGCATTATAATAAATCAAGTCATTTTTCAGGAGGCTAAATTATGGAAAACGAAAAGAAAACAAAGAATATTTGGAAGCCTATTGCCATTATTTCTCTTTGCTTATTATTGGTTGTCAGTACCTTATACGGACTTGGAGTCGGATATAAGCAGGGTAAGGAAGATAAGGACGCGGTCAAAAAGGCTGACGGTAACGCTATGCTCAATCTCTGGACTGATGATGCAAAAGCCAAGAAAGAGTTAATAGACTATATTAATGCAGTTACAACCGAAGGCTCATCGGATTTTATTCCCGTTGAAAACAGAATTGCTGTTTTTGACCTTGACGGTACTTTAGCCTGTGAAACCGACCCTGCATATTTTGACCACTGTATTTATTATTACAGGGTTATGGAAGATCCGTCTTATAAGGATAAAGCAACCGATTTTGAAAAGGAAGTTGCTCAGGACGTTAAACAGTTTATGGATACCGGAGTTTCCGTTCCCGATTCAATGGAACGTCACGGGAAAGGCGTAGCTTCTGCTTTTTCGGGTTTAACTCCCGAGGAGTTTATTGACTACGTTAAGAATTACGCAAAAACCGAAGCGCCAGGATATAACGGAATGACAAGGGGAGAGGCTTTTTATAAGCCTATGCTTCAGGTTGTTGAATATCTTAAGGCTAATGATTTTATGGTTTATGTTGTAAGCGGTACTGACAGATTTATCGTAAGAGGTCTTGTTGAAGCTTCTCCGCTTGATATTCCCAGTCAGCAGATTATCGGATCGGATGAAAGCCTTGTTGCTACCGACCAGGGAGATACTGACGGGCTTGATTATCAGTTTGACGATGACGACCAGCTTGTAATGGGCGGCGATTTTATCGTTAAAAACCTTGATATGAATAAAGTAACTGTAATTCAGCAGGAAATCGGTAAACAGCCTGTTCTCGCTTTCGGCAACAGCGGAAGCGACTTCAGTATGGCTGAATACGCCGTTAATAACAATCCGTATAAGGCGAAGGCGTTTATGCTTTGCTGTGACGATACGGTGCGTGAAAACGGCAATCCCGAAAAAGCGGCTAAAATGGTTAATTCCTGTAAAGAAAACGGCTATACCGCTATTTCAATGAAGGACGACTGGAAAACTATTTACGGTGACAACGTTACAAGAAAATAAAATTAAAATAATCAGCCCTGCGGTTTTTCTGCGAGGCTGATTTTTTTATTTAAAATTATTGTTTTCTTGTATATTAAGTGATACTATTATCTTAAATTAATTACTGATTAATTAAAACGAAAGGATACGTTTTAATGAAAAAATACGATTCCGTAATTATCGGTCATCTGTCTAAAGATATTAATATTGACCACGAGGATAATAAAGTTGAAATCTGCGGCGGGGCCGTCCTTTATTCAAGCGCTTCGGCCTATGCTCTCGGGCATAAGGTTGCCGCTGTCACTAAGATAAGCAGGGATGACATTGACTGTCTTTCCTCCTTTACAATTCCAAAGGATGATATTTACGTTGGTTTCTGCGAAAAATCTACTTCAATAAAGAACAAATATTTTACTGCCGATAAGGAAAGAAGAGAATGTAAGTGTATCTCCCAAGGCTCTCCGTTTAATTTTAAAGATATTGAAAATGTCGAAGGCGAGATATATCATCTTGCAGGTCTTATCTACGGCGATTTTTCTGACGAGCTGATTAAGGACTGTTCAAAGCTCGGAAAAGTAGCCGTTGATGTTCAGGGGCTTCTTCGTCACGCCGATAAGCAAAGCGGAGATATGTACTTTGAAGATTGGAAAACCAAAAAAGAGCTATTGCCATACATAACTTTCCTTAAAACCGACGCCGCCGAAGCTGAAATTTTGACAGGCGAATCCGACAGAAAAAGGGCTGCTGAAATTCTTTATTCCTGGGGTGCAAAAGAAATCCTTATAACTCATAATACAGAGGTTCTCGCTTTTGACGGAAAAGAGTTTTATACCTGTCCTATAAAATCAAGAAATCTTTCGGGACGTACGGGCAGGGGGGACACAACTTTTGCCGCCTATATTAACGAAAGATTGAACAGTGATATAAAAACGGCTCTTTTAACTGCTACGGCAACCGTTTCTCTTAAAATGGAAACACCGGGGGCTTTTAAAGGCACAAGAAAAGACGTTGAAGAATACATAAGAGAGTTTTATAAATGAAAAAAAGCACCGAAAACGCAAACAGATTAGTTATTTTTCTCTGCTGGGCGGCGTATACTGCCGCTTATTTAGGCAGGTTAAATCTTAACGCGTATATTGAGCCTATAAGAGACCAGCTCGGCGCATCAAAAACCGAGCTTGGTCTTGTCAGTTCTTTTTTCTTTTTCTCTTACGGAATCGGTCAGCTTGTTCACGGAATTCTTTCGAGAAAGTATAATACCCGTTATTCTGTTGCCATAGCCCTTGTCGGCTCTGCGGCTGTTAATATCGGTATGGCGTTCTGTTCAAATGTTGAACTGATGAAATATATCTGGCTTTTAAACGGCGTTTTTCAGTCGGTTCTCTGGAGCTCGGTTATAAAAACTCTTTCGGAATATATGCGTGACGATATGCTTTCAAAGGCTGTTTTCGTTATTAGCACTCCTCCCGCACTCGGCACTTTTCTGGCGTACGGCATATCTGCTGCTTTTTCTTCATTTAACTTGAAATATAAATGGATTTTTATATTACCTGCAATTATTCTTCTTATTATGGGCCTTGTATGGTTTGTATTATTTGGAAGACTTAAGGATAAAAAAGTTTTTATAAATAATAAGAATAATATAACTTCAGAGAAAAAGTTTGCTCTGACTCCGATTTTTATTTTTACTTCGGTATTTCTGATTATTGCCGCTGTTTCAAACGGCTTTATAAAAGACGGAGTTACAACCTGGACGCCGTCAATATTAAAGGAAAGTTACGGTATGAAGGAGTCGCTTTCAATTCTCGCTACCGTCGCTTTGCCGCTGATAGCCATAGCCGGTGCTTTCGTTTCGACAGCGATTCATAAACGTATGAAGAATACCTCAGCTTTAAACGGCGTTTTCTATATTACCGAATTGTTTGTTCTTGCTTTGGTTATTTTTACGGCTCGTTCGTCAAGCCTTAAAAATCCGATTATTTTACTCGTTTTGTTCGGTGTTTCGGCTATGCTTATGAGCGCAATAAATAACGTAATAACAAGCATTATTCCGCTTTATATGAGAGAAAAAATGGATTCGGGTCTGCTTGCCGGAGTGCTTGACACGTTTTGTTATGTCGGAAGCACATTGAGCACTGCTTTACTTGGCTTTATTGCCGATAATTCCGGTTGGTCGGGAGTGTTCAACTGCCTTCTTGTTTTCGGCGCTATAGCGTGCGCGGCTTGCTGGCTTTCGGCAGCTGTTGAAAAAAGAAACAATAATCGTCAAAATAATTGATGACAAAAGCGAAATAATGTTTTATAATAAAATTAATAACTAAATTAAGGAGGTTATTTTTATGAAATATGAAATTCAAGGCGGCAGCTTTCCGGTAGTTGTTTGCACACTTGAGGCAAATGAAAAAATGATTACCGAGGGCGGCGGAATGAGCTGGATGAGCCCGAATATGAAGATGGAAACCTCTTCAAACGGCGGTATCGGTAAAATGCTCGGCAGAATGGTTACGAAGGAAAGCCTTTTCCAGAATAACTACACTGCACAGGGCGGTCAGGGCATGATAGCTTTCGCAAGCAGTCTTCCCGGCGAAATTCTTGCTCTCGAAATCGGTCCCGGCAAAGATTATGTTTGCCAGAAATCCGCTTTTCTTGCTTCAACTGAAGGCGTTACTCTTTCTACTTTCTTCCAGAAAAAGCTCGGCGCAGGCTTCTTCGGCGGCGAAGGCTTTATTATGCAGAAGATTGCAGGTAACGGTTTAGCTTTTGTTGAGGTAGACGGCGCTGCAATCCGCTATAATCTTCAGCCCGGTCAGCAGCTTATAGTTGACACAGGTCACGTTGTACTTATGAGTTCAACCTGCTCAATGGACGTTCAGACCGTCAAGGGCGTTAAGAACGTTCTCTTCGGCGGCGAAGGTCTTTTCAACACTGTTGTTTCAGGTCCCGGCGAAGTTGTTATTCAGACAATGCCCATTCCGAAGCTTGCAGGCGCTATTCAGCCTTATATTATTACTCAGGGCAAATAATTATTTACAGAAAATGGGGGATGATTATTCATCTCCCGTTTTTTATTTGACTTAAGTTTTTTATTTGTATATAATTTAAACGAATACAGATAAGGACTAAAAAATTATGAAACTTCTTCTTCATGTCTGCTGCGCGCCGTGTTCGGTGTATTGCATAGAACAATTAAGAAAAGAGAATATTGAACCGGTTTTATATTGGTATAACCCGAATATTCATCCCTTTAAGGAATATGAATCCCGGCGTAACACCTTAATCAATTATGCCGATTCGATTAATGCAAAGGCAATAATTGAAGATAAATACGGGCTTGACGATTTCTGTAAAAACGTTTCCTCGGATGTTGAAAAACGCTGTACTGCATACTGTTATCCCGTAAGGCTCAGAAAAACGTTTGAATATGCAAAGAATAACGGCTATGACGCTGTTTCGACAACTCTTCTTTACAGCATATATCAAAATCATAATTTTATAAAAAAACTTTGTGAAAAGCTAAGCGTCGAGTACGGCGTGGCTTTTCTTTACCGTGATTTTCGCGTCGGCTTTTGGGAGGGACATGAAAAGGCAGTTGAAGCAGGGCTTTATATGCAGAAATACTGCGGTTGTATTTACAGCGAAGAGGACAGGTTCCTTTTAAATAAGCAGGTAAAACCCGTTCTTCCCGAGGGTTTTGAGTTTACCGAAAAAAGCTCGGTTCTGACAAAAAGAATTAAAGAAACTGACGGAGATACATATATTCTTGAAAAAGACGGTAAAGCTGTCTGCGAAGCAAGATTCAAATCGGTTGACGAAAATACCGTTGAGTTAGTAAGTCTTAATTCTGATAACAGGATTTATTCGGAAAAGATACTTAAGACGGTTTCAAAAAACTATTCTCAAAAGTATTCTTCGTTGATTATTCATTCGTTCGCTGACGATATTGCTTTCTATATTAAAAACGGGTTTGATAATTTCGTTAAAACAGAAGAAACAGACGGAAAAACAGTTATCTTTTATTCAAAGAAATTATAAAAAAGAAGCTCTTTCGATTTTTCGAAAGAGCCTTTTTTACGCATAACAGTATTCACTGTCACTGTCTTTTATTAAGTATTTCCCGTTTTTATTATTTGAAGAAGAATTAATAATAACGGGTATGTAATTATCCGTATAACCGAAAAGAGAGCCGTTATCAAGCGTTTTTTCGATAAGAATATCATATTCTTTTCTGATTTGCTTTTTAAGAAAATCCGAACGGATTTCAGAACAAACGTCATTTAATAATTTCGCTCTTTCATTCTTTACTTTGTTCGGAATTCTATTTTCAAATGAAGCCGCTCTCGTTCCTTCTCTTACAGAATAGGGGAAGATATGAACCTTTTCAAACCCGATTTTTTTAACAAATTCAACCGTTTCGTTAAAATCTTCGTCTGTTTCGCCCGAAAAACCTACCATAATATCGGTTGTAAGTGTACAGTTATTAAAAGTGCTTCTTAATTTATTACAGAGTGAAAGGTATTCTTCAGCGGTATAGTGTCTGTTCATCCGTTTAAGCGTATTATTACATCCGCTTTGAAGAGATATATGAAACTGAGGACAGAGCTTTTCAATTTTTGAAAGCTTTTCTATAACCTCGTCCGTCAGATGGTCGGGTTCAAGCGAGCCTAAACGCACTCTTTTAACCTTTTCTATATCTGCTACTGCTTTAACTGCTGAAGGAAAATCGACATTTTTTAAATCTGTTCCGTATGCCGAAAGATTAATACCTACAAGCACTATTTCAACAAAGTCGTTTTCAGCTAATTGTTCGGCTTCGGAAACAATTTCTTCAATCGGTTTTGAACGCACTCTTCCTCTTGCATAGGGAATTGCGCAATAAGAACAAAACCTGTTGCATCCGTCTTCAATTTTAAGGTATGCTCTTGTCCGTTCTTCAAAATGGCTTATGCCGGTGCTGATAAGCGTTTCATTATTTAAATGCGGTTGAACATTAATGACGGTTTCCTTATTAGAAATAAATTGCTTTATAGCTTCGTCAAGTAAACTGTTTGTCTTATTACCGAGTATTATATCGGCTTCTTCAAGTAATGACGATTTATCGGAATAAGCCTGTGGCATACATCCGGTTAAAACTGTTATTGCGTTATCGTTTAATTTTCTGTAATGCCTTACCGCCTGACGCGATTTTCTGTCGCTTTCGGCAGTTACGGTGCAGGAATTAATAACAATAACGTCGGCTTCTTTTGCGTCGGTCACAATCTGATAGCCTTTTTTATAAAGGGTTTCAAGCATTTCCTGCGTTTCGTAATGATTGACTTTACAGCCGAGGGTGTGAAAAAATACCTTCATAATCCACTCCTGAATTCATATTGGATTTAATTATAGCATAACTGAAGCATTTTTCAAATAAAAATGTATGGGAGTGATTTTATGAAGAAAATACGTACATTATTATCTATTTTACTTTGTTCGTTTTTAATTATCGGTGTTTTACCTTTAAACGCCTTTGCGGAAAATAATACTGATATGAAAGTAGAGGTTATGGCAAAGGCGGCTGTTCTTATGGACATGTCAACAGGCGAAGTAATAATGGCTAAAAACGAAAATGAAAAGCTTTTTCCTGCGTCCGTAACAAAAATAATGTCATTACTGCTGATTTTTGAAGCTCTTGACAACGGAAAAATCAAGCTTGACGATACGGTAACCGTCAGTAAATACGCTTCTTCAATGGGCGGAAGCGAGATATGGCTCGAGGAAGGCGAGCAAATGACCGCAGAAGAGATGATTAAAGCTATATGCGTTGCCAGCGCAAATGATGCCTGCGTAGCGATGAGTGAGTTTATAGCGGGCAGTAATGACGCTTTTGTTGAACTGATGAATAAAAGAGCATCTGAACTCGGTATGAATAATACAACGTTTGTAAATTGTACCGGTCTTGACGATACAACAGACGACCATTTAACAACGGCTTACGATATTGCTCTGATGTCAAGAGAACTGATGAAGCATGAAAAAGTTACAGAATATACTACAATCTGGATGGACTCTCTTCGTAACGGAGAAACCCTTTTAACCAATACAAATAAGCTTGTAAGGTTTTATGACGGCTGTACGGGTCTTAAAACGGGAACTACTGCAAAGGCGGGCTGTTGCCTGAGCGCAACTGCGACAAGAAACGGAACCTCTCTTATAGCCGTTGTGCTCGGAAGCAAAACAAGCGAGGAACGTTTTGAGGGAGCAAAGGCGATGCTTAACTGGGGCTTTTCAAATCTCGAAACGGTAACTCCTGAAATTGAGGACGGTCTTATAACCAAGGTTGGAGTAAGATACGGACTTAAAACGTCTTTAATGCCTTCTATACCTGATTTTAAGCCGATTCTTATTGAAAAAGGGAATAAAGATAAAATTGAACAGAATATCGAATTGCCGGTTGATGTTGAAGCGCCTGTTGAAAAGGGACAGATAATAGGAAAGGTTATTTTTAAGTTAAATGATGAAAAAATAGGGGAATATTCGCTCGTTTCCGAGGAAGAGATTCCCAGACTTACCTTTACAGAAGCTTTTTTACGGATATTAAGAGCATTTAAAAGTAAAAATTCTTAATTTGATATTGAAATAAATTCGTTTTTAGGTTAGAATAGTATAAATAAATTAATTAAGGATATGGAAAAATAAATGAGTGTAAAATTAAACACAAAATATCTTTCGGATTTTATTTCCGAACAGGATTTACTTTCAATTTCACCCGAGGTTAAGGCGGCAAATGATTTGCTTGTAAACAGAACGGGTGAGGGTAACGATTATCTCGGCTGGGTTGATTTACCGGTTAATTACGATAAAGACGAGTTTTCAAGAATAAAAGCCGCCGCCGAGAGAATTAAAAAGAACTCTCAGGTTCTTATAGTTATCGGTATCGGCGGTTCATATCTCGGCGCAAGAGCGGCTATTGAGTTTGTTAAGAGCCAGAACTATAATTTAATTGATAAGGATACGCCGAATATTTATTTTACTGGTAACAGTATTTCTTCTTCTGCTCTTACCGAGCTTGTTTCTCTTTGTGAGGGCAAGGATTTTTCGGTTAACGTCATTTCAAAATCAGGCACTACAACTGAACCGGCAATTGCTTTCCGTATTTTCAGACGTCTTCTTATTGAAAAATACGGCGAAAAGGGCGCGGCAGAAAGAATTTTTGTCACAACCGATAAACAGAAGGGCACTCTTAAGCAGTTAGCTGACAGAGAAGGCTATGAAACCTTTGTTGTTCCCGATGATGTCGGCGGCAGATATTCGGTGCTTACCGCTGTCGGACTTCTTCCTATAGCCGTATCGGGAGCTGACATTGACGCTCTTATGGCAGGCGCGGCTAAGGCAAGAGAAGAGCTTCAAAGTGAAAACATTGAAGAAAACGATTGCTTTAAATATGCGGCGATACGCAATATCCTTTACCGTAAGGGTAAGAAAATTGAAATGATGGTTTCCTATGAACCTGACTATACCCTTATGAACGAGTGGTTTAAACAGCTTTTCGGTGAAAGTGAGGGAAAGGATAATAAGGGTATTTTCCCGTCATCCGCTATTTTCTCAACCGATCTTCACTCTATGGGTCAGTATATTCAGCAGGGCGAAAGACATCTTTTTGAAACCGTCGTTTCGTTCAAAAAGCCTAAAAGGGATTTAGTAATTGAGGCTGAGGAAGAAAACCTTGACGGACTTAATTTTGTTGCGGGAAAAACTATGAACTTTGTCAACAAAAAGGCTTTTGAGGGAACTGTTCTCGCTCATACCGACGGCTCTGTTCCGAATATGATTCTTGAGCTTGAAGAAATGAACGAGTCTGAACTTGGCTACCTTATCTATTTTCTTGAAAAGGCTTGCGCAATTTCGGGTTATATTTTAAAGGTAAATCCCTTTAACCAGCCCGGCGTTGAAAGCTATAAGAAGAATATGTTCGCTCTTCTCGGAAAACCCGGTTATGAAGAACAGCAGGCGGCTCTTCTTGAAAGGCTTAAATAATTTTAAGGCTATTACACAATAGTGATAACATAAAACAAAGGAGTAGATTATTATGATATCTATTATTATCGGTAACAAGGGCTCAGGTAAGACAAAACACCTTGTTGAGCTTGTTAACCATGCTGCAGAAGTAACTGACGGTCACGTCGTTTGCGTAGAAAAAACACCTGCGCTTACATACGACATTAAGTCAAGCGTCCGTCTTATTGATACAGACCATTTTTCAGTTTCGGGATTCGATTCATTTTACGGTTTCCTTTGCGGAGTTTGCGCAGGGGACCACGATATCACCGATTTCTTTATTGACGCAACCTTCAGAATTTGCGGAAGAGATTACGATAAGCTCGCCGATTTTCTTAAGCAGGTTGACGACCTCAGTAAGCTTACTGACACCAAGTTTACTTTCACTATTTCAACCGATAAGGAAAATCTTCCCGAAAGAATTTTCAATTATTGCGAGGCTTTATAAATAAAGTTAAAAGGGAGCCGTCTTTCCGACGGCTTCTTTCTTGTGTTTTTATAAAATAAATATTGACAAATCACGAACATAAATGTATAATACCTTTTGCTTATTGAATAGGTGAAATCTTATGTTTATTGAATTAGAAGTTATTTTCAATAATATCGGTTCCTTTAAAGAGGTTAATTATTCCTTTTCACCCGAGGGTGAAGAATTAATTTCTTCTGACGTGAATGTCATTTCAAGAATTGAAAACCGAGCGGGGATTGTTACCTTCAAGGGCAAGGCGAATTTCGTTCTCAAGGCTCTTTGTGACAGATGCGCCGAAGAGTTTACCCGTGATATGACGGTTGACTTTGAACACGTTTTGGTCACTGAGCTTCAGAGTGATGACAATGACGACTTTATTCTCGTTGAGAATATGAAGCTTGACGTTGACTCGCTTATAAGAGAAGATATTATTCTTTCTCTTCCGTCACAGCTTCTCTGCAAAGAGGATTGTAAAGGTCTTTGTCACATTTGCGGGGCGAATTTAAATGAAAAACAATGCGGGTGTAAAAAGCCCGTTGATGCGAGACTTGCTGTTTTAATGCAGTTGCTCGATGATGATAATTGATAAGGAGGCGCTGAAGAATGGCAGTACCTAAGAGAAGAGTTTCTCACGCTAGAAGAGATAAGAGACGTTCAAACGTTTGGAAGATGGATGCACCTACACTCGTTAAGTGCCCTAACTGCGGTGAACTTATGCAGGCTCACGTTGTTTGCAAGAGCTGCGGCAAGTACAACGGCAGACAGGTTCTTAAGGTTGAGGAAGAGGCATAATTCCAATTCGTTTCTGTTGACTCTTTGTCAGGCGGAGAAGGCTAAATCCTTCCCCGCTTTTTGTCGTTTATGAATGGCGGTGAAATGATTGTCTGTTGTTATTTCAGAGGTCGCAAAAGGCTCGAAATGTTATAAAAAGGGAATAAGAAGCGGCGACAGTCTGTTAAGCGTCAACTCTCACGAAATAGTTGACAGGCTTGACTTTGATTTTTATTGCCAGGATGAAGAGAAGCTCTGTTTTGAGTTTGAAAAAAGCGACGGAAAAAAGAAAAAAATAAAGATTAATCCCTTACGCTACAACGATTTTACTAAGGCGCTCGGAATAAGCTTTGACACTTATCTTATGGAAAAACAGCATCACTGTAAGAATAACTGCATTTTCTGTTTTATTGACCAGTTACCAAAAGGTATGCGTGAAAGCCTGTATTTTAAGGATGACGACAGCCGTTTGTCGTTCCTTTTCGGAAATTATATAACGCTTACAAATCTGACCGAGCATGAAATTGAACGTGTTATTTCAATGCATATCAGCCCTGTTAACGTTTCGGTTCATACAATGAATCCCGAGCTTCGGGTCAGGATGATGAAAAATCCTCATGCGGGCGAGTGTCTTAAAATACTTGACAGATTTGCCGAGGCGGGAATTAAAATGAATACGCAGCTTGTATTATGCCCGTTTATAAATGACGGCGACGAGTTGAAATATTCGCTTGAAAAGCTCTCGGCGTTATATCCGTCAGTTCAGAGCATAGCTGCTGTTCCCGTAGGATTAACCGACCACAGGGAAGGGCTTGAGAAAATTGAGCCGTATACTTCCGAAAGGGCGTCTCAGGTAATTGATATTATTGAAGAATTCGGCGATAAATTCAAAAAGGAAAACGGAACAAGGCTTGCTTTTCCTGCCGATGAATTTTATCTTAAAGCGGGAAGAAAGTTGCCGGACGAAGAGTTCTATGAGGATTATCCTCAGCTTGAAAACGGCGTCGGTATGTGGACGATGACTAAATCACAGTTCGTTGAAGAGCTTGAAAACACCGAGCCTACAAGAAAAGACCTTGAAATATCCTTTGCTGTCGGTAAGGCTGCTTATCCTCTTTTCAGCGAGCTTTTGCCTATGCTTGAAAAGAAAATAGACGGTTTGAAAATTCATATTTATGAAATAGAAAACAGATTTTTCGGCAAAAACATAACTGTTTCCGGTCTTATTACGGGAAGAGACCTCATTGACCAGTTGAAAGGTAAACCGCTCGGTTCGGCTCTTTTCATCTCTTCTTCAATGATTAGGGCTGATTATCCCGTTAAAAGCGACGGAGTTTTTCTTGACGATGTTACTTTAGTTCAGGCTGAAGAGGAACTGAACATAAAAATCGTGCCAAATAACTGTGACGGCGCGCAGTTGATAAGAATGATAACGGAGGTGGAATAATGGCTCGTCCCGTAGTTGCAATTGTCGGCAGACCTAACGTCGGCAAATCAACTCTTTTTAATAAGCTTGTCGGAAAAAGACTTTCTATAGTTGACGATACTCCCGGCGTTACAAGGGACCGTATTTACGGCGATTGCGAATGGCAGGATTATGAGTTTTTACTTGTTGATACGGGCGGTATTGAACCTTATTCAGACGACGTTATTCTTTCCCAGATGCGCCGCCAGGCTCAGCTTGCCATTGACAGCGCAGACGCCATTATTCTTGTAACGGATTTACGCTCGGGCGTTGTTGCAACCGATTCCGACGTTGCTTCTATGCTTATAAAAAGCGGAAAGCCGATTGTCCTTTGCGTAAACAAAATGGACACAATCGGCGAACCTCCTGCAGAGTTTTATGAATTTTATAATCTCGGTTTAGGCGACCCCATAGGCGTTTCGGCTGTTCACGGTCACGGAACCGGCGATCTTCTTGACGAGGTTTGTAAATATCTTCCCAAAGCTGAGCAGGAAGAAGAAAAAGACTATATAAACGTAGCCGTAATCGGTAAGCCGAATGTCGGCAAATCTTCGCTTGTAAACGCTATTTCCGGTGAAGAAAGAACAATCGTTTCTGATATTGCAGGTACAACCCGTGACAGCGTTGACAGTAAAATCGAAAACGAATTCGGAAAATATGTTTTTATTGATACAGCCGGCTTAAGACGTAAAAGCAAGGTATATGATGATATTGAAAAATACTCTGTAATCCGTGCTAAAATGGCTGTGGAGAGAGCTGAGGTCTGTATTATTATGATTGACGCTACCGAGGGCTTTACCGAACAGGATTCAAAGGTAGCGGGAATTGCTCATGAAATGGGAAAGGCGTGTATTATTGCCGTTAATAAATGGGACGCTGTCGAAAAGGACGGTAAAACTATGGATTCCGTCAGAAAAAAACTTATGAACGATTTTTCGTTTATGTCCTATGCGCCTATTATTTTTATTTCTGCCAAAACAGGCCAGCGACTTGACAGACTGTTTGAGTTAATTAATTTTGTTGATACTCAGAATTCAATGAGAATTTCAACAGGTATGCTTAACGATATTCTTGCCGAAGCGACCCTTCGTGTTCAGCCGCCTACAGACAAGGGCAGGAGACTTAAGATTTATTATATGACCCAGGCTTCCACAAGACCGCCGACATTTGTCTGCTTTGTGAACCGAAAAGATTTGTTCCACTACAGTTATCAGCGTTATCTGGATAACAGAATACGCGAGGTTTTCGGCCTTGAGGGCACTCCGACGCGGTATATAATTCGCGAAAGAGAAAGCAAGCATAACGACGTTTAAATCAAATATCATAACGGGTTCAAAGTTTATTTTTTGAGCCCGTTTTTTTTAGTGTTTTTCCTTGATAATTAATTATATTTATGGTATTATATATTGAATTATATTGGAGTAGTACGGTAAAGAGGTGAATTTTTTGGTTATTCTTGGTATTGACCCCGGTTATGCAATAGTCGGTTACGGCGTTATAAATTACGAAAAAAACCATTTTTCCGTTATTGACTACGGCGCAATTACAACTGAGGCAAAAACGCCTTTTAATCAAAGACTTCATATTATTTTTAACGATATGATTCAGCTTATTGAAAAGTATAAGCCCGAAGCTATGGCGATAGAAAAACTGTTTTACAACACTAACGCAAAAACGGTAATTGATGTTGCTCAGGCGAGGGGAGTTATAATGCTTTCAGCCGAGCTTAACGGCGTGCCTGCTTTTGAATATACTCCGCTTCAGGTTAAACAGAGCGTTGTCGGTTACGGCAGGGCTGAAAAAAAACAGGTTCAGGAAATGACAAGAGTATTACTGAATCTTGAAAAAATACCGAAGCCTGACGATACTGCCGACGCGTTGGCTATGGCTATCTGTCACGCTCATTCAAGCGGTTCGCTTATGTCTTTACTTAAAAAATAAGGAGAACAAAATGTTTTATTCATTAACCGGAACTGTTGTTTTTTATGATACTCAATCAGTTGCTGTCAGTTGCGGCGGAGTCGCATTTAACTGTCAGACGAGTATGAATACTTTAAAGCAGGTTGCTAAAAAGGGCGATGAGGTAACCGTTTATACCTACCTCAATGTCCGTGAGGACGCTCTTGATTTATTTGGCTTTTCAACCGTTAAAGAGCTTGATTGCTTTAAGATGCTGATAAGCATTTCGGGAATAGGTCCTAAAATGGCGCTTGCTATCCTTTCGGTTTTAAGTCCCGATGAACTGAGCCTTGCTATTGCGGCGGGTGATTATAAAGTTATCGCCACAGCTCAGGGCATCGGCGCTAAAAAGGCTCAGAGAATTGTTATGGAATTAAAGGATAAAATCGCTTCCGGTATGCTCAACGAGGTTTTCGACGTTTCTTCTGCTGAGGTTGCTCAGGCTTCATCCTCGGGCAATACGGCAGAGGCAATTTCCGCGCTTACTATGCTCGGTTATTCTCAGACGGAGTCCGCTTCCGTTGTCAGCAGGCTCGATAAATCGTTGTCAGTTGAACAGATGATAAAGGAAGCTTTAAAACTACTTTCAAAGCAGGTGTAAATAATGGAATTTGATAATAACGAACGTATTGTTTCACCCGATTTCAACAGCGCTGATTCCGAAACAGAAATATCCTTAAGACCTAAAACTCTTAACGATTATATCGGGCAGGAAAAGGCGAAGGAAAACTTAAAAATCTATATTGAAGCGGCTAAAAACAGAGGCGAAAACCTTGACCATGTTTTACTTTACGGCCCTCCCGGGTTGGGTAAAACCACACTCGCCGGCATAATAGCCAATGAAATGGGCGTTCAGATAAGAGTTACGTCTGGTCCTGCGATTGAAAAGCCGGGCGACCTTGCGGCTTTACTTACTAACCTGAATGACGGCGACGTTCTTTTTATTGACGAAATTCACCGTCTTTCAAGAGCGGTTGAAGAGGTTCTTTATCCCGCCATGGAGGATAATGCTCTTGACATTATTATCGGCAAGGGACCTTCTGCGCGTTCGATTAGACTTGATTTACCGAGGTTTACTCTTGTCGGCGCAACTACAAGGGCAGGTCAGCTTTCGGCTCCGCTTCGTGACAGATTCGGCGTTATTCTCCGACTTGAGCTTTATACAACGGAGCAGTTGAGTCAGATTGTTCAGCGAAGCGCAGGTATTCTTGAAATTTCAATGGACAAAAAGGGTGCCGATGAAATCGCTTCACGTTCGAGAGGCACACCGAGAATTGCTAACAGACTTCTTAAAAGAGCAAGGGATTTCGCCGAGGTTATGGATAACGGCGTAGTCACCGAAGAAAACGCAAAAATTGCTCTTTCAAGAATGGAAATCGACAAGCTCGGTCTTGACAATATTGACAGGCTTCTTCTTACGACTATGATTCGTAATTATAACGGAGGACCTGTCGGACTTGAAACTATCGCCGCTACTATCGGCGAGGAATCGGTTACAATTGAGGACGTTTACGAGCCTTATCTTCTTCAGCTCGGCTTTATTGCCAAAACGCCGAGGGGAAGAGTTGTAACCCCGCTTGGCTATAAACATATGAATATTGATATGCCGGGCCAGCAAACACTTGAAGTATAGGAGATTTTTTACAATGGGCAGATTATTCGGTACGGACGGCGCAAGGGGAGTTGCGAACAGCGAATTGAGCTGTGAGCTTTCAATGAAAATCGGCAGAGCCGCCGCTATGGTACTTACAGAAAACCTTTCACATAAGCCGAGAGTTCTTATCGGTATGGATACAAGAGCCTCGTCGCACATGCTTGCCGCCGCTATATCGGCAGGTCTTTGTTCAGTCGGAGCCGACGTTCTTGTTGTCGGCGAGATTCCGACGCCCGGCGTCGCTTTTCTCGTAAAGGAATACGAATACGACGCAGGAGTTATGATTTCTGCTTCTCATAATCCTTGCGAATATAACGGAATTAAAATATTCCAATATAACGGATATAAATTACCTGACGAGCTTGAAAACGAGATTGAAGAGATTATTCTTGACGAAACAAAGGTACCGCCCGTGATGCTCGGCGGAGATGTCGGAAGAATTTCGTTCTCTCATACTGCGGCTGATGATTATATCTTCCATCTTGCCATGACCTCCGACGGCGATTTCAAGGGTATGAAAATCGCTCTTGACTGTGCCAACGGCTCAGCTTCGGTTACCGCAAGAAAGCTTTTCACAAGACTCGGCGCAGAGTGTTATATTATCAACGATGAGCCGAACGGTGTCAATATCAACGATAAATGCGGCTCAACCCACATGGAACAGCTTCAGAAGTATGTTGTTGAAAATAAATGCGATATCGGTTTCGCTTTTGACGGCGACGCCGACAGAATGTTGATTGTTGACGAAAACGGCGATTTCGTTGACGGCGACAGAATTATCGCTCTTTGCGCTAAATTTATGAAGAGCGAGGGCAAGCTTAAGAATAATACGGCAGTAGTTACCGTTATGAGCAATATGGGATTTTTTGAATTCTGCGAAAAGAACGGAATTAAATGTGAAAAAACCAAGGTCGGCGACAGATATGTTCTTGAAAATATGGTCGCTAACGACTATTCTATCGGCGGCGAGCAGTCGGGACACATTATTTTCCTTGACCACGCTACCACGGGCGACGGTCAGATGTCCGCAATACAGGTGCTTAATGTTCTTAAGAGAACAGGTAAAAAGATTTCCGAGCTTGCTAATGAAATGACCGTATTTCCTCAGGTTCTTATTAACGTAAGAGTTTCTAACTTCGGTAAAACGAGACTTGATAAGGATGAAGAGGTTCAGCTCGCTATCAAGGAAGCATCGGAAGAACTCGGAAACGACGGAAGAGTGCTCGTCCGTGTTTCGGGTACCGAACCGCTTGTACGGGTTATGCTTGAAGGAAAAGACTATGACCGGATAAAATACCTTGCCGAATGTATCGCCAAGGTTGTTGAGGAAAGGTTAGTATAATGCGAGTAGCAGACAGCTGGGTTGATTATGTTCTTATAGATTGCTCTGACGGAGACAGGCTTGAAAGCTGGGGCAAGTATACTATGGTCCGTCCCGACCCGCAGGTAATCTGGAAAACCGAAAAAAACAATAAGCTCTGGTTTAATGCCGACGCAGTGTACCATCGCTCTAAAACCGGCGGCGGTCATTGGGAATTCAACTCAAGATTACCTGAAAGCTGGCAGCTTAAATATAAAGACCTGATTTTTAACGTTAAAAATATGGGCTTCAAGCATATGGGCATTTTTCCCGAGCAGGCTGTTAACTGGGATTATACGAGAGCCCTTATTGAAAAAAGCGACAGACAGCTAAAGGTGCTGAATTTGTTTGCTTATACGGGCGGCGCTACTGTAAGCGCCCTTAAAGCCGGGGCGTCGGTTGTTCATGTTGACGCTTCAAAGGGTATGGTGCAGTGGGCTAAAGAAAACGCCGCTTCCTCAGGTGTTGCCGACAGACCCGTCCGCTGGATAGTTGACGACTGCGTTAAGTTTGTTCAGCGTGAAATCAGACGCGGGAATAAGTATGATATTATCATTATGGACCCGCCTTCATACGGAAGAGGGCCTAACGGCGAGGTATGGAAGGTCGAAAACGAGGTTTATCCTCTTGTTGAGCTTTGTTCTCAGGTCTTAAGTGATGACCCTGTTATGTTTCTTATAAATTCATATACTACCGGACTTTCACCCGCTGTTATGGAATATATTCTCGGTTCAACCGTCAAGAGAAAATTCGGCGGTCATGTTTCGAGCGATGAAATCGGATTGCGTGCAAGGGAAAGCGGACTTGTGCTTCCCTGCGGTTCCTCTGCAATCTGGGAAAAATAAAAACGGAGATTTGTTTTAATGAATAAAGATTTTTCATTAAAATTTGATAATGTTTTTTACCGCTATGAATCGGACGAAGAAAACGTCGTAAACGATTATGCTGTAAAGAATGTAAGCTTTGATATTAAAGCGGGGGAAATGGTTGCCGTACTCGGTCACAACGGCTGCGGTAAAAGCACTCTCGCAAAGCTTACAAATTCAATTCTTATCCCTACTGAGGGTAAGGTTTATGTTTGCGGAATCGAATCTTCAAATGAAGAAACAATATACGATATCCGTCAGAGAGTCGGCGTTGTTTTTCAGAATCCCGATAATCAGATTGTCGCTTCAATCGTTGAAGAGGATGTCGCTTTCGGGCCTGAAAATCTCGGCATACCCCGTGAAGAAATCAGAAAACGGGTTGACGAAGCCTTAAAAGCAGTTGATATGTACGATTACCGTGAGCACGAAACCCATAAGCTCTCGGGCGGTCAGAAGCAAAGGGTTGCAATTGCGGGCATTCTCGCTATGCAACCTGACTGCATAGTCCTTGACGAGCCTACGGCAATGCTTGACCCCGTCGGAAGACGTGAGGTTATGAATACCGTTAAAAAGTTCAATAAAGAACTCGGGATAACTATTGTCTTTATTACTCATTTTATGGAAGAAGCTGTCGAAGCCGACAGAATTATAGTAATGGATAAAGCGCAGGTTATTTTGGACGGAACGCCCAAAGAGGTTTTTTCCGACAGTAAAAAAATAAGAGAAATCGGTCTTGACGTTCCCGCTACCGTTTCTCTTGCGCTTGAAATTGAAAAAGAAGGTATCGAAATTCCCTCGGATACTCTCACGGTTGACGAATTTGTTAACAGTATTGTTGATTTGGTAAAATAAGGAAGACAGATAATGCCGATAATTGAAACAGAAAATTTAACATATATATACGGAATCGGGACTCCCTTTGAAAAAAAGGCGCTCGATAATGTTTCCATTTCAATTGAAAAAGGCGAAATGATTGGCATTATCGGTCATACGGGTAGCGGTAAAAGCACTCTTGTTCAACATCTTAACGGGCTTTTTAAGCCATATAGCGGCAAGGTTTATGTTGACGGTCAGGATGTATGGGAAAACAAGAAAACAGTCCGTAACGCGCGTTTTAAAGTAGGTCTTTGTTTTCAGTATCCCGAATATCAGCTTTTTGAAAGCACGGTTTACCGCGATATTGCTTTCGGTCCGAAGAATATGGGATTAAATACCGAGGAAATTGATAAAAGAGTTAAAAATGCGGCTGAAATAGTCGGACTAAGTGAAGAAAATCTTGAAAAATCGCCCTTTGAACTTTCGGGCGGAATGAAACGCAGGGCGGCTATAGCGGGCGTTATTGCTCTCGAACCTGAGGTGCTTATTCTTGACGAGCCTACGGCGGGGCTTGACCCGATAGGCAGACAGACTGTTATAAATATGGTTGAAAATTACCGTGAAACTACCGGTAAAACCGTAATAATGATTTCACACAGTATGGATGACGTTGCAAGATATTGCGACAGAGTTCTCGTTATGAAAAAGGGTAAGGTTGAACTTTTTGACACTGTGGAAAATGTTTTTGCGGATTCGGAAAAGCTTGATTCTTTGGGACTTGGCGTTCCGCAGGTTACTAAGGTTATGTTAGGTCTGAAAAAGCGCGGTTTTAATGTAAGAACAGATATTTTTACTGTTGAAGCCGCAAAGGAAGAAATCCTCCGTCTTATAAAGGGAAGGGGGATGCAGCTTGATTAAAGAAATCACTATCGGTCAGTATTTCCCGGGAAATTCGCTTGTTCACAAGCTTGACGCGAGAATAAAACTTATTTTAACCTTTGTATTCATTGTTTCTATCTTTCTTTGTAAAAATTTCTGGTCATTGGGGCTTGTTACTTTTATATTGTTTTTAACTGTTGCTGTTTCCCAGATTTCTCCGAAAACAATTTTTAAAAGTCTTAAAGCAATTGTAGTTATAATTATAGTAACTTCGTTTCTTCAGATTTTTTACAATAAACAGGGCGATATGCTCTTTGAATGGAGATTTATTCATATTACTTCAAAGGGTCTAACCCTTGCGGCGTTCACGTCAATACGCATTATTCTGCTTATTATTTCAGGCTCAATGCTCACTTATACTACCTCGCCGACAATTCTTACCGACGCAGTTGAAAGGCTTTTTTCACCTCTTAATAAGCTTAAAATTGACGTTCACGTTCTTGCGATGATGATGACAATCGCCTTGAGGTTTATTCCGATTCTGATTGAGGAAATCGATAAAATAATGTCAGCTCAGAAGGCAAGAGGCGCTGTCTTTGACGAGGGAGGACTTGTTAAAAGAGCAAAAGCTCTTATGACTATTATTGTTCCGCTTTTTGTAAATTCGTTCAGAAGAGCTTATGAGCTCTCTTTCTCAATGGAGTGCCGTTGCTATAAAGGCGGCGAGGGGAGAACAAGGCTTCGTGAAATGAAGATAAAACTCTTTGACGTCCTGGCGCTTTTGTTTATGGCAGTTCTGATTTTTGCAATAATAATGCTTAATATTTATTTTAAATCGGTGTTGTGATGAGAAATTTACTGTTTACTATTTCCTATTGCGGGACTAATTATCACGGCTGGCAGGTACAGAATAACGCCGTTACCGTCCAGCAGACCGTTCAGGACGCAGTTGAGAAAATTCTTCAAAAAAGGGAGAATATAGTCGGTTGCAGTCGAACTGACGCGGGCGTTCACGCAAATATGTATTGCTTTAATATGAAAACAGACAGCGTTATTCCGTGTGAAAAATTTGTTTCCGCTTTTAACGCTATGCTTCCCGATGATATTAGCGTAAAAGACTGCGTTGAAGTGAATGAAAACTTTCACGCAAGATACGACTGCAAAGAAAAGGAATATAAATATCTCATTCTCAATTCGAAGATAAGAAATCCCTTTTATTCAAACCGTGCTTTCCTTTATCCTTATAAGCTGGATGAGGCTTTTCTCAATCTTCAGGCAAAGCAGTATATCGGGAAATTTGATTTTTCTTCCTTCTGTAATGCGGGAAGCAGTGTCGAAGACACGGTAAGAAATGTTAAAAACGCTTCGGTTACAAGAAACGGCGATATAATTGAGTTCACCGTTTCGGCTGACGGCTTTTTATATAATATGGTGCGAATTATGGTCGGCACCTTACTTGATATTTCTTCGGGTAAAATCCCCGAGGACACAATCAGGGATATTATTCTATCAAAAGACAGGAATAATGCTGGCTTGACCGCACCTGCCTGCGGACTGTATCTTAATAATGTCATTTATTAAAGGTGGTTAATTTGAAAAAGAGAAGCAAAAAAAAGAAAATAAACCTTAAGAATATTAATTTAAAAACTGTTATCAGCGCTTTTGCTATAGTTTTTGCGGTATTAATCGTTCTTTCAGTTGCGGCATATAAAATAGGTCATTTTTCACCGCTCGGACTCGGAAGGGGCTTAAGCAATCTTGCTGACGGAGTTTTCGGCAACAACGGTTTTCCGTATTCGGTTTCGTCGAATGATGTCGAAAATATGGGTATGAGTTATTCTGACGTCGTTTTGCTCAGTGATACCGGAGTTAAGATGATTGACTCAACCGGAAAGCAGATAAGCGATTTACAGCATAACTATTCTTCGCCGCTTATCTATACTTACGGCGGACGCTCGCTTATCATTGACGAAGGCGCAAGGCTTTTCAGAGTTCAGACTTCGGGTAAACTGCTTTACGAAATGGAATACGGCTTCGATTTGCTTACGGGTGATATTGCAAAAAACGGTTCTGTTGCAATCGCTTCAAAAAGTGACAGCGGCGCTTCGATGCTATGTGTTTTTGACAGTAAAAAGAACGAGGTTTTTTCCTGGGTTTGCGCTAAACAGCAGATTGTAAG
The DNA here is from genome assembly GCA_015066565.1 of Oscillospiraceae bacterium. Lineage (GTDB taxonomy): Bacteria > Bacillota > Clostridia > Oscillospirales > Acutalibacteraceae > Fimenecus. The sequence goes on along the minus strand of SVOB01000001.1, from coordinate 271,257 downwards.
CGTTGATATTTCCGAAAACGGCAGGTATATTGCAGTCGGTGTTATCGGCGCAGACAGCGGCGACGTTGTTTCTGATGTTTTTCTTTTCGATATTAACTATAAGGATGCAATAAGACATATTGAATTCACGGGCTCTGCGGTTGCGAAGGTCGAAATTCTTTCCGGAAAAAAGCTTGTTGTTATCGGTGATAACGTTGTTTCGTTCATTAACGAAAAGGGTGAAAGAAACGACGTCGATGTTTCACTTAATACCGTTTCAAGATTTTTTGTCAGTGACAACAATATAACTGCCATTGTTCTTTCAAAGTATTCAAGTAGTTATTCGAATATTCTGAAGGTTTACAGCAGCTCCGGCAAAGAGATTTCAAGCACCGATATTGATTTCCATATCAAATCAATGTATTCGGACGGCAAACATATTTCATTTTTGTCGGACGATAAACTGATATGTTACGATTTGTACGGCAGGGTTTCAGGTGAAAAAACTGTCGACAATGACTGTGTTAGCTGTTGTTTGAACGGGTCGGATGTATACGTCCTGTATTCAAACAGTATCAATAAATATTCCGTCAGGGGTAATTCTGACGAAAGAAGTGTAAAAACAGTTGAAAAAACGGATGAAGAGGTGATTAAAAACTAAAGGGATTTAATTCTTAATTCATTAATAATTAAACGGAGGTTTTTTATATGTCAGTAATTGATATTCTTTTTTTGGCTATCATTGTAGTATTCGCAATATTCTCTTACAAGCGCGGATTTATGAGAACAATTCTTGAAGTTGTTGCCTTTGTTCTGGCTATTATTCTCGCTTCGTTTCTTGCGAAGCCTGTCGGAAGCATGTTCTATAACAGCTTTATTAAGAGCAATGTTGAAAACCACATTGAAAACGCTATCAATGAAATCAACTTTGATAACCATACTGTTACTAAGGACCAGGGAGCGCAGATTGTTTTTGAAAACATTCCTGAATTTGCAAAGAAAATTGCAAACGGTACCGGTTTAACAGACAACAACATTCTCGCAAAGATTAAGAAGGATAACTTTACTTCAATTGACGCGACAGAAGCTATAGTTGAAAAGATAGTTGAGCCTATTGTTCTTCCTGCTACTCAAGCGGTATCGTTTATCATTTTAGCGGCCGTTCTTATTTTCCTTCTCAGGCTGTTTGCCGCTATGATTTCCAAGGCGAATGAGGATGACGGCTTCTCAACCGATAAACTTTTGGGCGGAATATTCGGCATAGCGAAGGGACTTGTTGTGGTATACGTTGTGTGCGCTATGCTTCAGCTTATATTCTACTCAAATGCAAGTTCGTCGTCCGGATTTGGCGAAATGCTTTCGAAATCACAGGTTTTCAACTTTATGATTAATAATAACCCTGTAATTGAGGGTCTCAAAAATATGTTTTAAGGACAGGTACATATGAAGGATTTATTTAAAGGTTGTCTTACAGTTCCCAACCTTATTTCATTTATAAGAATTGTTTTAATTCCGTTCTTTGCTTATTTCTATCTTAAGAACGAAGTTATAATCGCTCTTGTTTTGCTTGCTCTTTCCGGTATTTCCGATTTTGCAGACGGTAAAATTGCAAGAAAGTTCAATCAGGTCAGTAATTTGGGAAAGCTTCTTGACCCTGTTGCCGACAAGCTTACTCAGATTACAATTGCCGTTCTTCTCTTTATTGAATTCAGACACTGTTCAAATTCAATTATGCAGGCTTTCGGTTGGGTATTCCTTGTATTCCTCATCAAAGAGGGAATAATGGTTATCGGCGGACTTCTGATGCTCATTTTCGGTATCAGACCCGGCGCAGCCGAAATATACGGTAAGGTAGCAACTTTTGTGTTCTATGCGGCGATGATTATTATTATCGCTTTCGGTCCCGAAATCGGACTTATGTCAAAACTCGGAATCAACTTTGTAATGCCTGACTGGCTTACTGTTTCGCTCGTTGTCATTTCTGCAATTATGACTGTTGTTGCATTCTGCAGCTATATGCCCGAAACTCACAGACAGGTTCAGGAAAGATTCAGCAAAAAAGAAAAAACTCAGACAAAGGAAAACTGATTTATGAAACAAATGATTTGCACAAGGTGTAAAAAGTACCCTGCGGTATTTTTTATAACAAGAGTCGATGGAGATAAAACGGCTAATGAGGGGCTTTGTGTTAAATGTGCGATGGAATTGAATATCGGTCCGGTAAAGCAGATTATGGAAAATATGGGCATTTCCGAAGAAGAAATGCAAAGCGTTTCCGAACAGATTGAAGAGCTTTACGAAAACGGCGATATGGACGAAATGTTTGAACCCGGCGGAGCCGGAACATTTCCTTTTTTGCAGAATATGCAGGGTATGTTCGGCCAGCCTAACGCTCAGAACAACGGCGAGGAGAACAAGTCGGGCGAAACCAAGGAAAAGGTCAAAAAGCCTAAGCAGAAAAACGAAAAGAAAAGAAAGTCTATAAATCTTTTCTGCACCGATTTAACCCAGAACGCCAGAGATGGTAAGCTTGACCGAATTATCGGAAGAGATGAAGAAATCAAAAGAACAATTCAGATTCTCTGTCGCCGTACTAAAAATAATCCCTGCTTTATAGGTGAACCCGGTGTCGGTAAAACCGCTATCGCCGAGGGTCTTGCGCTTAAAATAGCCGCAGGCGATGTTCCCGCAAAGCTTGCCAATAAGGAAATTCAGCTTCTTGACCTGACTGCGCTTGTAGCGGGCACTCAGTTCAGAGGACAGTTTGAAAGCAGAATTAAATCGCTTGTAGACGAGGTTAAGGAAGCAGGCAATATCATTCTGTTTATTGATGAGGTTCATAATCTTGTCGGAACGGGTGACGCCGAAGGCAGTATGAACGCCGCCAATATCCTTAAGCCTGCTCTGTCAAGAGGTGAAATACAGGTTATCGGCGCTACTACCTTCAATGAATACCGTAAACATATTGAAAAGGACGCCGCGCTTGAAAGACGTTTTCAGCCCGTTAAGGTTGAAGAGCCTTCAATTGACGACACCTATAAAATGCTTCTCGGTATCAAGAGCTATTATGAGGACTTTCATAAGGTATCAATCAGCGATAACCTTGTCTATAAGGCTGTTACTTTGTCGGAAAGATATATAACTGACAGATTTCTTCCCGATAAAGCGATTGACCTGCTTGACGAGGCTTGTACCTGCGCTAATTTAAGGAATAAAGCCATTAGCGATTACGAGCTTCATATTGAGCGTAAGCAGGAACTTGAACAAACTCTTGAAGAGCTTGAACAAGAGGTCGAAAACCCTGATTATGAAGCTATGTCAAAGGTCAGAAGCGAGATTATTTCGCTTGATAAAGAAACCGAGGGTCTTAAAGAAAAGGCTGCCGATAACAACGTTACTGAAAATGACCTTGCAACTGTAATAAATCTTTTGACAGGTATTCCTATGTCAAAGGTTCTTGACGGCGACCTGAAGAGTCTTATCGGACTTGAGGACAGATTAAAGGCAAAGGTTATCGGTCAGGACAGAGCTGTCGAGCTTGTTTCGGCGGCTATTAAGAGAAGCAGGGTTCAGATTTCTGCTCAGAGAAAGCCCGCATCGTTCATTTTTGTCGGTCCGACAGGCGTCGGCAAAACAGAGCTCGTTAAACGCCTTTCGTTAGAGCTTTTTGACACTCCCGAAACTCTTATAAGACTTGATATGTCAGAGTTTATGGAGAAACACAGCGTTTCCCGAATTATCGGTTCGCCTCCGGGATACGTCGGTTACGACGAAGCAGGACAGCTTACCGAAAAGGTAAGAAGAAAGCCTTATTCAATAATTCTTTTTGATGAAATTGAGAAAGCGCATCCCGATGTAATGAACATTCTTCTTCAGATTCTTGACGAGGGTAAAACAAGCGACGCTCACGGCAGGACTGTCGATTTCTCAAATACTGTTATCATTATGACCTCCAATGCAGGCAGTGAGAGAAAAGAGAACGCTCTTGGTTTCGCCAAGGATAAGGCAGAAGTTAATGTTGAAAAATCAATCAAAGCTCTTAATGAGTTCCTTCGTCCCGAATTTGTCGGCAGAGTTGATGAAATAGTAGTTTTTAACGAACTTACGGAAGAAAACTACGAGCAAATCGCTACTCTTATGCTTAACGAGTTAGGCGACGCATTGAAAGATAAGGGAATTAAGCTTAATATTGGCGAAAATGTTGCCAAAACCCTTGTTTCAAAAATGGACGGCAATATAAGAGGCGCAAGAGACCTCAGAAATGTTATAAGAAGAAATGTCGAAGATAAGGTTTCCAATTATCTTGTCGAAAACAGCGACAGAATTCTCAGTTCTGTTTCACTCGAATCCGTTGATAATGAAATAAAGGTAAGTGTAGATTAAATGATTCTTTTGCGGATAGCGAATTAAAAGAAAAAATTAAAGTATTAATTCTTTACCGTAATTATTAATTCTTTAGTCTGCAGAAAATAGAAAAACCGTCCCGAAAGGACGGTTTTTATTTTTATCTATTTGCTTCATTTCATTTCGCAAAAGATGGACTATATGGGTTCGATTCCTTTAAATTATCAATAAAAATAAAAAAACAGTTCGATATTACGAACTGCTTTTTTCTGGAGCGGGTGATGGTAAACCGACGCTTCGCTTACGGTCATTTGCTTCGCAAATCTTCGTATTTTATGTCCCTTTTGCTTCATTTCATTTCGCAAAAGATGGACTATGTGGGTTCGATTCCTTTAAATTATCAATAAAAATAAAAAAACAGTTCGATATTACGAACTGCTTTTTTGGAGCGGGTGATGGGAATCGAACCCACACGACCAGCTTGGAAGGCTGGGATTCTAGCCATTGAACTACACCCGCGTATTCTTTTTGCAACGCCGATTATTTTAACACAACAGTTTCTTGTTGTCAATATGTTTTTCTTATTGCATTTATTAAACTTTTAATTGAAATATATAATAATATTTGTTATAATATAATGACAAAAGAATGGGTGAGTATGTATGAACGGCAAATTGATTGTAATTGAGGGGCTTGACGGAAGCGGAAAATCCACTCAGACAGCCCTTATTAAAGAGAAAATTGAAAAAACCGGTTTAAAAATCAGACAAATTAAATTGCCTGATTACGAAAGCGAGTCAAGCGCGCTTGTAAGAATGTATTTAGGCGGTGAATTCGGTTCGGACCCGTCTGATGTAAACACATTTGCAACTTCGCTTTTTTATACTGTTGACAGGTTTGCTAATTACACTAAGGTATGGAAGGAAGATTATCTTAAAGGTACCGTTATTTTAGCTGATAGGTACACAACTTCCAATGCTGTTCATCAGATGGTAAAGCTTCCTAAAGATAAATGGGATGAATATCTTCTTTGGCTTGAGGATATTGAATATACTAAAGTCGCCATCCCGAAGCCTGACCTTGTTTTCTTCCTCGATATGCCTGTCGACGTATCCCAACGCCTTATGACTGAAAGATACTCGGGCGACGAGAATAAAAAGGATGTTCACGAAGCGAATGTAGAATACCTTAACGCCTGCCACGAGTCTGCTCTCTATGCGGCGGACAAGCTCGGTTGGATAGTTATTAAATGCGCTGACGGTGAAAACCCGAGAAAAATCGACGATATTAATAACGATATTTTTAAGGAGATAAAGAATTTTGCTGGAATTTAAAATCCCCGAATTAAGCGATAAAATCTGGGTTGATGAAATCCTTTCAAAAACAAAATGTAAAAACTGTGATCTTTGTTTCGGTAATATTTATATCTGGGCTTCTGTTTATAATACCCGTATTGCAAGATTTAATGACAGCCTTATTATCCGTTCAAAGGTTGACGGTGAATACACTTATACTTTTTCTTATGCCGGTAACGGTATAGTCGATATTGTTAATGAGCTTCTGGAAAACGCTAATAAACATAACCAGATTTTACAGATTTATTCACTTAGCTGTGAAGAAAAAGAAGTTATTGAAAAAGAACTTCCGGGTAAATTTGACATTTCGGAAATGCGTGACTTTGCTGATTACGTTTATAATACTGATAATTTAATTAACCTTGCGGGAAGAAAATATCATCAGAAAAGAAACCATATTTCTTATTTTAAAAATAGTCACGAATGGTCCTATGAAACAATTAACGACAGCAATATCGAAGAATGCCGTCTTTTTAATAAACAGTGGGAAAGACATAACAGCAATAAGAACCCCGATGAGCTTGAAAAAGAGGATTATGCGATTCAGATAGCTCTTGATAATTTCAAAGAGTTAGGGTTTGTCGGCGGTTTGCTTAAGGTCGACGGTAAAATTGAGGCATACACTCTCGGTGAACCTTTAAGCAGCGATATGTTCTGTACTCATATTGAAAAAGCAAATGCCGATATGCGCGGCGCTTACCCTATGATTAATCAGCAGTTTGCAGTAAATGAACTGTCGGGTTATAAATACATTAACCGTGAAGAAGATACGGGGAGTGAGGGATTAAGACAGGCTAAACTGACTTATCATCCCGCGTTCCTTATAGAAAGCTATTATGCGAGGTATAAAAAGTGATTTGTCATCCGTCATTAACTGATATTTCTCGAATTAAGGAAATATGGATGGAATGCTTCGGTGACGACGAGGAAACAGTTGATTTTTATTTAAAAACTTGTTTTTCTTTGGAGGATTGCTTTGTCAGCAAGTCAAACGATAAGGTCGAAGCCGTTATTCAGATGATACCTTGTCGGATAATCGACGGTAATAATGAATATATTGCGAAATATATGTATGCCGTTTGTACAGACCCGTTGTTACAGGGCAGGGGAATAATGAGTTCTCTTATCAATGAGGCTTGTGAAATTGAAAAGAGAAACGGAACTGACGCAGTGCTTTGTATTCCTGCAAATAAAGGTTTGTTTGATTTTTATTATAAATTCGGTTTTGTTGACGGTATTTATTCCTCTTCTGTTAAATCATTACGTAATGAGCTAAAGAATGATTTGACTGAGTGTTTATATAATTGCAACACTAAAATAACGGATTTTAATCTTTTAAGAAATACTGTTCTGAAAGACAGACTGTTTGTGTCTTTTCCCGATAAGTATATGAAGCTCTGTAAGGGATTTGAATACAGCTTCTGTTGGTCTGAGGATTTTTACTGTATTTTTAATTGCGATAATGACACGGTTTTTATTGCCGACTGTTATTGGATAGATGAAAATGCAAAAAAGAAAATGAATTATTGTCTTTTAAATGAAACATCATTAAATCAATTTGTATTTAATTTTCCGAGTGATAATGCCAATACTTTAAAGGGCGTTATAAAATATCTAAAAGATGACTTTTTGAATAAAAGACAATTATATCTTGGAATAAAGATGGAGTGATATTTATGGTATATGTTTTTCTTGCAGACGGTTTTGAAACCTGTGAAGCGCTTGCCTGTGTTGATATTCTGAGACGCGCTAAAATCGAAACCCAGACTGTAGGCGTTGGAAATAAAAAAATTATAAGTTCTCAGAAAATTGAGGTTACAGCCGACAAAACAGAGGATGAAATCAGTTTTCTTGACGATATTGAAGGTATTGTTCTTCCGGGAGGTATGCCGGGAACACTAAATCTTGAAAATAGCAAGGTTGTAAATTCGTTCATTGATTTTACGAATGAAAAAAAGCTTCTTATTGCCGCTATTTGCGCCGCTCCGTCTGTTTTAGGCAAAAAGGGCTTGCTTAAAGACAAAAAAGCAACTTGTTTTCCGGGATTTGAAGAATATCTTTCGGGAGCCGAATACACAGGAAGCTTTGTTGAGCGTGACGGAAATATAATAACCGGTAAGGGTATGGGAGTTGCGAATGACTTTGCTCTTGAAATTGTTGCTTATTTGCGGGGCCGTGAATTAGCCGAAAGTATCAACAAATCAATTCAGAGCAAATAAAATGACTAAGTCCGAACTGAGAAAGAATCTTATCTTAAAACGTAAGTCATTGTCTGAAAAAGAAAAAGCTTTACTTGATTTAAAAGTTACCGATAATTTTTTGAACAGTGATTTATATCTTGATTCCAATGGCTTTTTAATATATGTATCTACCGATATAGAGGTTGATACAAGAAAAATAATTGAGAAGGCTTTTTCTGACGGTAAGGCGGTTGCCGTACCTAAATGCAGTAAAACTGATAATAAAATGGATTTTTATTTTATAAAATCCTTTAATGATTTAAAAAAGGGCTGTTTCGGTATTGATGAACCGAGCGAAGAATGTAAAAGAATAAATGATTTTAATAATCATTTGTGTGTAGTTCCGGGACTTGCCTTTGATAAAAAAGGTTACAGATTAGGTTTTGGTAAGGGCTTTTATGACAGGTTCCTTTCTGAGAATAATGTAACTTCAGTCGGACTATGTTATAAATCATTTTTATTAAATAATTTACCTGTTGAGGGTTTTGATAAATCGGTAGATTTTATAATTACCGATTAGTTTCCACCGAGGAGGGTTTTGAATGAGCAATTATAACGATTACAACATCGACGATTTTCTCAAGAATTTCGACAAGAATCTCGACGATGAGGTAAAAAGCAGAGAAAACCAAAAAAATTCAATTAGCTCATCAAGTAATAAGAGAGAGAACTTCAGCGTACATATCGACCGCTCTAAAGAGTTTATCGATGACGAGGAGGGTTATATTCCCGCATATAACGGCGAGATATATTTTGCTAACCATACGCCGCTTCGTCAGAAGAATGAAACTGTTGAAGAGAAAAAAACCGAGCCTGTAAAAAAGTCTCATAAAAGAATTAAATCTTCTCCTAAAAAAGCTGAAATCAACTCTGACGTAACACCCTCAAACGTTCAGGAAACTCAGACCGAAGATAAAATTACTCCGGCTATGGTTCTTAATGCCGCAAAAATTCGTCTTAAACATAAGCTTAACAGTTCTAAGAATGTTAAACTGCCTTTAAAGGCGGCTGATTCACCCAGAACGACTCCGACAGAAGAAACGAAGGAAGAATCTGAAAACGCCGTTAAAACGGCTGAAAACGTTAAATCCGCTTCAATTAACAGGAAAGGTTCAGCAGTGGCAAAAGTAAAGGGCAGGGCAACTTCAGGTATAAAAGCCCTTAAGAAAAAATACCGTAAAAAGAGTCTTATTGCAGTTGCGGTAAGCTTTGTTCTGGCGATAGTTATTTCGTTGGTTGCTATAAGCTGCGTTAACGATATTCTTGCAATCGGAAGAGACTCGGAAAAGATTTATACTGTTACAATCCCGAGCGGCGCAACTACCAGTAGCGTTATAAGAATTCTCGATAAAGAGGGACTTATAAAAAACAGCTTATTCTGTAATATTATTGCGGAAGTTCAGCAGTTTAAAAGAGATAACTATATTCCCGGTATTTATTATGTTACCGAGTCAATGGGTCTTGAAGGCATGCTTTTGCATTTTAAATCGACCCAGACCACGGGTGAAACAGTAAGACTTACCTTCCCTGAGGGTTATAATGTTGACCAGATTATCGAGAAGCTTGAAAAATATGAGGTTTGCACATCGGCGCTCTTTAAACAGACAATGAAGGATGTCGATTTTTCAACCGAATATGATTTCCTTGCTTCATTAAAGGATAAGGACCAGAGATATCATTATCTTGAGGGCTACCTCTATCCCGATACTTACGATTTCTATGTAGGCGAAAACCCTGCGAGCGTTATCCGTAAATTCCTTGATAACTTCAATGAAAAGTGGACTGAAGAATATCAGGAAAAGGCTGATAAGCTCAATATGTCAATGGATGAGGTTATCACGCTCGCTTCGATTATTCAGAAAGAGGCTTACGGCGCCGAACAGATGCCTGACGTTTCTTCGGTTATTCATAACCGCCTTAATTACAGCGCTCTTTTCCCGACGCTTAAATGCGACTGTACCTTGTATTACATCAAGAATTATATCAATAAAAACGTTGAGGATCAGTCCCTGCAAAACGCACTTAATAACAGATATAACACAAACGATTGCATAGGACTTCCTATCGGCGCTATCTGTAACCCGGGTAATGACGCAATCAGCGCGGCGCTTGATCCAACAGACACAAAGTATTATTTCTTCGCTCACGACAATAACAACAAGATTTATCTTGCTGAAAATGAATCAGAGCATAATAAGAATCTTATTGAAATCAACGAGGTAAATAAGAGTGCAAAGAAAGACTGACATAAAAATGCCCGAGTTGCTTTCTCCTGCAGGGGATAAAGAAAGGCTTGACGCCTGTCTTATGTACGGCGCTGACGCAGTATATTTAGGCGCTGATATGTTTTCTATGAGAGCGGCTGCGCCGAACTTTGAGGGCGTTAATCTTGAAGAGGCTGTTAGGAATTGCCATTCAAAAGGCGTTAAAGTATATCTTACCTGTAATACCCTTCCGAGAAACAATGAAATAGCGCTTCTTCAGGAATACCTCGAAAAGTGGGAGTCAATAGGAATCGACGCATTGATAGTTGCCGATTTCGGCGTTCTTGATTTGTGTAAAAAATATGTTCCGTCTTTACCCGTTCATATTTCCACTCAGGCGGGAATTGTCAATTATCATACAGCCGAAACCTTTTATAATCTCGGAGCTTCAAGAGTTGTTCTCGCAAGAGAGCTTTCGCTTTCCGAAATTGCTGAAATTGCGGCTAAAAAACCTAAAGAGCTTGAAATTGAAGCCTTTGTTCACGGCGCTATGTGCGTTTCGTTTTCGGGAAGATGTCTGCTTTCCAATTATCTTACGGGAAGAGACGCCAACAGGGGAGAATGCGCTCAGCCTTGTCGCTGGGAATACGCTCTTATGGAAAAGAAGCGTGACGGAATGTATTTCCCGATTAGTGAGGATAAAAACGGCACATATATTCTCAATTCACGTGATATGTGTATGATTGAGCATATACCGGAGCTTGTTAAAGCGGGAATAGACAGCTTTAAAATAGAGGGCAGGGCTAAATCTTCTTATTATGCGGCTGTAATTACTAATGCTTACAGAGCCGCTATAGACGAGTATTTTTCTTCAGATGACGAAAACTATGTCGTATCCGATTGGATTAAGGAAGAAACCGGAAAGGTCAGTTACAGAGAGTACTGTACAGGTTTTTATTTCGGTTCACCTTCTCAGGATGCTCAAATTTTCTATGACGGCGGTTATAAAAGAGAGTGGGATGTTGCTGCCGTTGTTATTGAAAGCGACGGAGAATATCTGACGGTTGAACAAAGGAATAAATTTATTATCGGTGATGAACTTGAAATAATTGAACCTGGAAAAATTCCTGAGAAAATAGTTATTGATGAAATGCTCAACGGCAAAAACGAGCCAGTTACCGAAGCGCCCCATCCAATGGAGATAATTAAAATCAAAACCGATAAGCAGTTTGTAAAAGGTTCGCTTTTAAGAAAACAGAAGAATTAAATTAACACCTCGGTAAATAATAAACCGAGGTGTTTTTATGTATAAAAGAGGCGCCTTTTTGTATGGTGTAATTGCTGTTTCAATAGGTGTTTTAATAACGGTTCTTTTTAGTATTTATTCTGATTTTTCAGTAACAACTTCAAAACTTAAAAGCTCAAGAAAAAAGGTGTTATGTGTTTCAAGAGGTTTTATTTATGACAGAAATCTTTTACCGCTTGTTAATGAAAAAATATATAACAAATCCTACTTTTTAAATGAGAATAATTCTGTTAACGGAATAACTGTTGACAGATATAATAAAAATCTACTTTGCTCTCATTTAATCGGATATGTTGATTCCGAAAATAAAGGCGTAAGCGGAATTGAAAAATGTTATGACGATATATTATCATATTACAGCGGTGAATTATTTATTGAATACTCGTTATCTGCAACAGGAAATATGATTGGCGAGGCAGGGGAAACCGAAAACAAAAATTATTTGTCATTCGGCGGAGTTGTTTTAACAATTGATAAAAATATTCAGTTTGTAACAGAAAAATGTCTTGATGACGGAAACCTCGAAAAGGGAGCGGCAGTGGTAATGGAGGTTTCAACCGGCAAAATTTTAGCTTTAGTATCAAGACCGAATTTCAATCCTAATGAGATTGAAAAGTATTTAAATAATGAGAATTCGCCTTTAATCAACAGAGCTTTAACAGAGTATTCTGTCGGCTCTGTTTTTAAACCGATTATTGCCGCTTCTGCGCTTGAAAACGGAATTAATCCCGATGAAAAGTACGAATGTAAAGGCAGAATAAAAATCGGTGATACGGTTTTTCCCTGTCATAAAACTGACGGACACGGTGAAACGGATTTATATTCGGCAACAGCAAATTCCTGTAATACCTACTATATTAATCTGACAAAGAATATCGGTTTTAACACTCTTTTAAATACTGCTGAAAATTTCGGCTTTGGCTCAAGATACGAGATAGCGGATAATCTTTTTACCGACAATGGAAAATTACCTGATGAAAACAATTTAACGATAGGCGAAAAGGCTAATTTCTCTTTCGGGCAGGGTAGGCTTACTGCTACTCCCGTACATCTTGCGGCGGCGTATGCGGCAATCGGAAATAAGGGAATATATAACCCGCCGATAATAGTTGACGCTCTTGTAGACGAGAACAGGACAGAGTATAAAAAGGTGAAAAATAATGCTTCAAGAAGAGTATTGAGCGAAAAAAACTCTGAAATAGTTTTAAAAGCTCTTGCTATGACTGTTGATGATGGAAGCGGTAAAAACGCTAAATCCGAAATCGTTTCCTCAGTCGGTAAAACAGCTACTGCTCAAAGCGGCCAGTTTATGAACGGAAAGGAAATTACTCATTCCTGGTTTATCGGTATGTTCCCAAGAGAAAATCCGAAGTATGTTGTCGTTATTTTAAAGGAAAATGGGGAAAGCGGTTCTGTCGATTGCGCGCCGATATTTAAAGATATTTCTCAATTAATCACTTCGTATGAATAAAAACGCAAATACGGAAAATAATAGAAACGAGGTGATTATATATGAATTTAACACAAAAAGAAATGACGTTATTAAAGGATTTAAAGGGGCAGGAACAGCTTTGTATTGATAAATACAACAAACATTCCCAATGCGCTGTTGACCCACAGTTAAAAGGGCTTTTTTCAATGATTGCACAGCATGAACAAAAGCATTTTGATACTTTAACCCAGCTTGAAAACGGTACTGTACCTCAGGTTCAGAATAAGGAAGAAGCTCTTCCTACCTTTACAGCAACGTACACTGCAGTCGAAAGTGAAGATAAAAAGAACGACTGTTATCTCTGTACAGACGTTCTGTCAACCGAAAAGCACGCTTCATCTCTTTATGACACCTGCGTATTTGAATTTAACGACACAGGGGCGAGAAATGTTCTTAACCATATTCAAAAGGAAGAACAGAATCACGGTAAAATGATTTACGATTATATGGCTGTAAATTCAATGTATAATTAAAAAACAAAGTCTGAAGAATTTTCTTCAGACTTTGTTTTTATCTTCCGGCCTTACAAATTGAGCATGGAGTATATCCGTCTTCAAGCGCCTTGAAGTATTCTTCTTCACTCCATTCAACTGTTTCCTTGTTCTTTTCAAGAGTTTTTTTAGCCGAATCACATTCGGGAGAATGAATCTTTCTACTGTTTTTATTGATAACGTATTCTCTTTTTTCACTTAAATTATCAATTGTTTCCGATAATTCACTGTTTACGCTTTCAATAGACTGAACCGATACGGTGGTTTCCGGATTTATCCAAACAATTTTTCCGTCATTAGAAACTGAAGATTGAGTTTCGATAAATGAATTAATCTCCCTCTGTGTCCTTACGATTGCGAAATACTGAAAAACAACTACAGCGCTTAATGAGATAATCAGTAATCCCGCAATTAAAGTAATTATCTTTTCTCTTTTTGAGAATTTGTTATCGGTGTTTTTCAATATAATCACTTACCAATCGTATTTTGTCAGCTTGCCTTCTTTTAATAAATCACCGAAATGCCACTGTCTTAAGACCTCATAAACTCCGATAGCAACCGAGTTTGAAAGATTAAGACTTCTTGCCGATGCGTCATTCAGCATAGGAATTCTTACGCAATTGTCGGGATTGGCTTTCAGAAGCTCTTCGGGAAGTCCCTTGGTTTCTTTTCCGAAAAAAAGGTAGCAGTTATCGGGATATTCTATCTCGTCGTATGTGTTTCTCGCCTTAGTTGAAAAGAAATAGAAGCTTCCTTCGTTTTTTGAAAAGAAATCTACAAGGTTTTTATAATAGGTAATATCAAGTAAATGCCAATAATCAAGGCCCGCGCGTTTAAGCTTTTTATCGTCGATTCTGAACCCCATAGGTTCTACTATATGAAGCCTTGAACCTGTAGCGGCGCAGGTTCTGGCGATATTGCCCGTATTCTGAGGTATTTCGGGCTCTACCAAAACAATATTCAGAGTCATATTAATCCTTATTATTCAACTGATATGATAAAGTCATCAGCGAGTCGCTTAAGTGAACGTTTTCAACCGAAAGTGACGGAAAATCAGCCGAAATATTATAATGAGTGAAATTCCAAATTCCCTTAACGTTAAGGTTTACCAACTGTTCAACAATTTCCTTTGCGCTGTCCTCGGGAATACAGAGAACGGCAACAACAGGGGAGTTATCCTTACAGAAATTATATAACCCGCTGATATGTCTTATCGGAATACCCTTTATCATCTGACCTGCAAGAGCTTCATTCTTATCAAACACTCCGATTAAATCAAAGCCTCTTTCACTGAACGACATATGAGAAGCGATAGCTCTTCCGAGATTACCCGCGCCGATAAGGATAGTCGGGGTGTTTTTATCAACGCCGAGAATTTTACCTATCTCGTTATATAACTGTTCTATATTATAACCGTAACCCTGCTGACCGAAGCCGCCGAAGCAGTTTAAGTCCTGTCGGATTTGCGAAGCAGTTAAACCCATTCTGCGTGATAGCTCATTTGAAGAAATCTTTTCAATTCCGTTTTTACGCAGTACACCTAAAAATCTGTAATACCTCGGAAGTCTTTTGATTACCGGGAGTGAAATGTAAGTGTTCTTTTTCATTTTTGAGTGCCTTCTTTATTCTGAAAGAGATTTAACGGTTTCCATAACATAGTCGCCGAATTCCTTACAGGTGCAACCTGTGTCGCGGCCTGTGATTACCAGCTTTTTTTCTACGAACATACATTTATCAAGCGCTTTTTCAAGTAAATCCGCCTTGTCCTGCTTACCGATATGAGAAAGAAGCATAACTGCCGCGCGAAGCATTGAGCAAGGGTCGGCATACTGACCTCTGCCTTCTTCAATCATTCTCGGAGCGGAGCCGTGAATAGCTTCAAACATAGCGTATTTTTTACCGAGATTTGCGCTTCCAGCAGTACCTACGCCGCCCTGAAATTCAGCCGCTTCGTCTGTAATAATATCACCGTAGAGATTGGGGAGAACAAATACTTTAAAATCAGTTCTGCGCTTTTTATCAATAAGCTTTGCAGTAGTTATGTCAATATACCATTCGTCAGTTGTGATTTCAGGATATTCCTTGCCTATTTCTTTACAGAGATTGAGGAACTTACCGTCTGTAGTTTTAATAACATTAGCTTTGTTGATAATGGAAACTCTGTCCTTGTGATTCTTTTTTGCGTATTCATAAGCCATACGGGCTATTCTCTGAGTGCCTTCGGTTGTAGTTACAACAAAGTCAAAGGCGATTTCGTCATCAACGTTTACGCCCTTTGAGCCTACTGCATAAGCGCCTTCGGTATTCTCTCTGAAGAAGGTCCAGTCAATTCCTTCAGCGGGAATTTTAACGGGTCTGACATTTGCAAAAAGGTCAAGCGCCTTTCTCATAGCAACGTTTGCGCTTTCAATATTAGGTCTTCCGTCACCCGCCTGGGGAGTTGTAGTCGGCCCTTTAAGAATTACAGGACACTTTTTAAGCTCTTCAAGAACATCGTCGGGAATAGCTTTGTTCTGAGCAATTCTGTTTTCAATTGTAAGTCCGTCGATTGTTTTGAATTCAACTTTACCGTTATCAACGTCTTCCTTAAGCATATACCCAAGTACTCTTGCGGCTTCGTTTGTTATAATCGGTCCGATTCCGTCGCCGCCGCAAACGCCGATTGTAATTTTATCAAGCTTATCAAAGTCAACAAAATCTCCCTCAGCTTTAATTCTTTCGTTTCTTTCGGACTGCTCACGAATAAGAGCTTCAAATTTTGCCGTAGCTGTTTTAATGTTCTGTTCTGTCATAATTTATTCTCCCTTTGTATAATTTAAAAGTCCGCCTGCAAGAAGCATTGCTGTCTGTCTTTCGGAATAGTCGTATTCAAGCTCATACTCCTCGTTTTTAGACAGATTTTTTACAAATACTTTCTCGCCGTTTTCAATTTTTTCTCTTACGTTTTCAAGTGAAAGCTCGTCGCCCTCATCAATTCTGTCGTAATCGATTTCGTTTTTGAAAGTGAAAGGCAAAATACCTGCGTTTATAAGATTTGCTTTATGAATTCTTGCGAATGATTTTGTGATAATAGCCTTAATACCGAGATAAAGCGGAACAAGTGCGGCGTGCTCTCTCGAGGAACCCTGTCCGTAATTTGAGCCGCCTATAATAATGCCTTTTCCTAATTCTTTACAACGTGAAGCAAAGTTCTCATCACATTGTTTAAAACAGAATTGCGAAAGGTAAGGTATATTAGAACGGTAGGGGAGTATTTTGGCTCCCGCAGGCATAATGTGGTCTGTAGTGATGTCATTACCTACCTTTAAAGCAACCTTTGCCGTAACGGTTTCGGGAAGCTTTTCACTGGTCGGGAAAGGCTTGATATTAGGTCCGTAAATAATTTCAAGACTTTCTGCTTCTTCGGGTGAAGCGGGTAATTCAATCATATTATCGTTAATAATAAATTGACCCGGCATAGTAATCTTAAGCGAATCTCCGAACTCTCTCGGGTCGGTAAGATAGCCTGTAATAGCCGATACAGCCGCCGTTTCGGGACTAACAAGATAAATACCTGCGTCAGCAGTGCCGCTTCTGCCTTCAAAGTTTCTGTTAAAAGTACGAAGCGAAATTCCTTTTGAGTTCGGCGACTGACCCATACCGATACACGGACCGCATGCGCTTTCAAGAATTCTTGCGCCTGCGTCAATCATTGAGGAAAGAGCGCCGTTTAAAGAAAGCATATTGAGAACCTGCTTTGAACCCGGTGCAATAGAAAGGCTAACGTTCGGAGCGACTGTTTTTCCTTTGAGAATTTCGGCAACCTTTAACATATCCATAAGAGACGAGTTTGTGCAGGAACCGATACATACCTGGTCGATTTTAATTTTTCCGATTTCCTTAACCGATTTAACACGGTCGGGCATGTGGGGCATAGCCGCAAGAGGCTCTAATTCATCAAGGTTTATTTCAATTACCTCGTCATAAACAGCGTCTTCATCAGCCTTTAATTCAATCCAGTCTTCCTCTCTTGACTGAGCTTTAAGAAATTCTTTTGTAATCTCGTCTGAGGGGAAAACAGATGTGGTTGCGCCAAGCTCAGCGCCCATATTGGTTATTGTTGCTCTTTCGGGAACCGATAACGATTTAACGCCGTCGCCTGTGTATTCAATAATCTTGCCGACTCCGCCTTTAACTGTCATTATCTGTAAAACCTTAAGGATAATGTCCTTAGCAGCAACAAACGGCTTTAACGAGCCTGAAAGCTTAACATTTACTATTTTCGGCATTGTAATATAATATGTACCGCCGCCCATAGCAACGGCAACGTCTAGCCCGCCTGCGCCGATAGCAATCATACCGATACCTCCGCCGGTAGGAGTATGGCTGTCGGAACCGATTAAGGTCTTGCCGGGTTTTCCGAAACGTTCAAGATGAACCTGATGACAGATACCGTTACCCGGTCTTGAAAAACGAAGTCCGCGTTTTTTGGCTACAGAACCGATAAACCTGTGGTCATCAGCGTTTTCAAAGCCTGTCTGTAATGTATTATGGTCGATATAAGCGACTGAAAGCTCGGTTTTAACTCTCGGTATACCCATAGCTTCAAATTCAAGATAAGCCATTGTACCCGTTGCGTCCTGAGTTAAAGTCTGGTCGATTTTAAGACCGATTTCGCTTCCTTTTATCATTTCACCTTCGACAAGGTGATTTTTGATTATTTTTTCAGCAACAGTCAATCCCATAAGAAAATCTCCTAACTTGTTTAAGTTTTTAACAATCTTTTTTTATATTAAAATAAATATTATTGTTTGTCAATATTTTATCAAGCTAAAAATTAGATTTATAAAGTATTTTTTAACAAAATATTGCTATTTGATTAAAAAAGTGATACAATATATTGAATTTCATAATTGTTCCCGAGAATGAAATAATAATTATGTATTTAATTCTTTTGGAGGAATGATTTTGAATTCGGATAAAGATTTTACAACTACTTCGCCGTTTATACAAAATGAAAACGAGGAAAGCGACGGCGATTTCTCAACTGAAAACGAGAGGATTGTTCAGTCGGGCAGCGTAACTGTTGAAACAAAAGGGAAAATAATTCATTGTCTTACGGTTATAGGACAGGTTGAAGGGCATTTTATTTTACCTGCTCAGAATAAAACAACTAAATATGAGCATGTAATACCTCAGCTTGTTGCTATTGAACAGGACGACAGAATTGACGGGCTTATCATTATCCTTAATACTGTCGGCGGTGATATTGAAGCCGGTCTTGCTATTGCCGAATTGATTTCGGGAATGAAAACGCCCACTGTATCTTTAGTTCTCGGCGGAGGGCATTCAATAGGCGTTCCGCTTGCTGTATCGGCTAAAAGGTCGTTTATTGCCCCTTCGGCTACTATGACAATTCATCCCGTTAGAATGAACGGTCTTGTTCTCGGGGTTCCGCAAACGCTTTCATATTTTGACAGAATGCAGGAACGTATCGTCCGTTTCGTTACCGATAATTCATCAATTTCTGCTGACAGATTTCGTCAATTGATGACCGCTACAGGAGAACTTGTTCTCGACGTAGGGACTGTTCTTGACGGTGAATCCGCTGTCAGAGAAGGACTTATAGATGAGCTTGGCGGTCTGTCAAATGCTCTTGAATGCCTTGTCAGAATGATAGAAAAGGGGAGTGAATAATGCTTCTCTATTCGGTTGTAAACGAAATTCTTATTTTTCCTTATGAAAAGTCAGTTGTTGAAACAAAAAATATTACCAACGGTGTAATTTATTATAAGAACGGCAGGTTTGACGGTATTTTTTCTACCTGTCCGTCTGATTATCTTTATATATCGGAATTTAAAAACGGAGGAAATTATTGTGGCATCAGGCAACAAAAATAGCAAACAGGGGCAGAGAACAACTGCCTCAAAAAAGACAACTCAGAAGGCAAAACCCACGCAACAGCGCTCGGGCGTTCTTGCGATTATTCTTTTTGCTTTTTCTGTTCTGTTCCTTTGTATAGTTTTAATACCGAGCGGACCTGAGGGCGGTCTCTGGGGATTTTTGCGCGAGGTTATTTTCGGCACCTTCGGCTTTTGCGCGTTTATACTTCCGCTGCTCTTCATTTATCTGACTGTTGTCAGTACTATGGAAAGGGATTTTTCAAAGGTAAATACAAAAGTAGTTGAAGCAGTTGTTCTGGTATTTTTAATTTCTACCGCAATAAGCGTTTTTTCAAGCGACGGGAAATTGGATTTTGTTGACGCTGTCAGAAACGCTTATGATACATATAAAATTGACGGAAGCGTGCTTGGAAGCGGTGTTATAGGCTCTGCTATAGGTTTTCTTTTATTGACCGTTACAGGATGGTCCAAAGCGGCGGCAGGAGCAATAATTCTTGTTGTAATTTTTGTTTTTGTTATGCTTATTACGGGACTTACCCTTGCGAAATTCTTTAAGGGTATGTGGACTCCCGTTGAAAAGGCTAAAACATTTGCTGACGAGAAATACGTTGAATATCAGGAGCGCTCAGTAGAAAGAGCTGAAAGCAAATCAAAGAAAATTGACGATATTGACCCCGATACTGATTTAGAGCCCGCTAAAAATGTAAATGATATTTTAACTCTTGACGAAGCTGAAAACGGCATTGTTGAAATGCCTGTTAAATCGAGAAAGAGGGCAACAAACATTAATGAAGAAGTTGCTGAAGCTTCCGAACAGACTCCCGCTTCGGATATAGACGCAATTATCAAAGCCAACAATAAGAAAAAAGAGGCGGAAGAAAAGAATGCCGAAAACGCAGAGGAATCCTTTGCAAAAGAGGTTGAGCAGAACGCTTCGTCCGAAAAAAAGGAATATGTTTTCCCGCCTATCAGCTGTCTTAAAAAGGGAAGCGGTTCCGACGGCGCGCTTAACGAAGCAGAGCTTAAGGCCAACGCCGAAAAGTTGGTCGATACGCTTAAAAGCTTCGGCGTTGAAACACGCATTGTCGGTTTCAGCAGAGGACCCGCTGTTACACGTTATGAAATTCAGCCTGCCGCAGGCGTTAAAATCAGTAAGATTACAAATCTTGCCGATGATATTGCGCTTAACCTTGCGGCTTCGGGCGTTAGAATTGAAGCGCCTATTCCGAATAAACCCGCTGTAGGAATTGAAATTCCCAACAGAACGAGAAACGGCGTTTCCTTAAGAGAGATAATTGATACCGAAGCGTTCAGAAACGCTAAATCAAAGCTTAATATTGCTCTCGGTAAAGATATTACGGGTGAAATAGTTTATGCCGATTTACAGAGTATGCCTCACTTGCTTGTTGCGGGTACTACCGGTTCGGGTAAATCTATTTGTCTTAATACGATGATTATCAGTATTCTTTATAACGCTACTCCGGACGAGGTTAAGCTTATACTTATCGACCCCAAACAGGTTGAGTTTACTAAGTATAACGGAATACCCCATCTTCTTGTTCCGGTTGTTTCAAATCCGAACAAGGCTTCGGGCGCTCTTGCCTGGGCGGTTACGGAAATGCTTAAAAGATACAAGATTTTCGCCGATAACGGAGTTCGTGATATAGCAGGCTTTAACAGTATCTGTGAGGCTTCCGGTCTTGAGAGAATGCCTCAGGTTGTTATTTTTATAGATGAGTTCTCAGATCTTATGATGGTGGCTCCGACAGAGGTTGAAGATTCGGTTTGCCGTCTTGCGCAGATGGCGCGTGCGGCAGGTATGCACCTTGTAATCGCCACACAAAGACCTTCGGTTGACGTTATCACGGGCGTTATTAAATCGAATATCCCGTCAAGAATTGCCTTGACTGTTAAATCGAATGTTGAATCAAGAATTATGCTTGACGAGGGCGGTGCTGAAAAACTTTTAGGTAAAGGCGATTTGCTTTACAATCCTATCAGCGCTGTTAAGCCGATTCGCGTTCAGGGAGCTTTTGTTTCCGATAAAGAGGTAGAGGACGTAGTTAATTTTATTAAAAAACAGGGCGAAACCTCTTATGACGACGAAGTTATCCAGGAAATTGAGCGTCAGGCGGCGGCTAAGGATAAGAAAAAGTCAAGTGATGTTGAAGCGGGCGATTCAGATGCCGACGAGATGCTTCCGAAAGCAATTGAGGTTGTCGTTGAGGCTCAGATGGCTTCTACAACCTTACTCCAGAGAAAGCTGAAACTCGGCTATGCAAGAGCCGCAAGAATTGTTGACGAGCTTGAACAGAGAAATATTGTCGGTCCCTATGAAGGAAGCAAACCGAGAAAGGTTCTGATTTCCAAACAGCAGTGGCTTGAAATGAATGCTATGTCGTCGGATGGGACTGATTACGGGGTTAATAATTCTGCTTCAGAAGATGAAGAGCAGGTTATTTCCGAAAGCGAGTCAACGGGAAATAATATTTTCTGATAAAATTAATGAAATTCTTAAATAAACTTACAAAAACACAAAAAATAATATTTGCGGTTATTGTTGCTGTATTCCTTGCGTTTTCGTTTATTAAAACGTATTTTCCGTCTCTTCTCGGGTTGTCAACCTGGAACAGCAACATTAACCTTGTTGCATCAGGCAAGCTCAATGACGCTGAAAACAAGAGCTTGTCTGTTCATTTTATTGACGTCGGTCAGGGCGACAGTACTCTTATAAAAACTGATAACGGCAATATGCTGATTGATACCGGAAACAGTATTGACGGGGATAATATTTGTAAATATCTTTTAAGTCATAATGTCCGTTCGGTTGATTATCTTGTAATTACCCATCCGCATTCCGACCATTACGGCGGCGCAGTCAGAATTCTTGATTTAATTGAAGTTAAGAACATCCTTATGCCTGAAATTGATGAAAAATACTATAAGGATGATGAAGATTACATATTCCTTTTAAATAAAATTTCAAAAATGAAGATACCTGTTTTTGCCGCAAGAGCAGGGGATATCTATAAGCTCGGGGAAGCAGTTTTTACTGTTCTTTCTCCGATTGCGGAAAACGAAAATGTCAATGAAATGTCTGCTGTTATAAGGCTTGATTACAAAGAAACCTCATTTATGTTTATGGGCGATGCGGAAAGCATTACCGAAAAGAATTTGCTTGACAGTAAATTCAATCTTGAATGTGACGTGTTAAAAATAGGTCATCACGGCAGTCCTAACGCTTCGGGAAAGGAATTTTTAAAAGCTGTTCATCCTCTTGTTTCCGTTATTTCCTGCGGCTATGATAACGAATACGGCCATCCCGGCGAAAACGTTTTGTATTCGCTTAAAAAGCTTGATTCCGCAATACTCAGGACCGATTTGAACGGTGATATTGTTATCGGCAGTGACGGAGAAAAGCTTTATTGCTGGTTTGAAAAGGGAAAAAGATATTAAAAAACTTTGATTTTTTATAAAAAATCCTTGCATTATATAGTAAAAGGTGATAAAATATCAAGGCATTTCACACGTGACGGCATTTTTCAGCTTAGCAAAGAGGTAAAATTTACTTTACTTAATGCTTCTTTGTTGCCTGAAACGTTAAACCGTTGCGGCGGATAATAAGGAGGAAAAACAAATGTCAGTAGTATCAATGAAACAGCTGCTTGAGGCAGGCGTTCACTTCGGTCATCAGACAAGAAGATGGAACCCCAAAATGGCAGAGTACATCTTCACAGAGAGAAACGGTATCTATATTATCGATCTCCAGAAGACAGTTAAGAAGCTTGAAGAAGCTTATATGTTCGTTCGCGACATATCGGCTGAAGGCGGCGAAATCCTTTTCGTAGGCACTAAGAAGCAGGCTCAGGATTCCGTTAAGGAAGAAGCTGAACGTTGCGAAATGCCTTTCGTAAACGCTCGTTGGCTCGGCGGTATGCTTACAAACTTCAACACAATCAAGAAGAGAGTTAAGAGACTCGCTCAGCTTAAGGCTATGGCTGAAGACGGAACTTTCGATATGCTTCCCAAGAAGGAAGTTGCTAAGCTTGAACTTGAAATCGAGAAGCTCGAAAAGTTCATGGGCGGTATTACAGAAATGAAGAAGCAGCCCGCTGCTATGTTCATTGTTGACCCCAGAAAAGAAAGAATTGCAGTTGCCGAAGCTAAGAAGCTCGGTATTCCGATTGTTGCTATCGTTGACACAAACTGTGATCCTGACGAAATCGACTATGTAATTCCCGGTAACGATGACGCTATCCGTGCCGTTAAGCTTATCGCCGGCGCTATGGCTGACGCAGTTATCGAGGGCAGACAGGGCCAGGCAGGCGCTGCTGCTGTTGAAGAAGCTCCCGCTGACGAAGAAACAGAGGAAGCTGCTGAATAATAAAAAATAATAGCCCGTACTTTTTGTGCGGGCATTATTATAGAAAAACGGAGGAAAGAATTATGGCATTTACAGCAAAAGATGTCGTTGCTCTTCGTGAGAAGACCGGCGTAGGCATGATGGATTGTAAAAAAGCTCTTGTCGAAACAGACGGAGATATGGATAAAGCTATTGAGTTTCTTAGAGAGAAAGGACTTGCTTCTGCCGCTAAAAAGGCAAGCAGAGTTGCTGCTGAAGGCTCTGTAGCTGCATATAAGGACGGTAAAGCAGGCTCTCTTGTTGAAATCAACTGCGAGACAGACTTTGTTGCAAACGGCGAGCCCTTTAAAGAGCTTGCTAACAAGGTTGCTAAGACGGTTGTTGAAGCAAAACCCGCTGACCTTGATGCTCTGTTAAAGTCAAAAGTTTCTGATGGCGATAACACTGTTGAGGAAGCTGTTCAGGAGGTTTTCCTTGCACTGCGTGAAAATATGAAGGTCCGTCGCTTTGCACGTATTGAAGGCCACGTTATTACTTATATCCATATGGGCGGCACTGTTGGCGTTCTTGTTGGTTTTGATACTGATGACGCTACTGCAGCTAAACCTGAGTTTGAAACAATGGGTAAGGATGTTGCTATGCAGATAGCGGCTATGAGCCCCGAATATCTGAGTAAGGATGATATTTCGGACGAAGACCTTGCCAATCTCAAAAAGATTACTATTGAGAGTGCACTGAATAAGCCCGAATCACTCCCGATGCCTATTCTTACAAGCCTTATCAACGAGGTTATAGATGGCAAAAAGTGGAGCGAAGATGACATTAACATCTATCAGGGACTTGACAATAAGCAGAGAAAGAATTTCACTAACTTTATTTCTAAGGAAGCTCTTGAGATTCTTGCTGCTACGGCTGTTTCTCATAAGGCTGAAATCGTTGACAATAAGATTTTCTCAGGTCTTGTTGACGGTAGAATTAACAAGCAGATTAAGGAAATCTGTCTTCTTGAGCAGACATTCGTTAAGGACGATAAGATGAACGTTGCTCAGTACATTTCTTCTGTTGCAAAGAATCTCGGTTCCGAGATTAAGATTTCTGAATATGCCCGTTTTGCAAAAGGCGAAGGCATTGAGAAAAAGCAGGAAAATTTTGCTGAAGAAATCGCTAATATGGTTAAATAATCTGTTTATGTTCTTAAAGCGGCAGGAAAACCTGCCGCTTTTTTTGTGTCAAAAATCGGACTGAATGTATCTTGTATAAAATGAAAATTTGGTATATAATTTAATAAACTTTTTCCTTAATTCATATTTATTCTTGAGGTGTAAGTATGATTGAAAGAATTAAAGTTTTTACATATTGCGTTTTAACGCTGTTTATATTCAGCTTTTTTATGAATTATCTTAATCAGAGTAATAATCCTTCTGTTACAACGTCGAAACAACTTGAAAAAAGCAATTTTATTATAGTTATTGACGCAGGACACGGAGGTAGCGACGGCGGTGCTGTAGGCATTGACGGAACGAATGAATCTGTTTTAAATTTACAAATTGCTCAAAAACTCAACGACCTTTTAACTCTTGAAGGATTTAATACGGTTATGACCCGTAATGACGAAAATTCAATAGGGGAGAGCGGTTCTTCAGTAAGAAATGAAAAAGTATCCGATATCCATAAAAGAATGGATATAATGAACGGGAATGAAAACTGTATTTTTATTTCTGTTCATCAGAATTTTTATCAAGGCTCTTCCTCGTGGGGAACACAGGTTTTTTATTCCGGAAACAACGAAGAGAGTTTTCATATAGCTTCTTCAATCCAATCGAGCGTTGTTTCTCTTCTTCAGAATGATAATAAGCGTGCGGTTAAGAAATCGGGTTCCTCAATTTATCTTTTATATAAGGCCCAAAAGCCTGCCGTATTGGTTGAATGCGGATTTATATCAAATCAGACCGATTTATTTAAACTTAAAAATGAGCAATATCAAAAGCAGTTTGTGCTTTGTGTTGCTGACGGAATTATAAATTATCTGAATGAAAAGGGTGCATTATATGGCTTCTAAAACTAAAAATGTATTTGTCTGCTCCGAGTGCGGTTATAAAAGCGCAAAATGGTACGGACAGTGTCCTAACTGCGGAGAATGGAATACTATGGAAGAAACCGTTGAAAACGCCTCTTCTTCTACAGGGAAAGTAAAATCTTCAAATCTTAACAGAAGCAAGGTTGTTAATATTAATGATATAGCTGCCGAAACCGAGCACAGATATAAGACGGGAATGAACGAGCTTGACCGTGCGCTCGGCGGTGGAATTGTCAAAGGCTCGCTTGTCCTTTTAAGCGGCGACCCGGGAATAGGCAAATCAACCCTGCTTTTACAGATTTGTGAAAGTCTCGGAAAAGAGCATTCTATTTTATATGTTTCGGGCGAGGAATCGGCTCACCAGATTAAATTAAGAGCGAACAGGCTCGGCGTTTATTCGGACAACCTTTATATTCTCTGTGAAACCGACGCTGAATATATCTGCGAATATATTGCGACCGAAAAGCCGGATATAGTTATGATTGACTCCATTCAGACAATGGTAATTTCAGAACTGAATTCTGCGCCCGGAAGCATTGTGCAGGTAAGAGAATGTACAAATCTCTATATGAGAACTGCTAAAAGCCTTAATATACCGACTATATTAGTCGGTCACGTCAATAAGGACGGAAATATAGCGGGTCCAAAGGTTCTTGAGCATATTGTTGACACGGTTCTCTATTTTGAGGGAGAAAGAAACTTGTCTTACAGAATTTTAAGAGCCGCAAAAAACAGATTCGGTTCAACTAATGAAATCGGTGTTTTTGAAATGCTCGAAAAAGGTCTTGCCGAGGTTGAAAACCCGTCTATGATGCTTATTTCAGGTCGTCCCGAAAACACCTCGGGTTCTTGTATTGCCTGCGTAATGGAAGGCTCAAGACCTATTCTTGCCGAGGTTCAGGGGCTTGTTGCTCCTACCGGCTTCGGTAATCCGAGAAGAATGGCTAACGGATTTGATTATAACCGAATGGCGATGCTTCTTGCTGTAGTTGAAAAAAGGGCAGGGTACTTTGTAGGAAATATGGACTGCTATGTCAATATTATAGGCGGACTTAAAATCGACGAGCCCGCTTCCGATTTGTCAGTTGCCTTATCTGTTATTTCAAGTCTGAAGGATACCGTTATAAGAAACGACGTTATTGCATTCGGTGAAATAGGCCTCGGCGGCGAAATTCGTTCCGTAACTTGCGCAGAACAGCGTGTAAACGAAGCTAAAAGGCTTGGCTTTAAAAGGTGTGTTATTCCTTACCATAACCTTAAAAAGCTTTCTCCGGGCTCTAAAAAGGGCATAGAGGTAATCGGCGTTAACAATATCCGCCAGGCATTTGAGGCGGTTACGGAATAATATGAATAAATTTATTGATTGTCCGAATTTGCCTTCTAAAAAAGTTACCGGCGTAATAGCCGGTAATATGCCCGAATCAGTTAAAAACGGTTTAGTTAATAAAAAAATTGAAATATTTGAAATTAATAATAATTTTGTATTACAAGGTTGTTTAAGTTCTCACGCTGATTTACAGGCAATTCATATCGGTAAAAACAGAATTTTATTAGAAAAAAATCAGTCAGAACTTGCAAAAAGCCTTGAAAAATCAGGCTTTAGTATTGATTTTTTCCGTATAAAAGGCGGTGAATATCCGCTTGATTGCGCTGTGAATGCAGCGATATTCGGTAAAAATGTCATTTGCAGAATTGATATTCTGGATGAAACATTAAAGACCTTTCTTTTAAATAATAACTATAATATAATCAATGTTAAGCAGGGCTATTCAAAGTGTTCTGTATGTATTGTAAATGATAATTCAATAATCACAGAAGACGAAACAATAAAAAATGCTTGTGAAAAGAACGGTATTGATGTATTATTAATAAAGAAAGGATATGTTAAGCTTAAAGGCTTTGACTACGGGTTTATAGGCGGAGCGACATTTTTGATTGATAAAAACGTTCTTGCATTTATCGGAAAAATAGAGAATCATCCCGATTTCCTTATTATTAAAGAGTTTTTAAATAAAAAGAATGTTGAATATATCAGCCTCGGTAATAACGAGCTTACGGACATAGGCTCGGTTTTACCGATTACGGAATAAAAAGGGGAGAGCAGTGTGTCAAAGAATTCAAAGGTTTTATCAGGCTTTCTTGCGGCAACAACTGTAGGCGCTGTTTATACAGCTTCAAAGAAAAAAGCTAAGAAATACGGTCAGCCGTTAAGTCAGTTTAATTTTTCACTTGATAAAGCTATGAACTATTTATCAAAAGGCTTGGATTTAGCCGAAAAGTATTTTGATAAGAAGAACAACGTCGATGAACTTCTTGACAAAGCAGAAGAAAAAGAGTAAGTTTATAAGTGACGAGAGAGTGCCAGGACTTTCCCGTTCCTTTTAGAAAATCATCTGAACAATATTTCGAGCTTGACAGTGATTTTCTTTACAGAGCCTTTCAGAAGCTTCTGAAGGGCTTTATTTTTTTATTGACATTTCGGGAGAGAGGGTGTATAATTTTTATTGACAATTATACAAAATAAATGTTTTGTACAATATAGGGGAGTTAAAAACGGTGAAATAAGCCAAAATAAGCCGAAAAACAGCTTTTTTAGTAGTTTTAAGTACCCTGTTTAAAAAAACAATAGTTTTTAAGTTATTTAAAATATATTTGACATTTATATTTGTTTATTGTTTTTAATTGTTTCTGTTATTTTTATCTCACACACTGCTATCTTTCTTTTTTTTAAATTTAGTTTGTTTTAAATCAGATTTTTCTGTTTTATATAAAAATATCTTTTTTTAAAATTTGATGGAATTGTTTTCAGTGAACATTTCATCATTTAAAAAATTTCTATTGAATTTTATTTTCTTTATATTAAGACTTAGAATATAATCAAATGCCGATTTACTATTAATATTGACGGTGATGCTTTATGCTTTAATTCTTTATTATTCTGTTTATTATAAGCGCAATCCATTATTCCCCATTGGCATCTATATTATAAATCTGTAGTCCTGTAAAACAATCTCTTTGTGAAACTGTTTCACAAACTATTTATATTGGAGGCTATTATGAAATACCGTAATCCGGCAGTTTTACCGCCATTGGTAATTGATTTTCTCAACTATTATGATGTTATTAAAAACAAATCGCCTAAAACTATTGAGGAATATGCTCTTGATTTAAGAACCTATTTCAGATTTCTGAAGATTTACAAGGGCTTAGTCCCCTCTTCAGTTCCTTTTGAAGAAATATATATAAAGGATATTGACCTTGATTTTATTAAACAAATAACTTTAAGCGATACTTATGCTTTTCTATCTTATTGTAAAGACGAGCGTGATAACGACGCCGCTACACGGTCAAGAAAGGTATCCTGCATAAAAGATTTTTTTAAATATTTAACTATTAATCAGAAGCTTCTTGACGTTAATCCCGTACAGGAGTTAGACCGTCCGAAAAAGCAAAAGTCTTTGCCTAAATATCTTACTTTGGAAGAAAGTATTGCTTTACTAGACAGCGTTGACGGAAAATACAAGGAAAGAGATTACTGCATACTTGTATTTCTTCTTAATTGCGGAATGCGTCTGTCAGAGCTTGTTTCCTTAAATTATAATGATATAAGAGATAATAATACAATGATTGTTACCGGTAAAGGCAATAAACAACGAACTATTTATCTTAACGACGCATGTATGTCCGCCTATAAAAACTATATGGCTGTAAGACCTGTTGACGGAGTTAAGGGCAAGGACAGATACGCTTTGTTTTTAAGCAGTCGGAATCAGAGAATCAGCCCTAAAACAGTTCAGCATATTGTTTATACTTATCTTGATAAATGCGGGCTCGGAAATAAGGGCTTTTCGGTTCATAAGCTCCGTCATACTGCCGCAACGCTGATGTATCAATACGGCGACGTAGATGTTCTTGTATTAAAAGAAATTCTCGGTCATGAAAACATAGCCACAACCGAGATTTATACACATATTGTTGATCAGCAGCTTGCAGACGCCGCTAAAAGCAATCCTTTAAGTAATGTAAAACCTAAGGAGAAGAAATCAGAAAAGGCTGAAGAATGATGAAAAAAGGCTTGAAAGAACAGCGTCAAAGCCCGCTGATAAGGCTATAAATAAAGCTAAGAGAAGAAATCTTGTCAGATATAATCTGACAGGATTTTTCTCTTTTAAATTGAGAGTATTATTCAGCGAAAAGAATAAATCTCCTGACATATAATAGCTTTCATTACAAGCATAAATGAGTAAAGCGCTTGAAATAATCTGTGCAGGAAAAAGTATCAAAAGGCAGTAACATACGCCTTTAACAGAATAATTAGAATAAATATATGCTCCGCTAATTCCGAGACCAAAGCCTTTTATTATCGGAATAAGACTTATAAACGGAATACCGATTGCGCAAAGCCCTAATGAAAAAGCGCTTATAAGAAAAACAAGGTTAACTGTTATAGAGTTAAAAAACACTTCCCAGAACTGTGAATTGTTTTTAGTTGTTATTCCTGATTTAATAATTGATTCAAGCTGGTTGCTCATAATCGAATCATTGTTTTTTACGACAAAAGAACCTATTATCAGGCCACAGATAAAAAGCGATAAAAGTAGAATAATTCTCCAGGATTCCTTTAACAAAACAAGCGACTGACTGATTGATTTATTTAAAGTGTTTACTTTATACTTCATTTCTTTTCCTCCGTGTTATTTCCTTTTTATATTTACTGCAATAATTCCCGAAACTGCCGCAGGAACAAGACTTGCGGGAATTAAAAGTATTGAGTTTTCATTCAAAGAAAACGATGAGAATACCGTGAATAATATGAATGACAAAATCAGAATGATTAAGCCTATTATCAAACCCGAAATCAGACCGTTTTTTCTTTCTTTAAATACAAATACAAAGGAAGAAATAAAGCTTGATGCTGCTACACAAACCAAAGCTTGAAAAAGCGTATTGTCCTTCGGATACGGAGTTTCAAGATTAATCAGAGCTAATATAACAAGACA
Organism: Oscillospiraceae bacterium; assembly: GCA_015066565.1. GTDB lineage: Bacteria > Bacillota > Clostridia > Oscillospirales > Acutalibacteraceae > Fimenecus. Next base: position 240,524 of record SVOB01000001.1, on the reverse strand, counting down.
AATAAATAATATAATTAAACCTAAAAAAATTGAAAAAACATATTTTTTAATAATTCCGTTACCTTTATTCTTCTTAATATTTTCAGGCATGATAAAACCCCCTCATAAAAAGGTATGAAGGGGTTTAATTATTTATTCGTTTTTATGATAAGACAGATTTACTCTTCGTCCTTATCCTTTTTTTCTTTCTTTTCCTTAATTTCGGCTTCTTTTGCCGCTTTTGCAGCTTCACGTTCAGCCTGAAGCTTTTCGTTTACTGTGTTGTTTGTCTGAACAGCCCAGCGCGTAATTTTCATTTTATTTCTGTCAGCGCCGGTTTCGATAACAAGGCTGTCTTCCTTAACGGTAACAACGCGACCGATAATACCGCCGATTGTTGTGATTTCGTCGCCGACCTGTGTGCTTTCACGGATTTCCTGTTCTTTTTTCTGCTGCTTCTTCTGAGGTCTGATCATTGTAAAATACATTACAACGAAAAGAAGAGGCATAAGAATAAAAATTGACCAGTTGCCGCGAGTGCCGGTAGCGGTTGTTGCTGCAAGTAATATTGAAAACATAGTTCTTTCCTCCTGAAAAATTAACTTTTTATATTATAAATGATAAATCAACTAATTGCAAGTATTATTTATATCCTTGTATCAAGTCTGTCGACATATTTATTATAAAAATCCTCAAAAGTTCCTTCGTCCAGTGAAGCACGGATTCTTTCCATAAGAGTATTATAAAAATAGAGGTTATGCATAACGGCAAGTCTCATTCCGAGCATTTCCGAAGCCTTAAACAGATGTCTGATATAAGCTCTTGAATGCTTTTGACAAACGGGACACGAACAGGTTTCGTCTATAGGTGATAAGTCCTTTTCATACTTAGCGTTGTTGATATTAATTATTCCGTTATCGGTAAAGAGATGACCGTGACGTCCGTTTCTTGTCGGCATAACGCAGTCAAAAAGGTCAACTCCCCTTCTGACGCCTTCTATTATATTGCCCGGAGTTCCTACGCCCATAAGATAACGGATTTTAGTTTTCGGCATATAGGGTTCAACCGCAGAGATAATTCTGTACATATCCTTTTTCGGCTCCCCTACCGCAAGACCGCCGATAGCGTAGCCGTCAAGGTCTAACTCGGCAATTTGTTTCATATGCTCAATTCTTAAATCCTCGTATGTACATCCTTGATTTATACCGAAAAGAAGTTGATTTTTATTTATTGTATCAGGCAGTGAATTGAGCCTTTTCATTTCGTTCTGACAGCGAATAAGCCACCTGTATGTTCTTTCACAGCTCTTTTTTGCGTAATCATATTCAGCAGGATTTTCAACACATTCGTCAAACGCCATAGCTATTGTAGAACCTAAGTTTGACTGAATCTGCATACTTTCCTCGGGTCCCATAAATATTCTGTGGCCGTCAATATGAGAAGCGAAGGTAACGCCTTCTTCTTTGATATTTCTCAACTTTGCCAGTGAAAACACCTGAAACCCGCCGCTGTCGGTAAGTATAGGGCCGTTCCAACCTGTAAAGGAGTGTATTCCGCCAAGCTCTTTAACAACCTTATCCGTAGGTCTTAAATGCAAATGGTATGTGTTACAAAGCTGAACCTGACATTTTAAATCCTTAAGGTCATAAGCAGAAACAGCACCCTTTATTGCGCCGCAGGTAGCTACATTCATAAAAGCAGGAGTCTGAACTGTACCGTGAACAGTTTTAAATTCGCCTCGCCTTGCTGTTCCTTCGTTTTTGATAAGTTTATACATATATTTACCTTTCTAAATAAAAAACGAACAATCGCCGAATGAGAAAAATCTGTATTTTTCCTTTACGGCCTCATTATAAGCTTCAAGCACTTTTTCCCTGTTATAAAATGCTGAAACAAGCATAATTAATGTGCTTTCGGGAAGATGAAAATTAGTAAGCAAAGCGTCAACGCATTTGAATTCATAACCCGGATATATAAAAATGCTTGTCCATCTGTCGTCTTCTTTAATCTCTCCGCAGTATGTTGCAACGCTTTCAAGAGTACGGCAGCTTGTTGTTCCGACAGCAATAACTCTTTTTCCGTTTTTCTTCGTTTCGTTAATTATATCGGCTGTTTCTTTTGATAATGTATAGTGTTCGCTGTGCATAACATGGTCTTCAATATTTTCTGTTTTCACAGGACGGAAAGTACCTATTCCGACATGAAGTGTTACAAAAGCTATTTTAACGCCCTTTGCTTTTATCTTTTCGATTATTTCGTCTGTAAAATGAAGACCTGCTGTCGGTGCGGCGGCGGAGCCAAGCTCCTTTGAATAAACGGTCTGATATCTTTCTTTATTTTCAAGTCTTTCTTTAATATAATGAGGTAATGGCATTTCTCCAATTATATCTAACACCTCAAAGATATTTGAAGCGTCATAAGAAAACTTAACTATTCTGTTCCCGTTTTCAAGAACTTCAAGTACCTTACATTCAAGCAAACCGTCGTTAAAAATGAACTGAGCGCCCTCACGCGCCTTTTTACCCGGTCCTGCAATAACTTCCCATACGTCGTTTTCTCTTTGAGTTAAAAGAAGAAATTCAACTACGGCTCCCGTATCCTTTTTAACGCCGTAAATTCTTGCAGGCATTACCCTTGTATCGTTAAGAACAAGGCAGTCACCTTCGTTAAGGTAATCGACAAAGTCATAAAAATGTTTATGCTCAATTCTTCCTGATTTTCTGTCAACGACCATCATTCTTGAATGGTCTCTCGGCTCAATAGGAGTCTGAGCGATTAAATTTTCGGGTAAATCGTAGTAAAAATCATGTTTTTTCATTAAAAACTCCAAAAAATTGTATCAAAATAATTGACTAAAACTATATATAGTGGTAATATAAAATGAAAGATTATACAAATAAAATACATACAGTTTTTGCTATAATACAATATCACGTTTTGGAGGTAAATTCAAGTGAAAAAGTACAGAGTCGGCATTATTGGCGCTACAGGTATGGTAGGTCAGAGGTTTATTCTTCTTCTTTCGGAACATCCCTGGTTTGACGTTGTTCTTCTCGCGGCAAGTCCCCGTTCGGCAGGTAAACCTTATTATGAGGCTGTCGGAAGTAAATGGTGTATGGAGAAACCTATTCCCGAAAACGTAAAAAATCTTGTTGTTTATAACGCAACTGATGATATTGAAGAAATTTCAAAGCAGGTTGATTTCGTTTTCTGCGCAGTTGATATGAAAAAGGATGAAATCAGAGCTCTTGAAGAAGAATATGCGCGTCATGAGTGTCCCGTAGTTTCAAACAATTCGGCTCACAGACACACTCCCGACGTTCCTATGGTTTTACCCGAGCTTAATCCGGAGCATATAGAGATTATCCCGTCACAGAGAAAACGCCTCGGAACAAAACGCGGTTTTATTGCAGTTAAACCTAACTGTTCGCTTCAGGGATATGTTCCCGCCCTCTTCCCTCTTGACGAGAAATTCGGTGTAAAGGATGTTCTTGTCTGTACTTATCAGGCTATTTCAGGCGCAGGAAAAACCTTCGATACATGGCCTGAAATGATTGATAACGTCATTCCCTTTATCGGCGGAGAAGAAGAGAAAAGCGAAAAGGAACCGCTTAAAATCTGGGGTCATATTGAGGGCGACGTAATTGTCGATTCAAACAGACCGAATTTCACGGCTCAGTGCTTGAGAGTTCCCGTTTCAAACGGTCATATGGGCGCAGTGTTCGCCCGTTTTGAAAAGAAACCTACAAAAGAAGAAATGCTTGAAGTCTGGAAAGATTATAAAGGCAGACCTCAGATTCTTAATCTTCCGAGCGCTCCGAAACAGTTCCTCAATTATTTTGAAGAGGATAACCGTCCGCAGACTAAGCTTGACAGAGATTTAGAGGGCGGTATGGCTATTTCAATCGGCAGACTCCGTGAAGATACCCAGTTTGATTACAAGTTCGTATGTCTTTCACATAACACGTTAAGAGGCGCTGCAGGCGGTGCAGTTTTACTTGCCGAGCTTCTTTGCGCTGAAGGTTATATGGATTAATTTATTAGGAGGATATATTATGAAAAAGCCCATTTTTACAGGTGCAGGCGTAGCAATCGTCACCCCTTTTAATGAAGACAAGACAGTTAATTACGAAGTATTTGACAAAATAATTGAAGATCAGATAAAAAACGGCACGGATTCTATTGTTGTTTGCGGAACTACAGGCGAGCGTTCGACATTGAGTTATGAAGAACACCTTAACGTTGTTAAGCACTGTGTTGAAACAGTAGGAAAAAGAATTCCCGTTATCGCAGGTACAGGCAGTAACGACACCGAGTATTCGGTAAGAATTTCAAATGATGCTGAAAAAATCGGCGTTGACGGTCTTCTTTGCGTAGCCCCTTATTACAATAAAACCTCGCAGACCGGTCTTATAAAGCATTTCAGTTATATCGGCGACAGAGTTTCAACCCCCATTATCGTCTATAACGTTCCATCAAGAACAGGCGTTAATATTCAGCCCGAAACTTACGCCGAGCTTTCAAAGCATAAGATGATTTATGCTACAAAGGAAGCAAACGCCAATATTTCGGCTATTGCAAAAACGGCCTCGCTTGTTGAACCCGATTTTACAATTTATTCGGGTAATGACGACGAAATCACCGCTATTATGTCACTCGGCGGCAAGGGCGTTATTTCGGTTCTTTCAAACGTTTGCCCGAAAGTTGCTCACGATATTTGTCAGACCTATCTTGAGGGCGACTATAAAAAGAGCCGTGATTTACAGCTTGAGTATCTTGAGCTTTGTAATGCATTATTCTCTGATGTTAACCCCATTCCCGTTAAGGAAGCTATGAACCAGATGGGCTGGAACGTAGGTCCCTGCCGTATGCCTTTGTGGGAAATGAGCGATGCAGGCAAAGCCAATATGACGAGAGTTCTTAAAAAGTATAATCTTATCTGATTTGAGGAAATTCAAATGACAGGAATTCTACTTAACGGTTACAGCGGAACAATGGGCAAAAACGTTGTTTCCTGTTCCGAAAAATTTGAAGATATTTTTGTAATGGGCGGGGTTGATAAATTCCGCACTCCCGCCCCCTTCCCGACCTTTGAAAGCTTTGACGAGGTCAACGTCGAATATGACGTCATAGTTGATTTTTCAAATTCTCGGGCGCTCGAAGATTTGCTTTCCTTTGCTCTTGAAAATAAAAAACCCGTGGTAATCTGTACTACAGGCTATACCGAAGAGCAAAAGCAAAAGATTTATGACGCTTCAAAGGAAATAGCAATTTTCTATTCGGCTAATATGTCGCTTGGCGTAAATCTTCTTTCCGAGCTTGCTTCAACTGCGGCTAAGGTTCTCGGTAATTCGTTTGATATAGAAATCGTTGAAATGCACCATAACCAAAAGGTTGACGCTCCGAGCGGTACGGCATTAATGCTTGCCGATTCGATTTCCGAGGCTTTGGACGAAAAACCGGAATATGAATTTGACCGTCATTCAAAGCGTCAGAAGAGAACTAAAAACGAAATCGGATTTTCATCTGTAAGAGGCGGAACTATTGTCGGTGAACACGAAATTATTTTTGCCGGCACTGACGAGGTAATTAAGCTTTCACATTCCGCTTATTCAAAGGCTTTGTTTGCAAACGGAGCATTAAACGCTTCAAGGTTTTTAGTAGGAAAAGAGCCTAAGATTTATACAATGAAGGATTTAATTAATTCCTGAAAGAGCAAAATTAAAAGAGCTTATCGTTTGATAAGCTCTTTTTTATTTAATTGTTTTCGTCATTTGAAGAAGTAGTTACTTCAGAACGGAATTCCATTCCGCTGTATGTGCCTTCTTCGTCCTCACGATTGCTTACTATAAAGGAATTTCCGCCGCCTAAATCAACTGCATATTCCTCAACTTTTTTTCCGCTTTCATCAACATAAGTTTTTGTCTCACCTTTCATAAGCTTTTCGTTGAAATATATTTCAATCGAATCGAAAAACTTACCGTCTGTTGCGGCATTGACAGATATGCTACCAATTACAAGAATTGATATTACAACTGCTACTGCAATAATAATTCTTTTAACACTTATTTTTTTTGTTTTTTTGTCTTCCGTCATAGCGATTATCCTTTCATTAAGGTTTTCCGATGGACGGATGCCCGACAGCGCTTTTCGGTAATTGAATTTGTTATTATTCATTTATCCATTCATCTCCTAAAATATTTTTTAAGCTTTTTCTTCCACGAAATAGCCTTGTGCCTACTAATGATTCTTTTGTACCGAGTAATTCAGCTATCTGTTTTATTGATAGATCTTCATAATAAAAAAGATGAATTACCGTTCTTTCATTCTTCGGCAGTTTCATTACAGCGGAAAATAGGTCAATATCATTTTGACTGTCAAAGGAATAAAGCTCATTTATGCTTTCTAAATCTGTTGTATTTTTACGAAAATATGACTTAATACAGTTTTTACTTTCGTTTACACAAACAGCCGTTAACCAGTTATCAATATGCTCGGAAGACTCAAATTCTTTATTGTATTTCCACAACTTTAGAAAAACATTCTGAACTATATCTTCCGAATCATAATGATTTTTAGTAAAGGTTAAAGCAATTAAATACAATCTTTTACTATTCCGTTTAACAGAGTTTTCAAACATTATACTATCCATATTAACCACCACTTGAAAGGACCTTTCACTATATATACAATTCAGCAAGTGATTATTTTACAAAAAAATAAACGGACGATTTCTCGCCCGTTTTATTTTTTATTTAATAACTATTTTATAGAAAACTTTCTTTCCTTTTTTGATTATTACGTCAGAAGATGTAATATCATCCTTTTTTATAACGGCAAACGGGTCTGTAACCTTTTCGTCATTAACCGATATACCGCCCTGCTGAACAAGTCGCCTGCCCTCGCCTTTTGACTTAGTTATATCAGCCTTTACGAGAACGTCAAGAACCTGAACTGCGCCGTCAGTGAAATCACTTTCTTCAAGCTCAACTGTAGGCATATTTTCACTGTTGCCTGCGCCTGAGAACAAGTCTCTCGCCGCCGTCTGAGCTTTTTCGGCTTCTTCTTCGCCGTGAACGAGCTTTGTAAGCTCGTATGCGAGAATCTCTTTTGCCGTATTTAACTGACTGCCTTCCCATTTGTCCATCTTATCGATTTCTTCAAGAGGCAGGAAGGTTAACATTCTTATACATTTAAGAACATCTGAGTCAGCTACATTTCTCCAGTACTGATAAAATTCAAACGGGCTTGTCTTATTCGGGTCAAGCCATACGGCGTTGCCTGCAGTTTTACCCATCTTCTTACCCTGAGAGTCGGTGAGAAGAGTTATTGTCATTGCGTGAGCGTCTTTACCGAGTTTCTTTCTTATAAGCTCGGTTCCGCCGAGCATATTACTCCACTGGTCGTCGCCGCCGAACTGCATATTACAGCCGTAATTCTGGAAAAGATAATAAAAATCATAGCTCTGCATAATCATATAGTTAAACTCAAAGAATGAAAGACCTTTTTCCATTCTCTGTTTATAACACTCGGCGCGAAGCATATTATTAACCGAAAAACAGGTTCCGACCTCACGAAGAAGCTCTACATAATTCAGATTTAAAAGCCAGTCTGCATTATTTACCATCTGCGCCTTGCCTTCGCCGAACTCAATAAAGCGTTCCATCTGCTTTCTGAAACATTCAGCGTTATGGTCAATATCCTCACGGGTGAGCATTTTTCTCATATCGCTTCTGCCCGACGGGTCGCCTATCATAGTTGTTCCGCCGCCAATAAGAGCGATTGGCTGGTTACCCGCCATCTGCAAACGCTTCATTAAGGTAAGAGCCATAAAGTGACCTGCCGTAAGGCTGTCGGCAGTACAGTCAAAGCCGATATAGAACTTTGCTTTACCGGCGTTTACCATTTCTCTTATTTCTTCTTCATTTGTAACCTGGGCAATAAGTCCTCTTGCCTTGAGTTCTTCGTAAATCTGCATTTCAATTCCTCCAAAAAATAATCCTCTGCAAAAAGCAGAGGACGAAAAATCGTGTTACCACCTCAATTTACAATTACCTCACGGTAACTGCCTCGGCGAGTGAATTTTCACTCTTGTATTTAACGCATACAAAACGGATTTTCCTACTGTAATTTCAGAAAACCGACTCGGAGATGTATTTCACGCTCTTTTACTGTCTTTTTTCACCGACCAAAGACTCTCTGAAAATAAGGGAGAGCGTTACTTCTTCCCGTCACTGTCATTGTCAAGAATTATATATTATTAAATTAGATTTGTCAACCTTCAAGCATTTGCTTCGCAAGAGTAACCGTTTCATCGGTGATGTTTATACCTCCGATTATTCTTGAAAGCTCTCCTACCCTGCCGTTATAGTCTAATTTTGTAACTTTAGTGAAGGTTTTGTCGTCCTTTTCATACTTTTCGATAAGAAAATGACTGTCGGCAAGAGAAGCAATACTTGCAAGATGGGTTACGCAGATAACCTGTCTGTTTAAAGATACCTCTTTCATTTTAAGAGCAACCTTCTGAGCAGCCCTGCCCGAAACACCGGTATCGATTTCATCAAAAATAAGCGTGTCAATATCGTCCTTATCGGCAAGAACACTTTTAATTGCGAGCATTATTCTTGAAAGCTCGCCGCCGGAAGCTATTTTTGAAAGCGGTTTTAAATCCTCGCCTTTATTTGCGGACAAAAGGAATTCAATTTCATCCTGACCGTTTTCGTTATATTCGCATTTCTTTATACTGACGCTGAACATAACAGAAGGCATTTCAAGGAATTTAAGAACCTCAACAACCTTCTTGGAAAACTCGTTTGAAGCGTCTGTACGGCTTTTTGTAAGACAATCGGCTCTTTTCCTTAATTCTTCCTTACAAGCGCTTAAATCGGCTTTTAATTGCTCTTTTTGCTCATCAGATAGCACAATAGAGTCAAGCTCGGCTTTTGCGTTAGCTAAAAAGCTTAGTATTTCGCTTTCGTCGCTTCCGTATTTTTTTGTAAGGTTATAAATCAGGTCAAGTCTTTCTTCAATCTGTTCAAGAAGATTAGGGTCATATTCTATTGAATTTACTATTGAATTAATCTTTTCTGAAACATCTGAAAGCTGATATGAGATGTCGGTTATTTCCTCGGAAATATTTTCAGCTTCCGAAAGATATTTAGAAGCTTCCGAAATCTCGTTAGCGGCCTCTCTTGCAAGAAGCTCTGCGCCCGAAAAATCGTCTGAGCCGTTTATTGCGTTATAAGCGTTATTTAACGAACAGAGAATTTTTTCAGAGTTTCTTATTATATCTCTCTGATTTTTAAGCTGTTCGGTTTCGCCGATTTTTATATCAGCCTTTTCGATTTCATCAATCTGGTAATTGAGGACTTCAATTCGTCTTTCCTTTGACTGTTGGTCAATATCAAGGCTTTTTATTTTTGACAAAAGAGAACAGTATCTGTCATATTCCGATTTATAAGACGACAGTATATTTTCATTATCAGCAAGTTTATCAATAAAAGAGCAGTGCATTTCAGGGTTAAGCAAGGCCTGATTGTCAAGCTGACCGTGAATAGTAATAAGGCTTTTACCGATTTCCTTTAAAAAGCTTCCCGAAACTGTTGTTCCGTTTATTTTACAAATTGTTCTTCCGTCTGAATTTATTATTCTCTGAAGCTCAACTGTATTCTCGCTTATATCAATATTCTGCTCAGCTAAGGAATTGATTATATCTTTATTTACATTATAAAAGGACGCAAAAACAGATGCTCTGGCGGCACCTGTTCTTATAATTTCTTTAGATGTTCTTCCTCCGAGAATTGCGTTAATTGAATCAATAATAATTGATTTACCCGCGCCTGTTTCACCCGTGAGAACGTTAAATCCGTTCTCAAAGGTTATTTCAGCCTGTTTTATTATCGCAATATCGTTGATAGAAAGATTATAAAGCAAATTTAATCATTCCTTAATAATGAGTTGATTGAATCGTTTATGCTCTTTGCAGCCTCATCATTTCTGCAAAGTATAAAGAAACTGTCGTCACCGGCAATGGTTCCTACAATTGAAGAAACCCCAAGTGAATTAGAGTCAATTGCGGAACACGCCGCGCTTGCCATTCCTGCAAAGCATTTTACAACAACCATATTTCCTGCATAATCAACATTTAATACGGATTGAGTAAAAATTGACTTGAGCTTGTTTTCGTCGTTTTTTTCGCTTGCAGGTAAGGAATAGCTGTATTCACCCTTTGAATTAAGTCTCTTGACAAGCATTAATTCCTTAATATCTCTTGAAACAGTCGCCTGAGTAACGTCAAAGCCGTGCATCTTGAGTAAATCCTGCAATTCTTCCTGAGTTGTGATTTTATTCTTTTCAATTAACTCAAGAATTACTTGATGTCTTTTCTTTTTCATTTCACATTCTCCTACCGACAAGCTTGCTGTTAAGAACGTCAATAAAGTTGTCGGATTTAATTCTTATAAATTTTGCTGTAACGCCTGATTTCTTAATTATAACCTTTCCGTTAAGCGGAATGGGAATTGCTTTTTCACCGTCAAAGGATATCGCACAATTATTCCTTTTGTCTTCATTTTTAACTGTAATTACTGACGATGGGTTAAAAATTAAAGAACGTGAAAAAAGCGAATGAGTGCAAATCGGCGTTAACATAATACTTTCAATAGTCGGGTCCATAACCGGTCCTCCTGCTGAAAGCGAATAAGCGGTTGAACCTGTTGAAGTAGAAAATATAATACCGTCAGACTGATAACTGTTGATTTTCTTTGAGTCACATTCGACCGAAAGGTTAATCATCTCAATCTGTTCGCCACGCGCTACAACAACATCATTAAGACAAACATTTGAGTAAACAACGCTTCCCCTGTCATTATATACCTCTGCGGAAAGCATCATCCTGTTGTCTACATAATAAGCGTCATCAATCAGGTTTTTAAGAAGATTTAATTCATTCTTTTCAATACCTGCCATAAACGCAAGATTGCCCGCATTTATACCGAGAATCGGCTTGTTTTTTACGGCAGCTTTCTTTGCGGCGTGAATAATTGAACCGTCACCGCCGATAGCAATTATAATATCACAGGCAGATATTGCTTCGTTGTCATCCTCAAATGATTTAATACTGTCAAATCTCCCGTCATTACATGAAGGAGAAAAATAGTATTCAATATTCAGTTCCTTTAGTTTTTCAGCCGTCTGAAGAGTAACTGAATATGAATGTTCTCTTGTTAAATTCGGCATTAATAAGACTTTCATATTATTCACCCGAAAGACAATCGTGAGATTTATTAACTAAATCAACAATGTCAAATTCATTTGATTTTCCGCTTTCTTTTTTCAGAAACATAAGGTATTCGATATTACCCTCAGGACCTTTAACGGGAGAAAAATCAAGACCGAGAATTGAATAGTTAAGTTCGTTTGCCAACTTAGTGACTTTTTCAATAACTTCGATATGAGTGCTTTTTTCTCTTACAACACCCTTTTTTCCTACCTTTTCCCTGCCTGCTTCAAACTGAGGTTTAATTAAACAAACGGAATAAGCGCCTTCATTTAATAAATTATACATAACCGGCAGGATTTTATCAAGTGAAATAAACGAAACATCTACGCTTGCAAAATCTATTCTGTCATCTATGTCTTCGGGTTTAATATAACGGAAATTTGTTCTTTCCATATTTATAACCCGTTCGTCAGTTCTCAGCTTCCAAGCCAACTGTCCGTAACCGACATCGACGGAATAAACCTTTTTTGCACCGTTCTGAAGCATACAGTCGGTAAAACCGCCTGTCGAAGCGCCGATATCCATACAAATTAGTCCGTTTAAATCAAGATTAAAGGAATGAACGGCTTTATCGAGCTTAAGCCCTCCCCTGCTGACAAACGGAAGCTTGTCGCCCTTAATTTCTATATTATCTTCTTCAGTGACAGTAGTTCCTGCTTTCGTAACCTTCTGACCGTTAACAAAAACCTTACCTGCCATTATAAGAGCTTTGCCTTTTTCACGGCTTTCAACGAGGTTCCTTTCAGTAACGGCAACGTCAAGCCTAATCTTATTGCTCATTACTTATTACCTCGCAAATTCCTTCGCAATCAAGCTTGTATTTATGTAAAAGACTTGATACCGAAGCCTGTTTTACAAAGCCGTCGTCAACTGCTGTATGAATGAATTTTCCGTTAAACGAGTTCTTTGAAAGAAGGTATGCAAACCTTTCGCCGACTGAACCGCTTTCAAGGCTCTCTTCAAAAAAGAAAACCTTTTTACAGTTCAGAGCACTCTCAACAGCTTTAATATCAATAGGCTTAATGCGGTTTAGCTTGATTATTTTATATTCTTTTCCCTTTTCATTAAGCATTTTCAAGGCTTCAAAGGCAGATGCAAAAACTCTTCCGTAGGTAACAATCGCATTTTCGGCGTTTTCTTCGCCGATAATGTCGAAATTGTTTTCAGTAGCCTTATAGTCCTTTAAAATCTCACTTTCGGTTCCTCTCGGATAACGGATTGCAACAACCCTTTTATCCTTATAAAAAGCATTGAAAAACGCCTTGTTTAGCTCTGAATAATTAGACGGCGAATAAACATTAATATCAGGAATACTGTTTAAATATGCCACGTCAAATAGACCCTGGTGAGTTTCACCGTCCTCACCTACAAAGCCTGCTCTGTCAACAGCTAAAACTATATGTTCCTTCTGTAAAGCGCAGTCGTGAATAAGCTGGTCATAAGCTCTTTGTAAAAAAGTAGAATAAACGGCAAACACGGGAAGCATTCCGTCACGGGCAAGTCCGGAAGCAAAGGTAACTGCGTGTTCCTCGGCAATGCCGACGTCAAAGAACCTTTCGGGGAATTTCTTTGAAAAGCTATCAAGTCCCGTGCCGAGCTTCATAGCGGCTGTCACTGTGCATATTCTTTTATCTTTAGCGGCGGCGTTACATAAAAACTCGCCTGCCACGTCGGAAAAGCTACCGCTTGAATAATTCGGTTCACCTGAGAAAACGTTGAATTTTGAAATGCCGTGGAACTGACTCGGGTCTTTTTCCGCAAAATCATAGCCCTTGCCTTTGATTGTATTAATATGAAGCAAAACAGGCTTATTTACAAGCTTTGCGCCCTCAAGTGCGTTAGTAATCTGTTCAATATTATGTCCGTCAATTGGTCCCATGTACTGAAAACCGAGATCCTCAAAAAACGTACTTTTATACATAAAGTTTTTGAGTCTGGTTTTTGATTTGAAAAGAAGTCTTGCAAGACTTTTGCCAATAAGCGGAATTCTTTTGATAAATTTTTCGGTATGCGCTTTAAACATAAAGTAACCGGGCTTACTGCGAATAACGGCGAGGTACCTTGCTACTCCGCCGACATTTTTTGAAATAGACATTTCGTTATCGTTAAGTATAACAATAAGCTTACATTTCTGTCTGCCTGCGTTATTGAGCGCTTCATAAGCAAGGCCGCCCGTCAGAGCGCCGTCGCCGATAACTGCGATAGTATGATTTTTACCGCCGTTAATCTTTTCGGCAGTTGCAATTCCGAGCGCTGATGAGATTGAAGTGCTTGAATGTCCGCTGTAAAAAATGTCGTGTTCGCTCTCGCTCGGTCTTGAAAAACCTGAAATTCCGTTTTCTTTTCTTAAGGATTCAAAGCTGTCAAATCTGCCTGTCAGAAGCTTATGAGTATAAACCTGGTGACCGACGTCCCAGACAATTTTATCCTTGGGTGAGTTAAAAACCCTATGCAAAGCGATAGTCAACTCAACAACGCCGAGGTTTGAAGCAAGATGACCGCCGTTCTGAGAAACGGTCGAGATTAAAACCTCGCGAATTTCTTTTGCAAGGTTGTCAAGCTCTTTTTCATCCAACTTTTTAACATCAGCGGGAGAAGATATATTTTTCAGATAATGAGTTTCCATCAAATGCTCCTAATTTTTTCTGTCTATGAGTTTATTTGCTAATTCAATTAAGAACGTAGTATCATTTTCAAAAATAGATAAGCTGTCAATAGCTCTTTCGGTATATAATTTGGCAATTTCAAAAGATTTATCTACGCCGTAAAGAGTAACAAAAGTTGTTTTTTCATTCTCTTCGTCACTGCCTATTGGCTTGCCGAGAGTTGCTTCATCACCCGTTACATCAAGAATATCGTCAATAACCTGAAAAGCCAATCCGAGATTCAAGGCGTAAAGACCGGCAGAAGAAATCTGCTTTGAAGTTCCTTCTGCGGCAAGACATCCGAGAACGCAGGCGGCTTTAATAAGAGCGCCTGTTTTAAGCGTATGGGTAGTAATCAGTTCATTTTCGTCAATCAACTTACCTTCGTTCTTTAAATCAAGAACCTGACCGCCTATCATACCGTTAACACCGGCGCACTCGCTAAGTGTTTTAACGGCTTCTGCAATAGCCTTATGTGAAACATTTTCACTTGATGAAATCGCAGTAAATGCGTGAGTTAAAAGTGAGTCGCCAGCAAGAAGCGCGTTTGCCTCACCGAATTTCTTATGGTTTGACGGTTGACCCCTTCTCATGTCGTCATTATCCATACAGGGCAAATCGTCATGAATAAGCGAATAGGTATGAACCATTTCAACAGCGCAGGCAAAATTCAAAGCTCTTTTATAGTCGCCGCAAATAAGATTACAAAATTCCAATGTCAGAATAGGACGTATTCTTTTTCCGCCGATTTTAAGCGAATATAACATAGCCTCGGAAATAATATCCTGTCCGTCATCAGAAGCAGGAACAAAATCCGACAGCTTATTATTAATTAATTCAAGATAAGAATTATATTTTTCCTCAAACATTTTATTCTTCCTTATCCTTTTGAGAAAACTCTTTGATTTTAGCTTCCGCTTTATTTAGCAAGTCACTGCAATAAGCGCTTAAAAGCGAGCTTTCTTCATAAAGCTTAATTGACTCTTCAAGAGTAAGGTCGCCGTTTTCAAGTTGTGAAACAATTTCTTCAAGCTTCTTTACAGCCTCTTCATAAGTCATATTTTCCATTTAAATTACCTCGCAGTCAATTATACCGTCAGTTACATTCAACGTAATATTATCGCCCTTTACAACGTCTGAAACGCTTTTAACAACTTTTCCGTTGCTTTGAGCGAACGCAAATCCTCTGCTTATTACCTTTATAGGATTTAAAGATTCAAGCTTTTTCAGAATTAAAGCAAATTCGTTTTTACTGTCATTCAACTTGCTTTTGAATAACAAGTCAATGTCTTCGGTTTTTTCGTCAAGATTCATTCGGTAAACATTAATAATTTCTTCCGGCTTAGTTAAAAATCTGTTTTCAACTAAATGTGATAATCTTGACTTTTCGTTCTGAATTTTGAAATTAATAAATCTCTCAGAAGCGTTTTTTAAAGAAATAATACTCTGTAATTCTGTTTCCTTGTCGGGAACGCAAATTTCAGCGGCAGCTGACGGTGTTTCGGCTCTGACGTCGGCAACAAAGTCACAGATAGTAAAATCAGTTTCGTGACCGACAGCGGAAATTACGGGAATAACGGAATTATAAACCGCTAAAGCAACCTTTTCCTCATTAAAAGCCCATAAATCTTCAATTGAGCCGCCGCCTCTGCCGACAATAATAACGTCAACGGCATTAGAATCATTTAACTCTTTAATTGCTTTTGATATAGACGGGGCGGCATTAATTCCCTGAACTTCTACGGGATACGTAATCATTTCACAAAGCGGAAAACGCCTTGAAATAATATTGGTAATATCTCTTATAGCGGCTCCCGTAGCCGAAGTTACAATACCGACCCTTTTCGGATATTTCGGAATCGGCTTCTTATGAGACGGGTCGAAAAAACCTTTCTCACCGAGCTTTTGTTTTAACTGTTCAAATGCCAGGGCAAGCTCGCCTATACCCTGTGGCTGAATATCGTCAACTATTATCTGATACTGTCCGCTCTTTTCGTAAAGCGAAACTCTTCCCCTTACAATAACGTAAAGCCCGTCATATAAATCATATTTAATTTTTTGAGCGTTTGTTCTGTAAATAACGGCGCTGACAGCGGCGGATTCATCTTTAAGGGTCATATAAAAATGACCGCTTGAATAATGATTTTTGAAATTTGAAATTTCGCCTGTCACAAAGACGTTATTTAAAACGCCGTTTTCTTCAATAAGCGCTTTAATATATCTGTTAAGTTGTGAAACCGATATGACTGTCTGTTGTGTCATATTACTTCTCCTTAAGAGCGGCAAGCACCGCAACGCCTAACGCATTATCCGAAGAAAACTCCGGAACGGTAAAAACAGCATTAAACTTTTCGGTAAATCTTTCTCTTATTAATGAATTGGACATAACTCCACCCGAAAAAACAAGCGGTAATTCACCGTATTTATCTTTAAGATATTCAACAGCCTTTTCAAGAGAACAGCTTATATAATCAATACAGAATTTTGCTATATCTTCCTTATTTTTACCGTCATCAAGCATTTTTTTGCATTTATTTTCAACGCCCGATAAGCTGAAAGTATTATCTTTTATCGAAGGTTTCAATTTAAATGTTTTGTCAGATTTTCTTGAAAGAGCGTCAAGCTCTTTTCCGCCCGGAAAGGATAGACCTAACGAAAGGGCAACTCTGTCAATAGCCTGCCCTGCTTTTAAATCCGAGCTATAAAAAATATTCTCTGTTTTTAAAATCTTTTCATTATCCGGATTAACCAAAACCGCTTCTGTTGTTCCGCCGGAAACGTGAAACGCAATAAACTTTTTACCGAATAAATCGGTATTGTCGGTTGATTGAAGAACAGAAGCTATATGCCCCTGCTGATGAGAAAAATAATAAACGGGTTTCTTGTTAATAGTTGAAAGAGCAGAAGCAACACCTATACCCGTTAAAAAACAGGGCATATAGCTTTTATCGCTGTCAACGGGCTTCGACGAAACGCCGATACAGTCGATTTCACCGTTAAACTCAGAAAAAAGCTCTTCAATCAAAACAGGTAACTGAACAGTATGATGAAAAACAGCGTCGCTTTGCCTTAAGCCTTTTTCGCCTTCCTTAACGGGAAGAAGCTTCTTTTTACTTATTATTTCCTTTGTATCCGAATTAAAGATAGCAACGGATGTAGTATAGTTGCTTGTATCAATTCCAAGTGAAATCATTTCTCACCGTCTATTTTCTTAGCAATTGAGCCTAAAATGCCGTTGATATATGAAGCGTCGTCCGTTGAAGCAAAGGTTTTAGCAAGCTCAACAGCCTCGTTAATTGAAACATTAACGGGAACGCTGTCAACATAAAGCATTTCACAGATTGCAAGTCGAAGAATGGAAAGCGAAACCTTGGGAATTCGATTAATTTTCCAGTTAAGAGAATACTCGGAAATAAGCGAATCAATTTCTTCCTGTTTCTCACAAGCTGTAAAAGCCACCATCTTTGCAAAGGTGCTTACTTCAATTTCATCGGCTTCACAAGCGTTTTCAATAAGCTCGTCGATACTGCTTTCGCTATTGAATATTTTTTCAAAAATAAGTGTGAATGCCTGAACTCTTTCTTCTTTTCGTGTCATAAAAAACTCCTAAAAATAAACCCTCGCCCTAAAGAATAAAGCGAAGGTCAATCAAGCTTAAATTCAGTAGGTGCAGTTTCAACCGACAGGTCGGTTTTTAAAATAGCACCTACATTATAGCATATTTTTATTTTTCTACAACATTTTTTACGCCGATTATTGATATTTTTTCTGCAGGTAAGCCTGTTTTCGACAGAATAACCTCTTTTATTTGTATTGCGGAACTGTCATCAAGGCTCTTTTCGGGAATCATCACCTGAGCCGAATCGTTATTGATTATCACAAGACATTCACAGGATAGCTTTGCAGATATTATGTTCTCACTGTCAACCTGAAGTTTACTGTTGTCTATTATAACATTAAGTTTTTGCTGGGCGTCCTTTACAGAAGCGTCACCCGAGTCTTTACTGTTTATAATTTCAGTTAAAATGTCCTTTGACTCGTCTGTTTGTGAATCCCTTTTTAATTTTGCGTTTGTAAAATAATTCTGTTGAGCCGATACCTCAACGGCTTCAGACTCCTTTGAAACCTGCTTAGCTTCGCCGAGATTCTGAGTTTCTTCCTGTTTTTGAGGAACGGACGGCAAATTGCCTTTACCCGTATAATACCAGTTAATAACAATTGCCGCGCAAAGCGTTAAGGTCAGAAAAAGGATAATAACCTGTTTCCGTTTAAGAATTAAGGTTTTCATAATTTACCTCCGTTATTTCATTTTTGCTACCGAAACCTTATTTGAGCCGATGCCGAGAACTGTTGAAACTGTATCGGTTATCTGAGAAACTACCTCGGGATTATCCCCTCCGGTACAGACAACAGCAACTCCCCTTATTTCCGGCTCTAAAACTTTAAGCTTAATTCCCTCCTTTTCGCTTTTGTTATCAATTATTACGTAATTACTTGAATAGTTATTACTTCTGTCGTCATTTTTTATGTTTTCGTTTACTGCATATACGCTTTCATCAGTGCTTTTAAGCGTTATCATTACCTCTACCTGACCTGCATTTTCAATAGAAGAAATAAGAACAGTCAATCTTTCTTCAAGATTTTTTGCATAATCGGTATTAACCGTTTCTTTTTCTTCGTTTTCATTTTCAACTACAGGCTTTGTTGCCTTTGTTTTGAACTCGGAAAAGGAAATAAGAATGATTCCTATTACTCCCAACGAAACAATTAACATAAGCTTTTTATTTTCAAATATTCTGTTTTTAATATTATCAAAGAACTCTTTAATCATCATATTTTCCTTAGAATTTATCTATTTCAGGTTCAATGCCTGTTTTCTCTCTAATTTCATTTTTAATAGTATCACTGTCGGTAATATCCTCAAGTAAAACCGTAAATCGCTCAATTACTATATCGTTTTCATCCATTGAAACATCAATTTTCAATTCGTAATTATTTATTCCCTGCTCTTTTAAAACTTTGTCAGTTAACATACGCAATCTGCTTTTAACCGCAGACGCAGTACCGTTTAATATCACTTCTTCGTCTTCCTCATTTCCACTTATGCTTAACTCAATTTTATTTAAGGTTTTCAACGGAGTTATAACTGAAACGAGAACATAAAGAGAAAGAACTAAAGACGCTGTTTTTTTTACGTTTCCGTTAGGAAATAAGTAGTTTATAATAAGAACGGCAAACGAGCATACTGTAAAGGACAAAGCGAATGAATATAACGTATTCATACTGAGCCACCCGCTTTCAGAACAATGCCGATTGAAACCGTAAAAATAACGGAAACAAAAATGACAATAACATTTACGATAGAGATTACTCCTGCCATTCCCTCAAGTATTTTCGAGCTTTCACAACCGAGCATTTCTCCCGTTACCGAAGCTAAATGAAGTGAAAAATAATACAGTAAAAGCTCAATTATAACGGGAAGAGTCAGAACGCAAACTGTAATTATTCCTAAAAAACCAAAGCAGTTATTTATAAGTTTTAAAGAGCCTAAAACAGAAGAATAAGCGTCGGCAAGAGAAGAGCCTATAAAAGGAATTACAGAGCCCGATACGGTTCTGATACTTCTTACCGTCAGAGCGTCTACGGAAGCGGCAACGCTGCCTTTAAATGAAAGAAAGCCGATAAAAAGAGTCGATATTAAAGTTAGCGTTACCGTTACAACCTTTTTAAAAGTACCGGTTATTTTATTTAACGGTAAAATGGGGTTAACTGACGAAGCAATATTCAAACTCATCAGAACGCCCATAACGGGAATTAGAATATTTTTTGAAACGCTTATTATCAACTGAGATGCGCCGTAAAGAAGAGTATTGAAATTCAGTGCCTGAGTAATATTTCCGCTTGAAGACAAAAGGAACGCATATACGGGAATAAAAGAAATAAGAAAATCACTTGCCGTCAAAAGAAATGAAGCCGCAAAAGTTATAACCTCGTATGAAGGAACGGCAGCCGCAGTGGATATAAGAAGAATAAAAATTATTTCGGAAATAGAATTCTTTTCTTCATTTGAAACGCTTTTAAATACCGATTCAATAATAAGAATTAAAGATAAAGTAAAAAACAGTTTAATCGGCTCTGCAAGTTTTCCGCTTACTATTTTTATTATTTCTTCAACTATTCTTTTAGGACTTATTTTAAAAACGCTTTCGGCATTAATATCTTCAATTCCTAAATCGCTTAATATTTCCTTTGTTTCTTCGTCGAGCGAATCAAAAACCTCGTAAGCTCCGCTGTCATCAAACGTTTCATAAGCCGTTTCATCAAACGCAAATGATGAAAAAGAAAGAACAAATATTAAAACAATGGTTGAAATAATAATAAAAACAAATTTAAAATTCTTCATTTTATAATTCAAGATATCCTTTAACAAGAGTATATAAAGCTTCAATAAGCGGAATACAAATAATAAGAATTGTAACTTTACCGATTAATTCAACGAGCATTGAAAGCGATTCTTCGCCGCTTTCCTTACATATATTTGAACCTAATTGGGTTATAATTACTATGCCGAGAACTTTTATAATGATTGGAAAATAGGAAATCTGATTGTCGCTTAAATCAGTTATGAAAGAATACTTTAAAACTGAAGAATTAAGTTCTTCGATTATTAAAAAACCGATAAAAACAATTACTGCCAGCTTAAAAATAATTGCATAGTCACTTTTATATTGCTTAAGTATCTGAAGAAAGACAACGGAAACAACCGAAACGCAAAGGATTTTAATCATATATTAAAAATCGATTCAACCGAATTCAATAATTCAAGAACATTCGGTAAAAGCATAGCAAGAATTACAATTATTCCGGTTAAAGCCGTAAGCATAGCGTATTCTTCACGGCCTGAGCGGGCAAGCACCTGATAAAGAACGGCAACTATGAGACCGATTGCCGCTATTTTTAAAAGAAATGTTATATCCATTGTTTTCTCCGTCAGCAAAAAATAATCATCATTAAAATTCCCGAAAGGCAACCGAGCCTGAAACAAAGGTTACCGTATTTTTTCATTTGGGATTGAGCGTTGTTCAACTGAAATTCAAGTCTTTGTTTATGCAGTAAACAGTTATTAATCTGACCCTGTAAATCGCTTTTTCCGAGTTGAGAGCCAAAGGAAATAAGAATACTTTTATCATTATTTGAAAGCGAAGAAGAAAATGATTTAATACTCTCTTCCCAGGCTTTTTCAAACGGAATATCATTATTGATTAGCTCTTTGCATTTTTTTATAAAAACAAGTTTGTTTAACGACCGATTTTCGCAAAGCATAATTAATAATGACGTAATATCGCTGTTTACAAAACTTAATTGCGTCTGTATTATTTCAATCATCAGAATCGTTTTTTCAAGATATTCAACTCTGCCTTTAAACTGTAATCTTAAAAGTTGACCCGTCATTACAAAGCAAATAAGAATCAATATCAATCCAATTAATTTCATTTTCTTTTTTTTCAATTTTATATATATTTTTTACGGTACAAACCTTCGGAAAAGAAGATAGAATAATCGCATAATCGAAAAATCCTGTTTCGATTAAATCTTTTATAATCTGTTTTTCTTTTAAGTCATCTATGTTTTCGGCGTGAACGCTTACCGCAAATTTTATCCCTGAATTGAGTCCCGTTTTTATTGCATTAACATCTTCGGTTGAAACGATTTCGTCAAAGATTATATATTCCGGAGACATTGAACGGATTGCAATTTCAACCGCAGTTGATTTTTTATAGTTAATAAGAATATCGGTGTTTAAACCAAGGTCATTTTGGGGAATACCGTTCTGAGAAGCGCTCAGCTCCCCTCTTTCGTCAACTACAACCGTTTTAACATACTGAAAGCAAAACCCGCTTGAAATTCTGTAGGCAAGGTCACGTAAAACAGTTGTTTTTCCGCTTGAAGGCGGTCCTGCAATTATAGTATTAGGAAGTTCGTTTTGAAAAAGAGCTTCGGTGATAATTTCCGAAACCCCGAAAACCTGTCTTGAAATTCTAATATTTACTGAACTGATATCCTTTACATTGTAGGTATTATCTGAGTTTAAAACCGCTGTTCCGACAAGACCCACTCTGTGTCCGCCGTTAATTGTTACAAATCCGTTATTTATATTCTGTTGGTTTGAATGAAGCGAATAATTGCAAATTCTGTTGACTGTATCGGAAATTTCCTGAGCAGTTACTGTTACACAGCTTTCGGAAAAAAGCTTAGTTTCCTTTCCTTTATCTGTTAAAAAGCATGAACCGCTATCGGTAACAAGTACAAGCGGTCTGTTAACCCTTAGCCTTATTTCTCTTAAGTCAGTTATTTGCTTTTCATTTAACTGATATAAAATCAACTTTATTCTTGTGCTTATAACAGATAATACCTGGTCAAATCTGTTCTTTTCACTAAGCATTTTATTCACCTCATTAATCTTTATGGCGACTTGTCCTTTAATATGCAAAAAAACAGATATTTATTGAAACATAAAAAGAAATATGATATATTAAATTGTATTAATAATCGAAGAGGCGTTTTATGAGTAATATTAAAAATTCAAGGCTTTTCAAACTCCTTAAAAATAACAGATATGTTCTTTTATCAAGCGGATGCGCAGCGTTTATTATGTTGCTCGTCTATTTTTGCTTTGACGTAAGTCCTTTCGGCGATATGACCATTCTCAGAATGGATTTATATCATCAGTACGGACCTCTTTTCGGCGAGCTTTTTGAAAGACTTAAAAACTTTGATTCTCTTCTTTATTCCTGGAAATCAGGCTTGGGCGGGAACTTTTTAGGAAATTATTTTAACTATCTTTCAAGCCCAATTACACCTATTATTCTGTTTTTCGGTCACAAGAGAATACCCCAGGCAATCGCAACAATGCTTTTACTTAAAGCTACATTTGGCGCAGGCTCCTTTACCTACTATCTGAAAAAGACTTTTAATAAGCACGATTTTGCAACAGCAGGCTTCGGTCTGCTTTACGTATTCTGCGGTTGGTTTGTAGCTTATTACTGGAATATTATGTGGGTAGACGCGCTCGCTCTTTTCCCGCTTGTAATGCTCGGAATACAAAATATTATTAACAAGGGTAAGCCCTGGCTTTATTGTATTTCACTTTCCGTTACCCTTTTTGCAAACTACTATATGGGTTATATGGTTTGCATTTTTTCTGTTCTGTATTTTATTGCATATTATTTTTCTAACTATTCTTTTACCGACGTTTTTGTAAAAAAATATAAAGGCGACAAGGTCGGCTTTAAAACAAAATTTAATAATTCAAGATTTTTAAGAAGCGGTATTCGTTTTGCGGCATTTTCGGTTTTAGCAGCTATGCTTACCGCTGTTTCACTTATACCTGTATTTTTCGCTTTAAAAGCCTGCTCTGCAACCTCGGGAAGCTTTCCCGTTGATTATAAACAGTATTTTTCTGTTTTTGATTTCCTTTCAAATCACCTTGCAGGTGTAGAACCGACAATAAGAAGCAGCGGCGACGTTGTTTTGCCGAATATTTACAGCGGTATTCTGACCGTTATGCTTGTTCCTCTTTATCTTTTCAATAAAAAAATCAGCATAAAAGAAAAGGCAATGCACATAGGCCTTATTCTCATTATGCTGTTAAGCGTTAATATTAATTATCTTAACTATATCTGGCACGGCTTCCATTTCCCGAATGATTTGCCCTACAGATTTTCGTTTATGTATTCCTTTATATTACTCATTATGGCTTTTAAAGCCTTTGACAATATAAAGGATTATTCGGCTAAGAATTTCCTTACGGTCGGAATTGCCGTTATGGGCTTTATAGTTCTCGCAGAAAAACTTGATGTTCAGAATTTAACAGATATCGCTTTCTGGATTTCAATTGCGTTTACGGGTATTTATACGGTTATTATCACGCTTTTTAAAAACAAGAATTATTCTTATACAATTGTCGCATTATTACTTCTTTGTACCTGCGGTTCGGAAATTGCAGTAGCAAATACCAATAATTACAGTATGAGTCAATCTCATACCAATTATCTCGCTAATTACAATGATTTTGAAAACGTCTATAATAACGTTAAAAAGCAGGACGACAGTTTTTACAGGCTTGAACAAAGCGACCTTCTTACGAGAATGGATAACAGCTGGTACTATTATAACGGCACATCCGTTTTCTCTTCGATGGCTAACGAAAAGCTTTCAAACGCTATGCGTGACCTCGGACTAATGGGTAACTATATAAACAGTTTCACCTATCATCCCCAGACCGCAGTATTTAACGCTATGTTCGACGTAAAATATGTTCTTGATAACGATGACGCAATTAATAACGGCGAATTATACGAGGATGTATGCGGTAACGACACTTATTTTGCATATAAAAACAAGTATGCCTTACCTTTGGCATACGGCGTTACAGACGAAATGAAAGATTGGGAAACCTCGTCAGTAAAAAGCCCGTTTGTTCTTCAGTCCGATTGGTTTGAGGCTGCTTCGGGAGTTGAAAACGTATTTGATTATATACCGATAGAATATGTCAGTTACAATAATATTTTTGAATTCTATCCGGGCGAAATTGAATCGGGCTCAATGAACGCCAATAAGGAACACAGCGGCGACGCAGCATCATACACTATCGAAATTGTTGTTCCTAAGGATGAAAACGTTTATATCTATCTTAAATCGAGAAATGCAAAGTCCGTTACAATTTCAGGCGATTTTCTTGAAAGAAGTCAGAATATGGATAATAATTTCAATATTATTGACCTTGGCTTCCATAACGCAGGCGAAAGCATTTTCATTCAGGCAAATATTCCCGAGGATAAGGGCGACGAAACCATTCAGTTCTATGCAGCAGGCTTGAATATTGATAACTTTATCAGAGGCTTTAATATTATCAACGAAAATTCGGTTTATGATATTGATTTTAAAGAAACTGACGTTAAGGGAAAAGTAAATATGACTTATGACGGAGTTATGTTTACTTCAATCCCCTACGACAAGGGCTGGACTGTTTTTGTTGACGGTAAAAAGACCGATTATTACGCCGTTTCAAACGCTTTTCTTGCCTTTGATTTAACTGAAGGCGAACACACCGTTGAGTTTAAGTTTATGCCCCAGGGTCTTATTTACGGAGCTTTGATTTCAGTATTTACGCTTATTCTCCTACTGATAATTTTTATTATAACAAGAAAGAATAAACGTATTTCTGACATTGTAAGAAAAGGTTGGTGGGATTACGATAATTCCAAGGATGAAGAAACTACCGATAACAAAAGCTCAAGACTGATTGAAACAGCAATGTTTGAAGATTTAGACTAACAGAAAAATAAAACACCGTAGTTTGATACTACGGTGTTTTTTCTTTATATCAGAGCATCTTTTTAAGATACTGTCCTGTATATGATTCTTTAACTTTTGCAACCTGTTCGGGTGTTCCCGTTGCAACAATTTTTCCGCCCTCGTCTCCGCCCTCGGGACCGAGGTCAATAATATAATCCGCGCATTTTATAACGTCAAGATTATGCTCAATAACGAGAACAGTATTTCCCGTATCAACAAGCTTTTGAAGTACCTCAATAAGCTTGTGAACGTCTGCGGTATGAAGTCCTGTCGTAGGCTCGTCAAGTATATAAATTGTCTTACCCGTTGAACGCTTTGAAAGCTCGGTAGCAAGCTTTACTCTCTGGGCTTCGCCTCCGGAAAGACTTGTAGCAGGCTGACCGATTTTAATATAACCAAGACCGACGTCATATAAAGTTTGAAGCTTACGCTTGATTTTAGGTTGATTTTCAAAGAAATACAACGCTTCCTCAACCGTCATTTCAAGAACTTCATAAATATTCTTACCCTTATATTTTACCTCTAAAGTTTCACGGTTATATCTTTTACCCTTACAAACCTCACACGGTACATAAACGTCGGAAAGGAAGTGCATTTCAATTTTAACAATTCCGTCGCCCTGGCAACTCTCACACCTTCCGCCCTTTACATTAAACGAAAATCTGCTGGCATTGTAGCCTCTGATTTTTGAATCCTGTGTTGCAGCAAACAATTCTCTTATATCGTTAAAAACGCCTGTGTAGGTTGCGGGATTGGAACGAGGCGTTCTTCCTATCGGCGACTGGTCAATATCAATAACCTTGTCGAGATATTCAATTCCCTTAATATCCTTATGGTTTCCTACAACCTTTTTTGCCAGATTCAGTTCATTTGCAAGGCGTTTGTAAAGAATCTCATTAATTAAAGATGATTTTCCCGAACCCGAAACGCCTGTTACGCAAACAAACTCGCCGAGCGGAATTTCAACGTCAATATTCTTAAGGTTATTTTCCTTAGCGCCTATAACCTTAAGCTTTTTACCGTTGCCTTTTCTTCTTTTTTCGGGAACTTCAATCTTTCTTTTTCCGCTAAGATACTGTCCGGTAATGGAATTTTCGTTTTTAATTATATCGTCAACCGTTCCCGTCGCAACAACCTCACCGCCGTGAATACCTGCTCCGGGTCCGATATCGACAATATAATCAGCCGCCCTCATTGTGTCTTCATCGTGTTCAACAACAATTAGGGTATTACCTAAATCACGGAGATTTTTAAGCGTTTCAAGAAGCTTATCGTTATCCCTCTGGTGAAGTCCTATACTCGGCTCGTCAAGGATATAAAGTACCCCCATCAACGACGAAC
The DNA here is from genome assembly GCA_015066565.1 of Oscillospiraceae bacterium. Lineage (GTDB taxonomy): Bacteria > Bacillota > Clostridia > Oscillospirales > Acutalibacteraceae > Fimenecus. Next base: position 213,920 of record SVOB01000001.1, on the reverse strand, counting down.
CGATTTGAGTTGCAAGTCTTATTCTCTGGCTTTCACCGCCCGACAGAGTGCCTGCCTGACGGGATAAGGTAAGATAACCGAGACCGACGCTGTCAAGAAAGGTAAGCCTTGATTTAATCTCTTTTATAATTAAATCTGCGATTATTTTATCCCTTTCGGAAAGCTCAAGATTATTAATAAATTCAAGCTCTTTGACTACCGACATATTAACAAGGTCGTCAATGTTTATTCCTCCGACGGTTACGGCAAGAGCAATCGGGTTTAAACGTTTTCCGTTACATGCTTCACATTTCTGTTCGGTCATAACCTGCTCGATTTCATATTTTGACCAATCGCTCGTCGTTTCATTATATCTGCGTTCAAGGTTGTTTATAATTCCCTCAAATTCGGCTTTATAAGTACCTGTTCCGTAAACATTAGTGCGGTGCATAGTCAGCTTTTCGCCTTTTGTACCGTAAAGAATAGCTCTTAAACCGTCTTTTGAAATCTTTTCTATCGGAGTGTCAACGGTAAAGCCGTATTTTTCACCCAAAGCTTCAAAATACATCTGAGCTATGGTTCCGCCCTCAACCTTTGACCATCCGCTTGCTTTAATAGCGCCCTGATTTATTGAAAGCTTTTTATTCGGAATAACAAGATTTTCGTCAACGCGCATAAAAACACTGAGACCCGAGCATTTAGGACAGGCGCCGAAAGGATTATTGAAAGAAAAAAGTCTCGGACTTAATTCATCAATTGAAATATTATGTTCGGGGCAGGCAAAATTCTGTGAGAAAAGCATTTCCTCACCGTTTATTACGTCGACAAGGATTAACCCTCCCGTTAACTTAGAAGCCGTCTCAACCGAATCTGCAAGGCGTGAGCGTATGTCTTCACTTACAACAAGACGGTCAATAATAATTTCGATATTATGCTTTATGTTTTTTTCAAGTTTGGGAGCTTCCGAAAGGTCGTATATAATACCGTCAATTCTCGCTCTGACAAAGCCCGATTTAGCGGCTGAAGAAAGCTCCTTAGCATATTCGCCCTTCTTGCCTCTTGCTATCGGCGCCATAACCTGAATTTTCGTTCCTTTTTCAAGTTTAAGCACCGAATCAACTATCATATCAACGGTCTGTTTTGAGATAACCCTTCCGCAGATAGGACAGTGCGGAATACCGATTCTTGCAAAAAGTAATCTGTAATAATCGTAAATTTCGGTAACTGTTCCGACGGTTGAGCGAGGATTCTTTGATGTTGTTTTCTGGTCAATTGAAATAGCAGGAGAAAGCCCGTCAATTGAATCAACGTGAGGCTTGTCCATCTGACCTAAAAACATACGGGCGTAAGAAGAAAGCGATTCGACATATCTCCTTTGTCCCTCGGCATAAATCGTATCAAAAGCAAGCGACGATTTACCCGAGCCGGAAAGACCCGTAAAAACAACGAGTCTGTCACGGGGAATTGTCAAATCAATGTTTTTAAGATTATTTTCTCTTGCGCCTTTAATAACTATATCTTTATTAGCCATTACTTACCCTTTCTCAGTTCATTGATACGGTCACGGAGAAACGCCGCATGTTCAAATTCAAGAAGCTTTGCCGCCGCTTTCATTTCGGCAGTTAATTCCTTTATCATCTTTTCCTTTTCCTGAGGCTTAAGATGTCTTAAATTCTTTTCCTTATGAGAGCTGATTTCAAGTATCTCCCTGACTCCCTTATTAATGGTAGTCGGAGTAATATTATGCTCTTCGTTATACTTCATCTGCTTTTCACGGCGTCTGTAAGTTTCCGTCAAGGCTCTTTCCATTGACGGAGTAACAGAATCGGCGTACATAATAACCTCGCCGTGCGAGTTTCTTGCGGCTCGGCCGATAGTCTGAATAAGTGACTGTTCCGAACGTAAAAAGCCTTCCTTGTCAGCGTCAAGGATTGCAACAAGCGACACCTCGGGAATATCAAGTCCTTCACGGAGAAGATTTATACCGACAAGAACATCAAACTCACCTAAACGTAGGTCGCGGATAATCTCCATTCTTTCAATGGTGTCAATGTCATAGTGCATATATCTGACCTTAATACCTCTGTCTGAAAGATAATCTGTCAAATCCTCCGCCATTTTTTTAGTCAGCGTAGTGACAAGTACACGCTCTTTTCTTTCAACTCTTAAATTGATTTCCGAAAGCAGGTCGTCAATCTGACCTTCTGTTCCCTTAACCGTAATTTCGGGGTCAAGAAGTCCGGTAGGTCTTATTACCTGTTCAACAATCTGTTTACTTTTCTGTTTTTCAAAGTCGCCAGGAGTTGCGCTTACAAAGACCTTTTGTCCGACTTTTTTATAAAACTCATCAAACATAAGCGGTCTGTTGTCAAATGCGGACGGAAGCCTGAAACCGAATTCAACAAGATTTTCTTTTCTTGAACGGTCGCCGCCGTACATACCTCTAACCTGAGGAAGCGTAACGTGGGATTCATCGACGAAAAGAAGAAAATCATCGGGAAAATAATCAAGAAGAGTGAAAGGAGCCGAACCTGCAGGACGACCCGACATAACTCTTGAATAGTTTTCAATTCCCTTACAGAAACCTGTTTCAAGAAGCATTTCTATATCGTATTCAGTTCTCTGCCTGATTCTCTGAGCTTCGAGCAGTTTTCCCTCGCTTTCAAACTGTTTAACCCTTTCCTCCATCTCCTGTCTTAAGGCTTCACAGCTTTTTTCAAGTCTGTCATGCGAAACAACATAGTGAGAAGCAGGATAAATCGCAACATGTTTTACAACGTTTTTTGTTTCACCGGTAAGCGGGTTAAACTCCGAAATCCTGTCAATTTCGTCGCCGAAGAATTCAATTCTTATTGCCGTATCATTTGAATAAACGGGAAAAACCTCAACCGTATCTCCCCTAACTCTGAACTTATTTCTGATAAAGTTTATATCGTTTCTTTCATACTGAATAGAAACAAGCTTTTCTAATAATTCATCACGGTTTTTAGTCATACCCTCGCGAAGAGAAATAACCATATTTCTGTAATCAATCGGGTCGCCGAGAGTATAAATACAGGAAACGGAAGCAACGATTATAACGTCTCGTCTTTCGGAAAGAGCAGATGTCGCCGAATGACGGAGCTTATCAATTTCATCGTTAATCGCCGAATCCTTTTCAATGTAGGTGTCGGTTGAGGGAATATAAGCCTCCGGCTGATAATAATCATAATATGAAACAAAATATTCAACCGCATTTTCGGGGAAAAATTCTTTAAACTCCGAACAAAGCTGGGCGGCGAGCGTTTTATTATGAGCAAGAATTAAGGTCGGTCTGTTACATTTTTCAATTACGTTAGCCATAGTAAACGTTTTACCGCTTCCCGTAACGCCGAGCAGGGTCTGTTCCATATAACCCTGATTAATACCGTTTACAAGCGCTTCAATAGCTTCGGGCTGGTCTCCTGTCGGCTTGAAATCACTGTGAAGAACGAATTTATCCATTACGCCGTCCCCTTTCTTCATAATTCGTTTTATTATAACACAAATGTTCGGTTATGTAAATAAAAACAACGCAGAAAATCTTTCCTGCGTTGCTGATTTTATAATGAATTGTATATTAAAGTAAAAATATATAAAACCGGCTGATGGACAAGGTAAATAATAAGCGAATGTTGACCTATATAATTTAAAATCGGTATCTTCATTTTTAAGAATCCATACTCTTTCCCCTTTTCTTCTATTTTTACAATTCTGCCGAAATAATAACCCGTCAGGAAAAGGAAAATCCATGGTAAAACAGAAAAATAATCCGCCGAAATAAAACTTTTATCAGTAAATCCGATAAACGAAGCAAAATAACCGTTATATAAGAATACGGGAATCTGAACTGTAAATATGTCAAAAAGTCCTATATAGCCGTCATTTATATGTCTTAAAATAATAAACAGTAAAATATTAATTATTAAACCGACAAAAGAATTTACTCTTTTTAATGGCTTAATAAAAAGAACGGTTATTATCATTGCCGAGCCTAAAAACGTTAAAATACCGAAAAGAATTGAATTTTCGGGCATAAACAAAAAGGTTACGGCAGAAACAATTATTCCGCAGATAAATACAACAATTCCGCCCTTAAAACCGTTCTTTGAAAGATTAATGCAAAATCCCGAAATAAGAATAAAGGAATAGCATATCGCCTGTTGCCAGATAAATCCCGAACTTCCCTTAAACCAAGGAATATTGAAATCAAGTAGATAGACCATATCCCAGACAGCGTGGTATAAAATCATATTGATAATAGTAAATCCACGCAAGAAGTCAATTAGATACAGTCTGTTTTCACTGTTTTTAGTTTTGAAAAGCGAAGCAATATAATTTTTCATAACAAAGTGTAACAGAGGTCTTAAAAAGACCTCTGTTTTAAATTATTTAAAATATTCAACTGCCGAACGGAACATACCCATATCGTAAACCCCGTCAACATTTTTATAAAGACCGTTACCGATTCTTTCGGAATGTCCCATTTTACCGAATACTCTTCCGTCGGGAGAAGTAATACCCTCAACTGCAAACGCAGAGCCGTTCGGATTGAAGTGAATATCGGCTGAAGCGTTACCGTTTAAATCAACATACTGGGTTGCTATCTGTCCGTTTTCTGCAAGCTTTCTTACCAATTCGTCAGAACAGAAGAATTTGCCTTCACCGTGAGAAATCGGTACGGTATAAATATCTCCGACATTTGTGTTCATAAGCCAGGGCGATTTATTTGAAGCAATTCTTGTTCTGACAAGCCTTGACTGGTGACGGTTAATAGTGTTAAAGGTAAGCGTCGGACAGGTTTCGTCGGTATCAATTATCTTTCCGTAAGGAACAAGACCGAGCTTTATAAGCGCCTGGAAGCCGTTACAGATACCGCACATAAGTCCGTCGCGGTTTTCGAGCAAATCAGTTACCTGTTCTTTAATAGCGGCGTTTCTGAAGAACGCCGTAATAAATTTACCTGAACCGTCGGGTTCGTCGCCGCCTGAAAAACCGCCGGGGATGAACACAATCTGTGACTGTTTAAGCTGTTTTGAAAAATACTCAACCGACTGTGAAATATCGCTTGAAGAAAGATTGTTTATAACAATAATTTCGGGCTCTGCGCCTGCGTCACGAAGAACCTTAGCCGTATCGAATTCACAGTTAGTACCGGGGAATACGGGAATAAGAACCTTCGGCTGGGCGGTTTTAATTGCAGGTGAAACTCTATTTTCTGTTTTATAAGTAAAGTTTTCTGCGGTGATGTTTTCCTGCTTAATATTGCAGGCGAAGACGGGCTCTAATTTATTCTCGTAAATTGAAACCAGTTGTTCAAGTTCAAGTTTATTGCTGCGATATTCAATAGACTTTTCTTCCGTAGTATAACCGAGCGTCTCGCCGATTTCCAAATCATTTTTCAGTTCAACTATAAATGAGCCGTAATTATAACCGAAAATATCTTCAACTGATATTTCACTGTTATATTTAAATCCGATAGCGTTACCCATAGCCATTTTAAGAATTGCTTCCGCAATTCCGCCGTAGGTAGGAGTATAACAGGACAATGCCTCGCCTTTTTCATTAAGTTCTTTTATTATATCAAAGTTCTTAAGTAAAGAAGCCGTATCGGGAAGATTATTTTCGTTATAATCCGTCTTAATAATAACTACCTTATGACCTGCGCCTTTAAACTCGGGAGTTACAACCTTATCAACAGTATCGTGTGTAACTGCAAAGGAAACCAGCGTAGGCGGAACGTCAATGTTTTCAAAGCTTCCGCTCATTGAATCCTTGCCGCCGATAGAGGCGATACTTAAATCCTTTTGAGCTTCAAATGCGCCTAAAAGCGCCGAAAGAGGCTTACCCCAACGCTTTGGGTCTTTATTCGGTTTTTCAAAATATTCCTGGAAAGTGAGATAAACTTCTTCAAATGCAGCGCCCGTAGCTATAAGCTTTGAAACAGATTCAATAACAGCAAGATATGCGCCGTGATAAGGGCTTTTCTCGGTTATAAACGGGTTATAACCCCAAGCCATAAATGAACAGTCGTCAGTATGCTTTTTCTCAACTGAAATCTTGTTAACCATAGCCTGAATAGGAGTTAACTGATTCTTTCCACCGAAAGGCATAAGAACAGTACCTGCGCCTATTGTTGAGTCAAAGCGTTCTGATAAACCGCGCTTTGAGCAAACGTTCAAATCACCTGCTAATTCTTTATAACCGTTAACGAAATCATTAGGAGTATTCTTATTATAATCGGCTAACTTTTCGGGACAAATATCAATATGCTTTTCAGCGCCGTTTGAATTAAGAAAATCCCTTGAAATATCAACAATAGTCTTGCCGTTCCAGTTCATACGAAGTCTTGGATCTGCTTTAACTACGGCAACAACTGTTGCTTCAAGGTTTTCGCTGTAAGCGAGTTCCTTGAATCTTTCAACATCCTCTTTTGCGACTACAACAGCCATTCTTTCCTGCGACTCGGAAATGGCAAGCTCTGTTCCGTCAAGTCCGTCATATTTTTTAGGAACTGCATTAAGGTCAATTTCAAGTCCGTCAGCAAGCTCGCCTATAGCAACCGATACACCGCCTGCGCCGAAATCGTTACAACGCTTAATAAGTAAAGACGCTTCTTTATTTCTGAATAATCTCTGTAATTTTCTTTCTTCGGGAGCATTACCCTTCTGAACTTCAGCGCCACAGCTTTCAAGAGACTGAAGCGTATGGGATTTAGACGAACCCGTAGCGCCGCCGCAACCGTCACGGCCTGTTTTACCGCCGAGAAGAATTACTATATCTCCGTCAACGGGTCTTTCACGTCTGACGTTTTCTTTAGGAGCAGCTGCAATTACAGCGCCGATTTCCATGCGTTTTGCGGCATAGCCCTCGTGATAAATTTCGTCAACCTGACCTGTAGCAAGACCGATCTGATTACCGTATGAGCTGTAGCCTGCCGCCGCAGTAGTAACAATTTTTCTTTGAGGTAATTTCCCCTCTAACGTCTCGTTAAAAGGCTTTAACGGGTCAGCAGCGCCCGTAACACGCATAGCGGCGTAGACATAGCTTCTGCCCGAAAGCGGGTCGCGGATTGCGCCGCCTATACAGGTTGCCGCGCCGCCGAACGGCTCGATTTCGGTAGGATGGTTATGCGTTTCATTTTTAAAAAGCAAAAGCCATTCTTCATCCTCGCCGTCGACCTTAATTGTCATTTTAACAGTGCAGGCGTTAATTTCCTCCGACTCGTCAAGAAGCGGAAGCTTACCCTGCTGTTTAAGATATTTTGTCGCAATTGTAGCAAGGTCCATAAGATTAACAGGCTTAGTTCTGTTAATAGCCTTTCTTACGGAAATATAATCGTCATAAGCTTTCTGTAAAAGCTCGTCCTCAAATTTGACGCTGTCGATTGTTGTTAAGAACGTAGTATGACGGCAATGGTCTGACCAGTAGGTATCTATCATTCTGATTTCGGTTATTGTGGGATTTCTCTTTTCACTCTTAAAGTAATCCTGACAGAATTTTAGGTCGTCAAAATCCATCGCAAGACCGTATTTCTTAACAAAATCGTTAAGCTGACTGTCGTTAAATTCTATAAAGCCCTCAAGTGTTTCAACGGTTGTGGGTATATCATAATCTGTCTTTAATGTCGAAAAGGTTTCAAGAGTAGCTTCTCTTGCTTCAACGGGGTTAATTACATATTTCTTAATCTGGTTTACTTCGTTTTCACTTACCTCGCCCGAAAGAACATAAACCTTTGCAGTACGGACAAGCGGTTTTTCTTTCTGTGAAATAATCTGAATACACTGGGCGGCAGAATCGGCGCGCTGGTCAAACTGACCGGGCAAAAACTCAACGGCAAACACCTTATCACCCTCATTATAATTTAATGAAGATGTAACAATATCGAGCTGTGGTTCGGAAAAAACAGTTTTGACAGAGTAATCAAAAAGCTCGCTGTCAATGTTTTCAACGTCATACCTGTTAAGAATTCTTAAATTCTCAAGCTTAATTCCCAGCGTATTTTTTATATCGCTTTTAAGTGCGTTGGCTTCGTTAGTAAGTCCGTTACGCTTTTCAACAAAAATTCTGTAAACCATATTACTCCCCTTTATTTAAAAGCCTTAAGGGCCCTCTGACCGATATCTTTTCGGTAATAAGCGTTTTCAAAGCTGATTTTTTCAACTGCTTTATATGATTTCTCAATCGCTTCTTCAAGTGAACTGCCTTTAGCAGTAACGCCGAGAACTCTTCCTCCGCTTGTAAGAAGCTTTCCGTTTTCATTTTTTGCGCCTGCAATAAAGATTTCAAAGCCGTTTTCTTCGGGTAAAGAAATTTCATAGCCGGTGTTATATTTCTGAGGATAACCGTCGGAAGCCATTATAACGCAACAGGCGTTTTCATCAGAAAATTCAACATTAATCTGAGAAAGCTTTTCATTTCTTACAGCCGTAAAAATATCAAGCAAATCGGTTTTAAGCAAAGGTAAAACGACCTGAGTTTCGGGGTCTCCGAAACGGCAGTTATACTCAATAACCTTCGGTCCGTCCTTCGTTATCATAAGACCGAAATACAGGCATCCTTTGAATGTTCTTCCTTCCATATTCATAGCGTTTATTGTCGGAAGAAAGATTTTTTCCATACACTCGTCGGCAACGGATTTTGTGTAATAAGGGTTAGGAGCAACAGTTCCCATACCGCCCGTATTTAACCCTTCGTCGTTATCCTTTGCCCTCTTATGATCCATTGATGAAATCATAGGAACAACTGTTTTGCCGTCGGTAAATGAAAGAACCGAAACCTCAGGACCCTCAAGAAATTCTTCAATTACAATATTCGCGCCGCTTTCACCGAAGATTTTATCCTCCATCATAGAACGAACGGCGTTTATTGCTTCTTCTCTTGTGAAAGCGATTATAACTCCCTTTCCAAGAGCAAGTCCGTCAGCCTTTATAACAGTAGGTATAGGCGCAGTTTCAAGATATTTCAAAGCGCTTTCAATATCTGAAAATACCTCATATTCTGCAGTCGGAATACCGTATTTTTTCATAAGATTTTTTGAAAATACCTTACTGCCTTCAATTATAGCGGCATCCTTATTCGGTCCGAAGCACGGAATCCCGTGCGCTTCAAGGGCGTCAACACAGCCTAAAACCAACGGGTCGTCGGGAGCTACAACGGCAAAATCAATTTTGTTATTATAAGCAAATTCAACTATACCGTCAATATCCTTTGCGCCGATATTAACACATTCGGCGTCAGCGGCTATACCGCCGTTACCGGGTAAAGCGTAAACCTTTTCAACATTATTATTCTTTTTTAACTGTTTGATTATGGCGTGTTCACGTCCGCCCGAACCGACTACGAGTAATTTCATAATTAACCCTCAAATTAATAAATCGGATATTTGTCACAAAGCTCTTTAACCTCTGAAAGAACTCTTGATTTATTGCCTTCAAAATCAACTGTAATATCTTTAATCCATTTTGCAATTAAATGCATTTCGTCTTCCTTGAAGCCTCTTGTTGTAACAGCAGGAGTACCCACACGAAGACCGCTTGTAATGAACGGACTCTGCGGATCGTTGGGAATAGCGTTCTTATTTGCCGTAATATGAACCTCGTCAAGTCTTTTTTCAAGGTCTTTACCCGTTACACCGAAAGGAATAAGGTTAAGAAGCATAAGGTGATTGTCCGTACCGCCCGAAACAAGCTTAAAGCCCTCGTTATATAAATCTTCGGAAAGAACTTTTGCGTTAGTTATAATCTGCTGCTGATAAGCCTTAAATACAGGCTTAAGAGCTTCGCCGAAAGCAACAGCCTTAGCCGCGATAATATGCATTAACGGGCCGCCCTGAGTACCGGGGAAAATCGCCTTATCAATCTGTTTTGCAAGACTTTCTTTACAGAGGATAAGTCCGCCTCTCGGTCCGCGAAGAGTTTTATGGGTAGTAGTTGTAACTACGTCTGCATAAGGAACGGGTGACGGATGAAGTCCGGCAGCAACAAGACCTGCGATATGAGCTATATCGACCATCATATAAGCGCCGACCTTGTCGCAAATTTCACGGATACGCTTGAAATCAATAATTCTTGAATATGCCGACGCACCCGAAACAATGAGTTTCGGTTTACATTCAAGGGCAATTCTTTCCATTTCGTCATAATCAATTGTTTCTGTAACGGGATTTACGCCGTAAGGAACAATATTGAAATATTTACCTGAAATATTGACAGGTGAACCGTGGGAAAGATGACCGCCGTGAGCAAGGTTCATACCCATTACTGTATCGCCCGGCTCAAGAAGAGCAAAGAAAACGGCAAGATTAGCGTTAGCGCCCGAATGAGGCTGAACATTAGCATGCTCAGCTCCGAAAAGCTCTTTAGCCCTGTCTCTCGCGATATTCTCAACAACGTCAACACATTGACAACCGCCGTAATAACGGTGGTCGGGATATCCTTCTGCGTATTTATTTGTAAGAACGCTGCCCATAGCGAGCAAAACGCCCTTTGAAACAATGTTTTCCGAAGCAATAAGCTCTATATTGCCCTGCTGGCGCTTAAGCTCGCTGTTACAAGCTTCAAAAACTTCATTATCATACTGTTTAAGTTCATCTAAAAACAACATATATTATCTCCTAACAAATTAATGGTGGAAAAGTCTCATTCCCGTAAACGCCATAGCAATACCGTATTTGTCGCAGGTTTCAATAACAAGGTCATCACGGATTGAGCCGCCGGGTTCGGCAATATATTTAACTCCGCTCTTATAAGCGCGCTCAATATTATCGCCGAACGGGAAGAAAGCGTCGGAACCGAGTGCAACATCAGTAACGGTATCAAGATAAGCTCTCTGTTCCTCTCTTGTAAACGGTGACGGCTGAACAGTAAAATATTTCTGCCAGTTACCGTCTGCGCAAACGTCCTCTTCATTCTGATTAATATATCCGTCAATTACGTTATCTCTTTCAGGTCTGCCTAAATCCTCTCTGAAAGGAAGATTAAGAACCTTATCAGCCTGTCTTAAGAACCAGGTATCTGCCTTAGAGCCGGCAAGACGGGTACAGTGAATTCTCGACTGCTGACCTGCGCCGACGCCGATAGCCTGTCCGTCAACTGCAAAGCAAACTGAATTTGACTGTGTATATTTAAGAGTAATAAGCGAAATTATTAGGTCACGAACTGCGCTTTCGGGTAAATTCTTATTAGCCGTAACAACGTTCGAAAGAAGTTCCTTATTAATCTTAAAGTTGTTTCTTCCCTGCTCAAATGTAATACCGAAAACCTGCTTTGTTTCCTGCTCTTCGGGAACATAATCAGGGTCAATTTTAACGATATTATAGTTGCCTTTTCTCTTTGATTTAAGGATTTCAAGCGCTTCGGGTTCATAACCGGGAGCGATAACGCCGTCGGAAACCTCACGCTTAATAAGTAAAGCGGTTGTTACATCGCAAACATCTGAAAGAGCAACCCAGTCGCCGAACGAGCACATACGGTCAGTACCTCTTGCTCTGGCATAAGCACAGGCAAGCGGGCTGTCGTCAAGACCCTCTATATCATCAACAAAGCAAGCCTTTTTAAGCTTTTCGGAAAGCTTGATTCCAACTGCCGCAGATGTAGGGCTGACATGCTTAAAAGAAGTAACAGCAGGAAGCCCGAGAGCTTCTTTTAATTCTTTAACCAACTGCCATGAATTGAATGCGTCAAGGAAATTAATATAACCGGGTCTGCCGGAAAGGATTTCGATAGGAAGCTCGCTTCCGTCTCTCATATAAATCTTAGAGGGCTTCTGATTAGGATTACAACCGTATTTAAGTTCAAATTCTTTCATTTCAGTTACTCCTTTATTTATTTTTATTAATTAATCTTTCTTCATACTCGCCGCTTTTAAGGTCAACATAGCGAACATACAAAGAAATCTTATTATCTTCATCAAGAGCGTCCCAAAGCTTATCAGTAAAAGCGTCAATATCAGAGTCAATTTCAACTCTTTCGGGTTCGCCCTGGAAGGTAGGAATGGGATTTCCGTCACAAACGTAGGTATGAATAAAATGACCCAAGCCGGCCTTAGACGGATAGCTGAAGGTGTAACGGGCGCAATCGCTTCCATCTTCGTCAATGCTCTTAAGAATACTCATTTCATAAGTGAAATCGTTATTTTCAAAAATAAGAATACCGCTTATACGAGGGGTATAATTCGGCTTATCAGGCTCAAAGCATCTTAAAGTAAGGGCTTCGCTGAACGAATCGCCGCCTTTAATTGAGTCATAAATTGTATCTGTCTGGTCGCCGTTAGTTACGATAAGATAATCGCCATACTGTCTTAAAGCTGCGTAAATAATAAGGCTCGGGTCTTCAACCTTTGAAGCGTCAAAAGGCTCGGTAAATACTTCGCCGTTTTTAACAGTAAAAATTCTGTTTCTTGAATTAGCACTTCTGCCCATAATGAAATAGGCAACACAAGCCTTTTCGGAGTCTTTGGATTTGCCGATAACAATTCCCCTGCCGACATAGGAATTGCCCTTAATGAGTTCGTAAATGTCATTAATCTTGTAAATATCCATTATTTATTCTCCTTTATAATTTTTGATACCTTTTCAACGGATTGAGGAAGAATTATCCATTCAGCCTGTTCCATAACACGTTTCTGAAGAATTTCGGGTGTATCGCCGTCCTGAATTTCAACAGCTTTTTGCATTATTATTTTACCGCCGTCGGGTATTTCGTTAACAAAATGAGTTGTAGCTCCTGTAACCTTTACGCCGTATTCAAGAGCCTTTTCGTGAACCTTAAGTCCGTAAAAGCCTTCACCGCAGAATGAAGGGATAAGCGACGGATGAATATTGATTATTCTTTCGGGGTATCTTGACGTAAAATTTTCCGTAAGAATTTTCATAAAGCCCGCAAGAACAATTAATTCGATTTTCTCGCTTACGAGCTTATCAATAATCCTCTGTTCAAAATCAGCCTGAGAAAAACATTCCTTTTTATTGACAACAAAGGTATTAATTGAATTATTTTTCGCTCTTTCGAGAGCATAAGCGTTCGGGTTATCGGAAATAACAAGAACAATCTCACCGCTTGAAATAACTCCGCTTTTCTCAGCGTCAATCAAAGCCTGAAGATTTGTTCCGCCGCCTGAAACAAGAACAGCTATTCGAGTTTTCAGCATATTGTAACTCCTTCATCGCTTTTAATAATCTTACCGATTACATAAGCGTCCTCGCCGCAATTGATGAGAATTGAAAGCGCTTTATCAACATCGTTTTCACTTATAACAATGCTCATGCCTACGCCCATATTAAAAGTATTGAACATATCTCTTTCGCTTATATTACCCTTTTGAGAAATAAGCTTAAAGATAGGAAGAACACGAATATCGTTTTTATTTATTAAAGCTCCGAGCCCTTTGGGAATACTTCTCGGAATGTTTTCATAAAAGCCGCCGCCTGTAATATGAGAAATACCCTTAACCTTAACCCCTTCAATAAGCTTAAGTACGGGTTTTACATATATTTTTGTAGGCGTTAAAAGTGTTTCACCGATTGATTTTCCGCCTAATTCTTCAACAGGCGAAGTAATATCGGAATTCTCAACATCAAAAACCTTTCTGACAAGCGAAAAACCGTTAGAATGAACTCCGCTTGAGGGTAAAGCAATAATTACGTCACCCTCCTGCATTGTGGAATTATCAATTATTCTGTCCTTATCCGCAACGCCGACAGAAAAGCCGGCAAGGTCATATTCGTCCACGGGATAGAAACCAGGCATTTCAGCCGTTTCTCCGCCTATAAGAGCCGCGCCCGACTGAACACAGCCCTCTGCTACGCCGGAAACGATTTGAGCAATCTTTTCAGGGTAATTCTTTCCGCAGGCAATATAGTCAAGGAAAAACAACGGCTTTGCGCCACAGCAAATTATATCGTTAACGCACATAGCGACGCAGTCAATACCGACTGTGTCGTGCTTGTCCATAAGAAAAGCCAATTTAAGCTTTGTTCCTACTCCGTCTGTGCCGCTGACAAGAACAGGCTTGTTAATTCCCGTCAAATCAAGGTCAAATAAACCGCCGAAACCGCCGATTTCGCTTGTCTTACCGTTGACAAAGGTACGGGCAATATGCGTTTTCATAAGTTCAACCGCTTTATAACCGGCTGTTATATCAACACCGGCAGCAGCGTATGAATCGGATTTTGAATTAGTGTTCATCAGTTATTCCTTTCCGTCCCAGCAATAAGTGCAAAGCTTTTCTCTGTCAATTCCGATAGACTCAATAATACCTTCAAGCGACTGGAATTCAAGAGAAGCAAAGTTCAGCTTTTCACAGATAATTCTTCTTAACGCCTTACCTCTTTCGGTCGAAGAATCGGCATATTCTTCAATATGGTTAAAGCCTTCTTCGCCCTCGTTTTCAAGAATAACTCTTCTTGCAAGCAATTCCATTTCACTTGTTGAACGTGAGAAATTAAGGAACTTACAACCGTACATTATAGGCGGACAAGCCGAACGCATATGAACGCTTGCAGCGCCGTTTTCATAAAGGAATTCAACAGTTTCTCTTAACTGAGTTCCCCTGACTATTGAATCGTCAACAAAAAGAAGGTTTTTACCTTTAATCAAATCAAAAACAGGGATTTGTTTCATTTTTGCAACCTTGTTTCTGTCTGATTGATTAGTGGGCATAAAGCTTCTTGACCAGGTAGGCGTATATTTTATAAACGCTCTCGCAAAAGGCAAACCGCTTTCGTTGGAATAACCTATTGCGTGCGGAGTACCCGAGTCGGGAACGCCTCCGACATAGTCAATTTTAAGGTCAGGATTATTCTTTTTATCTATATCGGCAAGAATTCTTCCGTTGCGATAGCGCATAGCTTCAACGTTAACGCCCTCATAAGTCGAAGTCGGATAACCGTAATAAGACCAGAGGAAAGAACATATCTTCATTTTCTTTTCGGGAGGCATTAACTGAACATATTTTTCACTGTCAAATTCAACTATTTCGCCGGGTCCCAATTCCTTATAGTCATCATAACCTAACTTCTGATAGGCAAACGACTCAAAAGAAACAGCATATCCGTTTTCGCCCTTGCCAATCATTACGGGAAGCCTGCCGACAAGGTCTCTTGCCGCTATAATCGAACCCTTATCGGTAAGGATAAGAATTGACGCTGTTCCCTCAATGGATTTCTGAGCAAAACGGATTCCGTCCCTGAAATTGTCCTTTTGATTTATAAGCGCCGCAACAAGCTCGGTCGAATTGATATTTCCGCCTGTCATAGCGTCAAAGTGCATTCCGCCGTTTGACAGATATTCGTCTATAAGGCTATCCGCATTGTTTATTATACCGACAATAGAAATTGCGTAAGTGCCGAGCTTTGAACGGATAAGCATCGGCTGAGGATGGGTATCGCTGATACAACCTATTGCAGAAGTGCCTTTCATTTCTCTGAAAATATTACGGAATCTTGTTCTGAAAGGCGCTCCGTCAATATGATGAATTTTTCTCTGTAAACCGATTTCGCTGTCATAAGCGGCTAAACCGCCGCTGTATGTGCCGAGGTGTGAATGATAGTCAACACCGAAGAAAACGTCCATAAGACATTCGCGGTCAGATGCTATGCCGAAAAATCCTCCCATAAGTTTTCCTCCAAATAATTATTCACCGAAAACTCTTCTCATCATTTCCTTATATGCGTCTTCAACACCGCCCATATCTCTGCGGAAGCGGTCTTTATCAAGCTTTTCGTTTGTTGTAGCGTCCCAGAAACGGCAGGTATCCGGTGAAATTTCATCTGCAAGAACGATTGTGCCGTCGGGAAGTCTGCCGAATTCAAGTTTGAAATCAACAAGTTTGATATTAAGCGTTAAAAAGTACTCCTTAAGAACATCATTAACCTTGAAAGCAAGCTCTTTAATCTTCTCAATCTCTTCTTTTGTAGCAAGCTTTAATGCAAGAGCGTGATAATCGTTGATAAGCGGGTCGTCAAGCTCATCACATTTATATGAAAACTCGATTGTAGGCTCGTCAAAAACTATACCCTCTTCAACGCCGTAACGCTTAGCAAATGAGCCGGCGGAAATATTTCTGATAATTACTTCAAGAGGAACTATCTGTACCTTTTTAACAACAGTATCTCTGTCGTTAAGCTCCTCTACAAAATGAGTGGGAACACCCTTCTTTTCAAGTAACTGCATAAGGTAGTTGCTCATTTTATTGTTAACAACGCCCTTGCCTACGATTGTTCCCTTTTTAAGTCCGTTAAAAGCAGTTGCGTCGTCCTTATAGGAAACTATGCAATAATTTTCGTCATTAGTGGCAAAAACCTTTTTAGCCTTGCCCTCATACATCTGTACTGTCTTTTCCATAAATAATCCCTCCGATTAATAGTTTTCAGAAATAGTTTTATCTTTTGCCAAAACCGCGTCAGCGGCATTTTTACGTGCTGTGTTGAGTTTTTCCGCAAGAACCGTATCCTCAACCGATAAAATCTGTAAAGCCAGAAGAGCGGCGTTAGCTGCGCCGTCAATAGCAACGGTTGCGACAGGAATTCCCGAAGGCATCTGAACTGTCGATAAAAGAGCGTCAAGACCGTCTAACGTAGAGGATTTAACAGGAATTCCTATAACGGGAAGAGTTGTGTTTGCCGCAATTGCGCCTGCAAGATGAGCAGCCTTACCTGCGGCGGCGATAATAACTCCAAAACCGTTATTCCTTGCGTTAAGCGAAAAATCTCTCGCTTCAACAGGTGTTCTGTGAGCCGAATAAACGTGAACCTCATAAGGCGCAGAATACTCTTTAAGAACGTCAATAGCTTTCTGAACTACAGGTAGGTCACTGTCCGAGCCCATTATAATAGCGATTTTTTTCATAAATACCTCCAAAAAATTACAGGGCAATCCTATTTATATAGGACTGCCCAGACGGTCGACATTTAAACAATTGCTTTTAATCCCCTGTGGTTTTGTCCACAAATCCGTCAGTTTTAAAAGCAAATTACATTATGTAATAATTATAAATTATTACGCTTTGTCAGTCAAGACAGCAAAGAGCCGAAAAATCGACTGTATTTTAAATTTTTTTAGTTGTTTTTTGCTTTTGATTCACAGTAAATGCAACGGTAAACGCCGTTATCCTTATCGGATTTTTTAAATATATGAGGTAATTCCTGTTCAACAGAGGTTATGCAACGGGGATTTTCACATTTATAATCATAACAAAGCTCTTCTTCAGAAGTGTTTTTCTCGATGTTTTTCCCGTCAATTCCAAGAAGCTTAAGAATTAAAGCCATTCTCATATACTTTCCGTTCAAAGCCTGTTCAAAATAACAGGCGCGTTCGTCATCGTCAACATCAACAGAGATTTCATTAACTCTCGGAAGCGGATGAAGAATACACAAATCCTTTTTAGCGTTATTTAATTTAGCACGGTTAAGTATATAACTATCCTTAAGTCTTTCATAGGTTTCAAGGCTGTCAAAACGCTCGCGCTGAATTCTCGTCATATAAAGAATATCAAGCTCCGGAATAGCCTTTTCAAGGTCAGCGGTTTCAACATATTCCATATTATTAGGAATAATAATATCCTTAATAACATAATTCGGAATTCTTAATTCTTCAGGAGAAATAAGGACAAGCTTTATGTTTTTATATCGAGAAAGAGCCATAATCAATGAATGAACAGTTCTTCCGTATTTAAGGTCGCCGCACAAGCCTACGGTAAGGTTATCAAAGCCGCCTTTTTTTATCTTTATTGTCAATAAATCGGCAAGAGTCTGGGTCGGATGATGATGACCTCCGTCGCCTGCGTTTATAACGGGAATTCCCGCTTTCATTGACGCAACAAGCGGAGCGCCCTCCTTAGGATGACGCATAGCGATAATATCGGCATAACAACCGACAATTCTCGCCGTATCGGCAACGCTTTCGCCCTTTGAAGACGACGAGCTTCCCGCTTCGGAAAAACCGAGAACATTTCCGCCGAGCTCGTACATAGCCGCCTCAAAGCTCAGCCTTGTTCTTGTTGAAGGCTCAAAGAAAAGCGTAGCCAACTTTTTACCCTTACATTTTTCGGAGTATTTTTCGGGATTATTCTTAATATCAATGGCTTTTTCCATTAATGAGTCAAGCTCACTGACCGATAAATCGCAAATGTCAATCAAATGCTTCATTTTATTCTCCTATCCAGCTTTCATCAGATGGATTGTTTCTGAATTTAATAAGTTTTTCAATATCTTCCTTTTTAATATAACCTTCTTCAGCCGCAACCTGAATAGTAGTGTCAAAATCAGTAAGGCTGACGTTTTTAATGTTCGCTTCTTTAAGTCTGTCAAGTCCTTTCTGCATACAGTAAGTGAAAATACTTACAATACCGAGAACTTCAGCGCCTGCCTCTCTTAAAACGTCAACAACCTCGATAACTGAGCCGCCCGTTGAAATTAAATCTTCGATTACAACGACCTTCTGTCCCTTCTCGAGCTTTCCCTCAATCTGATTCTGTCTGCCGTGGTCCTTAGCGCCTGAACGTACATAACCCATCGGCAAATCAAGAATGTTTGCGACAATCGCCGCGTGAGCTATTCCCGCAGTACTTGTTCCCATAAGAACCTCGCACTCCGGATATTCCTTTTCAACCGTCTGAGCAATTTCATCCTCAACCAAATCACGGATTTCAGGCGCAGTAAGAATTAATCTGTTATCACAGTAAATCGGGCTTTTAATTCCGCTTGCCCAGGTAAAGGGCTGTTCGGGTCTTAAAAACACTGCATTAATTGAAAGCAATCCTTTAGAAATATCTTTATTCATCTTAAATCTCCTTTAAAAGAAATTCTTTAACGCATCTTTTATAAGCTTCAACGGGGTTTTCGGCGGCTGTAATCGGACGTCCGACAACAATATAATCCGAGCCGATTTCTCTTGCTTTTTCGGGTGTTGTAATTCTTACCTGGTCACCGATTTCTCCGTCAGCAAAGCGAATTCCCGGAGTTACGGTAAGAAAGTCCTTTCCGCAGTTTTCTTTAACAAGAGAAGCCTCAAGAGGAGAACATACTACTCCGTCAAGACCTGCTGTTTCAGCATTTTTTGCATAATGAGCAACAACCACATTAATAGGTCTGTCAATTAACAAATCGTTTCTCATTCTTTCTTCGCTTGTTGAAGTTAGCTGAGTAACGGCGATTAATAAAGGTCTTGTACCGTCAGGTCTTGTCAAGCCCTCAACAGCCGCTTCCATCATAGCGATAGTTCCCGAAGCGTGAACGTTACACATATCAACGTCAAGTCCCGAAAGAACGCTCATAGCCTTTTTAACAGTATTCGGAATATCGCAAAGCTTTAAATCAAGAAAGATTCTATGTCCCCTTTTCTTAATTTCTCTGACTATTTCCGGTCCCTCTGCATAAAAAAGCTCCATACCGATTTTTACAAAAGGCTTTACATCGGTAAATTTATCAAGAAAAGAAAACGTATCCTCTTTTGAACTGAAATCGCAAGCTATTATTACATCCTTAGCCATTATGAGCGCCTCCGATAATATCTGTTAGATTATTTATACCGTATTTCAACGCAGTTTCGGGTAACTGTTCAATGATGTTCTTGCAGGCGTAAGGCTCAACAAGATTAGCCGCACCGACCTCAACCGCAGTTGCGCCTGCGAGCATCATTTCAATAACGTCCTCGGCTGATGAAACTCCTCCGATTCCGATTAAAGGAAGATTTACCGCTTCATATACCTGATATACCATTCTTAAAGCAACGGGAAAAATTGCAGGTCCCGAAAAACCGCCCATTATATTGGCGATAACCGGCTTTTTAGTCTTAAGAGAAATTCTCATTCCCAAAAGAGTGTTAATAAGACTGATTCCGTCCGCGCCTGAGGCTTCGCAAGCCTTAGCAATTTCGGTAATATCGGTAACATTAGGTGAAAGCTTAATATAAATCGGCTTTTTTGTAACTTCCTTTACGGCTTTTACAACAGAAGAAACCGCTTTAGTATCAGTTCCGAAGCTCATTCCGCCGTTATGAACGTTAGGACAGCTTACATTTACTTCAATAATACCTATCTGTTCTTCCCTATCCATTTTTTCGCAGGTTCTTGCGTACTCCTCAACAGAAAAACCGCTGACATTTGCTATTACCTGCTTTTTATAAACTTTAGCGAGCTTTTTAAGTTCATTTGAAATTACCTCGTCAACTCCCGGATTCTGTAAACCCACCGAATTAATAAGGCCCGCTTCACATTCGGCAATTCTCGGCGTCGGATTTCCGAAACGCTTTTCTTCGGTTGTTCCTTTCAGCGCTATTGAACCGAGAATGTTAATGTCGTAAAATCTTGAGAATTCATAGCCGAAGCCAAAGGTTCCGCTCGCGGGAATAACCGGGTTATCAAGCTTCATACCGCTTAATGAAACAGCAAGATTTACCATAGTATTTCCTCCTTTTCAAGAACGGGACCCTCTGTGCAGATTCTTTTATATCCCGTAATCGTTTTGCACGAACAACCCATACAAGCGCCTATACCGCAACCCATTCTCTCTTCAAAACTCAACTGACCGCTTGTATCACAGGCGGAATAAACAGCTTTAAGCATAGGCATCGGCCCGCAACAGAAATAATATGAACAGTCAACACCTTTGAGAGCGTCGGTTACAAAGCCTTTTATACCGAAGCTTCCGTCAACGGTTGTAACAAGTGTTTTAACTCCGAGGGATTCAAACTCATCTTTATAAAATATTTCTTTCTGTGTATTGAATCCGAGTATAACTGTCGGTTTAACGCCTTTTTCAATAAGCTTTTTACAGAGAAGATACATAGGCGGAACACCTACCCCTCCGCCGATTAATACGGGTTTATCGCCTGATTTGGCAATATTGAAGCCGTTACCGAGACCTGTTAAAACATCAAGCCTTTGTCCTTCGGACATTTCAGCCATCATTTCAGTTCCCTTGCCGACAGTTTTATAAATGATTTTAAGTTCATTTTCCTTACAGTCGCAAACTGAAATAGGTCGTCTTAAATAAAGTCCGTTAAGCTTAATATTGACAAACTGACCCGGTCTTTTGATATCGGACGTATCGCCCTCTAAAATCATTTCAAGAACATTTTCAGTCAGAAATCTGTTGGATTTAACTGTAAAAACACCTTGTTTCATAATAACTCCTATTCGTCAATTGTAGAAATGCCGAATGTTGTTTCCTCAAGTACGTCAAGAAGAACTCTGACAGTATCAAGAGCCGTAAACATTGTTACGTTGTTTTCAACGGCGCAACGCCTGATTTCATAACCGTCACTGACCTCACTTAACGAGTTCATATCTCTTGTGTTTATTACATAAGTAACGTAGCCCTTACGGATTGAATCGAGAATTTCCTCGCTTCCCTCACTGATTTTCCCCTTTACTCTTGTCTTAATTCCGTGAGATTTAAGGAACTGAGCCGTACCCTTTGTAGCCTCAATATTAAAGCCGAGGTTATAGAAGCGTCTGATTAACGGAAGAGCCTCCTGCTTGTCCTTATCAGCAATTGTTACGAAAATAGTTCCGTAATTCATAACAGCCATTCCCGAAGCCTGTAAGGCTTTATACAAAGCTCTTGTAATCTTTTTATCGTAGCCGATTGCCTCTCCCGTCGATTTCATTTCGGGTGAAAGATAAGCGTCAAGTCCTCTTATTTTCGAGAATGAGAAAGCAGGAGCCTTTACGTACCAGCGTTCTTTTTCCTTAGGATAAATCTCGGTAATACCCTGTTCTTTAAGTGATTTTCCGAGTATTGCAAGCGTAGCAATATCGGCAAGCGAGTATCCCGTGGCTTTAGAAAGGAAAGGAACAGTTCTCGAAGAACGCGGGTTTACTTCAATAATATAAACGTCGTTATTCTTATCTACAATAAACTGAATGTTATAAAGACCGACAATACCAATACCGAGACCGAGCTTTTTAGTATAATCAATTATTACCTTTTTAACTTCGTCATTAAGGCTGAAAGAAGGGTAAACGCTGATACTGTCGCCCGAATGTATACCCGTTCTTTCAACGTGTTCCATAATTCCCGGTATAAATACGTCCGTTCCGTCACAAACGGCGTCAACCTCACATTCCTTGCCCTCAATGTATTTATCAACAAGAACAGGCTTGTCCTCGTCAATTTCAACTGCTGTCTGAAGATACTTTCTCAATGATTCCTCGTTTGCAACTATCTGCATAGCTCTGCCACCGAGAACATAACTCGGTCTTACAAGTACGGGATAACCGATTTCTTCGGCAGCCTTAACGCCGTCTTCAATCTTTGTTACGGCTCTGCCCTTCGGCTGAGGAATATTAAGCTTTTCAAGAACATGCTCAAATGAATCTCTGTTTTCGGCTCTGTCAATAGCCTCAACGTCGGTTCCTATCATTTTAACGCCGCGCTCCATCAAAGGCTCGGCAAGATTAATAGCCGTCTGACCGCCGAGTGAAGCTATAACGCCAATTGGCTTTTCGAGGTTAATTATGTTCATAACGTCTTCAACAGTCAACGGCTCAAAGTAAAGCTTATCGCTTGTCGTGTAGTCCGTTGAAACAGTTTCAGGATTGTTATTGATAATAATCGCTTCAAAGCCGTTATTCTTAATTGTCTTTACGGCGTGAACGGTTGAATAGTCAAACTCAACGCCCTGACCTATTCTGATAGGACCCGAGCCGAGAACAACTATTTTCTTTCTGTCGCTGACAATTGATTCGTTTTCGGATTCATAGGTTGAATAAAAATACGGGATATAGCTGTCAAATTCGGAAGCGCAGGTATCAATCATTTTATAAACGGGAACGATATTATTCTTTATCCTGAGTTCATAAACCGATTTTTCGTCTGTTTCCCAGAGAACTGCTATAAATTTATCACAGAAGCCCATCTTCTTTGCGTGATAAAGCGTTTTAATATCAAACTTATTGTTTTTTATTTCATTTTCGCATTCGATAATATTCTTGATTTTATCAAGGAAAAGCATATCTATCTGCGTTGCATTTGCAATAAGACCGAGGTCGGTTTTTCTTCTTATTAATTCGGCAATTGCAAAAATTCTGTCGTCAGTTCCGATTGAAATGTATTTAAGCATTTCTTCGGTTGACTCTTCGTCAAACTTCGCCATGTGAAGATGACATACGCCGATTTCAAGAGAACGAATACCTTTTAACAAGCTTTCTTCAATCGTTCTGCCAATGCTCATTATTTCGCCCGTAGCCTTCATCTGAGTTGAAAGCTTGTTGGATGCCGATGTAAACTTATCAAACGGGAAACGCGGAATTTTAGTAACAACATAGTCGAGCGTCGGCTCAAACGAAGCAGGCGTATTTGCTATCTGAATTTCATCAAGCGTCATACCGACCGCAATTTTAGCCGAAACTCTGGCTATCGGATATCCGCTTGCCTTTGAAGCAAGAGCCGAGGAACGGGAAACTCTCGGATTTACCTCAATGAGATAATAATTGAAAGATTCAGGGTCAAGCGCAAACTGAACATTACAGCCACCCTCAATTTTCAACGCTCTTATAATCTTTAAAGCGCTGTCTCTTAAGAGATGATATTCCTTATTTGTTAAGGTCTGACTGGGTGCAACGACGATTGAGTCGCCCGTATGAATACCTACAGGGTCAAGATTTTCCATATTACAGATAGTAATAGCGGTATCGTTTTTATCCCTTATTACTTCATATTCAATTTCTTTAAAGCCCTTAATGCTTTTTTCGATAAGTACCTGATGAACAGGTGAAAGCTTCAGAGCGTTTTTCATTATTTCAACGAATTCTTCTTCGTTATCGGCAAAGCCGCCGCCCGTTCCGCCGAGTGTAAACGCCGGTCTTAAAACAACTGGATAGCCGATTTCAAGCGCCGCTTTTTTGCCTTCATCCATTGAATTAGCAATAATTGAAGGAAGAACAGGCTCGCCGAGCTCTTCACAAAGCTCTTTAAAGAGCTCTCTGTCCTCAGCCTTTTCAATGCTTTCGCTTGTTGTGCCGAGAAGCTCAACCTGACATTCGTTAAGAATTCCCTTCTTAAATAACTGCATAGCGAGGTTAAGACCGGTCTGACCGCCTATACCGGGAACGATGGCGTCGGGTCTTTCGTATCTTAAAATTTTAGCAATATATTCAAGCGTAAGGGGTTCCATATAAACCTTATCGGCTATGCTTGTATCTGTCATAATCGTAGCGGGGTTCGAGTTAGCGAGGACAACTTCATACCCCTCTTCCTTAAGGGCAAGACAAGCCTGAGTACCCGCATAGTCAAACTCAGCCGCCTGACCGATAACAATCGGACCTGAGCCGATTACAAGGACTTTTTTAATATCGGTTCTTTTAGGCATTATCCTGCGCCTCCTTCATAATAGAAATGAACTTATCGAATAGATATGCGCTGTCCTGAGGACCCGGCGCGCTTTCGGGATGATACTGAACGCTGAAAACCTTATCCTTTTTACATTCAACACCCTCGATTGTATTGTCAAGAAGATTGATATGCGTTATTTCAAGGTCAGTGTTTTCAATAGATTTATCGTCAACGGCGTAGCTGTGATTCTGACTTGTAATTTCAATTTTACCCGTTTCAAGATTTTTTACGGGGTGGTTACCGCCTCTGTGACCGAATTTGAGTTTATATGTATTTGCTCCGTAAGCAAGGCTAATCATCTGGTGACCGAGACAAATACCGAAAATCGGCATTTTACCTTTAAGCTTTTTAACAAGCTCAATAACGGGTGTTACATCCTGCGGGTCACCCGGGCCGTTTGACAGGAAAACGCCGTCGGGATTCATAGCGATTATCTCTTCGGCGGTTGTGTCAAAGGGAACAACCGTAACGTTGCATTTACGCTGATTAAGGCTTCTTATAATATTGAGCTTAATTCCGCAATCAACGGCAACAACATTGAATTTATGGTTGGAAGTTCTTGAATACCATTTCTTTTTACAGCTTACAAGCGAAACTGCGTCGTGCTTTATTTCAGTTTCTTTCAGCGTTTTCAATGCATCCTCTTTTGAAACCAAAATATCGGTAATAATAACCTTACAGCTTCCGTTATCACGGATTTTTCTTGTTATCTCTCTTGTATCAACGCCGTAAATACCGGGGATATGGTTTTCTTCAAGTATTTCCGAAAGAGTTTTCGTATAACGGAAGTTACTCGGCGAATCGTTATATTCCCTGACTATAAGCCCGCCGATAGTCGGAACTCTTGTTTCAAAGTCATCATCCGCAATTCCGTAGTTGCCTATAAGCGGATAAGTCATCACAACCATCTGGTAAGTATATGACGGGTCGGAAACGATTTCCTGATAACCGACCATTGAGGTATTGAAAACGATTTCGCATACTCTTTCGCACTTTTCACCGAATGAATAGCCGAAATACTCGCTTCCGTCCTCAAGAACTATTTTTCTGTCAAATTCTCTTGCCATACAATCCTCCCGTTGACCATTGTCATTTTGCAAACTCCGAACATTTTCATTCCCTCGAACGGCGTAGCTCGTCCCATAGTCAGAAATTCATTCGGATTAACTGTATATTCTTCATTAAGATTGAAAACAGTTAAATCGGCTTTCTCTCCGACTTTCAGTTCAGTACCGATACCGAAGCGTTTTCTCGGATTAGTCTGCATTAGCTCTAACTGTTTTTCAAGAGTAATGATATTTGTTTTTACAAGATGGGTATAAACTGCTGAAAAAGAGGTTTCAAGACCGACTACGCCCATAAGGCTGTCCTTTAATCCCTTTGATTTTTCTTCCTTGGAGTGCGGAGCATGGTCGGTAGCAATCATATCAATTGTTCCGTCGAGTATTCCGTCAATCAACGCAAGTCGGTCGCTTTCGCTTCTAATCGGCGGATTCATTTTGAAGCGTCCGTCTTCCTGTAAATCCATATCGTTGAATATAAGGTAATGCGGCGCGGTTTCACAGGTAACGTCAACACCGCTTTTCTTAGCCTGCCTTATAACCTCAACGCTTTCTTTCGTTGAAATATGACAAACGTGGTATTTACAACCGGTTTCGTAAGCTAAATTCAAATCACGCTCAATCTGTTTATACTCGCTTTCGCTTGAAATTCCCCTGTGATTATGTAAAGAAGCGTATTCGCCTTTGTGAATATAACCGCCGTCAAGAAGCGAATTATCTTCACAGTGAGCTGCTATAATTTTATTAAGCGATTTAGCCTTTAACATAGCTTCTCTCATAAAATCGTCCGACTGAACTCCCCTGCCGTCGTCGGAAAAGGCAACAACGTTTCCGCACATTCCTTCCATGTCGGAAAGAGCCTTACCCTCTTCGTTTACTGAAATTGTTCCGTAAGGGTAAACGTTAACTTTAGCGGTGTTATTGATTATGTCGGTTTCTTTTTTAAGTTTTTCAACGCTGTCAGGACAGGGCTTGAGATTAGGCATACAGCAAACCGATGTAAAGCCGCCGTGAGCCGCCGCGAGCGAACCCGTTTCAATTGTTTCTTTATAAGAAAAACCCGGCTCTCTTAAATGAACGTGAACATCTAAAAGACCGGGAATAATAATACAATTATTATAATTGAGGGCACTTAAGCCTGAAGGCGAATTAAAAGACGGCGAAAAAGAAATAACACGCCCGTCGGAAACGCAAATATCCGATTTAACGAAGCGGTTATCTATAAATATATCTGCCTGAGAAAGAATATAATTCATTTTTGCTCTCCTTTCTCTTTTTTGATATTTTACCACAATATAAAGTGTAATGTCAATTAAATTAGAACCTGTTGTATGCCAATTATTGAGTTAAAAAACATTAATAAATTGTATGATTAGACGAAAATTAAATCTATCAAGTTGACAAAAGAAATATTTAATGGTATATTTTCCTTTGTAAAAGGGAGTAGCTGACGTTTCTTAGCGACAACAGGTCGTCATCCCAACCTTAACGGTTCGGTCTGTTGGTACTTTTATGTATTCGGCAAGACTTTTGCAGTGTCAGCACTGCAGAGGTCTTTTATTTTTTATTAAGGAGAAGCTAAAATGAATTATTATCTTGAAAGCGGAAAGGCTGTTCTTGACGAAATAGCGTCGGATAAAAACGGCTTAAACTCAGCCGAAGCTGCAAGCCGTCTTGAAAAATACGGTCACAACAAGCTTGCTGAACAGAAAAAGCAGTCAATTATTGTTAAATTTTTAAGTCAGTTTGCTGACCCGATGATTATTTTTTTGCTCGTTGCGGCTGTTATTTCCGGAATTACATCTGCCTATGCTCACGAATCCTTTACAGACGTATTTGTAATTCTCTTTGTTGTTATTCTTAACGCCGTAATGGGTGTTATCCAGGAAAGCAAGGCTGAAAAAGCAATCGACGCTCTTAAACAGATGACCGCAGCTACCTGTAAGGTAATGCGTGACGGTAAGGTTGAGCATATTAAAAACGAGGATTTGGTTCCGGGCGACATTGTACTTCTTGAAGCCGGCGACTCGGTTCCCGCCGACTGCCGTATTCTTGAGTCATATTCGCTTAAAATTGAAGAAAGCGCGCTGACGGGCGAAAGCGTTCCTGTTGACAAGTTTATTGATATTATTTATCTTCGTGACGGTGAAAAAGATGTACCCCTCGGCGACAGAAAGAACATGGCTTATATGGGAAGCACTGTTGTTTACGGAAGAGGAACCGCCGTTGTTACAAGCACGGGAATGAATACCGAAATGGGTAAAATCGCAGACGCTCTTACTCAGGCTGAGGACGAAACAACTCCCCTTCAGAAGAAACTCAACCAGTTAAGTAAAATTCTTACAGTAATGGTTGTAGGAATATGTATTTTCATCTTTGTATTCGGTCTTATTAAAACAAGAAGCTTCTCTTTCGATAATATTATCGACACGTTTATGATAGCAGTTTCACTTGCTGTAGCGGCTATACCCGAGGGACTTGCGGCTGTTGTAACAATAGTTCTTTCAATCGGCGTTACAAAAATGTCAAAGCGTAACGCAGTTATCAGAAAACTCACAGCCGTTGAAACGCTCGGCTGTACCCAGATTATCTGTTCGGATAAAACAGGTACTCTCACCCAGAACGTTATGACAGTAGTTGAAAGCTATTCAAATAACGAAAAGCAGTTAGCAACCGCTCTCGCTCTCTGTTCTGACGCAGAAATTGATTCGGACGGCAAGGTAAACGGTGAGCCTACCGAGGCGGCGCTTGTAAGCTACGCTAATTCAATTAAACTCAACAAAAATATTCTTAAAGAATCACAGCCGAGAATCGGCGAGGTTCCGTTCGATTCAATGAGAAAAATGATGACGACGGTTCATAATGTTGAAGGCGCTCTTATTCAGTACACAAAGGGCGCGCCCGACGAAATTCTTAAAAAATGCACTCACTTCCTTGATAAAGGCACTGTTTCCCCTCTTACAGATGAAAAGAGAAAAGAGATTCTTGCTAAAAACAAGGAATTTGCCGACAAGGCTCTTCGAGTTCTTGCCGCAGGCTTTAAAAAGCTTGACTCTTCACCCGACTCATATACAACCGACCTTGAAAACGGACTTACTTTTATCGGTCTTGTAGGTATGATTGACCCCGTAAGACCTGAGGTTAAGGCTGCTATTGACGAATGTAATCAGGCCGGTATCAGAGCTATTATGATTACGGGCGACCACAAGGATACAGCAGTTGCAATAGCTAAACAGTTAGGCATTATCACAGACGCTTCCCAGGCTATAACAGGCGCAGAATTAAACGATATTTCAGACGAGGATTTTGAAACGCTTGTTGAAAAGTATTCGGTATATGCGAGAGTTCAGCCCGAGCATAAGGTAAGAATTGTTAAGGCATGGCGTAAAAAAGGAATGGTTACCGCTATGACAGGCGACGGCGTTAACGACGCTCCGTCAATTAAATCGGCTGATATCGGTATCGGTATGGGTATAACGGGAACCGACGTAACAAAGAACGTTGCCGATATGATTCTTGCCGACGATAACTTTGCTACTATAGTTGCGGCTGTTGAAGAAGGCAGAAGAATTTACGATAATATTAAAAAATCAATTCAGTTCCTTCTTTCTTCTAACTTAAGCGAGGTTGTAAGCGTCTTTGTCGCTACTCTCTTCGGCTTTACTATTATGAAGCCTATTCACCTTTTATGGATTAACCTTATTACCGACTCTCTTCCGGCGCTCGCTTTGAGCATGGAGCCCGGTGAAAAGGACTTAATGACAAGAAAGCCGAGAAAATCAAGCGAAGGTATTTTCTCAAACGGCGTTGGCTTCGCAATCGCATATCAGGGTCTTATTGTTTCGATACTCACTCTTGCAGCGTATATAATAGGTCACTTTATGGAATCGGGACGTTGGGAAATCACAAACAGCCCTGACGGTATTACAATGGCGTTCTTAACAATGTCAATGGCTGAAATATTCCACTCGTTCAATATGCGTTCGCAGAACGGCTCAATATTTACCATGAAGCATCAGAACTTCTATCTTTTCGGCTCAATGGTTGTAGCGCTTATTCTTACAGCAGGCGTTATCTACATTCCGTTCTTTGCTAATCTTTTCGATTTCACGGAAATCAGCTTAAAGGAATACTTTGTAGCAATGGGACTTGCGATTACAATTATTCCGATTGTTGAATTCATAAAAATCTTCCAGAGAATAGCTGCAAAGAGAAGATTAAAAAATGAAAACTGAAAATAATAAAATGAAAGACCGAGTAAAAACTCGGTCTTTTATTATATCTTTTTATCTGAATAAATATCTGAATTTACTGCTTGCGGCAAGAGAAATAGAATCTCTTCCCGCAACGATAATATGGTCATAAAGCTTTACGTTTATGTATTTCAATGCGTCGGAGACCGTTTTGGTAAGATTAATGTCATCTGAAGACGGCGCCGCAACACCGTTCGGATGATTATGAGTAATCATAACGCCGGTTGCATTAGAGGCTACAACCTGTTCAAAAATTTTTCTTATATCAACCGAGGACGTATTAGGCGATCCTTTTGAAATAAGAACACAATTTATTAATGACAGGTTATTATCGAGTAACAAAGCATAAAGCTGTTCTTCCGTCTGACCTAAAAATCTTGAAACACAAAACTGAGAAGTTTTTTCGGCGCTGTCCAAAGATACTTTTGATTTTTCAATTTTATCGCTTTCGTAAACCTTGAACAACTCTCTTGTCATTGAAATAAGCGTAGCCGTGTTATCGGTTATTCCCCTGACCTTTAAAAGCATATCGTACGGCGCGTCAAACACCGCTGAAATAGAGCCGAATTCGTTTAAAAGATTATGAGCTATTACGTTGGTATCTTTTCTCGGGATCGAGTAAAACAAAAGCATTTCAAGAATGTTGACATCCGAAAACCCGTCAAACCCTGATTTTTTATAATTTTCTCTGACGCGTTCACGATGACCGCTGTGAATATTCTTTTCCATTATCCCCACCCGAAAACTATTTAAAAATCTTTCTGAACTGTCTTTGCCATCTGTTAAGATAAGCAGTTATCAATCTCGTAAGCGCAACGTCGTACAATACAAAAACAACGTTAAAGGCAAGATAAAGAAGGATTAAAGCCGTTTTAGTGAATTCTCCGAAATCATCCATGTCAAGATTGAAAACGTAAATTAAAAGCAAATATGAGGCTATAATCGAAATATTAAAAATAAGAAGCTTTATAACCCAAGCCAAATATTTATTAAGGTGTTTCTCAATCGGTTGCTTTACAATCGGATAATAGCCGAAGAAAGCAATATACATAACTGCAGACTCCTTATCGGCAATAAGAAGCGCCGACAGAATACTGACCGCTATATAGACAACAGTAGCCCACTTTTTGTCAATTTCAATAACCATTATAACAAGAAGCAGACCTGCCGCCGCGGGAACAGCGTAGGTCAGAGTCGGAATTATGGATGTCAGGAACATTAAAACAACCGAAACTGCGGCAATAATGCCGCCGAGAGCCGTTTTAGAGCTTTTATTTAAATTCTTCATATCAACAGCACTTAATAAGGTCTCCGCCAAAGCATTCGCAACAACAATCCGCACACATAAGAGATGAACAGATATCGCAGGCGCCGCAATTACAGCAGTCGCCGCCCGAACCGCTATGTGAGGTGTAATAGCCTCCCGAAGCTCCCCTGTTCAGAGAATTCAG
This sequence comes from Oscillospiraceae bacterium, assembly GCA_015066565.1. Taxonomy (GTDB): domain Bacteria; phylum Bacillota; class Clostridia; order Oscillospirales; family Acutalibacteraceae; genus Fimenecus. The sequence goes on along the minus strand of SVOB01000001.1, from coordinate 182,824 downwards.
CGCAGACGAATATTCACTGTTCGACGGGTCAAGCTCGCAGGCTTTTTGATAAGACTTTCTCGCCTCGTCAAACCAACCTCTTCTGTGGTGAACCTGACCTTTAAGATAATACCATTCGGCATCTCTTTCCGTTATATAAATTCCGTCAAGAATTGTTTCGGCTTCTTCAAGCTTATTTCTGTTTATAAGCGAGCGCACGTCGGGATAAGACGAGGAATTTGAATTATCGGTATAATACTGTTGCTGTTTTGTATTGGTAGTTCTTGAAGAACCGCTTTTATTAGAGATAATAGCGTCATAGGCTTCGTTTATCTCGTCCATTTTCTTTTGAGCGTTGGAAGAAAGAGGACCGTTTGAATAGTCTTCCGACTGATATTTTCTGGCTAAAGACTTATAAGCCGCTTTTACCTCGTCAAGAGAAGCTCCTTCATTTAAGCCTAAAACCTCATAAGGATTTCTGTTCATTTTTTGTCCCCTCCTTCTTATTGATAATTGCTCTTAACTGCTGTTCAAGCCCGAGCTTAACTATATTTTTTATTATATCCGAATTGCAGTAAAAATCAAATAAATCAACACAAAGAACAAGCTCATTTATACTCATTCTTATTGACTGGGTTATTTCGTCATCGGAATATCCGTTTAAAACAAAAACGTTATACCCGTTATGCTTTTTATCTTTTTCAAGGTCGTCAAAAGCGTCTGTCAGATAAACGTACCGACCTAAGCAATAACCGAACCTGTAAAAAAGCTGTTTATTATCTTCGCTGTCCGAATAAAGTGAAAAACATTCTCCGAGAGCCTTTGCGCTTGAGTGAGCCGCTTTATCAACGAGCGAACATTTTTCGTTTTCAACGGTAGCCTGTTCTTCAATTGAACGACCGATTATTTTTTCAATTTCGGGATGAATACGTTTAGCTTTTCTGTATTTAAAATACACAAAAGGAAGAACAAGAAAATAAATTATCTTTTTATAAAACGGGTTATCCGAAATATTATCTTTAACCTTATAATACGTCATTATTATTGAAAACGCAGTTGCGAAATCAAATTCATCGGTTTTAACCGAGGTATAATGACATTTTTTAGTTGGATTAAAAGGACATCTGCCCTCTTTAAATTCGGGCGAATAATCCTTTTTTAAAGCGTTTATAAAAAGAACAAAGAACGTAACGTCATAGCTTAAAAACAGCCTTGAAAAAACGCCGTAACGTTTTCCGAGCGCCTTACATAAAGAGCAGTAATAACCCCTGTAAATTTCGTAATCCTTTATTTTCAGTTCAGCCTTATTCGGTTTAACATAACCAAGCATACTCAACCTCTGAATTTTTGTTATGATTATTATAATATACAGCTTTTTCTAAATCAATAAAATAAATCCTTAATTTACAAATAATTAACAATTCGACAATAAGCTTTATTGACAATAATTATCTGAGGATATATAATTTTATAAACTAATTTAAAGAGGTATTAACTATGACGGTTAAGGAAATTCAGGAAGAGATTTTAAAGCTTAAAAAAGAAAAGGATATCTGTATTCTTGCCCACGCATATCAGAACAGAGAGATTATCGAGGTCGCCGATTTTACAGGTGACTCATTCGCGTTAAGCGTAAAGGCTCAGAACGTACCCCAGAAAACAGTTATTATGTGCGGCGTCCGTTTTATGGCTGAAACGGTTAAAATTCTCTCTCCCGAAAAGACTGTTATTCTTTCAAATCCTACTGCAGGCTGCCCTATGGCTGAACAGATGGATAAAGAGCTTATTTCTCAGGTTAAAGAGCAATTTCCCGATTACACTGTCGTCGCTTATATCAACACAACAACCGATTTAAAAACTGTTTGTGATATTTGCGTAACCTCTTCTTCCGCCCTTAAAATCTGTAAAAATATCAATAACGATAAAATTCTTTTTATCCCCGACTGCAACCTCGGCGACTGGATAAGAAAACAGGTTCCCGAAAAGGAATTCAAGCTTCTTAACGGCGGTTGTCCTACCCACGCTAAAATCAGCGCTTCGGAGGTTGATAAAGCGAAAGCTCTTCATCCTAACGCGCTTTTACTTGTTCATCCCGAATGTAAACCCGAAGTTGTTGAAAAAGCGGATTACGTCGGTTCTACAACAGGAATTATGAAATTTGCCGAAGAAAGTGAGAATAAAGAGTTTATTATCGGAACCGAAAACAGTATCGTTAACAATCTTCAGCTTCAGTGTCCCGATAAAATGTTTTATCCGCTTTCAAAGGATTGTATCTGCAGTAATATGAAGGCTACAACCATTGTCGATTTACTCAACTGCTGTAAAGGAACCTTCGGCGAGGAAATTGAACTTGACGAGGAAACGCGCCTTAAAGCAAAGGCTTGTATAGATAAAATGATTGAAATGGGTTAAATATGAAAAAAGCGATTATAGCTATGAGCGGCGGTGTCGATTCAAGCGTTGCCGCTTATTTAATGAAGAACAAAGGCTTCGAATGTATAGGCGCAACGATGAAGCTTTTTGACAATGACGATATTAATATCAATAACGAAAAAAGCTGTTGCTCGCTTGACGGCGTTGAGGACGCGCGTTCGGTTGCAAACAAGCTCGGCATCCCCTATTATGTTTTCAACTTCAAAGCCGATTTCAATGAAAAGGTTATTAAGAATTTTATTCAAACATACGAAAACGGCGGAACGCCGAATCCCTGTATTGAATGTAACCGAAACCTCAAATTCAAAAAGCTTATGGACAAGATGAAAGAACTTGAATTTGATTATGTCGTTACAGGTCATTACGCTTCAGTTGAAGAAAAAGACGGACGTTTTCTTTTAAAAAGAGGCGCTGATTCAAACAAAGACCAGAGCTATGTTTTGTATTCGCTTACGCAGGAACAGTTAAGTCATATTATCTTCCCTCTCGGCGATTACAACAAATCGAAAATAAGAGAAATTGCCGAACAACAGGGCTTTTTGAATGCACATAAAAAAGAAAGTCAGGATATATGCTTTGTTCCGGACGGCGATTATGTTTCATTTATAAAAGGCTACACAAACAAGGAATATCCGAAAGGTAATTTTATAGACATTGAAAAAAATGTTATCGGTCAGCATCAGGGGATTATAAATTACACAGTCGGTCAACGAAAAGGACTCGGAGTTGCTTTCGGCGAGCCGAGATATGTTTGTTCCGTAAATCCCGAGAACAACACGGTTACTCTCGGTAAAAACGAAGACCTATTTTCTACTGAACTGATTGCAAAGGATATAAACCTTATTTCAGTTGATAAAATCAACGGTGAAATGAGAGTTAAGGCAAAAGTAAGATATAAGCATACAGAACAGCCTGCAACCGTAATTCAGCTTGATGAAGATACAATTAAAGTTGTTTTTGACGAGCCTCAGAGAGCCATTACCAAAGGTCAGGCAGTTGTTCTTTATGACGGCGATTACGTAGTCGGTGGCGGAACAATTATTTAAAATAAAACATAAAAAACTCCCACTTTAATCAAGTGGGAGTTTTCTTATTTTTAAAATTATTTCAATGAAATAGCCTTTTTAACCTGAGCCTTAATATTCTCAGCGTCAAGTCCGAATTCGTGAAGAAGCTTAGCGCCGTCGCCCGATTTTCCGAATACGTCGTTCATACCTATACGGATTACGGGAACGGGATAATTTTCGCTCAACGCTTCACAAACAGCGCCGCCGAGACCGCCGATAATGTTATGCTCTTCAGCAGTAACGACACAACCTGTCTTTTTAGCGGAAGAAACAACAAGGTCAACGTCAAGGGGTTTGATAGTAGCTATATTAATTACATCAACCGAAATACCCTCGTTTTTGAGTTCTTCAGCCGCGATAAGAGCTTCGTTAACGAGAAGACCCGTTGCGATAACAGTACAGTCGGAGCCTTCTTTAAGAAGATTGCCCTTGCCGATTTCAAAATTATAGCTGTCGTCAAAAATAGTCGGAACAGCCATACGTCCGAAACGCATATAAACCGGTCCGTCAATCTTAGCGGCGGCAAAAACAGCCTTCTTGGCTTCAACTGCGTCAGCAGGGTTAATAATAGTCATACCGGGAATTGTTCTCATAAGAGCAATATCCTCGTTACACTGATGGCTTGCGCCGTCCTCGCCTGCCGAAACGCCTGCATGAGTAGCGCCGATTTTTACATTAAGATGAGGATAACCGATTGAGTTACGAACCTGCTCAAAAGCTCTTCCGGCCGCAAACATAGCAAAGGTGCTTGCAAAAACAGTAAGTCCTGTTGAAGCAATACCGGCGGCAATACCCATCATATTGCTTTCCGCTATACCGCAGTCAAAAAACCTTTCGGGAAAAGCGGCTTTAAAAATACCTGTCTTTGTAGCCTTTGCAAGATCGGCGTCAAGAACAACAAAATCAGAATTAACCTTGCCGAGCTCGGCAAGCGCTTCGCCGTAAGCGTCACGGGTAGCCTTTTTAATAATATCTGCCATTTCTTACGCCTCCAATTCCTTAAGAGCGGCATTAAGCTCGTTCATAGCGATTTCAAACTGCTCTTTATTCGGAGCCGCGCCGTGCCAGCCGCATTCATTTTCCATATACGAAACGCCCTTGCCCTTAACTGTTTTAGCAACAATACAAGTGGGCTTACCCTTACAAGCCTTAGCTTCATTAAAAGCCTTTTCAATCTGGTCAAAGTCATGACCGTCAATTTCTACAGCATTCCAACCGAATGCTTCAAATTTTTCCTTAATCGGATAAGGAGAGTTGACGTCGTCGAGCGTACCGTCGATCTGAAGATTATTGTAGTCAACTATAGCAACAAGGTTATCGAGCTTTTTATTACCCGCAAACATAGCCGCTTCCCAAACCTGACCTTCTTCGATTTCGCCGTCGCCGAGAATGGTATAAACTCTGAAATCCTTTTTCTGATATTTAGCGCTCAAAGCCATACCGACAGCTGCCGAAATACCCTGACCGAGAGAACCGGTGCTCATATCAATACCGGGTACATAAGTCATTGACGGATGTCCCTGAAGATAAGAGTCGCTCTTTCTTAAGGTTTTGAGGTCGTCATAAGGGAAGAAACCCTTTAATGCGAGAGCCGAATAAACGCCGGGTGCGGCGTGGCCCTTTGAAAGAACAAACCTGTCACGGTTTTCGTCCTTCGGATTCTTAGGGTCAACCCTCATTTCAACATTGTAAAGATAACTCAAAAGCTCAGCGATAGAAATTGAACCGCCCGGATGACCCGAAGAAGCGGAATAAACAGCTTCAACAGCGCCGATTCTCAATTTGGTCGCAAAAACTTTCAAATCTTTTTTTAACGCTTGATCCATTTTTATCCTCCTAATAATTCTGTTCTATGTATTCAAGCAAGTCTGCCACAGCACCTTGATTGCAGTGACAGGTAACTAACTTAGCAATTTCTTTCATCCCTTTAGGCGCCTGACCGCAACAGGCAGGAAGCGCAACATGTCTTAAAAGCTCGTAATCGTTGAAATAATCACCTATAGCAGCAGTTTTTGAACTGTCAACGCCTATAATTTCAGCCACCTTAAGAGCGGCTTCGCCCTTGTTTGTATCAGCCGCAAGCATTTCAAACGACGAAACAGACGAAGAAACAAAGCTCACGCCCTTTCCGTCAAAACGTGAGAGGTATTTTCTCAACACCGTAATAAAAGCAGGCATACCGAGAAAAATAACCTTTCCCCACTCCTCTTTCGGAACTTCGTCAAAATCCTTGTAGGCAGAAGTCGAAAGTTCGTCCGCGCCTGACATTACAGGAGCAAAAATATGGGAATTCAAAAGATAATTCTTGTCGTTGGCAACAATCATAATCTCAATCATCGGGAAATGCTTAAGCACTTGTCTTACGATATTCTGACCTGCCTGACCTATGCTGACATACCTTAACATTTTCTCATTCTGAAAATCATAAATACCCGCGCCGTTAAGAATAACAGCGGGAACTGTTAAATTAAGGCGTTCATAGTGCTTGCGCATTGTTGTAACGCTTCTTCCCGAAGCCAGAGTAAAGTTTCCGTCAAATTCTTCAATAAAGCTTCTTATGGCATCAAAATTTCTCTGGGGAAGCTTTCTTATTTTATTGTTCAGTGTTCCGTCTATATCCGAAATAACAAGCCAATCGGAAAATGACTTTGAATTTTGCTGAACCATTAATTTAATCTCCTTAAAAAATCTTCAAAATATGGCGGATATTCGGCGCAAATCTCAATATACTCTTTAGTTTCAGGATGAATAAACCCGATTAAACCGGCGTGAAGGCATTGACCGTTTAATCCGTCATCCTTACGCTTACCGCCATAAAGCTCATCCCCTGCAACGGGATGGCCGAGATAAGACATATGAACCCTTATCTGATGGGTCCTTCCGGTCTCAAGATTAAGTTTAACAAGACTGTAGCCGTTAAATTCTTCAAGCACCTGATAATGAGTAACAGCATTTTTTGAATTCTTATCGGTTACAGCCATCTTTTTTCTGTCTTTTGGGTTTCGCCCTATAGGCGCGTCAACTGTACCGGAGAGCTCTTTCAAATGACCGATAATTACCGCGCGGTATTCGCGGGTGAAGGAATGTTCCTTAATCTGCTCTGCGAGAAAATTATGAGACATATCGTTCTTTGCTACAATTAAAAGCCCGCTTGTATCCTTATCAATCCGGTGAACAATACCGGGTCTTATAACCCCGTTTATTCCCGAAAGACTGTCTCCGCAATGATACATTAAAGCGTTGACAAGTGTACCGCTGTAATTACCGGGAGCAGGATGAACAACCATTCCCTTAGGCTTGTTAACTACCAAAAGACAATCGTCCTCATAGCGAATATCAAGCGGAATATTTTCGGCTTTTATATCAAGCTTAACAGGCTCAGATAAAGAAACGGAAATCTCATCACCGAAAGAACATCTGTAATTCTTTGAAACGGCTTTACCGTTTACAAAAACATTACCCTGTTCAATATTCTTCTGAACAAAAGACCTTGTTCCGTCAGTAAGAGAAGAGATAACCTTATCTATTCTTTCGTCGGCAAGGTTTTCGTCAATTTCAAAAAACTGAACGTCATTCATTGACCTTTTCCCCCGATTTTAAAGCCTTTTTATCCTTATACATATCGTAAATCAGATAAAAAGCGAGAAAGAACGAACTGCAGGTTACAAGAATATCCGCGAAATTAAATACTGGAAAATCAATAAACAGAACCTCGATATAGTCAATAACATACGAACGGAAAACCCTGTCAATAAGATTTCCGACTCCGCCCGCTACAATTAAAGCGAGTGAAAAATTATAAAGTGACTTATCAAGCGGTTTGACGAAAATAATGAAAAGACAGAACAGAATGACCAGTGAAGTAAAAACAGTTAAAACAACGGTGTTGTTTTTGAATAAACCAAAAGCCGCACCGGTGTTTTCAACATAATTGAGACGCAAAAAACCCTTGACAAGCATAACCGAACCAACAGGTTCAAGGTATTTTAACGTCAGTATTTTAAATAACTGATCAAGGCCGATTAATACAAGCATTAAAAAAGCCGTAACAATTTTTTTCATGCCTTAATCTTCACGCTCGGGACGGAACGAAAAATCGCCGCCGTCAAGCACCTGTTCATCCTTATCGTTAAAAAGGTCTTCAATTTCTTCGTTATCGTCAATTGTTTCAAAATCGGTTTCTTCGTTAAGAACCTTAGCCTTGATTATATCTTTGAGAGAAGGACGTTCAGGCTCTGCGGCTTTCTCCTCGGAAACCTCATCAATTACTTCGTCAGGAAGTTTCTCTTCAATAACTTCCTTGCTTTCCGAAAAGACATCGGCAATAACATTCATATCAATATTATCGTCGTCATCGTCCTCTTCAAGCTCGTCCGCTTCGTTGTCTTCTGCTTCGTCAGCGTCGATATCGTCTTCGTCTTCCTCGTCGTCGAAAGTAAGGTCGGAGAAATCGAAGTCAAAGCCTTCTTCTACAGTTTCTTCAACCACATTATCTTCTTCGTCAACCTTTTCTTCTTCAACATCAACAGCGCCTGAGAAAATATCGTTGCTTTCTTCGGCTTGTTCAACTATGACAGGCTCTTCGGCAACGGGAACAGTTTCTGCTGTTTCTTCAACCTCATCAACTGTTTCCTCTTTTTCTTCATTAAAGAACTCGTCGGGTTCATCAAGCTTATTAACAAACTCGTCAGCAGATTCGAAAATATCGGAATTATCTTCCTCAACCGTGTATGAGGGCTTTTCTTCTATAGCAGTTTCGTCATTATTATCAGTCGGCTGAGCCTCTTTAACAACCTTTTCAGCCTTTGAAGGAATGGAGTCAATTATAAGAAGATGCTCTCTGTAAGTGTCAAGAAGTTTTTTCTTGAACGCCTCAGACTGTTCGTTAAGCATATCAAGAGTAACCTTCTGTTCTTTAATCTTATCCTTAAGGTCAACAAGAATCTTATCCGACTCGTTGTTCGCATTATCAACAATGGCAACTGCTCTTTCCTTAGCGTCGTCAAGCATTTTCTGCGCAACAGCCTTAGCCTGCTCAAGCTTATTCTTGAGAGACTCGTTAAACTCTTCTTTTTCATCGGTTTCAGAAGCTTTTTTAGCCTCTTCCTCCTGACGTCTGAAGGCTTCAAGACGGTTGGCAAGTAAGCTGAGACGTCTTACAAGCTCGCCGTTCTGTTTGAAAACCTGTTCATAGGAAGACGAAACCTCTTTAAGAAAAGCGTCAACCTCTTTAGCTGAATAAACGCCGTCGCCGACCTGTTCAAAGGTTTTTTCATTTATTTCGTTAGGCTTAAGCATATATATCTACCTTCTGTTTAATTAATAAATTGATTAGAAGAAAACACCTGTGCTTTCAAGCTCATCAAGCAAATCACCCATAACGTTAACGTTATAGGGAGTAATGATGAAAATAGCCTTTGCAACCTTTTTAAGATTACCGTCATTAGCGTAAGCAACGCCTGTGAGGAAGTCGATAATTCTCAACGCGATGTCACGGTTAGCGCTCTCAAGGTTGAGAACAACAGTCCTTTTCTGATTGAGGTTGTCAGCGATTTTTTTAGCTTCTTCAAAAGTCTCGGGTTTAGCGAGAACAACCTGAAGCTGAGCAGTTGTGTGAATGTTTACAACATTGTCGTTGTCATTTGAAAATCTTGATTCGCGTTCACGGCGTGTAGCTCTCGGAGCGGGCTGCTCCTCATAACCCTCGTTGCCGAATTCTTCGGGCTCGCCGTCATAAAGCTCGTCCGTATTAACAAATTCTTTAACCTTGTCTAAAAATCCCATTTTATTTACCTCCACTTTTTTAAATACTTTTTAATATATCCTGGGTCCGAAAATGGCAGACCCAATTCTTACTAAGTTTGAACCGCAGGCAATTGCGTCCTCGTAATCACCCGACATACCCATAGACAAAATGTCCATAGTAATATTATGTATTTTTTTTGACCTAATGTCAACATACATATTGTACATATTTGAAAAAAATTTGCGATTTTGCGCATTATTTTGTGAAAACGGGGGTATTGTCATCAATCCGACAACCTTAATTGAGGGTAATTCGGAAATCCGATAAAGAGTTTCTTCAAGCAACTCCTTCGGAAGCCCTGTCTTTGACTCCTCCCCTCCTATATTTACCTCGACAAGAACATTGGTAGTTATGCCGAGCTTTGAAGACTGTTTTGAAATTTCATTGGCAAGTTTCAGGCTGTCAACCGATTCAATACAGTCAACCTCACCGACAATTTTTGAAACCTTATTAGTCTGTAAATGTCCGATTAAATGGCATTCTACGTTTTCAAGCTTCAAATCGGGCTTTTTAGAAAGAAATTCCTGAACCTTATTTTCGCCGATTAAATCAATTCCGCAATCAAGCGCCTTATTGATTCTGAAAACGTCAACAGTTTTCGTAACAGCCATAAACCTGACGTCATCCCGCGTTCTTCCGCTTTTTTCGGCTGAAAGAGCAATTTTTTCGTTTATTGTCTTGAGATTATATTCAATATTCTCAAACTGTTCATCTTGAAATGACTTTTCCTTCATATAAATCAGTCCCTTCAACTATAACTTCGTCATACATTCTCAACTGACCGCTTTCATTGTCTACATTATTGACTATTGAATAGTCGGCAGCGGAATAAATAACGTTTATCTTTCTGAATCTGACAATATTTCCTACAAGAACATAAACTCCCTGCTCGCCTTCAACCTCGCGGATTGCTCTGTTATCAATTCTGAATCCGTTATATTCATTAATAACAAGCTGAACATCCTCAAGACGAAGATTAGCAATTGTTTCGTTCATTTCATTACCGCAAAGAACTATTGAAGTTTTTCCGTCCTTATTGTCATTTACCTTTATGAAATCGGTTTCAACCTGCTGGATTGAAGAATTCGGAAGGAGAACCTTAACTTTACGGTCTGCCTTAAAGGAGGTTACCTTATTGGTAGGAATATTACATAAAACATACCAGTTAAAGCTGTCGACGAGCTTTCCCATAACGCCCTTATTTTCATCAGGCTTTGCGTTAAGTATTTCTTCAACCTGGTCAACCGTATATTCCACGGCTGAATCATATTCAACTGTATTTTCATAGCCGTCTGTAGTGCTTATATAATATCCCGAATTTTCAGCCGTAATGCTTGTGTATCCGCCTGTCTTTTTATTTAGTTTTGAAAGCTCATTTTCAAGAGCTTCGATTTTTTCGTCAACAGAGATTGCGCCGCCGGTTGCAAGCTGACGGGCAGTAATTGATTCTTTAAGCGAATCCCTGTACTTTGCGAGTGAAATTACGTCACCGCTCTGAATAGCCTTAATATAGCTGTAACAGGATGAGTCAATCCTTTTTTCCAAAGAAGAAAGGTCGGTTGTCTGTACGCCGACACGGTTTTTAAGGGATTTATAATAAGTAAGCGAAGCTTCAATTTCATTAATTCTGTTGAAATCCCTTGCCGAATTATCATCCTTAAACATAACGGCAACCGTATCACCCTTGGCAACTCTGATTCCGTCTGTTACAAGGGGAACAATCGTTCCGCTTCCCTTTGCCTGAATATAGCTTTCATCCCTTACGAAAAATGCCTTTGTGTCAATTGTTTCATAAACAGTTCTTTCAAGGGCGGTTTCGGTTTTGACGGGAGTTCTTCTGAACATATATACCTGATAACCGATATAGCTTATAACAAAAACGCCGAGAACTACTGAAAGAATAATCATCAGGTATTTTTTTACTTTAGCGTTCATTTAATTCTCCCCTTTCAGAAACCCGTTTACCAATTCAAAGGCTTCATTGTTTATGTCATCCGATTTATCAATGATAATCCAGTTTATATTTTTGTTTCTGTTAAACCAGGTAAGCTGTCTTTTTGCGTATCTTCTCGTTTCCTGCTTAATCTTTTCAATAGCCTCGTCAAGAGTAATTTCACCGTCGAAATACGGCTTTAATTCTTTAATTCCGATTGCCTGATTTGCGGTTTTAACGTCATTAAGCTTAAAAAACTGTTCTGCTTCATTAATTAACCCGCAAGAAACCATTTTATCAACGCGTTCATTAATCCTGTTATAAAGCAGTTGTCTGTCAGAATAATTTAATCCAATATAAAGGACGTCATAATCCGATTCGTTAAGCCTTGAATTTTTAAGCTGGTCGCTCATTTTTGTTTTAGTGTTGTAATAAAGCTCAAGAGCCCTTATAACACGCTTTGTATTATTACAGTCAACTGTTTTCGCATACTCTTCGTCAACCGTCATAAGTTCGTCATAAAGCGCATTGGAGCCCTCTTTTTCAAGACGGAGTAACAGTTCATTTCTGATATTCTCGTCAAAGCCCTCGTCCGTAAACTCGATATTGTTCACAAAGCTGTCAATATAAAGCCCTGTTCCGCCGCAAAATACGGGAAGACAGTTGCGGCTGACAATATCGTTACAAATGGCTTTTGCGTCTTCAACAAAGGAAGCGACGGAATATCTTTCGCTTAAATCTTTAACCGAAACAAGATGGTGAACAACTCCGTCCATCTCGTCAACAGTAGGTTTAGCGGAAGCAATATCCATTCCCTTATAAATCTGCATAGAATCAAAGGAAACAACCTCGCCGTTAAACCTCTTTGCAATTTCAACAGCGAGCTTCGTTTTTCCAGAAGCAGTCGGACCTACAACAGCAACAGCCTTTTTCTTTTCCATCACTGTATTCTCCCGAACTGTTTTTCTATCGTATGCTTAGAAAGCTCGATTATAACAGGTCTGCCGTGAGGACAATAACGGATTTCGGGCATTGAAAGAAGCTTTTTAACAAAAGCGTTTCTTTCATATTCGCTTGTTATGTTTCCGCCCTTTACCGCGGCTCGGCAAGCTATATTATGAAGTACCCAATCCTGCTTTTCGGTAATAAGAACTCTTTTATTCTTTAAAAGATAGCCCGCTATTTCGGAAACAAAATCCCTTATATCTTCAACCGAAAGGTCAACGGGACATTCTCTGACAATAACAGTTCCGACGCCGAAATCTTCAATAGCAAAGCCGATTTCCTTAAGCATTTCAACATTTTCTGTAACCGCCGAATACTCTTCCTTTGAAAGACTGACGGTTACGGGATTTAAAAGCAACTGAGTGCCCTCAATTCTGCTTGAAGCCTTTAACTGTTCATACAACATTCTCTCGTGAGCGGCGTGCTTATCAATAAGCAGAACATTGTCGCCCTGCTCAACAATAATATAAGTGTTAAAAGCTTCGCCTATAACCCTGTAAGAAACTATTTCCTTTTCTTCGGTAATATGTATTTCCGGTTTCGGCTCTGTCTTAACAGGTTCAGATATTGAATAATCGTTTAAATCAACAAGCTTAGGTTCTTCTTCGTCAGAACTTATTTCAGCCTTAGGCGAGTTGATTAAAACGGGTTTTTCATCGGTAATATCAGTAATAATATCCTGATAAATCTTTAACTGTCTGTCTGATTTTTCAACGTAGTTTTTATTAAGAGTAATCGGATTAATCTTGTCAATCTTAAAACTCGGTCTTGCATTATCCCTGTCAATAGAATTCTTAACGGCATAATAAACACTGTCGAAAATTCTTTTTTCATCGGAAAAACGGACCTCGGTTTTAGCGGGATGTACGTTAACGTCAACCGTATCAAAAGGTAACTCAAGGAACAATACGCAATAAGGATGCTTTCCGACCATTATTGAGCCCTTGTACGCCTCTTCAAGAGCGGCATAAATCGTCTTGTTTTTTATGTATCTGTTATTGACAAAGAAATTTTGCATTGAGCGTGTTGCCCTTGAAGAAAAAGGATGAGAAACATAACCCGTTATTTTAATTCCGTTAATTTCGGAATTAACCTCTATTAAATCCTTTACGAAGTCTTTTCCGAAAACAGACTGACAGCAATCAAGAAGGCTGTTATTTCCGCTTGTGAAAAGCACCTGCTTTCCGTCACGGATAAAATTAAAGGATATTTCGGGATGAGAAACGGCTATTTTATCGATAATCGAGCTTACGAAATTGCCCTCGCTTACGTCCTTTTTAAGAAACTTCATTCTTGCAGGGGTATTGTAAAACAAATCCCTTACAATAATTGTCGTTCCGTCGGGACAGCCTGCGTCCTCGCAGGAAATTTCTTCGCCTGCGGCAATTTCGTATTTAGTACCCGAAAATTCTTCTCTTGTTTTAGTAAGTAATTCAACTCTTGAAACGGCGCAAACCGAAGAAAGAGCTTCGCCCCTGAAGCCGAGTGTCATAATTGAATCAAGGTCCGTTGCATTTTTTATTTTACTCGTAGCGTGACTGGTAAAAGCTCTCGGCACGTCTTCTCTTGAAATTCCGCAGCCGTTATCGGTAACGCGCATATAACGGATACCGCCGTTCTGAATTTCAACCGTAATTTTATCAGCGCCCGAGTCAATAGAATTTTCAATAAGCTCTTTTATTACCGAAGCGGGTCTTTCAACTACCTCGCCCGCCGCAATAAGTTCAAAAATACTTTTCGGCAAAAGGTTAATTCTGTTCATAACCCGCCTCCTTTCTGAAAAAGCTTAAGAATTAGCAAGCTTATTCAGTTCATAAAGAACTGACATAGCTTCAATCGGCGTTAACGTATTAATATCAATACTCTTTAACCTGTCAATAATCGTCTGATTATAATTTTGTTCAAATGAAACCTGGTCGGTTTCAGATTCATCATTTGAAACAACTGTCTGTGACGGAACGTAGTTTCCGTTTTCCTCAAGGCTCTTTAGAACGACCTTGGCACGTTTAACCACCGAATCGGGAACACCCGCTAATTTTGCGACCTCGATACCGTAGCTTCCGTCTGCAGGACCTCTGATAATACGGCGAAGGAAGGTTATATCGTCCCCTCTCTTTTTAACCGCAATATTATAATTCTTAACGCCGTCGATAATACTTTCAAGCTCGGTAAGCTCGTGATAATGGGTAGCGAAAAGCGTTTTAGCGCCGAGTTTTCTTTTATCGGCTGCAAATTCAATAACAGCCCTTGCTATACTCATTCCGTCATAAGTTGAAGTGCCGCGACCGATTTCGTCAAAGATAATAAGACTGTTCTTTGTTGAATTGGTAAGAATATCGGCAACCTCTTTCATTTCAACCATAAAGGTCGACTGACCTGTTGAAAGGTCGTCGGACGAACCGACCCTCGTATAAATAGCGTCAACAACGCCGATATTTGCCTTTGAAGCAGGCACGAAAGAACCTATCTGAGCCATTAAAACAATAATTGCAACCTGACGCATAAAGGTTGATTTACCCGCCATATTCGGTCCCGTAATAACGGCAACTCTGTTCTCGTTACAATCAAGTAAAGTATCGTTAGGAACAAAGGGAACGTCCGAGAGTATTTTCTCAATAACTGGATGTCTTCCCTGTAAAATAGAAATAACGTCGGAGTTGTTTACCGAAGGTCTGACATAATTATTCATAACTGCAACGGTAGCCAGAGAACAAAGCGCATCAACCGTAGCGATTGAATCGGCGGTTTTCTGGGTTCTTATAAGCTCGTTTGCGATTGTTTTACGAACCTGGCTAAACAACTCAAATTCAAGCGAAACAATTCTTTCCTGAGCGCTTAAAACCTTTGATTCAAGCTGTTTGAGTTCGTCGGTAATATATCTTTCACAATTTGAAAGCGTCTGTTTCCTTATGTATTCATCGGGAACCAATTCTTTATAGGTGTTAAGAACCTCAATATAATAACCGAAAACGCGGTTATAGCCAATACGGAGCTTTTTTATACCCGTCTTTTCCTGCTCTCTTGCTTCAAGCTCGGAAATAAAGCCCTTTCCGCCCGAAACAAGCTCTCTTAATTCATCAAGCTCGGGATTAAAGCCTTCTTTAATCATCCCGCCCTCACGGACTGAAAACGGAGCGTCCTCACGGATAGCCCTGTCGATAAGCTGTTTAATATCGGCTAAAGTATCAAGGCGTGAATAGGTATCTTTAAGAAGAGCCGAATTGCAACCCGATAAAAGCTTTTTTATCTCGGGTAAATCAGTCAATGCGCTTGAAAGCGACAAAAGCTCTTTTGCATTAGCTGTGCCGTAGACAATTCTCGTCATAAGACGTTCTATGTCATAAATGCCTGTAAGATTTTCGGTTAAATCCTGTCTTAAAGAGCTGTTGTCAAAAAGCTCTTCAACGGCGTTAAGACGCTTATCAATATCAACCGTATTCATAAGCGGTCTTTCAACAAACGACCTTATACGGCGTTTGCCCATAGCAGTCTTTGTTTTGTCAAGCACCCAGAGAAGCGAACCTCTTTTTTCTCTTTCACGCATTGTTTCGGTAATTTCAAGGTTTCTTCTCGCCGCAAAATCCAGGTGCATAAACTTTTCTTCCGAATAAAAGTCGATGTCCTTAAGGTTGGTTAAATCCGCCCTCTGAGCGTTTTTGAGGTATTCGAGAGTACCTCCCAAGGCGCAGATAACAGGCTTTGAAGAATTAATTTTTAATTCTTCAACGGAAACAACGTTAAAATGCTTTGTAATAACCGAAACGCAGGAATTATAGTCAAATTCGTTTTCAAGCGTTTCAACGGTTATTTCGTTTCTTAAAAGAAAAGATTTAAGACCCTGACTGGATGAAGCGAAAGAATTAATAATAATCTCGCTCGGCTCATACTTTGAAAGCTCATTTAGAACCTTGTTATCATCATTTTTAAACGAGGTGATATGAATTTCACCCGTTGAAATATCCGAAAAACAAATAGCGGTTTCGTCACCCTCAATATAAAGGCATGAAAGGAAATTGTTTTTACCCTCGTCAAGCATACTGCTTTCAATTACAGTACCCGGAGAAAGGACTCGGATAATATCACGCTGAACAATGCCTTTTGCTGTTGCAGGGTCTTCCATCTGTTCGCAAATTGCAACCTTATAGCCCTTTGAAATAAG
This sequence comes from Oscillospiraceae bacterium, assembly GCA_015066565.1. GTDB lineage: Bacteria > Bacillota > Clostridia > Oscillospirales > Acutalibacteraceae > Fimenecus. Next base: position 166,442 of record SVOB01000001.1, on the reverse strand, counting down.
TTTTGCTATGTAAGAGTCTGCGCTATGGAACGGAACGCCGCACATCGGCGCGCGCTCTTCAAGTCCGCAGTCTCTTCCCGTTAGCACAAGCTCAAGCTCTTTTGACGCGGTTTTCGCGTCGTCAAAGAACATTTCATAAAAGTCGCCAAGTCTGAAAAGCAATATGGCATCGCTGTACTGTTCTTTAATTTTGAAATATTGTTGCATCATCGGAGACAATGCCATTTTGCTTCACATCCTTTAATAATAATCGATTATTCAGCTGAACCGCAGTTGCTTGAGCAGGAATCACATGAACCTGAACAACTTGCCGGCTGGGGCTCACAGGTATCGGGGTCCTCGCCGTTAACGCAGAGAGCGAGAATACCTGTAAGATAATTCATCATATCGTCAACTTCTTTACGGCTTGCCTCGAAATTCTGCATTGTCTTGTTCATCATAATCTGAGCGTATACCTGACGGAATTCTTCGTCATAGGCCTTCATCTTATCTTCGCTTGCGTCCTCGCGTGAAGCTTCCTGCTGATAAGAAGCCTGAATAAGATTAATCTTGCCGATAAGACCTGTTAATTCTTCATCGGCGTCGTTAGCCTTCCTTGCTTCAACATAGTTGAGATATTTCTCGTTTTTCTGAATTGCTTTTCCCAATTCTCTTGTAAGTTTAATTACTTCTTCCATTTTTAAAAACTCCTTAAATATTTTTTATTCAACCTCGCCTCTTACAATCCAGTTAAGAGGCTGAGTAACCTTGACAAGAATATATTTCCCAATTAATTCGTCAGAACCCGAAAATTCAATAATAACATTTCCGTCAGTTCTTCCCGATAAAAGAGAAGAATCGTTTTTGCTTCTTCCCTCAACCAAAACTCTATAAGTCTTTCCGTTCATTTTCGCAGTGCGTTTCGCGGCAATAGATTCCTGTAAATCACAAAGCTCTTTAAAACGTCTTGACTTTTCTTCTTTAGTAATCGGGTCATCCATTTTGGCGGCGGGAGTTCCCTCACGCTTTGAATAAATAAACGTGAAAAGCGAAGTGAATTCAACCTCGCTTATAAGCGATAATGTGTCGTTGAATTCTTCGGTTGTTTCACCCGGAAAACCGACAATAACGTCGCTTGTTATTGAAATATCGGGCATAACCTTTTTAGCGTAGTCAATAAGCTCAAGATACTGTTCACGGGTATAATGTCTGTTCATAGCTTTAAGAATTCTGTTATTGCCCGACTGGAACGGAAGATGAATATGCTTCGCAACCTTATCACATTCAGCCATAGTATCAAGAAGCTTTTTCGTACAGTCTTTCGGGTGCGAAGTCATAAAGCGAAGAATAAAATCGCCGTCAAGAGAATTAATCTCTCTTAACAAATCGGCAAAATCCATATTAAAATCGGTGTTCTTACCGTACGAATTAACATTCTGACCTAAAAGAGTAATGTCCTTAAAGCCCTGTGAAATCAATTCCTTAGCTTCATTGATAATTCTCTGAGGCTCGCGGCTTCTCTCCCTTCCCCTGACATAAGGAACGATACAGTAAGTACAGAAATTATTACAGCCGTACATAATAGGAAGCCAGGCTTTTGAATCTTTATCGCGAAGAACCGGAACATCCTCCATTATTATACCGTTGTCATCCGGTGCAAAATAAACCCTCTTACCGCCTGAAAGCATTTCAAACATAAGCTGAGGGAATTTATAAATAGCGTGAGTACCGAAAACAAGGTCAACATAAGGATAGCTTTTAAACATTTTATCTCTGATATGCTGCTGTTGCATCATACAACCGCAAAGAGCAATTTTCATTCCGGGCTTTTCCTTTTTAAAAGCTTTAAGCGCGCCGACGTTACCGAAAACCCTGTCCTCAGCGTGTTCTCGCACAGCGCAGGTGTTATAAAGAACAAAATCAGCTTCTTCAACTTTATCGGTAAAGCCGTAGCCCATTTCGGAAAGCATACCCTTAATTCTTTCGCTGTCGGCAACATTACCCTGACAGCCGTATGTATGAACAAAAGCGAGAGGCTTTTTATCATATCTTGAAGCAAGTATGCTCTGAACCTTTATTGTAAACTGCTTCTGAAGAAAAATGTCGTTTTCACTTACTGCTGAATTACTCAAGCCGTAACCTCCGAATTATCAACAATTGAATTAAAGAACTTAAGAATATCGTTATAAACAACGTCATTATCTTTCTCATTAAGAATTTCGTGTTTATTACCCGGATAAAGAATAGGCTCGACCTCATGACCGGCAATAGCCAGCTGGTCGGAGGCTTTCAAAGCGGTTCTGCCGTTAAAGCTAATCGGGTCAAGCGCGCCTGAAATAACCATAATCGGTAAACCTACGGGAATAAGTTCAGCCCAATCGCTTTCACAAGCTTCACAGGCGAGAGCGACAAGGTCTCTGTAACCGCCGAGCTTAAACGGGAAGCCGCACATTTCGTCTTCTTCGTAATTATCCCAGTTTTCAGCGTTAGTGCTGAGCCACGAAACTGCCGCGCGTTCATCCTTTGTGAGAATAACCTGCGCCTTCTGAACTGCAGAAACGATTTTTTCCATATCAGCGTGAGCGCCGAACCTGTCAACAAGTTTATCAAGAAGAGGTATGAGTACAGGAGAAAACGACGGTACATTTAAAGTTCCGCAAAATACCACTCCGTCAATTTCACTGCCGAAATGCATAGCGTAAACTCTTGCGCAAAGAGAGCCCATACTGTGACCGAAAAGTATATAGGGAATGTCGGGATAGCGTTTTTTCATAATATGGGTGAGAATGTGCATATCATCAACTAATCTCTTGTCGCCGTCAAACTCACTGAAATAACCGTAATCATAAGGCGAGTTGACGGAAAGTCCGTGTCCTAAATGGTCGTTGCCGCAAACAACAAAACCGTTTAAAACAAGAAAACGCGCGAAATCGTCATATCTTCCGATATGTTCCGCCATACCGTGAGAAATCTGAACAACAGCCTTAGGCTTAATTTCATCGTCCTGCCAGATAAGAGTTCGTATAGTGTTTTCACCGGTTGACGAGTTGAAATACGCTTCTTTTCTTATAACAGACATTTTACTCACCTCAAAAATTACATATTTATTGTATTATACTATAATTCTTTAAAAATGTCATTAAAAAAGTGATGATTTTTTAAGGAAAATTCAAGTTTTTTTGTTCAAATTTCCGTTTTACAAATTTCCCCTTGAAAAACTAAATGCGTTGTGCTATTATTTCAGCGAAATTTTAAGAAAGGAATGATAATCGATGACATACGAGCAGGTTGTTTCAAAGGTACGCAGCAAGTTTGTTGACTCGGATGCTTCTAAAATCGACGGCGTAGTTGCTCTTCAGATTAACCTTGAGGGTAAAAACACACAGGGCATCTTCTATATCGAAGTTAAGGATCATCAGATCAATGTTGAGCCTTATGATTACTATGATCATAACGCTATTGTAACAGTTAATCCGACAAACCTTATTAAGCTTCTCGAAGGTAAGCTTGACGCTGAAGTTGCTTATAACAGCGGTAAGGTTCAGGTAGACGGCGATATCAGTTCTGTCTTAACAGTTCTTAAGCTTGCAAAATAATCAATATTTAAAATAAAAGGGACACGGTTTGTTCGTGTCCCTTTTATTTATTTGAGTTTATTCAACTTTTCAATACAGTTTTTACAGATTTTGACGCCTTCAAATTCAACCGTATCCTCCACCCTATTACAGAACATACAGGAAGGCTCATATTTTTTTAATATAATTGAATCTTCATTTACAAAAAATTCAAGCGAACTTTCATTTTCTATAAGATGAAACTTTTTTCTCAATTCTTTAGGAAGTACAATTCTCCCTGCTTCGTCAACCTTTCTGACAAAACTCGTCGATTTCATACTCTTTCCTCCAATAAATGCCATTTTTCCCACATTTACCTATCATAATATGACTTTTTTTTCAATAAGTCAAGAAAAAAAGAGCGTAACCTTTTATAAGGTCACGCTCTTTAGTTTTTAAATCTTATTTCTCGATAAGTGAAACGCCTGTCATTTCCTTGGGCTGTTCAATTCCCATAAGGTCAAGAAGAGTCGGGCTTAAGTCACAAAGTCTGCCGCCTTCTTTTTTGAGCTTAACCTGACCTCTGCCGATGCAGGAAAGCGGAACAAGATTTGTTGTATGAGCCGTGAACGGAGTACCGTCTGCCTCAAGCATCTTATCTGCGTTTCCGTGGTCAGCCGTAAGAAGAACTGCGCCGCCCATTTCAAGAACAGCGTCAACTACCCTGCCGACACATTCGTCAACAGCTTCAACAGCCTTAACTGCAGCGTCAAAGATACCTGTATGACCTACCATATCGCAGTTAGCGTAGTTAAGAACAATTAAATCATATTCGCCGCTCTTGATTTTAGGAACAAGCGCATCCGTAACCTCATAAGCGCTCATTTCGGGCTTAAGGTCAAAGGTAGAAATCTTAGGAGAATCAATAAGAATTCTGTCTTCACCCTTATATTGCTTCTCTCTTCCTCCGTTGAAAAAGAATGTTACATGAGCATATTTCTGCGTTTCGGCAATACGAAGCTGGGTTTTACCGAGGTTTGAAAGATACTCGCCCATTGTGTTAACAAGCGACTCGGGCTTGAACGCAACCTCAACGTTGGGCATAAGAGCGTCGTACTGGGTCATGCAGACATAGTAAAGCGGGAAGAACTCTTTTCTTTCAAATCCTGTAAATTCAGGGTCAACAAAAGACCTTGTAATTTCCCTTGCTCTGTCCGGTCTGAAATTAAAGAATATAACAGAATCGTTAGCCTTTATCATACCGTCTTTATTAATAACGGTGGGAATAACAAATTCGTCGGTAAGGTGCTTTCCGTCCTCGTCAATTGTTTCATAAGACGCCTTAACTGCCTCAACAGCACTGTCAGCCTGAATTCCCTCGCCGTTTACCATAGCGTTATAGGCTTTTCCTACTCTGTCCCAGAGATTATCTCTGTCCATAGCGTAAAATCTTCCCATAACGGTAGCGATTTTACCTACGCCGATTTCATTGAACTTTTCTTCAAGCTGTTCAATATATTCAACGCCCGAAGCGGGAGGAACGTCACGTCCGTCAAGAAGGCAGTGAACATAAACTCTGTCGAGACCCTTTCTCTTTGCGAGTTCAAGAAAAGCGTAGAGATGGGTATTGTGAGAGTGAACGCCGCCGTCGGAAAGAAGACCTATAAGATGAAGCGCAGTACCGTTTTCAAGCGCATTATCGACTGCTTTTACGATTACTTCGTTTTCAAAGAAATCGCCGTCCTGAATTGACTTGGTAATGCGTGTAAGTTCCTGATAAACAACTCTGCCTGCGCCGATATTGGTGTGGCCGACCTCGGAGTTACCCATCTGACCGTCGGGGAGACCGACATCCATACCCGAAGCGCCGATAAGCGTAGTCGGATACTCGCTGAAAATTCGGTCAAGATTGGGCTTTTTAGCGGCTCTGATAGCGTTACCGTATGAATCGGGATTATATCCGAAGCCGTCCATTATACATAACAAATAAGGAGTTTTCATTCTTTTACCTCTGATTATTTAGAAGCAGCCTTAACAATAGCTGCGAAATCGTTAGCCTTAAGCGAAGCGCCGCCGATAAGACCGCCGTCAACGTTGATTTTGCTGACAAGCTCATCAGCGTTCTTCGGGTTCATTGAACCGCCGTACTGAACAGTAACTTTTTCAGCAGCTTCCTCACCGTATTTTTCAGCGATAGCCGCGCGAACAAAACCGTTACCCTCGTCAGCCTGGTCGGCAGTAGCCGTTACGCCTGTACCGATAGCCCATACGGGTTCATAAGCGATAATGATTTTGTCAAGGTCTTTTTCGTCAATGTTTGTAAGAGCCATCTTTGTCTGATACTTAAGAAGAGTTTCGGTATAGCCGAGCTCTCTCTGCTCAAGTGTTTCACCGACACAAACGATAGCCTTGAAGCCTGCGTTTACGGCAGCTATAGTGCGAAGGTTAACAGTCTGGTCGGTCTCGCCGAAATACTGTCTTCTTTCGCTGTGACCGATAACAACATACTCAACGCCTGCTTCCTTAAGCATATCAGCCGAAACCTCGCCTGTATAAGCGCCCGAAGCTTTGAAATGAATGTTTTCAGCGCCGATTTTAATATTAGAACCCTTTGTTGCTTCAATAGCGGCGGGAATGTCAATAAAAGGAACACAAAGAACAACGTCACAGTCAGCGTCAGCAACAAGAGGTTTCATTTCCTCAATAAGAGCCTTTGCCTGAGAAGGTGTGTTATTCATTTTCCAGTTACCTGCGATAACTGCTCTGCGAACTGATTTTTTCATAATAATATCTCCTATATTACAGTATTTTAGGCGAAGCCGTAACTTCGCCTAATTTAATTAATTATTGATTATTTATCGTCAACGCAAACAATACCGGGAAGCTCTTTGCCCTCAAGGAATTCAAGAGAAGCGCCGCCGCCTGTGGAAATGTGGCTCATCTTATCGCCAAAGCCGAGATTATTTACAGCCGCAGCCGAGTCGCCGCCGCCGATAATTGTTGTAGCGTCTGTTTCGGCAAGTGCCTTAGCAACTGCTATTGTACCGTTAGCAAGCTGTTTGTTTTCGGAAACGCCCATAGGACCGTTCCATACAACCGTCTTAGCGTTCTTGACCTCTGAAGCGAAAAGTTCAGCAGTCTTGGGACCGATATCAAGACCCATCATATCAGCGGGCATTTCCTCATCGGTAACAACCTTAACATCAAGTTCTTCGTCTATGGGATTCGGGAAATGAGAAGCGCAAACGCAGTCAACGGGAAGAAGAAGCTTAACACCCTTTTCTTCGGCTAACTTAAGGCAGTTAGCGCAATACTCAAGCTTTTCGTCATCAACAAGTGAAATACCGACCTCATAGCCCTTAGCCTTAAGGAAGGTATAAGCCATACCGCCGCCGATAATAAGCGTATCAGCCTTATTGAGAAGGTTGTCAATAACAGCGAGTTTATCCGAAACCTTAGCGCCGCCGAGAATAGTTACGAAAGGACGTACCGGATTTTCAACTGCTGCGCCGAGGAACTTAAGCTCCTTCTGCATAAGATAACCGACAGCGGATTCACTAACAAATTCAGCAACACCGACTGTCGAGCAGTGAGCTCTGTGAGCAGCGCCGAAAGCATCGTTTACAAAAATGTCAGCAAGAGAAGCAAGCTCTTTTGAGAAAGTCTCAACGTTCTTTGTCTCTTCGACACGGTATCTTGTGTTCTGAAGAAGAACTACGTCGCCGTCTTTCATTTCGGCAACAGCCTTCTTTGCGTTTTCGCCGACTACGTTATCGTCAGCGGCAAAAACAACGTCTTTACCGAGCTTTTCGGAAAGTCTTTTCGCAACGGGAGCGAGTGAAAACTCAGGCTTCGGCTCACCCTTCGGCTTACCGAGGTGAGAGCAGAGAATAACCTTTGCGCCGTTGTCAAGAAGATAGTTGATTGTCGGAAGAGCGGCAACAATTCTGTTTTCGTCGGTAATAACCCCTTCCTTAAGCGGAACGTTAAAATCGCAACGTACAAGAACCTTTTTGCCCTTTACGTTGAGGTCTTCAACTGTTTTTTTGTTTAAAACATTCATTCGAATACATCCTTTCATTTGAACTGTCAATTAATACCTGTTAATTATATAACAATATCGTTATATTTTCAAGTAAAAGCATAAAAGCAAAATGACGAAAAGTTCATAAAAATACGGTTATTTTTATTCATAATTATCAATAACGCTTTTAGCTGTATTAATTACAAGCGTTTTCAACTCCCTCGGGGAAGAAACCTTTATGAGATTACCGTACTGCAAAATCCAGCTTACAAGTCCGTCCGTTATAGCCGAGCTGAATTTCGCAACAAACGTATTTTCGTCATTCGGATAAATCGGTGTTCTCTCCCCGAATTTATCTAAAATCTGTTCAATTATTGAGTTATCGCAGATAAGCTCAACAGGCTTTGCCTGACCGGTAAACATATTCATATGCTTTGAAACATAGTCAGCCGAATCGAAGCTTCCGCTATAATCCGAAACCTCTTTCAACGGTCTTATTGTACTGCCCTCAATAATCGTAACCTTTTTCATTCTGTCAATACGAAGCGGCATAAGATTATCGTATTTGACGTTATTTGAAATCAGATAATAGTGGTCGTTAGACCAGATAAGAGCGTAAGGGTTGACTGTATGCTTTTTCTCACTGAATGAAACCGTTTTATTATCATTGACAACTCGCTTTATATAAGTAAGCGTAATCTGATTGCCCTGACAAATAGCCTTATTGATTTTATCAATCGAATAGTAAACCTCTTCGTTTGAGGATTTCTGACGGGAATCGACATAAACCTGTTCAAGAAGCTTTTTTGCGTCAAAGCTGTTTGTAAGTCCCGAAATTTTTTCAATAAGCTGCTTTGTCTTTTTATTGCTTATAAAACCCGCCGCCTGAACAGCGTCCATTAAAAGCCTTACCTCATGCGGCTCAAAGTCGCCCGAAGCGAGAAAATAACCGTATTTAGGGGAACGGGTTGAAATGATATCAAACCCATAATCCTTCAGTATTTCAATATCACTGTAAATCGACTTTCTTTCGGACGATATACCGTAATCGGCAAGCCTTTTCGTAATATCAATCGCCGAGAGAACGTTTTCCTCGTTGGTTTCGTGTTTGAGGATATCGGCAAGATAAAGAAGCTTTAGCTTCTGATTGGCGTTACCTGCCATATATAATCCCCCTTAATATTTCATTCTCGCGTTGATGCTCTTAATAACATCCTCGTCAATTTTAACGTGAGTTCTGTCATAAGTGAGAATTCCGTTGATTTCAAGCTCAACGTCGCTTACCTGAGTATAAACGGTTGCGCAAAGTCCCTTCGGAATAATCGGAATAATCTGTTTTTCAAAAAGCTTTTTATAGCCTTCTGTTAAGCTGCTTTTAGTCTTATAAAATTTATAACCAAAGCTCTTTTTCTCGTTGAATACGTGGTCCGAAACCTTACGGCTGTAACCTCCGAACTCGGTAAGGCAAAGCGGTCTGCCGTCAAGTCGAGGCATTATTACAGGTCTGAAATAGATATGAAGCGATTTGAAATCACCGCCGCCCTGGTCGTGCCAACCGCTTGCGTGGTCAACAAATCTTGTCGGGTCGAATTTCTTAATACTCTCCCCTATTTCTTTTGCGTCGAACTGTCCCCAGCCCTCGTTAAAAGGAACCCAACAGCAAATCGAAACACAGTTATAAAGCGTATTGAGCATATCTTTAAGTTCGGCTTTATAATCGTCACGCCATTTCTTTTCATCTCTGTTAAACCTGTGGTAATTACTGTCGTCAAGATTGATATGAAGCGTCGGACAAACAGAAGCTACCATAAAGCCTACAAATGCGCCGCCGCTCATCATATCCTGCCAGACAAGCATACCGAGTCTGTCACAGTGATAATACCATCTTGCAGGCTCAATTTTAATATGCTTGCGAAGCATATTAAAGCCAAGCTCCTTCATCTTCTGAATATCGTAAATCATAGCTTCGTCAGTGGGCGGAGTAAGCACGCCGTCGCACCAATAGCCCTGGTCAAGCAAACCGTTCTGGAAGTATGGCTTATTGTTAAGACAAAGACGAGGTATTCCCTTATCGTCGTTCGCAATACTGTACTTTCTCATTCCGAAATACGATTTAACGGTATCAACGGTTTTGCCGTTAGCCACAACGTTAATTTCAATATCATACAGGAACGGGTTTTCCGGAGACCAAAGGATAGCATTATCAATTTTTATCTTCTCGTTATTTGTTATTTCACCGCTGAAGATTTCCTTTTCGCCCTCAAGAATCCTTGCATTAATAACAGAGTTTTCACCTTTGATATAAGTAATGACATTAATCGTACCCTCATCAATATCGGGAGTGAGCTTAATCTTTTCAATATGAATCTCGTTGACAGGCTCAATCCATACCGTCTGCCAGATTCCCGAGGTTGCAGTGTACCAGAAGCCGTGGGGTTTAAGAACTTGTTTGCCCCTCTGCTGCCAGCCCTTGTCAGTCGGGTCATAAACACAAAGCGAAATCTCATTATTTCCGTCGGTTAGGAAATCGGTAATATCAAAGCTGAACGGACAGTATCCGCCGGAATGAGAACCGACAAGCTCTTTATTGACATAAACCTTACACTGCCAGTCTACAGCGCCGAAATGAAGAATTATTCTGTCGTTCTTCATCTCCTCGGGAATTGAAATAATCTTTCTGTACCAAAGTCTGTTATTCGGAAGCAAGGGCTTTTCAACACCCGACAACGGAGATTCGATTGCAAAAGGAACAACAATTTCTCCGTCAAAATATTCGGGACGTTTAACGGATTTATCCGTAATGCAATAATCCCAGATTCCGTTTAAATTCATCCATCTGTCTCTTACTAACTGAGGACGAGGATACTCAGGCAAAGGACAGTTTTTATCGACCGAATCGGTCCAGGGTGTTTTCATATAACTCCTCCTTATGTGTACTATCTTTAACCCATTATAAATCAAAATTAAAAATTTGTCCATTATAATATGCAAAATAAAAATGTTATAATTTTTAACAGTTTTTGCAAAATATATTGACACATTTATATTTCTGTGTTAATTTATCTGCAATAAATTTCAAATTTTAAAAATATGTGGGTGATAATTATGATAATAGAATACAGAATTACCGGCACATATAAAATTATAGAAAATAAAACGTTTAGGTCTTACGGTATAAGCTGTTATATTAATAATGACCTATATAAATGTATCGACGACATTACACTTAACAATTATGAAGCCGTTTATTTATGCGAAAAATTAAATAAGTTAAAAATATCTCCTGTTCATTTTCCTGACATTGTAGAAGATTTTTTAGAAAAATAAAAGCCGACTTTTGTCGGCTTTTTTCATTTATTATTATTTATTAATATTTTCAATCCTTCAATAGCGGTTATTATCGCCTTTTCGGTGTTTTCATCAACCTTACTCGGCAAGCCGTTTTCTTCTCTTTCCTGATTCCATATAACGTGAAAAACTGCGCCGCAACGAACGCCGAGATTTGAGGCTACGGTAAACTGAGTTGAAGCTTCCATTTCACTTGCAAGAACACCGAGCTTTTTCCAGGCGTTCCATTTGTATAAAAGATTGTCGGCAACTGCCATATCTTCGGGACTGTGCTGACCGTAAAAGCTGTCCTTGCTCTGAACGATTCCCGTATGATAATTATAACCGAGTTTATTTGCAGCTTCTACAAGAGCAGAGGTTACATCAAAATCAGCTGTAGCGGGAAACTCAATCGGCGCATATTCGCGGCTTGTTCCGTCCTGACGTACAGCAGAGGTTGCTATTACAACGTCTCCCCCGTCAACCTTTAAGTTTATTCCTCCGCAGGTGCCGACTCTTATAAACGTATCTACTCCGCAAAATGAAAGTTCTTCCATAGCGATTGCTGATGACGGACCGCCTATTCCCGTTGAACAAACAGTAACCCTTTCTCCGTTCAAGAAGCCGTTATAAATTGTAAACTCTCTGTTTGAAACAACAAATTCAGGCTTATCAAAATACTTGGCAATTTTTTCGCATCTTCCCGGGTCGCCCGGAAGAATACAGTATTTACCGACGTCGCCTTTTTTAATTTTCAAATGAAACTGTATGTCGTTTTCTTTTCTTTTCATAATACATTCTCCCTGCCGAACGAATAAGGCAACAGCTCGGACAATTTATAGCTTTTATAATCGTTATTACTTTTAGCGACAATAACCAAAAAACCGTCTGAACAAAACTCACTTAAAGCCTGCAAGCAAACTCCGCAAGGGTAAAAGTAATCGTTATTACCTTCCTTACTGCCGACTACGGCTATAGCTTCAAAATTACTGTATCCGTTAGCAACAGCGCTGAATAAAGCCGTTCTTTCGGCGCAATTAGTAACCGAAAAAGATGAATTTTCGATATTACAGCCTTTGAATATACTTCCGTCTTCACAAAGAATCGCCGCGCCGACCTTACAATCGGAATAAGGCGAATATGAATTCTTCTGTGCTTCAAAAGCTTCGGTAATGAGTTTATTTATATCCATATTTTACTCCATCATTTTCAAAAGTGAGCTTGTGCCGAGCCTTTCGGCGCCAAGGTTGATAAAATCAACTGCATCCTCAACCGATTTAATTCCGCCCGCAGCTTTAACCTTAATTCCAACGGAATTATCCTTAAGTATTTTAACGTCCTCACGGGTTGCACCGTATTTGGAAAAGCCCGTAGAAGTCTTTATAAAATCAGCGCCCGATTCGGAAACGATATGACAAAGCTTAATTTTTTCTTCATCAGATAAAAGGCAGGTTTCAATAATCACCTTTAGTATTTTACCCTCGCAGGCTTTTCTTATCTGTTTAATCTCTTTGGAAACATAATCGAACTCGCCGTCTTTAACCTTACTGACGTTTATAACCATATCAATTTCATCAGCCCCGTTTTTTACTGCGTCCGAAGTTTCAAAAACCTTGGCTTCGGTTGTCATATAGCCGTTGGGGAAGCCTATAACAGTGCAAACAGGTATTTTGCCGTTAAGGTATTCGCTCGCCTTTTTTACAAAGCAAGGCGGAATACAAACAGAAGCCGTTTTATATTTTTTGGCTTCGTCGCATATTCTTTTAACATCTTCCCATACGCAGTCCACCTTAAGAATTGTATGGTCAATTTTTGAAATTATTTCTTCTTTGCTTTTGCCGAAATAAAAATCCTTCATATAAACTCCTTTAAAAAATGCCGCCTTTTCGGACGGCATTTCGTAATTTAAAACTGCATTTTAACATCCTGACGTTTGTCTTCTTCAGCCTGGAAGAAATCGACAGGCTCAAGTCCCATACTGTCAGCAATAATATTTGACGGGAAGGTAATAAGCTTCTGATTAAAGATAGAAACATTACCGTTATAAGCTCTTCTTGCCGCCTGCAAATGCTCTTCAACGTCCGAAATGGACATCTGAAGCTCTTTAAAAGAACGGTCCGCTGTAAGCGAGGGATAGTTTTCAGCCACCACGTTAATTCTTCTGAAAGCCTCGTTAAGAGCCGAATTGTATTCTTCCTTTTCCTTAAGCGTTGAGCCGGATCTCAAAGCAGCGGTCTGAGTAAAAATTTCTTTTTCATGCTCGGCATAACCCTTTGTAACGTCAAGAAGCTTGGTGAGAATATCATAGCGCTTTGTAAGAGCTATATCAATTCCGCTTTCGGCTTCTCCGATTTTAACAATCAATCGCGCGAAAAAGTTTCTTGTTCTGATTATCCAGATTACAGCGAGAATAAACAGAATAAGAACAAGCGCTAATACTACATAAGGCATATCATACACCTCCGTTTTTAAATAACCTGTTATCAAGGTTAAGCGAATCAACAAAGCTTGTTATAAGAGATAAATCGCTGAAGGTTTCAGCCGAAATCCTCTGTAAGTCAATTTTACTGAAAATCGGCGGTTCAAAGGAATTCTTACCCGTATTACAAGCTATATGCAATGAATTATTCAAAAAGCAAAACATCAGTTTACCGTTCGTTTTTTCTTTCAGTTCAATCATTCTTCTCATCATCTGAGGAGTGAGAATATAATAGGCTTCCTGCTCATCCTCACAGTTGATTTTAAACGAACGGTTAAAGCTTTCGTCGTCCATTTCAAGCTTCTGAAGTCTGTTGCCTTCCTGGTCCTTACCTTTTTTTGAAGCGGTAAAGCCCTTTTCTATAACCTGAAGATTACAAACGAAATTCTTATTGAACCTGAAAATCATCCATCTTCCGGTAAAGAAATCAATTCGCTTTGAATACTTCATTCCGCCCTGTCTGTACTGAATTCTGACATCCGACTGGGTAAAAGGCACTCCTTTATAGGTTCCGGAAATTAAATCCTCGCTTTCAAAGGTATTGCCCTTTTTAACCATTCCCGTAGAATAAACAGTCATTTCGTCAATGCCGTAATCGGGAGTATAATTAACGTCGTCAAAATGCCGGTTGATTACATATTCAATAACGTAACTCTTATATCTTTTAGCATAAACCTTTCTTTTATTTTCGGCAAACAAGAAAAAACCGAAGCTTATAAAAAAAGGAAAGATATACGCTCTTGAAGCTACAAAATATATGTAATAATTCCTATAAAATATCGCAATCAGGAAAGCAAGAGCCATTGGAACAGCAGAAAAAACAAAGAGAAAAGCGATTGTTTTTCTTTGTCTTTCAAGGTCCTCGAGCACCGCCATAAACCGAAGTAATTGCTTGTTATCCATTTTTATTTATTGTTGAGTAAAGCCGAAAGCTCCTCCATAAACTCATTTATGTCTTTGAAGTGTCTGTAAACAGAAGCAAATCTGACATAAGCGACCTCGTCAATATCCTTAAGCTTTTCCATAACAAGCTCGCCGATATGGACGGATGTAACCTCTCTGTCAAGCGAATTCTGAAGAGCAACCTCAATTTCGTCGATAGCGTTTTCAAGTGTTTCCATTGAAACGGGGCGCTTTTCACACGCGCGAAGCATACCCGAAAGAAGCTTGTTGCGGTCAAATACCTCTCGGGATTTGTCCTTTTTAATAACAACTATCGGAACGCTCTCAATAACCTCATAGGTGGTGAAACGCTTTTCGCATTTTAGACATTCTCTTCTTCTGCGAATTCTTTCGCCGCCGTCGGTAGGTCTTGAGTCAATTACCTTGCTTTCTTCAAATCCGCAAAACGGACATTTCATACCTATCCCTCCACATATAGTTTTCAATCAATTAATTGTACCACATAATATAGTATTTGTAAAGAAAAAAAGAGTAGATTTCACTCTACTCTTTTTAATATTTCGGATAAAGCATTATATGAATTCAGTATTTCGGCTTCATCGGAATAACTGTTCTTATAAAGCTCTATAATGTAATCTCCTTCATATCCGTAACCGTTCATAACAGTAAAAAATTTTTGAAAATCGAAATCGCCTTTCAGCGGTGTTATACAATCTTTTTCGCCGTCTGCGTCGCTAATATGAACATGCTTTATTATATCGTGAAAACGCTCGATAAACTCATAGGGCGAATATCCTGCCCTGCGGCACTGTTTAATGTCAAGAGTAATAGCAAAATCCTCGCCGATATAATCCTTCATTTTCTGAATAAAATCAGGACTTTCGCTCCTGAAATTCACAACGTTCTCCTGAAGCAGACTTACGCCTGATTCTTTTGCAATTTCGGTTAACAACTTAAATCTTTCAAGATAAAGCTCGTCGCTCGCTTTTGCTATTTTCTTAAGTCCGTGCATAACTACATATTTTGCTCCGAGTTCATTTGCAAGACAGGCTTGCTTTCTGAAAACATCAAGGCTTTCTTCAAAACGCCTGTAATAATCGCTGAAATAATTATACCCGTCAGCAAACGAAGCGGTTGTATGAAGCGAAACAAGATTTACAGAATATTCACTTAACAATTTCTTATAAACAGAAACAAACGGCTCGTCAAGCTCAGTGTATGCGTTAATAAAAATCTCAGCCTTTTTAATCCCTGTCTTACAAACATTTTCAAGTGATTTTTCGGTTTCAAGCGGATAATAGCAGGACGTTGACATTCCTATTTCAGACATTTTCTCACTTCCAAATCTTGTTCATTGAAATCATAGAATTTATCATTTATATTTTAACTATGAGGTGTATGAAATTGCAAGTAATTTTTAAAAATATTAAAGAAGATTTTAAACAGTATAACAAAATATCAAAATACATATTGAAAATGGGTACAGTCATATTAATCCTGATGGTTATTTTGGCAATAATTCTGAAAGCTGTTTTACTTTTTTCATCGCCCGAAATATCATTAAAAATTCTTTATGACGACCTGCTTGAATGTATTAAAGAAAGCTTTGGCGCTATATACTTCGGTTCCCTGTTTCTTGAAATTCTGAACCGTATTCTTCAAAGAAAAAACTTAATTAACTCATAACTCTGTCAACGACCTGTAATATTGACTTTTATTGTACCGTTCTGTTATAATAAAATGAAAAAAATTACGAGGTGTAATTATGCTTTGTGAAGATAAATTTTATTCAATTTACGGCAAATATCCCGAGGGTGTAACCTTTTCTCCCTACAGAGTTTGCCCTATAGGCGCACATTCCGACCACAATCTCGGAAAGATAACGGGGTTAGCCATTGACAAGGGTATTCATATTGCCTTCGGTCCTAAGCAAAACGGCGTTGTCGAAATGGTTTCGCTTCAGTTTCCGAAAAGAGCTCAGTGGCATATCAGTTCCGTTCCGAAACAAAAGGAAAACGACTGGGCTGACTATTTAAGAGGCGCTACCTGGGCTTTATCAAAAAAGCATAATCTTAATATCGGCTTATGCGGCGTAATTGAAGGCTCTTTGCCCATAGGCGGTCTTAGTTCTTCTGCGGCTGTTATACTTGCGTTTTTAACTGCTCTTTGTAAAGTTAACAGCATTATTCTTACTAAGCAGGAATTAATAGATACAGCTTTTGACGCTGAGCTTAACTATGTCGGCGTTTCCGTCGGAAAGCTCGACCAGAGCTGTGAAACCCTTAGTAAGAAAAACCATCTTTTATATCTTGATACTAAGGATGACAGTTATGAGCTTATACCTACAAACCCCGAAATGAAGCCGTATAAAATCGCTATCTTTTTCAGCGGTCTTGAACATAATCTTGCAGGTTCAAAATACAATATGCGAGTCGACGAATTAAGAAGCGGTATTTATGCGTTAAAGGCCTTTGCCGGCATAGAATACGGAAAATACAACGAAACAAACGCCCGTGACGTTACTCCCGAAATCTTTTATGAATATAAAGATAAATTACCCGTTCCTTTTGCTAAAAGATGCGAACACTGGTACACCGAGTTTCAGCGTGTTGAAAAAGGCGCCCAGGCTTGGCGAAAAGGCGATATAGAAGAATTCGGCAAGCTCTCGTTTGAATCGGGTTGGAGCAGTATTCACAATTGGGAATCAGGCGCGCCCGAACAGATTAAGCTTTACGAAATAATGCGTAACACCGACGGAATTTACGGCGGAAGATTTTGCGGCGCCGGCTTCAAAGGCTGCTGTATGGCATTAATCGACCCTGCGTTTGAAGAAAGCATTATAAAAACAGTTTCTGAACAATATATAAGCTCATTCCCTTCATTAAAAGAAAAATACTCTGTTCACATCTGCGAAAGCGCTGACGGAATTGATTGCGAGGGATGAAAATGAAATGCTTATTATTAGCGGCAGGTTATGCCACAAGGCTTTATCCGTTAACCGAAAACTTTCCTAAGCCTTTATTAAAAGTTAAGGATAAAACAATTCTCGATTGGTTAATCGACGATATTGATTCGCTCGGAATTATTGACGAGTATGTTGTTATTTCAAACCATAAATTCGTTGAGCATTTCAACAATTGGTCAAAAGAAAAGTCTGTAAAAATATCTGTAGTCGACGATATGACTACATCAAACGAAAACCGTTTAGGCGCTGTTATGGACATTAAGTTCGCAATTGACTCGCTTTCACTTGACGACGATATGATTATTCTTGCAGGCGACAACGTTCTCGATTTTTCTTTGACTCATTTCATTAAATACGCTCTTGAAAAAAACGCTTCCTGCGTAATGAGGTATTTTGAAAAAGACGAAAAAAGACTTAAAAAATGCGGAGTTGCCGAAATTGACGCAAGCGACAGACTTATTTCACTTGAAGAAAAACCCGAAGTCCCGAAATCAAACTGGTGCACTCCCCCGTTTTATTTCTATAAAAAGGAAGATATCAAACTGATAAACAGGGCAATTTCCGACGGTTGCGGAGTTGACGCTCCGGGGAGTCTTGTCGGTTGGATGTGCAAACACACCGCTATGTTCAGTATGGAAATGCCGGGCAACAGATTTGATATTGGCTCGCTTGAGAGCTATAACGAGATAAAGAACACTTACAAGGGTATAATAAAGTAGGTTTTGAAAATGAAAAAAAATATTGACTTAAAAAATAAAACAATTCTTGTAACCGGGTCGCCGGGGTTTATCGGCGCAAATCTTGTTTTAAGACTGCTAAATAATAACTCCTGCAAAAGAGTTATCAGCCTTGACAATATGAACGATTATTATGACCCGTCGCTGAAGGAATACAGACTTTCACTGATTGAAAAAGCCGCCGAGTTATCCGAAACTGAACATTTCTTTATCAAAGGCTCACTTGCCGATAAAGAATTAATAGAAAAAGTTTTCAGAAACTATCAGCCCGAAATTGTAGTAAACCTTGCGGCTCAGGCAGGCGTAAGATATTCCATCGACCACCCTGACGTTTATATTGAAAGCAATATAATAGGCTTTTATAATATACTTGAAGCCTGCAGAAACTATCCGGTTGAGCATCTTGTTTACGCTTCGTCTTCATCGGTTTACGGCGGAAATAAAAAAATTCCGTTCAGCGTCGAGGATAAGGTAGATAACCCCGTCAGCCTTTATGCGGCTACAAAAAAATCGAACGAGCTTCTTGCTCACTGTTACAGCAAGCTTTATAACATTCCCACAACAGGCTTAAGATTTTTCACTGTTTACGGACCTGCGGGAAGACCTGATATGTTTTATTTTTCCGCTACAAACAGGCTTGTAAAGGGCGATACAATTCAGATTTTCAATTACGGAAACTGCAAGCGCGATTTCACTTATATTGACGATATTGTCGAAGGTATATACAGGGTAATGAAGGGCGCTCCCTCAAAGGAAAACGGTGAGGACGGGCTTCCCCTGCCCCCGTATTCAATTTATAATATCGGCGGCGGAACTCCCGAAAACCTTCTTGACTATATCGACACCTTACAGCACGCTCTTGTTGATAACGGTGTTCTTCCCGAAAATTACGACTTTGAAGCGCATAAAGAGCTTGTCGGTATGCAACCCGGAGACGTTCCCGTAACTTACGCCGATTCAAAGGCTCTTGAGGACGATTTCGGCTTCACTCCGACAATCGGCATTAAGGAAGGCTTAAATAAATTTGCCTTATGGTATAAGGAGTATTATGGAAAATAATAATGCTATAAACAATTATAATATTGCAGTTGCAGGGATGGGCTATGTAGGTCTGTCCCTTGCTGTTCTTTTGTCACAGAACTGTAATGTAACAGTAGTTGATATAATTGAAGAAAAGGTAAATCTTCTTAATAGTTTTACTTCTCCTATCCGTGACGAATATATTGAGAAATACTTATCCGAGTATAAAAACGGGGAAAGAAAGCTGTCAATCAAAGCTACGACAAACGGTGACGAGGCTTATAAGAACGCTGATTTTATCATTATTGCAGCGCCTACTAATTACGACCCAAAACAGAATTTCTTTGACTGTTCGGCAGTTCTCGGCATTATAAAAAATATAAACGATTTGATTTCAGAAAAGGAAAACAAACCTGCTATAATAATCAAATCAACCGTTCCCGTTGGCTTTACAAAAGAATTGAACAGCTTATATCCTGAGCTTGATATTATTTTCAGCCCCGAATTTTTAAGAGAATCGAAAGCTTTATATGACAATCTTTACCCTTCAAGAATTATAATTGGTTGTAATAATAAAACGGGAAAAGCCGAAGAATTCGCTTCTCTTTTAAAACAGAATTCATTAAAGGAAGATGTCTCCGTTTTATTTATGAACAGCACCGAGGCCGAAGCAACAAAGCTTTTTTCAAACACTTATCTTGCTTTGAGAATCAGCTTTTTCAATGAGCTTGACACCTATGCTGAAATTAAAGGGCTTGATACCGCTTCAATAATAAAAGGCGTTTGCCTTGACCCGAGAATCGGCGATTATTATAACAATCCCTCCTTCGGTTACGGTGGTTATTGTCTTCCCAAAGACACGAAGCAGTTGCTCGCAAACTACAAGGACGTTCCTGAAAATCTTATTCAGGCAATTGTCGACAGCAACAGAACACGTAAAGATTATATTGCCGATAGAGTTCTTGAAAAAGCCGGAACATACAGCGAAAACGATTTTTACTCTTTTGAAAAGGAAATCAGCCAGAAAGAAATAACAATCGGTATTTATAAGCTCGCTATGAAATCAAATTCCGATAATTTCAGACAATCCTCTATTCAGGGAGTTATGAAAAGAATAAAGGCAAAGGGCGCAAAGGTAATTATCTACGAGCCTTCCCTCGAAAACGGAACTACATTTTTCGGCTCTGAAATAGTAAACGATTTAGTAAAATTTAAAAAACAAAGTTCCTGTATTATTGCCAACAGATATGATTCTTTACTTGACGACGTTAAGGAAAAGGTCTATACAAGAGATTTATTTAAAAGAGATTAAATCAGTCAAATAAAAAGAAGCAAGAAAATCTTGCTTCTTTTTTTATATTTAATTATTATTTTCAGTTACCCCGCCTGCCTCGAAAAACCTTTTCATTTCGAGGTAGTCCTCTTCGTTAATTTTGCTGTAATCAAGTAATTGTCTGCTCTTTTTTAAATCGCCTTTGAGAAATCTGAAAATTCTTTTCAACCAACAGAAAGGCAAAAGAACCGGCCATTTTTCAAGCACGGGAAACTGAGCCTTCATCCTTGAAATCGGAAGAAAGACAGCTGAAAACAGTGAACGCAGTTTGCCGTGTTTAAGATTACCGTCACTCATTGAAGCAATTCGACCCGCCTTATAGCTTTCAGTAGTTCCGTAAATACCCACATTAAACGCGTGATTAAGCAAAATCTTGCTGTTTTCATCAAAGTCAATTTCGCCCATTAAAGCCTTACAGAGATTAATTATCCTTTGGCTGAAAGTATAAATACCGAATTCGTTTAGTTTTTCTTCAACAAACGAATTGTCAACTTCTCTTTTGCTTAAAAGCCAAGTGTCAATTAATCTTCTCAGCCCGAGACTGCCGTTCATAAAATCTTTATGAAGATGAATAAAGTGGAAAATGTAATAATCCTCATCGGACATCCTGTAAAGGCTTCCGTCATCAGCCTTTACGGCTCTGTTCCACATTTCGTTTTCCCAGCTTTTAATAAGGTTACTGTCGTCGGTAAGTCTTTTGTGCATTTCAATCTGGATTCCGTTTTTAAAAAAGCTGTCGTGTTTCCAGGACGATTCGTCGCTCTCGGTTTTAAAGCCGCAGTCTTCCGCAACCTGTTTAATAGCAGAATAATCATAAGGTTTTACTAGAATATCAAGGTCAGCCATCTGACGCATTGTAGGCTCGGGATACATTTTTCTCAATTCCCAGCCCTTTAAAGCTATACAATTCAACCTGTTTTCGCTAAGCTTTTTAAGAACCTGCTCTCCCTCAAATCCCTGTAGAATATTCTGCTTTAAGGTTAAAAGATAATGCTTTCTGAGCATTTCTTCCAACTGTTTGATTTTATCCGAAGAATTTTCATCTTCCGCCAAAGACTTCACCGTCGGGTAAACCGTAAGAATAATACCGCTGTTCAGAATAACTTTTGTAACATCTTCAACACTGTTAAAGTTCAACTGCACCTCATCAGCGACAGAAAGCGATTTTCTTATTAAATTCAAAATGAAACCTTTGTCAATTTCATTCATACTTTTACTCTCCGCCTTTTTGGAAAACTTATTATTTATAATAAACCTTTTATAAAGATAGTAACCGATAAATGAGCCCAGAGTGTTTTTTATAAGGTCGTCGAGCTCAAATATACCGAATTTAAATACAAGTTGGCTTATTTCGATTAATAATGAAACCGTAAAACCGCAAATAACAACCAGCCACCATTTTACTGCTTTTGATTTACCGATTGTCTTGCAGAAATTTTCTATAATACGGGGAAACAGAAACCCAAACGGAACAAAGAGCAAAACGTTCAGTACCGAACGATTCGCTATCATGCCGTAATGCAACGAAATAATTGCCTGTAAGAACGGCAAAGGAAACCTTATGCTCACTCCGCTTATTCCTGAGCGACCCCCTCTTATAAACGTGATATATATAAGAGTTACGAAATAACATATAAAAAGTATAACATTTAAAGGCTTTTCATATTTGGTATTCGTTAATTTCCTGCCGAGTATAACAAGAGCAATAAGTATTATTAATGAAACAATTAGTTCGAGATACATATTCATTGTAAAGTATTATATCTTATTAATAAAAAAAGTAAAACACTTTTCTTAAACACTGATTATTTATTACGCCTGTCTTTCAATTCTTTCATATATTTTTTTGCTTCCTTAAAGAAACTCCATATCATAATAATCATTATAATACCGATCGGGAAAGCGGATATTATGCTTACACTCTGAATATTATTCATACTGCTTTCAGAGAAAACAAGAGCAATGGGAAGAACAATAAGAAGCAAGCACCAAAGAAGAGTTATAAACTTATGAGGCTTTTCATCTTCTTCAATTTTTTTATAGCTGTAACACGCAGCCGTGTACGCAATTGAATCAAAAGAGGTTGCATAGAAAGCTATCATACAGATAAGAATAAGCGCGAGAATGACTGTAGAAGCGGGCATAGTGTCTACTATTTCGAGAATAAGCCCGTACAAATCGCCTGACTCATTATACATTGTTACAAAATCGGCTGCTCCGCTTGTTTGTAAACCAAGGCTGTAATTTCCGATTATAATAAAGCTGATAATCGTACTGCCTATTCCGAAAAGAAAGCCGCCGGCGATAACCTGCTTAACCTTTCTTCCTCGGGAAATATTACCGATAAAGAACGGCGCGGCAATACACCAAACCATCCAATACGCCCAGTAGTAAATTGTCCAATCCTGCGGAAAATTGTTTTTTCTGGACGGATCGGTATAAGTACAGAGGCCGATAAAATTCTGAAACATTTTTCCAAGACTCTGAACACCGTTTTCAATAATAAAACGTCTCTGACCGCCTACAAGAAGTATTATAAGAAGCAAGCCGAAGAATGCATAAATACAGAATTTAGCAAGAAAACTGATTCCCTTAAACCCGTGAAGAACTGCATAGGTATATACGGCGCAGGTAATCAGAAGAATTATTATTGTTACAACTGTTCTTGAAACAGTTATTCCGAAAAGCTTAACAATAATGCCTGCCATAAGCGGCGTTGCAACAGAAAAGGTAGTAGCCGTTCCCGCAAGCAAAGCGAACAAAGCAAAAAGGTCAATTATTCTTCCGAGTAATCCGTCTGCATTCTTATCGCCGATTACAGGTCTGCATGCCTCAGAATAACGCTGTTTATTTCTTTTTCTGACGTGAAGCATAAATCCGAATGCAACGGCAAGCACGAGATAAAATGCCCAGGGAATAAAGCTCCAATGGAAAAGCGGGAAAACACCTGCCCACTCTTCAATCGGCCCCATTTCCGCGATGTGAGGGTTGGTAGCGTACATTACCCATTCGGCAAAGCTGTAAAAGAGAATATCGGCGGCAAGACCGCAGGTAAACATCATACTTCCCCACGTAAAAAATGAATACTTAGGTTTTTCATCGGGCTCGCCGAGTACAATATCGCCGTACTTTGAAAAACAAAGAAAAACAGCAATACCGAGGATTGCAATACCGAGAATTATATAGTAAATCCCCATTGTATCGCCAAGAAAGAACCTTACTTTTGAAATAACGGCATTTGCCTGTTCCGGAAAAGCGAAAAGATAAACTGCAAGACTGATTATAAGCGCAAAAGGAGCAATCGTTATCAGCCAATCAATTTTGTTTTTTTCAACTGTTTTGCTTTTGTTCATTTTTTACCTCCATTATATAACTTTTGTCAATCCTTAAAAGCTCATCTAAGCTGTCAATTTCTATTATATCTCCCGGGTGCATTTCGTAAATTCCGAGAGTAAAATCCTCAAAATGACAAAACATGGCAACGTCATCCCAGTATATCTGTCTGTTTCCGTTTTCAAATTCATATTCAAGGTATTTTCTCAACTTTTTTCCGTCATCAGCCGACCACCTTGATATTGAAAACAGTTGCCACCCGTGAGAGCCGCCCGTTCTTGAACAGGATTTTACAACTCCGTTCTCAACCTCCATAAGCCATTCGTCTGTTTCGTTATCAGTCCACACCGCATTATATCCCGACCGTGAAAAATGAATATCCAGAATTTCAGGATTATAAACAATCTGATCTCCGTCAAGGATTATACAATCGCTCAGGTGCTCTCGCGCAACATAAAGTGAGGAAATATTATTACAGGTATCAAAATAGGGATTTTCAATTATTCTTAGCCCCTCATACTCTTTTTCAAGCGGATAAAACTGTTCCTTTAAATAGCCGACAACAACGTATATTTCAAATATTCCGTTCTTGTGAAGAGCGTCGATAACCGTGTCAATCATTCTGACGCCGTTAACCTTTATCAACGGTTTCGGAGTTTTAAATGTCAACGGCTGCATTCTTTTACCAATTCCCGCGGCCATAATTATTGCCCTTTTGACAGTATGTTTCTGAGACAATTTCACTTTTCCTCCGTTTCGCTTATTGCGTATTTATAATAATCCTTTGCATATCGGTACTGACGCAACGAGTATTCTCCGAATTCAACGCCGAGACTGCTTTTAAATTCACACCAATTTGACCATAAAAGACCGCAGCAGGCAATATATGCATAAATTTTCTTTCTAATTCTAATATCGCATTCCTTTTCAAAGTAAATATCGATTAGCCTGTCAACCTGTTCTTTATCATAAAGACTGTAAATACAGAACATAGCTATATCAACATGAGGGTCCTGCATACCTGCATATTCCCAATCTGTTAATTGAAGTGATTCTTCTCCCGCTTCGGTTGTATAGAAAAGAAAGTTATCGGGTACGGCGTCAATATGAGTAAGGCACCAATCCTTTTCGCTCTTATCAATAAGGTTTTTTAATGACAAAACGTTTTTCTTTGTAGTTTCATAGTCCTTATAAACTGACGGCTTACCGTTCCAAAGGCTTTCGTAGAATTCAATCTGACCGAATATATCAAAGGTATGATTTACAGAAAGCTTCATATTATGGAAATCACGAAGCTTTTTCATACAGCGACTCAAATCATCTTCGTTGTTTGCGTCACAAGCCCTTATACCTTCAAGATATTTTGTTATTTTATAACCGTTTTTCGGATTAATATAAACTGGGTCGTCACAAAAACCCAAACCGCTAATTGTCTTAAAAACATCAGCCTCATTTGCTCTGTTAATCAGTCTGTCCGTTCCCTCGCCCGGTATTCTCATTATATATTTACTCCCGTTAACGGAAAAAAGAAACGAGCGGTTTGTCATGCCCTTTTTAAGAACAGAAATATCAACTATATTATCTACTGTCGTATCAAAAACAGAGGCAATAGTATCAAGCTCTTTTGATTTAAGATGGTCGGATTCACTGTCCAGTTCCCTGAGCTGCTCATAGGTATTAATCTCAACAATATCGTTTGAATGAACAACTCTTGCGGGAATTATCATTCGGTCGCCGTCAAAAAGAGTATCCTCCCAAAAGCTATCGTCAAATCTTTCGTTTGAACAGTATTCCTTTAGTTTTTTTCGTATAACGGCGGCATCTTTTTCTAATAAATATGAAATTCCGATCATTTGGTTTCCGCCGACATTATGAGTTGCTTTAACAAGCTCCATCTTCCTGTTAATCCTAACATTGCTGTTATTGTCAATCAAATCGGATACCATATACCAGGAATACATTTCATTATTATTAAACGGATTGAAATCGGACCAGATATCCGACGGAATTATATAGGTATTTGAAATCCTGTCTGCAACCAAGGCAAGCGAATTAAGATTATTCTTTTTTGAATAATCTGCATTAACAACCAATTCAACACCGTATTTATCGATTAAATACTCAAAGCTTTCTTTCATAAAGCCGACAACTACGGTAATGTCATTTATACCGACCTGATGAAGCTGATTAATTATTCTCTCAATCAAGGGCTCGCCGTGAACTGAAATTAAACCCTTCGGAGTGCTTAAATTTATCGGAACCATTCTCATTCCGAATCCTGCGGCAAGTATAACGGCGTTTTTAGGAGCCCTGTTTCTATACTCATATAAAGCCTTTTTTGTCGGTCTGATATCTTCGTTCAAAAAACCTTTTTCAATAAGTGATTTAATACACTTATTTACAACTCCGAGCGAATGACCCGACAACTCAGATAAACTGCGTTGGTTAATATATGGCTCGGAAATTATTGATTTTAAGACATCAAACTCCTGTTTGTTCGTGAACATATTGAACTTTCCTTTTCGTGAACATTGCTACATAAAACTTGGTGACTTTCGCCACCATGTTTTATTACTTAGAAACTTTCTTTTTTAATAAATTGATTATATCACTTAATTCCGATACTTTCAAGACCTTTAAAAGTATTAAATATGTAAGCCCCCCTACTGCTGCCGAAACGGCAAGCACAATAAACTTATTCATATTTATAAACCAGAATACGGCTCGCGGTATTATACAGGCAATTACAGAAGCAACCGTTACCTTGACAACGTTTATTATTATACTTTTTTTATCAAGTGTTACATATTTTCCGGCCGCAATTATTCGTACGAAGAAAGTAATAATTGCCGAAAGCGAGGTTGCAAGCGCGAGCCCGTTAACTCCCCAAACTTTTATAAGTATGAAATTAAGAATAACATTAATTATCAGATTTGCAATACTTATATACATAGGTGTTTTTGTATTGCCGTATCCGTAGAAAAGATTAGTGATAATTGTGTTGCAGGCGATAAAAAGAATCCCAAGGCTGTAAAGAGCAAAAACGCTCGACGTCAGCGCGGTGCTGTTTTCGTCAAAGGAACCCCGTTCAAAAGCTGCAGAAACAATCTCAACTCTGAAAAGAACGCACGCCAGTGTAACGGGAATCATTAAGACACAAAAGATATTAATGATTTTTACCATCAGCTTGCTCAATTCTTTTTCTTTTTTGAGAGCTATAAGTTCAATCATCTGAGGATACAAAGCCGTAGCGATTGCCGTAGAGAGCAAACCGCTGAATACATTCATCAGTCTGTGTCCGTAGTTAAGTCCCGAAATTGTGCCCTCAGGCAAGGTTGAGGCCATAGCCCTGTCTATTAAAGTGTTTAACTGTGTAACGCCTTCAGATATCAAGGCAGACGGAAGACGTTTAAGAACGATTACAAAATCCTTATTGCGAAGCTTCAAATCCGGTCTGTACTTATATCCCCAGTCAACAAACGGAAGCTCAATAACAAGCCTTACTGCGCCGCCGATTACAAGCGCTGTCGCCATAGCATTCATACCGAATCTTCTGTAACAGAATATCGCGGCAAGTATAGTCGGAATATGCGAAGCGACCTCTCTTATCTGACTGCCGAGGAATTTATCGTGGCACTGAAGAACAGACGCATAGACAGCCGAAGCTGTAATAAAAATATACATCGGAGCCGAAATACGAACAAGACTTATGCAAAGCTCCCTCGTCTCCCCTTCAAAACCCGGCGCAACAATAGATACAACGGGAGCCGTAAATATCATAATTACAGCTACTACCGCTATGGAAACTAACGAGAAAAAAGTGATTACCTTGTTAGTTAGTTTAAATGCGTCATCTTTAAGGTTATGAGTAATTTTTTCTTTATACAGCGGCAAAAAAACCTTCCATATACCGACGCTTAGCATCGGATAAACAACCTGCTGTATACTCGAAACCATATAATAAGCGTCGCTTTTATAATTAGTTCCAAGATAAGCCGCAAGTATTGTTTCCGAAAGAAATGCCGCAAGTTTAGCAAGTATACCGATAATTATAACAATTATCGTTCCCCGAAAAACCTTTTTACCGATTGTGTTATCCATATTTCGCCTTTATTTGCTATTATTCTGTTCAAAATATCTGAAGCGTTTACAAGCGTGCAAAACCTGATTAATGTTTTTTTCAACAGGCGGATAATTCATATAGTCGCCGTAATATTCGCTCAAAAACTGTTCATAAGCTGTAGGAATTCTGAATTCATCGCCATTAACCTTTTTAAGCTCTGTGTTTATAAGAATATCATATTTCAAATCGAATTCGCCCGAATAAATGTCAGGCGTAACAACGTGGTTGCTTTCATTCATAGGATATTTATACAACAGGCTCTGATACTTTCTGTCATTTGATTTTCCGCTAAAAAACATCGAACCGAGTTTAGCAACCGAATACTTGATAAAACGCTTTGCATTGCCCTCTGATTCAAGTCTGACATTTACAAATTTTGAATATCTGATTTTTGCGCAAAGTTTGAAGGCATCTGTAAGTTTTTTTCGTTCCCTCTCATCCTCCGGCGCTCCGCAGAAATAGAAAACATCAACATGAATCGCAGCCGAATCGTTACCCTTTGGACAGATTCTGAGAATATAATGTCTGCAATTCTCATCAAACTCGGGGCTCATAGCGTAAAAATCGTCAGATAAATCCTTTTTTAAAGCTTCGATAAGCTTATCCTTATCGGAAACGGGAACGAACACATCCACATCATAATCCCACGGAATCTGACCGCCGTCGCGGATAATACCAATTAATGAACCGTACGTAACGTGGTAATTAATATTATTTTTTTCACAGACCCGATGAAATTCCCTTAAGGAATTAAGCGAAAGGTTCTGATATTTCCTGAAATATTCATAATCCTTTTCAAAATCAGGAGGACAAGCCTCTGACGAAAGCGCTTGCTTTAAAAATTCTTCTGAGTTCATTTTACATTCTCTCTTTCAATTATTTGTTCGCCTGTTATAATTCCGTTTTTTGTTCTCGACATCTTAGAATTCATCTGTTCGGCAATTACCGTAACAAATATCACAAAGCACCAGTAAACAATTCTTCTCATAGCAAATCCGCCTAAGCCGTAGGCGTACATAACTACAAGGATAGGAGACATTTTCCAATCACTCATCAACGTCTTTTTATATATCCTTATTGAATAAATGAGAAAAACAACACCTGCAAACAGACCGCCGTGCGAAAGAACTTCAAGATAAGTGTTATGGAATTCAATATAACCGTTAATACCGTGAGCTCCCGGCCCTAAGCCGAACAAAGGACTTTTAACAAATGTATCAGGATATGAAGCAAAGATGTCAATTCTGCCCAAGCCGTTAGAGTCTTTTGAAACCCAGCTCATAAACATTTCATAAAACTTAGGAAAGCCAACAACTGCAATTAAAACAAGTAAAAGGGTGAATATAACGACAGCCAGTTTTTTATGGTTGGGAAACGAATTTAAAAGAAGAAAATACGAAACCCAAACAAACGATATTGCAACAGCTAAATAGCCTGTTGAAGAAGCGGTCTGGTACAGCAAGAACAAACAAACGGAAAGATAGATAAAGCATTTGATAAACGACTGCCTTTTAAGCATTTTACAAACAAATACAAATATCAATCCGCAAAGCAGCAAAGCAACCTGATGGGGATTTGTTCCGCCGCCGGAAAACCTTGCGCCGGAATACCAAAGAGGAGCGCCGAAAAACGTTCTTCTTACCGTGAGGCTGAAAACATAGAGGAAAAGATACCATAACGTTGCAAACCTTGCAAAAACAAAAAGTAATTTCTCGTTATACTCTAAGCTTTTTGTTTTAAGTCCATCATACAGAGCGCTCGAAAAAACAGCGAGATATAA
Source organism: Oscillospiraceae bacterium (assembly GCA_015066565.1). Taxonomy (GTDB): domain Bacteria; phylum Bacillota; class Clostridia; order Oscillospirales; family Acutalibacteraceae; genus Fimenecus. Next base: position 136,885 of record SVOB01000001.1, on the reverse strand, counting down.
CCATGTAAACAGATCGGCCAGCCTTAATTCATTAGGCGCAACTGCAAAGCCGACAAGGGTGCCGATTAAAACAAAAAAAATGAATAGAGAAAAGAATCTAAAAACATCACTTTTTACAATTCGTCGGGTAAAAAGATATTTTAATCCCCATATAAGACATAAAATCTCACCCGGTCCTACTTTCCAAATACGAAAGCCTGTCATAGGCGCAAGACAAAGGCCGACTATTAAAAGCCAGTCAAATGCTTTTATTCTGATTGAATCAAACTTAACATTCATTCCTTTGTCACTTCAAAAAAAACTATGATTAAACAATTCCGAACAGGAATCTGAAAACTTTAAATCTGTCAACAATAAATCTTATCAATAAATAAGACGGTACAAGAGTAAAAATAAAAATACCTGTAATTATAATAACGGGATTGGTAATTCCGAGAACTTTAATAAGCAATGTTCTTGAAATAACAAGCATATATCCGTCAAGCAAATATAATTGCAGCGAATACTTACCTAAGCTGACAAATGCGTCCGAGCTTCTATAATTAACCGTTAGATTAACAATTAAAGAAATAGCCGCCATACCAAGAAAAGCCTCTGCTATTTTCACTGTTGAAATAAGAATATAATTAAGCTCGGCAAAATATTTCCAATCAACGAATACGAGCGCAATCCACAATCCTGATAAAACAACCGAACAAACAAAGCCTGCGACCTTTTTTGAAAAAAGCTTATTTACAACCGCTTTAACGCTTTCAAGATTTTGCTTGATAAAATAACCGGTCGCAAAAAAAGAAATATACCAAACCACCTTATTTATGCTGAGTAATTCAGGCCAAAAATTAAACAGGCTTAAAACAAAGAGGACGGATAAAACAACAGCTTGCATAGCCTTATTTACCATCGCTTTTTCTATCAACGGGAAAATAAGAAAAATAAGGAAAAGCGTATACAGAAACCAGTAATTCGTTCCGTACAGCAAAGAATTTAAAAGCCCATTTAACCCCTGTGAATCATTCACCAACGACGGAAATATTATTCCGACCGCGAAGCCCGAAATCAAAAACACAGAATAAGGAACAAAAATTCTTTTAATTTTTTTGATATAAAAATCCTTTGGATTTTTAAAGCTGTAACAGAAACCGGAAATCAGGAAAAAAAGCGGCATATGAACCGAGCTGACCAACGTATGTAAAAAATTACACCAGCCGATAGCGTTAAGGTCAATCGGAAAAACAATAATTGAATGGCCGAAAAGCACAAGGGTAATGGCTATGCCGCGTAAAACATCAATCTGTTTATAGTACTTTTTCATAGTCGTCACCGTTAATCCTTTCATTCATCTGTTCGCTGATAACAAAAATGAATACAAAGAATCCCCAATAAATCAAACGTCTTAAAGCATATCCGCCTAAACCGTATACATAAATAGCAACAAGTATCGGTAAAAACAAATCGTCGATTCTCATCTTTTTAAAGGAACGGACTGTAAGAATAATAAACGCCGTCATCCCGACTATACCCGAGGAAGCAAGGATTTCAAGATAAGTACTGTGATATTCCTTAGCATTACCCATAAGGTCAAATGCGTGAACACCGGGTCCGAGCCCAAATATCGGGCCCTTTTTGAACGAATTAGTTATCTGATGCATAAGATTAATTCTTCCGATGCCGTTACTGTCGCTCATTATCCAATCAAACAGTAAATTATATATATAACGGTAACCGATAATTACAACGGCAAGAATAATAAGCCCTTCAAGGAAATATACAACATTTCTGACACGTTTTCCCTTGAAAATATGACCTACAAGAATTAATACCAAAACGAAAGCCGAAAGGCTAAGCGACGCAAGCCCCGTAGAAGCGTCCGTCTGGAGTTCAAGGTAAAGGCAAACCGAAGCGAAAAACGCATTTATTATCATTTTCTTTCCTTTAAAAACATTTCTGAGGAAATAAAATGTCAGTCCGCACATAAGCAACGCAATCTGATGAGGATTTGTAGCGCCGCCGGTAAAACGGTAACCGTAAAACCATAACGGAGCGCCAAGGAAAGTTTTGCTTATAAAAAGGCTGTATAAATACAAAAACAGATACCAGATTGCCGCGCCCCTTGAAAACAGCTCAAACATATTCTCATTGTATTCAAGCTGATTGTTTCGGAGTCCCTCATACATGGCAAGCGAAATATAGGCGAGATAAATCCAAGTAAACCAATGCCCTAAAACTACCTCTGACGGAACTACAATATATCCCCAAACCGTACCTAAAAGCATTGAGCTTAAGAATACGATAAAAAACGAAAGAATTGCATTTCTTGTAATCTTTTTTCTCGGAAAATAAAACAGAGTCCATGCTGCACAAAGAGCCTCAGCAGGACCGATTTTTGCTATTCTGAAAGCTGTCATAGGCGCAAGAATAAGACCGACAATTAAAAGCCAGTCCTGAATTCTTATATCCCTGAAAATAATTGTTTTCCGCTTTGACATATTAATTACCTAAAAAAACAGTTAAAACTTTTCCAAGACAAAATCCTCGCCGAATTTAAAGTCCCATTCATCGGGAGAATACTGAACGTACCCGCTCCAAGGGTAAAAAGTCAGTTCGCCGAAATAAATTTTCCCGTCATTGTTATACAGGTCAACTCTAACATACGGAAAGCCTTCGGAAAGCTTTTCTGCAACAGAAAGCATTTCATCAAGATTAGATGGTTTTTCAATTTCTCTATCACAGGCCGGACAATCGCTCAGAACATGAAGATTATTCCATTCCCTGTCATAAAAATTACGCTTGTGACCTATATATCTGTCGGTATCAACAATTATATATTTCGCGTGTCCGTTATAACAGAAAATTTTATAATCGTTTACTCCCGCAGCGGGATTTTCGCTGTTCACAAGCAATTCTTCAACTATAATACCGGGTTCAAGACCGTAGTAAGCCCACTCGCGACCGCCGTATCTTGATTTTTTGGCTTTACACTGTAGCTTTTCATTAAGCTCGTTAATATCAAGAGTGTTCTTGTCGTGACAGACAACAACATTAAGACCGCCGCCTCCGTTAGTTGTTTTAATTACAAAGCTGTCGGGCAATTTATCCCATTCAACCTCTTCAATAGAATTATAACGAGCGTAAAGCTTAACGAGAGTTGATTCAAGTCCTTTTGATTTAATAAAATCGCGAACCTTGTATTTATCGACACATTCGTGCATAATAGGATTTCTGTAATTGACCTTATACCATTGAAGCTTTTCGGAAAATCTTTGCGGATTATCATAGTTTAAAGCGCGTCCGAGCTTTATTTTATACTGAAGCTTCAACATAGTAACATCGGGAACAAATCGCAGTAAATTAAGAACTGCCGCTCTTGAACTTTTTGTTTTAAGAATTTTCTTATAATCCACGATTTATCTCTCCTAAATACTTTTCAATTACTATTTTACGGTCAAATTCTTTCTCAACCTTTTTTCTGCCGTTTATTCCCATTTTTTCTCTTTCTTCAACTGAAAGCGAAAGAAATTTTCTTATTTTACGGATTAGGTCTTCGCTGTCTCTCTGTTTAACAACAAAACCGTTTACTCCGTCATCAACAACTTCACCGCACCCCGGACGGTCAGTTGTAATAATAGGTCTTGCGCAAGCGCAGCTTTCAAGAAGAACATTGCTCATACCCTCGGGATAAAAAGAAGGATGAACTGTGCAACAGCTAATTCTGTGCATACCTGAAATATCGTTAATTCTTCCGTGATAAACTATCATTCCGTTTGAGTTTAGCTCTTCAAGAACACTCTTATAAGCATCGTCACTGTCACCGCAAATATGAAAAACAGTATTAGGAAATTCGCTTTTTATTACCTTAGCAGCGTCAAGATACTGTTCAATCCCCTTTTCCCTGACAACACGGGAAATGAAAACAAAATCAACAGTTTCATTTTTCGGGTAAGGCAACGGGCTGTATTTTTCAAGGTTTACTCCCGACCCGGGCAGCAAATCGTAGCTTCCATTCTTAACAACCCTGTTTTTAATCATAAAGTCGAGATTCGACTGATTCTGAAAGAAAACCTTCTGTGCTTTCCTCAATCCGTAATGGTAAAGAGGTAAAGTAATTTTACGGATAAGTCCGCCGTTTTCAACAGCAGGACCGAGTCCGGTGATATTAGCAACATAAGGAACGCCGAGACTTGCGGCAGCCATACCCGCGTAAATATTAGGCTTAATTGTATATGTAAGAACTATTTTCGGTTTAAGGCTCTTAATTTGCTTCTTATAAAAAGAAACGAGCTTCATTTCCTTTAACGGGTTGGTTCCGTGTCGGTCAAAGTCCGTAACAATAACCTTTGCTCCGAGTTCCTCAAGCAAATCCTTACGTCCGTTATCTGACGCAAAAATAATAACCTCGTATTCTTCGGTCAGTTTTTTGATTAATTCACTTCGGAAACTTGCAAGTCCGGCAGTTACATTACTTACAATCAAAATTCTTTCGGCCATTAAACATTTCCTCACATTTTAACTATTTTTACTTCGTTGTATTTCATCATATAAATACCGTCCTCATACGAACCGATATTCTTTTTATTGGCTATACCCTTCAAGTTATTGAGAATAAGCTGAATATGATTACATCCGGATTCAAAAGCGTGAGGATATCCGCCTCCGAAGCGCGGATTAACCTCGCTGATATAATACTGTCCGTCGATATCAAAAATATCAATATCAATCTGACCCGAATAACCTGCTTCGGTAACAAATCTTTCAATCAAATCAAATAATTTTTCATCCTTAAAGCTTACGGCTTTATCCGTCTCGCCTGCACGCATTTTAAGTTTCTTTTTTGTAAATATTGAAACAACCTCGCCTGAAATCATATCAATATAAACATCCGCGCCGATTTCCTGACCGTCAAGGAACTCCTGAATCATAAGACCCTGCGCGTGGTCAAAAAGAATATCAACTGTTTCTTTATCGTACACTTTGGATATACTGATAGAAGCCGAACCTCTTGCAGGCTTCACAAAAACAGGAAATTTTGCTTCTCCCCTGTCAACCGCGTTAAAAAACTCGTTCTTGTTCATCCAGGAACGCGCGCAATTATAACCGTGTGACAGAAGCCATTTATACATTTCAAACTTATCAAGCGACATTTCACAAAGTTCAAAGCTGCTTCCTATAACTTTTGTTCCGATTGCTTCAAATTTATCCTTATTTTCAGCAAGCAGACTGAGTTCGGGGTCAATAAGACTCAGAACGCCTTTGATATTCTCTTTTTTGCAGATATCAAGAATAATATCAATGTATCCATCCTGTGTTATGGGCGGTACAATGTAGTATTTGTCAGCGTCATAAATTGCAGGACCGAGATTATTTGCATCAGTTGCTATAACACTCCCCTCGCCTGCAAATGTTCTTTTGAAATACTGAACTACCTTATTGCGTGTTCCTGCCGCAAGAATTAAAAAATTCATTATCTTTCCTCGAATTCATTTTTTAAAATACTGTGAACATACAAATCCTGTTGCTTGCCTCGGCAATAAACCTGTTGCCTTAACACACCGTCGAGTTTAAATCCGTTTCTCTCATAAACATGACGTCCGCGTTCGTTGTTCGGAAGAGTATATAAATAAATCTTCTTTAATTCAAGCTCCGTAAAACCGTATTCAAGAACAAGAGGGATAACCTCGTCAGGCAAACGCTTGCCTCTGTATTTTTTATTTCCTATAGTAATATAAAGCTGAGCGTGATGATTGACACGGTCAATATTAAGAAGACCTGTCATACCGATAAGCTCGTCGGTTTCTTTATCGACAATGCTGAAATTCAGCTTTGAATTATCAAATACAACATTATTAAACCATTTAAGAGTTTTATCGAATGAAGTAGGCCAATCGAATAAAAGTGTCTGAATATTCTCTTCATCGTTTATCCAATCAACCCTGTCCTTTAAATCAGCCTGTGATAATAGTCTGAGATAAACTGTATTTCCCTTTAACATAATTTAAAACCCCTTATTCACATCAACTATACCTGAAAGCTTTTCGTTTTTAGCAAGCGCAATTATATTATCTATCGCGCCGTCAAGATGAGGAAGACATCCCTCAACAAAGCCTGCGCGATGAGGCGACATAAGTACGTTGTCAAGTTTCCAGAAAGGATTTTTTTCGGAAGGATAGCTTTCGGTCTCTCCCCTTTTCGGAGGATTCCACCAAACATCCGATGCAAAGCCTCCAAGCTTACCGTCGTTAAGGGCAGACCAGACTGCATCCTCGTTAACTATATCGGCTCTTGACATATTCACAAGAATCGCCCCGTCTTTCATTTCAGAAAAGAGTTCATCATTGAAAACGTGTTTCGTCTTTTCGGTAAGAGGAAGCGTGCAGAACATAACGTCGGCTTTTTTTACGGCTTTATTGATTTCAGAGGAATCATAAATGCAGGACAAGACGCTGTCTTTTTCAGCGAATTCGTCAACAGCAATAATTTCAGCGCCGAAAACAGATAAAAGCCTTGCTATCTTTGAACCGATATTGCCGTAACCGAAAATACAGACGGTTTGTTTACTGAGCATTTTTGATTTAAGATTTAACGGCTGCTGATCCCTGTTCCAGTTGCCTGCACGCATTTTTCTGTCATGATAAGAAACCTTTTTAAGAAGATCGAGAAGAAGAGCAACACCTAATTCTGCAACAGAATCCGCATTTGAATGAGTATTGCAAACAGGAAAGTCCGCATTCTTAACACAGGAAAAATCAAACGTATCCATACCGGTCCACGGAACCTGAATAAGTTTAAGATTTTTTGCGGTTTCAATTATTTTTTTCGTAACAAAAGGTCCGAGCAAAATATCTGCGTCATAACAAACCTCGCAAATTCCGTCCTCGGTAAATTCGGAAGGAACCAAGAATTCATACTCGCCCTTGATTTTTTTGTCAAGTCCATCCTTCAGATACTGAATATCGCCTTGGACCATACTTCTTGTCAAAACAATCTTCATTATTATTCTCCGTACCTGTAATTCTTCAATAAATCAACTGCTCTTTCAAGTGTGGACATCGGAACCGCAATAGAAAACCTTACATAAGAATCCCATTCTGGACCGAAGGCTACGCCGGGTGTTGAAGCAATACCTGTCTTTTTAAGCAAATCAGCACAGAATGTATTAGAATCAACGCCTGTTTTTGAAATATCGACAAAATAGAAAAATCCGGCTTTCGGTCTTACTCCGCTTATATAATCAAGCTTATTTATCTCAGTATCGAAATAATCAATTCTCTTTTCAAGCTCGCTTACATAGCCTTTAAGATGAGAGGGCTTATTTTTAAAAATAGAGCAGGCTCCAACCTGAACGAAGGTGCAGGTATTGGTGTTGATATGCTGTTGAAGCTTATTCATTTTGGCTATTATCCCGTGAGTACCGATTGCATAGCCTAATCTCCAGCCTGTCATAGCGTGCGACTTGCTGAAACCGTTGCATATAATTAAACGGTCTCTTATATCGTCAAAACAACCGAAGCTGATATGTTCCTGATTGCTGTAAACCAACTTTTCATAAACCTCGTCGGAAATAATATAAGCGTCGTTTTCAACAGCCAGCTCGTTAATGAGCTTTACCTCATCCGAAGAAAGAACCATTCCCGTAGGGTTATTAGGTGAATTAACAAGAATTGCCTTGGTGTTTTTATTAAAAGCCGCTTTCAATTTCTCGCTGTCCAGCGTAAAGTCCTTATTAAGCGTAACATTAACGATTTTTGCAGTCGGTTCTGCCAGCTTAACCATCGCAGGATATGAAACATAATACGGAGAAATAAGAATAATTTCATCCTGAGGTTCCAGCACGGATGCAAGCGCAAAATACACAGCGCTCTTTATTCCTGGTGTTACAATTACATCGTTAAAGGAATAATCGGACCCGTACTGATTATTACAATCCTCAGAAATAAGCTTTCTGAGTTCGGGCCAACCCTGAGTAGCGGAATAATGTGTAAAGCCGTCATTCATAGCCTTAACAGTTGCTTCAACAACATAGTCGGGCGTTTTAAAATCAGGCTCTCCAAGTCCAAGAGAAATGATCTCCTTGCCCTGAGCTCTCATTTCACCTGCTGCCTGCGCAAATTTATAAGTCAGCGATTCACCGACTTCTTTCTGAAATATCATTTCTTAATCTCCTCAAATGCTCTTTCATTGTTTTCTGCCTGAACGGTATTATCAATCTGTTCCTTAGATTCAGGGTAAATATTTTTACTGAACAGAACTGCCAATACCGTTTTAAACATTATTTTTAAATCAAAGAAAATATTAAATCTGTCTATGTATTCGTTATCGATTTTTATTCTTTCATCCCAAGGCGCAGTAGTCCTTGTCCTTACCTGGGCCAGTCCTGTCATACCCGGACGCATTTTAAAGCGCTTTTTCGCCCAATCAGGATAATTTTCATATCCTTCATAAGGAAAATATGTAACAGGAGGTCTCGGTCCGACAATGCTCATATCGCCTTTGATAATATTTATAAGCTGAGGAATTTCATCAAGGCTTGTTTTTCTGAGCAATTTTCCGATTCCCGTTATTCTGTTGTCATCAGTACCGTAAACGAAAAGCCCGTCTCCCTTTTTTTCGGCACCCATAACCATTGTGCGGAATTTGATAATCTTAAAGGTTTTTCCGTTAAGTCCGAGTCTGTCCTGACAGAAAAAAACAGTACCTTTTGAGGTTAATTTGATTATCAGTGCAATCAAAAGAAGAAACGGAGAAAGGATAATCAGCCCTAAAAAAGCTGAAAATAAATCAAAAAACCTTTTTAAAAAAAGATTAATCTTTCTCATTTTTATATAACACCCTTTATTTAAAACAACGATGAATAATGTCAATAACTATGTTCTGCTCTTCGGCGGTCATTTTATTATCCGACGGAAGACACAGACCTCTGTTGAAAATATCGGCGCCGACGTCAATACCGTTTCCAGCAATATAAGCGTTTGTATTACCTCTGCCGTTACCGTTTTCGGTAATAAAGGCATTCGACCTGTAAATCGGTTGCATGTGCATAGGCTTCCAAATCGGTCTCCCCTCTGCATTAAATGCAGCCAATGCGTCAAGAATCTCGGACGGAGAGCTTTTGCCGCTTTCGGATTTATATAGATAATCCCTGTCGCTTCTTACCTGTTTAGACATAGCGTCGCTGTCAATAATCAAACAGGAAAGCCAGAAATTAGGCTGACTTTTATTTTCGTCATAAGGATTCATTCTGACAGGCAAATCCTTAAGTCCCTCTTTATAACGTTCGTATATCGCTTTTTTCTGAGCGATATGCTCATTAAGATAGGGCATCTGTCCTCGTATAATACCGGCGACAATATTGCTCATCCTGTAGTTATAGCCTATTTCCTCATGCTCATACCAAGGGGCGTTCTCCCTGCTTTGAGTAGACCATTTTCTGACTTTGTTCGCATCCTCAAGCGAATCGGTCAAAAACATACCGCCCGCCGAACCGGTAATTATTTTATTGCCGTTAAATGAAATGCAATTATAATTTCCCAAAGAACCTGTTTCAACCCATTCGCCGTTAAGAAAATACTTAGCTCCAAATGACTCGGCAGCGTCTTCAACAATAAGAGCGCCGTGTTCGTCGCATATTCTTTTAATCTCTTCCATCTTACCCGGAGTGCCGTACAGATGAGCAACAACAACGAGCTTAGTATCGGGATAAATTTCAAAAGCATTTTCAAGAGCCTTCGGGCTCGTATTCCATGTATCATATTCAGTATCAATAAAAACGGCTTCGCCGTCTTCATAGGCTACGGGATTAATACTTGCGTCGAATGTGCAGTCAGAGCAGAAAACCTTTTTACCGAAAAGAGTTCCCCTGTCGGGCTTTGCCTGACCGAAAAGCTTTTCACCGGCAAGCTTAGTCGCTAAATGAAGCGCGGCAGTTCCGCAGGAGAGAGCAACAGCATATTTTACACCGGCGTATTCGGCAGCAAGTCTTTCAACCTCGTTGATGTTTTCACCGACAGTAGAAACCCAGTTAGTTTCAATAGCAGTATTAACCCATTTTTGTTCGTCGCCGTGCATGGTCGGCGAGGATAACCATATCTTCTTTTCAAAAGGCTTAATACCGATAAATCGTGAATCGTTTAAATAATTCATAATTACCCCTAATATTAATAATTAATAATACATTAATAATGAGAATTTTACATACCAATTAATATTACAACAAAAACATATAATTGTCAATATAAGCGAATGTTTAACTCAATGGTTACAGAAGCAATATATGCCATTTAAAGCTGTAGATTATTATATTAAAAATCTGAAAAAATTTTAACTGTAAAACACTTGATTTTTTTTGATAAGTCGAATATAATAACAAGGCAGAAACGGAGAGTTGTCCGAGCTGGTCGAAGGAGCACGATTGGAAATCGTGTAAGCTGCTAAAACGGCTTCGAGGGTTCGAATCCCTTGCTCTCCGCCAAAAATGAAGAGTCGTGCAAACGGCTCTTTTATTTTTTTATTATAAAGGGATTCGAACCCTGAGAGGGTCTGAGCGTTAAGAAAACAGTTCAGTGAACTGTTTTTAGCGAAGAATTGTGAGGCGTCAGCCGAGCAATCGACATTTGCTTAGCAAATGTCTATCCCTTGCTCTCCGCCAAAAATAAAAGAGTCGTGCAAACGGCTCTTTTATTTTATTATAAAGGGATTCGAAGCCTGAGAGGGTCTGAGCGTTAAGAAAACAGTTCAGTGAACTGTTTTTAGCGAAGAATTGTGAGGCGTCAGCCGAGCAATCGTCATTTGCTTAGCAAATGTCTATCCCTTGCTCTCCGCCAAAAATGAAAGAGTCGTGCAAACGGCTCTTTTCTTTTTATTGCCTGTTTTATTCTTTTATGTTATAATTTGTTCATAAATTCATTAAGGAGAATTCAGAATTATGAAACAGACAGTTTTACGTCAATACGCCCGTCTTATTGCAAGAACAGGCGTAAACATACAGAAGGGTCAGGATGTTATAATTACCTGTGACCTTGATCAACCGAAATTCGTTGAAAAGCTTGTTGACGAATGCTATAAAGCGGGTGCAAGAAAAGTTAAGGTTGAGTTTGACTATCAGCCGCTTGAAAAGCTTCATGTACGCCACCAGTCGGTAACTACAATGTCAAAGGTTGAGGAATGGGAGAAGGTACGTTACGAGCATTATATCGAAACTCTCCCCTGCCGTATTTATCTTGTTTCCGAAGACCCCGACGGACTTAAGGGCATTAACCAGGGAAAGGTTTCAAAAGCAAGACAGAAACGTTATCCTATTGTAAAGCCTTATATTGACAAAATGGAAAACAAATATCAGTGGTGTATTGCCGCCGTTCCGGGCGCCGCCTGGGCGAAAAAGCTTTTTCCCGAGCTTCCTAAGGGCAAGGCTATTGAAAAGCTTTGGGAAGCTATTCTTTTCACCTCCCGTGTTACAGACGACCCCGTAGCTGAATGGGATTCTCACAACAAGGACCTTCATGACCGCTGCGAATATCTTAATAAGCTCGGTATCAAAGAGCTTCATTATAAGGGTGAGAACGGAACCGACCTGACAGTCGGAATGATTGAGCAGGCTGAGTTCAAGGGCGGCGGAGATACAAGCTTGCAGGGAATTTTCTTCAACCCCAATATTCCCACCGAAGAATGTTTCATTTCCCCAATGAGAGGAAAGGCTGAAGGAATTGTTTATGCTACCAAGCCTTTATCATACAGAGGTGAGCTGATTGAAAACTTCTCCGTTCGTTTTAAAAACGGTAAGGCAGTTGAGGTTAAGGCTGAAAGAAATCAATCATTGCTTGAACAGATGATTTCAATGGACGAGGGTGCGGCATATCTCGGCGAATGCGCTTTAGTACCCGTAAACTCGCCTATCTCGGAATCAGGTATGTTATTCTATGAAACCCTGTTTGACGAAAACGCCGCCTGCCATCTGGCGCTCGGAATGGGCTTTGCTGACACAATCAAGGGCTTTGAAAATATGACGCTTGAAGAGTGCAGAGAGCTTGGAATTAACGACTCAATGATTCACGTCGATTTTATGATAGGCTATGAAGGACTTGACATTGACGCTTTAACACGCGACGGAAAAACAGTTCCCATTTTCCGCAAGGGCAAGTGGGCTTTCTGAAAGAGGTAAATTTTTGAAAAGCTTTACTATAGGCAAAAACGAAGCCAACCAGAGATTTGACAAGTTCATAACTAAAACAGTTCCCTCGCTGCCGAAAAGTCTTATGTATAAGTATCTAAGGACAAAGAGAATTAAGCTCAACGGCAAAAAGGCTGAGATTTCAACTAAGCTTAATGAGGGCGACCTGGTTGAAATGTATATCAATGACGAGTTCTTTGTCAAAAAGGAATCCGTTTATGATTTTATGCGCGCTTCAAAGGAAATCGATATTGTTTACGAGGATGAAAACCTTATTCTTCTTAACAAAAAAGTCGGACTTTTATGTCACCCTGACAACGAGGAATACGTTGACACCTTAGTCGGCAGAGTAAAGCGTTATCTTTATGAAAAAAACGAGTATAACCCCGACGAAGAAACCTCTTTTACCCCCTCACTCGTAAACAGAATTGACAGAAATACGGGCGGAATAGTAATCGCCGCAAAGAATGCCGAAGCGTTGAGAATTCTCAATAAAAAGCTCAAGGACAGAGAAATCGAAAAATACTATCTTTGCGTAATTGAGGGCGTTCTCAATAAAAAATCAGATACCCTTAAAGGATACCTGATTAAAAATGAAGATAAAAATATTGTAAAGATTTATTCAAAGGAAAAAGAGAACTCTAAAGAGATAAAAACCGAATACAGAATCATTGACGAAAATAACGGTTTTTCTCTTGCAGAAGTTCATCTTCTGACAGGAAGAACCCACCAGATAAGAGCTCATTTTTCTTCAATCGGTCACCCGCTTGCAGGCGATATTAAATACGGAAGCAAGAAAACAAACAAAGAAAATAAAAGACAGCTTTTATATTCTTACAAAATCGTATTTAATTTCACAACCGACGCAGGATGCCTTGACTATTTGAATAACAAGGAGTTTTCTGTTGATAACATTTGGTTTCTCGACGATTTTTACAAGGGAAAAATCTGATTAAATATCCTCCCAATCATATGAATCGTCTTCAAATTCATCCTCTTCAATAAGATAATCATCAAGCTCATCCGCTTCGGAAAGTCCCGTTTCATAAAACATATCGGATGAACGGCTAAAAAAACGTTTCTGCATTCCGTTTAAGGTATGCTTATAGAATTTATTCTTATTGTCGCCGGTATTGCTGTTATTGGATAATGACATAAAAAACCACCTCAAAACTATTATTTGAGGCGGTTTTTATTTTTATTCATTTATTTTATCATTTCCCTGAACTGTTCTTCCGAAATTATTGTAATGCCGAGCTGTTGAGCCTTTGTCAGCTTGCTTCCGGCATCCTCGCCCGCAAGAACATAATCAGTCTTTTTTGATACGGAGGAAGAAGTTTTTCCCCTGAAGCTTTCAATTATTTCACTCGCTTCATTACGCTTTAAGGTCGGAAGAGTACCCGTAAGAACGAATGTAAGCCCTTCAAACCTGTTATCGTTAAATGTCTTAAGCGAAGCGGTATTAAGTCCTTTTGCTTTTAAATCCTCAATAAGCTGTTTAGACTGAGACAGGCTGAAATACTCAACAACAGACTCAGCCATAATTTCGCCGAAGCCGTCAATTGTAAGTATTTCTTCGCTTGAAGCTTCTGCAATAGCGTCAAGCGAGCCGAATTTTTCGCTTAAAAGCTTAGCGGCTTTTTCGCCTATATGACGGATTCCCAAAGCAAAAATAAGCTTGGAAAGGTCATTTTCTTTCGATTTTTCGATAGCATTAATAAGGTTCAAAGCGCTCTTGTTGCCCATTCTTTCAAGCGAAGCAATATCAGGCGCTTTAAGGTCATAAATATCGGCGGCGCTCTTAATAAGTGAATTGTTCACAAGCGCTTCGAGCACAGCGTCTCCGAGACCCTCAATATCCATAGCGTCTCTTGAGCAGAAATGAATAAGGTTTCTCAAAAGCTGAGCAGGACAGTCGGGATTGGTGCAACGGATTGCCGCTTCGCCATCTTCCCTGAAAACAGGGCTGCCGCATTCGGGACAGATTTCGGGCATTGAATAGACCGAATCGCCCGTATGCTTTGTAACAGAAAGAATTTCGGGAATTATATCTCCCGCTTTTCTTACAATTACGGTATCTCCTATTGAAATACCCTTTTCTTTAATAAAATCCTCGTTGTGAAGGGTTGCCCTGCTGACAGTCGAGCCCGCAAGCAAAACAGGGTCAAGAATTGCAATCGGTGTAAGGACACCCGTTCTACCGACGGCGACCTCAATATCAATGAGCTTTGTTTCCTTCTCTTCAGGCGGGTATTTAAAAGCAATCGCCCATTTCGGAAATTTAGATGTGCTTCCAAGCTCTGTTCTCTGTGAAAAATCATTAACCTTTAGAACTGCGCCGTCAATATCGAAGGGTAAAGTATATCTAATATCGCCGATTCTTTCAATCTCTTTTAAAGCGTCCTCAATATTATCATATTCATTATAAAAAGGAACGGTTTTAAAGCCTAATTCCTTTAGAAAATCAAGCGACTGCTTATGATTTGAAAGTTCAACTCCCTCAACCTGCTGAATATTGAAAACGAATATATCAAGTCCTCTTTCGGCGGTAATTCTCGGGTTTTTCTGGCGAAGTGAGCCTGAAGCCGCATTTCTCGGGTTTTTAAAGGGCTTTTCGTCGTTTAATTCCTGCTGTTTTACAACTCTTTCAAAGCTTTCCCGAGGCATATAAACCTCGCCTCTTACCTCGATGAACGGCAAATCCTTTTGAAGCTTTAAGGGTATGCTTTTAATCGTTTTGAGGTTAGCGGTAATATCCTCGCCGACGTTTCCGTCGCCTCTTGTCGAGCCTCTTGTCAGAACGCCGTTAGTGTATTCGAGAGAAACCGAAAGTCCGTCGATTTTAGGCTCTGCAACATAATGCGCTGACGGGAAAACAGTTTTTACTCTTTTGTCAAAATCTCTGATTTCATCCTTTGAAAAAGCGTCCTGAAGGCTTTCCATTCTTACGGAATGAACAACCGCTTCAAAGGTTGAATCCGCCTGACCGCCTACCCTGTGAGTTGGGCTGTCAGCCGTGAGCAATTCGGGATATTCCTCTTCAATGCCCTTTAACTCACGCATCATCATATCATATTCATAATCGGAAATCTCATTTTCATTTTTCACGTAATAGAGATAGATATGATGGTTGAGCTCATTTCTCAACTGCTCTGCCCTTTTCTTTTTCTGTTCAAAATCAGACATATTTTTCCTCCGAATACATTTGAAAGATTTTCTAATATTAACTAAAGGTGATTATTTTGATAAAGATTAAAAACACGCTTTTAATTTACACTATCGGCTCTTTTACTTACAGCCTGATTGAAATTCTTTTCCGCGGTTATACACATTGGACAATGGTAATTTCGGGCGGTCTTGTGTTTATTCTGCTTTACTCGGTAAGCTGTAAAATGGAACAAAACTATTATACCACACAAATAATAATTTTTACACTTCTAATTACAACCACAGAATTATTTTTAGGTATGATTCTTAACAAAGCTTTAGGGCTAAAAATCTGGGATTATTCAAATATGCCTCTTAACTTTTTAGGTCAAATCAACCTTTTCAACAGCCTTTTATGGCTTTTGCTGTCAATCCCGAGCGTGCTTATATGCAAGCGATTAAGGAAAATATTTAACAAGACTTAATTCTATAGACCTTAACGCCGTGCGACGGTACCTCGCAAGATATTTCCCCGTTTGTTTCAAAGTCCTTATTATCCCATAAATCAAGACATTCGTACTTTTTGCTTTCGGGCAAATCAACGTTAATATTCTTTCTTAATTCGTTAATATCCGTTCTCATAACCGAGCCTTTCGGACCCTTATTGAAAAAGCAAACAGCGAGTTCACCGTTTTCAAGCGGCTTAATAAGAATATCGTGAAGTAAATCATTCCTTATTCTCTCGCACTGAATACAGCGCTTGTCCTGATTGATGGCAATAAGGTTTTTATTTGTAACAATTTCAAGTGTTCTGTTGTTCTTATCAACGGTTCCGTCGGGTAAAACGAACTTTCGCACATCGTTACCTAAAATCAGCGGCGCGCTCATCATACACCAAAGCGAAAAATGAGAAATATTTTCGTCATAAGTCAGCTTTCCGTTGCCGACCTCAAGCATATCCGGGTCATTATATGCACCGACGCCCGAATACTTACCTAACTTTACGTTAATCTCATAAATACCGACTACCGAAGCCCAGAACGGCTTAATATCGGGAGTTGTACGCCAGAGATTTCCCGCCTGAGAGCCCCATTTCCACGGCTTGTTCAATCCCCATTCACAAATTGAATAAACGATAGGCTTTTCCTTAACGCCGTTCTTTTCGGCGAATAACCTTGTCGCTCTTTTAAGCTCTTTACCCATATTGATATACTGCCTTGCGGCGCTGTCCATCTTAGAGCCTATCGGGTTCTTTATTTCAATAATATTTTCATCCTTTTTCAGCTTAACAAAAAGCTGTACTCTTCCCGATTTACTCCAGGCTTTTGTGGGCGGAGCAGATAATTCATATTCGTCTTTTCCATTCACGGTAAGAGTTAAAAACTTTTCTTTTTCGCCGTTCTTTCTGACAATAAATGTAACAATGTATTCATCATCAGCAGGCACATTTTCAACTCTGAAAACTGCCGAACCAAGATTAGCGTCAAGCCTTCCGATAAAGCATCCCTTATCGTCGCTCAAAATTTTTGCAGAGCCTGAAAGAACAGCATTTTCAGGGGTTAAAATTTTTGAAAAATCACCGCTTTTAGCAGTAATTATAATCTGTTCAATTAAAGGGGCTTTTGAGCTTATTGACTCGTTATGACAAAAGTCATATTTAAAATATTCGACGCCCCATTCGGCAAGAGTTTCAGCGTCAATTCTCTCGTTGCCTAGAGATGCAGGCAAATCCTCGCAGGTCAGAGTTCCGTTTGAAGAATATAATCCGACCTTAAAGCCGAGAGCGTTAATTCGCTCGACAAGATTTTTTATACCGCTCGGAAAAGCAGTTAAATCACCCTGCAGTCTGCCGTCCTTATCTCTTAAAGAACTGTGCCAGCAGTCATCAATATTAACGTAGTTATAGCCCGCTTCGAGCAGACCGCTGTTTTTCATTGCGAGAGCGGTTTCATAGATTAAATCCTCATTAATATTCGACGCAAAAGTATTCCAGCTTGACCAGCCCATAGGCGGAGTCAGCGCAACTCCGTTAGAAAACTTTTCGCCATCCTTTACGTGAACGTCAAGGCTTGACAAAGCCTTTTTGATTTCACATAACGGACAGATGTTTTTTCTTTTTAAAACGTTAATTCCAACGCCTAAGGCTGCGGCAGATGAAACGGCAACAGCCGAAGCTATTTTGAGCTTTTTCATAAAAACACATCCCTCAGATTAGAAATAAAAGGTCAGTAAAATCAATTACTGACCTTTTAAATTATTTCAGAAAAATTATTCTGCTGTTTCTTCAGCGGGAGCTTCCTCAACAGGTACTTCTTCAGCGGGAGCTTCCTCAACAGGTGCTTCTTCAACAGGAGCTTCCTCAGCAGGAGCTTCCTCAACAGGAGCCTCTTCGACAGGAGCTTCTTCAACGGGAGCCTCATCTGCAGGAGCTTCATCAGCAGGTGCTTCTTCAACTACAGGAGGTTCAAGAAGAGCCTTGATTGAAAGAGAAATTCTCTTCTTCTCGTCATCTATTTCAAGAACCTTTACGTTAACCTTTTCACCAATCTTAAGAACGTCAGCGGGCTTGCCGATGCGTGAATAAGAAATCTGTGAAATATGGATAAGGCCGTCAACGCCGGGAATTATCTGAGCGAAAGCTCCGAAAGTAGTAAGGCCGACAATAGTAGCTTCAACCTCACTGCCTACGGGATAATCTCTCTTCATAATCTCCCACGGGTTGTCCTCAACCTTCTTGTAGCCGAGAGAAACCTTTTTATTTTCTTTATCAAGAGCCTTAATATAAACCTCAACCGTGTCGCCTACATTGACAACCTCTGACGGATGCTTAATTCTCTGCCATGAAAGCTCGGAAATATGTATCATACCGTCAACGCCGCCAAGGTCAACAAATGCGCCGTAGTTGGTAAGGCTTCTGACCGTACCGGTATAAACCTGATTAACCTCTGCCTCAGCCCAGAACTTTTCACGAGCTTCTCTGCGAGCGTCGGAAATAAGAGCGCGGATTGAACCGACAACTCTTCTGCGTCTCTTGTCAACTTCAATAATTCTGAACTTAACCTGAGTCTTGAGCATATCCTCAAGAGAGTCGTTTCTGTTAGCTTTAGCGAGTGAAGCGGGAATGAACGCTCTGAAGCCGTTAGCGGCTACGAAAAGGCCCTTGCCGTCACCGACAATATCGGTAACCGTTCCTTCGTAAACCTTTTCTTCATCAGCGGCAAGGTCTTCCCAAACCTTAGCGGCATCATATCTCTTCTTCGAAAGAGTGATTGTGCCTTCAGCATCGTTTGTTTTCATGATGATGAGATTAAGCTCATCACCTACCTTGACCTCTTTCTTGGGGTCAACTGTGGGATCGTTGCTGTACTCGTTGAAAGGAAGATAGCCTGTCTGCTTTCTGCCGATGTCAAGCTGTATCTCAGTAGCCGAAATGCCAACGACAACGCCAACTACTTTTTGATCAGAGTTCATCGCTTCAAGATTCTCTTCAAGCATTGCCTCAAAGCTCGTATCTCCGTCCATAGCAGAAATAGGCTCCTCCTTTACTTCAGTTGTTTGTTCGTTTTTAATTTCGGACATTTTACCTAATACCTCCTTGATTACACCGTCGGGTGTCGAAGCGCCCGCGGTAACACCGACCGATTTAAAACAGGAAAAATCAATTTCGGAAAGCTCGTCAGCCGTTTCAATTAAAAACGTCGGACAGTTTTTTTCACAAACTGCTTTTAACTTAGCGGTGTTTGAGCTTGTCCTGCCGCCGACAATAACCATAGCGTCATTAGCCAGTGACAGTTCGCTTGCTTCCTTCTGTCTTTCTTCGGTAGCATTACATATTGTATCAAAAATTATCGCATTTGTATACAATAATTTTAATTTTTTTTCACATTTTTTCCATTCATTTACGCTGAAAGTCGTCTGAGAAACCAAAATTATGTCATTTTCACCAAAAAATTCATCATTTTTTAGTATCCCGTCAAGCTCTTCCTCGTTTTTAAAGACAAAAGATTTGCCTTTACAATAGCTTCTGATGCCGACTACCTCGGGATGATTGCCGTCGCCTGCGATAAGAACAACGGAGTTTTCATCGGAGTTTTCGGATACTATTTTGTGAATTTTAGTAACAAAAGGACAGGTGGCATTACAAAAACGGCAACCGCTGTTTTCAATTTCAGAAAGAGTGTCTCTTGTAACCCCGTGGGTCCTTATGACAATCAGCGAATCATTATCTGCTTCGGACGGGTTTTCAATAATCCTTACTCCCCTTTTTTCAAGGTCGGAAATAACGGACGGATTATGAATAATCGGTCCTAAGGTACAAACCTTTTTCCCCTCGTCAACAAGAGAATAAAGCATATTCACAGCCCTGTCCACGCCGAAACAGAAGCCGGCGGTTTTTGCGAGCGTTATTTGCAAAGCTCTTCCTCCCACATTGAAGTAATATCCGACATAATTCTTTCGGTAGCCTTTGTAAGTTCTTCTTTAGATTTTGAGTCGGTAAAACCGAACTCGCTGTTTTTTATAATCTTACCGAAAACAACAGTGATAGTGTTCTTCTCGTTATCCTTGCAGATAGCAACGGGAAGAACGTCCGCACCCGTTTTTTTAGCAACGTAAGCCGCTCCGTTTTTACCCTGCTTGGGTTTACCCTCTTTTGAGCGTGTTCCCTCGGGAAAAATAGCTAAATTCTTACCGTGTTCAATTAACTCAATTGAGTATTTAACGGCTTTAACATCCATTTTCCCTCTGCTTACGGGAAAAGTATTGTTGTGCTTCATTCCCCACGCCGCAATCGGGTTTTTAAAAAGCTCTTCCTTAGCCATAAAGTGAATACGCCTTTTCATACCCATAGCGACAACAACAGGGTCGGTGGCGGAAATATGGTTAGGACAGATAATTATTGGTTTATCCTCAGGCGGAATATTCTCCTGCCCCTTATATGTAACATGAAAAACAAACTTATTAAGAAATGAACCTAAAGGACGAATTGCAGTATGAAAGCCGTATTCCTTAAAAACGGAATAGTCAAATTTTTTTGACATTATACTCTCTCCCTGATTACATTTACTACAGTATCAATAGATTGTTCAAGATTAATATCCGAGGTGTCGATTATAATTGAATCTTCAGCGGGCTTTAAGGGCGCGATTTCACGGTGAGAATCCTGGTAATCTCGCTCCTGAAGTTCTTTTAATACATCCTCATATTTAACTTCCTGACCCTTTTCCATAAGCTGAAGATAACGTCTTTTGGCTCTTTCTTCAGCTGAAGCAGTAAGGAAAATCTTAACCTGTGCGTTCGGAAGAACAACAGTGCCGATATCCCTTCCGTCCATAATGCAGTTATTCTCTTTAGCAATATTTCTCTGAAGGTCGAAAAGAAAATCTCTTACAGCCTGGATAGCGGAAACGTTTGAAGCCGCCATAGAAGCCTCAGGCGTTCTGATTTCTTCCGAGACATCCTCGCCGTTGAGATACACTCTCTGTGAGCCGTCAATGAATTTTAATTCAACCGATATTTCAGAGAGAAGCGGAACAACCTCATCAGCCGAATCGGTTTTAACCTCTTTCCTTAAAGCATAAAGTCCGACTGAACGGTAAAGGGCGCCTGTATCGACATAAATGTATCCGAGCTCCTTTGCCGCCGCTTTGGCAATAGTGCTTTTACCTGCTCCTCCGGGTCCGTCAATCGCAATATTAATCATAGTTATTCTCCTTTATATTTTCTCAAAGCAAAAGATAGCCACCTGATGCCTGAGAGTAAATCTTTCGTCATATTCTTCGAGCAATTTCATAAGCTCAAATGAAAACCTTTTAACTTCCTCGGTAGTTAAAGACGGCTCAATTCCCCTACACGCAACCATTCGCCCATTCCAGCTTTCACGCGTAAAGGGTATGTCGCAATCGAATTCGATAAACTCCTTCTTTTTAAAGCCGTCAAGAGAAAGCTTACTGTTTTTAACATTAATTCTGTCCTTAAAGCAATCCCAATGCGGATTATACTTTTTAACAAGTTTAAGGGATTTTTCGATTATTTCAGATTCAAAAGGCAACCACTGCATATAGGCGATTATAAAAGAACCGTTTTCCTTCAAAACTCTTCGTATTTCCGGAACAGTTTTTTCTTTATCAAAATACCGCCAACACTGAACGGCACAAACAGAATCAAAAAATCCGTCTTCAAAGGGTATTTTTTCAGCCGTACCGACGCAGTAATCAATATTAAATCCTTTTGATAATTCTTTTGCTTTTGTTATTTGATTTTCTGCTATATCGACACCATAAAACTTTCCGCCGTAAGAACACATAAAACGGGGAATAACACCTGTTCCCGTCCCTATGTCAAGATTAACCGTTCCTTTTCCGCCAAATCCGAGGCGATATAAGGATTCATACATTTCCTTTGGATAAATATCACGGTATCTGGCATAATTTTCCGAGGATTTTCCCCAGTCAAATTCAATTCCGCCATCTATCAGATTATTTTTCATAGCTGTTAAATACTGTTTGCAACAAGGTGACCCGTTGAAAATGCTATTTGCAAATTAAATCCGCCCGTGTAGGCGTCAACGTCAATAACCTCACCGCAGAAATAAAGGTTTTTACAGAGCTTTGACTCCATTGTTTTAGGGTCAATTTCCTTTACATTAACTCCGCCCGAGGTAATAACGGCTTCTTCAATCGGTCGAAAATCGGTAACCGTGAGTTTAAAATCCTTTAAAAGATTTATTATTTCATACCGCATATCCTTGGTTACCTGATTTGCTTTTGTCGCAGGATGAATTCCCGTCAGTTTAACAAAAACAGGAACAAGTGATTTAGGTAAAAGCGAATTCATTATATTTATAATCGCTTTTGAAGGGCTTTCTTTAAACTCTCTTATTAACCTTTTGTCAAGTTGTTCAAACGTAAGGGCGGGCTTTAAGTCGATATGTATTTCATACCTTCCGCTTTGCATATCTCTTATATGACTTGAAGCGCTCAG
This sequence comes from Oscillospiraceae bacterium, assembly GCA_015066565.1. GTDB lineage: Bacteria > Bacillota > Clostridia > Oscillospirales > Acutalibacteraceae > Fimenecus. Next base: position 114,600 of record SVOB01000001.1, on the reverse strand, counting down.
GATTACAGGTCCGGAAACGCCGAAATGGGTAAAAAGCATTTCGCCGAAGTCGGAATAAATCTCTCTGAATTTTTCATTATCATAAATCTTTATTGAGATATTACGAAGCGAAAGTCCTTTCAGCTGAGAACAAAAGCCCTCATGACATTCAAGAGGGACGAGTGACGGCTTCGGTTTTTCGACTGTATGACCGGCCTGACGGGCAAATATGTATCCGTCGCCTGTTGAACCGGTCTGGGGATAGGATTTTCCGCCCGTAGCGACTACAACAGCGTCCGCAAAATACTCTTTGCCGCTTTCACATTTAACGCCCTTGACTGTCTGTTCTTCGATTATAAGCGATTTTACGGTTTCCTGAATACGCTTAACGCCATTACTCTTAACAAAGCCGTTAAGAGCGTCGACAATATCAACCGCTTTGTCGGAAACGGGAAAAACTCTGTTGCCCCTTTCGATTTTAAGAGGCACACCGAGTGACTCAAAGAAATCCATAGTGTCATTCGGCATAAACCTTGAAAAAGCGGTGTACAAAAACCTGCCGTTCACAGTGACATTTTCAATAAGGTCATTGAGCATTGTGCAAGCGTTTGTAACGTTACACCTGCCCTTGCCTGTTATCATCAGCTTTCTTCCGACCTTGTCATTTTTTTCAAGCAAGGTAACCGTATTTCCGTTCTCAGCGCACATACCCGCAGCCATAAGCCCCGAAGCTCCCGCGCCGATAACCAAAACACTTTTGCTCATACGGTTTCCCCTTTCAAAATCATTAAATCTTATTATACTATTTTTCAGCCCGATAATCAAGCGGTTAAGTCTATTTTATAATTACCGCATTTCTTGTCTGTTCCCTTGAACAGGGCTTGATTTCGGGGGTAAACGAATAATATAAATCCGTGGCCTTACATTCAAGAGAATAAAGCATTTTTGACTGTTCATCGGCGTTATTAAAATCGGAAAACAAGGTATAAATCGGTTTTGAAGAAAGCTTTTTTGCGTTCCTTAATATTTCTCTGCCTTTTTCATTAAAGCCGAGAACCCTTATATAAGGCGGTAAGAATTCCGTATATTCTTCGGTAACGCCGAGAAGCGAATTAAAAACAAGTCTCTTAACTCTTGCAAGCGTATAACGCTTTGTTTTAACTGATGAATAAAGCTCGCATAAAGAACAAGCCTCTTTCACAGCCGAATAAAGCCTGTTCTCTATTCCCTCGCTGATATCGGTTATAGTCGAAAAATAATCTTTATCAAACATTCTTAACATTGAGAGAACGGTCTTTTCATTTTTTTCAAGTGATGAAAACTCGTCATTATTCTTAACGGCTTCTTCGAGCAATTCAAACGAAGAAAAAGGCATATAAGAAGAAACATCCTTTTTGTCAAAGTTTTCTCTGATATACTTTGCACTGCAGAAGTTTTTTTCGGTTTTTTCGTCGTTATGTTTAACGCCTGTTCTCTTAATTGTAAACGGTTTAATTTCACTGTTAAGCCTTTTTAGCGCCTTTAAATATTCAATTCCGAGAACATTATTCGGCTGTTGAAGAATTGACGAAAACTCTTTGCCGAGCTCGTTTTCAACAAGGTTTTCGTACGCCGAAGCATAAGTAACGCCCGATTTTAAATAATCGGTTATACTGTCCGAATTTATTTCGGCAATTCTTTTAAGCTTTTCAATCTCTGCGCACTCGCTTGAAAAGCAAAGCGCGTTGACAACTCCGAGAGAATCAAGTATTGATGTTCCGCCGAGAGCAAATTTTTCGGCAGAAGAAACCGAAAACGGCAAAGGCAGTTCAATAACCAAATCAACACCGTTCAACAACGCCTGTCTTGTCCTGACGCTTTTATCAAGAAAAGCAAACTCGCCGCGCTGAACGGCATTACCGCTCATAACAGCAACAACGCCGTCAAACCCGTTTTCTTTAATTTTTTCAATCTGATATTTATGGCCGTTGTGAAACGGGTTGTATTCAGCTATAACACCGCAGATACGCATAATCAAAAATCTCCCGAAACATCTTGAAAAAACTATTATGTAAGTATATAATATAACAGTTATAAAAACTAAACAAGTATTTTTTTCAAAGGAGAGTAACAATGAAAATTCTCGTAATTAACGCAGGCAGCTCATCGCTTAAATATCAGCTTATTGATATGGAAAACGAGCATTTGCTTGCAAAAGGTATTTGCGAACAGATCGGTGACGATAATGCAACATTTACCCATAAAGTAGATGATGACGAAAGCAAGAACATTAAAAAAATGCCATACGCTATGCCCGATCACAGCGCCGCTATTCAGCTCGTTCTCGACACACTTGTTGACGGAGAACACGGCGTAATCAAATCAATGGATGAAATCGGCGCGGTCGGTCACAGAGTTCTTCACGGCGGTGAAAAATTCTCGGCTTCGGTTCTTGTTACAGAACAGGTTAAGGAAACAATCAAGGAATGTTTTAAATTCGGTCCTCTTCATAACCCCGCTAATCTTAAGGGTATTGAAGCTTGCGAAGGCATTATGGACGTTCCTCAGGTTGCCGTATTCGATACAGGCTTCCATCAGACAATGCCCGATTACGCATATATGTATGCTCTCCCCTATGAATTTTACGAAAAAGACGGCATAAGAAGATACGGCTTCCACGGTACAAGCCACAGATTTGTTTCGGGAAGATGTATCGAGCTTCTCGGCGGTAAGGCTGAAGGCACAAAAATCGTTACCTGCCATCTCGGAAACGGCTCGTCAATTTCGGCTGTTAAAGACGGAAAATGCTTTGATACAACAATGGGCCTTACCCCTCTTGAGGGTATTCTTATGGGAACCCGTTGCGGTTCAATAGACCCCGCTATTGTTACAACAATTATGGAAGAGCACAACCTCTCACCCAAAGAGATGGATACTCTTATGAACAAGAAGAGCGGCATGCTCGGTCTTACGGGAACATCCGACAACAGAACAATCGAGCAGAGAGCCAAAGAGGGCGACGAAAGAGCTAAACTTGTTGAGTCAATGCTCTGCCATCAGCTCACAAAATATATAGGCGGTTTCGCTGCCGCTATGGGCGGGGTTGACGCTGTTGTATTCACAGGCGGTATCGGCGAAAACAACCCGCAGTACAGAACAAGAGTAGGCAAGCTTCTTGAATTCCTCGGCACTAAGGTTGACGAAGAAAAGAACAACTGCAGAGGCAAAGAGGTTGAATTCTCGGTTGAAGGCTCAAAGGTAAGACTTTTTGTTATTCCGACTAACGAAGAGCTTGTTATCGCAAGAGATACTCTCGCAATCGTTAACGCTCTTTAATCTAAAAAACTTCAAAGCCGTACACCAAGTGTGTACGGCTTTATTTTTACGGCAAATCGTTTAATGATTTGAATTCATAACCGTTTTTTCGTGCGAGATCAATTATATCGCCCAATGCCGAAGCATTATCGGAAGAAACGGAATGAAGAAGAATTATCGCTCCCGGGTGTAGCCTTGAGGTCACGGTGTCAAAGGCATATTGCTTACCCTTTTGGTTATTCGTATCCCAATCGGCATAGGAGCACGACCAGAACACGCATTTAAAGCCGAGTGAATTAACCAAATCCATTGAGCTTTCATTGTATTCGCCCTTCGGATACCTGAAAAACGGCGCTGAATAGTCAAACTCGCTTCTCAGATAATCGTCCATCGCCTTTATCTCTTCAGCCATCTGAGTTCTTGATATTTCGGCGAATGACGGATGGGTGTTTGAATGATTTCCGACAATATGGCCGTCATCAATCATTCTTTTTATAAGGTCCTTATTCTGTTTAACCTCATAGAGAGTGCAGAAGAAAGCGGCGGGAACTTTTTTCTCTTTTAACACGTCAAGTATTTTTTCGGTGTTTCCGTTTTCATAGCCGCAGTCAAAGGTAAGATATAAAACCTTTTCCTTTGATTTATTGTCGAGACAAACGGCGTCCCAGCCTTTATCGTCAAACATTTTCTGAAAGTTGACTGATATTGAATTGGGCTTTCCGTCCTTCGCCACGCCATAGCTATGAGAGATTTTTTCAGTACTCAAGCCTCTTGTATTTTCGGGGTCGGGAACGGAAAAGTCCTTTAAGTCGCTGACTTTTTTACTGTTAGAAGAATTAACCGGCTCGGGAGAAGCATTAATTGTAGTTGACGTTTCGCTTTCTTCAATAGTCGGGTTACTGTCATTCATACCGCAACCGACAGTAAATAACAAAGTGAAGACCAGAAATAATAAAAATAATCTTTTCATTTTATTTCATCATGCTCTGGGCGTTATTCATCATATCCGTTAAAGCGCTGCCCGCCTTCTTAACGGTCTTTTTAAGAGTTCTCTTCATTGAAGAGCCTGTAACGGCGTTAGTAATAGCCGCAGCAGCGCCGCCGATAGCCATTCCTGCGCCGATAGCCTTCATTGTATCAGTTGTTGCTTTATTCATTTTTTCCTCCTTTCATGCGTTCATTTTATTATTTGAAACATAAAACTATTAATTCAATAAAATTTTTAACAATAAAAAAAGAAAACTGCCTGAAGGCAGTTTCCGTTTTTATGCACCTGACAGGACTTGAACCTGCACGTCTTTCGGCACAAGATCCTAAATCTTGCGTGTCTGCCAATTCCACCACAGGTGCAAATAAGATATTCACTTTACATTCCGTGTGACTCTTGCGGTTCCCAAAATTTGTTCGGCTTGGAGCGCCGTCAAATTTTGACCGCTGCGCCATTCTCCCCTCGCTTCTTCCGCCACCGGCGGCGCTTCGGGGACAATGCTGCCAATTCCACCACAGGTGCAAACAGCATTGAGAATTATATCAAAAAACTTTTAATTATTCAATACAAATTTTTCGACCGCTACAGCTACTCCGTCATTGGCGTTTGTTTCGGTAACGAAGTCTGCAATTTCCTTTATTTCGCTGTCACCGTTACTCATAGCGACGGATATTCCCGCAAATTCAAGCATTGGAATATCGTTAAACGAATCACCTGCTGCTAAAACCTCGTCGGAAGAAATGCTAAGCAAATCGCAAAGATAAGCCATAGTTTTTCCTTTAGTAGCTTCAATATTTGTCATTTCAAATTCATTTTTCATAGCCGAAGTTATATAAAGTCGGTCGGAAAACGAATTTACATATTCCCTTGATTTTTTAAAGTCGCTTTCATTATTGAAGAATCCGACAATTAATTCAACGGGTTTTCCCTTTATATCTTCAAGCAAGTTTTCACAGACGGTTGTATTGTTCATATAATCGTCAATGAATTCCTGCGGCAAGCCGTTATTATAGTAATAGCGAAGTCTTCCGTTCTGAGTTGCGATTTTTCGGTCTATATAAAGGTTATAGTAAACCTCTGTAGTATTAAGATGTTCAATTATCTCTTTTGTAATATCAAAATCAATAAGCTTTTCATAAATGACCTTACTGTTTTTAACATCATATACCGCTGCCCCGTCTGAATACATAACATAATCAACAAACGGAACCTGTTTTATTACGCGCTCAACAACAGACAGCGTTCTGCCTGTCGAAACTATTATTTTAACACCGTTTTTATGAGCCTTTAACAAAGCGGTTTTATTTCGTTCCGAAACTGTTAAATGGTCGGGAAGCATTAACGTTCCGTCAAGGTCAAGGGAAATAAGTTTAATACTCATAGTAAATCCTCCGAAGGATATTTTAGCACAATAAGAAAAAAATATCAACGAGATAAAAAACGGAGTTCCCGTAGCGGTAACTCCGTAGTCTTAAAATCATTTTTTATTCATCTAAATATAAAAATCTAACATTCAATAAAAGCGGAAGTCCGAAAAGAACGGCAATAAGAATTAAAATCAAAGCCATTAATATGAATACAAGAAATTCGGTAAATGAGCTCACGCTTGAAACAGTCTGAAAAGCGATGGCAATAAACTCAATTACCTTTATCGAAAAGTGAATTATCAATAGTTTAAAAGATAAATCGTATCTTTTTGTCAAAAACAATACCGATGAAATAACAAGGAACGGTAAACAAACAATCTCAATCATAAGAATAGCGTTGCTCATTCTTAAACTGTCACTGGCTAAGGAAAAAATCCGCATTATTGATGCAAAGCTTTGAATTACAAATGAAACCGATATTAACTTTCTTAATTCAATCTTGTTGTCAAGAAGTAAAAACAAATAGGAAACCCCCGCTGACAAAGCGTATATAAACCCGAAAATATCAGATATATCGCTGAAACAATGAACACCCGAATAAATAAAAGCAATAACAAGATATGAAATCAGGCAAAAAAATGTTATCGGGTTTTTTCTCAAATAAAATCTGTCAATCAGTCTTTTCATTTAGATGTCATCCCCTTTTCAAGTCGGGTTTAACAAAATATATTAAACCCGACTGATATAAAACTATTTATTAAGCACAAGTCTTTCGGGATTTCTTACAAACGACCTGATAAGCGTTCCGCAGTCAAGACAGAAAACATGATACAGTCTTTGCGATTTAAGCGTTAAAGCTTTATCCGCCTGAACGCTGCCGTAGCCGTCCTGAAAACCGATTACGTTTCTGAAACTGCCGCAATAAGGGCATTTTTCGTTAGCATTATACATTTCAATCACTCTTTCGAATCAGAAGAAACATCACCCATATCAATTATTGTTGAGCCGCCGCCTGTAACTCTCGGAAGCTCGCCGTTCCATTTTTCAATCTTTTTGTTTTCAATAATCCTGTGAGTAAGCGATTCACTTATAGTCTTGTTAGCCTCCGCCTCTGCTTCAGCCTTGATTTTAACAGCCTCCGCCTCTGCTTCGGCGTTTGTAATAGCAGTTCTCTTTTCGGTTTCAGCCTTTAAGAGCTTCTGCTGAGCAACCTGCTTTTCTTCAATAGCGGTTATAAACGCATCTGAGAAATCAAAGTCAATAATATTTACGTCAGTAACATAAAGACCGATTGAATTGAGCTTTTCGTTAAGACCCGTTACAAGTCCTTCGGAAATAAGCACACGGTTTGTAACGCTTTCCTCTGCAGTGTATGTTGCCGTAATTGCCTTTAAGACTTCATTCACTGCAGGAACTACAAGAACATTCTCATAGTCAGCGCCGATATTCTTATAAATGCTGTAGCTCTTTGAAGTATCAACTCTGTAGTTAATTGCAAGAACGGTCTGAACGCTCTGTAAGTCCTTAGAAAAGGCTTCGGTTGAAACCTCAAGCTTCCGAATTCTGTTATCAATCTTAACGATTTTCTGAACAAAAGGCGCCTTGACGTGAATACCCTCCTGCAAAACCCCCTCTTTAACCTTACCGAGAGTAACAACTACGCCCGTATGACCCGCCTCTACAACCGAAAAGCTGTTCAAGGCTATAATTATAAGCAAAAGAATTATCGCAACGGGAATAATCACTTTCTTTGCATTGAAGTTAATGTTAAATCTTTTCTCCATTTTTACCCCTCCAGTAAATGTTCAAGCAGGCTGTCCGCTTCGCGTTTATACCTTGAAGCGATATAGGTCAGGGTCATAACCGTTAAAGCGTCCCTGAGCCTTAAATATGCGTTTTTGTCCTGCATTCTGTAATTCTTTACTACCCCTTCAACAATCGCCTTTACGTCGTCTGTATCGGGCTTTTTAATGTCAATTTCGGAAAGAATTTCACAAAAATAATCGTAGAGCTTTTCTTCCGAAATAATATCGTCGCTCTCGTCGTTGGCGTTACCGTTTATTGCCTTCATAAGAGAACCGATATTATCAATCTTCATACAATCCCTTAGTGAAGAAATAAGAAGAATTCTCGCAAGCTGTCTTTCCCTGTATTTTTTATTAACAGGCCTTGCCACAAACCCTCTTTTCACCCAATTCTGAACTGTCGAAGCCTCAAGCCCCGTTATAGTGCAAACCTGACCGAGCGTCAGCCCGTCGGTAGCCTTTATAAGCGGTTGAAAAAGAGAAAACATTCCGTTGTTTCCGTCATACTCAATATTAGTACCCGGAACTGTTCTTTGCGGCATTTTGTTCGCCTCCTTTAAAAGTTTACTTGATTATATCACAGGTTCATATGACTGTCAATAGTTTTCTTTTGACTTTTTAAAAATTTAAATAAATAAAAAAGCACCCGAATAAATCGGATGCTTTCCACAGGGCTGGGTGGAGTTGAACCACCACGGCGTGAGTCAAAGTCACGTGTCCTACCGCTAGACTACAGCCCTATATTAATAAATCTGCAAGCAGAAACTTGCAGATAAAAAATAAAAGGGTGGCTAATCGGATTCGAACCGATGGTCTCCAGTGCCACAAACTGGCGCGTTAACCAACTACGCTATAGCCACCACAAAGCGCGCTTGGAGGGATTCGAACCCCCGACCCTCTGCTTAGAAGGCAGATGCTCTATCCTACTGAGCTACAAGCGCACGGACACGCTTCCTTAAAGCGCTTAATTATTATATCTATCGCCGTTTGATTTGTCAAGTATATTTTAAAGAAAAAAGGCAGGTTTTGTAATAAACCTGCCTTATAACTTTTATTGAGCAGTCTGTTCTTCAACCGCCTCGTTTGACGAACGGACCTTTTCATAAATCGGTTCAAGCTTTTCTTTGGTAAGCGGATAAGCAAATCTGTAAAGAAGCCATATAAGAGTATAGGTAATAGCGGGAATTAAAGTACAAATCATTAAAATTCCCTCGCTTACCCCCTGCTTATAACCGATTTTGGTCATTTCCTCGGTATATCCTACATTATTGAGGAGCATTAATCCGACGTAATCGGCAATTGTCTGACCGAGTTTACGTGAGAACGTATAAACAGCGTAAATTGCGCTTTCAGAGCGGATACCTGTTGTTACGTACTGATAGTCAATAACGTCGGCAACGACAGCCCAGTTGGTAATTGAAACGAACGAATAGCCGAAGCCGATTATAAACAGAACTATCATAAAAATCCAAGCCTGGTCACGACCCGGTTTGAAAACGAAGCAGAAAATTGCAGCCGCAGCGGCGAACATTGAGCCGAAGCCCGCAAGCTCTTTTTTGCCGAAACGCTTAACAAGCTTCGGCGTGAAAAGAATCATTATCGCCATAGGAAGATACTGGGCGATAGAACCTATTATAGAAAGATTGGTGTTTTCAAAGTAGTTTTTATAAAGATATGAGTTATAAGAAGCGAACTGAAGCTGGCCGCTGATAAGAACGCCCGTAACGGCAAGAACTATAAAGGGTCTTGACTTAAACATACCCTTATAGGCTTCTCTCATATTAATATGCGGATTAGCCTCTGACTTTACTCTTTCTTTTGTTGAAGCGTAACAGGAGAAATAGAAAATAATCGCAAGAATACACATAGCAAGCGCAAATTTGAAAAATCCGCCTGCATTTGCGGTATTATAGGTTGTGCCGTCGGCTCTTACGTGCTTATCGTAAATAAGCAAAGGCGCTACAAGCAAGGGAGCCGCGCCGCCGATTCCGCCGCCGATTGAACGGAAGGTTGAAAGTAAGGTTCTTCCGTCAGGGTCATCGGTAATTACCGAAGCGAGCGAACCAAAGGGAACGTTGATTCCGGTATACATCATTCCGAACATTATGTAGGTAATATACGCATAAATAAGAACGATTAACGGATTGCTTGTATTTCTCGTAATATCATAGAAGCACAAAAGCTGAGCAACCGCTACGGGAATTGCAATCCATTTAAGGTAAGGACGGAACTTGCCGTCTCTTCTCGGAGGACGTTTGGCAACAATCGCTCCCCACATCGGGTCGTTAATTGCGTCCCAGAGTCTTGTAACAAGGAAGAGAGTTGCAACCTTGTTAGCGGCTATCTTTAAAACATCGGTATAGAAGATTTTTAAAGCATAGGAAACATAAGTGAGCACAAAAAGGTTACCTGCGTCGCCGAGCATATAACCCATACCCTCTTTTATGCCTATCTTGTTAGGATGCTGTTTCTTTGTTTCTTCCTTAACAGCAACGTTATCAGTTTTTTCCATTTTTCATTCCCCTGTTCTTTAACCTATTGAAACGAACTCAGCGCCTGTCAGACGGGCGAAAAGCTCAATGTCTTCTCTGTCAAGAGCCGTTGAAACAACCGTATGATGCGCTCCGCCTGCTTCAAGCCAAGCTTTAACGCCTTTTTCAAAATCGGGCTTGATTTTCCACATAACTCTCGCTACGGGAAGCTTCGGCATAGGTTTCGGCTGTTTAACAAGCTCAATATCAGCGCATATAATTCTGAAACGGTCTCCCATATCGGTCATACAAACTGCAACCGCGTCGCCCGTTATTCCGTCAAACACAAGCCTTGCGGGGTCCTCCCTGTCGCCTATGCCGAGCGGATGAACTTCTATTTTAGGCGTTGAAGCCGCGACTGTAGGACAAACCTCAAGCATATGAGCGCCGAGAACTAACTCTTCGCCGTCGGTGTAATCATAGGTATAGTCCTCCATGAAGGCTGTACCGCCCTTTTTGCCCTCAGCCATTTTCTTAAGAATTGTGGTAAGAGCCGCTATTTTCCAGTCACCCTCAGCGCCGAAGCCGTAGCCCGCCTCCATAAGACGCTGAATCGACATTCCGAACAGCTGTTTAAGTCCGTATAAATCCTGAAAATTAGTGGTTACGGCGTTATAATTACCTCTGTCAAGAAAACGCCTTAAAGCAATTTCATATTTGACCTGTTCTTTAACAGCTTCAATATTATCGGTATTAAGCTCATATTTTGAAATGATTTCGTTATAAAGCTTATCGGTTTCTTCATCCGTAACCTTTGAAATCTCTTTTACTATATCGCCGACTGCATAATAATCGGTCTGCCAGCCGAACTGAATATTCGCCGCCACCTTATCGCCGTCGGTAACCGCAACCTCGCGCATATTATCGCCGAAGCGGCAAATTTTAACGCTTTTACTGTAATCAAGAGCAATAGCAACCGAAATCCATTTATTGATTTTATCAATTACTCTCTGCTTTTTATAAAAGCCTACGACAGTATATCTCGGAATATTAAGCCTTGTTAAAATATGGGCGAATTCCCTGTCGCCGTGAGCAGACTGATTGAGATTCATAAAGTCCATGTCAATTTCGTCATACGGAAGCTTTTCGTTGGCCTGAGTATGAAGATGAAGCATAGGCTTATTAAGAATTTTCAAGCCGTTAATCCACATTTTCGCAGGGCTGAACGTATGACACCAGACAATAATTCCGACACATTCGTCGTCGAAATTCACCTTTTTGATTGTTGAAGTTATCTCATCAGAGGTTTTCATCACGCCCGCAAATTCAATCTTAGCCGAATTTGTTTTCTGATTAAGAAAATCAACAATTTCAACGCTGTCCTCTTCAACCTGCTTTAAGGTTTCTTCGCCGTAAAGAAACTGACTGCCGGTAAGAAAATAAACCTTTTTCATCACTTGTTATCCCCCTGTCCGTAATAAGCGTTTTTTCCGTGCTTACGGAAATAATGTTTATCTAAAAGATATTGGTCAACACGTTCAACCGACGGATTAATAAGCCGTGTGTTAATTGCCATTTTTGCAACAGCCTCAAGTGTAACGGCATTTTCAACCGCCTTTTCGGGCGTTTTTCCCCAGGTAAAAGGTCCGTGATTTTTTATAAGTACGGCGGGAACAGCTTTATAATCAAGCTTATCAAAGGTTTCAATTATAACCTTTCCCGTATTCTTTTCATATTCATTTTCAATTTCTTCCTTAGTCAACGCTCTCGCGCAGGGTACGTCGCCGTAAAAGCAATCGGCGTGAGTTGTGCCGTATGCCGTTATATCCTTGCCTGCCTGAGCAAAAGAGGTTGCATAAAACGAATGAGTATGGACAACGCCGCCGATTTCAGGAAAAGCCTTGTATAATTCAAGGTGAGTAGGCGTGTCGCTCGAAGGGTTAAGCCTTCCCTCAACCTTATTTCCGTCAAGGTCAACTACGACCATGTCCTCGGCTTTCATAGTTGAATAGTCCACGCCGCTCGGTTTTATTACAACAAGCCCGCTTTCTCTGTCAATAGCGCTGACGTTTCCCCAGGTAAGAACCACAAGGTTTTGTTTTACGAGCTCAAGATTCTGCTTATAAACGCGTTCTTTAAGTTCGTTAAGATAACTCATTAAAACACCTACTTATAAAGAATTTCGGAAACCTTTTTCTGCGCTTCAAGAAGCTTTTCATAGGTTTCAAGATATTCGTCAAAGCCCTTTACGCCATCACTGTCCGGGTTCGTTACCTTGCCGGAAGCCGAAGAGAAAATACAGTTATCAAGGTAATCCTCAAGGCTCATTTCGTTTTTATAAAGAGTATAGGAAGCGAGAATAGCCATTCCCCACGGTCCGCCCTCTCCTGCCGTTGAATAAACGGTAACGGGAGTATTCATAGCGTCCGCCATAACAGACTGACCGACGTCTGACTTAACAAAACCGCCGTGAACAGCAAGCTTTGAAAGAGTTAAAGCCTCGTTCTTATAAAGAATATTCATTCCTATACGAAGCGTTGCAAGCGCAGAATAGAGGTTTGAACGGAAGAAATCGGCAAGTGTAAAATCGCTGTCATTCCTTCTTAAGACCATCGGCGCGCCGTTACTGAGTTTTGTAATGCTTTCGCCCGAAATATAGTTAAAGCTAGTTACTCCGCCGCAATTCTTATTGCCCTTGGCGGCTTCATCATAAAGAATATCATAAACCTTACTCATCGGAAGCTTATTTCCCGAAGCAGAAGAAAATTCGCTGAAAACGTAAGCCCATGAGTCAATATCAGAGCAACAGTTATTACAGTGAACCATTGCGACATCCTTACCCGTAGGCGTTGTAACAACGTCAATTTCGGGATACCAGTTTTTCATAGCCTTATCGAGAACAGCCATAGCGAATACGCTTGTTCCCGCGCTGACATTACCCGTAAGAGGTCTTACGCTGTTAGTTGCCGTCATACCCGTTCCCGCGTCGCCCTCGGGGGGACAGAACGGAACGCCGGCCAAAAATTCACCCGTCGGGTCAAGAATTAAAGCCCCCTGCTTTGTAAGAGCGCCTGCGTTTTCTCCCGCAAGAAGAATCGAGGGAAGAATATCCCTTATTTTCCACTTGAAGAAATGAATATGGGTAATCTCGTCAAACTTATCGAGCATTCCCTCGTTATAGCAAAGGTTTTCGCTGTCAACAGGGAACATTCCGCTTGCGTCACCGATTCCGAGAACTCTGTTTCCCGTCAGAATAAAATGAATATAACCTGCAAGGGTGTTTATATGACGGATTTGCTTAACGTGAGGCTCTTCGTTGAGAATAGCCTGATAAAGATGGGCTATACTCCATCTTTCGGGAATATTAAACGAAAAAGCTTCGCTGAGTTTTTTGCTCGCCTGACCTGTAATGGTGTTTCTCCATGTTCTGAAAGGAACGAGCAACTCATCATCTTCGTCAAACGCCATATAACCGTGCATCATAGCCGAAATACCGATAGCGCCGGTTGTAACAAGCGGCATATTATATTCTTCACGCACGTTCGATTTAAGCGAAGAGAAACAGACCTGCAAGCCCTTGATAATACTGTCAAGCGAATAAGTCCATATTCCGTCCTTAAGCTCGTTTTCCCAGGTGAAATTACCCGAAGCTAAGGGAGAGCATTTTTCGTCAGTCAAAACGGCTTTAATACGGGTTGAGCCGAATTCAATTCCAATAAAGGTTTCTCCGTTTTTAATCTTTTCGGCTATTTTCAATTTATCCATCATACATTTTTACCCCGCTAAACAATATAATCAGAAATTTCGTCAATAAAATCAACGTCAAGAATTGCGCTCATTTCAACGCCGTTCTCGGTATAGTTTTCGGAAAGAACTATTCCGTCCTTACGGACCTTTCCGAGAATGGCGAGCTTTTCAAACGGAAGAAGCAGATTGACTTTTCTTCTTCTGTTAGGTAAAAGCTGACCGATACGCAAAAGCAAATCGGGAATACCGGCGCCTGTTTTTGCGCTGATACAGACCGAGTTTGAAAGCGAAAGAAGCTGTTTGCTTCCGTCAAGCAAATCGCATTTGTTAAGAACCGATATAATAGGTTTATTTTCACAACCCAGAGCGTATAAAAGGTTCATTGTTATGTTTAGATGTTCGTTGAATTCATCACTTGAAACGTCGCACACATTTAGAATCAGGTCAGCGTTCGCCGCTTCTTCCAATGTTGATTTAAACGCCTCGACAAGATGGTGAGGAAGCCGTCTTACAAGACCGACCGTATCAATTAACATTACCTCTCTTCCGTCAAAAAGAACAAGCTTTCTTGCCGTCGGGTCAAGGGTTGCGAAAAGCTTATCCTCAGCCAGAACGCCGGCGTTAGTCAGATAGTTCATAAGGGTCGATTTACCGGCATTCGTATATCCAACGAGAGCAACAGTTTCTATGCCGTCCTTACGGCGACGTTTTCTTAAATTCGCCCTTCTCTTTTCAAGGTCGTTAAGCTGCATTTCAAGAGAATGTATTTTTTCTCTTATATGTCTTCTGTCCGTTTCAAGCTTTGTTTCACCCGGGCCTCTTGTTCCGATTCCGGCACCAAGGCGGGAAAGCTGTCTGCCCTTTCCTGTAAGTCTCGGGAGAGAATATTTAAGCTGAGCTAACTGAACCTGTAATTTACCCTCGCTTGTTCTTGCCCTTGAAGCGAAAATATCAAGAATAAGGGTTGTTCTGTCAACCACTCTTACGTCAAGGGCATTTTCAAGGTTATTTATCTGTGACGGCGTAAGCTCGCTGTCACAGATTACAAGGTCAATCTCCTCGTTTTCACAAAGCTCCTTTATTTCTTCAAGCTTTCCTTTACCGACAAAATTGGCGTCTGACGAAGACTCACGCTTCTGACTTACCTTTGCAACAACGTCGGCGCCTGCGGTGAAAGCAAGCTCTTCAAGCTCGTCAAGAGAAGCTTCGGCGTCATATTCGCCCGTATCAACAGATATAAGAAGCGTTCTTTCGGGCTTAACCGTGTTTTCGTGTAATTCCATAAATTAATTCCTGACTGTTCCGAGAATATCCTCTCTCGAAATAAAGTGATAACCGTTGTTAAGTAAGATTTCCATTTTACCAAGAGCAGCTCCCGTACCTTTGATTACACAGTTTACTGGATCGTCCGCTACAACGGTTTTAATTCCGATTTCCTCTTCAAAAAACTTATCAATCCCGTAAAGCAAAGCGCCGCCGCCCGTCAGAGTTATTCCCGATTCGGAAATATCGCCGACAAGCTCGGGCGGAGTACCCTCTAAAATCGAATGGATTTCCTCACATAAAGCGTAAAGCTGTTCCATAATTGCGTCTTTAATCTCACCCGAGGTGACCTCAAAGGAAATAGGCATACCGTCAAGGTTACTTTTTCCCTTAGCGACAAGAGCGAGTTCAGCCTCCCTGTCAATAGCGCAACCGAGTGTAGTTTTTAGCATTTCGGCAGTGCGAAAGCCGATTATAATATCTCTGTCCTTTTTCATATGGCGGATTATAGCTTCCGTAAGAGCATTTCCCGCACCCTTGACAGAGCTTGAAATCGCAATATTGCCCATAGTAATAACGGCAATATCTGTTGTTCCGCCGCCTATATCAATAACGAGTTTTCCGTTTGGCTCAACAGTCGAAAGTCCCGCGCCGACAGCAGCCGCCAGAGGCTCTTCAATAAGGCACGCCGAAGCCGCGCCCGAAGCGGTTACTACATCAAGAATTGTTCTCTTCTCAAGATTTGTAACAGAGCTTGGCATACAGACTATTACGTTGGGTTTAAAAATCTTATTCTGACAGATTTTGTTAATAAAAGTTGTAAGCATCTGTTCGCAGGCGGAAAACGAAGATACGGTTCCGTTTGCAAGCGGTTTAACAACATAAATTGAATCGGGGGTTTTACCAAGCATTTCATAGGCTTTTCTGCCGACAGCCACAGGCTCGTTCGTTTCACTGTCAAAAGCAATTGCAGACGGCTCTGAAAGAACAATTCCCTTGTGTTCGACAAAAGCGATAACCTTTGTAGTGCCTAAATCAATGGCTATTCTTGTGCCTACCAAACGCTATACCCCCTTTTAATCCATAATTATTAAAATTTTATCATATTATAGTAAAAAAGTAAACCCCTTTAACCGACGGTCAAAGGGGTTTTTAAACTGTTTTTTAATGATTAATCAAGATTTGATTTAAGAGTGTTGAGGTCGTCAACAAGCTCCTTGGGAAGCTTTTCGCCGAACTTCTTGAAGAACTCTTCAATACCGTCGGCTTCATCTTTCCAGAGCGCCTTATCAACGTCAAGAATCTTTTCAAGCGATTCTTCGCTTACTTCGCCCTCAAGTCCTTCGATGTTGATATCCTTAGCATAAGGAACATAACCGATTGCTGTTTCCTTAGCGTCAACCTCGCCTTCGCAACGCTTGATAATCCATTCAAGAACACGGAGGTTTTCGCCGTAGCCGGGCCACATGAAGTTGCCTTCGTCGTCTTTTCTGAACCAGTTAACGTTGAAAATCTTCGGAGCCTTATCGGGATCAAGTGTCTTACCGATATCAATCCAATGCTGCCAATAGTCAGCCATATGATAACCGCAGAACGGAAGCATAGCCATCGGGTCACGACGGACAACGCCTACTGCGCCTGCAGCCGCGGCTGTTGTTTCGGAAGCCATTGTAGCGCCTACGAATACGCCGTGATTCCAGTCTCTTGACTGGTAAACCAGCGGAGCAAGCTTAGCGCGTCTGCCGCCGAATACGAAAGCAGAAATCGGAACACCCTGCGGGTTTTCAAATTCGCTTGAAAGGCAAGGACAGTTCTCAGTAGGAGCTGTGAAACGGCTGTTGGGATGAGCAAGGTTCTTACCCTCTGCTTTCCACTCTTTACCGTTGCACTTAATTCCTGTCCACTCCTCAGCATTTTCAGGAGGATTCTTATCGAGGCCCTCCCACCAAACAGTGTTGTTGTCAAGGTTACGGGCAACATTGGTGAAGATAGCGCCTCTCTTTGTTGACTCAAGAGCGTTCGGGTTAGACTTCTCGTTTGTACCGGGAGCAACGCCGAAGAAACCGTTTTCGGGGTTGATAGCATAAAGTCTGCCGTCAGCGCCCTTTCTGATCCAGGAGATATCGTCGCCTACGCACCATACCTTATAGCCCTTCTTCTTGTAAATCTCGGGAGGAACAAGCATAGCAAGGTTTGTTTTACCGCAAGCTGACGGGAAAGCGGCGCAGATATATTTAACCTCGCCATGAGGATTCTCAACGCCGAGGATGAGCATATGCTCAGCCTGCCAGCCCTCATTCTTACCCTGATAGGAAGCTATACGGAGAGCGAAGCACTTTTTACCGAGAAGAACGTTTCCGCCGTAAGCCGAGTTAACGGAAATAATAGCGTTATCTTCGGGGAACTGGCAAATCCATCTGTTTTCGGGGTCAACGTTTACCTTGCAGTGAAGACCGCGTACCCAGTCGTTGCTGTCGCCGAGAACATCCATAACCTTCTTGCCGACACGAGTCATAATAGCCATATTAAGAACAACGTAAATTGAATCTGTAAGCTCAATACCTACCTTTGCAAGCGGGGAGCCTATCGGACCCATTGAATAGGGAATAACATACATTGTTCTGCCCTTATAGCTGTCACGCGCAATATCGTAAAGCATTTTATATGCTTTTTCGGGATCCATCCAATGGTTAGTCGGACCTGCGTCCTCTTCTTTTCTTGAGCAGATAAGAGTTCTGTCCTCAACACGGGCAACGTCGTTGGGAGCAGTTCTGTGATAATAACAGTCGGGAAGAAGCTCGTCGTTAAGCTTAATCATCTCACCTGTTCTTACGCCCTCTGCTCTGAGAGCCTCAATCTGCTCTTTGGAACCGTCAATCCAGACTATTCTCTCAGGCTTAACAAGCTCAACCTGCTTGTCAATCCATTCGAGAATGCTCTTGTTGGTTGTAAGTGCATTTTCCATAGTAATAACTCCTTTATAGAAATGAATACAATAATTAACAAAAATATTATATTATATTTTGAAAAAATGTTCAATCACTATTTTGTTAAATAATAAACAATTTCACTCGTTTTTTTGTGCAATTTATCTTTTAGAGTCAAAAAACCGGATTATCAATAGGCATTGTAGCGTATGCGTTCAAATGTGTTGAGGCGATATTCCCCTTTAAATACTCATAATATGCCTGAGAGCCTATCATCGCCGCATTGTCGCCGCAAAGAGATAATTCCGGCAAAAACAACTGCCAGCCGTTTTCATCAGCAAACTCGGTCATTTTTCTTCTGAGAACCGAATTTGCACTGACTCCGCCCGCTAAAGCGAGTTTTTTAAAGCCATAATCTTTCATAGCTTTAACCGTATTGTTACATAAGCAATCGGTCACCGCGTTAAGATAAGAAGCGCATAAATCCTCACGGTTTACCTTTTCGCCCTTTTGTTCGGCATTGTGAATTATATTTATCGCCGCAGTTTTAAGTCCCGAAAAACTGAAATCGAACTCGCTTCCTTCGACTCTCGGATGAGGTAAAGAATAAGCCTTTTCATTTCCGTTTACGGCGATTTTATCGAGATTTACCCCGCCCGGATAAGGGATGCCCATAGCCCTCGCGACTTTGTCCAGGCACTCCCCCGCAGCGTCGTCACGGGTTTTACCAATTATCTTAAATGAGGTGTAATCGTCAACAGTGACTATATGGCTGTGACCGCCTGAAACAACAAGACACATAAAAGGCGGTTCAAGCTCGGGGAAGGTAAGATAATTCGAGGCAATATGACCTCTTAAATGGTGAACAGGTATAAGCGGCAACCCCGTTGCGAGAGAAAGACCCTTTGCAAAATTCACGCCTACGAGCAAAGCTCCTATAAGACCTGGAGCGTATGTAACGCCGATTGCGTCAAGGTCAGTGTAATCTAACCCTGCTTTTTTCATAGCCTCGTCAACAACTCCGCTTATAGCTTCAATATGCATCCTCGAAGCAATTTCGGGAACTACGCCGCCGAAAACCTTATGGCTTTCAATCTGGGTTGCAACTACAGAAGAAAGGATTTTACGTCCGTCCTCGACCACCGCCGCCGCAGTTTCGTCGCAAGAGGACTCAATCGCAAGGATTTTCATCTGTATCACCGCCTTTTTTCTTTCTGAATATCATAAACTTACTGATTATATAATTCGTTACGAGAACTACTATACCCGCAACTGTTTTAGTTAAAAACTCACCTAACGGAAGATCCCTGCCGAAGGCAAACAACGTCAGCCTGCCTGCATGGATAAAATCCATACCTATTTTCATAATTAAGAGCTCAAGAAGCAAAGAGACTATTCTTCCGCCGAAAAACATGGTAATTTCTTTTGCAACCGTTTTTGTCTTTGACGACTTGCTTTCAAAAACAAAAAGCTTATTTGTTACAAAAGCGAATAAAACAGAACAAATCCAGGCAATAACCGTCGCTATCTCATAGCGAATACCGATTGCTTTACAGAAGAAATATGAAACATAGCTTACAACGGTTGTCAGAAAACCGAAAAATACATAAAGAATAATCTCTTTATGCCTTTTTATAAAGTCTTTAATCATAGTTGAAATAAAATGTATAGAGCAGGGCGTTTTCGGTTGGGTCCGAATAAAAATTCTTTCTTTCCCCAACCTGCTTAAAGCCCGCCTTTTCATATAGTTTAATCGCTGAAATATTACTCTTTCTGACCTCTAAAGTCAAGTATGAAGCCCTTTTGTTCCCACATTCGTCTATCAGTGATTTTAAAAGCAAAAAGCCAACGCCTTTTCTTCTGTATGATGAGGTTACGGCAATATTGGTTATAAAAACCTCGCCGAGAATATTGTTTGAACCAATATAACCGATAATCTCATCATTTTCCTTTGCGACAAGAAAAACGGCAGTGGGATTGTCGGTTTCTTCAATTAAAGTCTGCTCAGTCCACGGCGAAGCGAAGCACTCCTTTTCAAGAAGCGCAACGGCTTTAGCATCTTCCTTTGTCATAAAAGAAACTGTCATTTTTTAGCCTCATACCAGGTTTTGCCGGTTCCTACTGCGGCAACAAGCTTAACCTTTAATTTACAGGCGTTTTCCATTTCTTCCTTAAGAATCTCAGCCGCCTTTTCAGCCTCATTTTCGGGCGCTTCGACTATAAGCTCGTCGTGTATCTGGAGAATAAGGCGTGAGCTCATTTTTTCTTTTTCAAGGCGCTCATAAGTCTTAATCATAGCGATTTTAATAATGTCAGCGGCAGTTCCCTGAATAGGCATATTCCTTGCAACTCTTTCGCCGAACGCGCGAAGCATACCGTTTGACGAGGACAGCTCGGGAAGATAGCGGCGGCGGTTAAAGAGAGTTTTCGCATAGCCGTTTTCCTTAGCGAGCTTCACCTCGTTTTGCATATAGGCGTTAACACCTGAATAGTGATAAAGATAATCTTTGATATACTTATCTGCTTCGGCTCTTGTTACGCCGATATCCTTTGCGAGTGAAAAAGCGCCTATACCGTAAACAATTCCAAAATTAACAGCCTTTGCCCTTGAACGCATTGTGGGTGTAACCATCATCAAAGGCATATTGAAAACCTGAGAAGCGGTTATAGCGTGAATATCAACATCATTATTGAAAGCGTCAAGCATAACCTTGTCGTCAGCAGCGTCGGCAAGTACGCGAAGCTCAATCTGGGAATAGTCGGCGTCAATAAGCACCTTCCCCTCGGAAGCCTTGAAGAATTTACGCATTTCACGTCCGAGCTCCTGTCTTACGGGTATATTCTGCAAATTCGGCTCGGTTGAAGATATTCTACCCGTTCTCGTTTCGGTTTGCTTAAAGGTTGAGTGAATTCTTCCGTCCGATTCAATTTCTTTCAAAAGCCCTTCGCAATAGGTCGAAGAGAGCTTCGTCAGAGTTCTGTATTCAAGAATATCACGGACAATCGGATATTCGCTCTCAAGGCTTTCAAGTACGTCTGCATTTGTTGAATATCCGCTTTTAGTCTTTTTCTTTGCGGGAATATTCAGTTTTTCAAAAAGTATAACTCCGAGTTGCTTCGGAGAATTAATGTTAAATTCTTCTCCCGCCGCCTCATAAATACGGCTCTGGATTTCGGAAATTCTGCCCGAAAGCATTTCGCCGAAATCCTCAATCCCTTTCTTATCGACCTCAAAGCCGAGAACTTCCATTGAAGAAAGAACCTTCGCAAGCGGCATTTCAATATTAAAGAGCAGTTCTTCCTGATTATTCACGGTGATTTCAGCAAGCATTTTTTCTCTTAAAGGCATAAGGCTTGCCGCTTTTTCGGCTCTTTTAAGAAGATTTTCGGGACAGCCTTCAACCGAAACCGAATTGACAGAGTACTCCTGTAACAGTCTGTCAAGTTCATAAGTTGAAGATGACGGGTTAAGAACATAGGCGGCAAGTATTAAATCCACCTTAACATTTTTAATCTCAATTCCGTTTTTTGAAAGATAATTACAAAGCGGTTTAACGTCAAAAACAGTTTTTTCGATGTCCCCGTTTTCAAATAACTCTTTATAGTTTTTAACCTCGTTCACTTTACCGTCTGCGAAGCAAACGACAGACAAGCCGTTACCGCTTATTTCATAATCGATGAAAACCGATTTTGAATTCAAAAAGTTCTCGTTCCCGTCAAACATAACGCTGACAGACGGAGTATTTTCGGTTTTTTCTCTTTCAGTCAGGCTTTCTTCGTCAAGAGAAAACTTTTCAATCATCCTGAACATTTCAAGGCTTGTAAGAATTCTAACGGCTTCCTTAGTATCGGGTGCAGACGGAATATAAGAAGAAATATCGGTATCAATCGGCGCTTCAAGGCAAATTGTACCGAGGGTACGGCTTAAATACGCCATATCCTTATCGTTAGCGAGCTTTTGTCTTACGCCCTCTTTTATATCAAGCGAAGATAAATTTTCATAAATATAATCAATATTTTTATACTTGACAATCAAATCGGTAGCCGTTTTCTGACCGACTCCCGCTACACCCGGAATATTGTCCGAGCTGTCACCCATAAGAGCCTTTATATCAATAAGCTGTTTCGGTGTGACAAGATAATCCTCAAGCACCTTTTTTTCGTCATAGTAAACCGTCTGCTGACCGCCCATTTTCGTAGAAGCGAGAAGCACCGTTACATTATCGTTTACAAGCTGAAGCGAATCACGGTCGCCCGTAGCAATATAGCAGTGGTCATCACCCTTACAGCAGGCTGAAAGAGTGCCGAGAATATCGTCGGCTTCATAGCCCTCTTTCTCAACAAGCTTATAACCAAGCGCCCTTAAAAGCTCTTTAAGTACAGGCATCTGCTCTGCAAGCTCGGGCGGCATACCCTTTCTCTGAGCCTTATAGCCGTCATACATTTTATGTCTGAAAGTCGGCGCTTTCAGGTCAAAGGCAATCGCCACGGCATCGGGATTAACCTCGGAATTGAGTTTAAGAAGAATATTTAAAAATCCCGTAATACCGTTTGTAAATCTGCCGTCCTTTGTCGTAAGCAGTTTTATACCATAAAAAGCGCGGTTAAGTATACTGTTTCCGTCTAAAACCAAAAGCTTCATATTACACCGCCAATTAGTTTTTTATTATTTTACCACAAAATTTGTCTTTTTGGGTGAAAAATATGAAAAAATATGGTAAAATACATAAAAAGTTTTTCATAGGGAATGATTTGTTGAAAATCGGTAATGTAAAGTTTAATTCAAAAGCGTTTTTAGCGCCGATGGCGGGCGTCGCCGATATGGCGTTTCGCGAGTTATGCGTTGAATACGGCGCAGGCTACGTTGAAAGCGAAATGGTAAGCAGCAAGGGCATCACTATGACCGACAGAAAATCAAAAGAGCTGCTTCATCTTTCCGAAAAGGAAAGACCTGCGGGTATCCAGATTTTCGGTTATGATCCGTTTATAATGGCTCAGAGTATTGAAACCGTTATGGAATTCAAACCCGAAATAATTGATATAAATATGGGTTGTCCGGCGCCGAAAATAGTTAATAACAAAAGCGGGTCAAGTCTTTTAAGAAACCCTGCTCTTGCCGAAAGCATAGTTAAAGAAGTTGTTAACGCTTCACCTGTTCCCGTAACCGTTAAAATGAGGGCGGGATGGGATAACGAAAGCATAAACGCCGTTGAAATCGCAAAAAGAGTTGAGCAGGCAGGCGCCTCGGCTATTATTATTCACGGGCGTACCCGTGAACAGATGTATGCCTTGCCGATTAATTTTGATATTATTAAGCAGGTTAAACAAGCCGTTAATATACCCGTTATCGGAAACGGCGACATAACAGACGGCTTAAGCGCCGCTAAAATGATTGAATACACAAACTGCGACGCCGTAATGGTCGGAAGAGGTTCTCTCGGCAGACCGTGGGTTTTCTCACAGATTAACGGTTATCTTAATCACGAAACAGTTATTCCCGAGCCTCCCGTTTCGGAAAGAATGAGAGTTATGTTAAAGCACATAAACCGCATTTGCGAATACAAGGGCGAAAGAATAGGCATAAGAGAAGCAAGAAAGCACGCCGCCTGGTACACCAAGGGAATACGCGGAACGGCGAGATACAAAAGAGAAATATGTTCAATAGAATCAATAGAACAGCTTGAAGAAATCGCTTTCAGAATTGCGAGTGAAAACCAATAAAAAATAAGCCGTAACCTCAAATGAGGCTACGGCCTTTTCTTTTTTTATGCCCAGGGGTCAAGTGAAGCGGGAACTCTTATATCCGAAAGGAATAGAATTTCCCACAAATACCAGTTATCACCCTTGCGTCTTAATTTAACCTGACGCGGCGAATCAGCGCCGGATGACTTTAAATAGAGAACTGCATAGCCCTCGTTATCGTATGAATAAGGATTATCGCTGACCTCAATTTCAAGCGTATCGGGAAGCGCATAATCATTCTGAGGACTTGTTCCCTTAAAATATGAACGCGAGACATAAGCTTTTTCGACAAGTCTGTCACGAAGAAACTGCTTCTCGAGATTTGAAAGCTCGGCAGGTCCCTTGAGATAATTAATCATCTCGATTGTTTTTTCAACATCTTTTTCATAGTTGCACAGAACAGCTACCGCAAGAGCGGCAGTCTGAAAAGGCGTTGTCAGGGAGCAAGCGCTCATTTCCTTTAACTGTTCAACATTTTCGGGAATTCTTTCGATAGAAATAATTTCTGTTTTATTCATCAGAATTTTCCGCCTCCTCCGCCGTGTGAAGTACCTGAAGACGACGTATGAGTCGAGCTTCCTCCCGAACTGCTTTCGGTTTGAATTTTAACCTTAGTTACGGTTGAATAGAGGAAATTGTCATACGAATTAGTAATCTTCATACTGTTCGGTACAAGGTAATTACGCGCGTCACGGTTAAACTTAACCGCCTTTGTATAAGAACGCTTAATGCCGAAAGTGACAATTAGTGAAATTATAAGACCGGCAGCAATACAAATAAGTACTGTTTTTATCTTATCGCCGGTTGACCTTTCGTTAGGATTATAACCGTCAATCGTGTTATCAATGTCGTATGCGCTACCGTTTCTCGCTTCAACAACAAAATCTACAACGGTTTCAGCGAACTCATTAAAAGCGCCGTAATAATCGCCTGACGAAAGATAAGGAACAACGGCAGATTCAATATAGTCAATACCGTAATCTGTAATAGCCGTAATTCCGTAACCCGTTGTCGAAACATACCAGTCACGCTCTTCCATACTTATAAGGAAAAGACAGCCGTCATGACTTTCGCCGTATCCGTAACCGTTATAGTCATAATAGTCATCGGCAAAAACCATTGGTGATTTACCGTCAAGACCGTCAACAGTTACAACAACGATATCAAAATTCAACTCTTCGCTTAAGCTGTTAAGCTTCTCTTCAAGAAGACTGAATTCACTTTCGGATAACAAGCCTGCTTCATCAACAAGAAGCGGTTTATCGCTTTCAGCCGCAAAAGCAAATACAGGCAACGCAACAAGAAGGGCAATAACAACAATTAAAGATAAAACTTTCTTCATGTCACGCACCCCCTTACAGAAGCCCGAGGAGCTTCGAAACGACAATGGCCGCCGCCGAAATTCCTACGGTAAGAGCGGCGCAGAAAGCGCCGATTTTAGCGTTGCTCACAGGGAGATTGCCTATAAACTTGCCTGTCTGACCGTTCATAGCAAAAACGTATTTCGTACCCTGATAGGTCGTGTTAAGAATCCATACGGGATAAAGAGCATATTTTGACGAGCCCTTTGTAACCTGAACAGAGCCGTTTTTAGCCGTAACCGAGGAATAACCCGAAACAGTACTGCTCAGATTATCCTGCGCGCTGACCTTAACTCTTTCGTTAGCTCTCGGTATGCTCTCTTCCTTGCCGATATCATATTTGTCGGCTATATAACCCGCAAGATACGCTGTCTGGAAATCAACAGCCTGACTGAAATCATACGGCTCGATTGACTCCATAAGGTCGTCGGGCATTTTACTTGCGCCGTCAACGGGTATATTTTCAAAGCTCATACTACCCTTTCTAAAAACGTCATAGTGATCAGTCTTGGTGTAATTATACTTTGAGTCACTCCAACTGCTGACCTTTGTTGCGTCAAACGAGAACTGAGCGTCTATATCGGAATCGAAAAGCCAGAAAGGAACATAAAGACCGCGAATTTCGTCAAGATGGTTTTCACTCTTAAAGAGGTTCGGCAAAAACTTTTTGGAATTTACATAATTCTTAAGCTGTTGCTTAGCCTGGTTTTTATCGAGCTTAAACGGAATAACATAATCGGGCTTGAGAACGCCTGAAAGCCTTCCCGAAAGGACAACGGGGTTGTCACAGTATGGGCATTTCGTCGCGGCGGTGTTCTCGTCACCTACGATTTCACCGCCACAGGTTTTACAGACGAATACTTTTATTCCCTCTTCTTCGGCAGGGTCCCAGTTTTCATGCTCACTTTCATCCCATTTGAAATCATCAGCGGGTTGAGTGTTGAGAATCTCGTCCTTACTTCTTAATGCGGCAACGTCAAACTCGCTGTCGCAATAAGGACATTTCATATTCTGCGTTCCTGCATTGAACTGAATAGGAGCGTCACAATGAGGACACTTATAATTTAATATTTCAGCCATTTAAACCAAACCCTTTCAATTATGATTTTAAGAAAAATCAGCCATTAAAAGGTTTTCCGCACTCGGGGCAGAATTTGGGAAGATTGTTCTGGTCAGCGGGCTGATAACCGCAGTTAGCGCACTTAGCAACGCTTACGGGCTTAGCTGTTCCGCAGTTAGTGCAGAAATTACCTGCTGACTGCTGACCGCACTGAGGACAGAACCATGTTCCTGCTGCGGGAGCCGCAGGAGCTGCCTGAGGATTAGCCTGAGGAGGCTGCTGACCTGCCTGGTTACCCATAGCGAAAAGATTAGCCGCGCTGCCGCCGGCGTTCATAGCCATACCCATACCGATAAAGCCGTTCATAGCGCCGCCTTCGTTTGCAGCAGCAGTTCTCATAGCGTCTGCCTGAGCCATAGCGATATTTGCGCCTGCCATATTCGGGTCGCGAAGAGCAGCCGCACGCTGCATCTGCTTGATTGTTTCCTGATCCTCTTCGGGAAGAGTAATCGGGTTCATAGCGATTGATACAACTTCAAGACCTCTGAGCTCACTCCACTTAGCCGAAAGTTCGGCGTTCATAGCGTCACTAAGTTCGGTTGCGTGAGCGGCAATCTGGTTAGGTCTGATTTCAAGCTCTGACATCTTTGCGAATGCAGGCTGTAAAGCGCTGATAAATTCAGTCTTAAGCTGCTGGTCGAGTTCTTCTCTCTTATATTCGCTCTCTACGTTACCGCAAACGTTTGTATAGAAAAGAATCGGGTCAACAATCTTATAGGAATAAATACCGCTGCATCTGACCGATACGTCGATATCAAGACCGATTTTTGAGTCAACTACTCTGAACGGAATGGGGCTGGGAGTACCGAATTTATTATCAACAAGCTCTTTAGTGTTGAAATAATAAACTCTCTGGTCCTTACCTGTGTCGCCGCCGTATGTAAACCTTCTTCCGATATTCTTGAAGGTTTCTTTGATTGACTCGCCGAGAGAACCTGCAAAAATGCTCGGTTCTGTTGAAGAATCATAAGTAAATTCGCCGGGTTCTGCGCAAACCTCAACTACCTTACCCTGTTCAACGATAATCATGCACTGACCGTCGGCAACGGCAATACCGGAACCGTTTGAAATAATGTTGTCGCTTGCCTTGGTGTTAGAAGAACGTGAGCCCGTTCTCTTTTCGCCTTTGACAACCATAATGTCCTTGTCGATTGATTCACAATAGAAGAATTCCTTCCACTGGTCGGCAAGGTTACCTGCTACAGCACCTTGTGCAGCTCTGATTAATCCCATAATTATAACTCCTTTCGTTATAAAAAAATGATTACAAAATTATGAGTATATATAATTAAAATATACCGAATATATTATAATATATTTTAAAAAAAAAGAAAATCGTACAACTTAACAAACATTATTATACTTTTTTGATAAAAATGCCGTGAGAAACTGTTTTCCCACGGCTTTTTTCATAATTCCCATTCTTTTATGTTCTTTGCATCATTATAAAACGACACGAAGCTGTTATGTCTTGAAAGCGGTATTTCGCCGCTTTCAACAGCCTCAACAATTTTACAACCCTTTTCGCAGGTATGCGAGCAGGTGCTGAATTTGCATCCGCCGAGGTATTTTTCAAACTCGGGGAAGCAATAAGGCAATTCGTCCTTTAAAATAAGGTCGCTTTTTTCAAAATCAAGCGAAGAAAAGCCCGGCGTATCGGCAAGATAGCCACCGCAGAATTCAAACAGTTCAACCTCTCGGGTCGTATGTCTTCCTCTGCCGAGCTTATTACTGTATTCACCTGTTTTTAAAGACAGGGTTTCGTCAAGCTTATTAAGAAGAGTTGATTTTCCGACAGCCGAATTACCCGTAAATACGCAGATTTTTCCGCTTACAAGATTTTTCACTTCATCTATCCCCTCACCGGTTTGAGATGAAACGCAAACAGTCTTAATACCGACGGACGAATAAACAGAAGTCAGTTCATCTGAAGAAGCAAGGTCTGTTTTAGTGATTATAATTACGGGCTCAATTCCCTTGTGACAGGCAATTGCGGTCAGCTTATCAATAATAAGCGTTGAGGGCTTCGGATTAATTGTCGAAACAACAATCGCCATTATATCAACATTCGCTATCGGCGGGCGGGTTAACTCGTTTTTTCTTTCTTCAATAACGTCAACCGTATTCTCCTGATTTTCGTTAACTGAAATAACAACTCTATCGCCTGCAAGAGGGGTTATTTTCTGTTTTCGGAATACTCCCCTCGCCTTACATTCAAATATGCCAAGGGCGGTTTCCACATAGTAGAAACCGCCTATACCTTTTAAAATTAATCCTTTTTGCTGTTCACTCATATTAATCGCCGCTGTCCTCAGGCGCATCGGTATTCTGTACCTCGGGTCCCGAGCTGATATAAACCGTTATCTTCTTATCGGCCGCATATTTAGCGCCGCCGACAGGGTCGGTTCTTATAACTCTTCCCTCTTCGACAGAATCGCTCGCTTCGGTCTGGAAGGTGACGTTTGTAAAGCCCGCAACCTTAAGCTCGCTGTCCGCTTCAGCCTTCAGCTTGCCGATAATATCGTTTGGAAGCGTTATATCATCGGTATAAGCGAAATCCTTACCGTCGCTTACAACGCCGGGAACCTTTGTAAAGTCAATTTTACATTCATAAATCTTTTTGTCATTAGCCGTAACCACAAACGAATTATCCTCGCCCGAGCCTTTGACCTCAATGCTCTTTGATTTACCGCTGAAAAGAATATTCTTTTCGGTCTTATAAAGAGTATCGTTGAGATAATACTTAATTGTACCCGAAACGCCTACGCCGCTGGGAAGAGTGAAGTTTACAGTTGCGTTTGAGGATTCGGGAATACCGTTTGAAACCTTAATTGTAACTGTTGCGCCAACCTCGAGCATCGAATCGCCGTCAGGACTCTGGGAAATAACCATACCCTTGTTTTCGGCATTGTTGACCTCTTCAACCTTACAGACAAGCCCGACCTTTTCAATCAATTCCTTGGCTATATCGGCGCTGTTGCCTACAACCGCAGGAACCTTAACCGAATTTTCGCTTTCATCGGTAGCGACATAAAGCGTAACCGTCGAGCCCTTCTGAGCATAGGTGTTTTCCTCGGGGAAGGTCTTGAAAACAAGACCCTTTGTCTGAAGCTTATCGTAAACCTCGACAACGCTTACAACAAAGCCCTTTTCTTCAAGAGCAGCCTTCGCTTCATCAGCAGTCTTACCTACAACGGGATCAATCAATACGCCCTCGTCATTGAAGGCAATTTTAAGAATTACAGTCGAATTCTTCCTTACCTTTGCGCCTTTTTCAGGGCTCTGTTCAAGAACTGTTCCGAGCTCCTGGGTATCGTCATTAACGTTCTGGGTTTCAAACTTGAAGTCCTTATACTTTTCGTTATCGACAATCTCTTCGTTATAGTTCATTCCGACGAAATTAGGAAGCTCAACCTTCTTGCCTAAGGAAAACAGAAGAACAACTGCAAGAGCAAGAACTGCAAGTCCTGCGGCAATACCGCCAACTATTGCAATAGCCTTTTTCTTTCCGTCATCGTCGTCCTCGTCCTCCTCAACAGCAGCAGGCTGAGTATTGACGGGAACGTTTTCACGGTGAGTACCTACAAACTTTGTAGGCTCTTTATCTACAAAATAAGAATAATCGAATTTAATTGACGGGTTCTTTTTGAACTGGTCAATATCCATAAGCATTTCAGCCGCTGAATGATATCTGTCACGGGTATTCTTCTGCATAGCGCGAAGAGTAATCTGCTCAAGTCCTATAGGAATTTCGGGATTAATCTCTCTCGGGCGCTTTGCCTCCTGCTGAAGCTGCATAATAGCGACCGAAACGGCGCTGTCAGACTGGAAAGGAAGCTGACCCGTGAGCATTTCATAAAGAACTACGCCGACAGAATAAATATCGGCCTTATCGTCCGTAACCTCACCTCTCGCCTGCTCGGGACTGATATAGTGAACAGAACCTATTGCGCTTTCGGTAAGCGTCTTTGTGTCGCCTCTGCTGAAACGGGCAATACCGAAATCCGTTACCTTAATGGTTCCGTTCTGAAGAAGCATAATATTCTGAGGCTTGATGTCACGGTGAATAATTCCCTTATCATGAGCGTGCTGAAGCGCACGGAGAATCTGGGTAAGGAAATGAACAGCGTCTTTCCAGTTAATATAGCCCTGCTGCTCAATATACTCCTTAAGAGTAATACCCTCAATATATTCCATAACAATATACTGAAGTCTGTCGCCGAAGCTGACGTCATAAACCTTGACGATATTCGGGTGAGAAAGAACGGCAATCGCCTTGCTTTCATTTTTGAATCTGCGACGGAATTCCTCGTTTTCGAGAAGCTCCTGTTTAAGTATTTTAATAGCGACAATTCTGTCATCAATATTGTCATAAGCCTTATAGACTACAGCCATACCGCCAACGCCTATAATCTCTTTTATTTCATAACGACCGTCAAGTCTTTTTCCGCAATAATTGTCCACAGTAATACTCCTTTATTAATAAGCTAAAGCAACAACGGTTATATTGTCGCCGCCGCCGTTTTCGTTTGCACGTTTTACAAGGCTTTCGGCGTAACCGTAAAAGCTGTTTTGAGCCGTTATTTCTCTTATTTCATCAATATCGACGTAGTTAGTAAGACCGTCTGTGCAAATAAGAAGCGTATCGTCATCCTTAAGCTCTTCAACACAGAAATCAATATCGATATTAGCGTCAACGCCGACAGCGCGGGTAATGATATTCTTTCTCGGATGATGCTTGGCTTCATCTTCCGTAATCTTTCCCGTTTCAACAAGGTCCTGAACCATAGAGTGATCCCTCGTCAACTGAGTCAGGTCGTTTTCGTGAAGAATATATGCTCGGCTATCTCCTGCGTGAGCAATATAAGCCTCGTTTCCCGCAAGAATACACGCGACAACCGTTGTACCCATTCCGTGAAGCTCGTCATTCGACTGACTGATTTCATATACGCTGACATTTGCCGCCGTAATAGCAGAAAAGAGCATATTCTTAATTGACCTGCTGCTCATTCCCGCACGGTATTTTGAACCGATTTGTTCCGAAATAATCTTAACCGCAGTTGTTGAAGCAACATTTCCCCCTGCGGCGCCTCCCATTCCGTCACAGACTACAGCCCACGCAACTCCGTTAGGAAGCTCGCCCGCAGCGTAAGCGTCCTGGTTTGAAGCGCGAACCTTACCGGTGTCCGTTTTGGCAACTATTTTCATTGGAAATCACCCCGTTCCGGACTTTTTAAGTCCTCACGCTCTGCCTTAACTGACCGCACGAAGCGTTTATATCACTGCCGAGAGTACGCCTTACCGTAACGGCAAAGCCTTTGTCCTCACAAACCGATATAAACCTCTTCAGCGAATCGGCATCGCTTTTTCTGTAATCCCTCTCTTTAATTTCATTTACAGGGATTAAATTAATATGGCATAAAATGCCTTTAAGTCTTCTGCAAAGCTCTTTCGCATTTTCCTCGCTGTCGTTAACGCCGTTAATCATAGCGTATTCAAAGGAAATCCGCCTGCTTGTCTTATCGGTATAATACTTACACGCCTTAAGAATTTCGTCAATGCTGTATTTCTTTGCAACCGGCATTGTTCTTTGTCTTATTTCGTCGTTCGGCGCGTGAAGCGAAACCGAAAGAGTTAACTGTAAATTCTCATCTGCGAGCTCATATATTCTTTCTACCAGTCCGCAGGTGGAAAGCGAAATATGGCGCATAGAGAGATTCTGACCTTTTTCGTCGGTAACCAGTTTAAGAAATTTCAACACATTGTCGTAATTGTCAAGCGGTTCGCCCGTACCCATTAAAACTATATGAGAAATTTTTATGTTTAAATCCCTTTGAGCCGTAAGAACTTCGCAAAGCATTTCACTCGGAGTCAGATTCCTCTGAAACCCGCCGATTGCCGAAGCGCAGAAGGTACAGCCCATTTTACAGCCGACCTGAGTAGAAATACAGATTGAATATCCGTATTTATATTTCATAACAACGCTTTCAACTGTGCTTTTATCGGAAAACTCGAAAAGATATTTAACCGTTTCGTCAATCTGTGAAACGAGCTTTCTTAAAACCTTACAGGTCTTTATTTCAAACTCGCTTTCGAGTTTCGTTCTCAAATCCTTTGAGAGATTTGTCATTTCCTCAAATGACATAACCCCTTTGGAGTGAAGCCAGTCATAAATCTGCGCCGTTCTGAATTTCGGCAGCTTTCTGTCGGTCAGTTCTTTCTCAAGCTCAAAATAGGACAGACTTCTTATATCAATTTTATTCACGCACAAACCTCGCTATAAAAAAGCCGTCCGAATCATACATTTTCGGAAAAATATTTATGTATTCTCCGTCCTTGCGAAAATCTTTATGTTCATTCAAAAAGCGATTGCAGTTTTCTTCATTTTCTTTCGGATTAAGCGTGCAGGTTGAATAAACAAGTACGCCGCCGCTTCTTACATATTTTGAAGAAACGGTCAATATATTGTACTGCATATCGCACAGATTGTCAAATTCAAGTGGTTTTTTGAAACGGATTTCCTTTTTTCTTCTTATAACCCCGAGTCCCGAACAGGGAACGTCGCAAAGCACCCTGTCGGCAAGAGGAAACGAAGAATTAAAAACAGAAGCGTCATTTTCTTTCGTTTCAATAATATCAATGCCAAGCCTTTTTGCGCCGCTTTCAATAAGCCCTACCCTCTGTGAATAAAGGTCGCAGGAAATCACCTTTCCCTTATTATTCATCATTTCGGCTATTGAAAAACTTTTACCGCCGGGCGAAGCGCAAACGTCAATTACGGTCTCGTTCTCCTTTGCGCCAAGAGTTTTACAGCAAAGAATACACGAATAATCCTGAACATGAAAAAGCCCGTCATTAAAAGATTTAAGGTTTTCAGGCGAACCGAACGAGCTTATTTTCAAGGCGTTTTCATCCTTTATTTCAGCCTTAACTCCCTCAATTTCAAGCGTTTCTTTAAGAACTGAAGCGCTTGTTTTCAACGTATTTACCTTTAAGAAAACAGGCGCAGAGCCTATAGACGAAGAGAGAATATCGGTTGCGTTGTCAACCCCGTAATTGTCAACATAGTGTTTAACAAGCTCTTCAGGGCAGGAATATTTAATACTTAAATTAAATATTATGTCCTCGGTTTCGGGATAAACAAAGCCTTCGTCCGCAACCTTTCTCAGAACCGAATTTACCAGTCCCGAAGCAAAGGAAAACTTTGACTTTTTAATAATATTAACGCTTTCGTTCACTGCCGCAAAGGGCGGAATTTTATCGGTGAAAAGCAACTGATAAACGCCGAGTCTCAACGCGACAAGAATTTCGGGCTTAGTCTTTTCGACAGGCTGCTTCAAATACTTTGATAAGACATAGTCAATAGTAATCTGTCTTTCAAGAGTTCCGTAGACAAGGTTAGTTACGAGAGAACTGCCCGAGTCAGAGTCGCTTTCGTTCAGAACGCTGTCGAGAGCAATATTTGAATAAGAATTATTCTTTAAAATCTTCAGTAAAACCTTGTAGGCAGACGCTCTTTCGTTCATATCAGCTACGCCTTCTCATTCTTAAGATGAGTCTTAAAATATTTGCAAGCGTCGTAGCCGCATCCGCAACATAGGTCATAGCCGCCGCCTTTAACACCTTTTTTGCACCCTTGTGCTCATTTTCGGACAGCATCCCTGTTTCCTCTATAACGGCTAAAGCCCTTGAAGAAGCGTTAAATTCAACGGGCAGAGTTATAAGCTGGAAAACAAAAACAAGCGAATAGAGAAGAATACCTATTATAATAAGCGGTTCAAAACCGAAAACATAGCCTGCAAGAGCAAGCGGAATACCGAGCTTTGAGCCGATATTACAAACAGGAATAATTGAATCTCTTATTTTAATCGGAGTGTATCCCTCGGCGTGCTGTGAAGCGTGACCCGCCTCATGGCAGGCTATGCAGACAGCCGAAACCGAAGCGGTATTAAAAACACCCTCGGAAAGCCTTATAACATTACTTCTCGGGTCAAAGTGGTCGGATAATTCGCCTGCGACAGGCTCAATTCTGACATTAGTAATCCCGTAATATGAAAGCACTCTCTGAGCCGCTTCAAAGCCCGTAAGTCCCTTTGAATTAGCAATTTTTGAAAATCTGCGGTAGTTGGATTTAACCGATGACTGAGCGATAAGCGAAACGATAATCATCGGCACGACAAGTACAAGATAATACCAGTCAAGATAAAGCATATTGCCTAAAGTTTCCATTTTCTCACCCCAGTATAGTTCCCTTGAGAACCTTATGTCCTCTTAAATAGTCAGAAGCCGCCATTTTTTTCTTGCCCTCGGGCTGAATTGTCACAAGCTCGATTGAAGTATTGTTTCCGCAGGCAACAACAAGTCGGTTTTCGTTTTCGATAACGCAGCCTGCCTGCTTATCGGTTGAGCCGAGAACCCTTGTTTCCCAAAGCCTGAAGCGCTGATTTTCCATTATAAACGAAGCGACTGGCCAGGGATTAAGCCCTCTGACTTTATTATGAATTTCCAAGGCGGTTTTATTAAAATCAACAGGCGAAAAGGATTTATCAAGCTGGGTTACATAGGTAGCTTTTTCATCATCCTGTTTAATTCTTTTTAATTCACCGTTCTTAATTAAGCCGATAGTTTTTTCAAGAACGTCGGCTCCGATAAACTTAAGTCTGTCGAAAAGCTCGCCCGCAGTCTCGTTTTCACCGATTTCGGTTTCGCTTTGTATAATAATATCGCCCGTATCAAGACCTACGTCCATCTGCATTGACGTAACGCCCGTCTTTTTATCGCCGTTAATAACGCTCCACTGAATAGGCGCGGCGCCTCTGTAAGCGGGTAAAAGAGAAGCGTGAATATTGATACAGCCGTATTTCGGAAAATCAATTATCTCTTTCGGAAGAATTTTTCCGTAAGCCGTAACTACAATAAGCTCGGGCTTTAATTCTTCTAAAATTTCAAGAGCTTTTCCGTCACGGAGTGTTTTCGGCTGAAAAACGGGCAAAGAATGTTCGGTTGCAAAGACCTTAACCTCGGACGGGGTTAAAATCTGTTTTCTTCCGACGGGCTTGTCGGTCTGAGTGAAAACACCGACAACCTCTTCTCCCATATTCAAAAGCTTTTCAAGACAGGGAACCGCAAAATCGGGAGTTCCCATAAAAACTATTCTCATTCTGTTTCCTCTTCGGCAGCAAATTCCTTAATCTGCTCTTCGGTTGCAAGTCTGTCAATAAAAAGAACTCCGTCAAGGTGGTCAAGCTCGTGACAGAATGCCCTTGCTTTAAGACCCTCGCCCTTGTATAAGCACCAGTTACCCTCGCGGTTCTGCGCTCTGACCGTAACCTTCATAGGTCTGTAAGTATAGTTATTCTTTCCGGGAAGAGAAAGACAGCCCTCCTCTTCACACTGAGCGCCCTCGGTTTCAATTATTTCGGGATTAATCAGTTCCATTATTCCGTCGCCGACGTCAATAACGACTACACGTCTTAAAACGCCGACCTGAACTGCCGCAAGACCTACGCCGTCAGCGAGATACATTGTGTCCGCCATATCGTCAAGAAGAGTAAAGAGCCTTTCGTCAAATTTATCGACAACCCTGCTCTTCTTTCTGAGTATCGGGTCTTCATCTTTTCTTATATTTCTTATTCCCATATTATCCTCCGTTAAAAAATTGTATCGGGATTCATATCCGCTATTGCCGAAACGCCGTTAAAAGAGCTGTTTGAAGCAAAATCCTTTAAAAGAGAGCTTATCATTTCTCTTGTTCTTTTATTGTTCCGGCACTTTATAATTATTCTGAACCTGTATTTTCCGCCGACCTTTGCGACGTGGGGAGCAATCGGCCCTAAGACGATTAACTGAACGTCGCTGAACTGTTCGGCATTAAGTTCTTTTATTTTATTTAAAAAATACTTTGAAGCGGCTGACGCTTTTACCTCGTCCTGTGAAACAAAGCCAACTGTGCAGATATCACAGTAAGGCGGGTAAATCATAGCCTTTCGTATATTGATTTCGGTATTATAAAACGCGTCATAATCCTGTTTGACGCTGAACCTTATAATTTCGTTTTCGGGAAACGATGTCTGAATTACAGCCCTGCCCTTTTCGTCACCTCTTCCGCTTCTTCCGACAACCTGAGTCAGAAGCGAAAAGGTTCTTTCGGCGCTTTTGTAATCGTCATTAAAAAGCATCTGGTCAACGCTTATAACTCCGACAAGCGTAACCGACGGAAAATCAAGCCCCTTTGCTACCATCTGGGTACCGACTATAATATCGTATTCGCCGTCGGCAAAGGCTTTAAGACTGTTTTCAAAAGCGTAACGGCTTGATGAAGTATCGGTGTCAAGCCTTAAAATTCTCGCCTCGGGAAGAACCTCTTTTAACTCTTCCTCAATTTTCTGCGTTCCCGTACCGGAAAACTTAACGCTTCTCTCCCCGCAGGACGGACAGACATCCGTAAACGGCGTCGAATAACCGCAGTAATGGCACATAAGACGGCCGTTTCTTGTGTGATAATTAAGAGAAATACTGCAATTCGGACAGGTCATAACCGTTTTACAGCTTGTGCAGGAAGCGAAGGTATTATATCCTCTTCTGTTAAGAAGCAGAATTGACTGCTTTTTATTTTTATAGTTTTCCGCAAGAGCCTTGGCTAAATCAACTGTCAGATTTCCCTCGGCAAGCGCATTTTCACCCCTTGAGGTATCAATTGTTTCAACCTCGGGCAAGACGGCGTTTCCGTATCTTTCGGTAAGAACATTCAGAGAATACCTTCCCTGCTTTGCGTAGGTATAGGACTCAACCGACGGAGTTGCCGAAGCGAGAAGCAGCAGGGAATTATGGTAATTCGTTCTGAATTTTGCAACGTCCCTTGCGTGAAAACGGGGCGACATTTCGGATTTATAGGTATGCTCCTGCTCCTCATCCATTATAATAAGCCCTAAGTTTTCAAAAGGAGCGAACACGGCACTTCTTGTGCCGAGGGCTATTTTCGCCTCGCCGTTTTTCACCCTTTTCCACTCATCAAGGCGTTCACCCATTGAAAGAGCGGAATGAAACACGGCTATTTCGTTCCCGTAGCGTGAATAGAACAAATCAAGCATCTGGGGAGTCAGCGAAATTTCGGGAACCATCATTATAACGCCCTTGCCGTCCTTTATAACCTCGTCAATAAGCCTTAAAAAAACCTTGGTTTTACCGCTTCCCGTTACACCGTAAAGAAGCGAAACGTGTTTTTCGCTGTCGTTATATTCTTTAAGAAGATTTACAAAAGCTATGTTCTGCTCGTCAGAAAGAATAATCTCTTCGTCATCACGTGAAACACGGTTTTTCATAGGGCTTCTGTATATTTCGTTATCAAAAAGCTCTACAACGCCACGTTTAACGAGAGTTGAAACAACGGCGGGAGTAACGCCTGTAAAATAACAGACTTCCTTTACAAAGCCCGAACCGATATCACGAAGCAGATTGACAACGCTTTTCTGCTTCTGTGTCAGTTTGAACGGTATTTCTTCGTCCTCGTATTCACGGGTAAGGCGAGCCATCTTTACAGTCAGGTCACCGACCTTTCGTACGGTATCGACATTCTTTGCAATAACGCCCTTTTTCAGAAGAGACTGAATAGTCTTCAGGTCTTTATCGAGAGATAAATCCTTTAATATTTTGTCCTCTTTAACGTATTTACCCGCATTTTTAAGGTAGTTGAAAACCGCTGATTCGGCTTCGTTCAAAGAAGATAAAACGTCCTCTTCAACCTCGCTTAAAGCAATATATGAAGCGACAAAATCCAATCCTATTCCCGAGGGCAAGCAGGCTTTTGCAGCGTCATAAAGAGTACAGAACGTCTGCTGTTTAAGAAACACCGCAAGAGACAGCATTTCACAATTTAGCAGCGGCGCCTTGTCCGGCACCGCCGCTATTTTTTTAAGCTTTTCTTCGTCTGACTTTTCGCTTAACGCAAAAACAAAGCCCTGTCTTTTCGTGTTACCCCTGCCGAAAGGCACAATAACACGGCAACCGACCATGACCTCGTTTTCAAGCTCGTCGGGTATGAGGTAATCGAACGCCTTGTCAAAGCCGTAGGCAGCCGCCTCAACAGCCACCTTTGCGATTTTATAAGACATTCCGTCACCTCCCGAAAAAGCTTTTAAGGATTAAAGATTGCGGATTTCCTCAGGCTCAACGATTTCGTATTTGCCCTCAAGAAAATCGTCAAGAGCAAGGCTTACAGGCTTTTCAATAAGGATTTCCTGGTTCTCCTCAGCCTGTTGAGAAATTTCTCTCGCTCTTTTGGCTGTTGCCGTTACAAGAGAATAACGGCTTAAATGATTTTTAAGTATAGGTGATAAATCGGGATTAAACATTTTTAGTTACCTCACTTATATAATTTTTCATTCTTTTTGATTTGAGCTGTTCGGCTCTGATGATTGAAAGAACGTCGTTAACGGCGTCCTCAACCTTATTATTAATGACTATGTAGTCATAATTTACACTTTTTCTGAATTCATCCTCGGCTATGGTCATACGCCTGAGAATATCCTCCTGACTGTCGGTTTCTCTTGTACGAAGCCTGTTTTCAAGCTCTTCGATTGACGGCGGTAGAAGGAAAATACTGACGCTTTCGGGGTATAATTCCTTAATATTCGCCGCGCCCTGAACCTCGATTTTAAGAATTACGGTTTTCCCCTCGCTTAACCATCTGTCAACGGGAGCCTTGGGAGTACCGTAAAAATTCTGACCGTACTGGGCGTACTCAAGTATTTCGCCGTTATCAAGCTTGTCCTTGAATTCCTTTAACGAAATGAAATAATAATCAACACCCTCGGTTTCATCGCTTCGCTTATCTCTTGTGGTAAGCGAAACTGACTTCTGAAGAGCCTTATCCTTTAATAAAACGTCATTTAATATAGTATCTTTTCCTGCGCCCGACGGACCTGAAAAGACAATCAGAATACCGTTACTCATCGCTTTCATCCTCCGTCTGTTCCATATTAAACCTTGCAGTAATGGTTTCGCTCTGTAGATAGGAAAGAACGATATGGTCGCTGTCCATAACGAGAACAGCCCTTGTTCTTCTTCCCTGGGTAGCGTCTATTAACATATTGTTCGCTTTAGCTTCTGAAATAAGCCTTTTAACCGGCGCCGAATCAGGCGACATAACGGAAATAAGCCTTGAAGCGTTAACCGCATTACCGAAACCGATATTAACAAGCTTCACTTTTTCATCCCCCTCGGATTATTCTATATTCTGAACCTGCTCGCGGATTTTTTCAACCTCGCCCTTTATGGCAATAACCTTTCTGGTTATTTCAACATCCTGAGCCTTGGAGCCGATTGTATTCGCCTCACGGTTAATCTCCTGAACAAGAAAATCCATCTTCCTGCCGATTGCTTCGGAAGAAT
This sequence comes from Oscillospiraceae bacterium, assembly GCA_015066565.1. Taxonomy (GTDB): domain Bacteria; phylum Bacillota; class Clostridia; order Oscillospirales; family Acutalibacteraceae; genus Fimenecus. The sequence goes on along the minus strand of SVOB01000001.1, from coordinate 75,147 downwards.
TGAACATTTCACGAAGCTGTGAAATATGGCTGCGAAGTCGCACTGTTTCCTCAGCCACAGCTATTTTATCGGCATAAATAGCCGCTTCCTGCAAAAGCCTTTGCTCGTCCACCGAAACGTCGCCGATAAGCTCACGAATTCTCGCCTTGAGCTTTTCATTATATTCGGTTACCGTCTGAGGACTTCTCTCTTCGACAAATGAAACACATTCAATAATTGTATCCGCCCTTGAAAGAATGTCCTCACAAAGCTTTTCGCCCTCTTTTTCACGCATTGAAATAAAGTTTGAAATAGCTTCGGACGCAACTTCCTTTACAGCGTTCCAGATTTTATCTTCGTCCTCGGGAAGCTTATGAACGGTAAGGACGTCCGGGTATCTTGAAACGGACGTTACCGAAACGTCATCCCTCAACGAGTATTTTTCGGAAAGGTTCTTGAGCGCATTGATATACCCTTCGGCAAGGGCGTAATTAACCGCAACCTCGACGTTTTCGTTTTCGGGCATTTCAATTGAAACGTAACATTCAACCTTACCCCTTGAAATAATGGACTGAGAATAGGTTTTAAGCTTTTCCTCAAGGAAACCGAAGGTTCTCGGAACTCTTGCATTGAATTCAAAATACTTGTGATTAACGCTTTTTATTTCTACGGTTATGTTCATACCGTCAACAATCTGATGACTTCTGCCGTAACCGGTCATACTTTTAACCATAATTAACTCCGAATTTTTTAGCTTCTTTTAGATTTGTTATCAATTCCTGCGGCTATTTTCAGTTTTCTGACTTCATCATCTGTAAGAAAACGGTATTTTCCCTGCGGAAGCATACCGAGCTTAACGGGACCTATCTGCAGCCTTTTGAGCCTTGCGACCTCAAGGGAAAGAGCCTCGCACATTTTTCTTATCTGCCTGTTTCTTCCCTCGTAAATCGTTATGCTGATAACTACTCTGCCCTCTTGCCTTTCAAGAACATGAACCTCGCTCGGAGCAGTCATTCTTCCGTCAATATTAATTCCGGTCGTAAGTTTAGTAATCTGTTCCTCGCTGATTGAAGGACGAACAGTTACTCTGTAGGTTTTAGGAACGTGCTTTTTAGGATGGGTAATGGCGTTAGCCAGCTCGCCGTCGTTCGTCAGAAGCAAAAGCCCCTCGCTCTCCCTGTCAAGACGGCCTATGGGATAAACACGTTTGCCGACGTCGCTTACAAGCTGGGCGACGCAGTTTCTGTCACGCTCGTCACTCATTGTGGTTATAAAACCGCGTGGCTTATGAAGCATAATATAAACAAGCTCATTGTCAACGGTTATTCTTTTGCCCGAAACCGTAACCTTATCGTGTTTCGGGTCAATTTTATCGCCTATAGAAGCGACAGCGCCGTTCACCTTTACCTTGCCCGAGGCAATTAACTCCTCGCTCTTACGCCTTGAAGCGACCCCGTTATCCGCCATAAATTTTTGAAGCCTGACAAGTTCAGCCATATTAACTCCCGAATAAATCTTTAATGAAATCAAAAAATGTTTTCTTTTTCTCCGTTGTTGTTTCTTTTAAGACCCGTTTTCTTTCAACCGAATCTTTACTTAAAAGGTCAAACGAGCAAAGCAGTTCTCCGCCTTTACCGTAATAATACGCCCTGCCTAAGGTTTCGCCCTTTTCAATAGGCGCGTAGGCAAAATTCTCAACAAGAATAAGCCTTGAAACTCCGTCATTTTCAACGCCGAATGCAGTCGGCGCAGACGAAAACTCAACGTCCACGTACTTTTCAACTCCGCCAGTAACCCTTACGGCAAGCTCGGTTAAATCGTCGTCGAGCAAAACGCATTTTTCAAACCCGTAATCAAAGAGCTTTTTATGGTCCGCCCAGTCATTCGGGTCATTAAGAGTAACGCAGATAAGCGTAACCCCGTTTCTTTCGCAAGCCGAAGCCAGACAGCGTCCGCTTTTCTTTGTAAACCCCGTCTTAACGCCGAAAACGCCCTCAACAAAACCAAGCAACTTATTATGATTGTATAAAGTATGCTTTGTTTCGGGATTCCCGAACGAAACCGAAATGCTTTCAGAAGAACAAATCTCACGAAAAGATTTATTCTTAATCGCTTCTTCAGTCAAAAGAGCCATATCTAAAGCGGATGAATAATGGTTTTCGTCATCAAGTCCGGACGGAGTGACAAACGACGTGTCTGTCATACCGATTTCCACAGCCCTCTTATTCATAAGCGAGGCAAAGGAATCAACACTGCCCGAAATGCTTTCTGCGGCAACATTTGCGGCGTCGTTTCCCGATGAGAGAAGCATACCGCAACAAAGCGAATAAAAACTGACCCTGTCGCCTGGCTTCAAGCCCATAGACGTACCCTCAACCTTAACCGCATTTTCCGAAACAGCCACAACCCTTTCGGGCGTGTTCTGTTCAAGGGTAATTAGCGCGGTCATAATTTTAGTGGTACTCGCCATAGGCAAATGCTTACGGGCGTTTTTTTCATAAACAACAGTTCCGTCATTTACGCAATAAAGCACGCAGGAAGCAGCCGAAACGTTCAATTCGCCTGATGAAAAGTCCTTTAACGGAAAAAATGAAATTGTTAAAATAAAACTGAGAATAAACGCAGAAAAATGTTTCATTCAACCACCCCATAAATAAATATGAGGCGGTTGAATTGTTCATTCTATATTATTCAGCAGTCTGCTCGTCAGTAACGGAAACCATACCCTCGTTCTGTTTAGCTTCCATTTCTTTTTTAGCCTTGTTAACAACGCTGTTAACCTTGTCAAACATTTCGGGAACAAGGTTTACAACTCTTTCAGCCGCATTGTCAAATGCAGTGATATTCTTGATTGTAACCTCGCCGTCACTGATTACAAGGAAAGCAACGGGCGTAATTGTAACGCCTGCTCCGCCGCCGCCGCCGAAGATTTCCTTTGAAGCCTTTGACGGGAAATCGCTTCCGCCGGAAGCAAAGCCGTATGTAACCTTTGAAACAGGGATAATTGTAAGGTTGCCGTCAATATTCATCGGGTCGCCGATAATAGTGCTGACGTTTACTAAATCTCTTACCTTCTCGATTGTTGTTTCGAGAATTCCTGCTGCTGACTGTTCCTTCATAATGAAGCACCACCTTGTTTAATATTGTTAGTATTTTTATTTTCAATAGCTTTGGGTTTTGATTTTCTGAAAACCTTCAAAGCTACTTTGAACAGCAATCTGAATGCAAATCTAATTAATGCGTTTGTAAAGAAAATCGGTCTTACCGAAAACGACACCGCAAATTTGGCCTTATTTGAGTCGCCTAAATAATCGGGTTCGATATCGCAGTCGTATTTTCTGACGGGGAATGAAGAGCAGATATAACCGAAAAGCGGAAAAACCTTCTGGCACATTTTGCCGTATTCAATAGCCGTCTGAGCCGCATCGTGATTCCTTGAAACCCTAATCCAAAGATAGAGCTTCTGAAAAACAAAATGCTTTTTAAAGGAATGACCGAGTTTTTCGGTAGCGTCAACGGTATCGTCAAGAAGCTTCATAACGCCGTCAAAGCCTTGATTTTCATAGAAATTCTTAAACATTGTAAGAATTTTGTTTTCGCCCTTTTCTTCCGTCGGCGTTTCTTCCTCAGGCTTCTTTTCCTTTTCTTTTTTGGGCTTTTTCTCTTTTTTAGGCTTCTTTTCCTTCTTTTCAGGTCTCGGATATAACGGCACTCTTATAAAAAGCCACTTTACATCCGAAACAAATTCGTCAATATATTCGGCGTTAACCTGTATTTTAATGCTGAAAATAAGAACAAAGAATAAAATAATTCCGAGTATTGTATAAAGTACCGGCAAATCCTCACCCCCTGTTATTCTTCATTATCGGTTTCAATCACTTCAACGCCCTCGGCTTCGTTTTCAATACCCTTATTAGTTTCGTTTTCGGGTAATTCAGGCAAATCGTCAAGCGAAGAAAGCGAAAAGCATCTTAAAAACTCAGGCGTAGTTCCGTAAACTAACGGACGACCCGGCAAATCAAGCCTGCCCTTTTCTTCAATGAGCTTTTTCTGACAAAGCGAAGAAATAACGCCCGAGCAGTCAACTCCCCTGACCTGTTCTATGTAAGACTTCGTAATAGGCTGATTATAGGCTACTATGGCAAGCACCTCAAACGCCGCCTGCGACAGAGGAGTATTTCTTTTTATTTCAAGCACGCTTCTGATTAAATCGGCATACTGGGTATCAGTTGAAAGCTGATATTTATCTTCAAGCTTTAAAAGTCGAAGACCGCTTGAGCGTTCTTCAAGATTAGCTTCAAGATTAAGTAAAAGCTGCTCTGTCAACTCGTCCTCAATACCGAGCGCTTCGGAAAGCCTTGATAATTCCATAGGCTCGCCGTATGCGAAAAGTATTGCTTCACAAGCTGAAGTAAGTTTATTAGCGTTCACGTCCATTCCTCACTATCGGTTAATTCCAAATCCTCGTCAAGCAATTCGATTTCAACCGAATTGCCGTCGCCGAGAACCTTTATTTTCTTTAATTTCGTCATTTCAAGGACCGCTAAAAACGTTGCCACAAGGTCCGAGCGTGTTTCGGCGTCCTCAAAAAGAGAATTGAATTTAGTCTTTTTTCCTTTTTTCAGTTTTGAATAAATCGAACGGAATTTAGAGCTTACGGAAACAATCTTTTTAGCGACAATTCCCGAAAAAGCGTCAATGCTCGGCGGAAGCGAACGCAGACGTCTTCCCGCAGCCGAAATATAGGCTGAAATCAGTTCCTGAGCTTCGTGAAGCCTTGTATAAGTTCTGTCGGGCTCAACCTTTTCCATATCTCTTACAAAATGATTAAAGCCGTCCGTGTTCTCGCTTAATTTCTTTGCGACCTGTTTACAGGTCTGATAAGCGATTAACTCGCCCTGAAGCTCGTCCTTCAACTGCTCGGCTTCTTCATATTTAGGAAGGAGAGAAACAGTTTTAATATAGATAAGCCTTGCCGCCATTTCAATAAACTCGCTGGCGACGTACATATCGGCTTGCTTCATATTATTGACATAGGCGATATACTGGTCAACAAGCTCAACAATAGAAATATCGTTAATATTCAGTTTATGCTTTGAAATGAGGCTTAAAAGCAGGTCGAGAGGACCTTCAAAAACCTCAAGCTTATAGTTTATCTGCTCCATTATTTGAGCAAACCTCCAAACGGCAGAGCCGCAATATAATTCATCGCTTTGAGAAGGAGTCCCGAAAGCCACGATAACGGCGTTGACAAAACGCCGGTTAAGAGAAGCACAAAGACAACAATTACGATATATCTTTCATACTGCATTAACTTGAAATAATACTTATCGGGTAAAACCGCACTGAGAATTCTTGAGCCGTCAAGAGGCGGAATCGGGATAAGGTTAAATACCGCAAGGCTTATATTTACCAAAGCGGCAAAATACAGAAAGCTGTAAACGGCGCCCCAGAGAATTGAAGCCGGGTCGCAGAAATGATTTACAGCCTGCAAGCCGAAAAGGAATATCTGAGCCATTAATATATTTGACAAGGGACCTGCCAATGCCGACAGCGCCATACCGAGTTTCGGGTTTTTGAAATTCCTTGCGTTTACGGGAACGGGTTTTGCGTAACCAAAGCCTACGATAAGAATCATCAGAGCGCCTATCCAGTCAATATGGGCGACGGGATTAATAGTAAGTCTTCCCATATTTTTAGCCGTACTGTCGCCGAGCTTATAGGCGACAAGGGCGTGGGCGCATTCGTGTATAGGCAAGGTGCAGAATACGACAAAAGCCATAGCGAAAACATAAGCAATCAGGTCGTATATATTCGCGCCTCTTATAATCTGAAAAAGCATAGTTTATTTCTCTCCGATAACAATTCTTTCTGTTCCGTTATAATCTTTAACGGAATATGTTTTTTTGCACTCTTTGCTGAATAATTTTTCAATATCTTTTGCCTGTTCTTCGCCGCACTCAACAGCGACAAAGCCGTTTTTATTAATAAGCTCAAGCCATTTTTCACTGATTAATCTGTAAAAATCAAGTCCGTCTTTTCCCCCGTCAAGAGCCATTTTCGGCTCGTTAAGGACCTCTGTCTGAAGCGACGGGATTTCGTCTGTTTTTATATAAGGCGGGTTTGAAATGATTAAATCGGGTTTTTTATATTTTTCGCAATCCGTTTGAAAAATATCCGTTTTAATAACGGTTGCGTTTTGTATTTTTTCAGCGTTTTTTGAAAGGAATACGAAAGCCTTTTCGCTCTTTTCAAAAAGGTAAACCTCGCTCGACGGAATAAGCCTTGCGAGAGTAAGACCGATACAGCCCGAGCCTGCGCATAAATCGATTATAACGGGGTTGTCCGCAGTTTTTAAGAGTTTGAGCGCTTTTTCGACAAGGATTTCTGTTTCGGGTCTAGGTATCAGAACACCCTCGCCCACCTCATATTCAAAGCCGAAGAATTCCCACGAACCGAGAATATACTGAACGGGAACGCCGCTGATTCTTTTTTCAAGCAACGGCTCAATTACACTGTAATCAACCTCTTTATCCCCGTCGGTAATTCTTTTAACACGGTTAACCGATAAGAATTTTTCAAAAAGACAATCGGTTTCAAAAGAAGCGTTTCCAACGCCTTTTTCTTCTAAAAAATCCACCGCCTTTTTATAAGCGTCAGATACTTTCATCTTCATCATTCAAAGTATCCTCAAATCGAGGCATTTCTTCAATTGTTTTTTCTTCCTTTTCCTCTTCCTGCAAACCGTAAAGAGCAACCTTTAAGGAAGCAATACCGACCTCGATTATGTCATCCGTCGGCTCTTTGGTCGTTATTCTCTGCATCCAAAGTCCAGGCGCCGCAAGTATTGAAACAAAAATATTATCGTGCTTGGCGGCGTATTTTATAAATTCATAGCCGAGTCCCATTACAAACGGAAGAACGAGCAGTTTAACAATAATCCACAGCGGTCTGCTTACAGTTGCAAGATTCGGGAAAATCAGCACAAGGCAGGATGAAACCGCAATACTGAGAATAAGCATTACGAAAATGAAGCTTGTTCCGCATCTCGGATGAAACCTCAACTGTTTTCTTACGTTTTCAACCGTCAGTTCAAGACCGTTTTCAAAACAGAAAATAGATTTATGCTCGGCGCCGTGGTACATAAACACGCGCTTAATATCCTTTTGCTTTGACACAATCCACATATAGAGAACGAAAATAATTATTCTTATAACGCCCTCAAGCAAGGGATGAATTTTAACAAGCGCGTCATGGGTAATATATTTATCGAACAAATCGACAAGAAGCGACGGTATATAAATAAATATGCCGACTGAAAGCGCAAGGCTGAGAATTACAGAAATGACGGATATAACAGCCATCATTCCCTTCCCGAAATGCTCGCCAATCCATTTGTCGATTTTAGACTCGGCAGGGGCGTCCTCAACCTCGGCGAAGCCTGAAATCTCGGCGGATTTCATAAGGTCGCCGTAGCTGTCGATAAGAGTTTCAACAAAGGTTATAACTCCCCTTAAAAGCGGAATGCGGGCTATTTTATATTTATCTTTCAGGTAAACTCTGTTCGTTAATTCCTTATGGATTGTTCCGTCGGGAAGCCTTACGCACATTGCCTTACCCTTAGGGCCTTTCATAACTATTCCCTCAATCAGCGCCTGACCGCCGACGGAAGAATATTTACATTCTTTTTTAGCCATTTAAATCTCCTGATTTTTATTTTGCGGTTGCGTCAACCGTAACCTCATATTTTCCGTAGCCCCAGCAGCTATCGCTGCCTTTGACGGTAATGGTGGCTTCAACCGTATTACTGCCCTCTTTAAGATTAACTCCGCTCAAATCAATTTCAGCGAACAAATCGGAATTTGTAAGCTTCTGCAATTCCTCTTCAGTACCGATAATTTTTACGTTTTCAATCTGCTTGCCATCGGTTTTTACGGTAAACTTATCGGGAACGTTTTTAAGCGAAATGTTAGCCGTAGGAACAGAATAACTGCTTGAAGTATATCCGTAAGCGTCAACAACTACCCTTACCTGCTGAACGTCGCTGAGAACGCTGTAATCGGTAATATCGGTTGTTGTAAAATTATAGGTGTTATGCCCTGAGCTTATTGACGAGAAGTCAATTGTCGCAACGCTCACGTTTTTAACGTCATCAGCGGTTTCAACGGGAAGCGCAACCTTTAACTGCGACGGAGAAACCGTGAAGTCAAGCGGAGAGTTTATAAACGCCGCCGGTGTATTCTTGAAGGTAACCGTCGTGTCAAGAGTGAGAACCTTTAAGACGGGAACGGTAAGCGTTATATCCTTTTCATCGATATCCATTGAAAGATAGTCGGTGTTTTTAGCTCCCTTGAAAACAATATCGGGATTAAATGTCGAAGTAGAGGTCAACGCCTCATTAACATCAATAACAGCCTGTACTCCCGAAATACTGTTGACCTCGGAGCTCGGTCCCGAAACGGTAACGCTGTTCTGTGAAAGAACGAAAGTGCCTGCCATAAGGTCGTCGGGGACAAGGCTTTCAAGCTCGGTATTGACAACCGGCTCAACGGTGAATTCTTTTTTTGAAAGAGTATCGAAATAAACGTCGATATAATCACTTGATAAACCGACAACATCGCAATCGGCGTTGGCGGTCGCCTTTAAAAGAAGAGTTTTCTTCCCTGCGCCGTCGACATAGTTCGTCTGAGCCGAAACGGTTATCTTACCGGCGTCAAGAGTCTGAACGACAAACTTTTTACCCGAGACGGTAACGTCAACCTTGAAATCCTTATTGCCGAAAATTTCAAGCCCTAACTGAGAGGGAACGCTGTTTTCAAGGTCAATGGTAACGGGAACGTCTTTAATAACCGTTGTTTCAATCGGGCTTTTATCAATCGCTATCCACATCCAGAGAACAAGCGAAATTATAACCGATAAAACGGCAATGAATTTATTGTTCATCATAAGTGCGGAGAGCTTACCTTTTTTTGAAAACATTATTTTCCCTCCTCCTTATTCTTTTTTCTTCTCTTTGAATCCCTATCGACCTTTTCAGCCGAAAGGAACTGATTTGTCAGTATCTCACGAAGCTCGCCCTCTGAAATGCCGTGCTTTAATCTTCCCTTATAAGCAAAGGAAATTGAGCCGGACTCTTCGGAAACTATAACAATAATGGCGTCGCTTTCTTCGCTCATACCGATTGCGGCGCGGTGTCTTGTGCCAAGCTCGCGTCCGATATTTGAATTAAACGTCAGCGGCAAAATACAGCCTGCGGCGGCAACTCTTGAATTTCTTATAATAACTGCGCCGTCGTGCAAGGGAGCCTTCGGGTAAAAGATATTGCCGAGTAACTCGGGCGTTACCTTGGCGTCAATTATAGTACCCGTTTTAATGATTTCACCTAAATTGGTGTCTTTCTCAAAAACTATCAGAGCGCCTGTTTTTGAATCCGAAAGCTCGGAAACCTCTTTACAGACAGCGTTAATAGTGATATTCATCTGTTCCTGACGCTTGAGGTCGTCTCTTCCTATCTGAAGGAAATTACCGAGATTGAAAACAGAGGTTCTTCCGACGCTTTCAAGCGCATTTCGTATTTCGGGAGTGAAAACGATTACGAGCATAAGGAAAAGATTTCCGAAAAGGATACTGAAAAGATATGAGCTCGCCTGCATTTTCAGAAGAGTAACAACAGCGTAGAGAACGGCAAGAAGCAAAATGCCCTTAACAAGCTGCATAGCCTTACTGTCACGGATGAGCTTGAACGCGCCGTAAAGAATAAAGGCGACGAGAACAATATCAAGTAAATCCGTAAGCCAGTTAAAGCCCTTGAGAACGCCCCACATCTCGTTTATTACGTCCTTTATCGTCAAAGCTATAATCATATTTTCACCAACTTTTTTCAAAAATAAAATACCGAAACACGCAGAAAAACAAAAACACTACTGCACATTACGGTATATTATATCATATATTTATTTAATTTGCAATTTATTAATGCAATTTATAGTAAAATTAATATCACCTTTTTTAGTGAAAATTGACGGAGAAATTCTTACCGTTCCGTTTTCAAGAGTACCGAAGCTTTTATGGGCTAAAAACGAACAGTGATAACCCGCCCTTACGCAAACGCCTTTTTTGGCAAGTTTCATTCCTACAAGTTCGCTGGGAATACCGTTTATATTAAACGACAAAACAGGCGCAAGCCTTTGGTTTTCGGAAAACGAAGTATAAAGCTTAACATTTTTCATTTCGGAAAGAGCTTCTTCAAGATATTTCAGAAGAAGATATTCGTGAGAGTAAATTCTGCCCAATCCGATTTTATTTATAAGCCTGATTGATTCGGAAAGCGAAATAATGCTTGAAGTATTAAGCGTTCCGCTTTCAAACATATCGGGAAGAAAGTCGGGCTGCGAAAGAGAAAGCGAATTACTTCCCGTTCCGCCCTCGCTAAGTGTGTCGGGAATAATGTCAGAATTAATAACCAATATTCCGAGCCCCGCCGGTGTATACAAACCCTTATGCGCCGCAACGCACAAAAAATCCGCGCCGAGCTCCTCACAGTCAAGTTTGAGAATACCCGCAGCCTGGGCACAGTCTAAAATCAAAGGCACTCCCCTGCTTTTGCAAAGAGAGGAAATCATTTTTACCGGCGTTATAATTCCGAAAACGTTTGAAGCCACGGTCAGAATAACGGCGGCAGTATTTTCGTCAATAAGATTGTTAAAATTATTAACGGTATTTTTGTCGCTGTTCACATCTATTTCGGCTACCGAATAATCACATATTCCCCTGCTTTTCAGTTTATATAGAGGCCTTGAAACCGCATTGTGCTCAAGGGAAGAGCAGACAAAGTTCTTACCCTTTTCCGCAAGTCCTTTGATACAGATATTAAGTGCCTGTGTACAGTTCTGAGTAAAAATGATGTTTTCGGCGCTTTTTGCGTTAAAAAAAGAACTTACCGCTTCTCTCGCCTCATAAATCGCCTCGGCTGTGTCAAGAGCCATTTTATAGCCTGACCTGCCCGGATTAGCGCCGAGCTTGCTTACGGAGCGTTTTACCGACTTTAAAACACAATTCGGCTTCGGGTAGGTCGTTGCGGCATTATCAAGATAAATCACTTTTTACTCACATCCAGTATTTTAATACCGACTGAGTTTAAAATATTTCTGCATTTATCTATATTATCGGAAACCGTCAGAACGTAGCCGCAGCCAATCTGTTTTTCTCCGTAGTAGCGTTGAATACCGCATTTTATTCCGTTTTTATTTAAAATACTCTTTCCTCTTTGAGCAGTCGTAATACTGCCTACGGCAAGCGCATACATATTAATCACCTCAGTTAATCTTATGCTTGCCGCCTTATTAAAGTGAAAGCCCCGCAACAAAGCAGGGCTTCAAAATATTTATCACTTATCTTACTCTCATTCCGGTAAATACGGCATAGGCGACCTTTGTGCCTATTTCATCATGAACATCTACTGAAACGGTACAGGTGCTTCTTCCGGACTTAATAGTTTTACCCTCGGCTATGAGCTTTTTGCCCTTTGCAACGCCGATAAAACTGATTGAACTGTTTATTGAAACCGTTGTCAGCTCGCCGACATTGGCCGCAACCGCAAACGCAAGGTCGGCGATTGTAAACGTAACTCCGCCCATAACATGGTCGTCGGCGTTAAGATGTTTTTCACCGATTTCAAGACTGCATACGGACGTTCCGTCAACGGCTTTGTCAATTACTATGCCAGTAATCTCGGTAGCGTAGGTATCATCCTTAAAAGTGTCTCTCGCCCATTGTGTGTAATCCATATTTTACCTCACTTATTTCTGAACTGTTCTTTTAGTCTTAAGTCCTTTGCGAGTATCTTTTTTCTCAGACGCAGCGAAACGGGAGTAACCTCCAGCAATTCGTCGTCCTTAATAAATTCCATGCACTGCTCAAGGCTGAGATTGCTCGGAGGAACAAGCCTTAAAGCGTCATCGGAGCCTGAAGCGCGGGTGTTCGTCAGATGCTTTGATTTGCATACGTTGCAGGTTATATCCTCGTTCTTTGCGCATTCGCCGACTATCATTCCCTCATAGACATCAACGCCGGGTCCTACGAAAAGACGTCCCCTGTCCTGAGTATTGAAAAGTCCGTAACCCGTTGTAGTTCCTGTTTCGTGAACAACGATCGAGCCTCTTTCACGGGTCTGGATATCGCCCTTGTATTCCTCATAACCTGCGAAAAGGTTGTTCATAATACCGTTTCCGTTTGTGTCCGTCATAAACTCCGAACGGTAGCCGATAAGTCCTCTTGCTGGTATTTTGAATTCAAGATGGGTTGCACCGCCCTGGCGGGCGCCCATATTTTCAAGCTCGCCCTTACGTGAACCGATTTTTTCCATTACCGCGCCGACGTACTGCTCGGGAACCTCAACTATCAACAATTCCATAGGCTCAAGGGTTTTTCCGTTTTCCTTTTTCATAATAACTTTGGGTCTTGAAACCTGGAATTCATAGCCCTGACGGCGCATTGTTTCAATGAGAATTGAAAGGTGAAGCTCACCCCTGCCCGAAACCTTAAATGTATCGGTGCTTTCGGTTTCTTCAACGCGCATACTGACGTTGGTTTCAACCTCTTTAAAAAGTCTGTCGCGAAGATTACGGGAGGTTACAAACTTACCCTCTCTTCCCGCGAACGGGCTGTCGTTTACAATGAAATTCATTGACAGAGTTGGCTCGTCAATCTTAACAAAGGGAAGCGGTTCAATACATTCGCTGTCGCAGATTGTTTCACCGATATTTATATCGGAAATTCCAGAAATCGCGATTAAATCGCCTGCCGAAGCCTCTTCGACCTCTTGCCTTTTAAGTCCCTCGAACTGATAGAGCTTTGAAATCTTGACGTTTTCCTGATTTCCGTCAGTCTTACAGAGAACTACCTGCTGATTTCTCTTTATTATTCCTCTCTCAACTCTTCCGATACCGATTCTTCCTACATAGTCGTCATAACCGAGTGAAGAAATAAGAATCTGAACAGGCGCTTCGATAACGCCCTCGGGCGGTTCAATATTTTTGAGAATTGAATCGAGAAGCGGTCCCATATCGCCCTGTCTGTCATCGGGGTCAAGCGAAGAATAGCCGTCCTTTGCCGAAGCGTAAACTACGGGGAATTCAAGCTGGTCTTCGTCAGCGCCGAGTTCGATAAACAAATCCAGAACCTCGTCAATAACCTCGGCGGGTCTGGCGCCGGGGCGGTCAATTTTATTAATTACAACGAGAACGGTTTTTCTTAAATTCAACGCCTTTTTAAGAACAAAGCGTGTTTGAGGCATACAGCCCTCAAAAGCGTCAACAAGTAAAAGTACGCCGTCAACCATCTGCATAATACGCTCAACCTCGCCGCCGAAATCAGCGTGACCGGGAGTATCTACAATATTGATTTTAACGCCGTTATAATGAACGGACGTATTCTTGGAAAGGATTGTTATTCCTCTTTCTCTTTCAAGGTCGTTTGAGTCCATTACCCTTTCCTGCACCTGCTCGTTTTCTCGGAAAGTACCGCTTTGACGGAGCATCTGGTCAACCAGCGTTGTTTTACCGTGGTCAACGTGGGCAATAATAGCAATATTTCTTACATCTTCTCTTTTTTTCATCTTCTCACCCGAAAATACAATTTAAAACTTTAATATTTTACCACCATATACTAAGATATGCAAGCATTTTTAACAAAAACATATCTGTCTTTTTGTCTGTTTTAACATTAAAAACGGTTGATTGAATAATCAACCAACCGCTAAACACCGTATTTTATTTTCACTCGGTTAAGCTTTTCGCACATAGGCTTTGCAAGTAAAACCGCAAACACAACGTTTGAACAGGCATAGACGAGAGTATAGGGAATTGCCGAAATAATCGCCGCTTTATAGAGCTCCGGAACGAAGCCCTGTTCATACCAGAGAACAGTCCAGATATCCATTATAAACGAATAGAAAACCCCGCCGAAGAAAAGGTAGAGATATAAATAAGCTTTCTTCCTGTTTAAAGGCTTTTCAAGAAGTCCCGCTATAAAGCCGAGCATTCCCCAGGCAAACATCTGAAACGGCGTCCAGGGGCCCTGACCGAAGCTGATATTTGAGATTACAGCCGAAAAAGCGCCAGTTAGAAATCCCGCCTGAGGTCCGAGAGTGATACCCGTAATTACAACTAAAAAGGTAACGGGCTTGACTATCGGAATTAATCTTCCGAGAGAGCTTAACGCAACCATAATCGCAATAATTACAAGCCGTCTTGTACCCGTGTTCTTGCTTTCAAAGCCGCAAAGAAACAGTACGAGCGACAAAAGCGCAAGTACAAGGCTTGACAAGGCGTAGCTCTTTTCTCTTGAATAAAGCGAGCCGACAACAATTACAACGGGCATTACAAAACAGGGAAGAATAATGCTCAGCGCCTTTTTCAGTTTTTGTTCGTTCAAGGCGCTCATACTCTTTCACCGCCGTTTTTTATAATCATTTCAACAGCTTCCTCTACGCTTATTACCCTGTCGTAATATCCCCTTGTCATTCTGCTGGCAGGCGTTGTATAAAAGCTGTTGCTTTCAAAAAATTTATGAGAAGCTTCTTCGGACACTACCCTGCCCCTGAAAAGAAAAGCGCATCTGTCGGAAACGTCGGAAGCAAATTCGACGTCATGGGTTACAATTACAACCGTCACGCCGTTTTCCTTTAAGCTTTCAAGGACTGAAGCGAACTGCTTCTTAAAACAGTTATCAAGTCCCTTTGTCGGCTCGTCAAGAATTAAAAGCTCGGGCTTTGAAGAAAGAGCTTTTGCAAGAGCTAAAAGCTGTTGTTCGCCGCCGCTTATATCGTAAGGGTGTCTGTCGTAAAGATAGCTCAAATCAAACGGCAAGTCATTTTTAAGCGCGCCAACCTCTTCAAGCTCTTCCCTGACAGTGTTTTTAAGAAATACCGTGCCTATATCCTGAGGCATCATTGAAAGGCAGTTAATGTAAAGCGAATTATTTTTATATTCGCTGATTTTTTTATTAAAAATCTTAATCTTTCCGCTGTATGGCTTTAATAGACCCGAAATACAGTTTAACGCCGTGGTCTTGCCGCTTCCGTTGGAGCCGAGAACAGAAAATATTTCGTTTTTATAAACGGTCAGAGAAAGGTCGCAAAGAACGTCAGGCGACTCCTTTGAATATCTGAAAAAGACGTTTTTGAGTTCTATCGCCTTATCCTTTAATTCCGGCTTTTCTTCAACGGGAAACGTATTGATTTCATTTTTGAAATTGTTTTCAATAAAGCTTTTTCCGTCGTTTACGTTAAGCGGACATTCGCTTTCGCTTTTGACCGATTTGAAAAGTCTTACGGGGGCGGGCATATATTCGATAATTCTGTCCTCGGGAGAAAGGTCTTTAACAGCCTTTTTAACCTCGTCACAGACCTTTATTTCACCGTTTTCAAGAACTATGAGCTTATTCGCTATTCCGAGAAGCTCTTCAAGTCTGTGTTCCGAAATAAGAACGGTAATTCCCATTTCGGTATTGAGTTTTTTGAGTACGGTTATAAAGTCAACTGCCGCAACGGGGTCAAGCTGTGCCGTAGGCTCGTCAAGAATTATCAAGTCGGGTTGCATAACCGAAACCGCAGCGAGATTAAGTATCTGCTTCTGTCCGCCCGACAGGACGTGGGTATTCTCGTCAAACAAATCCGCAATTCCGAAAAACTGGGCTGTTTCGGCTATTCTTCTTCCTATTTCATTTTTAGGCGTATTTTTATTTTCAAGAGCGAAGGCAAGCTCATGGTACACCTTATCCGTAACAATCTGCTGTTCGGGATTCTGCATTACAAAGCCTATTTTAAACTCAACGCTTTTTTCGGCGTCAAAAAGCGAATTGTTTTCAAAAATAATCTCTCCGCTTTTTTCACCTCTCGGGCAAAGCGAGGGCTTAAGAGCTCTCAAAAGAGTTGTTTTTCCGCTTCCCGTCTGTCCGCAGAGCACGGCAAAATCGCCCTTTTCAAGCGAAAACGACACGTTCTTTAGAGTATTCAGTTCATTCATCGGATATTTAAAGCTTAAATTTTTGACATTAAGTATTTCCACTTTAATTCCTCCTCTGCTTCACAAATACTCGGCATTAACGTCAATAACGCAAAACTGAAATAAACAACAGCCGATTTAATATTTAACCCCGCTACAACAAATTCGGGGTAAAACACAGTTCCTATAACACCCCTGATTTTTCCGAACGAAACAATTCCGAAAAGTAAAAGCGTTATTAAAAGATAAAATGCGTCCGCTTTTGTAAACGAATAAAACGAAAACGCCGAACGCTTTTTTTCGCTGTAGCCTCTTGCGCCCATGCTGTCGGCTGTAACAATTCCGTTTTCAAGCGCCCAGGTAACCATAATCGAAAAAACTCTTATATTGCCTTTAAACCGGTCAACGATGTTTCCGTCCTTGAAAAGTCCCATAGCCTTCTGTGCCTTTTTAACCTTTTTATGCTGTTCGATAAAAAGCGGAACATATCTCAAAGCCATAGATAACAGCAAGGCGCTTTTAGGCGAAACAATCCCGAAAACATAGATGAGCTTTTCGCTTGTCATAACAATTGAAAACGTAAGGAAAAGATATAACACTCCGCAAATCGTACCCGCCATACAAACCCCGTAAAGAAAGGCTTCAAGCGTAATCGGGTTATCGTTCACAACAAAAAGCGGCGTTACACCCCTATGGTTCGTAATCGGATTTATAAACGAGGTTATAAAGAATAGAACAAGAATAAAAATATGTCTTTTCTTAGCGTCGGTTTTACATTTTAAAACAAATAAAATCAAAGAGGAAAAAAGAGAAATGAGCGTAATAATAACGTCCGTACCGAACGCCGCCAGAGCAAAGGTCAGCATAAAGTACAGAAAACACACTATCGGATTATACTGCTCAATTTTTTTCATCTGTTTTTAAATCATTTCCTATATCGCAGGTATAAAGCCACTGAATATCGTCGCCGTCCTTTAAAACATACTCCCCGCAACCGACCGAGGGGGTTTCGCCATTGACAAGGTACATCCAGCCCGAAAGGTCGCCGTACTCAAATTCATATAAATTGTTTATACCGCTTATGTAATATGACGAATTATGCTCAAACATAATACCGTTTTCTCTTAACGCTTCGGCAAGAACAACATAAACCGTGTCGCCCTCTTTTATCTCATACTCGCCTTTTTCGAGTATAACGGGATTATCGGGCGCGCCGTCCTTACCCATAATCGTGTCGCACCTGACGGTCAGATAAACGTGACCGACGGTGTTATTTTTATTAACCGAAGAATTATAATAGTCTTCAGCCGTATGTATTCTGATGAAAAGAACGCTCGTAACCGAGATGACTACCGCAACGCCGATTACAATAAAGTTCTTGATATTTCTCTTTTTAAGAAGAACGAGAATGACAGACAAAATTACAGCCGCAGCAACAATCACAGATATAATTATAAGCTTTATTTTCAGTTCCTTGGGA
Source organism: Oscillospiraceae bacterium (assembly GCA_015066565.1). GTDB lineage: Bacteria > Bacillota > Clostridia > Oscillospirales > Acutalibacteraceae > Fimenecus. Next base: position 57,684 of record SVOB01000001.1, on the reverse strand, counting down.
GTGCCTGCCCTCTCTTTAATTTCGCTTATTATGCTTTCGTTTTTCTGTTCTTCAACCTGAGAACCGTTTTCGTCGGTTAAAAGAACTGATGGGCTTTCGTTTTCGCCTGTGTCAGAAGCGGTTTCATTATCATTCTGACTGATTTCTTCGCCGTTTTCGCCCGGAGAGGAAGCCTTCCCGTTCATATTTGTAACGCCTGTTGAGTTTTCAACTGCAACCGACGAGGTAACTTCGGGTCTGTCGCTTGACGAAGAAGTTGTTTTTTCCTTGTCTTTATTTGTATTTCCGCCTGAGGAATCACCTTGAGAAGCGGTAGACGTAACAGAATCCGAGGTTGTTTTTTCGGAAAACTGATTACTGAATTTATAAAAAGAACCGTTACCCCTTAAAAAGCGCAAATACGAAACTAAAGCCTGATGAGCCTGAGAGGTAGCGCTGTTATTGGCTCCGCCGCCGATAACGTGGCAGAAGCTTCCGTCCGAATTCTTAAACTTTTTAAGCCCGTCAATAACACTATGGGAGTTCTTAATAAACCTTGAATCCGAATTACAGTCAATTCCGAGAGAAGAAAGCGCAATTACAACCTGCGCCGTGCTTTCGGCATTATAAACGCCGTAACTTAAAAAATCACCGTCATCACTCTGCTTTGAAGATAAAAAGTTTATAGCGTTTTCTATTTTTGACGAATAAGATTTTCTGTATGAAGAAACCGCCTGAAGCGTCATCGAGGTTACGTCAACGTCGCTTGCCGTTCCCGAATTTGCCCAGCCGCCGTCGGAATTCTGAAGAGAAAAGATTTTTTCAACGAGTGAGGAAGCGGAATAAAGCTCGCTTTTACACCCGTTATTTAAAAGATGAAGTCCGAAAACAAGGCTCATTATACCCTGCTTTCCTATAGCCTCATTTGCCGTTTCGGATATGTAATTCTTTGCCCATTTATCTTTTGTTCCGAGGGCAATAAGAGTTAACGAGAATTTTTCTCTTGAGGTTGCCGAATAAACCTCATTGTTCTTAAGATAATTAATTAAGGCTTTTTCATAGGAAGAATTATTCAGCTTATCTCCGTTCTGAAGAAAAGAAAGAACATACCATTCTCCGCCGGATTCCATTCCCGCAGAGGTATAATAATCAACTATCCCCTGCTTTCCCGTAACGCCGAGAGACGAAGCCTTATAGGAAACAGCTCCGCTGACAAGAGAATTAACCTCATCAGCGGAGGATTTCGCATAAAACGGCACAGAGCCGACGATAAAAATTATCGCCAGCACTGCGCATATTAAACTGTTACATATTTTTCTTTTCATATAACAATTTAACCTTTAAACCTGTTTTATTTAACCTTTGTGCAAACGCCGTTTGAAGCAGCCTTCCACTTAACGCCGTTAACCGAGAAGGTCTTGCCCTTATACATTACACAATCCGAACCGAAATAGTATTTTGTTCCGCTGAGTGAAGCGAACTTTGACTTGTAAGCCGTACAGTCAGAGCCGATATAGTATTTCTTTCCGTTTACTGAAATGAGCTTTGACTTATATGCAACGCCGTCCTTACCCATATAGTACTTCTTACCGTTTACGGAGATAAGTCTCTTTGTATAAGCAACGCCGTCCTTACCCATATAATACTTCTTGCCGTTTACGGAGATAAGTCTCTTTGTATAAGCAACACCGTCAGAGCCCATATAGTACTTCTTGCCGTTTACGGAGATAAGCCTCTTTGTATATGCAACGCCGTCCTTGCCCATGTAATACTTCTTGCCGTTCACGGAGATAAGTCTCTTTGTGTATGCAACGCCGTCAGAGCCCATATAGTACTTCTTGCCGTTTACGGAAATAAGTCTCTTAGTATAAGCTGCGCCGTCTGCGCCCATATAATACTTTTTACCTTTGACAGAGATAAGTCTCTTAGTGTACATATCTCCGTCCTTGCCGAAATAATACTTTTTGCCGTCAATTGTAACAAGCTGTTTTTTAACCATAGCGCCGTCTGCGCCGAAATAACACTTTTTGCCTTCAACGGTCTTAAAGCCTGACTGTGCGGCATTATCGGAATAGTAATATGTGTTGCCGCTGAAATCACAGACAATATCCCTTTCCTCACCGATAACGTCGATAACAGCAGGAGTAATGATAAGACCCTCTGTTATGGATCTTGCGCTGAGGATATGCTGATTTTCGTCTTCAATTTTAATTACGGCAACGCCGTTTTCGTCAGTTACGAAATCAGTGTCAACGCCGTCAAGAGTGATAACAGCGTTTGCAACGGGAAGCTCGACAGGATTCCAGTTTTCGTCATAGCCCTGCATTTTGAGAGTAATTTCACATGAGTCGCTCGCTTCAGTACCTACTAATGATTTGATATTGAAATAAGAATACTTATCCGAATAAGAGGCAGCGTCCTTGTAGCAGAAGGCATAAAGGTCGTCGCCGTTTTTAAGTGTATCTGCAAGGCTCCAAGCGGAAGCGTCGTTCACATAATAGCCAAAGCTACCGTTATTTGTGTTTCCCCAGAGCTTTTTAATGCCGAGACCGTATTCTGTAACTGCGGTTTCATAACCCTTTACGCCGTCCGAATAGTATTCGTCATGAGTAATAATCAGAGCGTCGTTAATTGTTAAAGAGCCGTCGTTGTCAACGTCTGTTACGGTAACGGGAGCGTTGTAAACAACGGGAGCGCCGTTGTTAGCGATAGTAACATTTGCTTCAACTGTTTTTGTCGTCAATGCGCCGTCGGCACCAAAGCAATAATTGATGCCGTCAAATGCTACCCAACCGCTCTGAACTGCATTATAACAATAATAATATGTGTTTCCGCCGAAATCGCAAACAAGGTCTGTTTCATTGCCTTTAACTTCAATTACGGCAGGAGTAATAATCAGTGAATCGTCCGTGGGTCTTGCGCTGATTATATGTTTATACTCATCATTAATTGTTATCGAAGCAACGCCGTTTTCGTCTGTTACGAAATCGGTATCAACGCCGTCAAGAGTGATAACAGCGTTTGCAACGGGAAGCTCAACAGGATTCCAACTTTCATCATAGCCCTGCATTTTGAGGGTAATCTCGTATGAGTCACTCGCCTCGGTACCAACTAATGATTTGATATTGAAATAGGAATACTTGTCCGAATAAGAGGCAGCGTCCTTATAGCAGAAGGCATAAAGGTTGTCGCCGTCCTTAAGAGCATCGGTCAGGCTCCAGGCGGAAGCGTCGTTTACATAGTAGCCGAAGCTACCGTTATTTGTGTTGCCCCAGAGCTTTTTAATACCGAGACCGTACTGAGTGGTTGCAGTTTCATAACCTTTGGCGCCCTCGGAATAATACTCGGTGTGAGCGATAATCAAAGCGTCGTTAATTGTAAGCGAGTTATCGCCGTCAACGTCCGTTACGGTAACGGGAGCGTTGTAAACAACGGGAGCGCCGTTATTAGCGATAGTTACGTTTACCTCTGCGCTGTCCGAAGCAAAACCGACAACGGCAAATGTGTTCGCCAGAATACAAATCAAGGCAAACAATGATAATAATTTAAGCACTTTTTTGTTTTTCATAGTTAATACCAACCTTTCCTAAAAAAATAAGCGTTTTTGTTAACACAAAAACGCAACACCAAAAAGCCATATAAAATGGCTTTCAACGGTTACGCCTTCAAGTGCCCAAGGCATAGCAAATGCTCAAACCACGCCTGCGGGAAGTATTCCGACTTAGAGGGTCAAGCCCTGATTACGGTAATGGCTGTTGCGACGGATTTTCACCGAGATTCCCTATTACATTCTGTACCGACGTACAAAAAGACCGCAGTGCGTATATTCAATTTGCTTTTTCAGTATATCACAGCGTGTTTTTTTAGTCAAGAAAAAAGAGGATGCAAACGATTGCATCCTCTTAAAATATTAACCTAGGAAATCCTTTAATTTCTTGCTTCTGCTCGGGTGGCGGAGCTTACGAAGAGCCTTCGCCTCAATCTGACGGATACGCTCTCTTGTAACGCCGAATTCCTCGCCGACTTCTTCAAGGGTACGCTGTCTGCCGTCCTCAAGTCCGAAACGAAGCTGAATAACCTTCTTTTCACGGGGAGTAAGTGTGCTTAAAACGTCGTCAAGCTGTTCTTTAAGAAGCATCATCGAAGCCGCTTCCTCGGGGGCAAGAGCGTCGTCGTCGGGGATGAAATCGCCGAGATGGCTGTCTTCCTCTTCGCCGATGGGTGTTTCAAGCGAAACGGGTTCCTGGGCGACACGCATAATCTCACGGACCTTGTCAACGGGCATATTGAGGTATTCAGAAACCTCTTCAGCAGTCGGATCCCTGCCGTTTTCGTGAAGCAGTAAGGTAATTGTCTTTTTAACCTTGTTGATAGTTTCAACCATATGAACGGGAATACGGATTGTTCTCGCCTGGTCAGCAATTGCTCTTGTGATAGCCTGTCTTATCCACCAGGTCGCATAGGTTGAAAATTTAAAGCCCTTCGTATAGTCGAACTTGTCAACAGCCTTCAAAAGACCGAGGTTGCCCTCCTGAATCAAATCAAGGAACTGCATTCCCCTGCCGACATATCTTTTTGCGATGCTTACAACAAGACGCAGATTCGCTTCCGCAAGGCGTTTTTTAGCCTGCTCGTCATTATCCGCAATACGGGTTGCAAGCTCAATTTCCTCTTCACTTGTAAGAAGAGGAACGCGGCCAATCTCTTTAAGATAAGCCTTGACGGGATCTTCAATTCCCTCGTTTTTAGAATCTGCCGAACCTGAATCCGAAATCTTTTCGCTTTCAACCTCAAACGAAATGTCGGCAAGAGCGGCGTCACCGAGGTCATCAATAATCTGAATATTCTGAGCCTCAATGGTGTCGTAAATCTTGTCCCACTCTTCAATGTCAAGGTCCATTTCGACTATGACATCGTCGATTTCATGGGTCGTAAGCTTGCCCGTAGCCTTGCCCTTTTTAAGCAGAGCTTCAAGCATATTGTTTTTTGAACCGTTTTGTTCCATATACTTCCCTACCCCTTTATGTAAATTATTTATTACCTAATTGTTTAAATGCCTCCATAAATTCATCGTTTGACATATCACTCGCTCTTTTTTGCTCGTTCTTATGTTTCTCTGAAATTATGGCTTTTATACAGTCCTCACACTCTTTTACCGTTTTTCCGACAGTGTCCGACGAGGTCAGAAGCTTGGAATAAACTGCGGCTTCGTCGTCGGTAAGCTCCTGTGAAACAACGGTTAAATCGAGTGACCGGGCATTTTCAATTCTTTCTGAAACAACCTTAAAGATATGGCCGTTTACAAGCGAAACAAAATCATCAGCGGTTATTTTTTCTTTAACCGACTTATAGCAGTCGGGGCTGAAAATAATATTCGTAAGTAGCTGTTCCTCAGCTCTTACAGCCGCAGGATGAAGCGTTCTGTCGGGGTTATGCCTGTCCTTAGGCGCAACAGTTGACCGCCTTATATTTTCAAAATCGACCTTTTTCTTTCTTCGGTCGTTTGACGCGCGTTTTCTCGCAATCTGTTCGTCAATTGCGGTCTTGCTCACGCCGAGCTCGCTTAACCTTGAAGAATAAATATCCCTTTCAAGCGAGTTGTCAAGAGAAGCGAGAATATCAACCGCGGCGTTAAGGTAATTGAGCTTTCCGTCCGAGGTCGTTATATCGAAATTATGCTGCGCATTGAGAAGTTTAAACTCAATATCGTTAGCCGCGCCTTCAATAATAGAACGGAAATAGTCAGCGCCGCAATTCTTAATAATTTCATCGGGGTCTTTACCGCCCTGAAGATGAAGAACCTTGATTTTTATTCCGGTCTTTGAAAAAATCCTCAAAGCCTTATCAACAGCCTTTTGTCCCGCATCGTCATTATCATAGCAAAGGTAAACGGTGTTGGCATATCTTGAAATCAGCGAAGCCTGTTCCTCGGTCAAAGCCGTGCCGAGACCTGCAACCGCATTGTCAAAGCCCGCCTGATGAAGCGAAATGACATCCATATTTCCTTCGCAGAGGATAAGTCCCTCACGCTTCGAGCTTTTAGCAAAATTAAGAGCAAAAAGATTGCTTCCCTTTTTAAAAACAAGCGTGTCGCTCGTGTTGACATATTTTCTCGGGTCATCTTCGTTAAGCCGTCTTCCGCTGAAGGCGATTACGTTTCCACGAATGTCTATAATCGGGAACATAGCACGGTTTTTAAAGGCGTCATAATAGCTTTTTTCATTTTTTCTAATGATGTTCGCCTGAAATAGCTCAAGGTCGTTATAGCCGAGAGATTTGAGATGCTTATAAAGCCCGTCGTTATAGTTTTCGGGCGCAAAGCCGAGCCCGAAATGCTTAATAGTTTCGTCTGACAGACCTCTTTTACGGTAATACGCAAGACAGTTTTTGCCGAGCGGTGAATACAGCGCCTTATAAAAGAATTTAGCCGCCTCTCTGTTGATTTCAAACATACGGAGTCTCTGCTTTGTAAGCCCGTTATCGAAATTGCTTTCGGGAGGAGCCATACCCGACATATCGGCAAGCTGTTTTACAGCCTCGATATAATCAAGATTGTTGATATTTTTAATAAACGTGATAACATCTCCGCCTGCGCCGCAACCGAAACAATAATACGACTGAGTTTCGGGATATACGGTAAAGGACGGAGTTTTTTCGTTGTGGAACGGACAAAGTCCCGTTAAAATTCTGCCTCTTCTTCTGAGGGTAACATATGATGAAATTACATTTTCAACGTCATTCTTGCTTCTTAATTCTTCAAGATAAGCGTCGCTGATAGCCATATATAACCCCTCCTTTCAGCAGAATTATAAGATAAACGTTGTGACATTATAGGGACAAAGAATCGTCCCAACCGTTCGGAATAAAAAGCTTGTTATAAACTCTCAGAACATAAACGTCCGACATACTCGCAACGTAATCGCACGCCGCCCTGTCAGCACCCTCGTCAAGAGCAATCGGCTTATAAAGCTCGGGCAAATCCTCGGGATGAGAGCAGAAATAGAAATAAAGCTCTTTGATAAGGTTTTCCGCCTTGCTTTCCTCACCCTTACAAACGGGATTGGTATAAACATTCTTAAACATAAACTCGGTCAGTTCCTTGAAAGCGAGTTCAATTTCACTGTCCATTTTAACGTCTTCAACCGTATTGTTTATAACCGAGGTTACAAGAGTATTAATTCTGTTCGATTTAGTCTGACCGAGAACATTTCTTATTTCAACAGGTATATCGTCGTTTGAAATGACCTTAGCCCTTATTGCGTCGTCAATATCGTGATTGATATAAGCTATTTTATCGGCAATTTTAACGAGCCTTCCCTCTAAGGTATCGGCTTCCTTACCGTATGTGTGACAGAGAATACCGTCACGCACTTCGTAGGTTAAATTAAGTCCCTTACCGCCCTTTTCAAGCCTGTCCACAACACGAAGACTCTGTTCAAAATGACGGAAACCCGGTTCAAAGACCTCGTCGAGCGCCCTTTCGCCCGCATGACCGAACGGAGTATGCCCGAGGTCATGACCGAGGGAAATCGCTTCAATCAAATCCTCGTTGAGAGCGAGAGCGCGAGCGATTGTTCTCGCAATCTGGGAAACCTCAAGCGTATGGGTAAGCCTTGTTCTGTAGTGGTCGCCCTCGGGAGATAGGAAAACCTGAGTTTTATGCTTCAATCTGCGGAATGACGAGGAATGGATAATCCTGTCCCTGTCGCGCTGAAAGGCAGTTCTGACGGGGTCTTCCTTTTCCTCAACCGCCCTGCCCTTGGTTTCGGAACAAAGGCAGGCATATTCAGAAAGTGTGTTCTGTTCAATCTTTAAAGTCCTTAAACGGATTTCGTCTGACATTTTTTCACCTCTGAAAATTCATTTCGATTATATATACAAAAAAAGTTTAAAAATTCCTTTTAAAAACTGAAAAAAATTATATTTTAGCGAATTTTTTGTCTTTTTCGGTTAATTTATAATCCCCCGCCGACGCCTCAACTATTTTCGAGTCAAGCGACGAAAACAAATCTTCGGGGATATAACCCGTAACGCAGACGTCGTCAAGAAATTCGAAATTTTCAATTATCCCGCCGTTTTCTTCGATAAGGGAATTGAGTTTTCCGAAAAACGAGTAGTCGCATTTTATTTCAAAGCAGGCGCAAAGCGACATTTCTATTTTTTTACCCGCTTCAACAGCAAGCGAAGCCGTATGGGAATAAGCCCTTACAAGCCCTCCGCCGCCGAGAAGAATACCGCCGAAATACCTTGTGACAACAATACAAACATCAGTCAGGTCGTTCTTTTCAATAACGTCAAGAACGGGAACTCCCGCCGTACCCTGAGGCTCGCCGTCGTCGGAATAGCGCTTGAAGTTATCCTGCCTTATTTTGTAAGCGAAAACGTTATGCCTTGCGTCATAGTGCTTCTGCTTTATTGACGCAACAAAGCTCTCCGCTTCTTCCTTTGTTTTAACGGGCTTGATATAACCTATGAAGCGCGAGCGTTTAATTTCGTATTCGGCATTTGTTTCCTTTTCAACAGTAAAATATGAGTTCATATAATTTCCTCAAAAAGAACAAAAAAGACGATACACAAAACGTATCGTCTTAAATGTTTTTTCTTATTTACCCAAATTAAAGCGCTTGTTGAACCTATCGACGCGTCCGCCTGTATCAACGAGCTTCTGCTTACCAGTAAAGAACGGATGGCAATTTGCGCAAACGTCAACACGAAGGTCCTTCTTTGTTGAACCTGTTTCGTAAGTAGCGCCGCAAGCACATCTGATTACTGTGGGCTGGTAATTCGGATGAATTCCATCTCTCATGACTGTCACCTCTTTCGTTGTACAACGCCGTATATATTAACATAAAGAAAATGAAAATGCAAGTATTTTTTAAAAAATAGTTATAATCAGCTCAATTCAAACTGACCTGTATACAACTGATAATACTTGCCCTTTTGTTCAAGCAGGTCGTCGTGGTCGCCGCGTTCAATTATTTCACCGTGCTCGAGCACCATAATTGCGTTTGAATTACGGACTGTAGAAAGCCTGTGAGCAATTACGAAAACCGTTCTGCCCTCCATAAGAGCGTCCATTCCCTTTTCGATAAGCCTTTCGGTTCTCGTGTCAATTGAGCTTGTCGCTTCGTCAAGAATAAGCACGGGCGGGTCGGCAACCGCGGCTCTTGCAATTGAAAGCAACTGGCGCTGTCCCTGACTTAAATTTGAGCCGTCGCCTGTAAGCAAGGTATCATAGCCGTGAGGAAGCCTTGTAATAAACGAATGGGCATTGGCAATTTTAGCCGCCTTTATAACCTCTTCGTCTGTTGCGTCAAGCTTTCCGTAACGGATATTATCCTTAACCGTACCCGTAAACAGATGGGTATCCTGAAGAACCATACCGAGCGAACGTCTTAAATCCGTCTTTTTTATCTTCTTGATATTTATTCCGTCATAGCGGATTTTACCCTGCTGAATTTCATAGAAGCGGTTAATAAGATTAGTGATAGTTGTTTTACCTGCGCCCGTTGAGCCTACAAAGGCAATTTTCTGACCCGGTTTGGCATAAAGACTTATGTCATTAAGAACTGTTTTCTTGCCGTCATAGCTGAAAACAACGTTTTCAAATTCAACCTTGCCCTCAAGACGTTTATATGTTACCGTTCCGTCGCCGTGAGTATGCTTCCAGGCCCAGATATTAGTCCGCTTGTCGCTTTCTTTTATTTCGCCGTTTTCGTCAACCACTGCGTTGACAAGCATTACATAGCCGTTATCCTCTTCCTTTTCGGCGTCGATTATGTCGAAAATTCTTTCAGCGCCTGCGAGGGCGGAGAGAATATTGTTAAACTGCTGAGAAAGGTTGGTGATAGGCTGGGTATACTGTCTTGAATAAAGCAAAAACGAGCTTATTGCGCCGACAGTGATATTTCCCGTAATTACAAGAAAACCGCCGAAAACGGAAAGAATCGCATAGTTAATATAGGAAAGGTTACCCATTATCGGCATAAGAATACTCGCAAAGGTGTTTGCGCTTGTAGCCGAACGGCGAAGATTACCGTTAAGCTCGTTAAAGCGTTCAACTGTTTCACCCTCGTGATTGAAAACCTTAATGACCTTCTGACCCTCAATCGTTTCTTCGATATAGCCGTTGGCTACACCTAAATCCTTTTGCTGTTTTCTGAAATAGGTTGAGCTTTTTGAGCCGAGCTTTTTGATGATAAGAATCATCATAATTGTAAAGATAACAATCCAAAGCGTCATCCAACGGCTTAATACCAGCATAGCGACAAAGGTCGCAAGCACGGTAAACATTGACTGAATTGTCTGAACAATTGTCTGGCTTAAAAAGTTTCTTACGGTTTCAACGTCATTTGTAAAACGGCTCATCAGCTCGCCGTGAGTGTGGCCGTCGAAAAAGCTTATAGGCAAATCCTGAAGCGCGTCAAATAAATCACGTCTTATTGCGTTTACTGTTCCCTGAGAAATATAAAGCATTATACGCTGATAAACATACGAGGAAACAACGCTTATAAGGAAAAGCGAAGCCATAAAGCCGAGCGCCTTTATAATCGGCATCATATTTTCCTTAGTCGTTTCCTGACCGATCAGCGGAACGACAAGGTTGTCTATAAGCGGCTTTACGAAGAAAGACGAAGCAACCATACCGAGCGAAGAAAGAAGAATAAAGATAACTACTAAAACAAGTACGCCTTTTTTCTTAGCCAGATATGAAAGCAATCTCAAAAGCGTGCCCTTTACATTTTTGGGTTTCTGAAACTTATTTCTGCTGTTAGGTCCCGGCATTAAAGAGCACCCCCTTCGCTTACTGAGCCTTGCTGCTGTGAGAGATAAACCTCTCTGTAAATCTCGTTATTTTCAAGCAATTGTTCGTGAGTTCCGACGGCGTTTATCTTTCCGTCGTCAAGAACGACTATTCTGTCGGCGTCCTCAACGCTCGAAATTCGCTGAGCAATTATTATTTTTGTTGTATCGGGGATATAATTTCTGAAAGCCTCACGGATTTTCGAGTCGGTATAGGTATCAACCGCGCTCGTGCTGTCGTCAAGAATAAGGATTTTAGGCTTTTTGAGCATAGCTCTCGCAATACAGAGCCTTTGCTTCTGACCGCCCGAAACATTAACTCCGCCCTGACCCAAATCGGTATTGTATCCATCGGGGAAGCTCGTTATAAAGTCGTGAGCCTGAGCCGCTTTACAGATTTCAACTACTTCCTCGTCGGTTGCGTTTTTATCGCCCCAGCGAAGATTTTCCATAATTGTTCCGGAAAAGAGAAGATTTTTCTGTAAAACCATACTTACGGCTTCTCTTAATTCGTAAACCGTATAGTCCTTTACGTTTCTTCCGCCGACCTTTACCTCGCCCTCGGTTACGTCATAAAGGCGGGGAATAAGCGAAACAAGGGTAGTTTTAGCGCTTCCCGTTCCGCCTATTATACCGATAGTCTGACCTGACTCAATTTTCAGGTTAGCGTTATCAATAACGTTCTTTTCGCCGTTCTTGTCGTATTTAAAGCAAACGTTGCAAAACTCGATTTCACCGTTTTCGACCTTAAGACTTTCGTCTGCGTTATCGTCGTTAATATCGCTCTTTTCGTTTATTACTTCTTTAATTCTTGAAACCGAAGCCTGAGCCATAACGAACTGAACAATAAACACGGTTATAAACACAAGCGAAAGAAGAATAGTCGAAACGTATGTAACTATTGAAGAAAAGGCGCCGACCTCAAGCTCTTTACCGATAATAAGCTTTGAACCGAGCCAATAAACCGCAATAAAAGTTGAAAACATAACTGTCGTCATCAGGGGCGCGGTCGTAATCATAATCTTTTCGGCAAAAATTGCGGCGTCCTTTAAGCTGTCGTTCGCCTTTTTGAATTTTTCCTTTTCAAAATCCTCTCGGACAAAGGATTTAACAACCCTTATGCCGATAAGATTTTCCTGGATTGAGCCGTTGAAGCCGTCAAACATTTTAAACATACGCTTAAAACGTTTAAGAGCAATCGGTCCTAAAATCGCTATACCGACGACTATAAGAGGTATTACAATAAGAAAAACAGACGACACCTTTGTGTTAATCCGGAAGCACATAAACAGCGCAAAAACGAACTGGACGGGCGAACGGAACAACATTCTCAGGCACATCTGGAATGTATTCTGAACCATAGTAATATCGGTCGTAAGTCTTGTAACAAGCGAAGCGGTACTGTACTTATCGATATTGGAAAAAGAATAGGTCTGAATATTGGAATACATTACTCTTCTGAGTTCCGTACCGAAGCCCATGCCCGCAACCGCCGCAAGCCTCGCCGCCAAAGCGCCGCAGATAAGCGACCCGAACGCCATCAAAAGCATTTTAGCGCCTGTCATATAGATATATTTCATATCGGCGTTTGCGATACCGTTATCGACAATCTCGCCCATAAGTTTAGGTATTGACAGTTCAAGCCATACCTCGCCTATCATCAGGAACGGACAAGCAATCGCCTGCCATTTATAGTTCCTTGCGTATTTAAACAGACTGAGCATCAAATCCTCCTTTCAATTTATGAAGTAAAATATTAACTTATATTTTACAATGCCGAAAAAATTTAGTCAAGAAAAAAACGGGTATATTTACCCGTTTCTGATAGATTTTATTGCATTTTTTTCAAGTCTTGAAACCTGAGCCTGACTTATCCCGATTTCCTCGGCGACCTCTGTCTGGGTTTTGCCCTGCATAAACCTCAAAGATAAAATCTGTTTCTCGCGTTTTGAAAGATTTTCTATCCCCTGCTTTATGACTATTTCGTCAATCCAATCCGAATCGGATTCGTGCGACGCAACCTGGTCAAGCACATAAATCGTATCACCGCCCTCGGAATAAACCGGCTCATAAAGCGAAACAGGCTCGACAATCGCTTCGAGCGCCATAACAGTCTGGCTAACGGGAATATCAAGTTTTTTTGCTATTTCTTCAACAGACGGTTCACGGTTCAGCTCGTTCTGTAACGCCTCTTTAACCTGCATCGCCTTATATGCAGTGTCACGGAGAGAACGGCTGACACGAAGAGAATTATTATCCCTCAAATAGCGTCTGACTTCGCCTATAATCATAGGCACGGCATAGGTTGAAAAGCGGACATTCTGACTTAAATCAAAATTATCAATAGCCTTCATAAGACCTATACACCCGACCTGAAACAAATCGTCCATTTCCTCGCCCCTGTTGGAAAACCGCTGGATAACGCTCAAAACTAATCGGAGATTTCCGCAAACAAGCTTTTCACGGGCTGATAAATCTTTATTCTCTCTGTATTTTTTCAAAAGAGAGATTTTTTCACTCTCCTTTAGAATAATAAGATTATTTGTATTAACTCCGCATATTTCGACCTTGTTATAATGCACAATATCATTCCTTTTTAACGAATATGTAAGCAACAAGGTTCTTTTTTATTATTGGCAAAATCCAGTATTTTATTTATATTTTTAAAAACCAAAATTTCTTCTTGATTTTTCACGGGGTTTACTGTATAATGACTTTTGCTCGGACGTTTAGCTCAGTTGGTAGAGCATTCGCTTGACGTGCGAAGGGTCAGCGGTTCAAGTCCGTTAACGTCCATAAAATAAAAACACCTGCCACGGCAGGTGTTTTTATTTTATTAATTTGATTACGGACTTGAACCGAAGGATTTTTTCGTTAAGAAAATGCTTCAGTGAAGCATTTTTAGAAAAAATGTGTGAGTCGGGTACTGAAATCCGCAAGGATTTCGGTCGACGAGCACGCAAAGAATTGTGTAAGCAATTCTTTGTCAAGTCCGTAGTTTGATTTATATCTCAGTTGTTGAGGGTATTGAACCGAAGGATTTAAGCGTTAAGAAAACAGTCCGGTGGACTGTTTTTAGCTTAAATGTGCGAAGGTGCAAGCCGAGCACGCAAAGAATTGTGTAAGCAATTCTTTGTCAAGTCCGTAGTTTGGTTTATATCTCAGTTGTTGAGGGCGTTATTACAATCCCTCCGTCAGCCTGACGGCTGCCACCTCCCTTTGCACAAGGGAGGCTGTTTCGGTCGACGAGCACGCATAAAATTGCAAAGCAATTTTATGTCAAGTCCGTGGTTTAATTTATATCTCAGTTGTTGAGGGCGTTATTACACACCTCATCCGTCTTGCCTTCGGCAATACACCTTCCCCTCAAGGGGAAGGCTTTTGTAATCGCCACTCTGTAACAATCTTATTCTTCCGTCTGTTTTCCTAAAAACGTTGCGGCGACCTGAACGAGTTTTATATCAGTTTGTGACGGATAGTTTTCCTTTTCACTGAAAAGCATTATTACCGCGCCCGACAAATCTCCGCTGCCTATAATCGGGTAAATTACGCTCGCCTGCCTGTCAACCCCGTCAACGGGATATATTTCATTTGCGCTCGGCGAAGCGATAAAGCTTGAACGGCTTTCCATAAGAATTTCAACAGACTCGGATATTCTTTTTTCAAGCACCTCGCGTTTAGGTAAACCCGAAGCGGAAATAACGTGGTCACGGTCGCAAATAATTATCGGTTGATTTGTAGCCCTGCTTAACACCTCGGCGTACTGAACGGCAAATTCAGTCAATTCGCCTATCGGCGAATATTTTTTGAAGATAACCTCGCCGTCGCTTGCCGTAAATATTTCAAGCGGGTCGCCCTCTCTTATTCTTAAGGTTCTTCTTATTTCTTTAGGTATAACAACCCGCCCGAGATCGTCTATTCTTCTGACAATTCCTGTCGCTTTCATAATACACTTCCCTTAAAAGATAATTTTTTCAAGATTAGTTTTTACATACCGACAGGTTTTATTCAAAAAAATAAAGACGCAGTTAAACGAAATAACTGCGTCTTTTTATTATTTGTTTTTATTCGGCAGGCGCTTCTGGTTCGTCAGAGGTATCGGGAGAAGAAATAACGTCGGAAGCCTCGTTTTCATTTGAAACGGTTTCGGTATTTTCTGTAATTTCTTCGGCCTTTTCAGTCTCTTTTTCTTCTTTATTTTCGGGAACATAGTCATCCGCCATAAGAGCTTTAAACCTTTCGCCCTCAATTTTTTCGACCTCGATAAGCTCGTTCGCAACGATTTCAAGCTTGTCGTAATGAGCCCTGATAATATCCTCACAGCGCTTATATGCGTTTGTGATTATCTCGTTGACCTCAGCGTCAATCGCCGCCGAAACAGCCTCGGAATAATCGCGCATATGGTTATAATCTCTGCCGAGGAATACCTCGTCGTTATCCTTGCCGTAGGAAATCGGACCGAGCTTTTCGCTCATACCGTATTTCGTAATCATATTACGGGCAATATTCGTAGCTCTTTCAATATCGTTTGATGCGCCGGTGCAAATGTCACCGATTGCAACGCTTTCGGCAACACGTCCGCCGAGAAGAACAACAATATCGTCAAGCATATGAGTTTTTGAAATATGGGTGCTGTCGTTCTCGGGGCGCGAGAGCGTAAAGCCCGCCGCCATACCGCGTGGTATAATCGAAATCTGCTGAACGGGGTCCTGACCCTCAAGATAGTAGGTAGCGATTGCGTGGCCTGCCTCGTGGAAAGCCGTAATTCGCTTATCCTCGGGAGTCATCTTATGGCTCTTCTTTTCGGTACCGACCATTACTTTGATAGTCGCTTCGTCAATTTCGTTCATTGTAATTGACTTTTTCTTGCGTCTTGCGGCAAGAAGAGCGCTTTCGTTAAGAAGGTTTTCAAGGTCAGCGCCCGTAAAGCCGACTGTTGAATGAGCAACCTTATTCAAATCGACGTCGGGAGCAAGCGGTTTGCCCTTTGCGTGAACCTTGAGAATATCCTCTCTTCCCTTTACATCGGGAATTCCTACTGTTACCTGGCGGTCAAATCTGCCGGGTCTTAAAAGAGCAGGGTCAAGAATGTCGGGACGGTTTGTAGCGGCGATAATGATAACTCCCTGGTTTTTGCCGAAACCGTCCATTTCAACAAGCAACTGGTTAAGGGTCTGTTCACGTTCATCGTGTCCGCCGCCCATACCTGCGCCTCTGTGACGGCCTACGGCGTCAATTTCATCAATAAATACTATAGCAGGTGAATTCTTCTTCGCCTGGTCAAAGAGGTCACGGACACGCGAAGCGCCGACACCGACATACATTTCAACGAAATCGGAACCCGAAATCGAGAAGAACGGAACTCCCGCTTCGCCGGCAACGGCTCTTGCGAGTAATGTTTTACCCGTGCCGGGAGGTCCTACAAGGAGAACGCCCTTCGGTATTCTTGCGCCAAGGTCGTTGAACGCAAGCGGATTTTTAAGGAAATCAACAAGCTCGGCAAGCTCTTCCTTTTCTTCATCTGCTCCCGCAACGTCCTCAAAGGTAGTCTTATTGTCCTCGGAATTGAGTTTCGCCCTCGCCTTTGAGAAGCTCATAGCCCTGTTATTCTCGGACGAAATTGTCTGGTTCATCCGCCTGAACATAAAGTAAACGACGACTACGCTCATAAGAATAAGGATGGCGTAGGGAATCATCGAAACCCACCAGGAGTTAGACGAGCCCGAAATATAGTTTGCCTTAATCTGATTATCGGGATTGTTACGGTTGTATTCCATAACAGAGGAGTGAATATCGTCGATAAACAAGCTAACGTTCGGAACGTTGTACTCGTAAATCTTATCCTTTTCGCCCTTTAACTTATAACGGAGTCTGCCGTTTGAAAGGTCAAGGTCATATTCGGTAACCTTTCCCTCGTCAAAAAGCTGAATCATCTGATAATACTCGGTTTTAGCCTTTGTCTGCTGATTGGTAAAGAACATAATACAGCCGATAAAAAGCACGGGTATTAAGATATATGGAATTAACGCCTTATAGTTGAATTTTTTATTGTTCAAATCCGTTTTTCACTCCTTTACTCTTCTGCGCCGTAAACTGACGGCTTTAATATTCCGACGTAAGGCAGGTTACGGTATTTTTCTGCATAATCAAGTCCGTAACCGACAACAAAAGCGTCGGGAATGACGGCGCCGAAATAATCCGCTTTGATATTAGCCTCACGTCTGTCGGGTTTATCGAGAAGAGTGCATATTTTAATGCTTCTCGCATTTCTCTGTCTTAAAAGCTCGGTAAGATAGCTTAAGGTTCTTCCGCTGTCAAGGATATCCTCGACTATGAGCAAATCCATATCCTCAACGCTTCTGTCAAGGTCTTTTATGATTTTAACGTTTCCCGAGGTTTTAGTACCCTTTCCGTAGCTTGAAACCGACATAAAATCTATTTCGCAGGGAACGGTTACGTGTCTCATAAGGTCAGCCATAAAAACAACCGAACCTTTCAGAACACTGACAAGCACAAGGTTTTTGCCCTCATATTCCTCCGATATTTTTTTGCCGAGCTTTGAAACTATTTTTTCAAGCTCCTCTTCGGAAAGTAAGACTTCCTTTATATCCTCATTCATAATCATTCCCCTTTTGCCATTGTAATTATGTTTTTTGTGTCTTTAGTAATTTTTACTCTTTCGTCGACACAGATATTTTCAATTAAAAACACGCCGTTGTCGTCGCTTAAAACCGCAACGTCATTTCTTTTTTCAACGGGTATTCTTTCTTCAAGAAAAAGCTTTTTGAGAGTTTTTGTAACTCCCCTGTTCTTCGGGCGGACCGTGTCGCCGTCCTTTCTTGAACGGATGAAAACACTGCCACTGATTTTATCACAATCAAAGGCGTTTTCCAATACGTTTTTTTGAACAAACTGTAAATCTTTTTCGGATAAATGTTTAAAAATATATTTTCCCGACGGTGTTTCGGTTTCCCCGTCAAAGGAAGAAAGCTTTATTTCCCAGGCGGGCGTCTGTTCCTTCCTTTTTTCAATGAAGAAGAAATTATCACGGCATACAGCATAAAACTCGTAATTCAGCTGAACTGCGCCGCCTTTTTTGCTTTTAAGCAAATCGGAAATTAGTTCAATATGCTTTCTGTCGGGAATTCCCGCCGAAGAATCGGCGCACATTTTAATAATAACCCTGTTTCTTACGCTTTCGGGCTCTGCAAACAGCGAGTCGGCAGGAACCTTTCCGTCATCAAGATAGAGAGTCAGAAAGCCGCTTGCCAGAGCCGAAAGATAGCCTTCGTCAGTCTGTAAATTCTCAAACGTCCTTTCCATAAGCGAAAAGAACGACGGGTTGATTTCACTCATAACGGGAAGAACGGAATGTCTTATTTTATTCCGTGTGTAATCCTCGTCAAGATTGGTGCTGTCAGTCACAAAGGAAAGTCCGTTTTCCTTACAGTAAAGCTCAATTTCATCCCTTGTGCAGTTAATAAGCGGCCTTATTATATTTCCCCGTTTCGCAGGGATTGAGCAAAGCCCTTTGAGTCCCGTTCCCCTTGTCAGATTAATAAAGAACGTTTCAACCGAATCGTTGAAATTATGAGCCGTAGCAATAACGGAGTTTTCATCCGCAATAGAATTGAAAAATTCATAACGGATTCTTCTGCCGCACTCTTCCTCGCTTTCGCCGGTTTTTTCACTTTCTTCGGGAACATTGAAACGAAGCGTTTTAAGCGTAATTCCGTATTTTTCGCAAAACCCGGTTACGAACTTTTCATCTCTGTCGGATTCCTCGCCCCTTATACAGTGGTTGACATGAGCCGCCAGAAGTTTAATCCCGTACTCCTCTTTAAGTGAAATAAGAGCGTGAGTAAGGGCAACAGAATCTGCCCCGCCCGACAGACCGACAATAACAGTCTGTCCGTAGGAAAGCATATTATATTTTTCAATAGCAGAAACGATTTTAGCTATCATTTCTAACTTTCTCCTTATTGCTGAAAAGAGTAAAGTCGGCGTTCCAGTTTAGCTTGACCTCGCCTATATCGCCGTGACGGTTTTTACGGATTAATACCTCAGCCTCGTTTACATCGACGTTTTCGGCGTCAACAGGCTCGTCCTTATCGTAATAATCGTCTCTGTAAAGCATAAGAACAATATCCGCGTCCTGCTCAATTGAACCCGATTCACGAAGGTCGGCAAGCTGAGGCTTATGCTTCTGACCCCTTATTTCCGTAGCACGGGAAAGCTGGGAACAGACAACGACGGGAATATTGAGTTCCTTGGCCATTAGCTTAAGTGAACGTGTAATTGCACTGACCTCTGTTGTACGGGAGTCGGAACGTCTGTTGCTGTCGCCCGTCATCAGCTGAAGATAGTCAATGAAAACGCAGTCAACGTTTTTAAGACGACGCACCTTGGCTTTCATTTCGCTGACTGATGTAACTGCGCTGTCATCAAAATAAAGCTCGCAGTCGTTGAGCGACGAGGCCGCCTGAGCAAGCCGCTGCCACTCGTTTGAAGAGATTTCGCCGTTACGCATTTTCTTGCTGTTTACTCTCGCTTCGGTAGCAAAAACTCTTTTCGCTATCTGCTCGTTTGACATTTCGAGCGAGAAGAAAAGAACCTTTTTCTTCGCCTTAACGGCAACGTTTCTTGCAATATTAAGTATAAAGCTTGTTTTACCCATAGCAGGACGGGCTCCGACAAGCACAAGGTCGCTCTTATTAAGACCGACTATCATTCTGTCAAGGTCCGTAAAGCCCGTTGGAATACCGATATATTTTTCTTTATCGGCCGAAGAGAGCTTCTGAAGGCTGTCATAGACCTCGCCCGTAATTATTTCACCGATTCTTACGGGTCCCGTTGTGGTTTTACCCTGACGTATGCCGTAAATTGACTGCTCGGCCTTGTCAAGAATTGTGTCTGCTTCGCCGCCCTCGCCCGAAGCGGATTCAATAATATCCCTTGCGGCGAGAATAAGAGAACGCTTACGGTAATTCTCGGTTACAATTCTGCAATAGCTTTCGACATTTGAAGCCGACGGCAGATTGCGGGCTAACTGAAGAAGATATTCCTTACCCGAAGCGTCGTCATAAGTTTCATCCTGTTTTAATTTTTCAAGCACAAGCAACGGGTCAATCGCATTTCCTGCCGCGTCAAGGGCAAGAATCGCAGAATAAATCGCTCTGTGTTGAGGAAGATAAAACGAATCGGGCTTAATTGTCATCATTACCGTGTTAAGACACGGCGGGTCAATGAGAATTGCGCCTAACACCGCCTGCTCCGCATCAAGATTGAACGGAAGCAAGGAAGCGTCAAAATCGAAATTATCAGCCATTATTCTTCACCTACCATTACGGTAATTTTACAGCTTATTCCGTTATAAAGCTTGATTTCGGCAGGATAAGAGCCGAACTGCTTAATATCCTCAACCGTAAGCTTTCTTCTGTCAATATCAATTTTAAACTGGTCTTTAATAGCCGAGGCAACGTCCTTGGAGGTAATCGAACCGAAAAGACGTCCGTTGGAGCCTGCCTTCGCCTTAACCTTTACGGTCTTTCCCTCAAGCTTTGACTTGGTATCGTTTGCGTTAGCTATATCGACGTCGATTTTATGCTGATTTGAAGCCTCGCGGTTTTTAAGTTCGGTCAAAGTCTGAGCATTCACTTCAACCGCAAGCCCTTTCGGCAAAAGGAAATTTCTTGCGTAACCGTCGCTCGCCTTAACCTTTTCGCCTTTTTTGCCGAGACCTTTAACGTCCTGATTTAAAATGAGTTCCATTAGTTATTACCTCCGTTGGAATTATTTTCGTAACTGTCAATCGCTTCCTTAAGAAGAGAAGCCGCTTCCTCATAGCTTTCACATTCGAGCTGACAGGCTGCCATAGTCTGATGTCCGCCGCCGCCGAGCTTTTCCATAATCAGCTGGACGTTGACCTTGCCCATTGAACGGGCGGAGATATTAATTTCACCGTCCTGCTTATAAAGAACATAGGAAGCGTTTATATCGCTGATATACAGCATTTCGTCCGCCGCCTGAGAAGCGACGATTCTTAAATCCTTAATCGAGTTGTCCTCAACATAAGAAATCGCAGAGGACTTATATGTTATGGCTTTTGAAACGATTTCATTCTTCTGTTTATTCGTTTCAATCGAGTTAGAGAAGAACTGCTTTACCTCGACCGTATCGGCGCCCCTGCCTCTGAGATAAGCCGCCGCCTCAAAGGTTCTTACTCCCGTTCTTAAAACAAAGTTTTTTGTATCAAGCGCTATACCCGAAAGCATGGCGTTAGCTTCAAACTGACCGATAACGGGCTTCTTTGAAATATACTGAGCAAGCTCGGCAACCATTTCACAGGTTGAAGAAGCGTGAGGCTCATGATAGAAAATAACAGCGTTCTGTATGTAGTCAACCGTCTTTCTGTGATGGTCTATTACAACAACCGTTTTTGCCTTTTCGTAAAGCTCGGGGCTTTCGACATAATCGGGTCTGTGGGTATCTATAACAAAAAGAACGGTGTTATCGTCAATTTCGTTTTCAGCCTTGGAAGGCTCTATAAACGCCCCGTCATAGCCCTTCTGTTCAGCCATTTCAATAAGAAGCGACGCAAGCGAGGTCTTTTTATTGACAACTATTTTTGTTTCAACGCCGAGAGAAGAAATCATACGGTGAAGTCCTATTGCGGCTCCGACTGCGTCAAGGTCAGAAAAACGGTGACCCATAATAAAGACCTTTTTATAGTCAGCCACAAGCTCGGTAATCGCTTTTGAAACAACCCTTGTTCTTACCTTAGTCCGTTTTTCAATTCCGTTTGAAACGCCGCCGAAGAAATCGTAGCCTGCGTCCGTACGGAGAACAGCCTGGTCGCCGCCGCGTCCGAGAGCCATATCGATAGCCTGACGGGCGTCGTTTTCACATTCTTCAATGGTGCCTGTCCTGCCGACGCCTATTGAAAGGGTTACGCCGACAATACGGTCGTTATAGGAATAATTCCTGACAGCTTCAAGAATAGCGAACCTGTCGGCAATTATTTTTTTCATATATCTTTCTTCAATAACGGCTATAAACCTGCCGTTACCGATTCTTCTCAGGAAGCCCGAATACTGATTAAACCAGCTCTCAATGAGCTTTTCAACGCCGCTTGTGATTTCGGCAAGCTCACTGTCGGAATATGAGTTATACAAATCCTCAATACTGTCAACGCTTATAAGCATAACGGCAGGATGAGCCATATCGTATTCGATTTTTATATTTTTAAGCTCGGTGTCCTCGTTGAAATAAAGAACGTACAGGTCGCCATCGCGTCTTTCAACGGGATTCTGGAACAGGGTATATTTTTTTCCGTTATATTCAACGTCAATGCTTCGGTTTCGCTTGATTGAATCAATGCCGAAGCCCGAGGTAAACTGCTCGATAGTCGTGTCCTCGATTACAATATCCTTACCCATAATCTCGTTTGCAAAACGGGAATTATACCAGACGATAACGCCGTTTTCGTCACTTACGAGAACAGGCATGGGAAAGCTGTCGAGCAAATCTCTTCCGCTCGGGTCAAGCGAGGCGTTAACCGCCGCAATATCCGAAAGAGTTTTGCGAAATCCCCTTCTCGCCGTGATAATGGTGAGTATGGCAAGAAGACCCGTTGCAACTAAAAGCGCAATTCCCGTTTTCGGGTAATGCATCATAACAATCGCGCTTGACGCAAGAGCAATCAGGAACACAAGAATATTCGCATAATGCCTTTTGATAATGTACTTAAAGCTCAAAATTTAAACCTCCATAATCACGGGAAGAATCATCGGATTTCGTTTTGTCCGTTCATATATAAGACGTGAAACCTCGTCACGAATTCTGTTTTTGATACTGTTATGGTCCGTTATTCCGTCATAAAGGCAATCGTTTATGACCTTTTCGCAGGCGGAAGAAATTGTTTCAATCAGTTCCTCGTTTTCACGGACATAGACAAAGCCCCTTGAAATGACGTCTGCATTAATCAGAAGACCCTGCGACAGAGAAACCGCAACAACAATTATACCGTCGTCGGAGAGACGTTTTCGGTCCCTGATAACTACCGAACCGACGTCGCCGACTCCGTAACCGTCAACAAAGACCTTACCTGCGGGAACCTCGTTTACAACGCTGATTCTGTTTTCGGTAAGTTCAACCTGCTTGCCGTTATCGGCGATAATAATATTGCTTTTCGGTATTCCCATTGACTGAGCAAGCGCCGAATGTCTTCTTAGATGCTTCTGCTCGCCGTGAACGGGAATAAAGTATTTCGGCTTAGTAATGCCGAGCATAAGCTTAAGCTCTTCCTGACAAGCGTGACCCGAAACGTGAACGTCATACATTTTTTCGTAAATTACCTCGGCGCCGAGTTTCAGAAGCTCATCAACTACCCTTCCGACAGTTTTTTCGTTACCCGGAATGGGAGTAGCGGAAATGATAACATAGTCGTTCGGGATAATCGAAACGCGTCTGTGCTCGCTGAAAGCCATTCTGTGAAGAGCCGACATAGGCTCGCCCTGACTTCCCGTGGTGATTATTACCATTTTATCGGCGGGATAGCTGTTTACGCTGTCAATGCTGACAAGAAGATTGTC
Organism: Oscillospiraceae bacterium; assembly: GCA_015066565.1. Classification (GTDB taxonomy): domain Bacteria; phylum Bacillota; class Clostridia; order Oscillospirales; family Acutalibacteraceae; genus Fimenecus. The sequence goes on along the minus strand of SVOB01000001.1, from coordinate 34,309 downwards.
GGGAATTCGGAGATAGCCGAGCGTAGCCGCCTTTTCGACAACGTATTCAAGGCTTCTTCCCGAAAGGGCAACCTTTCTTCCCGTGTTCTTTGCAATATCCATAATCTGCTGAACACGGTGAATATTGGAAGCGAAGGTAGCGATAATTATTCTTCTGCCCTTCGCCTTGGCAAAGAGGTTTGAAAAGCTTTCGCCGACCTTTTTCTCGCTTTCGGTGTAGCCCGGTCTTTCGGCATTGGTTGAATCGGAAAGCAAGCACAGAACGCCCTGCTTGCCAAGCTCCGAAAAACGGGCAAGGTCTATAATCTCGCCGTCAATAGGCGTTGAATCTATTTTGAAGTCGCCCGTCTGTATAATAACGCCTGCGGGCGTTTTGATTGCAAGGCCTATGGAATCGGGAATCGAGTGATTAACGTGAATAGCCTCAACCTCAAACTGACCGAGTTTTATTGTGTCGCCCGCTTCGATACAGTTTACCCTTACGTCATTGAGAATGCCGTGTTCGGCGAGCTTCCCCTCAATAAGACCCGCCGTTAGCCTTGTGGCGTAAACGGGAATATTAACGCTTTTGAGAAGATAGACAAGACCTCCGATATGGTCCTCGTGGCCGTGGGTAATGACGATACCTCTGATTTTTTCCTTATTACGCTCAACATAGGTAAAGTCGGGAATAACAAGGTCAACGCCGAGCATTTCGGTATCGGGAAAAGCAAGACCGCAGTCAACAATAAACATATCGTCGCCGTATTCGTAAAGGGTCATATTTTTACCGACCTCGTTAAGACCGCCGAGAAAAGCGATTCTTACGGGTAATTTCGGCTGAGAGTCAACAATGTTATTACTTCTTCGGTTATTTACCGAAGCTGTTTTTTTAGTCCTCGGACGTTTCACCGTTTTTTTTGACGGAGAAGCCGAAGACCCGATTTTATTTTTCTGCATTTAATTTTCTCCTTAATTTACTGACAAATCAATATGTATTCGGCTGAAAAAATCAGCCGTAAATAATCATAGTAACGCTATTTTGTAATAATACTATAAAATGCTGTAAATTGTCAAGTATTCCCACTTCTGTTAAACGAATTGATTTTTTCAATTATTTCGTCATATAAATCCTTCGACGCTTCCGTGTCAAAGCTTTCGGTGAGAACCTTGATTTTTTTGCCGTCGGAAGAAGGTAAAACAATAGCCTTTGAATTATTTTTCACAAACGAAACTCCCTCGTTTTCAACGCTTAACGATTCCATATCCGAAAAAATGTCAAACAGCCTTGTCGGAGAATAGCCGATGTCAGTTTCTCCTTTAGAAAGGTAAAATGACGGAACATCACGCATAAGAGAAGAAAGAGAACAGTTTTCTTCGTGCATTAATGACAGCAAGCGGACAGCCATAAACAGAGCGTCCCGTGTCCATAACTGACCCGTAGCCTTTTGTCTCGCTTCAAGGTCGGCTTTATCGGCGCAGGAAGAAAAATAGCGGAAAAGAATTTTGTTGTTAAGCGACGAAACAGAAGAATAAACGGGCGGAGAAAAATAATCGAGCGAAACCTCCCGTCCGAGCTTTGTTTCGTAATAAACAAGAACTGACATAAGATTTTCAAACGAATAATCAGTGTTATTTTCCGTAACAAAAATTTCCGTTCCGTCATTGTTTATATGAAGGGTTATACCCTCCCCGACCTCGCCCTCAAGCCGTCTTATGCAATCCTCTAAAAGAATACTTATTTTTTCGTTATCGGTATCAATTTTTACTTTTATTTTTGAAAGCGAGCTTTCGCTCTGACGGAAAAGAACCGAACTGTAAATGGAATTAACGCTCTGCATTTCAACGGGATGCTTAACTTTATCGGCAGGCGAAAAAGAATAAGACCGTCTTTTTAATACAGACCGAGTCTCTCTTTCAAACTCCCTTAAAAGAGGCAACCCGCCGAGCGAGGACAAGCTGATATTTACCCTTTCCTTTTCCGTTTTTATAAAAGCGCCTATGGGAAGAGAGCAGAAATAAGTGAAAAACGAAACCTGAGCCGAAAAAGCGTCGCCGAAATACCAGACCTGCGTTCCGGTAAGCTCAAGCCCTGATACAAACGCGTAAAGAATGGCTTTGGATTTCTGATTTGAATCGGTTGCTACGGCAATTTTACCGCCCTTAAGAGCAGTTCCGAGAGCGCAACCGAGTTCGAGCGCGGTAAAGCAGTCAACATTACTTGTAAGATAATCGGAACAATCGCTTTCAACGCTCGAAAAGACGCTTCTTCTTATCTTAATTCCGTCCTTAATTTTTACATTGCAACCTATATTCACGTCAGGCTCAATAACACACTCACTCCCGACCGAAGCAAAAGCGCCGACGCAACAGTTCGGATATATTCTTGTATCATTTTTTATAACAACGTCCGAGCAGATAACCGAGTTTTCGATTTTACATTTTTCGCCGATTTTTACGTTTTCAAAAATAACAGACCCCGTGATTTCGGCGTTGTTTTCAATTTCGACATTGTCGCAGATAACTGTTCCCTTTCCGATTTTTACCCCGTTACCGATTTTAACATTATTTCCTATATAAACGCAATCGGAAATGGTGAAATTACCCCTCGGAACAGAGTCGTTTTTTCTTGTCTTTTTAAGAACGTAACCGTTGCATTTAAGGTATGATTCAAGGTCGCCTATGTCGCACCAATAGCCTTTTTCTTCAAATGAATAAAGCGGAAGATTTTTGTTTTTTATAAGCGGGAAAAGATTCTTTGAAAAATCAAATTCTCTGTTATCGGGAATAAGCGAAAGCGCTTTTCCGTTTAAAATATAAGTTCCCGTGTTAGCTAAATCAGTTACAGCCTGTGACCAACCGGGTTTTTCAATAAAGCGTGTTATTCTTCCGCTTTTGTCACTCACAACAAGGCCGAATTCCCTCGGGTCACTTACTCTTGTGCAAATTAAGGTTGCCGATGAATTATTCTTTTTATGAAAATCAAGAGCCTTATTCAAGTCAAATTCACAGTAGGCGTCACCGCTTAAAACGAAAAAATCTTCGTCTGCTTTCTCAAATGATTTCAAGGCGTTTTTTACAGCTCCCGCTGTTCCCAACGGCTCGTTTTCATAGGAAAAAGATATTTGTAAATCAGTTTTATATTCCCTGACCTTTTCTTCAATCTTAGCGCCTAAATAACCGAGCGTAATTATAACCTCTGTTATTCCCTGATTTTTTATTTGGTCGAGAATATGAAAAATAATCGGCTTGTCTCCGAGAATAGCTAAAGGCTTGGGAACAGTTTCAGTCATGGGCTTGAGCCTTGTTCCCCTGCCACCCGCCAAAATCACTGCTTTCAAGTTATTCACCTCATAAAATATTTATTATTTTAGTATTGGTAAATATCTTTCAAATAATCAAAAAAGCCGACTTTAAAAAAGTCGGCTTAACTCATTATTCTTATTTCACCTCGGCAATTGTTACTCCGTTTTCGCCCTCGCCGTAGGTTCCGAGCCTGAACGATTTTATATGAGGATGCTTTCTCAGGTAATCCTGAACAGCCGCCCTCAGAGCGCCCGTTCCCTTGCCGTGAATAACCGTAAACTCGTTAAGTCCCATTCTCAGAACGCCGTCAATGAAATAATCAAGGTCAAGAAGCGCTTCGTCAACGGTTTTTCCTCTTAAGTCGATTTCGGTCTTGACGGGAGTTTCGTTTCGCCTTTCGGGAACAGTTCTGCCCTTATGGGGCTGGGGCTTTTTCTTTTCACTGACAAGCCTTACGGAAGACAGCGTGGTTTTCATTCTCATAACTCCGACCTGAACCTCAAGCATACCGTTCTTGTCGGGTAGCGAAACGACCTCGGCGTTACCCGAAATCGAGCGGACATAAACCGTATCGCCGATTTTAAGCTCTCTTGGAAGAACATAGTTTTCGTCATCCTCGTCAAATGCTTCAAAATCACTGTCTGTAGACTCTTCAAGAGCTCCGAGCTGTTTTTTCATAGCCGCCTTAGCTTTTCTGGCAAGCTCGGCTGCGTCTCTTGTATTCTTTTCTTCCTTTTTGAGCTTTTCAACCTCAAGCAGAAGAGTGTTCGCGGCGCGCTTGGCGTTTTCGACTATTCTCAACGCCTCGCCTCTCGCCTTTTCAATCTCCTCGTTAGCCTTTTTCTTGGTTTCTTCCATTACGGCGTCTGTCTTTTCCTTGGTTTTGGAAAGTTCAAGCTTTAACTGTTCAGCCGATTCCTTTTCCCTTTCCATTTCCTGCTTGGTGCGGGTAAGGTTTTCGACAACATCCTCAAAACGTGAATTTTCGCTTGAAACAAGCTCCTTCGCCCTTTCTATAACTCCCTCGTCAATTCCGAGACGAAGCGAAATCGCAAAAGCGTTACTTCTTCCGGGAATACCGATTAAAAGCTTATAAGTTGGTTTAAGCGTTTTAACATCGAACTCGCACGAAGCGTTCTCGACAAGCGGAGTTCTTAAAGCATATTCCTTTAATTCGGAATAATGCGTCGTAGCCGCTGTTTTAGCGCCTTTAAGGCGTATGCTTTCAAGAATACTCGTCGCAAGCGCCGCGCCCTCAACGGGGTCGGTTCCCGCGCCCAACTCGTCGATAAGAACAAGCGAGCTGTCGTCGACTGTTTTCATAATATCAACGATATTCGTCATATGAGCCGAGAAGGTTGAAAGCGACTGTTCAATACTCTGCTCGTCGCCGATATCGGCAAGAACATTTTTAAACACGGAAATACGGCTGTTTTCGGCGCACGGGAGCATAAGCCCGCATTCAGCCATAAGCGTAAACAGACCGAGCGTTTTAATCGAAACCGTCTTGCCGCCCGTATTGGGACCTGTAATGACAAGAGTATCAAACTCCTCGCCGAGACGAATATCAATAGGCACTACCTTTTTTTCGTCAATCAGGGGATGGCGGGCTTTTTTAAGGTCAATTATTCCCTCGTCGTTTATTTCGGGAACATTTGCTTTCATTTTATATGCAAGCGAAGCCTTAGCGAAAATAAGGTTTAATTCGACCGCGTTTTCATAGCTTAATTTTATTGTCTCCGCAAAGGAACCCGCTTCAGCGGAAAGTTCATATAAAATACGCTCTATTTCGTCGCGTTCTTTTTTCTCAAGTATTTTTATCTCGTTATTAGCTTCAACAACGCTCGACGGCTCAATAAACACAGTAGCGCCGCTCGAAGACGTATCGTGAACCATACCCGGAACGTCGGCTCTGTGTTCAAGCTTTACGGGAACAACAAATCTTCCGTTACGCTGGGTTACAATGTTTTCCTGAAGGTAATTGCGATAATACTGACTTGAAAGCATTTTATCAAGCTTTTCACGTATTCCGGCAGTCTGAGAACGGATTTTTCTTCTGATTGAATTAAGCTCGGGCGAAGCGTTATCGCTCATTTCATCCTCTGAAATTATTGCGCTTGTAATCTTTTCTTCAAGATATTTATTAGCAGTAAGCGACGTGAAAAGCCCGTCAATCGCAGTTTTAACACCCTCGCTTTTTTCCCGCCAGGAGATTATTGAACGGATGGCATTAAGAGTTGAAGCAATATCGAGTAAATCACGCATTGAAAGCACGCCGCCGGAAGCCGCCCTGAAAAGCGGATTGTTTACGTTTTTAAGACCTCCGAAAGGAGGTCCGCCGAATTTTGCGAGCAGAATAAAAGCCGCTTCGGTCTCGCTCATCAGAAGACGCGCCATATATAAATCCGAATTAGGCGTTAAGGCAAGCGCCTTTTCGCTCGCGTCGGGGCAAGCCGTAAAGGACGCAACCATTTCAAGCACCTTCGGTAATTCAAGCGTATTAAAATGTTTGTTTTCCATATGTATTCACCTACTTGATTGATTTATAAAAATCAAGCGTCTTATAGTTTTTTTCGGTATGGGAAATGAGATACCTTTCGGTTACAAAAGACAGTTCCTCGTAATTTTCGTCGGAAAGGCTAAAATTAAAAAGTTGTTCCAACGGGGCAAAGATGATATGCCTCAAAGCTCTCACAAGGGCTAAATCGAGTTCAAAAAGAGTTGCGTATTCAACACAGTTTTCGCAGTATAAAAGCCCTTTTCCTATATCAAAATACATTTTCTTTGTTTCAAATTCGCCGCAGAAATCACAGGCGATAAGGTTAGGCATATAGCCTGCGAGAGAAACGGCACGAAGCTCAAAAATCGCCTTTAACTGTTCGGGCTTTCTTTTGTCATTCGCCAGCATATAAAGACAGTTGAGAAGAAGCCTGAGAAAATCCTCGGCGTCCTCGCCGTCGGGAGCGAGTTCACAGCTTATTTCGCAAAAATACTGAGCAAGCGAGAGCTTTATAATATCGCTTCTGAGATTGAAAAAAACCTCTTTAGGCTCGGCGGAGTCGATTATGTAACTGTCCTTGCCCTCATAAACGGAAAAATCGGAATAACATAAAAGCCCCGTCGCCGAGTGCTTTTTATCCTTCAGGGAATTAGCTCCTCTGACAAAGGCTTTAATAAGCCCGAGGCGGCGTGTGAGCACCGTTACGAGCCTGTCCTTCTCGCCGATATTCTGTTCCTTGAGAATTATTCCGTCCGTATTTGTTCGCATTTTCTTCTACTCTTTGATTAATTGCGTTTGAATAGTTAAGGTAATCGCTGACCTTACCTGTTTTTGCAAATATTTCCCATAAAGCGTTGGTATCCATAAAAACACTCCTAACTGTTAAGAGTGTTTGAAGGTTTTTTTATTTTATTAATGTTAATCTAAGCCAAAATTGTGAATTAATCCCTCGCGGTTACGCCAGTCCTCCTTAACCTTGACCCAGCACTGAAGATTGACTTTACAGTCGAAAAATGCCTCCATATCCTGACGGGCGTAAGTTGAGATTTTTTTAAGCATAGCGCCCTTTTTACCGATAATTATTCCTTTGTGGCTTTCTCTTTCGCAATAGATAGTAGCGTCAATATCCATAATATCGCTTCCGTCCTCGCGATAGCGCATTCTTTCAATTCCGACGGCAATTCCGTGAGGAATTTCCTTATCGAGAAGCCTTAAGGACTTTTCCCTTATCATTTCGGCGGCGATTACCTTTTCGGGCTGGTCTGTAAGCGTGTCGTCGGGAAAATAGTGGATGCTTTCAACCGCAGTTTTTTTGAGTTCTTCAAGAAGATCGTCCATTCCTCTGCCGTCAGTTGCGCAAACCGGAACAACAGCCGCAAAATCATAATGGCTCATCATTTTTGCTATAACAAGGGCTAATTCGGTTTTATCCTTGACCGTATCAATCTTATTAATCGCAAGAATTACGGGAACTTTAACATTTTTAAAGCGTTTAATGAGTTCAAGCTCGTTTTCCCTTAATTCAGCCGTAGGCTCAATAACGAAAAGGATTGCATCCATGCCCGAAAGGCTTTCGCCGACGGCATTTATCATTTTTTCGCCGAGTTTGTTTTTAGGCTTATGAAAACCGGGAGTATCGGTAAAAACAAGCTGGGTTTCTTTTTCGGTCAGAACACCCATAATTTTTGTTCTTGTTGTCTGCGGCTTTGATGAAACGGCGGCAATTTTGACACCCAACAGATAATTGAGTATCGTGCTTTTACCGACATTAGGTCTGCCGACTATTGATATGAATGAGGTTTTTGTTTGCATAAATTACTCCTGATTTTTTCTGTACGGCGGTAAGCCCTTGAAAATGAACAGAGAAAAGATTACGACACTCAGAACAAACCCGCCTATGCGTATCGGTTTTTCAAGATAATATGCGAAAAGCTGTCTGAATGCGTCGGGTTGCCAAAGGATTACAATACCTACAAGCACCGCAAAGATAGCGAAAACAAGAACTGCGCCCGCCGCCGCATCCTTAGCAAGCATAGCCTTTTTATTAAATTCGTCGGTTGCGGCGTCAACGGCGTTTTCAATGGCCGTGTTTATAACCTCCGAAGCGATAACAAGGGCGTTCGCTATAAGAATAATCGCAAGCTCGGTTCTCGTTATTTTAAAGAAATCGAACAGGAACAGATAAGAATACATATAAGCCATACAGACAATATGTACCCTCATATTCTGTTCATTTTTAATTGTTCTGTATATGCCCTTAAAGGCATAAACAAAGCTCATAAATAGCTTTTTATAGCCGTTTTTACTCTTCGTCAAAATAATAACTCCCGTTTCTCTTTAAGCCGAGATTAGTCAACACGTTTTCTTCCTTTTCGCGCATTCTGACAGCTTCAACGCCGCCGTCAACGTGGTCATAACCCATAAGATGAAGCATTGAATGAACCGTAAGGTAACCGATTTCACGCTGAAGCGTGTGACCGTATTCCTCTGCCTGCTCAATGGCCTTTTCCATAGAAATAACAATATCGCCTAAAAGCGCGGCGCCCGTTTCGGGATTCCTGTCATACTCGCCGTTTTCTCCGAGAGGGAAAGAAAGAACGTCGGTGGGCTTGTCGATATTGCGGTATTCCTTATTGAGCGAATGAATCTGCTCGTTATCGACAAACGAAACGCTGATTTCGGCGGGGCCGTCAAATTTTTCAAGCTCCAATACAGCGTGGCAACAACGGCGGATTAACATCCTGACGCCCGTCGGTACCTTTACCTTGTTCTGCTGATTTAAAATATTGACTTTCAATTTATTGTCGGTCATTTTCTTCCACTCTCCTTCTTTTCATAAGCTTTTACTATATCCTGGACGAGTTTATGTCTGACTACGTCCTTTTCGTTAAACGAAGCAATACCTATACCCTCAATATTCTTGAGTATTCTCATAGCCTCAACAAGGCCGCTTTTCTTACCCGTTGGCAGGTCAATCTGGGTAACGTCGCCCGTGACAACCATTTTTGAATTGAAGCCGAGACGGGTTAAAAACATTTTCATCTGTTCGCCCGTCGTATTCTGGGCTTCGTCGAGAATAATAAAGCTGTCGTCAAGCGTTCTTCCTCGCATATAGGCAAGCGGCGCGACCTCAATGCTTCCCCTCTCCTGATATTTCTGAAAGCTTTCAGCCCCGAGCATATCGAAAAGCGCGTCGTAAAGAGGTCTTAAATACGGGTCAACCTTCTGTTGTAAATCGCCGGGCAAAAAGCCTAATTTTTCGCCCGCTTCTACGGCAGGACGGGTAAGGACAATACGGTTAACCTCTTTCGCTCTGAAAGCCGTAACCGCCATCGCAACGGCAAGATAGGTTTTACCTGTACCCGCAGGACCTGCGGCAAGGGTTATTGTGTTTTCCTTCATAGCCTCAATATATTTTTTCTGACCGAGGGTTTTAGCCTTTACGGGTCTGCCCTTCGAGGTTATGCAAATACAGTCGCCGACCATGGTTGTAAGCTTGTCGTCGTTTCCGTCATTGACAAGCGAGAGAACATACCTCACATTCTGGTCTGAAAGGATTTCGCCCTTATTGACAAGAGTGAGAAGTCCGTTGACCGCCCTTGACGCCTTGGCTACGTTTTCAGCCTCGCCCGTGATTTTTATTTCGGAGCCGCGTGAGATTACGTTAACGGAAAATTCCTTTTCAATCAGGCGGATGTTTTCGTCAAACGAGCCGAAAAGACTGACAGCCTGTTCCATTCTGTCGACATTGATAATTTGTTCAAACACCGAAATGCCTCCAAATTTCTTATAATTGTTTTAATTATATCATATTATGTTACAATTGTCACCAGTTTTATGGTAATGTTATTCATATTTTCCCCTTAATTTTTATAAAGAATACTAATTGAACAAACAAAAAAACAATGATAGAATTATAGAAAGGAGATTGGATGATTTTGGAGGTGTCTTATGGGTTGGGCTATTTTCGGCTGTCTTTTTGCTATCGATATGGTGTTCGCCGCCATGTATATCAAATTCGGTCATCCGAAGGTTACAAAAAAGAGCTATGTTTATAAATTGATAGCCGCCGGAGTTTTTGTACTCAACGGCGTAATCGCTTATTCCTTCTTTAATAACAGCGAGTTTTCCAAATGGGTTCTTGTCGGCCTGATTTTCGGCTGTCTCGGCGACATAGTAATCGCTCTTGAGCCGTTCATAAAGGATGACGAAAAGAAAAAGAAGCGTAATACAATAGCCGTAACCTGCGGCGGAGTTATTTTCTTTATAGGTCATATTTTTTATATTGTAGCTTTTGTTAAAGAGCTTTCGAGAACCTCCTCGTTTATCCCCGCCTTATATTTCGGAGTTGTCGGCGGAGTAATAGGTTTAGCGTTGACCTTCCTTTTATTCAGAGTAAAAATGGGAAGATTTACCGTTCCCATTGTCATTTACGCAATCGCGATAACATCAATGTTCGCCCTTTCTCTTAACGTTGCAGTTACTAACACTACGGGCGGAATATTCTTTAAAATCGCTATGATTGTCGCTCCGCTGTTCTTTGTAATTTCCGATACAACAATAGTTTTAAGGTTTTTTGACAAGGAACGCTTTGAGGTTATGCCGATAAGAATAGTAAACCTCGGAACATATTTTATTGCTCAAATGCTTTTCGGACTTGCGATTTATCTTGTAAATAATAATTAATCGGCTTCCTTATAATAAATACTTTAATTATAACTTGATTTTTAAATTCAGTTGTGTTAAACTGTTTGAGTAAAAATCAAACGCATTGACGAAGAGAGTAGTTTTTTCGGTTGTTCAAGAGAGACTGTTTCATCGGCTGTAAGAACGGTCAGCATAATGAAAAAATGAAGTTCACTTCCGAGCGGCCTTGCTCAAAGGCAACAAGTAGGCAGGGACGGGCTTTCCCGTTACAGAAACAAGAGTGTTTGCTCAAAAGCAAAAATCAGGGTGGTACCGCGGAGTTAATATGCTTCGTCCCTTTGGGACGGGGCATTTATTTTTTTGCCCTGACCGACAAACACATTCAGAAAGGATTGATTTTTTTGAAGGAAAAGCTTGAAGCAATAAGAAAGCTTGCCGAACAGCAGTTGCTCGACACCACCTCCCGTCAGGAGTTGGAAAACCTCAGAGTGCAGATTCTCGGTAAAAAAGGCGAACTGACCTCTATCTTGAAGCAGATGGGTTCGCTTTCACCCGAGGAAAGACCTGTAATGGGTCAGAAAGCGAACGAGGTAAGAGCTTTTATTGAAAGTAAAATTGCCGAAAAGCAGGCGGAACTCAAGGCTAAAGAAAGCGAGCTTAAGCTTGCGAGCGAAACGATTGACGTAACGCTTCCCGGCGAAAAGCATTCGCTCGGTCATAAGCACCCGCTTTCAATCGTTCTTGACGAGGTTAAGGACATATTTATAGGAATGGGCTTCCAGATTGCAACCGGTCCCGAGGTTGAATGGGATTACTACAATTTCGAGGCGCTTAATCTTCCGCCCGACCATCCTGCAAGAGATACTCAGGACACATTCTATATCACGGAAAAAATGCTTCTTCGCACACAGACCTCTCCCGTACAGATAAGGGTTATGGAAAAGCAGCAGCCGCCTATCCGCATTATTGCTCCCGGACGTGTTTACCGTTCGGACGCTGTTGACGCTACCCACTCCCCGTTCTTCCATCAGATTGAGGGTCTTGTGGTTGACGAGGGTATTACTATGGGCGACCTTAAGGGAAATCTTATGCAGTTCGCCAAACGTCTTTACGGCGAGCAGACTCAGATAAGACTCCGTCCCCACCACTTCCCGTTTACCGAGCCGAGTTGTGAAATGGACGTTACCTGCTTTAAATGCGGCGGCAAAGGTTGCCCGATGTGCAAGGGTGAAGGCTGGGTCGAAATTCTCGGCGGCGGTATGGTTCACCCGAAGGTGCTTAAAAACGGCGGAATTGACCCCGAAAAATATTCGGGCTACGCTTTCGGCGTTGGTCTTGAAAGACTTACAATGTTCCGTTTCAATATAGACGATATGCGTTTGCTTTACGAAAACGATATGCGTTTCTTAGGTCAGTTTTAAGGAGGTGCTTTAAATGGATTTATCGAAAAGATGGCTTTCGGATTACGTTGATATAGGCGACGTATCCCCGAAGGAATTTGCCGAGGCTATTACTATGACAGGCTCCAAGGTTGAGTCTTTCAGTTACGAAGGCGAAGGCATTGAAAACGTTATAGTCGGTAAGGTTGTTTCTCTTGAAAAGCACCCCGACTCAGACCATTTATGGGTTTGTCAGATTGACGTCGGTCAGGACGAAAATATCCAGATTGTCACGGGCGCCCAGAATTTAAAGGAAAACGATATTGTTCCCGTTGCCATGCATAAATCAACGGTTTTCGGCGGACACAAGATTACAAAGGGCAAGCTAAGAGGCGTTGAATCAAACGGAATGCTCTGCTCACTCGGCGAATTGGGTCTGACCGTTCACGATTTCCCATACGCTATTGAAGATGGCATTTTCGTTCTCGGCGACGACTGCGACAGAACTCTCGGCCTTGATATTCACGAGGCAATCGGTCTTAATGACCTTGTAACCGAATTTGAAATCACCTCTAACCGCGCTGACTGTCTTTCGGTAACAGGTCTTGCACGCGAGGCGGCGGCTACATTCGATAAGGAATTGAAGCTCCCCGAGCCTAAGGTTACAAAAACTCACGGCGACGTGAATTCAATTCTTTCGGTTGAAATTAAAGAGCCAAAGCTCTGTTACAGATATGCAGGCGCAGTTGTTGAAAACGTAAGAATAAAGCCCTCACCCCGCTGGATGAGAGAAAGACTCCGCGCTTCGGGCGTAAGACCTATTAATAACATTGTTGATATTACGAACTACGTTATGCTTGAATTCGGTCAGCCTATGCACGCCTTCGACCTGAGATATCTTGACGGCAACAAGGTAATCGTACGTCGCGCCGAAAACGGTGAAAAGATTACTACTCTCGACGGAATTGACAGAGAACTCAACAGCAATATGCTCGTTATTGCCGACGAAAACAAGCCCGTCGCAGTTGCAGGCGTTATGGGCGGCGAATACTCGGGAATTATGGACGACACAACAACTATTGTTTTCGAATCAGCTATGTTCAACGGCGTTTCGGTAAGACGTACCGCAAAGGCCCTCGGCATGAGAACCGAAGCTTCGGCAAGATACGAAAAAGAGCTTGACGCTACAGGCTGTCTTCGTTCGCTGACAAGGGCGTTACAGCTCGTTGAAGAGCTTGACGCGGGCGATATAGTTGACGGCGTAGTTGACTGCGATTACAGCGATAAAACACCCGTTACCCTCCCCTTCAAGCCCGAATGGGTTAACAACTTTATCGGTATTGACCTCTCAGCCGATGAGCAGAAGAAAATTCTTGAAAAAATCGGTTTTGAGATTAAGGACGGAATGATTATTTCGCCCTCATTCAGAAACGATATTGAGCATCAGGCTGATATTTCGGAAGAAATCGCCCGTTTCTACGGCTACGATAAAATCCCCGACAGAGCGCTTTCGGGCGTTGCCGACGGCAGATACACTCCCGTTCAGCAGCTCGAAAACAAGGTCAGCGCCGTTCTTACGGCTCAGGGCGTTTCGGAAATCTGCACTTATACATTCATCAGCCCGAAGGCTTACGATAAAATAAGGCTCGACGAAAACAGCCCTCTTCGCAACAGCGTTGTTATTTCAAATCCCTTAGGCGAGGATACAAGCATTATGAGAACAACCGCTGTTCCCTCAATGCTCGACATTCTCTCAAAGAACTATAACAACCGCAACGAAGCCGCTTCGCTTTATGAAATCGCAGTTCGCTTCAAGTCAAACGGCACCGAAGAATTGCCCGACGAAAAGCAGGACGTTGTTATCGGTATGTATTCGCCCGAATGTAACTACTTCACTCTCAAGGGCGTTGTCGAAGAGCTTTTAAGCGCGGTAGGCATTGACGAATATGACATTGAAAGAATTGTTACCTGCCCGTTCTTACACCCGGGAAGAGCCGCTGAGATTTCCGTTGAGGGAAAGACGCTCGGCATTTTGGGTGAAGTTCACCCGGCAGTTCTTGAAAACTATTCAATCGGCACACGTTGCTATATAGCGCAGATTTCAATGGAAGCGCTTCTTATGTTCGGAATGAAGGATAAGGTTTATTCCCCGCTTCCGAAGTTCCCTGCGGTTACCCGTGACCTCGCTTTCGTTTGCGAAAAGTCACTGCCCGTTCTCAAGCTTGAAAAAGAAATCTCCCAGGCAGTCGGAAAGATTCTTGAGGATATTGCCCTCTTTGACGTTTATGAGGGCGCTCAGATTGAAAAGGGCAAAAAGAGCGTTGCGTTCAGTTTGAAACTTCGTTCAAAGGAAAAGACTCTCACAGACGAGGAAGCCGATTCGGCTATGAAGAAGGCTATTTCGGCTCTTGAAAAAATCGGCGCTTCTTTAAGGCAGTAAAATAACAAAACAAAAACCGCTTTCAGCAAAATCTGAAGGCGGGTTTTTTATTTATAAAAAGAAAAACAGCACCCTTTCGGATGCTGTCAGTTGGTCTATATGGATTATTTAACCAATTCCTTAACCTTAGCTGCCTTACCAACTCTGTCACGAAGATAATAGAGCTTGCTTCTGCGAACCTTACCTTCACGAACTGTTTCAACCTTGGCTACGTTAGGTGAATTTACGGGGAATACCCTTTCAACACCTACGCCATAGGAAACACGGCGAACTGTAAATGTTTCAGAAACACCGCTGCCCTTTTTAGCGATAACAGTGCCTTCAAACATCTGAATTCTTTCTCTTTCGCCTTCACGAATCTTAACGGAAACGCGAACAGTGCTACCGATTTTGATTTCGGGCTTGTCTTCCTTAATCATGCCCTCAGTCATAAGTTTTAATGCGTCCATAAGAACCTCCAATTTTTTTCAAGCGTTCGTGAAAATCATTATTGATACAGAGGACCGCCCGCTTTAATGTTGCCATTAACTGCCGTTTGCGGAAGAGCAAACGCACACAAAATGCCTAAATATATTAACACAAAGATATTTAAAATGCAAGCATTATTTTAATTTTATTTGAATTCTTTGCCGTCAACGGTTAAAAGCCTTTTTTTAGTTATTCTCGTAAGGTCGGGAACAACCGCCGAATCCCTCATAAGTCTTTCAAAAAGGACAGTCGGATTAAGGTTTTTGCTGTTACCTGCCGCAAGGGTTATATAAAGCTTAAGATTACTGTTTTCACTTTTAAATTCAAAGGATTTTATGTATTCCTTTAAATTGACCTCAACGTCAATTTTACGTCCCCTCTGCTTAGCTTTTTTGGTCGTGATTAATTCGTCGCTTTCGAGAAGCGGTTGGATTTCATTAAAAAACGCTTCGCCTGTTCCCTCTTCGTCAAACTCGAAAACAGCTTCGTATTCGGCAAAGGCTATGTCGTTACATTTCATAAATGAATCCGAAACGCCCGTAATTTCAAGCCCTTGAGGAAGAACGGCGTTGAGCGAGTTCTTTATTTCTTCGGGATTATATTCGCCCTCAATTCGAATATCAAAGCTCTCGCAGTAGCTTTCAATCCCGAGTGACAACGGCAAAGCAAAGGTCAGAAACGGGTGGGGATTAAAGCCCTCGGTGTACCAGAGAGGTATATTCGCCCTGACAAGCGCACGGGACAGGGTTCTCATCAAATCAAGATGAGAAATATATTTCGCCGTGTCGGTTTTGTTGAAGTAAAGCCTAATTTCTTGCATCGCACTTACCTCCCCAAAGCCTGTCTGCGCCGCAAGCCGAGCATTTTTCACGGCAGTTTGACGTTGTTTCGCTTCTCTTTGCCTTTTCGTTTTCCTTTTGTAAAAAGCTCTTTCTTATACCGAAATCGAACATATCCCAGGGTAAAACCTCGCTGTATTCCCTTCTTCTGTTCGCATAGAACGCAGGGTCAAGACCGCATTCCTTAAAGGTTTCAAGCCATTTTTCAAGGCTGAAAAACTCGTCCCAGCTGTCAAAACGGCAGCCCTTATTATGAAGCGCCTCAAGAAGAACCGAAAGTCTTCTGTCACCACGGGCAAGCACGGCTTCCATAAAGCTCATATCCGCCTCGTGACAGGAAGCGGTAATCTTCCTTGATTTAATTGACGCCTTTAGATGCTCCTGCTTTGTTTTTAGCATTTCCATTGTATCCTGAGGCTCCCACTGGAAAGGCGTGAAAGGCTTCGGAACAAACGAAGCAACACTGATACTAACTGTTACGCTTTTCCCCTTTTGTCTGTTAGGATTGTTATAAAACGCATCAACGACCTTTTGAGAAAGGTCTGCAATTCCCTCGACGTCCTCCATAGTTTCGGTCGGAAGTCCGAGCATAAAGTAGAGCTTAACCGCTGTCCAGCCGCCGTCAAAAGCCTTTACGGAGGTTTTGAGGACGGATTCTTCGGTTACATTTTTATTAATTGCGTCACGAAGCCTCTGAGTTCCTGCTTCCGCCGCAAAGGTAAGACCGCTTCGTCTGACCTGCTGAATCTGTTTCATAAGCTCGTCCGAGAAATTATCAACTCTCAGGCTCGGCAAAGCGACATTAATCTTTTTAGGCAAAGCCCAGTCAAATATTTTCGGCAAAAGCTCTTCGAGATGGGTGTAGTCGCTCGTGCTCAGAGACGACAGCGAAATTTCGTCATATCCGCTTGACTCACAAAGCGCCCTGCACTGTTCGTTTACTGTGTCGGCGCTTTTTTCTCTTATAGGTCTGTAAATAAAGCCCGCCTGACAGAAGCGGCAGCCTCTGATACAACCTCTGAACAGTTCGCCCATTACCCTGTCAAAAACAACCTCAATTGACGGAACGACGAATTTATCGGGATAAAACGCCTTATCCATATCGGGTACAACCCGTTTTTTTACTGTTTCCTTTGCCTCGGGAACAGTCGGTGTAACCGACTTTATTGTATTGTCTTCGTTATACTCGACATTATAAAACGCGGGAACATAAACGCCCTCAATTTTAGCCGCGTCACGCAGAAACTCTTCTTTAGAAGAGCCTTTTTTCTTATGGTAAATAAGTAAATCAGCAATTTCAAGCGTAACATCTTCGCCGTCGCCGAGCGAAAAAAGGTCAATAAAATCGGCAACAGGCTCGGGATTGCAGGCGCAGGGACCTCCCGCAACGACAATCGGGGTAAGACCTTTTCTGTCCTTTGACCTTATGGGCAGACCCGCCAGGTCAAGCATATTTAAAATATTTGTATAGCTCATCTCATACTGAAGAGTAAAGCCTATCATATCGAAATCCTTAACGTTGTCGCCGCTTTCAAGGGCGAAAAGAGGAACGTTGTTCTTTCGCATTTCATCCTCCATATCGACCCACGGCGCAAAGACGCGCTCGCACCAGATGTCTTCACGGTTATTTAAAAGCGAATAAAGGATTTTAATGCCGAGATGGGACATTCCTATTTCATAGACGTCGGGAAAACAGAACGCGTAACGAAGCGAAACGCTGTTTTTATCCTTAACAACGCTGTTTAACTCTCCGCCGGTGTATCTTCCCGGCTTCTGTACTCTTTGTAACAGTTTTTCTACTTCTCTTTTCATATAATACTCCGATAGATTTAAGTCGTTAATATAATACAATAAAATGAGCTTATATTCAAGTGAATAAAAAAAGAAAGCGTCTTTCGACGCTTTCTTAAAAAACT
Source organism: Oscillospiraceae bacterium (assembly GCA_015066565.1). GTDB lineage: Bacteria > Bacillota > Clostridia > Oscillospirales > Acutalibacteraceae > Fimenecus. The sequence continues at coordinate 16,835 of SVOB01000001.1, read as the reverse complement.
GATTTTTACTGCTGTACAGGGGGTTCCTGATAAGCAACAGGCGCAGCAGCGGACTCACCGTTAGGTCCAATGTACTGAGCTGAGCCGAATGCAAGAATGGGAAGGAAAATAATTGAGCAGAAAATAAGTCCTACTGCAAATCCGCCACCCTTACCAAAAGCCTTTGCAAGCTTAACATAAGTGATAAGCAAAATAACAAAGTTAGCAATCGGAATTAAAAGCGTAAGGAACATAATGCCTTTTCCCCATGTAATCTCAAAAAGAATATAGAGATTATAGAAAGGAATAATAGCTGCCCAACCGGGTTTGCCTGCTTTTGCAAATATTTTCCACATTACAACAATGGAGAAAATACATACAGCAAGACCTACGATAAGGTAAGTAATTGAGAAGCTGGCAGCAGCTGCTGTTGTAGCTACATCGTAACTATCATACATAATAAAATCCTCCAAAAACTTTTATTGTACTTTACAGTACTGAAGATATTTTACCATAAATATAGTATATAGTCAAGATAGTAAACAATATATTTCGTGTTTTTTTGCATTTTTATAACTTTTTTATACCTGAATCTGACAATAAGAGGACGCTAAAAGATAAATACAGCAGATAAGAAGAGTAAAATTTGAATATTTAACTAAATAATAAACACTCAAAGCAATCATAGGCGATATTACGAAAAGAGAAATCATTTTTGAAATTTTTTCGCTTTTAATTATATCAAACCTTGTATTAAGAAAACAGTTAAGTCCCCTGCCGCCGTCGAGAGAATAAACGGGTAAGGCGTTAAAAAATCCGAGAATGAAATTGACAGCGGATATTTTTAATAATAATTCGTATTTATAAAATTGATAAACTAAAAAGAAAAGAACACAAATAATAAAATTTACTGTTATTCCCGCAAAGCAAACCGCAATTTCCTTTTTCAGCGAAAGGCCGATTTCGTTTTGCCTTATGATTTTCATTCCGTAAAACGAAAGGGTTACGCTTTTAATTTCGCTTTTAAATCTTAATAAAACGAAAAGATGACCGCATTCGTGAAGCACGCTTGAAACAAGGGCAATAATAACCGTCGGCTCACTGATTAAAGTAAGAACAACGGTAATTACGGCAAAGAAAAGCGGACTTATTACAAGCAAAAAATATTTAGTCCGAAATTTCATTAAGTAAATATTCGGGGTTGCAGTTGACCCCGTTTATTCTTATTTCAAAATGAAGATGCGGTCCCGTTGACCAACCCGTAGAGCCGACAAGGGCGATAACCTGACCCTGCCTTACATTCTGGTCTATCTCGCAGAGTATCTTTTTGCAGTGATAATAAGCGGTGACGGTATTGTCGGAATGTTCAATAACGACATAATTCCCTCGTATTTCGTTAAAGCCCGTTTCAGTTACAACGCCCGCATAAGCCGCCTTTACTGCAGTTCCCTCGTCAGCCGCCATATCAAGCCCCGTATGAAAGCCGTATTTGCCTGAAATCGGGTTTTCACGGTAACCGAACCTGCTTGTAACGGTAAAGCTGTCAAGCGGCGAAACAAGGTTTTCACTGACCACAACCGGCGAAAAGGTAGTTTTATCCTGCGCCTGTAATAAATCCTCGCCGCCCGCGGCTTCGGGAGTACCTGCTTGAGTTGTTTCCGCTTTTTCTTTTTCCGCTTTTTCTTCTATATTGTCGTCTTTTTTCTCCGGAACAGAAGATATATTCTTAAAAGCCGAAGCCATCTCTTCAAAGGTAATATCCCGCTTCATAAGGGAATTATATTTATTTTTAAAATACTCAAAAGTGTTCGGGCTGAGACTTCTCAAGGCAAAAAGCGAGGCTACAAGCAAAGCGCCGACAACGAACTGAGTAGCAACAGTTTTAAAAAGAAACTCGTTTCTGACATTCCGGTTTTCACCGATTTTTTGCTGATTTCTTCGGTTTTCTCTCTCCTCAAAGGAAGAAAAGCTTTTAAAGCCGTATTCATTTTCATTCATTTTTATCACCAATAAAATATATGGATAAAAATGGACAAATATGAAAACAGGACGGATTCACTTGAATCCGTCCTTAAAATAATTTCACGCGTTCTGAAGCTCCTCGGAGAAAAACCTGAACACAACAAATTCGGTAAAATAGCGACAGAGCCTTGTATCTCTTTCGTCGTATTCGTTTCCTTCCGCCGCTGTTCCGGAAGCTTTTTTTGCCATAAGCTCGGGCGGCGCGGAAACAGCATAAATGTTTTTAAGCGTTTCTATTGTTCTGACAGGCCTGCCGTCAGAACCGATTGTACCGTCGAACTCGTAAACCAGATTTCCGTTTGAATCCTCGCTCGCAAGATAATAGGCAACAAGATTTGAAGCGTTTACGGAATATTTTTTAACAACAGCCGAAATAAAAATGTTATTCGGGTCCGAACTGAAAACCATTTTTCTGTCGCTTTTCTCCGTACCGGAGGTTACCTGCTCGGTAGGGGTTTCGGCAGGAACTGTAGTTGTCTGAGATACAGCTTCGTCTGTACTATCGTTCACCTGCTCCGACGCAGGTTCGGTATTTTGGGTTGTACCCGGAACGGTAATCGGCTGAGTCACCGAAATCGTAGGTCCTTCCTGTTTCCGATTAGAACAGGACGGGAAAAGAGCAACGCAAAATAAAATAATAAGAAAACAAGAAATAAACCTTTTCATACACATATCCCGTAAAACAAAAAGGCGGTGAAAACACCGCCCTTTTGCAATTTTTAAAAATTACTCACCGTCTGTAGTCTCGTCTGCGGGCTGATCGTCGCCGCCCTTATCAAACATACCCATAATCATCTTGACGATATCGCCGATTACCGGAATACCAACGAGAACATCAGTAATTGTTTTGATGATTGAAGACATATCCATTGTTTAGTGCACCTCTTTTTTTGGAAAATTTGAATTCAAATTGGTTTTCACCATACTCATATTAGCACATTTTCCGTGAAAAGTAAACAAACGCACCACATTTTTTTGCACAAAAATGCGGTGCTTGGTTTGTTTATTTTGCCAATTATTTCTTCTGAGGACCGTTAAATCCAATCTCCTGCTGGAACTTGTCAATCTTCTCGATTACGCCGAGAACTACGTCAAAACCGGTTCCTACAGTATCAACGTCAAAACGGTCGGGCATATCGTGGAAGGTATGATAATAATAAGTAAGCATTGGATTCTGAGCCGCAAAGGTAACGGACTTGATGCCTGCTCTTGTCATAGGCGTTGAGTCGCAACCGCCGACGGGATTATGGATACAGTGGTTCTTGCTCTTTGACGGGATTTCAAGCTCGTTAAAGGTTTCTTTAAACATTCTTTCAAGGTCTGCGTCAAAGCGGCAACCCTGCCAGTCATCTTTAATAACGACCTCGAAATAATCCTTATCGGCAACAGAGTCGATATTGATATTCCAGGCGTTCTCGGTCAAATCGTCGTTCTTATGAGCTCTTGTAAACGCCATTGAGCCGCGAAGTCCGGGTTCCTCGGAACCGACGTTAAGGTCAACTATACGGCAGTTTTTAGGCATTTTATCGGGATTCTCTTTAAAGTATTTAATAACCTCATAGCTTAAAGCGATACCCGTAGCGTTATCCATAGCGCCTCTTGAAGCGTTCTGCTCGTTCTTATCGTTCCACATAGCAACGAAGCTGCTGCCGATAGCGGTAATAATCGGAAGAACATAAAGAACAACGTGGAAAATCTTAAACGAGTTTCTGTTCATTATGGCTTCAGCCCATTTATACATATTGCTCGCCCAATCGGCTGTAAAGCCGCCGCCGAAAGCAGACTGCTCATAGGCAAGAGTAACGGGAATCTGAGCCGCGCCGTAAATAACCGCCATAGCGATAGCAATTCCTACAACAAGAAATACGCAAACAGCGCCGAAGCCGACTTTACCGTAAGTTGCAATAACGCCCTTTAAAGGCTTATCCTTATCAAGCGAAGCGTGCTCAGAGTGTTTCCAGCACCAGGAAGTATCGGTATGACCGGAAAGTATAATAGTATAATCGTACTTGCCGTCCTCGGGAACAAGCTCGCCGTATGTATTCGTTGAAATCTCCCTGTGGAAGAACATATCGAGCCATGTCTTATAAAGGAAACAGCAGGAAACAAGCCATACAACAAAGATAATTCCTGCAAACGCCATTAAATACCAGAGATAAGTATTATCAAGCGCAAAATAAATAAGCAAGCTCATAATAATTCCGAAATAGCCTGCATAGGGAAGTCCGCCGATACCCGAACGGGGAGAAACGGCAAATTCTTCCTGCTTAGGAGTAATTCCGATTTCACGAAGCTTATCAGCCATATAGTCGTGGAATTTGCGCTCGTTCTTGGAACCGGGCAAACGCGAGCCGATATTAAGAGCGGCATGTTCAACTATATCAAAGGCTTCTTTGGCGTATTTTCTGTTTTCTTCTTTCATAACAATACCCCCTGAGTTTTTAATATACCTTTATATTTTATTGCATTTTTAATAAAAAATCAATAAGAATAAATAACTTTTTTAGAAAAAATTAATGCGGCGAAATTTTTCGCCGCATTACCGATTATTTTATGTCTGTTACCTCGTAGTCCTTATCTTCGACAGCCGTCTTAAGAATACTGTTTTCAACATCCTTTGAAAGAGTTACTACAGCAGTTCCCTTTTCGTGACTTACCTGAGCTTCGGTTACGCCGTCAACCTCTTCAAGCGCCTTTTTTACCGCCGCTTCACAGTGAGCGCACATCATACCGTTGATTAAAAGTGTTTTTGTCATTTTCTTTTCCTCCGTTTCGGTTTTGTTATCAAAGGATAATTCAACCGCTTTTATTTTCTTATCCCCTTTCGGGTCTTTTAACTTAAATAAATTCAGCCTCAAAGCGTTTGAAACAACGAAAAAGCTTGAAAGGCTCATAGCCGCCGCGCCGAACATCGGGTTTAATTCCCAGCCGAAAAGACCGATATAAGCGCCTGCGGCAAGCGGAATACCGATTACGTTATAAAAGAACGCCCAGAAAAGATTTTGCTTGATATTGCGAAGCGTTGCACGGCTCAGCCTAATTGCCGAAGCGACATCCGTAAGGCTTCCGTGAACTATAACAACGTCAGCCGCGTCAATAGCAATATCGGCTCCCCTGCCCATAGCTACGCCTATATCGGCTCTTGTAAGCGCAGGCGCGTCATTTATTCCGTCGCCGACCATCATAACCTGTCCGCTGTTTTTAAGAGAGCGAATAACATTTTCCTTTCCGTCGGGAAGAACGCCCGCTATAACCTTGTCAACACCGACCTTTTCGCCTATGGCGTTCGCAGTAACCGGATTATCGCCCGTGAGCATTATAACCCTTATACCCATATTCTGCATCTGTTTAATCGCTTCGGGAGAGTCTTCCTTAATAACATCGGCAACCGCTATAACACCTAACAGCATATCGTTCTTCAAAAACAGAAGCGGTGTTTTTCCGTTTGAAGAAAAGTCGTTGCATTTTTCTTTTATTTCGCCGGGAACCGAAACAAGACCTTCAACGTATTTTAGGCTTGCGCCGATTATTTTTTCGCCGTTATAAACGCCCTCTACTCCGTTACCCGCCTTGTTTTCAAAGTCGGTTATTTCAAGAAGTGACGCCCCGTTTTCTTTCGCATATTCGGTAACGGCAGTTGCCAGCGGATGTTCGCTCTTATTTTCAAGCGAATAAGCAAGACTTAATAGGTCGCTTTCGCTTACGCCGTCGGCAGTAAAAACATCCGTAACCTTAGGCTGACCGAGTGTGATTGTTCCCGTTTTATCGAGGACGGCAATCCGGGTTTTGCCTGTCTGTTCAAGCGAGGCTGCGGTTTTAAAAAGAATTCCGTTTTTTGCGCCTACGCCGTTACCGACCATAATCGCAACGGGGGTTGCAAGTCCGAGAGCGCAAGGACAGCTTATAACAAGCACCGAAATCGCCCTCGCCAAAGAAAACGATATTTCCTTACCGAGTATCATCCAGATTATAAAAGTAATAACCGCAATTGAAATAACGACCGGAACAAACACGCCCGAAACCCTGTCGGCGATTTTTGCTATCGGCGCTTTTGTCGCCGCCGCGTCGGAAACCATATTTATAATCTGTGAAAGCGAGGTGTCCTCGCCTACCCTTACCGCACGGCATTTAAGATAACCCGATTTATTTGACGAAGCGGCATAAACGCTGTCGCCCGTTTTTTTGTCTGCGGGAATACTTTCTCCGGTCAGGTGAGATTCGTCAACGGCTGAACTGCCCTCAATTACCTCGCCGTCAACCGGGATATTATCACCCGGACGGACTACGAATATATCGCCTACCCTGACTTTTTCCGCAGGAACGGTCTGCTCAACCCCGTCCTTTATAATCACAGCCGTTTTAGGCGCAATTTTCATTAGAGATTTGAGCGCGTCCGTAGTTCTGCCCTTGCTTTTGGATTCAAGAATTTTTCCCACGGTTATAAGCACCAGTATCATAGCGGCGCTTTCAAAATAAAAATGGTCTGTAAAAGCGGGGTTGACAACCATTCTGAAAAGAACATATACACTCCAGCCGAATGAAGCCGCCGAGCCGAGAGCAACAAGCGTGTCCATATTCGGCGCGCGGTGAATAAGTCCCTTCGTTCCGCTTATGAAGAACCGTTGATTGATAACAAGAACAACCGCCGACAAAAGCATTTCGACAAGCCCTAAAGCCGCCTTGTTTTCGTGAAAAAGAATTGGTTGAGGCAGGTGAAACATATGCCCCATTGAAAAATACATAAGCACGAGCAAAAAGACAAGCGACGCGACAAACCTCTTAATAAGAAGCGGCGTCTGAGTGTCCTTTAATTCGTCAGGCTCACTTGCGTTGTTCTTTTTTTCGCCCTTTAACGAAGCGCCGTAGCCCGCCTTTTCTACCGCCGAAATAATGCTTTCTATCGAAGCGTTACCCTCAACGCCCATTGAATTTGTAAGAAGGCTGACCGAGACTGAGGAAACTCCCTCAACCGCCGAAACCGCCTTTTCAACCCTTGCGCTGCAGGCGGCGCAGCTCATACCCGTTACATTGAACTGTTCCATAAATACCTCTATTTCATTAGCTTTTGCATTGTAGCAACAAGCTCGTCAAGTGTTTCATCCCTGCCCTCAAGAACGTCGTTTTTTACGCAGGATTTAATATGGTTTGACAGAAGAACTCTGTTAAAGCTGTTAAGCGCCGCGTTAGCCGCCGAAACCTGAGTAAGAATATCCGGGCAATAAGCGTCCTTTTCAACCATAGCCTTAATTCCTCTTATCTGACCCTCAATACGGTTGAGCCTGTTTATTAAATCCTTATATTCCTTCTCGTCTCTGTGCTTTTTTCTTTCACAACATTCGGGCATTTTCTTCACTTCCTTTACATATAACATTATATACCCCCTATGGGTATATTTCAAGAGGAAAATAAAAAAATTTTTCTTTATTAAAAACTTGAAAAATACTGTCAAATACTATAATATATATTATTGAAAAAAATTAGCAAAGGAATTAAAAAATGCTTGAACTTAAAAACCTTTCCTTTGACGTTCCCCAGGATAACGGTCAGAAGGAAATAATCAAAGATATTTCACTTAATATTGACGACGGCAAGCTCGTTGTCATTACGGGTCCCAACGGCGGCGGTAAAAGTACACTCGCAAAACTGATTGCGGGTATTGAAAAGCCGACTGCGGGTCAGATTTATTTTGACAGCGAGGACATTACCGAAAAAAGCATTACCGAAAGGGCAAACCTCGGTATCAGTTTCGCTTTTCAGCAGCCCGTCCGCTTCAAGGGCATTGAGGTTGTTGACCTGTTAAGACTCGCTTCCAAAAAGGATTTGTCAATCGCCGACGCCTGCGAATATCTTTCAAAGGTCGGTCTTTGCGCAAAGGATTATATTAACCGTGAGGTAAACGCGAGCCTTTCGGGCGGTGAATTAAAGCGTATTGAAATCGCTACTGTTCTTGCCCGCGGAACACGTCTTTGCGTTTTTGACGAGCCGGAAGCGGGAATTGACCTTTGGAGTTTCAATAATTTAATAACCGTTTTTGAGAAAATGAGAAGCGAAAACAACACTATAATTATTATTTCCCATCAGGAAAGAATACTTAATATTGCCGACGAAATCATTGTTCTTGAAAGCGGAAAAATATCGAAGCACGGCAAAAAGGACGATATACTCCCCTCTTTGCTCGGAACTGCTTCGGCTGTCGGCGCTTGTATTAAAATGGAACAGGGAGGTACGCTGTAATGGAATTTGTTAACGATATTCAGGCGAAGCTCTTACAGGAAATTGCAGACCTCTATACTATTCCTACGGGCGCATATAATATCAGGGCGAACTCGGCTCTCGCGGCGAGAAACACAACGCCGAACATTGACATTCAGTCAAAAACCGACAAACCCGGAATCGACATTACCATCAAGGACGGAACAATCGGCGAAACGGTTCATATTCCCGTTGTTGTCAGCGAAAGCGGTATAAAAGAAACGGTTTACAACGATTTTTATATCGGCGAAAACTGTGACGTAACAATTGTCGCGGGTTGCGGAATTGACAACTGCGGCGCACACGACAGCCAGCACGACGGTATTCACCGCTTCTTTGTCGGTAAAAACTCAAAGGTAAAATATGTTGAAAAGCATTACGGAAGCGGTACGGGTACGGGCAAAAGAATTCTCAACCCTCAGACCGAGGTTTACCAGAAGGAAAACAGCTCGGTTGAAATGGAAATGGTTCAGATTAAAGGCGTTGACAGTACCGTACGCACAACAGTTTCCGAGCTTGACAAGGGCGCTAAGCTTGTTGTAAGAGAACGTCTTATGACCCACGGCGACCAGAGAGCCGAGAGCGTTTACACAACCCGTCTTAACGGCGAGGATTCAAGCGCTGACGTTGTTTCAAGAAGCGTTGCGAGAGATAATTCATATCAGAAATTTGATTCGATAATAGTCGGTAACGCAAAGTGCAACGGCCACACGGAATGTGACGCAATTATAATGGACAATGCGAAAATTCTTGCTGTTCCCCAGCTTGAAGCGAATGACCTTGACGCCGCCCTTATTCACGAAGCGGCAATCGGTAAAATCGCAGGCGAACAGATAATTAAACTTATGACCCTCGGACTCACCGAACAGGAAGCCGAAGAACAGATTATCAACGGATTTTTGAAATAAAGGTTATTAAAGTAACAGCCACCTCAAACGAGGTGGCTGTTTTTTATTTATTTGTTTTACGCTTTTTTACAAACGCCTTTTGAATCTGCTTTCCACTTAACGCCATTTACGGAGAATGTCTTGCTCTTATACATTACGCAGTCCGAGCCGAAATAGTATTTCTTACCGCTGAGTGAAGCAAACTTACTCTTATAAGCAACGCAATCGGAACCGATATAATACTTTTTACCGCTAACGGAAATGAGTTTTGACTTGTATGCTACGCCGTCTTTACCCATATAGTATTTCTTGCCGTTTACGGATATGAGCTTGCTTGTGTAGGCTACGCCGTCAGAGCCCATATAATATTTCTTTCCGTCAACTGAGATTAGACGTTTCGTATAAGCAACTCCGTCTTTTCCCATATAATACTTCTTACCGTTTACGGAAATAAGTCTGCTTGTATAGGCAACACCGTCAGCACCCATATAATACTTTTTGCCGCTGACTGAAATTAATCTCTTTGTATAAGCCGCGCCGTCGGCTCCCATATAGTATTTCTTTCCGCTGACGGAGATGAGCCTCTTTGTATACATAGCTCCGTCTTTGCCGAAATAATACTTCTTTCCGTCAATTTCCATAAGCCTGTTTGTCATCATTTCACCGTTAATATAGTAATAGGTTTTGTTGTCATAAGTAAACCAACCATTTTTAACAAGCTTAGATATTGATTCTGTCTCAAGTATTTCACCGCAAGTTAAACACTTAATGACTTTTTCTCCGTTATCATCATAAGTCGCTTCTTTGATTACTTCCCATTCGCCCGGAGTGTGGCAGATGGCAGAAACATATGCATCTATGTATTCATAACCACAAACAGAGCACATATGTCTTGTAAAGCCTTGGTTAGTACATGTCGGTTCAACAACTAAATCGTTGAAATGATGTCCTTTTGCGGGAATTGAATCGGTTGCAACAATCTCGCCACATTCTGTGCAATATTTAACTTTTTCACCGTTTTGGGTACAAGTTGCAGCTCTTGTAGTTACCCAATTTCCTATTGAATGTCCGATAGCTGAAACGTAACTATCAATATAACTGTCATCACAACGCGAACAGGTGTGAAGCGTATATCCCTGCTCTGTGCAAGTAGGCGCAACTATTTCTGTTGTATAATTATGGCCCAGAGCTGGTATTGTTTGACTTGTGAGCACAGTCAAACAATTATTACACACACATTCTTTTGTTCCATCTTCCGTACAGGTTGCTTCCTTCGTTACTACCCAATGATTGTTTTCGTGCTGTTCGCAATCAAGGGCTATAAAAGTATAACCATTTTCATTGGCATATGTTTGTGCATATGAATTAAGATATCCATATATAATTTGTATTCCGGAAGCATCAAATGCTCCTTCTCCAATGTATGTGCAACTAAAGGGAATCGTTATTTCCGTGAGCGATTTACAATCATAAAAAGCGTGATAACCAATACTTGACAACCCTTCTGGAAGTGTTATGTTTTTAAGTGATATGCATCCGCTGAAAGAACTTCCACCGATATTTTTCAAACTACTTGGGATGGTTACGCTTTCTAATGCTGAACATCCTTGAAATCCTCTTCCATATATAGATTTTACACCTTCAGATATTGTTGCTTTTTTTAAAGATTTACAATTAATAAAACCATTTCCAGCCATGTCATAAGGAATTATGACATTCGTTACAAGTTCTCCATTGATGTAATAATCTATTGAATATAAACTGCTTAAATAGTCAGCGTAAAAATTTCTGGGAATAGAATTATTAGGATATAAAAATGTGTTTTCATCACAGAGTATTTTTACGCTTTCAAGGTTAAGATTTATTTTGCAAAGTGATGGACAATTTCCAAAAACATTATTGCCCATACTTGTTATACTATCAGGAATCGATATACTTGCCATTGATGTGCAATCCCTAAATGATTCATCGCCAATAGTTGTTACTCCATTGGGTATTGTCAAACTTGTAAGCGATGAACATTTATCAAATGCATAGTTACCAATGCTTGTAACACTGTTTGGGATATTTAATTCTGCTAGTTTTGAGCACTCACAAAAGGCCCAATCACCAATACTTACAACCCCATAAGGAATATTAATATCAGTTAATTCTGTGCAATGGCAAAAAGCATAGTCATCTATGCTTGTAACAGTATCAGGGATTGCTACGCTTTTTAAGGATTTGCAACTATAAAAAGCATATGCACCAATACTCGTAACAGTATTCGGAATAGTTACACTTTTTAATGAAATGCAGTTTCGAAATGCATCCTCTCCAATGCTGGTTATTTCATTGGGAATTATTAAATCTGTGACAAGTTCGCCTGCAATGTATAAATAATAACTAGTGAATCTAGAAAATGCTGCTCTCAATTCACTATCGCAAAAATATTTTAAATCCGGTATATCAATCTTATAAACATTATCGCATGCAAATGCTCCTTGACCAATAGTCTTCAGACTATCTGGAATAGTTATACTTGTAAGTCCAGCCCCAGCAAATGCAAACTTCCCAATATCAGTAACACCATTTGGAATATCTATGTTTTTTAGTGATGTGCAATCTCTAAATGCAGAATCGCTAATAGTTCTTACACTATTTGGAATAGTAACACTTGAAAGTGAAGAGCAATTAACAAATGAATTATTTTCGATAGTTGTTATACTATTTGGAATTTTAATGCTTTCAAGTGATTCACATCCGCTAAACGAAAATTCCCCTATAGATACAACGCTTTCAGGGATTATAATGCTTTCAAGTGATTTGCAACTATTAAATGCATAATCATTTATACTTGAAACTCCATTCTCTATAATAACATTTTTTATAGATTTGCAATTATAAAACGCTCCTCTCGCTATAGTTCCCACACTAGCTGGAATTACGATTTCAGTAGCCAATCGATTGTTAATGTATAAATCATATTTTGAAGAAGAGTATCCTGCTCTAGCAAAAAGGTTATCTCTCATATTCTCATTGCATAAAATTGAAACACTCGATAAGAAAACTTTTTCAATATTGCAACCATACATTGCGTTTTCCCCAACACTTATTACACTGTCCGGGATAGTTATGCTTGACAACGCAGTGCAATTATAAAATGCATACTCCCCAATAGATGTTACTCCATCAGGAATTACTATTGTTTTCAATGATTCGCATTTATAAAATGCACGGTTGTTTATTGTTTTACACCCCGATGGAATATCAACACTCAAAAGGGCTGTACAGTTATTAAACATCGAATTACTTATATTATTTACATTCCCTGGAATATTCACGCTCGTTAAAGAAGTACATTTATAAAACGCTGAATTTCCTATGCTTGTAACACTTTCTGGAATATAAATATTCGTAAGGTATTTACATTCTGAAAACGCATTTTCTTTTATCTCTGTTATACCATTTGAAATAGTTATACTTGTTAAAGATTCACAGCCCTCAAATGCTCTTGCTCCAATGGTTGCAACGCTTATTCTTCCAAGTGTTGCAGGAACAGTTAATTCCTGAGCGGAACCCTTGTATTTTGTTATTGTAACGGTGTTGTTTGAAACTGTATATTCCCAATCACCACTTGTATCTGCAAAAGAGATTATTGTCGTTAATGAAGATGTTGATATAATAATCAACACAAGTAGTATTGATAATAACTTTTTCATTGTATACCTTCTCTCGTAATAATATCTTCTGTAAGTTCAATTATTTTTGTGTCAAAAACGGCTCTTGCTGTTGACCTTGAAATCAATTTTTTATAATCAATTAAGTTTTTAACATTACACTTTAATTTATAAAATTTGACTTTGCGATAAGCTGAAATATCTTGAATAAAATACTCTTGCTCATTAATACCAGTAGGAATATTTTTATGTAAGATAACTAAATCACCAATAACCTTGCACAAATAATAATCCTTATCTTGCGGATGTCTTGTCCATACAAGATCATCTTTTTTCATTTTTTCAAGGCATTGTAAAGCATTTTGATAATCCTTGTTATTATTATCAATTGGATCACGCCAGCCAATCCCGATTATAGATTTATCTTTGCAAAATTCAAATTTATATGGTGTATTCTTTTTTGAGCCATCACCGCTATTATCTTTAAGATTAATAATCCATACATTCATAGGCATATCTCCTTAAAACAAAAAGTGCGTAGCCGAAGCTACGCACAAAAAACGTTGCTCCAACTGTCGCCAAACAATTATACAAATACGCACACCAATATAGCAGCAATATTTATAGAGCATACATTTTTATCAATATAAAAAAGTACGCCGCTATTATTGGTGCGAAAAAAACATATTATTCATTTGTATAATTATTTGGCAATTTTATTTTATCATTTAATAATTAATAAGTCAATAAAAAACGGGCGACCAAAGGTCGCCCCTACGAAAAAACTATCAATAGGCTTTTGTAGGGAGCGGCGACCTCGACGCTCCAAAAAAATAATATCTAATTTTGCGGGCTTTGACAATCCCTCCGTCACGCCTTGCGTGACACCTCCCTTTGCACAAGGGAGGCTGGTTTGCGGGCGACCACAGGTCGCCCCTACGGTTTCATTTTTTATATTATACCGTAGGGACGAGCATTGCTCGTCCGTTTTGAATTTGATAATAATAACGGGACGTCGAGACGCCGTCCCCTACAATAATATTTAAATATATAGTGTTAACAAACATATTGTATTCTTTTTCAAAAGTGCTATAATATAAATGTAATAATATTAATTAAAAGGAGTGTTATTATGGCTTCAATTAAAAAGTACATTGCCGAGTTTATCGGCACATGCGTTCTTGTAACCTTCGGTTGCGGAACCGCGATGCTCGTTGGCTGTGACGCGGCAAACGGCGGCGGATATATCCTTACCGCTCTTGCGTTCGGTCTTGTTATCGTCGGTATGGCTTACTGCGTAGGTAACATTTCGGGTTGTCATATCAACCCTGCTGTTTCCCTCGGAGTTCTCATCAGCGGCGGCATGAGCGTTAAAGATTTTATTGGCTACATTATTTCCCAGTGCCTCGGCGCTTTCGCGGGAAGCGGAATCCTTTATGCGATTTTCACTCTCGGCGGCGTTGAAGACAAGACGGGCGGTTTCGGCGCTAACGGTCTCGGCGGAGTAAACGGCAGCGCAGTTGCAGGTCTTATTGTTGAAATCGTTCTTACCTTTGCGTTTGTTCTCACCATTCTCGGTGTTACAAGCAAAAAAGGCAACCACGGTTCCTTCGGCGGTCTCATTATAGGTCTTACGCTTACACTTGTTCATATTCTCGGAATCGGTCTTACAGGCACATCAGTTAACCCTGCAAGAAGTATTGCTCCCGCTGTTTTCGCAGGCGGCGACGCTCTCGCTTCACTCTGGGTATTCATTGTAGGTCCGTTTGTAGGCGCTGCGCTCGCAGCTCTCTGCTACAAGTTCCTTGAAAGCTCAAAAGAATAATTGAAAAAAAATAAAAGGTCTGATGTGATAATTCACATCAGACCTTTTTTTATTGTTTGTTATTGTTTAATAAAGAAATTCGCCCATTGCGCCTGCGCCCATAACAACTATAAATACTATCCAGGCTATTGCGATAATCACGCCGAGTGCGAGCTTAACGATTGAAATAATCATTCCCGCTTTGCCGAGGCTGTAAGCTGACTTTGCCTGATTATTCGGGAAAATATCGCCGTTTTTAAAGGGCTTTATTTTGTTCATACAGATTATGCCCGTAACAAGACCTGCAATCGTAAGAAATGTTCCGCCGATAATCGAAAGCACAAGCGAAACAATACCGAGCGTATTAGCCGATTCAATTTCGCTGTTCATCGCGGCGGCAGGATTTGGCTGAGGATAATAGGGCTGTTGATAGGCGTTATTATAATAGCCCTGCTGCTGATTGTTTGCCTGCTGATAAACTCCGTCGGGCTGAGACGCAGGTTCGTTTACGGGATAACCGCATTCGGGACAAACGTCAACGCCTGACTCAATAATATTACCGCATTTTGCACAATACTTCATAATATATCTCCTTATTTAATAAAATGAATTCTGTTTTTATCAAATCTGTCCTGCTGCTTTCTCTCTTCAGCGGGATAGCCGATTGAAACTATACTGAATGCCCTGAGATTTTCAGGAATATCAAGGACTTTTTCGACTGCTGTCATTCTCTCCTCCTGAGGGCAGGTGCCTATCCAGCACGCGCCGAGCCCTAACGAATCGGCTTCGAGAAGGATATTTTCGGTTGCAATACTCAAGTCAATCTGAGCGTACTCGGGAATCATACAATCCTTTTTAAAACAGGGAACTATCATCGCCGCCGCTTTATCGGTAAAAGAAGCGTAGGGGCTGGTTTTCGATAACTGAACTATCTTTTCTTTATCGGTAACAAGATAGAACTCCCACGGCTGCTGATTTTTAGCCGACGGAGCCGCCATAGCAGCCCTCAAAAGCATTTCGAGCTTTTCTTTTTCAACGGGTCTGTCCTGATATTTTCTTATGCTTCTTCTGTGAAATATCTCATTCATTTTTTAACCCCTACTGTTTTCTGCTTTTCTTATGTAGAACGGCATAGTCGCCTTCAATAGTAATGCCGAGAATACTCTGCAAAAACTTTTTCATTGAGCTGTAACCGTAATCCTTTACGTTAAAATGAGGATACATCTTAACTATATTGCTTTTAAGCAAGCCGATATTGATAGTTTTATCCTTGGTTGCAAGGCGCTGAGAATCAATATAATTATAGATTTCCGAGCTGTCAACCCTTGAGCCTTTAACCTGAACCTTCATATCCTTTTCATAGGTCTCAATATTATCAAAATCATTTAAGAATTTTGAGAATTTTGAATAACCGTAGTTTCTTTCGTCAAAACCGGGATACTTATTTTTAAGAAAATTCTTTAATGCGCTTGTATAAACCTCTCCGCTTTCGGAACGGATATAATCTTCAACTGCCTGAGCGATTTTCTTCTTACTTGTAACAACTGAATCCGTATCGCTGTCGTCAGAGTCATCTTCAGTTTCAATCGCGTCAAGCCATTTAAACTCGCTACACGCGTTAACAAAGGAAATCGGTGTTTTCTGTTCGCCCATACCGATAACATACATTCCCGCCTCTCGAAGCTTATTTGCTATTGAAGTAAAGTCGCTGTCGCTCGTTGCAATACAGAAAGCGTCAAGATAATCGTTTCTGTAAAGAATATCCATAGCGTCAATTATCATAGCGGAATCGGTAGCATTCTTACCCTTTGTAAACGGGAACTGCTGAATTGCAGTTAAACTGTGGTCAACAAGAACCTTTTGCCATTCGTTAGTTCTTGTTGACGACCAATCGGCATAGACCCTACGGTATGTAACAGTGCCTTTCTTTGCAAGCTCGTCAAAAATCGTTTTTATATATTTAGCGGAAATATTATCTGCGTCGATAAGCAAAGCTATTTTCATATTAGAAACAGACATATAAAACCTCCTTTTTAATATAATATAGCATAAAATAACAATAAATACAAATAAAAAACCTCCTGAAAATCAGGAGGTATATTTTTAGGTTTGTCAATCGCACCCAAAAAACTGAACAAAGTGGAGCAAGAAAAGAAGAAAGAGAGAAAAAAGAAACCAAGAAATATGGTCAAGCCCTCGACCTATTAGTATCGCTTAGCTGAACACATCACT